>JBEKOM010000004.1:0-145260 GCA_049521795.1 Bathyarchaeia archaeon
TGAAAGCCAGATTAAAGGTCTTGCCAGACGAGCTGAGAGGAGGTGCATGGCCGTCGCCAGTTCGTGCCGTGAGGTGTCCTGTTAAGTCAGGCAACGATCGAGACCCGCATCCCCCGTTGCTACCAGCCTCGAGCTGGGCACACTGGGGAGACCGCCGCCGATAAGGCGGAGGAAGGAGCGGGCCACGGCAGGTCAGTATGCCCCGAATCTCCCGGGCCACACGCGAGCTGCAATGGCAGGTACAATGGGTTCCGACCTCGAAAGGGGAAGGAAATCCCTAAAGCCTGCCGTAGTTGGGATCGAGGGTTGAAACCCACCCTCGTGAACATGGAATCCCTAGTAATCGCGCGTCACTAGCGCGCGGTGAATACGTCCCTGCTCCTTGCACACACCGCCCGTCGTTCCATCCGAGCGACTTCTGGGTGAGGCGTGGTCTTTGTTGGCTGCGTCGAATCTAGGTTTTGTAAGGAGGGAAAAGTCGTAACAAGGTGGCCGTAGGGGAACCTGCGGCCGGATCACCTCCTAAGTAAAGAGCCTTGCAAAATCGACTGGAGGAGAAAACAGGGTGAGCCACCGAGACGCCAAAGCCACCTCAAAACATTCTCATATCACAAAGAGCATGCAGAGTTCTCTACTTCAATTCAGTCTTTCAGAACCGTGCCCTTTCCGAAGGGAATAAACTCTCTAACCGACTCAACTGACAGGCTTAAGATGGCTTCTCGCAGTTCCTTGGACACTTTTCCAGACAAATTTCTGAGAACACGCTTGAAAAGTTCCTTGCCGCTCAAGTCTCCCGGTACGATTACCACGTGTGCAGTTGTCTTGGTCTTGACCGCTTCGACAGGTCCTCCGCTGATTTTGGTCACGCCTGTTTCCTCGTCAAGAGCAACGCCAACCGCTATCCTAAGCGAAACCCCGCGCATCCAGTTTCTCTCGCCGCGAACAACGAATGCACCGCGACCTACGGATTCGCCAGAAGGCCCTCCCTTGCTCAGTTGCTCCGGCTTAACCCAGTAAATATCCACACTTGCAAAGCCCTCTCGCCACCCTCTCGAAAAAGCAGCGGCGAACTCTCCTGCTTCACGCAAGCACTCTTCACCTAGTTCTTGCTCTCCCTTCTTGATTACGACAAACGGCGCACCGACAATATCGGCGTGGAAAACGATGTCTCCGCTGTCGGTGTACTTCTTGATCAATACCTCGTTGGTCACGGCGTCCTTGCCAGCGACAACCAGAAACCCGTCGGATGACACGAACCACCTGAACTTTTCAAACCATTCCTTACGCTTCACCCTGCGTTTCTCAAGCATCCCCAAGGCTTCGGCTGGCTTGACAAACTCCAACGCGTGAGCCTCGTCCACCTTTGCCTTAGCTTCCTGAAGTCTGCTCAAATAATCGTTTAAGGCCACCTGAGCGCCTTCCATTCTCTGCTTGGCACGTTTGCTACGCTTGTAAAATTCTGACGCGCTTTCAAAGAGTGTCTTGCGCAAGTCTAGGTTGAAGGACAAGTCGTTCACACAGACCTTGATTGAGAACTCCTCGTTGTTGAAAGACTCAAAAAACATCCACGGCTTGACACCCTTCTGTTTCTCGCTTAAAACTTCAGAAATCATGCTCTTCCATTCCTTGCCGCTCTTCTTTTCTCCCAGGAATCTTTCTATTATGGCTTGTAACTCAGTGAAGTGTGCATAGATCAAGTCACCGATGCGCCTGTGTCGCTCCGCTTCGGCACGTGCGCTGGCGACTACTTTCTGCTGTTCAGCTACGATGCGTTCAAGTCTTGCCGCTTCAGCTTTGAACTCTTCAACCTTCGTCCCCTGGGCAGCACTTTCAAGCACTGACAGTTTGGCGTAGAACTCATCCAGTGCCTCGTTGAATGTGCAATGGGGATGGGTTTTGAAGGCTTCACTTTCGTAACGTTTGAGCATCAAAGGCGTAGCATCAACAAGAACGTCGGTCTTGTCGAAGACGACACGAGGCTCTAGGGCTCCATTCCTAACGTGCGACAACAGCTCCTGAAGGTTTTCGAAGATGGTCCTGACTTCATCATCGCTCAACAGGTTGCAGACCTTGGCTTTATGAACAGCAGCCCGAGCTAGAACCTCCTCTGCGTAGATGCCGCCTATGCTTAGAAAACGAGTGAGTGCCCTGACGACTTCAACATCGCCGAAAGATTTTAAGGTTAAGTTGAATTCCTCCTGGTTCACCTTGAACGGATTCTTTCCGCTTGAAGGTGCAAACTTGAAAGGTTCGCCGCGGACTACGTTCCTGTCGCGCATCCGCCTGTAGACTAGAGCTTGGAGGATCTCAGCATTTTCGCCTACAAGAATGATGTTTCCGTCGCCGAAGAGCTCCAGGATCAATTGGAAATCAATATCTTGAGCGTGGAAGGACAACACAACCACCCTCTCAAACTCGTACTGTTCGATGGAGCTCAATCGAGCGTTCCGCAAATACTTCCTTAGAGCCATGCAAAACGCAGGAGGCGTGGAAGGCTTCTCTGACGCGTAGGCCGTCAGGTTCATCCGTCTTCCAGCCGCCAGGATCAGCCAGAGCGTTGGTTTGTCAGCTTTGTGTAGTTTGAGGGCTATGGTCTTGGCGTCCAGCTGATAGATGTTGCTCACGATCGAACTTAGCACTTCGGTTTTCAACTCTCGCACGACGGCAGCAACGTCGAAGCTTGTGAACTCCTTCCTGGACAACCCGAGTCACATCACACACTAGTGACTCAGACACTATAAATACGCGTTCTCGCCCTATCTGCCAGCATCCGAACGGCGGTCTTTCTCCTTCTGGCATACTGAAGACTTGAAGATTTGAAATATGGATTGTGACTTCATAAACCAAAAATGTATCCTCGTCCTTGGGAAGGGTGGGTTACGAAGATTGAACACACAAAATGCAATTCAACCCGTTGAGCGCGATTGTCTGTTGAAGAAAATCTCCAAGAGCCAGAGGAAAATAGAAGCAAGCAAGCCATTGTATCTGCTTCGATACGAGTAGGCTCGCATGCCTCGTCCCGTGTGAGAAGGCATTGTTCTAGAATTCTATTCCTGTCGAAATAGTCGATAATAGGCAACTTTAAATCTCGTTCCAAAATATAAGTTGGAAAGGTTAGAAAGCCTTGAAACCTCTGGAAACCGTTTACTGGCTCAGATTCGGGTTCGGCATCCTGGCCGCTTTGGTCTGCATAGGTTATGGCGTGGTGGCAAACGCGATTTCCAGAACAACGTTTCAATATAACCTCTTGCTGAACAGCGTGTCCCTTGCTATAATAGTGTACGTGCTCTCCTACTACGTCATAAAGGCCGGATTTCGACTTAAAGTGCAGAAAACTCAGAAGCTGTTGACAACGGGAATAGGAATCTACTTTCTCTCCTGGATAACTTTTTTCGCTCTGCTGTACACGATGCTTGCTGGGGCTGGTGCCTAGCCTGTTTCCTCTTTGAGGAAGTCTTCCATCGATGCTTGGTCGTCAGGGCTCACGTTCTCAGGGTTCTCTTCTTGAGCCGCTGAAACCCTGGTGCTTGGACTGGCCACGTTGCTGGGGACGGTTATTCTGCTGATCACGCGCATACAGTCTGCCCACGCTGAAAAGAAACCTCGGTCAAAGTCTCCGTGCAGCCTGTTCCTCACGTGTTCGAGAAATTCTCGTCTGTAACTGTTTAGGCCTGGCTTATCGTTCAAATCCATGGTTGAGAAGAGCGCGTACGAGTCACCGTTTGCCTTGCGGGACAGAAACATGCCGTAAAGGGCCCTGAAGTATCCTCTGTTCCACTCTGTCTTCTGCATCTTCTGCTTCAGCCTCTCCAGCTCCCGCTCTGCTTCTGTGAACTGCCTGTTGACTAGCAACTGAAAGAATCTTGTTACGAGAGCTGACGGAATAGGCATCTTCAGTGACCACGAGGCTTCTTCTCTTCTTCAGAAGCATCTTCTATGCCGTTCTCTGTTACTTTAAATATTTCCTCGCCTTCAGGCAGGTAAGGGCTTGAGACCAGCCGCGCTATGCGTATGGGCCCATGCGCAGCCCTTCTCAGGTAAACACGCGTGTGACTCGTGTGTCCGACGATGTGACCGCCGATGGGGTGAACCGCATCTCCGAAGAAAACGTCGGGCTTCGCCATAACCTGATTGGTCACGACTGCCGCAGCGTTGAAGGCTCTCGCCAAACCGATGAGCTTGTGCATGTGCTTGTTCAGTCTCTGTTGCCTAGGCGCCAGCATCTCGCGTCCAATGTACTCGCTTCTGAAGTGCGCTGTCAAAGAGTCTACGATTATCAGTTTCACATTGTTTGCCTTGATGACCTCATCAGCATTGTCAAGCAGGAACATCTGATGGTCAGAAGTGTAAGCTTCCGCGTAGATTATGTTCTTCACGACCTGTTCAGGGTCAAGCCCCAAATGCTTAGACATCGAAACGATGCGTTCGGTGCGGAAGGTGTTCTCAGTGTCAACGTACAACGCTGAACCGCCGAGACCGCCTCTATCGGGAGGCAGCTGAACGTTCACGCACAGCTGGTGGCAGATCTGACTTTTTCCACTTCCGTACTCGCCGTAAAACTCCGTTATGGTCTGCGTCTCCATTCCGCCATTAAGCAGCCTGTCCACAACCTTGCTTCCACTCGTCAGACGCAAAACGTCCTTGCGCATCCTCAGGAGCTCGTCTGCTCGAATGAAAGAGACGCCGATATTTGCACGTGCAATCTCAATTATCGAGAAGGCTTTCTTCTCGCTTATGCCGGCGGGCTCCAGCTCCCGGGCGGTCGCCATGGCCAGAGACTCGATCGTGTGAAAACCCATCTCTCGCAGCTTCTGGGCAGTAGCAGGACCGACTCCTGGCAAGTCCTCTAAAAACTCATACTTCTTCTTAGTGGTGTCCTCAGAGCTTTCCGATGTTTCTTCCGAGGCCATAAAACCCTTCTCTCCTTCCACAGTTGATAGAACAGATAGACACGCCGTATTTAAAACACGCGAAGCTTAACAGCCCACCTTACACGGAGAGATAGGTTAAAGTGAACAGCCCGAAACAGTCTTCTTTCAGTATCTGCGACGAGCAAGACAAGGTATAAGTACGCGCCTCTTCCATAAAACAAGCCAAAAAGGGGAAGAAACCTTGGAAACAGAAAAAGTCGCGGAAAACGTTGCCTTCAACATTCTGAAACAAGCGGTCATCTACTTGCCAGACGACGTAAAGCAGGCTTTGAAAAAAGCGTACGCTGAAGAGACGAGCGCCACGGGCAAAACGCAGCTGAAAGCGATCTTGGACAACATTGAACTGGCGGAAAAATATCAGGCTCCAGTGTGCCAAGACACGGGCACGATTATCTTCTACATCAAGGCGGGCGCCAAAGCAAAGAACCTTGACAGAGTCGAGACCGCGCTGATAAACGCTACGAAGAGGGCCACGAAGGAAGTTCCGCTGAGACCGAACGCGGTTGACCCGTTCACGGGAAAGAACAGCGGAGACAACACCGGAAGATACATACCTGTTCTGAATTGGGAAATCGTTCCAGGAGACAGTGTGGAAATGACGGTGTTGACCAAGGGAGGAGGGTCCGAAAACGTCTGCATCGGCGGAATGATCGTTCCCGGCGAAGGGATCAAGGGTTTGAAGAAGTTTGTGGTGGACGCCGTGATAAAGGCTGGAGCTCAGCCCTGTCCCCCGAACATACTGGGAGTCGCGATGGGCGGCGGAGCCGACACGTCGATGAAACTGGCCAAGAAAATCCTGCTCAGACCTCTCACTGAGCACAACCCGGACCCAGAAATCGCCAAGCTTGAGAAAGAGATCTTTGAGGCGGCAAACATGACCGGGATAGGCCCGATGGGACTCGGAGGAAAAACAACAGTCCTCGGCGTGCATATCGACTACGCTTTCAGACACCCAGCGTCTTTCCCAGCGGCCGTCGCCTTCAACTGCTGGGCCTCAAGACATGCGACGGCAAGGATAAGCGCGGATGGAAATGTCGAGTACTTAACGCACAAGCTGGAGTGGTGAGGTGAAAGAGATGACAGTTTACAAGCTTAAGACTCCGATCTCGGAGGAGCAAATTCGCAAACTCAAAGTCAACGATGTGCTCTACGTGACTGGAACCATAGTGACCGCCAGAGATCAGGCTCACAGAAGAGCGCTGGAATACTTCAAGGAAGGCAAGCCCCTGCCCGTCAGCCTTGAAGGCTTAGCTGTGTTCCACTGCGGACCCGTTGTAGCTAAAGAAGGGGACAAGTGGGTAGCAGTGGCCGCTGGCCCCACGACGAGCACGCGGATGGACATCTTCGAAGACGAGTTCATCAAAGACTTCAAAGTCAGAGTGGTCATCGGCAAGGGCGGCATGGGAAAGAGGACAACAGACGCGATGGCAAAGTACGGCGCCGTCTACGGTGCCTTCACGGGTGGAGCCGCAGTGCTGGCTGCTAAGGCAATAAAGAGCATCAAAAGCGTGGAATGGTTCGACTTAGGAATGCCCGAAGCCATGTGGATCTTCGAAGCTGAAGAATTCGGCCCGCTGGCAGTCGCCATCGACTCACACGGAAACAACCTGTTCGCAGACGTGCAGAAGAGCGTGGAAGAGAGTAAGCAGAGAATCTATCAGAAACTTGGCATAACGCCTTAGTTTCAACCACCATTTTTCTACTCATTTGTGACGCCGTTCAGTTTCTTTTATATGGATTCAAGATCGTGTTTCGTGTATAAGAAGATTTAATATTACACAGGCCCGACTAGAAGCGGGAAACGACAAATGTTCAAGACTTTCAGGGACAAGATAACCCTGTCCGGGATCACCGTGCTCATGATAGGGGTAGCCCTACTGATATTCACCTTCGCCAGTGCTTACGGCTTCCTGACTCAAGGGCTGTCAATACTTCCTTCCAGCGACCTCGCAGGCACATTCGGCGCAACTCTTGCTCCATTGATCTCAACGTGCATTCGCATAATGTACCTAGGCGTCATGGGCTGGGTAGGCTCACTTCTGACGATAAGAGGAGTTACGATAATTTCCCAAGCGCGTCAGACACCAGCAGTGCTCACGGAGGAACCGACAATAGTTAAAGAAACGCCACAGCCTGCTACAAGACCCAAGACAGAAATATTGCAGGCTGAAGCCAAGCCGTACGAACCAGAGATCGTGGTCCTGACGCCAGAAAAAGTACCACAGACACAGCAGAAGCCCCAAGAACCAAACCAAGAGTCACAGCAGGATCAGAAAGAGAAGAACTGAGTTTCTCCAACGGCATGCTTTGTCTAACGGATTGCCTTACACCGGAGAACAGCCAATCATGAGAATACCTATCCGAATCATAAGCTTAGCTACGTCCGCCTTCTGGATTTTTCTCATCATCTTCTCTGCATCCGCAATATATTCTATGAAAGACTTTCAGGTAAGCCTCGGACAGCCGCAAACAAGCACGACAGAAGACCATGAATTACTGTTTTCTTTCCCAGTTTCTGTCGTCAACACCGGTCTCTACGAGATAGCTGATTTCAACATCTCCAAAAGCTTCCTAGACGAAGAGGGCTCGGCGCTCGCAGGAGGATCAATCTTCATATCTGCAATAGCTCAAGGCCAGACGATAAACGTCACCCAAGACTTGAGGCTGAACGTCACTGACCTGCTGCAAACTCATCAAAGCCTCTTGAACAACGACACTGACCTCACAACAAACACGAGGCTAAGCATGCTGGCCGCGGGGGTAATCCCAGTGCAGGTCTCAACGAACTCTTCTATGCAGTGGGGAGCACCGCTTTACAATCTGACGCTGGGAACGCCTCAGCTCGCCATGTTCAACGCCACTTATTCTGTGGCCACCGTTCCACTGAGCTTTGAGAACCATGCATTCTTTGACCTGTCAGGTGTAGTGTGGCTGCGCGCGTACAGCAACGCTAGTGAGCTGATTGGCCAAGGTCAAACCAGCATCCAAGTGACTCAAGATTCACCGTTCGCTGGTAACCTTGAAGTCTATGTCCCGTCAGCAGCAGGGCCCGTAGTACGTTTTGAAGTCTTTTTCGTTACGACTTTTTTCAATTATGGGCAGGAGATCGCCGCTCATGGTGACTGAAGAAAATCGGGCCAAAGGAAGAATTTGGAAAAACATGCTCAAAGTCGCCAAAGCCGCAGTCAAGGCTACGATAGTGATCGTGGTTTATACCGTTCTGATTCAGTTTTTGGCGCCGGTTTCATCGATTATCCCCGGTTTGCAGCAGATGTTCCAAACCTTCATCGTAGTCTACGTCGTGCTGATGATCATCAGCGATCTGGCTTCAGGCACGCTTTTTCAGCATGTTTTCAACGCGGCAAAAGCCCTGTTTGTCATGTTTTATCTGGTCTTCTTCCTGAACGCGGGAATCTTCGAGTACACCGTTGGAAACGTGAATCTGATCGTTGACCTTCGACTGTTTCTCGTCATTTCGATGCTGCTGGGGCTGTTAGGACTGGCAAAGTCTGTTCTGCAGGCAATTAACTTTGTGAGTGAAAGAGCGGAGCCCGTGCTCGTCTAGGCATGTTCATTTGTTTTTCGACTGTATGTCACGGCTCATCACGAAGGCGTCTTCTCCGTCTGCGTAGTACCCGTGAACCGTGCGGGTGACTTCGAAACCCAGCTTCTTGTAAAGAGCAACTGCCTCTTCATTGGTCACTCTGACTTCCAAGTAGCACTGCTTGGCGCTGTAGGCTCGCATGCCCTCCATGGCTTGGGTTACCAGAGCCTCTCCTATGCCCTTGCGCCTGTGTTCAGGCAGAACGGCAATGGAAACGACGTGTCCCTTCTTGACGAAGCCGCTGAGGCCGAAGTTTGAAAAGCCAACCTCAACCCTGCACATGATGTATCCAATGACCTTGTCATCTTCTTCTGCGACGATAAAGGTTTCAGGGAACCTGCGGTACAAGTCTACGAAGAAGATGTCGGTGTAGTTTTCTGGAAGACACAGCTCATTGATGTGCGTGACGCTTGCCAAGTCGTTCACACCGAATTTCCGCAGTTTGTACGTGCCCTGCAAGTCCTTCGACTCCAGCAAACCTTAAAGCCTAGACTTCAACGTAGCTTAAACGCTTTTCCCACGTTAAAGCTAGTTCACGTAGGACTCGTTTATCCGCACTCTGGCCCGTTCCGTGTTCATGCTCGCCCTAAGCCCAAACGGCAACGGCAGGTTAGGCGTGTAGTGACCGAAATCCATGCTTGCGATGATGGGAAAATCAAATTCTTCAGCTATGTCCAGGATCACTTTCTTGACTTCTTCGGTCATGTCCCTTATCGTGCCAGGCTGGTTGGGCTCCTCGCCCCTGATCTTGCCGATGAGCATGCCACTCGTCTTATCAAACAAGCCAGCTTCCCTGAACTGAGTCAGGTCCTGGTCTATCTTCTCAAGCGGCTTCACCGTGCACTCCCAGAAGAAGATAATCTGCTCATCGATTTTTGGGAAGTAAGGAGTCGAAAGCAACGTCTGCAACGACGGAATGTTTCCGCCGAAAAGCCTCGCTTCAGCCTCACCCTCACGCCAAACCTCCCACGGCGTGAACTTGGGCAGCAGTCCCAGAGGCTCCGCGTTTTCAGTGATTTTCATGAAAAGCCCCATTTCGTAACTGGCTTCCAAGCTTTTCAGGTCTGCTCCGAAGCCAAAAATGACGTCTGACTGATGAAGGCCGCTGAGACCTGTCTTTGCAAGAAAGGCAACGTGAAAGGTTGTGATGTCGCTCATGCCTGAGAAAATCTTAGGGTTGGACTTTATCAAATCGAAATCCAGATAGCGTAGAGTTCGAATCGCAACCTGTCCTCCTATGGCACAGACGATGGCTTTGACCTCTTTGTCAGCGAACATCTTGTTGATGTCCGCGGCTCTCTGAGCATCTGTTCCGGCCATGTAGCCCATGTGCTCAAGCTTCACAGTTTTGCCTTCCTTCACTTTGAAGCCAAAGTCCTTCAGATTTCTGATTCCCCGGTCGTAGAGCTTCTGAAAGGGTGCAACAGGATAAGAAGGAGCAACTATGCCAACGGTGTCGCCGCGATTAAGCTTTGGCGGTTTCAACACTCTCATCCTAATGGCCCTCTTCGGCGACCGCTCTGACCTCTGGCAACGTGTAATTTCCATAGGGCATGGTCCACACCTTGGCATTCTTCCCAGCAACCGTCAAGGCTTGATTGAGGGCATCGTTTACGGCCCTTGCGGTCTTCAGTTTGAAAACCGTCGCAGCATAATAGTCTGGCATTGAGGAAACGAGAATTATCTGAGCTTTCTGCAAAGCCTTCGTATAGTAGTAGGCCTTAGCTCCGCCCATGACAAAGTTGCGCTTGACTTCGCTCTCCATGGCTTTCAAATCCTTGAACTTAACCATCCAATCGTAGAAATCCTGGTTTCCATGACCTTCTGGAAGTTCAGCGACCAAAACGATGACGCCGCCACGCTTAACAGCTTCCAAAGCGTTGTCCACCGCCTTGTAGGCTTGGAAAAGGTTCAGGTCTGCAGGGTTCCCCCCAGGGCTGACGACAACAATGTCTGCCCGCCGGTCCATCTGCACACGGTACATCTCGTCGACAAGCTTAACGCCCTCCGAAAACACTTGATCGAGGTCTCCTGAAAAAGCCTTGACAAGCTCGTGCTTGCTATTGATTACAACGTTTAACGCAAAATCGACTCTGACCATCTTTGCAGCCTCAGCCATGTCCTCGCTGACTGGGTTCTCATTAAGTAAGCCAGTTTTCGCCCGAGCGTCCAAGAGCATGGCATGATTGTGCTTAATCGTTTCCTCACCAGAAATTCCCGGCAGGATACTTTTTCTACCACCGCCGTAGCCAGCAAAGTAGTGGAGACACACGTCTCCTGTCAAGATTCTGATATCTGCCTCGGCGAAAGTCCGGTTCAAGTACACCTTTGTTCCGTGTTTATGAGTTGTTCCCACGTGAACCAAGTCTTGAGCCTTGCAGTCGTGACTCACTGTCTTGACACGGGTGAGGACAGCTTCACCTAGGAGCTCGACCGCTTCTTCACGAGTAACAGGCCTGTGAGACCCGCAGGCAAAAACAACCGTCACGTTCTCGGGCTTCACTCCCGCAGCATCCAGCTCATCAAGTATCGGTGGAACGATTAGGTAACTTGGAGCCGGCCTAGTCACATCGTCAACAACTATTGCCACTCGACTTTCGGGTTTAGCGATTTCAACGAGCCTCTTCGAACCAATAGGCTGTCTCAGTGCCCCCTCAACCTCAGCTCGAGCGTCCGATACACCAGGTTTCTCTCTCGGTTCTATGGAACCTAAAAAGTTCTGCGCCGCAATCCTCACGCAGACCATCGATTTTCCATAAGGCAGCCAAGCGTCAACCATGCAGCATCACTCGAATACTGAAAAACCTAGGCAGAAGCTATTAAGCCTTGTCAAGAACAAGAAAATTGCGGCAGGCCCATTCTCTCATAGAAAGTCTGCGCGCAGGCGCCCCTCATGATTTGGCACTAGCATAGATTCTTAAGACTCAAACGTTGTAATTATCAGCTTTGAGGAAATGAGAATGTCCATCTCGGAGAACCCGTCTAAGAGCGAGATCTTATTTGTGTGGTTTAACCGATACGCTGGGGTTACCGTTAAGACGCCTTCGAAGACGCTTGTCTTAGACCCTGTTGATGTTAAGGCGCGAGACTTCAGGAATGTTGATGCAATCCTGGTTACCCACGAGCACTACGACCATCTGGACCAACCGCTGGTGGCAGAGATCCATAAGCTGACGCAGTGCATGGTAGTCGCTGACCCCACATCTGCCAGAAGACTGCGAAACACAATCCCCCCAGAAAAGCTTCAAGAAGTGCAACCGGGCTCTGAAGTCAAGATTGGCGACGTCTCTGTGAAAGTTGAAAGAAGCAATCATCCTCCGGCGGCGACGCCAGTGTCTTTTGTAATTACAAGTGAGGATGGCGTGAAAGTTTTCCACACAGCGGACAGTCTGCCTTTTCCTGAGATGGTAGCAATCGGCGACAGAGAGAAGTTGGACCTAGTGTTCTGCACCGTGGGCATCGCGCCCGGTGCTTCACCTGCAAGCGGTGTTGACATCGTCAGGTTGACCAAGCCTAAAGTGGCAGCGCCCTACCACACCAGCTCAGTATCGGAGCAGAAGGAGTTCGCTGAGCTTCTGAAAAAGGAACTGCCGAAGACGACGTGCCTGATACCTGAGACGGGGAAGATCTACCAGGTTACTAAGAAGGTGTGAAACATTGCCTACTGAAAGAAAAAGCGAAGGCATGAAGGTTGAGATCAGCAAGGTTCTGGATAGGATAGGGGCCTTGAAGTTTGGCGCCTTCAAGCTCACAAGCGGAAAGATGAGCCCGTACTACATAGATCTCAGAATCATCCCGAGCTTTCCCGACGCATTTGAGAAAATCTGCGACTGCTTCGTGGAGTTCATAAGGAGCGAAATCGGATTGGGCAATGTCGATAGGATAGCAGGTATACCGGTTGCGGGGATACCCTTTGCGTCAGTAGTTGCCTTCAACTTGAAGAAACCGTTTCTGTATGTTCGAAAAGGCGCGCGCTTTCACGGAAGAGAGAGGAGGATAGAAGGAATAATTGCTCCGGGAAACCGCGTTCTGTTGATGGACGACCTTGTAACAACCGGCTTGTCTTTACAGAAGGCGGAAAGGGCCATAATGGCAGAAGGGGGCGTGGTGACCGACGCTGTTGTGCTCATAGACAGGCAGGAAGGCGGAAGAGAAAAGCTTGCAAAGACCGGCGTGAAGCTTCATGCGCTACTCAACATCACTGAAATAGTCAGCACCCTGCACGAGCTGGGAACGATTGATCAGGATCAGCTGAAGACCATCTTGAAGCAGGTCAAGAAAGGATAGAGAAAGACAGATACATAGGTCAGAATGGAAAGAAGTCTATTCATAGAAAATTAGGGCTTGCTCCTCCAATGTTCCATGGAGCTTGTGCACAGCGTCATAAACATCCTGTTCTTTCTTCGCTCCAGTGCAGACAAGCTTCCCGCTTGCAAACAAAAGTATGACAACTTTAGGCTCGTCCATCCTGTATATCAGGCCTGGAAACTGTTCCGGTTCGTACATCGTCTTTCCAAGAGTGTACGCAGCCTTCTCCAAGTCTATCATTCCTCCGAGGATTCCGGAAGCAACGATGTTCTGAATCTTCAACTCCGGCTTGCTGATGATGATTATTCCGCCCTTCTTCAACTCTTTAATCACTTTCATGACTGCCCTCCGCGATTCCTGTTCCGATTTTGCACCTGTGCAGACCATTTTCCCAGAGTGGAAGATCAGAGTAGCCGTCTTCGGCCTCTTGAGCCTGTACACTAGCCCGGGGAACTGTTCTGGACGGTACTCGACACCCGGATAACTCTTGACGACAGCGTTCAAGTCAACCTTCTGGTTCAGCGTGGCAGAAGCAACAACGTTCTCAATTTTTATTATGGCCTTGCTCTTCGGCATGGAAACCCACTCTTAGTACTGAAGTGCTTATATACCCTTTATAAAGCCTTAGGTAAATACAACTTCCTTGGAGGCAGGCACTTTTCATCCTCTCCCCGAAAAGGTTGCCTCTGTCCCGTATTCGCGCGCTAGATGCCCGAGGTGTGGCTCGAAACTTCAATAGTAGCGCGCTGACAATGAATGCGCAACGATTGAGACCACTTCTTTAAGCGTTTCTCCTTGTGCTTCTTTCTTCTCTCTTCCCTTTCCGTTTTTGTCATTGGTTTCTTCTTAGCACTTCCCATGCTCAACAAAATCGTCTTTTCGAATAGTCAAAGTTGGAAGTTAAATCTGCGTACACAGAAGCGCGCGTAAGTGTTAATGTTCGAAAAGTAATGTTAAGTAATGTTGCTTCTGCTCTTCCTCATATTATATACAGAAAATCAGTCTGTAACATCGTCTCCATGAAACTCGTCTTTGAAGAATGATTCGCGCTCATCTTGTTCAATGCTTTCAATTTCATCAGCGTTAGTTTCCATGAGTCTCTTCATCTTGCGGTCCTCAATTCGTTTTCGCAGTTCCTCGCGGGTCAAGTGTCGAGACTGTGAGTTGGTGCCTGAGACACCGTCGAACCATTCGCCGCCTAAGTCCAGTTTTTGCTCAGAAATCATCACTCGTGAGTCAGCGTTTTCTCGATTAGTTTTTTCATGGTAATCGTCAACGTTCTTTGTGCCAACAAGATTGCCTTTGTCATCGTAGACTTCAATTGAACGAAGGCTTTGTTTTGGGTTTATTATGTAAAATGACGTTTCGAAGCGGCAGTTTGGGCAATAGAACCGTATGTTGTTGAATTTCACGTCATGCCTAAGTCTGAAACTTTTGCCTGCGCATTGCGGGCAGCCGTCATTTGCACATTTAGCTAGTGCAGGATTGTTTACACTTGCCCATCTTAGGTATTGAGCTTCAAGGGAAGAATCATGTTCCAGATCCGCGAATTCTGTCCAATCATGTTTCCGTGGTCTGCCTCGATTCCTCGAAGTAGTCATTGTCATCAACCCAGCCGAGCGCGCGCATCAGTTAGCACTTTGGCCAAATTGACAATGGGGATTTTAAGAATATTAACTTTAGTGCAGATTGCGTGTGCGTCTTCGATGTTCGTATGTCATAATCATAGTGCAAACCGTGGTAGGTCCGCTTATCTGAGTCCCAACTTCTTGTTATGTTCCAACAAATCGATAGCCTCTTCAAGACGCCTCAAGCGGGTTTCCTCTCGTTTCGCACTGGAAATCCATCGAACGTAAAGCTTCCTGTAGCTCTCAGCCAACTTGTTGAAGTTCCCACCTGCTTTCTTGTTCTTGGTCAGTGCCTCTTCAATGAAAGCAGGTATCAGCAAGTTCTTGGGAACTACATGTGACTTGAACCATTCACCGCTCTTCTTCGCTTCGTCGACCTTTGCCATACCGGCCTCCGTCATTCTGCCTTCACTAATCATCTTTTCCGCGCGCTTTTTGTTGGACTCGGACCACCTGCTCCGACTTCTGCGTGGAAGGAACTTTCGAGCGCATCTCTCATCGTCAATTCGCTTGAGTACGCCGTCAATCCATCCAAAACACAGGACTTCCTCAACCGAATCTTCATATGGAACAGTAGGTTTTCCAGCACACTTTTTGTAGTAGATCAACCAGACCTCTTTCTTTGTTGCACAGTTGCTTTCGAGCCACGCTCGCCAAGCATTTCGATTAGAGAAATGCAGCTGTTCAACCATCTTCAACTCACCTATGTTCGTGTCCGTGACGAAGTTCGAGCGCAAGATCAAAACGCGAATACTGGGATTTGACGCAAGCTGGAATGTTACCCGGAGCCTGCAGGTTCAGGAGGTTTTTCGACTTGCTTGTCCTTCTCATCTGCGGCCTTCTCATCTGCTGGTTTCTTGCCTGTGGCCGCTGGAATGGCGAATTCGATGATTATGAGGATTACGATGAGGACAAGGATTACAAGTATTCCGGTGGAGTTGCGCATGAAAAGGGCAACGTGTCCAACCCACGGAATCCGCATGACGACTTTGCCGATAACGTTCTCTACGGGGGTCGGCGAGTAGGGTCCAGGGACATCGTTTCCGTCACCCTGAGTTATGAACGACACGACCTGACCGTCACTTCCCAACACATAGCCTACAGCTCTGTGCACGATCAGATCGCTGCTTCCATCACCAGCGCGAAACACGAGGATGTCACCCGAGCGCCCGCTAGCGTTGTATGGCGCTGCGTAAATGTCTTGCGGATTCACTCCCTCAATGACGATCAGGTCTCCAGTGTGAAGCGTCGGCCCAAACGGGCGGGACCACCCATCATCAACCACGCCCTTAGGAAGGCTCATGCTTCCAGAAGCCACGGCGAGCATCGGGTACTGCGTGTCTAAGAAGAGGCGCGAGCCGTACCAAAATGCGAAGACGACCGAAACTATGAGGAAAATCATCATGGCCGTCTGGAAAGAATCGTCTCTCCACAAACGCCCAAGTTTTGACGTTGACAATGATTGACCTTCCATGGCTGAAGTTGTCTGTTGAACAAGAGCAGTGGAGCTTTAAAACTTAACGCTTTCGAAAAATGAAAAAGAGGGGAGGATGAGTGAAAGAGCCGTCAGAGTTTCTGGGTCTAAATCTTTTTCTTGTTCAGAACTTCTCTGAACACCTTGTGATCCTTTGGACATTCGAAGAGTCCGATCTCAAGCTGAATCCTTTTTCCTGCCTTGTCCGGGCGCCCAGCCATCGTCCATGTCTTCTTTGGTTTTGAAACTTCAGTTCCGCACTTAGGACATTTAGCCATTTAATTTCCTCCGATATGTTTCCGTATCCATGGTTTCTCATGATGATAGATAAATAACTTTCCATTGATCTCCGTCCAAGAAGCCCCTGTGCAACGAACATGCGTAAGCGCATGCTTTCGCAAACCGTCCCATCAAAACGGCGAACCATCCGTGATGAAAGCGATCCGAACAGGCCGTGCGACTCAAACGTTTTATTCTAGCTCGTTCTAGAATGTCAGCCTAAAGGTTGGAACAGCATGGAACAGGACATCATTGACTACGCCTTAGAGTATGCACAGAGCAAGAAGGTCCAGTACGCCGAAGTTAGAGGCCTGAGCCAAGCGCTGGACAGGATGGTACTAAGAAACGGAATCCTGGAAGCGTACGCTAAGGCTGTGGACAGCGGGTTCTGCGTGCGAATCATGGCAAACGGGGGAATTGGCTTCGCATCGACGAACAAGTGGTCAAAGGGCGAGACGAGAGACGTTGTAGACCTAGCCTTCAAATACGCGGGCGCTGCAAATCGAAAAGACAAGCTGTTCTTTGCCAAAGAGAAGGCGGTTAAGACAAGCTGGACTGCTGAACAAAAAAAGAAGATCGAAAACGTTCCAACCGAAGAAAGAGTGACCACTCTCACCGAGGTCAACAAGGCTTTAGCGTCCTGCGGTGTCAAGATCGCAGCTGCAATGTCGCAGTGTTCGATAAGCCTGATAACCAAGTATTTCGTAAACTCGGAAGGATCGTGCATATCATCCGTCGTTCCGAAGATCGGCGCGTATTTTTTCATCGCAGTCGCAGAGAGTGGAAAGACTGAGCAGGCTTCGGAACAGTTCGGCTACAGCGGCGGATGGGAAGCTTTCGACGAGTGGAAGATCGCGGAAAAAATGGTTCACGACGCAAAAGTGCTCAGAACCGTCATAACGAAGGCGAAAGCCCTTAAACCTGAAAAGATGGACCTGGTCTGCGGCCCCGAAGTTACTGGAATAGCAGCGCATGAATCCTGCGGCCACCCCATGGAGGCTGACAGAATCCTAGGCCGAGAAATGAGCCAAGCGGGAAGATCCTTCATCTACAAAGGCGGCCCATACTGGATCGGCACAACTATCGGCAGCGACGCTGTCACGGTCGTTGATGACCCCACGGTCGAGAACAGTTACGGCTTTTACCTATATGATGATGAAGGAGTCAAGGCCAGACGCAGGTCTCTGTACAAGAAAGGCGTCATAAACGAGTTCTTGCACAACAGAGAATCAGCCGCGAAGATGGGCACACGAAGCAACGGTTCTTCAAGATCCGAAAATTACGACCGAGAAGCCATAGTGCGAATGGCAAACACTTTCGTGCTTCCAGGCGAATTGACCGACGAGGAGCTGATTGAAGACGTCAAGTATGGCGTTTGCATGAAGTCCTTCACTGAATGGAACATCGATGACAAGCGGTTCAACCAACGCTACGTTGGCAGAGAAGCATACGTGATCGAAAACGGTGAATTGACCCGTCCTGTTGCGAGACCCGTTGTCGAAACCACTACGCAGAAGTTCTGGACTGCCGTCGACGGTGTTTCCAAGAAAGTTGAGTTTGACTCGGCCACATGCGGCAAGGGCGACCCTGAGCAGGGGGCAGAAGTGTACACAGGTGGCCCCTGGCTTAGACTTAGGGCGGTGTTCATGAAATGATCGACGCAATGGGTAAGACGGAAGAGATAATCAAGAAAGCGAAAGCGCTAGGCGCTGACGAAGTTATCGCCAGTACAGTCTTTGGCAAGTACCGTCAGGTCCGATTCAGCAACAACCAAGTAGACATCACCGTTGCCTGGAACGATTATGCCACTGATGTGATCCTAGCCTGGAAGAAACGCGTGGTTGCAACACAGATACACGACTTCCGCGAATCCGATGCCAGCCTCAGGCAGCTGATGAAGCTCGTGAAGGTTTCTGAAGGGAACCCAACCTTCGGAGGCTTCGCAAAAGGCACTTTTCGCTACGCGAAGAGCAGGGCCGACAAGAAGATTGCAAACCTGGAAAACTTGACGGATCACGTTTCTGCAGCGATAGAAGCAGCCAAGAAAGAAGCTGGATCAAAAGTCGAGAGCGGTGGCATCCTCTTTACAAAATTCGAGAACGTCTACCTCGCTTCTTCTGAAGGACCCACCGGCGTGGACACGAGATCAGCAGTTGAGCTTTCTATCAGGGCTTTTTCAGACAGAGAAGCCTCGGGGCACGGCGTTGAATGCAGCTCAACGCTGAGAGAGTTCGAACCTTCTAGGGCAGGGGCAAAGGCTGGCGAGATTGCCAAGATGGCTAAGAACCCAAGTTTAGGCGATGAGGGCCTTTATGACGTTGTCTTTGACCCGTTGATTTTCGGTTCCCTGCTCGGAGTCTGGGCCAGAATGGCTTCAGCCTACTCGATAATGACACGGACATCCATATTCGTTGACAAGCTCGGCAAAAATGTAGCGCCAGAAAATGTGACGCTGAAGGATAACCCTGCCCCCTACTCACTATCCAACAGGGTCTTCGACGACGAAGGCGTTCCAACAAGAGAAAACACTTTCATAGACCACGGCTCCTTCAAAACCTATCTTCATAACGCGTCCACAGCGAAGATCTTCAAGACCGAAACAACTGGCAACGCGGGCCTGATTGCTCCAACTCCGTGGAATACGGAAATGGAACCTGGAGATGCGAGCAGAGAGGAGCTCCTCGAAGAAATGAAGAGAGGTCTTTACCTGACTAACACGTGGTACACGCGCTTCCAAAACTCCGCGAAGGGTGATTTCTCAACTATTCCCAGGGACGGCATCTTCCTCGTGGAAAAGGGAGAGATTAAACGGTCACTTAAAGACCTGCGAATAAGCGATAACGCATTAGCCATGCTTGGCAACATCGCAGGTGTTTCAAAGGAGAGGCAACACGTCCACTGGTGGGAAGAAGCAGACCCACCGTCGCTAAGCCCCTACGTCCTGATGAAAAAAGTGCACATAACCAAGTCCAAGTAGACACTCGCAGTTTTCATTTCCATCTTGTCCAGAATGCCACGCCAGTTTGCACATGCTTGCAACATCAATCTTCTTGAATTCCCCCTTCGTACACTGTCCAAAATCCTTTTACCTGTGACTCCTTGCTTATTCCCTCTGGCGTTGGGGTTTAACCAGTCTTGAAAGAATCAGCTGCAAATGCTTTTAGTCTGCTTGTAAAGCCTGTTCGAAGACTCGTTGAGGAGAGGGAGTTCTCGAAGCCTACGGAACCGCAGGAGAAGACCATTCCACTGATTCTTGGGGGAAAAAATGTTCTTCTGATCTCGCCCACTGCCACGGGGAAGACTGAAGCCGCCTTCCTTCCGGTTTTGAGTATGCTTCTCCAGGGACAGCAGGGAAAACCAGGTATCAAGGTTTTGTACATCACTCCTCTGCGGGCGCTCAATCGCGACATGCTTGAGAGGCTCGAGTGGTGGTGCAATAATCTAGACGTGAAGTTGGCTGTGAGACACGGAGACACGGAGACCAAGGAAAGAGTTCGCCAGTCGAGAAGCCCGCCGGACATTCTGATCACGACTCCTGAGACTCTTCAGGCGATTTTGTCTGGTTGGATAATGCGGCAGCATCTTCAGCAGGTGCGATGGGTGATAATTGACGAGGTCCACGAGATGGCTGACAGTAAACGTGGAAGTCAGCTTGCCTTGGCGTTGGAAAGGCTTCGGGTTATGATTGGAAAGAACTTCCAAATGATAGGCTTGTCTGCGACGATCGGCAGCCCGGAAAAGGTGGCTCAATTTCTTGTCGGCAAGGGCAGGAGCGTCGAGATAGTTCGCGTTCCGGTCGGAAGAATGATGCACCTGAAGATCATCTTTCCAAGGGCTGGCGATGGGGACTTGCAGCTTGCCTCTCAGCTTTACACGCACCCCGAGGTTGCGGCCAGACTGCGAATCATTCGGGATTACATCAACAGGGCCAAGTCGGTGCTCCTGTTCACGAACACGCGCGCTGTGTCTGAAGTCTTGGCCAGCAGGTTCAAGGTTTGGGACGTGAATTTTCCCGTTTCCATACACCACGGTTCGCTTGCAAAGCCTTCTCGCATAGCTGCTGAGAGGGGTCTAAAGAACGGTGAGCTGAAAGGGCTCGTTTGCACGAGCTCTCTCGAGTTGGGCATAGACGTGGGCAGAATAGATTTGGTCGTGCAGTACATGAGCCCAAGGCAGGCGACGAGGCTCATTCAGCGTGTAGGCAGGAGCGGGCACAGCATCGGGCGGATCGCCGAGGGAATCATCGTTGCCCTGGATTCTGATGATGCTCTGGAAGCCTTGGCCATCGCGAAGAAGGCTTTGAACGAGGATTTGGAACCTGTGGTTATTCCCCCGAAGCCCTACGACGTTCTCGCACATCAGATCGCGGGTTTACTGATCAGGAACAGAAGACTTGGGTTTAGCGAGATCGTGGAAATCTTCGGCAACGCATACCCTTACGAGGATTTGACGGAGAATGACGTTGAAAAAGTGTTGAGGTACATGCATGGGCGTTTCCCGCGGTTGGCATGGGTTTCGTTCGAGGACAAGATGGTCCTGAGGCCGCGGCAGACGAAGGCTCTTTTTGAGTACTACTTCGACAATTTGTCCATGATTCCTGAAGAGAAGCAGTTTCTCGTCGTCGACGAGTCCAGCGACTCCGCTGTCGGAGTCTTGGATGAGGCGTTTATGGCCGAGTTCGGTAAACCCGGCACCAAGTTCATCATCAGAGGGTCGCCTTGGATCATTCACAGCGTTTCTGAAGACCGGGTTCATGTCAGACCGATAGACGACCCTACTGGGGCCATACCGAGCTGGATAGGAGAGGAGATTCCTGTTCCTTTCGAGGTTTCGCAAGAAGTGGGCCGAATCCGGGGTTTCGTTGAAGAACAACGGCGAAGGAACGTTTCGCCTGAAGAAATCGCAGCCAAGCTGAGTGAGCAGTATCCGTCCGACAAGGATACGATTCTAAGTGCCTTGACCGAGACGATCGAACATGTGAACGCTGGTTTTCCAGCTCCGACCGACAAGCGAATAATCGTTGAAGACTGGCAAGAGTTCGTTCTCATACACGTCAACTTCGGTTCGCTTACCAACAGGGCTTTGGCCTTGCTGCTGGGCGAACTACTCTCCGAGAAGATGGGGTACACTGCGGTGGTCCAGCATGATCCTTACCGTATCTTCTTGCAAACCATGGGCACCGTGAACGCGAATCAGGTCGTAACGCTGTTTGACGATGTCAAAGCGATGCAAGAAAAAGCTGTGAGAGACCACTTGACAACGGCCACCGTGAAGACTGGACTCTTCAAGCGACGCATGATCCACGTGGCCCATCGCTTCGGGGCTCTGCAGAAGTGGGCGGACTTCAGCAGCGTTAGCCTTCAGAAGCTGGTGAAGAGTTTTGAAGACACGCCTATTTATGAAGAAGCCATGAAAGAAGTGTTTACCAAAGACCTTGACGTTGAAAGATTGATTGAGGTTCTCGGAAGAATGCGGCAAGGCAAAGTTCAGGTGGTGAAGGTTGAAACTGAAGGATCTTCAACTCCTATCGCTCGTCTGGGTATCGAGCGAATAAGCATGAAGACCGATCTGATCCCTCCTGAAAGGATGCGGGCTGTGCTCGTGGAGTCCGCTAAGGCGCGGTTACTCAACGAAACGAGCGGTTTCCTCTGCACGAACTGCTGGAGTTACATGGAGATGCTGAAGATTAATGACTTGCCTGACAGGCTCAAATGTCCAAGGTGCGGCTCGTCTGCAATAGGACTTGTAAGAGTTGAGGAAGAGAGACTGCAGCCCATAGTGGAGAAGCAGGGTCAGAAGCTCACGAAAGCGGAGGAGAAGCTTCAGACTCAAGCCGTACAAACTGCCAAGCTGATCGAGAAGTATGGAAAGGCCGCTGCGATAGCGTTCTCAGCGAGAAGAGTTCAACCTTCAGACGTTAGAGAGCTTCTTGAGAAGCAGCCTGGGACGAATGACAGGTTCTATGAGCTGCTGCTCGAAGCTGAGCGCAAGGCCCTGAGCAAACGTTTCTGGTAGGACAAACCCACCGTCAACAGTCACGATAAACAATGTTTAAATCAATGCATGCCTACTTGACGGTAAGCGTCTGCACCTAGCCACGTGAGGAAAACGATTTGGAAATAACTCGAAAGAAGATGCGCGAAGAAATCCTTGAGAGAATCAAGTACGTGAAAACGTGTGTTCTAGCAAGGGAAGTTTGCCTACTGGTTCGCACGAACCGTGCCGTGCTTGACCCCAAGGATGTGCGTGATGTTTGCATGTCGGTTTCTAAGCTGTGCAAGGAGGAAGGATGCGAGGAGCCAAGCGAGATCTGCCGCAAGGCTGCTGAAGCTGTTGGTTCTGACGAGGAAGCAAAATACCTTGAGCTGTGTGCCCAGAGCTGTCTAAAGTGTGGTGAGGCCAGACAGCCGACGCCTAAGAAGGCGACGTACGTTTCGTAGGTGTAGAAAGTCTTTAAAGGACTAATGTTGTTGCTTAAGCAAGGCAAATCTGGCCAGTAACGGGGGAATAATGGTCTGTTCATAGCGCCTTTTGTTCCTAGTCCGCCGCAGGTGGTCCATCAGATGTTAGCCTTAGCCGAGTTGAGGGCTGGTGAAGTGTTCTTTGACCTGGGGGCTGGAGACGGAAGGACTCTGGTTATGGCGGTGAAGGAGCACGGTGCCAGAGCCGTAGGTGTTGAGCTGAGAGAGGACCTCGCGAAGAAGGCGCTGGGCACCGTGTATGAGCAAGGTCTTCAGGACAGGATAACCATAGTCAACGGTGACATGTTCACGGTGGACCTGAGTTCAGCGGACGTGGTTTTCCTTTACTTAACGACAAGCGCAAACGAGAAGATCAAGCCAAAGTTGGAGACCGAGCTGAAACGTGGCGTACGGATTGTTTCTCATGATTACGAGATCGTCGGGTGGAAACCGTTGAAAGTTTTGAATTTCTGTGAGAACCAGGAGCTGGGGTTTCCATCACACACTATTTACCTTTACAAGAGACCATAGTGGCGTAGCATGTCTGCGCGTTCTTTTAAGACCTATATCAGAGTCACGTGGGCTGACACTGACGCGGCGCAGGTTGTGCATTTCTCAAACTACTTCAGGTTTTTTGAGAAGGCTGAAGAAGAGTTCTACAGGGCTTTAGGCTTCAGCTTCACAGATTTCAGGAGCCGAGGGCTCTGGTTCCCAAGGGTCGAAGCATTCTGCCAGTACAAGAAACCAGCAGGGTTCAACGATATGCTCTCGGTGGAAGTGACGGTTGAAGAGCTGAAACAGAAGTCTGTTAAACTGGGCTTCACAGTGTCCAACAAAGAGACGGAGCTTTTGTTGGCGTCCGGCTACCTGGTCATCGTTGCGGCCGATAGACAGACGAGAAGAGCAACGCAGATGCCTGCTGAAGCTTTTGAGAAGCTGAAATCGTACGCGAAGCAGGTTTTATAAGAGACGCGGGTCGTTGAGTTCGTTCAGTGATGGCTAAGTTGCAGTTTGTTCCTTGGCGTTACATCGCAGACTGGAAGTGCACGAGATGCGGCGACTGCTGCAGACTCTACAGCGTGGTCATAAACTTTCATGAGTGGCTGAGAATTGTCAAGAATTTCGGCGTTGAAAACACAGCCGCCGGCCTAGACAAGCTGTTCATAAGGAGGAGAAGCGACGGATCCTGCGTCTTTCTGCAGAGCAACTCAACCGTCAACCTTTGCACGCTGCAACGCACGAAGCCAAGAGCGTGTCAACTATGGCCCTTCAAGGTTCTCACGAAGCCAGAGTACGGCTACGCGAACGACGCAGCGCTCCCTTGCGGTGAACACAAGCTTTTCGTCTACGCTGACCCTCTGTGTCCGGGCATCAGGTACGGCTCGCCGACTCTGGAGTTTTGCAACTACACACTCAAGGAGTTCGTAGAGATTGCCCTCGGCCTGCGCTCGTATCAGTTGAAAACGACTTCAAGCGTGGGTTTATACGGCGTCCCGCTGTGGTAAGGGTTGGGTTCCCTTCCCCTTGGATGCCAAGGGACAAGCGCGTCTAGGTTTGAGATTGTGTTATAAGGATGCGTACCAACATGTAGATTCCAACAGATTATGGAAGGAAGGTTTCCTTGGCGAACCCAAAGATTGGCTTGTCGATGCTCCACAAGATTGGCGAACCCTTCGAGAAAATGCTAGAGGAGATTCCTAAGACTGGAGCAAGGTACGTGGAGGTTGTCGATGATGGTGCTCACGTCCTTGACGAGAAGAGAGTTTTGGCACTGAAGAGCGTCAGGGATTCTTATGACGTGGAGTACACGGTTCACGCGCCGTTCACTGGCATCAACATATCGTTGCAGGATAAGGCTTTGTTGAACGCGACGATGAAGAGGTTGATGGAGTCGATCGTTAACTCTGCTGGTTTAGATTGTAGACGATGGGTCTTTCACCCTGGGATGACGGCTGGCATCAGCATGTTCTATCCCGGCATGGACTGGGCTAGGAATCTGGAGAGCGTTCGGCTGCTGTCCAACTTTGCGAATGAGCACGGCGTGAAGACGGCGATAGAGAACGTTATGGAACCGTTTGTCTTGAAAAGCGTGGCCGAGTTCAAGCGGTTCTACAATGAGCTAAATGAAAATGTGGGGTTGGCGTTGGACACTGGGCACGCGAACCTCAGCGGAGAAGTGGACGGTTTTCTAACAGAGTTATCGGACAAGCTTGTTCATGTGCATGCTCAGGACAACCTTGGGAAAGTGGATCAGCATCTTGGCATAGGCTACGGCAGCATCAATTGGCAAAGTTTTGCAGACCTGTTGAAGAAGACTTCTTTCGACGGCATCGTGATGCTGGAGTCTGTTGAGCACATCGAGGAGAGCATGCAGAAGCTGAAGCAACTGTTACTCTAAGAGCGGAATCTCTACTTGCATGAAGTCTTCTGCCATCGCAGTGTTCTTGAAGATCTTTCTCGCCTGTTTCAGCCACGTGCTCGGATCTTCGTACCTTTGACTGATATGTGTCAGTATCAACTGTTTGACTTTTGCCTTCTTTGCGCTCTCGGCGGCTTGGTCTACGGTTGAATGACCATACATCTCGGCTCTTTCAGCCAGCTCGTCGCCCAGCGTAGAGTCGTGTATAAGCAAGTCTGCGTTAGCCGCGAATTTTTCAAGACGCTTGAAAGGCTTTGTATCGCCTGTATAGACTATTTTCCTGCCCTGCCTAGGCTGGCCCAACACTTCTTCCGGTTTGATGACCTGTCCGCTTGGCAGCTTGACTTTCTGTCCCCGCTGAAGCTTTGACCACAGAGGACCCTCTGGCAAGCCCAGAGCCTTAGCCTTTTCAGGGTAAAATCTTCCAGGTCTTGGTTTCTCAACGTAAGCGTAGGCGAAACTCGGTATCACGTGCTTCGACCGGACGGCCCGCACGGTGTACTCGCCTTCCACGCAGACGACGCCTGGCCTTTCCACCTCGTGGATTTCGATTGGAAACGTCAGCACGAACTGGACTGTTTCCCTGATGCCACGAAGGAAATCTCTGATGTTGGGCGGTCCGTAGACTTCGAGCATCTTTTCTCTTCCAAGTAGGGCCATGGTCTGCAGTAGCCCTGGAAGTCCCATGACGTGGTCTCCGTGCATGTGTGTTACGAAGACCTTTGTTATCCTGTTGAGGCTTGCTCCGGCCATCAGCATCTGTCTCTGGACGCCTTCGCCGCAGTCGAACATGAGCTGTTCACCGTCTCGTTGGACCAGTATCGCAGGTAAGCTCCTCTTGATCGTTGGAACGCCAGCTGCTGTTCCCAGGAAAACAACGCGTAGACTCAAGGGGCTACACCTTTTCGAACACGATGACTTCTCTCGTTAAGCTTCTGTGAACATAGACGAAATGGGACTCTATATGCTTATAGCCTAAGCCCGTTCCGACTTGAACGATGTTCAGCTTTTTAGGCGCGGCTATGCAGACTCTTCTTCCCTTTTTTAGCAGTTCATGGGCGGCGGTCAGCACTTCTTCGATGACTTGTTTTGTCGTGCGTTTCAAGGTGGTTGAAGACGTTCCGTACGGTGGATCCGTGACGACGCAGTCGACTTTGTTCAGAGGCAGGCTTCTCGCGTCTGCGATGACCACGCCTTCGGGTTTAACGCTGAAGTGTGTCACGTTTCTGAGAGTTCCTCTTGCCATGCGACGTTGCACGTCGAGACCCAGGGCGCGGCAGCCGACGAGGCCAGCTTCAATGAGAGTGGTTCCTGTTCCGCAGAATGGGTCTAGAACTAGGTCTCCGGTCTTCGGTTGTGCCAGGTTTACCATGCATCTCGCAAGTTTCGCCTGCATGGCTGAAGGATGGAAAAACGGCCTCTTTCTGGGGCGTCTTTGGACGAACGGTGTCGCCGGGATTTCAGCAAGTTTCAGGCCGAAGATGAATTTGTCGCTCGTGAGTATCCCCACGAGCGTTCTGTCAGGGTTTTTCAGTTTGACTCGGACCTTGGGCATGTTTCTAAGTATGAGTTCGCCGAGCTTCTTTTCGAGCATCATTCCGTCTATCTCTGAAGCGTAGGCTTTGACGTGCTTGACTCGAACTGCGAAGCTTTCGTTTTCTCTCAAAGCTTGGTTGACCCTTGTTAATGATAAGGCTTTGATTATGCTGCTCGTTTCTGCCTCGCAGGTGAAAAGTTCCATTGCGCAGAGCCTTGTAAAGGCTGCTCTGTGTTTTAGAACTTCTATGCAGTTTGGGTCAGCTTCCAGTTTTAGAACTTGGTCAAGCTTCTCTATGATCCTGTGTGCGTAGCCCTCTGTTTCAAGTATTGCCTTCAGCTCAGAAACAGGTAGGTCCTCATGTTCGCCTGAAAGCAGGAAGAAGAGGTTGGCCACGCTCAGGCTCCTTCTTGCAGGAGCACTTGGCTGATGAGTGGGGCGACTGAGACCTTGCTCACGGGGCTCTGGACGCAGTCTGTGCCTACTATTTCTTCAGCGCCGTTCTCCATGATTCTTTTTTGTGAGTCGCCGATGAGCAACGGGTGCACGCAAGCCGCATAAACTTTTTTTGCGCCGTTGTCTTTCACGAGTTTCACAGCTTCAGCCATGGTTCCCCCGCTGCTTATTATGTCATCGAATATTATGACATCCCGGTCCTTGACTGGTAAGTGCCTATCTTCAAGCGTAACGCTGCCTGTGACGGCGTCTCTTTTTGACGCGACGTAATCGTAGCCTCCGTGCAGAATGCTGTCGGCTTCTTGGGCGACGATAGTGGCCTTTTTGCCCATGGAGAGCGAAAGCGGGTTTTGCACGAGCTTTTTCGTCCTGAAATACTGGGCTAAGAGCGAGATGGCTGATAGGTCCTGGACAGGGATTTCGAAGTTTTTCAGAACGGCTGGGCTGTGGGCGTTGACGGTTATGATTTTGTTGACGCCGCATGCCTTGAAGAGTTTAACTATGGTTTTTGTGCTGAAGGCTTCGCCTGGTAGGAATCGTTTGTCTTGGCGGCTGTAGGCGAAGTAGGGAATAACTGCTGTGATGCTTTTAGCTTCCATGTCCTTTGCGTTGTCGGCCATCAGAAGAAGTTGGATCAGTCTCTGGTCTTGTGGTGGGCTTGTCGTTTGGACGATGATGATGTATTCGTTCTTCAGTGATTGGGATTCGAAGCGGATGTAGGATTCTCCGTCTGGAAAGATTTTCATGAAAACAGGTACGACTTCTGCATTCAACTGTTTAGCTAGTTTTTCCCCTAAATCTTTGGATGCAGGTCCGGGTATGACCTTCACTTTCATCGCCGAGTCTAGATGCGTCTGTTGCCGCTTTTTAGATTTTTCCAGTTGCCTTGTACTTGTCCAGCAGTTCTTGGGCTTTGTCCATTCGAATCTTACGCTCTTCAACCATCTTCGCAGCGACTTTGTCGATGAGTTCGCCTGTGGCACCTGCCATTACGGCTATGTTTCTCGCGTGCAGTGACATGTGTCCACGCTGTATTCCTTCATGGGCCAATGCGCGAAGAGCTCCGAGGTTCTGTGCCAGACCTACAGCCGCGCATATCTCGCCGAACTCGTTGGCAGTCTTCACTCCTAGAATCTTGACGGCGATTTTCGCAATCGGATGAGTTTTAACGGCTCCTCCTATGAGGCCGACTGCCATAGGCAGTTCAACTGAGCCTGCGAGGTCACCGTTCTCGTTTTTCTCCCAGGCTGACAGGGACGTGTAGCGACCGCTGACAGTTGCGTACGCGTGAGCCCCTGCTTCTATTGCGCGGTGGTCGTTGCCTGTTGCGACTATCACGGCTATTATGCCGTTCATGATTCCTTTGTTGTGAGTCGCTGCACGGTAGGGGTCTGCCGCTGCGAAGGCGGACGCGCTCACGATGGCGTCCACGACCTCTTCGCCGCCGACGGATTTCTTCGGCACGATGCATGAGGCTCTGACCAAGCGTTTTGTCGCGAGGTTGGAGATTATTCGGAGGTAGACGCGTCCGCCTGTGACGCGTTCGATTAATGGCGCCACTGCTTCATTCATCGTGTTAACTGCGTTTGCTCCCATGGCGTCTCGGCAGTCGACATGCAGTTCTGTTATGAGCATGGGGCCCTGTGCGGTGCTGATCACTTTTGCGTCTAGGTCTCTTGCTCCGCCTCCGGCTGAGACCAGCGGTGGGTCTTGGTCGTTGGCTTTCTTGAGAATTTCGTCTTTCGCTTGTATGACGCGCATCCTAGCTGCGTAGGGGTCTTTGATGTTTACGGCCTGTATCTGTCCGATCATTATGGGTGGTGTGCTGCTTGTGTGGAAGCCTCCTCCGTCTCTCACCATTTTTGCAGCGTAGCTCGCGGCTGCCACCACTGAAGGTTCTTCAATGGCCATGGGAATCAAGTAATCGCGATCGTTAATGAGGAAGTTTACGCCTATTCCCAGAGGTATCGGAATTGCGCCGACGACGTTTTCTATCATGCGGTCAGCGAGGTCAAGGGGAAGGGAGCCGGTGTTCTGGAGTAAAGTGGCTTCCTCTTCTGTCAGGTTGGCGAATTCTTTGACAAATGCCAACCTTTCCTTGAGACTCAGTTTGTAGAAACCTGAAGCCGAGGATGATTTGTCCATGGTTACCATCTTCCTGCGCGATTCAAGACATGTTCGCCCTTGACTTTTAAGGTTTGGCGGAATTCAATGCTTCTGTGTTGATAGGTGCGCGACAAGCTTGATTTTCCATGATTGGCGGCAACCAAATTCTGTTGTCATCCGAGCGATTTTTCCGTTGGCTCTTCAAAATAGGGCGGAAACACCCATCCGCCAAAGAAGAACTCGTTGACAAAAACCAGTCTGTCCTCACCTATCCAAACGCACGAGCACCTGTGCACGTTATCGAGCTTCATCGAAGTCTCCAAATTGAGGAGTCTAGCCAGAACAGAATGCAAACTCTCGTGCTCCAACACGTTCAGCAGACTGTAAATCGTGAAGAGCCCCTGTCGCTTGTGCCAGTAAACGTTAATCGTTCTTAGTTCTGAGCTGTCAACCCAGCCGCCTCCGAGAAAATCCCGACGCTTAGGATTCTCTAAAATCTCGCTTTTGGTCGGAACCCTCACGTTCACTACGCAAACCTCATTGCTCAAGGTTTGTGGGTCCATGAGAACTCTCTCAGTCGTTTTGCTTGCCGCGCGCTCTGCGATTTTTGCAAAGCTGGGCTTCGTGTTCATCTTTCTCCTCTTTATGCCAAGTCTGTCAAGGAAGCGCACTGTTGCTCGCTGAGCGATTGTTCGGGTCACTTCTTTTCTGTGATGGGTTCTTGTCCTTCTATTCTCACCGTTGGTCTCGCCATGACTTCTCTTATTTGGTCCGCGACTTTCAACGGCTTCCTGACTTTTACCATCTTTATGTCGCTGTCACCTTGCGTACGAATGATTATTTTTCCAGAATTCACGATTCTCCCTGAAACCGATCTGATTACCTCTAGGTCTGAAAAACCAGCAGGAGCGACTACGAACGATTTTGAGGTTAATATTCCAGTCCTCACTTCTACACCATCGTTTCTAAGAATGTAGGTGTTTGAAGCTCTCAGGATCAACAAGTGGATCAAACTGAGTACCCAGACCAAGAAAATTGCCAAGACCGTCCACAATATTATAGGTAAATTCAGAATCTGTGAGTTGCTCTCTACGTTGAAATAGAATTCAAGCCAAGAGATCACAACAGCTGCTAGGGCAGCCAAAATGCTTCTAGCCAGCACGTTGGGAAGTATCCAAGGTTTACCGGTCCAAAGCTCACGCGCCTTCATGTTCAGCTCCTCCTTCTGTGTCCTCATTCCTTTGCGTTTCTTTCCAGCCTCGCCAAGATAACACTGCAATCACAAAGGGTAATAATATTGCGGTTGTTAGCACCGGAGTGCCATAAGGATCATAATTGTTGGATACCATCGAAATGAACGTTGAGAAGTAAGCGCCTAGCATGAGAAAACCTACGATTGCAAAACCAATCGCATAATAAGACGCCAGGTGCCTCATTTTGGTTCACTTGCGAGATCGTTCGATTATAGTTTATGTTTGCGTTGAAGAGATTTGTGAAGTCAGAATGCAGATTGAGAATATGCGAGGCTTGTCTTTCCCGTGTATCTGGCATATCAGCACAGTTGATGAGAATCTTCCAGGCATTAACTTGGCAATGATATTGACTAGTGCAGTAGCGATCTACCACTTGTAGAATCGAAGCATGCCTTTCTTTTCTTGACTTAACCGTTTGACCTTGACTCTTATCATGCTCCGTTCTGGGGGATGCACGCGCCCCTTATTCGAAAAGGCCGTTCTTTGGCTGAGCCACTGCAGGGATGCCCAGATTCTTGCGGATTTCTTTCGCTAGAGTTTCGCCGTAGTGGACGCGGAAGTTGTCGGTTATCACGAGTTTAGGCTTGGATAGGCGCACGTATTCGAGCAGACCATCGAAGTCCGAGTGGTCGCTTAGGGCCACTACGTATTCTCTTTCGTCGACTTGGCGTATTGCGGAGTAGAATTCCCAGCCGCTCACGCAGATGCGGAAGTTATCCAGGTTCCCTTTGTTTTTTGAGAGCATGTGGCTGAAGGTTATGCAAGGCGAGTTCTTTTCAAGCAGCTCGGTTGCCTCTTTTTCGGTTGACAGCATCAGCTTTCCGAGTCGCATTCCGTGTTTTTCGCAGACTTTTGAGATGCGGAAGACGTTTTCAGGCGTGATGAACGGGACGTTTACGTTGGCCTTGTTCAGTATCTCCATTACCTCTTGGAGTTTTCCATGGTAGCCGAAGATGCTTATCGGTCCATGTCCCAGTGCCTTCTCCACTAGAGAAATTAGGGAGTCTTGCACGTCTCTATGGAACCTGCGTCTGCAGTGTGGACTTCCGTATGTGGCTTCGATAACGAGGATGTCTGAGCTGAGGATCGGGGTTTGGTCGATTCTGAAGTCGCCCGTGAACACAATTCGTTTTCCTTCAGGGTCCTCGACCATCACTTGGGCCGCGCCCAGTATGTGGTCTGCCTTATGGAAGGTTATTCGTTCGTCTCCGTACGTGATCGTTTGACCGTAGTCTAACGCTTTGACGTGGCCTGCCATTAGGTAGAATGGCCCGCGCATAGCGTCGATCAGATCTTTCGTAGCCTTTGTCATCAATACGTTTCTGGACTTCTTGAGGCTCTGTGGAAGGCCAGTCATGTGGTCAGCGTGGGCGTGGGTCACGACGCGCAATGGTCGAGTCTCTTCGAAGGCGTCACACGCAACGCTGTGGCCGAGAAGTACGGCGCCTCTTTCGGTTATTGACGCTTTTTCAGACACGCAGACATCGTCCTCTTGTCTTCATGGATTCATTGCCGTGAGCCAACCAACGACTAGTCGGGGGTCCTCTGCCTTTATTTTCACTTTTATCGGTCCTAGCGGTGACTCGCCTACTTCTTGCGAAAAAGAGACGTGACCTGCGTATGCCACCTGTTTATTCAGGCAGAAGTTGACGCTTCTTCTTTCTAATCCTTGAAGGAGCACTCCCCGTGCTGCGGCGCGAATGTGTTCTCTTTGCAGTATATTGTGAAAATTGGCTAGCGCTTCTTGCCCTGTTGCTTCTGCGAGCAAAAGGCTACCTCTGCGCAGGGGCTTTGTCTGCATGTTCATTGCTCCAAAAATCTTTTCAACTGCTTCTTTCACTTTCTGTTCGGATTCCGTTGGGTTGACTTCGACCTCGATGTGGACGCTCACTTTGTCCATTTGTTCTCAACTTTTTCCAGGATTCTTCTAATTCTGCCCTTCACAACGTCGAATGGTTCCTCGTTTACTACCATCTCTTCGGCCATGGCTATGGCGCTGCCCAAACCGACGCTCAACTCTCGCGTGTCTCTTTCAAGGAATACTTTCCATTGGCTTGCATCGTCGCTTCTGCGGCGGTGGTACAGGCGTTGGAATCGTGTGTCGGGAGAAGCATGTATGGCGATCAGGCTGAATATTGGGTAGTGTTTTTTGAATTCTTCGATTTCATCTAGGCTTCTTATTCCGTCCACGATCACTTTCTGTCCCTTTGTGCTGGCTATTTTTGGAACGCATCTTTTCGCTATGACTGCGCTTCCGTCTTTCTGTCGCAGGTCAAGCATCACTTTTCCGATGTTTTCAGGTGTCGGTTGCAGGTTTCTCTTTTTCGCTTCCTCTCTGACAACGTCACCCATTGCGACGGCTTCGTAGCCTTTTTCTTTCTGCGCGAGTTCAACAACTAGGGATTTGCCTGACCCGGGCATTCCCGCGACACCTAGGACAAGCTTATCCTCTGTCATCTTTTCCTTTCACCGTTGTTTTTCTTTTGACAGATAGTTTTTTACACGTTAAAAGCGTTTATGAAATGAATGAGGCAAAAACGCGCGGGAGAAGTAGGCATGGTTGAGATGGTTAGATGTTTCGTGGCTTTCGACATTGATAGTGAAGCTGTCAAGAAGAAGTTGACTGAAGTGCAAACGTTGCTGGTCAACACAGGGGCTGACTTAAAGGTTGTTGAACCTGCAAATATTCATATAACGATGCGGTTCTTAGGCGACGTGAGGTCGGATTCTGTTGAGAAGATTTTTGAGGCTATGAAGAAGGCGCTGTTTGCTCCTTTTGACGTGAAGATTCAAGGTGTCGGTGCTTTTCCAGACGTGCGCTACCCACGTGTCGTGTGGGCAGGAATAACTCAGGGGGCTAACGATCTGCGGAGCATTTCGAGTCAGTTGGAACCTCACTTACAGGCTTTGGGGTTTGCGCCGGACCCTAAGGGCTTCAGCCCGCACTTGACGATTGCGCGCGTCAGGAGCCCACGGAACAAGGCGGAGCTCGCCAAATTCGTGACCGAAAACGTCGGTTTTCAGTTTGGTGTAGTTAGAGCGGCTTGTTTGAGGCTGAAAAAGAGCGTCTTAACGCCGACAGGACCCATTTATTCGACCCTCAAAGAGGTTTGTCCGCAGGGATGAACAGAAGGATCAGTCAATGCAGCACGAGAAGCAAAGAGTCCTTGCAACCGTTTTGAAGCGGGCAACGCCGAAAAAGGATGAACGGGCCAACATAGGGGCCCTAGCTAGGAAGCTTGAGAGAAAAGTCACTTCGGCCTCGAAACAGTTTGGCCTCAAGGCCAAAGTGCGTGTTGAAGGTTCTGTTGCCAAGGATACTTGGCTGAGCGGTGAGCCGGACGTAGACGTTTTCATGCGTGTTCCAGTGTCTATTCCCCGCGACTCTTTAGGCGAGGTTTGCCTGAAAGTGGCCAAAGAAGCCACAAAAGGCTCGGAACAGATTGAACGGTTTGCTGAGCACCCGTACCTTGAGGCTTTCGTTGATGGCACGAGAGTGAACGTTGTGCCCTGCTACGCTACAAAACGCGGGGAATGGTTGAGCGCCACGGACAGAACGCCCTTTCACACGGACTACATCAACAAGAATCTGGATGTGCAGATGCGGGGTCAGGTGCGGCTGCTCAAGAAGTTCATGAAGGGCATCGGCGTCTACGGCGCTGAGATCAAGGTCGGCGGCTTCAGCGGGTACCTTTGCGAACTCTTAGTTCTGCATCACGGGTCCTTTTTGGACGCTGTTGAGGCGTTTGCGAAGTACAAACAAAGAATGGTCATCGATATTGAAGACTTCTACGGGAAGAGACAGAGGGAGGTTGACCTTTTGTTTGAGGATCCTTTGGTGGTTGTTGACCCTGTTGATAAGGCGAGAAACGTGGCTTCTGCCGTGCGCAAGCAGAACCTCGACATGTTCATAGCCGCAGCACAGGCGTTTATGAAAAGGCCCAACTTGAACTTCTTCTATCCGCCCCCGACGATTCCCATGAATGCAGGCAAGATGAAGAAGACGCTGGAGAGGCGTCGTCAAGGGCCAACGACTGTCTTCGTAGCGTTTGGAAGGGTTGACGCTGTGCCCGACATCCTGTGGGGTCAGCTCTACAAGTCCCTTCGTTCAATGCACAAGCTTGTCAGCCTGAGCGACTTTTCGCTTCTGAGAGATTTTGCTTGGAGCGATGAGAAGGATTTTAACGTCTTTGGCTTTGAGCTTGAACACTGCTGCATCCCAGAAGTTAAGAAGCATCTAGGGCCGCCACTAGAGAAAGAGAGTGAGTGTGAAAAGTTCCTGTTAAGGCATCAGAACGCATCAAAAACGGTTTCGGGGCCTTACATAGAGGACGGCCGCTGGGTCGTGGAGGTTCGAAGAAACTATACAGACGCTTGCGCGTTGCTTCGTGAAAAACTGAAGGATGGCGGGAAGAACGCCGGAGTAGCCGAAGGGATTTCGCACGTGTTGAAGAAAGGCTTCAGAGTGCTTGCGAACGAAGAGGTTGTTAAGGTCTATGAGAAGAATAACGAGTTTGCTGAGTTTCTAACTGATTTTCTCTCGGGCAAGCCGAAGTGGCTGGAAGCCGCTTGAAGATGCCCGTCTCGACGAGGCTCTGAGCGGTCAAGGGTAAAATGCGAAGTTAGAGCTTTTGCCACTGCATTATTGCTACTTGTCCAGTATGATGCTGAAGAGCTGTGCTACTTTCACGCCTATTGGAAGTCCGAGAAGTAGACTTTTTAGGCTGACCGCATGGTAATGAGCAGTAATGGATTCTAGGTTCTTCGGTTGTTCAAGCCAAACATTGAAGTCGGCAACTTCCCTTGAGACCTCTGCCTCCAGTTTTCTCTTAGTCTCTGTGTCGGCCATTTCATAGTCGGCTCTGCGCGTTCTGATTGTCTCCAAGATGTTTCGTCGGCTATACTCCGCGTAGAGTCCGAAGCTTTTGGGCTCTCTCTTCCAAGTGTCACGTGTCGCTAGCTCGGCTGTAAGTTCCTCATTCTTCGATTGCATGTGGAAAGCTTTCTGGCTGCAGGATATCTTGCTTGTGAAAGCTCTGTTCAGATTCAGAATTCACACGAGACCTATGCATACGTGGTCAGAAACTGTGCAGCGTAAGAGCTATCAGAGCGATGCCCAGTGGCAATGTGTAGAATGCGAAGTAATGGAATCTCTTTGTTCTCACCAAGTTTGAGACGAGTCTTATCGCTATGTAGCCTACTATGGCTGCTAGGACCATTCCGGCTGTAAGCTCTATGGGACCTATGGTTGTGAGTGCCAGTTGGCCGCGTTGCAGGTAGGCCTCGACTATTAGGTCTCCGATTACGGCTGGGATTGAGAGTAGGAAAGAGAACCTGAACGCCTTTTCCCTCTTTAATCCGAGGAGCAGCGCGGTCGAAATGGTCATTCCGCTTCTTGAAAGACCTGCGAAAGATGCGAGGCCTTGAGCTGTGCCCATAAGCAGGGCTATCGAGACAGTTATGACGTCCGTGTTTTCTTTTCCCATTTTAGAGATGTAAAGCCAAGTTGCGCCTATTATGAAGGCTATCCCAATGGCCAAGAACATGACGAAAGTGTTTGCTGTAAAATACGGTTCCAGGAATTTCGCGTACGTTAGACCGATTATTCCTGTAGGAATGGTTGCAACCACTATCAGGGGTATCAGATGACCGTATTCTGACTTGAACTCAAAGTGTGCAAGTGCAACGAGTATGTTCATGACGTCTTTTCTGAAGTAGAAGATGACTACGAAGAGTGTTCCAACGTGCAATGCAACGTCGAAGAGCGGCGTAGCCGGAAACGCAAGCAGCTGCTGAGCTATTTTGAGGTGGGCAGTGCTTGATATGGGAAGCCACTCGGCGAGACCCTGAATTATTCCCAGGATGATGGTTTTGACCAACTGTTCAAACATGGGCAGCGTCTCTAGTCTTGATTTTGAAAGATTAAATAACGAAGCTTATTAATTCTTTATGGCGGGTGCAATGTGTGATCGGCTATCCGGCTGGAAACGCTGAAGACCGAGAAATGCTGAAGAAGATGCCTGCGGAGAAGTTTCTGGACTATTTCTTTCTACAGATACGAAACCTCTGGAGAGTTGACGGATTATACTTCCTAGGCATTGAGAAGAAGTTTGGCACAGAGGCCGCAACCGACGTTGACGCCGGAGTCTGGGAGGCCATGGCAGAGATCGAAGCAAAGAGTCTCCAACGCATGTTTGATGTGGGCGAAAACCCGGATGTTACAAAGATCATGAGCCTTCTGCATAGATCAAGCTGGGCTCTAGACCAGCCGTTCAAAACGATCGTAGCGGGCAGCAAACGAGCAGTTTTGAGCATAGACCGCTGCAGAACACAGGAAGCACGTTTGAGCAAGGGCCTCGAGGAATTTCCGTGCAAAAAAGTGCGGTTCGGCTACTTGAAGAACTTTGCGACGACATTAAATCCCAACGTTAAAGTGAACTGTCTGAGATGCCCGCCTGACAAGCATCCAAAAGACGCATGGTGCAAATGGGAATTTACACTATAACTGGTAGTTTTGACGTTGTTATTTCTCACACTCTCAGAAGGCTTGTGGACGTGAAATTGGTAAAGAGACGTGATGAGGGGCACAAGAACGTCTCTTATGTTATCACCAAAAAGGGCTACAAACAGCTTAGCTTACTTCACGTCAACCAAACACTTTCAGAAATGACACCTGTTGAAGTTCAAGTCATAGAATTTCTGATGCATGAATTGACCACCATCGTTGACATCACGACACCGTATGGTGCAAGTATTGAAAACTACTTGAAGAATCTGAGAGCCAAGTTGAATGATGACACCGTAATAGAGCAAGCTAAAGCTCTTCTCGATGACCCCAGAAAGCTCTATGCAGAGTATTCCAAGAATTTACAGCGATACGAAAGAAAGAGACAGCTCTCAAAAACGAGGTCGTTTCACCAAGGTTCATAAGCGGGCGCTTTTTGTTGCGATAGCGCCAGAATGACAAGGGCAGGATATTGATTTGTCCTTCTGAAGTCTTATAAATGTTGAATCTCCCACAGCATTGTAGAAAGACCATAAGAGAGATAGTCCATGCCTACTTGTGAGAACGTATTACTCCATGAAAAAAACAATGGTGGTTATGGTCTCGCAATTATAGCCAAATTCGAAGAACCATTTCCTGTTAGCTACATAATTCGTGTGACTACACCCCAAGGTGTTCAGGCTGATTTTGTAAGCACTCTCGATGGGTTCAAGAATATTGGAGAGTTGCTGACTGCCCTTCATTATTTCGCTGGAACCAAACTTTATCCCAAGAATACCGAAAGGCTCAGAGAGGTTTTGACAGCAGATCAAATCAAGAATTTTGCAGAACTCTTGAAATCAGGGAAGTTTGGTGCGCAGCCGTTGCGTTGACTCAGCGCGTGCACTACTTGGGTGAATAAGGTCGAAATCGCCACTCCCGATGCCCTGATTTCGAGTTTGTTGTTCTTTTTTTGAAACCATCCAGCGTATGTTATGGATGCTCCTGTTCAGACTGCGTTATTAATAAAAGTGCAAGATACGATATAAGAAAAGATAAGGCAGCGCAGGCGAAAAGTCGAGGGTTCAGTAGGTTTCTGCTATGGTTTCAAAAAAGCAGTTAGTTCAGATAACCGAAGCAGCGATAGACCGATTGATAAAGACGTTCAGAGCAAACCCGTATTTCTTCTATACTGAAAACGACTTGCACTGCCATTTGTTCAGTGAGATATTCAGCAGGCTACAGCCGAGAGATTGGCAATGCAAGACTATGGACAACAAGAACAGCATTTTGCTTCATAAAGAGTATCCCACAAAAGCAAGATATGTGGCAAGAACGCCAGCAGAAGTTTCGTCCGGTGGCGCGAGAGGTCATTTTGACTTGTGCATTTGGAACCCGGATACAACTGGAGACAGACTGTTTCGAGCCTTAAATTCAAACTTTCAAGATGAACAGCACACCTTCATCGGAATAGAATTTGATATGATTGAAGGAAACCGCACTCTTGAAAGTGCTCTACATCATTTCAGATGGGACCTACTGAAGCTCAGAGGAGAAAAGAACGAGGTTGAGCATGGCTATCAATTTGCTTTTGTCAGAGACTGGCTTCACAAAGACAATTTCATTACTAAAGCCAGAAATGAAGCGGCAGAAGCAAAAAACACTACCGTTCTTTACATCGAGAAAGACAAAGACTGTGTTGATGTAATCATCTTGTCACCAAGACCTCTCTTGAAGTATGGGCCGATAGGCAAGTAGTGGTGCCTCTGTCCAGCGCGCGGATAGTTCTTGGAGAGTTTTATGAGTATGAAGGTTGAATGATATTGGGTTGTCAGGGTGAAGAAACGGTTTGAAGTTGAGTTTGCTATTGACGATTTGAAAGCCGTAAAAATTGCTGGAAGGTTGTTCAATCAATTCTACAGCGCGGGCTTGTATTTGAACTAGAACGGGCTTATTTTCTGCTGAGCCACTCCTTCAATGCTAGAGCTTTGGGTCCAGGTCCTCCACTTGCTGGGAACAGCACTTTGACCCCATATTGTGCTAGGTTTGGCAAGGCTGCCGCATACTCTTTGCCCATTGATATGAAGATTTCAGAATACTTCCTCTTTCCGAGTTTGTTTCTTAAGTAACTCTCGTTCATCACTTTAGCATTGTCTACTGTCTTTCTCAGAATGGTCTTGCCACCCCAATGTCTTCCTTCAGGCTCGCTATAAGGCATAGGGGCTGAGCCATCGACAAGCGTTAAATCATCTACCATAACTACAACATCTATATCCTTAACGTCACCTAAATGCTTTCTAGCTACTCTTGAGAACAAGCCGTCATAACGTTCAAAAGCAGGTAAGAGGCATTCATCTTTCCTGCGCCTAAAAGATGGTCCTAGAATCAGCAGTCGCCGTGTCGTTGTCAAGTCACCCAATCCACCAAGAAATAGATGATTAAATCATTTATAAAATAATAACTCGCACTCCCGGGCTGTTCAGAGCTTCATGAAGCTTTAATATTGTCAAAATAGTAGATATTTTGGGTGGCAGCTTTTGTCTTTTGGGTCGAGGCACGAGAATACCTGCAACGCTTTGCTTTGTGAAGAATTACGAAGTTTAGGTATTGAAGCCTTTTTTGAAGAACATTATCTAACTCGATTTGGAAGGAATAAGCCGGATATTCATGCAACATACAATAAGCTGAGCTATCTAATAGAAGGAAAGCAAAAACCACGAAAGCTCGTTGATGCTGTAAGCAAAGCGTACACTTATCGAGAAAGGCTGAGGTTCGCGTCTCCAAAAGCTGTCTTTGCTGTGCTCTATCCACCGGATTGCCTTGGCTCTTGCGATGCAGCAGTTTTGCTAGACATACCACCTTTCTATATTTCATACACGGCAAAATCGCTGAAAGACCTGGCTACTTGGATTCACAGCATGATAGTCTCACCGCCTGTTTCTGCCGAGTTCAATACTTCAGATGCTATCAAGTTGCTACGAGAAGCCGTGCTTGGAATATCCGAGGCGTTTGCAGAAGTTGAAGCAAAAGATGTGGCTGAGATCTTTGGAGGGAAATTGTTTTTCGAGACTGTCTTGGGAATCAAGGAAGAAAGAGAGATTCCAATACAGTATCTTAGAGATGCTGCTTCTTACTTGTTGGCTAATCAAATTCTCTTCTACCAGATTCTGGCTAAAGAAAAGAAGGAACTAATCAGATACAGAGAAATCGACCCTGAGAAACTGCAATCCCCCTTGGAACTGCAGGCGGAGTATTTCTCCAAAGTGCTACTTGAAGATTATAAACCAGTTTTTGGATTTAACGTTACATCGAAAATGAAGGGGTCGAAGGCCCTTGAAGCAATTAAGGTTACTGTTGATTCGGTCAATGCCTTGTCGCCTGAGGCCCTAGGTCATGATATACTCGGCAAAATATTCCACAATCTCATTCCCTTCGACCTGCGGAAAGTGGTAGCAGCATTCTATACGAATATTCAGGCAGGGGAACTGTTGGCCACCTTGGCTATTGAAAAACCTGACGCGTCGGTCTTAGACCCAGCTTGTGGTTCTGGGACTCTATTAGTCTCTTCTTATCAAAGAAAAAAAGGCCTGATGGAAAAGAGAGGCGAACGTTTCAATTTCCAACATCACAAACGGTTTCTCGAGGAAGAAATAACCGGCATAGATATTATGCCATTTGCGGCTCATTTGGCTGCTATTCATCTTTCACTTCAAGCTCCCCTTTACACCACCGACTTCGTCCGAGTTGCGATTCAGGATTCTACGAGTTTAAGACCAGAAATGATTATTTCACCGGCTCAGGAAGTTCTCAAAGAGGCATTCAAGCAGAGGAAGATTACCGAAAGTTACCGGAAGCCGACTAATGAATCAAATGAAAAAGTGTCAGTAGGTATAGTCGAGCTTTCAGAGCATTCAACATCTAAGCCGATAGAGCTGAGCAAAGTTGACCTTGTGATTATGAATCCGCCATTCACAAGATTCCAAAGAATACCTTCAGCTTATAAGACACTACTTGTGAGGAGATTCTCTGAGGCGAAGTACAAGAAATGCTTGCACGGCCAACTAGGATTACACGGTTACTTTCTGTTGCTAGCTGATAGATTCATTAGAAATGAGGGTAGACTTGCTGCTGTTCTTCCTATCACAACACTGTCGGCAAAAGGGCTGTATGAAGTTCAAGATATTTGGTTCAAAAACTATAGTATTGAGCATCTAGTCGTCTGCGAAGGGCGGTCAGCATTTTCTGAAAACGTCCTTACGCGAGAAATCCTGTTGGTCGCCAAGAAAACGAAACCACGAGATAACAAGATAGGAGTCTCTGTGCTTAGAGTCTCGCCAGACACGATTTCGATTGCAGAAGCACGCTCTCTGGCAGAAACATTCAAGGAACTGAGAAAAAATAACCAAGTTGGCGCGACGGTCGACTCTGAAAAATATCTGTTCAGGCTGTTGTCGCAAGAAGAAGTTGGAAGAAACAGGAGAGGTCTTTTCAGAGCAATCTCGATGTATCGCAAGGACATCATAGAACTTGCTGACAGAATCGAAAAGCTTTTTGAAGAATCTGGAAAAGCAATAACCTTTGGCAGCTACCTCAAGACTGTCAAAGGCGAAATACATGAGAGCCCTAGAGGAATAGAGCGCTTAGGCTACTATGGATTATCTATTGTCAGTGAAGAAGAACGTGCTCTCAAAAAGCACGATTTTTGGTACGTGAAACAAAAAGCCCAAAAGAAACTAAAGATAGAGAATCGCTTTTCACACCTAATTTTCGACATACCGGAAAACTGCGTTGTTCCAAACATTAGACGATACGCCGGACTTAGGAATTTCGATATTAGCCGCGAAACAGATTATGTGGTCATAAGACCCTTTGATAGGCTCAAAGAGTTTCTCAATGCGAGCGACATTAAGATTGAGGAAAGAAATGGAGCTCTGAGACATGTTAGAGATGGACAGTGGGAACAGTTCGTCAGAGACCATTCTTCTAAACTTGCTCTATTCTATCGAGTGGACATAACCGGAACTGGCACACGCAATCTGGCATTCTTCTCGGACGAAAGAATGTTCTTTGGAGGCTCATTGTGGGATATTGAAATCAAGGATGATGCTCAGAACAAGCTACTTTGTCTTTGGTTCAACAGCACGCTGAGCTTGTTCCAAGTACTCACTGAGAGGAAGGAAACTCGCGGAGGCTGGATTTGGCTTGATAATTATGTGCTTAGTGAATTTACGATACCCAATTTTGCGCGTCTGTCCAAACATGAAGTTGAAAGACTGCTCAAGGTCTTTGACAAATATGGAAAGACCTCAATGCCAAACCTGCTGGAACAACTTCAAAAAAACAACAACGTTAGAGGCGAAATCGACCGAGCATTCTTGCAGTTACTAGGTATGTCTGCAAAGGAAGTCGCTGGTTTCTTGGGCAATCTGTACACTGTTGTGGCTCGGGAAATTAGCACACTCAAAGAGGTCATGGCTGAGGGCAGACCACAACGAGAAGAGGACCTAAGCTAGCGGACATCGTTCGATTGCTAGGGCGGCTTATGGATAGTTTAAGCTTTTCGCGCAAACCTTAAACTATCCATGCAGACGGAGACGACAGGAGAAAAGGAGCTTTTTTCAGGCAGTAAATAGATTGTATATAATTATCGTAACGCGCGTAGAATCAAAAGGTTCAGCAGGAACAAAAGAAACAAATCGCGCGCCACTGTGGATAGGGCTCACCTCGAGGCACTCGGGAAGGCGCGCGCTTGAGTAGCCGTCCTTTTTCTCCTCTATTCCAATGGTAGTGATGTCATTACAAAAAGTCTTATACTTCGGCTGTGAAGAACAAATCGGAGTTCGGCTGTTGGATATTGGACTGCAAACGCTTCTAGTACTGGTTCCTGTTACGGCAGGTGCAATCCTGTTCTTTGTCCTACGTCGAAAGCAACGATTAGCACGACTCATCCAGAAGCTGGTCGAAAAACACGAAGAAATCGTGCAAGCAATCGCCTCTTTTCACTCACTACTTGCTTCAGATGGATACTTGTCAAAACTCGATTGCTCACTTTGGCACGAGAAGTGGGATTATTTGAGCCCCCTAGTCGAAGAAGGCAGTAAAAGAAAAACAGGGATAGAGTATCCAGAAAAACTGAAAGAGTTGTGGTCCATCTTCGAAAATGGCGGCTCACTCATCAAGAGAAAGAATGAAGAATACGTGAAGAGCGAACTCGCAAAATTCAAGACATTCTTTGATGACTTCGAAGCCAACCCCCTCACAGAAAGACAGAGACAGGCAATAGTCATTGAAGAAAAGCACAACCTAGTTGTGGCGGGCGCGGGAACAGGAAAGACAAGTACTCTCCTCGGAAAGGCAGGTTATATACTCCAGAAAAAACTCGCAGAATCTGATGAAATTCTGCTGATTGCATTTGCCCGAAAAGTCAGAGACGAACTTGAAGAGAGAACACTTAGGAAACTAGGGAGAGAAATCGCAATAGAAACTTTCCATAGCTTGGGTCTCGATATTATTGCAGATGTTGAGAAGCGCAAGTTGTCCGTCTCCGAGCTTTCTACAGACAAACTGAAACTCCAGAACGCTATTCTGCGTTTCATAAAAGAAAGACTTGGAGACCCCAAGTTCCTCCAGAGAATAGTCGAATACTTCGCTTTCTACGCAACTCCTTACAAGAGCATGTTCGATTTCAAATCCAAAGGTGAATACATCGATTATCTACGGAATCAGGAAGTTCGTTCCCTGAAAGGGGACTTGGTGAAGAGCCTAGAAGAATGCAATATTGCGAATTTCTTGTACATGAATGGAATCGACTATTCTTATGAGAGGGACTATGAAGCCAACGTTGCTTCCAGGCAACGCCGTCAGTACAAACCAGATTTCTATCTACCAAAATACGGCGTCTACATAGAACACTTTGGCGTGGACAGGAATGGCAATACTGCTCCCTTCGTCGACAGAGAGAAATATCTTGAGGATATGTCCTGGAAGAAGCGCACACATCAAGAAAACGGCACAAAACTGATTGAGACGTTTAGTTGGGAAGCATCCGAAGAAGTTCTGCTTGACAATCTTGAGAGCCATCTTGCTGCATTTGGCGTAGAATTCGCTCCTATTCCAGAAGAAAAGATGTTTGACAAATTAAACAAGCTTGGTCTTATCCATCCTTTCGCTGGATTATTGGGCTCTTTCTTAAACCTATTCAAGTCCTCACAGAAATCCTTTCAGGAACTACTCGAACAGGTCAAAACCCAGTCAGACCGTGAGAGAAACAAGGCGTTCATAGAGATTTTCTCGGAAATCTATGCGGAATATCAGAAGAGTCTTGGCGATGAGATTGACTTCAACGACATGATAAACAGAGCAGAGCAACACGTATCCAGCGGTTCCTACCATTCGAAGTTCAAATACATATTAGTCGACGAATTCCAAGACATATCATACAATAGGTACAAGCTTCTGAAGGCATTGCTCTCCAACAATCTACATTCTAGACTCTTTGCCGTGGGAGATGACTGGCAATCTATCTACAGGTTCACTGGCAGCGACGTATCAATAATGACTGATTTCAACCAACATTTCGACCCTTCCGAATGCCTGGAACTAGACAGGACTTTCAGATTCAGTGACAGAATCTGCGATTTCTCTTCAAAGTTCATCCTTAAAAACCCGAGCCAAATAAGAAAAAAACTCACTTCCAACATAAAGTCCGAGGGTCCCGCAGTCACATTGTTATGGAGCGACAACACTGAAGACAGCATAAAGGAAGCTCTTCATCGCATTAAGTCCTCCGAAAAGAACGGAACGCGAGTCCTCATCATCGGTAGATACAATCACCAACAACCATCAAATCTAGACGTTCTTCGCAGAATGTTTCAAGGGCTTGACATTAACTACATAACTGCTCACAGTTCAAAAGGAAAGGAGTCAGATTGCGCCATCGTCATTGGATTAACTTCGCAAGGTTATGCATTTCCATCTCAAATTGAAGATGACCCTGTTTTGAACCTAGTACTCGCAAAGAAGGAGCCAGTGCCCAACGCAGAAGAAAGAAGACTGTTTTACGTAGCGGTAACACGTGCAAGAAAACACGTCTACTTAATAGCGAACAGAACTAACCCGTCTGTGTTTGCAGCAGAGGTCGCAAACCCCGAATATGACATTGAAATCGATGGGGATGAGGCTGAAGCTAGTACTGCCTGCCCGAGCTGCAAGACAGGGTTAATAATACAGCGTCAGGGCAAGATGGGGACATTCTACTCATGCAGTAACTACCCTCATTGCGAATACAAACCTCGCCAATGCCCTAGATGTGGCACAGGATTTCTGCATGAAAGCAAAGAGTCGTCTGCTTTGTATGTTTGCTCAAACTCGAATTGTTCATTCAAAACCATCAAATGTCCTCGCTGCAAAGATGGCTACTTGGTTTTGAGGAAAGGCAGATACTCGCAGTTTTTTGGGTGCAGCAACTACCCAGACTGTAGATACACACAGTCAAACCGCTAAGCCATGAGTGTGCTAGTTAGCGCGCGCATTGTCTTCATAGAGCTACTCAGATCGACGACATCTTTGGTCAATACTCTAGTTCTCCATTGATGAACTTTCTGGTAATTTCACTGCGGGGGTTATTGAAAAACTCGTCCGGACCAGAGCGCTCCACAATCCTTCCATTGTAGATGTGAATTATTTCGTCAGCAAGCCTTCTTGCCTGAGCCAAATTGTGCGTAGCCATAATAATTATTTCATCCTCTCTTTTTCTGCCAGCTATAGCCCTCTCAATCATTATAGCATTGTTAGGGTCCAAATTCGCAGTAGGTTCATCCAAAAGCAAAATCCGCGGATTAAGCAAAAACGCTCGTGCAAGGGCGATTCTCTGTTGTTCTCCACCAGAGGTTTTCCTTGCCCTTCTTTTTTCGAAATTCCTCAATCCAACAACGTGCAACTCTCGAGCTATTTCTTCTTTGATTTCGCTGTCTTTTTTTCCTCTGATTTTGAGGCCATACGCCAAGTTGCCGTAAACCGACCTATTTAACATCACTGTTTTCTGGAAAACTAGTGTCGCGATCTGGCGCAATTTCTTTCCGTTTATGTCCTTGCCGTTGAGGAGTATTCTGCCTTTGTTCTTTTCTTCTAACCCAGCTATGATCCTTAGACATTCACCGAGACGACCGAGCAGATCTCTAATTCTGCCTTTCTTCTTTTCTTCTAACCCAGCTATGATCCTTAGACATTCACCGAGACGGTCGACAAGACTTCTTATTTTGCCTTTGTCCCTTTCTATTCTGTCTTTGTCCATTTCTTCTAACCCAGATATTATCCTGAGCAGGGTCGTCTTCCCGGCTCCGTTGATTCCTAATAGTGCTATTGTTTTGCCTCCAACTACTTCTAGGTTAATGTTTTCTAGGGCTTTAATTGACCCATAGCTTTTTTCTATGTTTTTGAGTTGGAGTCTTGTTTCCATTGTCTCAGTTTTCTCCCGGTCTTAGTCTCTGTTTCAGTCTTTCCACAAGGTTAACTCCACGGTACCACAAGATCCACAGCTTCTTCCAAGGCAGATCTTTTTGTCTCAGTCTTTCCACAAGGTTAATCGTCAAGGTTATCGTGACCACTATTGCCATGAGGATAATTGCATATGCCATCGCGATGCTGAAATCTCCTAGGTTGTAGTCCAATGCAATGGAAGTTGTCAGCACCCTCGTTTCTCCCAAAAGATTTCCCCCTATCATCAAAGCCACACCGAGTTCTCCGAAACCTCTGTTGAAAGCGGCCGATACAGCTAACACCATTGACCAAACGGTTTCTCTCATTATGGCCAAATTGGTTCTGAAGCCAGATGCGCCGAGCGTTTTAGCGAGGTCTCTTAACTGGACATCAGCAGCGCCAAGTGCACTGGCGGTGAAGCTGACGATCAAGGGTGTAATCAATATAGATTGACCAATTGCTATTCCATTAAGCGTGTAAAGAAGGTGCAGAAAGCCGAATTCTCCTAGATGCGACATGAAGAGATACAATAGTAATCCCAAGGCAACTGTGGGTATGCCTATGAGCGAGCTGAAAATGCCTTTGATCAACCACTTACCTCTAAAGGAATGTAGACCTAAAACTGTTGCTATTGGAATGCTCCATAAGCAAGATAGCAGCGTCCCAAGTCCAGTGACGTATAATGACCTGTAGACTGTCGCGTATACCTCATTGTTCCCACTGAAGATCAATTCTAGGGCCTTCCGAATCGCCTGAACTATAACATCTTGCATTCGAGATCACGAAGAAAAGAAAAGATAGGATCGAATCTATGCACGCGTGCTTTGCTGGCGTCCGTCAAAGATCACGGTCAATCCCAACTGTTTGCGTATAAGTAGCCTGTGTCGTATCGATAAGTCGATGGACATTCGGTTGCGTTTGAAGGGATGTAAGCGTAACTCTGGATCCAGCTTAACAGCGTAGCATTGCTTCCAGTGGATATTAATGGAACGAAGGGGGCGAAAAGCGGTGCTCCAAATGTTGACGTCCCATAGGTGGCCAGCACGTTTTGGCCAGCGCTAGAAACCAGCCAATATGTGAATAGCATTGAAGCGGCAAAGTTCGTTTGCGTGAGATTAGCATTCAGCGGATTATCCACTATTACGCTGTAGACGTTCAACAAGTCTTGGTTAGCTTGAACCACAATTTTCATCTGAATGTTTCCATTATTGGTGTTGGTCAGATATGAAGCCGTGTCTGATAGCGTGTACCCGCCTAATTCGTTGGCCACGAGCAGTGTGGCGGTCATGCCTTGTCCTGTCGATTTGAACCATGATGTTTCTGTGCTTATTTGGGTATAGTTTATGCCAGCTTTGGTCCATAACGCTATTTCTTTCGTGTTGGTTCCTGATGCGTCGGCTCTTGATACCCATATGGCTTTGCCTTGTTCTCCCAATGTTTTGATCTGTTGCAGGGCGGCGACAGGTGTCATGCCAGTTACGCCGGCGGGATCGTTTTGCGGTCCCACCATGATGAAGAAGTTGGATGCTATTATTTTGCGGTTCACACCATATCCGCCTGTTAAGAATGGCTGTTCCGAAGAAGGAGCGTGCACCATTATCATGTCTGCGTCACCTCTCATGGCTGTCTGTATGGCAGCACCAGTTCCTTGCGAAAGAAAACTAATGGTTATCCAAGGGAACGTTGCCTGAAACACCGTTTTCATCTGATCTTCCACTCCTGTTTCGTAGAGGCTGGTCGTTGACGAAACTATTAGCCTGGTGGGTGATGGTAATGTGCCTGTCCATCCAAAATGATTTGCCATTAAAATCGCGTCTAATATATTTATAATTCCGTCGTTGTTGATGTCGGCCGCAATGTTCCAATTCGGATCCCCTGGCGTGGAGAGGAAGGCATTTCCTAAGATGATTGCGTCAAGAATATTCACTTTGCCGTCGAGGTTGAGGTCTTCTTGTATGGTCCAGTTCAGCCAGTCAGGCCAATTGCCCTGATTGACTGCACTGATGCCTATTCCCGTCGAGGCATCCTTGTTTATGGCGGGCGAATTCGCGTTTACATTCGATATCTGGTAGAAAAAGGTCAAAAGCAAAGGCAACACACAGAAACTCAGAATCAGTATTTTCTTCAATCTTAAACTCAATTCCAACCATCTCCTTATCCATGAATCAATGCATATGGCAGACAAAGGACCGATATGCATTTAAAAACATTTCGTTGATTAAAGTGCGCGCGCCACCCAGCGACTCTAAACTTTATAAGAATTATGCTACAACAATAACAGCCAGAATGCTCTCCCACGGCAAACACAAGCCTTCAGGCAAGATTTGGATAGAGTACAGAGGAAAACCGCTACTGGGCAAGGGCGGAGCCAAAATCTTGGAAAGCATCAAAGAGGAAGAATCAATATCAAAGGCTGCTCGGAAGCTCGGGATGTCTTATCGCTATGTTTGGGGTTACATGCAGAACATGGAAAAAGCCCTTGGCGAACCAGTCTTAGAAACGTTCAGAGGAGGCAAGTCCGGCGGTGGCGGTGCAAAACTGACCGAGTGCGGGGAAAGTCTGCTAGACGAATACGAACGTCTAGAAAATTATCTGAATCAGATTCTTACCAACAAAGGATACTGGGAGGTGAAGAATTTGAAGATTAGTGCAAGAAACCGTTTGAAAGGAAAAGTTGTGGCAGTCGAAAAAGACGGCATTACAGCAAAAGTCAAGATCAACGTAACCGGGCCTTCTGTAGTCACGGCAGTCATTACGAAGGAAGCACTTGAGGATCTGGACATAAAAGTCGGGGACACCGTGGAAGCGATAGTGAAATCAACTGAAGTCATCATAGCTAAGTAAGCCTTTGCATCCCTCAGATTCTTGGAACCTAGGCGATGTTCTTCCCACGCTTGAACTAGTTGCTACGACTGACCTGCTCTTGGCGAGGGACCATTGCTATTGGACTCATTTCTCAATGATCATCGGATGAACCAATTGGCGGCAATGAGGGCAATGTATTAGTCCTTTGTCTCCCCTTGATTTCCAATCCTTCTTGCAGAAAGGGCACCGATACCACACGACGTCTCCAGGGAGATAAAGCCGTTGCACGCTCAAGACCAGCAGTACAACTCCTGCGATGAGCATGACATCCCCCAAGACGACGAGGTATACCAGTCTAAATTCAAGGCCCAGAATGAAACCCAGATTTTCCGTCCATAGAAGCGTCAGAAAAGTTGAAAAAGGGTCTTTGGCTGACGAAACCTCTGGCCAAGTTTTCCACAGCGTGGTCAAAAGCGCAGCTATCCCTGCTAAGCACAGGGTCAAGCTGAGGACATACCTGGACTTTTTTCTACGGAGAATCTTCAACCTACATTCTCGACTTGAGCTTTGCAACTTTTGTTTTATTAGATTTATGAAGTCAGTGTTCACAGCAATCTACATTTTGCATTTGGGGTTTAGCGCGCCAGTGTGTCCTGAATTCTTTTGGAAGCAGCTGTGCTGCTCATTTTGCTCTTCAATCATATTTGGGTCATATAGGATACCCGGGGGGGAGGGAGTGAGCACGAAAGCACCCCGCTCAAACCGTAAAAGTGACCATAACCCTTCAAATCCCAAAGGGGGACATGGAAAAGGAAAATAACCTCAACAAGCCCAGTGCGTCGTAGATGAAGGAGCAGATTGTCGCAGATTCATGGAAACCTTTAAGTCTGCCGTAGGCTTTTTAGTCGATGATAATTGGAAATCCAAATTTTTCAATTATGCTTAAGTCCAATAGAGGTGATCCTACACGTCACAAAAAAGAATGTTCGAAATTAAATGCACCGACTGCGGCCAAACCGCTACGGTGCCCTTCAAGCCTACAGCAGGCAAGCCAGTTTACTGCAGAACGTGTTTCTCGAAACACACCGTCAAGCGCCCAGAAAATGGTGGTACAAACTTCAGTTTTGACCCGAAACAGGCCTGGGCCCGACGAGGAGACAACTGGCATGGAAGAAAGGAGGAAGAACCAACCAGCGTCTTCCAACGGCTGTAGTGCACACTTAAGATAAGCCCTATTCAGGCTGAAAACAGGTTACGAGATTCGTTACCGCTTCTTGTTACCATTTTCGTCACTACTGTTTGCCACTGATGGTCTTGGAAGGCTCGAACAATTCGCAAGGCTCCTGTCTTCTCAACAGCTCTGTGTCATGATCGTAACCTCTAGGACACTTCGGTCGTATGTAGTGAGCACAGTTGCCGCACTCGGCGTCTAGGACGGCATTCGGGGTCTCAGTAGGCTTTGGCAGCTGAGCGCTTTCACGTTCTTTCATCGTCCTCTGCCTCTTAGGCAAATCGCATCTTATGTCACAAGTCCTGCGCAAACCGCACAGATAGCAACAAGCGTCCTTGACCTCATTGCGGCACTCTTCCGTCCTGAGCGTTCCCATGGTGCTCTCCCTTATCGCGTTGCAACAATCGTCTCCAACAAGATACTCACACTCAAAACGTGAACGGATCGCATCCTTCGTCAAGTCCGCCGCCTACCTTTTCGATGTCCACGCGATGCCGACATGATTCTGACATTCTCGATCGTGCGCTAGAATCCTCTAGCGGATCCGGCGGCTTGTCCGTCGATGTGCGTCCTTCACGGGTTTTTTTCCTCGACTTTGATGTTGTGAATCTTCTTTGGATAGGCGAGTTTGTACGTCTTCCTGTATCAATTCAAGACTCCTCAGAATATCTGCGTAGGAAGTGCCTGCTGAGAACGCGACCACTGCGGCTGTGCCAACGATGAGTCTTGTGTCATGGCCCAAAATCTCTCTCAGTTCTTCTGGCACATGCAGTACATCAGACTCGATCTTCGCCACTATTGTCTTAAGCTCACCCAACTCGAAATCACCAGTTCTATGAAAACCCTTTCGAGCTATTCAAGTCTTCTCTTCACATTCTACGCTTGATTTCTATGCTTGCACGCGAGGGATCGCTAATGGAAAACAAGCTAGGGAAACTCCGATTTCCCACGTATTAGTTTTATTAGCGGTAACGTGCAAACTAGTTAGAGAAGGGTGATCGCCAAGAATGAAGTCTTTTGATGCAAGTTCAGCGTACCGCTTCATGGAAAGACTCGTCAAAGACATCGGAAACCGAGAATCGGGAACAGACTCAGAGCGGAGAGCAGCGCAGCAAATAAAAACTTGGTTCGAGGAGCTCGGACTTGTCAGCGTCAGAACGGAGGAGTTCGAAGTCCAAACAAGCCAGATTCTGAAAGAAGAGGCCTCGCTTCCCGACGGCACGAGAATCGAATGTACAGCTGTTGGAAACTCGCTGTCAACCCCGCCTGAAGGCGTCGAAGCAGAAGTCGTTATGCTGGAGTCGACGTCACAGGAATCGCTGAAAAAAATCGAGAACAAAATCGCCGTTCTGAGCCTGATTCTCTACCAGAAAGACTTCATCAAAGTCGTTAGAGCCAAGCCCCTTGCCCTGGTCTATCCTTCCCGCACTCCCCTAGCGCCCACTATTTATCGTTCCATCCACGCTGAATTCGTCGAAAAGGAAAACGTTCCGGCCGTGTCAATGGCCCACGACGACGTACTCAACGTGCTGAAAGGCCCGAAAAAGCTGAGAATAATCACTGAAGTGAAGAAAGTGACCGCTAAGAGCCAAAACGTCCTCGGCGAAGTGCCAGGCGTTCTCGAAGACGAAGACATACTCATCGGAGCGCACTATGACACGGTGAGAAGCGTCATGGGGGCCCACGACAACGCCGCAGGAACCAGCCTAGTGCTCGAACTTGCAAGAATTTTTGCTGGTGAAAAATCAAACCGAACGCTCAGAGTCGCAGCGTTCGGCTCCGAAGAGCTTGGACTGCGCGGCAGCTTCCATCACGCCGAAAATGCAGAGAACACTAAGAACCTCCGGCTCTGCCTCGACTTCGACGTACACGGAATACTGCTCGGAAGCTTGAGCGCTGTCGTACTGGGACCAGAAGAATTGAAGTCATACCTCTCTTTCACAGCTAAGGAGCTTGGGATACGCCTCCAAGCCACGAGTGAGTTGGGAATGGGAGGTTCAGACCACATGCCTCTGGTCTTCTACGGTGTTCCTTCTATCATGCTGTCACGAGGGGGAGGAGCAGCCCAAATAATGCACACGAACCTTGAAGACCTGCGCTGGTGCGGTCAAGAAGCCTTCATCCCCGCAGGCAAGCTAAGCCAAACACTTTTGGAACGCTTACTGAGAGCCGAGGAACTGCCCTTTGAGAAAAAGATTCCGAACGACGTTGCCAAAGCGCTTGAAAAGAGGTTCGAAGACTCAGGCATCAGGAAAAAGGCGAAAGAAGGAGCATAATGACAAGGCGTGCAGGTAAGGCATCCAAGCGCGCGCAGGGCATATATGCGTGTCCAGAAGCATCCGCGATGGCTGGCAACGCTAGGAAAATTGGAAAATCAAAAGGCGTTTGACCCAGACGAAACCATATTACTCTACCTCACGGGTAACGCAACGAAATATCTCGATGTACTAGAAATGAGAAGAGAAAATAAAAGTCCCAGAGCGAAACACAAACTCATTGGGCTACTTTCCGCGAGAAGAGGTGCTTATACGTTTCCAGATGTTTATGTCACCGAGGGAAACGTGTGATTAAAACTGTTTGGTCAATCACCTTCTACGTTTCGGATTTGAAGAGGGCTGCAAGATTCTATGAGGAAACATTGGGCTTGGAGCGAAAGTACGAGTTCCCAAGCTACGTCGGGTTCGATTGCGGTGGCATAGAAATAGGCTTAATCTCAAGACCAAAAGGCGAAGCGCCGTGCAACACGTCACCGACTGTGCAGCTGCTCGTGGATGACGTTGACCAGTTTTGCGCGGAACTAGAGGCGAAGGGAGTCAAGTTTACAAAAGAACTGCACGATGAAACGTGGGGCGGCAGACAAGGAACGTTTAAGGATCTAGACGGTAACGTCCTTGAAGCCACACAGATAAACTGGGAAAAATACTTCGAAGTGTCAGCAAAAGGTGCCCAAAACAAGTAGCCAGCACGTGAAGAAATAAGGAAACGATGCCATGCAGATTGCCCGCTATTGTTTTCTTCCGCATTCAGGGCAGAAACGCGCCGAAACAGGTATTCTGCTCTTGCAGTTGGGGCAGATTTTCAACACAAGTTCAGGACGCAACAAGGCCCCGCAGAAATTGCAGTAGCTAGAACCTGAGGAGACTTCCCTCCCACATCTTGGGCAAATCAAGTATCTTCCATACAAGGGAAGCGGAATCAGAACCCAACCTCCAACGTTCAAATCATCCACTTCGTTCGAACTGGCTTCTTGAACTTCATCATCACAGTCTGCTATTTATGCGGTGTCTCCTCGATGAAGGATACGCTTCAAGCAGTTACAAAAATCCTAAGAAGCCAATCTCTCAAATGATTTTGCCTATTTTTTTGAGCGAGCGGATGGAGCTTACTCTTGACCTAGACTAAGCATGTCGTGTGCAAATAGGATCACTCAATCTCAAGGAGTGACGAGAGGTTCGCGCGAATTAAGCAGATTGATTATAGAAAAGAAAATGGGAAGGTGGAAGAGACGGTCTACTTTTCTCTCGTTATTGAAAAGACGTGTCTAATGGCGATTATCACGGCGGCTGGCGCTGCGAACGCGACGATGTACTTCAGAATCGCTGATGCCCAGTAGTACAGCAGTTGATGAATAGTTGCTAATGGTTGCCAGACATTCGACAACGTTCCTGCCACGACCAGAGCAATTGTTGCTATGAGGAACGGCGTTACGTCTTTTACGCCAACGCTTATGAGCCCAACTACTATTCCAAGAATCAGAAGAATTAACATCACGTCCGCGTCGGCGTTCATAACATTGGTGTCACTCCAATGAAGTGTTGCGTTGTAGGCCATGTAGCCGATGACTAGCCCCATGACGATTGCTATGACAACAAAGGCGAGAAATGCCCACCTGGCCACTTCTTTCATTTCCATTTATACCACGGAATTCCCTATATGTTTGAATATGTGTTATAAATTTTATGCAATTTGCAGGGCTCTTTTCGGCCTGAGTGCAACTGAAGGGTGTTCTTCGTCTCCATAGAAAGCAGAATCACTCTCTGCGCGCACGTTCAAGTTGAGATCACGATCAATATGACTTCAGCAAAGCTTTTCCTCACATAACACACATGGTTATTTTCAAGGGGTCTAGTATGGGAATTCGGCAGGTTGCAGTTTATCACGTTGTTCTAAGGTACAGGGAACCTTTTCGAATTGCTCCTGGAGTGAGCACCGAGGCGGACAACGTTGTTGTGAAGCTGATTACTGATTATGGAGTGGTCGGCTGGGGTGAGTCTTCTCCGTCGAAGAGGGTGACCGGTGAAACGGTGGAGACAGTGGTCAGAACCCTGGACGAGATTGGGCCAAAGCTCATTCGTATGTGCCCGTTGAGGATCGAGCAGGATGTCGAACTAATGGACACTGTCGTTGAGGGGAATCCTGCGGCGAAAGCAGCGGTTGACATGGCGTTGCATGATGTTTTGGGAAAAACGGTTGGAAAGCCATTGTTCATGCTGATTGGCGGCTATCGGACTGAAGTCCTGACGGACATAACATTGGGCATCAAATCCGCGAAGGGGATGGCTGGCGATGCTGCCAAGGCTGTTAGGAAGGGTTTCAGGGCGCTGAAGGTGAAGTTGGGCACAGACCCTGCTGAGGATGTTGAACGTGTGAGGGCAGTTCGTGAAGCAGCAGGTGACGACGTGCAGATACGGGTTGACGCTAACCAGGGCTGGACAGTTAAACAGGCTGTTGACGTGCTCAACAAGATTGAAAAGTATAAGATACAGTTTGCAGAGCAGCCGGTTTCTGCGCAGGACATCAAGGGCCTGCGCGAAGTCAGGAGGAACTCGCCTATACCCATCATGGCCGATGAGAGTGTTCACTCGCCCCGAGACGCTCTACGACTCATACGTGCGGAGGCGGTTGACTTGATAAACATCAAGTTGATGAAGTGCGGGGGAATTCTGAATGGGCGGAAAATTGCTGAGGTCGCTGAGGCTGCCCGGGTGCCCTGCATGATTGGATGTATGAGCGAGTCTGAGATCGGCATAGCCGCGGCTGCCCACTTGGCCGCAGGGGTTAAGAACATTCAGTACGCAGACTTGGATTCGGACCTTCTGCTCAAAGACAAACTGGTCAAGAAAGGCGGTGCAGGCGTCAAGGATTCTGCGAGAACATTCTCAAAGATTTGCGGCTTAGGCGTGGAAGAAATAAACGCTGAACTTCTGGGAAAACCGACAAAGTTATACAAGTAGCACTTCCATCGGCTTAGATGGCCTCAGCTTTTCACGGCTGCAAAGACCAGGGTAAGCTTCCCAGACCTGAGCATCGACCCATACACCTGTCTGCTTCTTCAAAGCTTGTTACCACACAACATTACCAAACAACATTACCAAAACCGTTACCACAAAAACGGGGGGGAGGGACGAGAAAACTGCGAAGTCTAAGCTCTAGCACAGCGGAACGGTGGTCTGAAGAACCTGCCGAATCATTTGAGAAGGCAAATCATTTTAGGCTAAGGTTTCGTAGTTGATTAGCATGAATCGTCAATTTGAGAGGCATCTTGTAGAGACTATGCGGAGAATGGAAGATCCTGGGTTGCTTTTGGTGAGTGCGAATAAAGATGGAAAAAGCAATGTGATGACGATTGGTTGGGGGTTCGTGGGCGTTTTCTGGAGAATGCCAGTTTTTATGGTGGCCGTGAGGCCTTCGAGGTTCAGTCATGAGTTCATCGAAGAGAGCGGCGAGTTTACGGTGAATGTTCCCGGCGACGGCATGGACGACGTTGTTGAGTACTGTGGCAAAGTGTCAGGAAGGAAGCACGACAAGTTCGCAGAATGTAAACTGCGCTTGCTAAAGGGCAAAAAGGTGCGCGTGCCCGTGATCAAAAAGTGCAAGGTACACTATGAGTGTCAGGTCGTGCACAAGCTTGAGGTCGTTCCAGGTTTAGTTCCTGCAAACGTCAAGAAGACCTTCTATCCGCGTGGCGACCATCACACGATATACTTTGGAAAGATCGTTGCAGTCTACTGAGCAAGCGTTTTCAAGATGAGTCTGGCTGCTAACTGAAGACGGGTAACGCTTACTGAATAGGCGTCTCATCCCTGATCTTGTGGCCGCGAAGATTTATTACGTATGCTGTTCTATGTGTGCAAAGAAACCTACTGGTTCAATACAGGTGTTTGATGAGATGAAGGGCAAGACGATACGACAGAAGGTGGTAATTCCTGCCACGCCAAACGAGGTTTATGAGGCCTACGTTGACCCGAAGAAACATTCAAAGTTCACCGGCAGCAAAGCAACCTTCGATCCCGAGGTCGGCGGAGAGTTTACAGCTTGGGATGGCTACATATCAGGAAAAAACTTGGGGCTGAAGAAGGGAAAGAAGATAGTGCAGGAGTGGCTGACGACAGAATGGCCCAAAGGTTTTCCTCCTTCCAGACTAGAGTTAACTCTTAAGAAGACAGAAGAGGGCACCGAGATCTCGATGGTTCATTCTGGGGTTCCTGCTGAGCAGGCTGAAGACACAGCACAAGGCTGGAACGAATTTTACTGGGAACCGTTGAAGGAGTTTTTCAAGAAGTGAAATCGTGCACCCGTCTTGTAGCCTGACCGAAACCCAACCATTGCGCAGAGCATTAGAACCGGCGAATAGGCACGGCTAATTCGGGACTGCGACGTCAAATATCAAGGATAAGTCGTTTCTGTATGTCTTCAAGCTTGCCTCACGTTTTGAAGTCTGATCTCGATTTTCCCGAGGTAGGAATGCACACCTTTCCATTTTCAAGTTCCGCGTCTTTTCGGATCTATTCAAGCACGGAACCGCACAACTGGAAGATAGGTGATTTACAGAAAGGCTTGATCCTCGTCCACAACGGAACAGAAACGGTTGGCGAAGGAACAGGTTTCGGGGTTCCCGTTCTCGTCTATTCAGACGAAACTTTTTTTTCAGGGTCGTCAAAAGTGGACGTTTCCAAGGGTGATGGACCTCGCACAGTCTGTAAGGAGTTCGTGATGGACAGGGTTGCCAGAAACAGGTTTAGAAATGTAACGCTGGAAAACAGGATAGCACGCAGGTTTTTCACGCGCTTAGCAGATGTTTACCAAAAACATCCAACGTTTCGGTTTCTAACGTTGAAAGACCTGACTGGAAAAATGGATGTCGACACGACTTTTTTGAAAGCAAGTTCAAAAGGTAAGGTTGTTGTCACTTACACGATGGATGGACCCAGTGTTGAGGTGAGAGCTGATTTCAGGGATTTACAGAGAAGGGGACTTGAAAAGATTTTCATGCTGAATGAGCATGGGTCGAGGTTTTTCAGGGAATACGCTGATTCTGAGGGCGCAGAATTAGTGGACACTGCGATAGGTGCTTGGGACGGGATAAGCGCGAAATGGAGTTGTCTGAAAACTCTGAACGGTGATTTTGGCTTTCGCCTGTGGAAGGCTGAAAACAGCATATTGCGCAGGGGCCGCGAGTTTCTGAAGGGTTCGCTGGATTGGGTTGGCTTGGACTACGAGGTTAATCCCCTGATGGATGTTTTCGAATATGTGATTGAGGTTCTGGACGTGCATTAACGTTGACGATGGTAACGTTGGTCTATCCGTATTTTCAGCCTTCGGGTGATAATTCGATTTTCCGATTTCCTCCTTTGGGGTTAGGCTACATAGCCGCGTATTTGAAGAGCCACGGCATCTCGGTTGAGGTGGTCGATTGCACCTTCATGAGCCAAGAGGAGGCGTTAGAAAGGATTAGGAATTCGAGACCGAAGATAATCGGGGTGCAAGTGATGTTTTCGATGAAGGAAAAGGCCCTTGAAATTGCCAAACTTGCCAGAAAAGACTGTGCGCTTCTCGTTGCAGGCGGGCCGCTTCCAACAGTGGAACCTGAAGAATTTCTCTCGTCCTTTGACGTTGTGGTTGTCGGCGAAGGCGAACAGACCATGCTTGAACTGGTCCGTGCAGTCCAAGGCGGCACTAGTTTGAAGGACGTGAGGGGAATTGCCTTCAAGGAAAAGGGCGAGGTCAAGGTGACTTCTCCTCGGAGTTTCATCGAGAACCTTGATGATGTTCCGTTCCCATCCAGGGAACTGTTCGATAACCAAGCCTACAAGAGTTACTATTCGAAGAACTTCGGTTACACGACAACGTCAATCATAACCTCTCGAGGCTGCCCGTTCAAGTGTGACTTCTGCAGCAGACCGATATTTGGCAACAGGTTCAGGTCGAGAACGGCTACCAACGTAGCCGAGGAGGTTGAGGCAGTCCGTGAGCTCGGCTACGAGAGGGTATGGTTCGCCGATGACTGCTTCACGCTGGACCGAAAGAGGATGCTGAACATTTGCGACGAACTGGTTCGCAGACGCATCACCATCAGCTGGGAATGCCTGTCAAGAGTTGACACTGTAGACTTGGAAGTCGCTCAGAGGATGAAACAAGCCGGATGTGTTCGCGTGTTTTTCGGAATAGAATCTGGAAATGAAAAAATCCTCAAAATCATGCAGAAACACGCGACCACGAGACAAGCTATGAATGCGGTCTGCGTTTTCAAGAAGGTTGGAGTTCAGGTAGGCGCGTTTTTCATAATAGGCTACCCCGGCGAAAACGATGAGACAGTTCTGGACACGGTCAACTTTGCGTCTTCTCTTCCCCTGAATTACCTGTCCTTCACCTTTCCTTACCCCATTCCTGGAACGCCGCTCTTCGAAAGGGTGAGAGACAGGATGAATTCTGAAGATTGGAAGGAGCCTGAAGGGTTTCATCTCATAAAGCACAAAATGCTCTTCCGTTCTCCTTTTTCTGAGGTCAAGCTGAAGTTTGCAATCTTCAAAGGCATGACACAGTTCTATTTGCGGAAATACATGGGGAAAAGAGTTTACAGCCTATTGGGCAGACCGTATGAACGTCTCACGGATGCGTTGTACAGAATCTTGAATTGATTTTTCCCCAGACTCTCAGTTTAGCAGAGTTCGGTTTCACAGACTTTCTGAAGCAACGCAAATGCGACCACTTCGCAGGCTGTTCTTGTTGTTAGATCTCGCCGTTTTTCATCTCGCCGATATCAATCGGACCAGCAAAACGTTTGAAGCCAGCAGGATGACGGCGAAACCGAATGGAAAGACAATGTTGAAGTTCGTGATCAAAACCGCTGCTATTAACGGCGAGACAGCGCCCGGTCCGTCACTTGAGAGGAAATAGAGGGAGTAGGCTCTTCCTCCGCTGGATGTGTCTGCTAGAGACGCAACCATCGACGATGCCGGCGTCCACATTGCGTTTGAGAACAGTTGATAAGTGAAAAAGGAGACGATTGCGAGCGATGTCAGTGGGATGGTTATGAGGCCAAGAAGGAATATAGCTTGTCCAACGTATATGAGCACGAGGGAGTTCTTCTCTCCGAACCTAGAGCTCAGATACCCGCCCACTAGTGAGCCTACGATGCCGACTAATGGTCCGGCGCCGAAGATTATGCTTGCCACGTCTAGGGCCAAGTGCCGCTGCGAAGTCATATAGGTCGTCATGAATGCGCCCACGCTGCCATTTGCCAAGGCGTTTAATCCCATGGAAGCCATTAGGACTATGAATCCCAGAGTTATGAGGGACGATTTACGGGCACTGTGGTGGACTCCCCCATCGTCCGCGCTAATTTGGTCTTGTGTCGTTTCAGGCGGTCTCTTTGGAAGTCGCTGGGTTCTTGTTCTTACCAAGATCGCGGCCCAAGCCAAGAGTGGCACTGCAAAAAGAAGGTAGCAGAAACGCCAGCCAAACTGAATTAACAGCAGGCCCAGGGAAATGGTTCCCAGAGATTGGCCTATGCAACCAGAGGCCCCGTGCAATCCTATGGCGGCGCTCCTTTCCTTCGGGTCAGAAAACCATCCTTGGAGAATGCTTAGCCCTGGAGGGTGATAAAGTGTGACGGAAATCATGATCAGGGAAAGGGAGAAAACAAGAAACGCTGCCGTAGTTGATTGGCTTACAAGCACGGCGCCCAGTCCGCCCACAAGCACGCTCAAAATTATCAGACGTCTCGGTCCAAATCTGTCTGCAAAGATTCCGGCTGGCAAAGTGAAGATCAAACGGCAAAGGCTTGGAACTGTTATAATCAGTCCAGCGTCAAAGACCGACAGGTTAAACTCCTTAATGAAAACTGGCACGAGTGCCGGATGCATGAGAAGAAAAACCTCGATCAGCATGTGGCTGATCCAAACCGTCGTAAAGGGCTTCACTGCTTCGTTTCTGACCTTGAACAGATTCGTGTTCCTGAGCACCCGACTTTCCTAACAATGTACATTAATAATACGATTTCTGTTCCAGTGCCTTCCTCAGGTTTCACGGGTATGCCAGTTTGTACGGCGAAAAACGATATTACTCGGGCCGCACTTCTAGGTTTCATTCATCCAATTCCGTGTATATCCTGTCCAGCTTCAGGCTTGCTCGTTTTCCAGCCAGCCTTAGCAGAACGTAGTGTAGAGTCTCATGAACTATTATGTTCTCGATCTCGCCTTCGTACAGCCCACCAAAAATGTAGACGATTCCGTAACCAGCATCGAAAACCCCGTGAATTGGGGGAAACTGAAAGACAAATTTCAGCGACTTGGCCATTTGTTGTTCCCTTCGTCATGCAGCGTTCTTGGTTCTTCTCCAAAACAACCTAGAGCAGGATTCAGTATAAGTGGGATATTTCGGTCTGCAAAATATATCGGGCTCTTGAGGAACAATGGTTAAATAGAATGTCCCTATCATTCTGAGAATTGGTGCTTCGAAAATGGGGTATTTAGAAACACAACCGTAAACGCGTTTTGAAGCGTAGTGGACACCCCTTAGAACCCGTGAATGTTCTGGATAAAAAGTTTAGGGAAAGAGTGATTTCAAGCGCAGACCACCGAGTGCTAGGGCAACAGTTGGATCTGTTTTCGATAAGCGAGGACGTTGGATGTGGTTTGGTGCTGTGGCACCCGAACGGCACCGTTGTCCGCAACTTGATCAGAGATTACTGGGAGAATGAACACCTGCAGAACGGCTATCAGCTCGTGTGCACGCCACACATTGCACGCAGAGAACTGTGGCAGATCTCGGGGCATTTGGATTACTACAAGGATAACATGTACGTTTTCGAAAAGGACGGGGAAGGCTACGTTGTCAAGCCTATGAACTGCCCACTTCACATCGCGATCTACAAGAGCAAGCCGAGAAGCTACAGAGAGCTGCCGATTCGCTACGCCGAGTGGGGAACGGTGTACAGGTACGAGCGGTCAGGAACGTTGCAGGGACTGCTACGAGTGAGAGGCTTCACGCAGGACGACGCGCACATCTTCTGCACGGTCGAACAGGTCACGCAGGAGATCCTGAACCTGCTGGACTTCACGAGGCACGTGATGCGGAAGTTCGGCTTCGAGAAACACCGCGTCTACCTTTCGACTCGTGACCCTGAACATCCTGAGAGGTACATGGGCTCCGACAAGGAATGGACCGATGCTCAGAATGCTCTTGCAAAAGCACTGGAAGAGAAGCAAGTTGCCTATCAGGAGATGCCTGGGGAAGCCGTGTTCTACGGGCCGAAGATAGACATGAACATTGTTGACGCAGCAGGCAAGGAGTGGCAGTGCACGACGTTGCAGTTTGATTTCAACCTGCCTAAGAGGTTCAATGTTACCTACGTCGGCGCAGACAACAAGCAACACGAAGTCGTGATGATTCACCGAGTGCTGTTAGGTGCTGTTGAAAGGTTCTTCGCGATACTGTTGGAGCACTGTGGCGGCAGCCTACCAGTTTGGCTTGCACCCGTTCAAGTTGAGGTTATCCCCGTGACAGACGATTGCCTGGAGTATGCTGGCGCAGTTTGTGCGGAGCTGAGGACTCGCGGGGTGAGGGCCGAGGTTGACGAAAGCCCGGCTACTGTTGGCTACAAGATCAGGAGCGCAGAAGTTCGAAAGGTTCCCTTCATGGCAATAGTCGGCAAACGCGAAGTCGAACAGCAGAAGGTGTCGGTCAGGAAACATGGGACAGGAAATGTCGGCTCAATGACTACTGACGAACTGGCCACACACATGAAAAAACTGGAGTGACGGCTCTGATGGCCCTAGTTAATTGGTCAAAGTCTATTTGATCTCTTCGATCGCTCTCAGAACTTCTTCGGAGTGTTGCTTCACGTCGACCTTGGGGAAGATGTGAGTGATCTTTCCCTCTTTGTTTATGATGAAGGTGACTCTTTTTGCTATGAACCCTCCGAATCCGAGGACGCCGTAGGCTTTGGCAACTTCCTTTTTGCTGTCGCTGAGTATGTCAAATGGCAGGTTGTATTTTTCCGAGAACTTCTCATGTGATTCTACGCTGTCAACGCTGACTCCGATCACGACGGCGCCCTTTTCTTCGAAAGGCTTGTAATTATCCCTGAAGCTGCATGCTTCAGTCGTGCAGCCCGACGTAAAGTCCTTTGGATAGAAGTAAAGCACCACGACGTTTTTTCCGAGGAAGTCTTTTAGACTCACCGGTCGACCCTCTTCATCCAACAAAGAGAAGTCTGGGGCTGTGTCTCCAACTTTCAGCTCCGTCAACAAGTTCTACCTCAATGGAACAATGCTTTATTTGCAGATTTAGGCTTTCTGGCGTCCCGTTGGTGAATTCGTCGCTTCTCTCCTTACTTCTCTGATCTACCTTCTTGTTCCAGCGCCGATTCAACGAGTAGGCTTATCACGCTCAATGCCTAGGCCACACCTCGTTCCTGCACTGGTGTTTTCACTCGTCTAACACTACCCCTCTCTATTTTTTTCTCAGTAAGTAATATTAACAAGTCTTAGGCTGGTGTTTGAGCGCTACATTTTGGCGGTTGCTGTGCAATTCTAATATAGCGATTTGTTCCAAAGTATATGCGAGTAGTGGATTCGATTGGTGACCTTGACTGATTGGACTGCGATTCTTTCAGCCTTGGCAGGTGTGTCCGCAACGGTGTTCATTCTCCTCCAGCTTAGGCACATGGAGCAGCACAGAGACCTTGAGGTTTCTATGAAATTGTTCGAGTGGGCAGAGACCGAGAGACTTCGTAAAGCTTTCAGGTGGGTCGAGGAAGAGTTTCAGTTTGAGAACTATGAGAAGTACAAGGCTGAAGAAACCAAGAGTTTTGAGGTGAGCGATTATCCCTACGAGGTTGAAGCCTATTTTGAGGAGGTCGGTTTTCTCGTCGTCAAAAAGTTCGTGGACCTCAACATCATTGTTGACCGCCTCGGCTCTTACATCATCGCGGACTGGAAGAGGCTGGAGCCATGGATTTTGGCCCTCAGAAAGGAGAGGGGCGACGAGACGTTCGGTGAACACTTCCAGAAACTGTATCAAAAAACAGTTGAATCCATGGAAAAGCGTTGAAAGGGAGAAGACGCGCGTGCTGAAACATATATATCTCTGTTTGCATACGCTAGAAAACTAGCCGGTTATTCGGAGATTATTCAAATGGGCGAAGAGCAGGAAGAACAGCCAAAGAGCGATGAACAAATCGAATCGCTCAAAGAGGCTGTGGAAACGGAGAAGAGACGTTCAGAAGATTACCTTACGCAGTTGAAGTATGCCCAAGCGGACATCGAGAATCTCAAGAAGAGGTTCGACCGGCAAGTATCTGAAGTGAGGCAGTACGCTAATGAACGCTTAGTAATTGAACTGTTGGATGTCGTTGATGAGTTGGAGTTGGCCATCAAATCTGGCCGCTCTTCAGGCTCTGCGGAAGCGCTGATCCAAGGCGTTGAGTTGACCCTCAAGAAGCTCCGAAAAATCTTGGAAAACGAGGGTGTCGTGCCGATAAAGTGCGTAGGTGAAGCTTTCGACCCTTCAAAACACAGCGCTGTTGCGAAAATCGAAAAGGAAGGCGTCGAAGGGTGTAAGATAGTTGAAGAAGTGCGGAAGGGCTATACGATGAGAGAAAAGGTGATTAGACCGAGCATAGTTAAGGTTGTCGTGAAACCTTCAAAATCACAAGAGGAGATGAATTCAAATGAGTAGTGTGAAACCCGGGGAAAGAATTCTGGGCATAGACTTGGGAACTACAAACTCTGCGGCCGCCATCTATGAAGGCGGAAGGGCCACTGTGATCCCTAGTGCTGAAGGGCCTACGATGGCTGGCAAGATGTTTCCTTCAGTCGTCGCGTTCACCAAGGATGGCACGCTTCTAATCGGCGAATCGGCGAAGAGGCAGGCGACGGCGAATCCTGAAGGCACGATATATGAAATAAAGAGGAAAATGGGAACTGACTACAAAGTAACCATAGCGGGGAAGGAATACACTCCTCAACAAATCTCTGCATTCATACTGCAGAAGATAAAAAAAGACGCTGAAACGTACTTGGCCACCACGCTAAGGAAGGCCGTGATAACGGTCCCCGCTCACTTCAATGATAACCAACGTCAAGCCACGAAAGACGCGGGAGAAATAGCCGGCTTCGAAGTTGCAAGGATAATAAACGAGCCGACCGCGGCCTGTTTGGCCTACGGGATCGATAAGCTGGAAAAGGAGATGAAGATTCTTGTTTTCAGCTTTGGCGGCGGCACACACGACGTCACTGTTATGGATTTCGGCAAAGGAGTATTCCAAGTGCTCTCAACGAGCGGAGACACCCAGATCGGCGGCACAGACTTGGACAAAGCGGTAATGGACTTTCTCATAGAAGAGTTCCAAAGACAAACAGGCATAGACCTGCGAGGCGACAAAATGGCGATCTCTAGGTTGAAGGAGGCTGCTGAGAAAGCAAAGATAGAGTTGTCAACTCTGATGACGACAGATATAGACCTGCCATTCTTACACACCGATGCCTCAGGACCCAAGCACCTTCACCTCACGTTGTCCAGAGCTAAACTTGAAGCCCTAGCTCAACCGATAGTCCAGAAGACGCAGCGCACGATGGTGAAAGCCCTTGAAGACGCGAAGCTGACTCCAAAAGACGTAGACAAGATAATTCTCATCGGCGGAATGACAAGGATGCCCTACGTTCAACGGTTTGTCGAGCAGATAATGGGAAAACCAGCAGAAAGAGGCATAGACCCGATGGAATGCGTCGCAATCGGTGCAGCAATACAGGGAGCCGTGCTGACAGGAGAGGTTAAAGACCTTTTGCTTCTTGACGTTACCCCACTCTCGCTCGGGGTTGAAACGCTTGGCCACGTGTTCACAAGAATCATGGAGAAGAACACCACGATCCCGACGAGGCGAAGCCAAGTGTTCACGACGGCAGCAGACTTCCAGACAGCTGTTACGATACATGTTCTTCAGGGTGAACGCCAAATGGCACCTGACAACGTTTCCCTCGGCATGTTCAATCTGGAAGGCATCCCACCGTCTCCAAGAGGCGTACCGCAGATCGAAGTAACCTTCGACATTGACGCGAACGGAATACTGAACGTGACGGCAAAGGACCTGGGCACAGGCAAGGTAGCGAAAATAACGATAACAGCCTCAACGAAGCTGTCCAAAGAAGAAAAAGAGCGGCTCATCAAAGACGCGGAGCAATTTGCCGAGCAAGACAAGAGGAAACGTGAAGAAGCTGAGGCCAGAAACAACGCTGACAACATGATCTACACAGCGGAGAAAACCAAGAAAGACCTAGGAGAGAAACTCAATCAGGACCAAAAGAACAGGATAGATGCTGCAGTCTCGGCTCTGAAAGACGCACTCGCCGGAACAGACACGGACAAGATCAAGGCAAAATCTGAAGAACTGATGAAAGTACTTCAAGAAGTCGGAACAACGATATATCAGCAGGCAGCTGCTGAACAGGCAAAGGAGCAGGGACAGCAAGGACAACCGGGACAACCCGGCGGAGAAGCAGCTCAAGAGCCCGGCCCAAGCGGAGACAAAGTGGTCGACTCAGAGGATTACAAGGTGAAATAGAGTTCTAGGCATACCTGATCTTGAAACTGCATCACCAGTCTGATGGTAAGGAGATGGCCAGTAAAAGAGATTACTACGAGGTTCTCGGCGTTTCCAGAACCGCTTCTAAAGACGAAATCAAAGATGCTTACAGAAAGCTGGCGTTGCAATACCACCCAGACAGAAACAAAGCCGCCGACGCAGAGGAGAAGTTCAAGGAAATATCCGAAGCCTACGCCGTGTTATCAGACGACGAAAAGCGCACGCAGTATAATCAGCTAGGCCACGCAGGTTTTGACCAACGCTACACCAGAGAGGACATATTCAGGGGCGCAGACTTCGAGTCCATATTCAGAGACATGGGCGGCGGCTTCGGTCTGGGAGACGTCTTCCGAGTCTTCTTCGGCGGAGGAGACTTTGAGGAAAGGGTCACAAGAGGCAGAGACCTAGCATACGACCTTGAGGTCACACTGGAAGAAGCAGCAAGAGGCGCCGAGAAGGAAATAGAGATCTCAAGAGCCGAAAAATGCGACGTCTGCGGAGGCAGTGGAGCGGCCCCAAACAGCCCGCCCAGAACCTGCCCTAGATGCAACGGAGCTGGAAGAGTACAGAGTACAACAAGAAACGCCTTCGGCACGTTTGTACGAGTCGTACCATGCCCCACGTGCGGCGGAAGAGGAAGGATCATAGACAAACTGTGCCCAAGGTGTAGAGGCAACGGTTTGATTGAGAGAGAACGAAGAATCACCGTGAAGGTGCCTTCAGGCATAGATGAAGGATATCAGCTTAGACTCTCAGGAGAGGGAGAAATGTCTGCAGAAGCAAGGTCTCCTGGGGACCTTTACGTTGTGATCCATATAGCCGCGCACCCGTACTTCAAGAGAGACGAAGATGATCTCCTCTACAGTCTAACGATAGGCTTCCCTCAAGCGGCCTTAGGCACAGATGTTTCAATCCCGACTCTTGAAGGAAACACCAGCTTCACAATTCACCCTGGAACGCAGCCAGGTGAAACAATCAGGCTGAGAGGGAAAGGCATGCCGAGGTTCAGAGGGTACGGGAGAGGCGACATGCTGGTACGAGTTGAGATAGAAGTCCCTGAGAAGTTGACTCAGCAACAGAGAACCCTGCTTGAACAGTTGGCCAAAGAATTTGAGCAAAGTGTGAAACCGAAGGGTCACAGGCTAAGGCTCTAGCAGTTTTAGTAACCCCAATTTTTCTTTGCCCGCTCAGTAGTTTTCGCACTAAACCTCATAGAAGCTTCTACATGACATCAAGTTGCCCCACAGTGTGATGCCCTACCTCGTAACCTTCTTTTTCGCAGAATTCCAGAATCCTTGCAACAGCTCTCAAATCAATTGCTTTTATCCTCTCTTCTTCAGGTCCAACGATTTCGATGATTATCCCGACGCCTGCGACTCCGCAGCAAGTGTGTACGTTCTTGTAGACTCTTATGTCGTAGTCTTTTGGAACTCCTATTTCCTTTACGGATTTCTTTATTTCGTTCACTAAGAAGTCGATCTGGTATGGGTGGTTCGCATTGACGAAATAGATTTCCCTGCAGCTTATTTTGGACATTCATCTCCCCTTGAAAGTAATCAAAGTAATAGTCTCCTTTATCCCTTCAATGGTACGCAGTTTTGCGAAGACGAACTCGTCTAGGTTTTCAGTCGTGGGAAACGAAACTTCAACGTGTAAATCATAGTGTCCATACGTAGGAACTGCACTGCAAATCCCCGGTAACTTCTTGACTTCTTTGAGTACAATTTCATCCTTTCCGGCTTCGACTTTTGCCAATACGTATGCGGTAACCAATTCATGCTCCCTTCTCACGAGCGCCCGCGCGCAACAGATAGAAAGACATACTGTGTTAAATACTTCTTCGGTTCAAGAGGCTGCAAACTAAGGGAAAAGCAAAATGATTAAAGGGTTTTTCTACGTCGGCATTGCTTTGATAGTCATCGCATTGATACTTGGCGGAGTGCAAGATCTCCATGTTTACAGCATTTACGGCAGTGGAGCAAACAAATGGTATTTCTACGGTTTTGTCGGAATCGTCTTCTTGATTGGCATTGCACTCGTGGTATGGTCCTACATGAAAAGGCAAAAGCCTCAAAAGTGACTATTATTCTGTAATCTCACGAGCACAGATTTCAATTGACCAGCAGTTCCGTATGTCAACTAGAATTGCATACATTGCACGCGAAGCTCAAGAAATTGCAAATGGATGCTCAGAGTTGAGATCATCAGCCATGAGAAGAAAGAGAAGGGAGAATCACGCAAATGGATGAGTACACTTCAAAAACTCGGACTTCGATGACTCTTTATGATAGGGCGAAAAAGGTTCTTCCCGCTGGTGTTTCTTACGGGATACGTTATTTTGAGCCATACCCCTTCTACACTGCCAAAGCACACGGAAGTAGGCTTTGGGACGTTGACGGAAACGAGTACATCGATTTTTGGCTCGGACACGCTGCGCTTATCCTTGGACACAGCCCGAAGGAAGTTGTGAAAGTTGTCAAGAGACAACTGGAAAATGGAACTCACTACGGAACATCGCACGAACTGGAAATCGCGCTAGCTGAACAGGTTGTCAAAATGGTTCCGAACTCCGAAATGGTTCGCTTCACCAATTCTGGAACAGAAGCAAACATGTACGCTACCAGACTGGCGCGTGCGTTCACGGGCAGAGACACGATTGCCAAATTTGAAGGTGGATGGCATGGAGGTTACGACGCACTCCACGTGGGTGTGAAACAGCCCTTCGACCTTCCGGAATCGGCAGGCTTAACGCATGGGGCTCTTCAAGACACTGTTCTTTTGCCTTTCAACGACCTCGAAGGGGTTGAGAAGAGACTGAAAAACAAGCAGCCTGCCTCCATCGTTATCGAACCCGTGTTAGGAGCCGGAGGAGCAGTGCCAGCTGAAAAAGAATTCCTGAAAGGCTTGAGAGAATTCTGTGACAGGAAAGATATTCTACTGATCTTTGATGAAGTGATCACGGGGTTCCGGTTGGCTCCAGGAGGGGGACAACAGTTCTACGGCGTAAACGCTGACATAACCGTTCTAGGAAAGATTCTGGGAGGAGGCTTCCCTGTTGGCGCTTTCTGCGGGTCGAAGAAGATAATGGAGAGGATAGACAACGTCGCCTACAAGCGTCCGGACTACTCTTTTCACGGAGGAACCTTCACCGGAAACCCGATGACAATGATTGCAGGACTCACGACACTGAAAACCCTGGAAGATGGCAGGTTGACAAGCCGTCTCAACAGGCAGGGCGACGAAATCAGGAAGAGACTGCGACGGATCTTTGAAAAGCATAACGTAGACGCGCAAGTCGTTGGCTTGGGGTCCTTGTTTAATGTTCACTTCACAAAAGAGCGGATAAGAGATGCCCTCGCCGTCTTTCGAGCAGACAAGAAGAGGCTTCTCGAATACAACTTAGCATTAATGGCAAACGGAATCTTCTTCCTACCGACTCACTGCGGAGCCTTGAGCGCTGCCCACTCAGAAGCGGACGTCGAGAGACTTTTCAAGGAAACAGAGCACTATTTAGAACAATATGAAAAGTAGCGCGAATGTGTGCAGCCTCCACTTGTTGATATTCAATAGATAGGGGCGTTCTGAAAATCTTTATATTGATTTGAGACGTTTGGGCTAACCTAAGAAGATCACAATGAGTATTGCAAAGCCTCTTCTCGATTATGCTAAGTCTCTTAAACCGCAGAAGGGTTTCGCGCAGTCCTTTTCGGATTTCAAAAGACTCTTGCATTATCACAGGAGATACCCTTGGCACGTCTCGGCTATAGTTGTTCTTGCATTGATAAGGTCCATTTTGTTCTCGCTCGAACCATTGTATACCTCCTACATTATCATCTACGTCATAGGACCCCCGACTGACACTAGTCTGTTGATGACCTATCTACTCATTATCGTACTGGCCGGAATAGGCTACGCCATAACAAACTTCATTCTGACTTACGTGCACGGGATAATGTCCCAGTATATAGTGCGAGACATAAGGTCCGAGTATTACCGTTCGCTTCAGAGCAAATCCTTCAGTTTTTACGATTCTGTAGGCGTTGGAGATCTAACGTCAAGAGCCACAGTGGACCTTCAATTAGTCGACATGTTTCTGAGAACATGGCTGGGTACCGTTCTTAACGCCATCTTCACAACAATCATCATCGTTGTGATAACTCTCTCAATAAGCCCGACTATGACCCTGATCTCCATGGCCACGATGCCGCTCATCTTCTATTTCACAACGCGCCTATGGATAGACACGATGCCCCTCTTCAGAAACATGCAGCTAATCATAGGAAGATTGACTTCATACATACAGCAAAACATCGTCGGAATGAAAACAGTCAGGATATTCCGCCGAGAAAAAGATGTTGTCGATGGATTCAAAGACGTGGAAGACATATACGTGAACACTGCAATCACCGCGGGCAAAATACAATCAATCTACATGCCACTCGGTCCAGCGATACTCACGCTTGGAGCAGCACTGGTCTACGTTTACGCAGGAATTACGCTGGGTGTTCCATACTCAGCCCTGGCGGTTGCTCAAATTGGCTACTTGATTCTCTTTGTCAGATACATGATGAGACTGACCTTTCCCATAAGGGATGTAAGCCAGACTCTTGGCACGTGGATTGCCGCTTACGCGGGATTGGAAAGAGTGCAAGAAATGATAGATGCTCCAAGAGGCGTTGAAGACTTGCCTAACGCCAGAGACATTAGGATAGAAAAAGGAAAACTTGAGCTGGAAAACGTCACGTTTGGGTACGTGAAAGACAAGCCTGTGCTAAATAACGTCACTTTCACTGTGCAGCCAGGTGAAAAAATAGCGATACTGGGCGCAACAGGGTCCGGAAAGAGTTCTCTGATATACCTAATCCCAAGGTTTTATGACATCCAGGGGGGAAGCATTAGAATAGATGGCACGGATATCCACGAATTCAAACTGGCTTCGCTCAGACGGCAGATAGGCGTAGTGCTGCAAGATGTTTTCCTGTTTTCTGGAACGATGAAGGAGAACATTGCCTTCGGTAAGCCTGACGCCTCGATGGATGAAATAGTCCAAGCTGCTAAATCAGCCAAAATACACGATTTCATTGAATCCCTTCCATCTGGTTACGACACACCTGTTGGGGAAAGGGGGATCACGCTTTCGGGAGGCCAGAAGCAGAGAATAACCATAGCGAGAGCGCTCGTGGGCAACCCGAGGATGCTGATAATGGACGATTCGCTCTCCTTTGTGGACGCAAAGACGGAGCAAGAAATTCAATCCGCAATAGAAGAAGCAACAAAGACAAGGACAACCCTCATAATCGCGCAGAGATTCTCAACGATAAAGACGGCTAAAAAGATACTTGTCCTTGAGAATGGTTCAGTAGCGGAATTTGGCACCCACGAGGAGCTCATGGCAAGAGATGGCGTCTACAAGAAGGTCTATGAAACCCAGTTTGTCCAAAAAGCTTCACCTATCCTACGGGAAGGAGGTGGTTCCTAGTGTCAGGTTCGTATGGAACTTTCTCGACGAAAGAGGAAGAGAGAAGAAAAAGAACCGTCCCTGACCGGGTGCTGATCAGAAGGGTCTACGAGTACGCTCAAGCCCACAAACGAAACCTGCAAATCGGCGTTACCGCCACGATAGCCGGCGCCTTCACCGGCCTAGCTGCCCCCTACATGCACGCGATAGCTATCGACAGCATAATAACGCCGAAAAACCTTTCGAGCTTCATATGGTGGATCCCCCTGTTCGCCGCCATCATTCTAGGCAACTATCTCTTCCAGTACATCCAAACCTATCAAATGCGCATAGTGGGAGAAAAAGTGGTTGCAAAGATGCGGGACGACATGATGGAAAAACTGCAGGTCATCTCTCTCAAGTATTTTTCAGAAGGCGAAGCTGGGAGAATCATTTCCCGCCCGACCAACGACGCCAACACCGTCAGAATATTCATCAGAGTTGGACTGACGAGCATTCTGGTAGACATCTCCTCGATACTAGGCGCCTTCGCAATCATGTTCTTTCTTGACCTTCGACTGTCACTTCTGGCCATCTCGGTTCTGCCCGTGGCCATAGTGCTAGTCTGGTACCTCGGAAAATACTCAAGAGCTGCTTACAGGAGAACGCTAATCACGACTTCAGGGTTGACGGCAAGGTTACAGGAAGACTTGGCAGGCATGAAAGTCACCCAAGCTTACGCGCAGGAGAAAGAGACAGAAAAGAAGTTCCTAAAGAGTCAAGACGAAAACGTCAAGGCTACGATCAGAGCCATCCTCATAGGCTCGTCTTACACGCCGTTTGTGATAGCACTGAGGCTGATCGGAACCATGATAATCCTGTTCTTCGGCGTCTACGCCTTGTTGGCCGGAACGATCACGTTAGGAATTCTCGTAGCCTTTATCGAGTACCAGTTCTCATACTTCATGCCACTGGTTGACCTTGTGACCATGTACGACCAGTACCAGTCGACGATGTCTGCGATTGAAAGAATGTTCGATGTGATAGACACGAAAGTCGAAGTCGTCGACGCACCGCCTGAAAGGAGTATCGCGCTCCAATGATAGAAGAAGTGAGATTCGAAAACGTCAATTTCGCGTACGACGTCGATGTCCCAGTTTTGAAGAACATCAACTTCACTCTGAAACGCAACATGAAACTCGCGATCGTCGGCCAGACAGGCGCGGGAAAAAGCACGATAATCAACCTGCTCGCAAGATTCTACGACCCAGGCGAAGGCAGAATCCTCATCAATGGACATGACATAAGAGACATCCCTCTTGCTTCCTTAAGAGGCCGCATAAGCATAGTGCTGCAGGATTCGTTTCTTTTTTCACTTTCCATAAAGGAAAACATAAGGTTCGGGAAACTTGAAGCGTCAGACCAAGAAGTCGTGGACGCAGCAAAATCCATCGGTGCCCACGATTTCATAATGAAACTTCCCAACGACTACGACTACGTCATACAGGAAGGGTCTTCAAACATATCTATAGGTCAAAGACAACTCATAAGCTTCGCCAGAACACTACTCGCAAATCCCGAAATCTTGGTGCTGGACGAGGCAACATCCTCAGTTGACGCCTACACCGAACTGGTGATCCAAAGAGCCCTAAAGAGACTGATGCAAAACAGAATGACGATAATAATCGCACATCGACTCTCAACGATCAGACTGTGCGACGAAATCCTAACGATCGATCACGGCGAAATCGTGGAAAGAGGCACGCATGAACAGCTCATGCGCCAGAAAGGATTGTACAGCTCATTCTACAGACTGCAATTCAGAGAAGAAACAGGAACAGACACATCACAATAGTCGATGCGAACAGTCGAAGAGATAAGCCTGAGGCCGTGACAAATCAGATACCGCTAAGTTGAGTCATCCCAAAAACCCAGATTCATCAAAAACTACTTTTGTACGAATTTAGCAACAGCCTAGCGCGCTGCCTGGCGTCAGACTATAAGCTTGGATTCGATTTAACCTTGAACTTAGAACGTTTGCCGCAATGTGGACAATGGATGTAGCGGACACCAAAAAAACCAAACGCTCGTGTCGCGAGCTTGTGTCCATCATAGGTTACAGTAGAATAGTAGAGTCCACCTGGACGAACGTGCGGCAATTCTTCGAAATCAAACTCTCCGCCACATTTTGGGCACTTTAAATGTGTGGTTAACAACTAATGAACAAACTCCAATAGCTGTCATCTCTGAGACGGCGGAAACAAGAATTTACGTTTAGTAAAAAACAGCACTGTGAATGCAATAAAGCATAGTGTACCAAAAAAAAGTTCTATAATTCCATCAGTTATTTCTTGTGCTGCCGTTGTTTCGCTGAAGTGAACAAAAGGACTACTATAATCGATCACTATACCATTCAGCCCATCTGAAAGTCTCCAAGAGCCTATAATCAACAAAGTCATTCCCCCGAGAATTAATAAAACTGCTACCACAGGTCCCCATGAAGACGGATATCTGCGGTAATTGGGGTTAGTTGACACAATAATCTGTAAGGCGATTTTTAATCATAAACCTTTGAGCTCACACGCACCTCGGACAACGCCGTCTGAGCCCTCTAGTTCATGCGAGCAAATTAAGTAGCCTAACTTAGCAGTGCCCGACAAATCGTAACGCATTTCAATTTGGGATATGAGGCAGAGCCCTTCCGCTTTTTCAAAGATCTATTTTAACCTTCTTCGGGAAGATAGCGAGGCGTCCACAAATATGCTAGAATGTCTCGTATCTCCTTATCCATGTAGTTTTCAAGGTTTCGGGCAACATCGTTGGCTGTCAAGACGCCGTGGAGGGCTCCTTCTTTAACCACTGCTAGTCTCCGGATCTTGTGTTTTTTCATTATCTTAGCTGCTTCTGTCAGGTCCGCGTTTGGATCGATGGTTACCAGGGGCGTCGACATTACTTCGGCGACTCTTACACTTTTCGGGTCAAGCCCTTTTGCAGCAACTTTCCAGGTCACATCGCGTTCAGTTACTATGCCAAACGGTTTGCCTTGCCGCAAGACAATAGCGCATCCCTCTTCTTTTTTGTACATGCTTAGAGAGGCTTCAGCTACAGACACGCCTTCTTCAACGGTGACTATGTTTGTTCTCATAGCTTCGGCCGCCCTCAAAAACTTCCCCTTCTTGCTGTTCAGAACAATTCGAATACATTCTTGTGAATCCTAATAATTAAACAATACTATGGCCAGCGCGCACGCTCCACTCTTGGTTTTTGCTTTATTCTCTCACTGGGGGCGGAATGGCTATCAAGGACTGTGTTCGGATTACGCCTTTCAATCGCTGGATTTTCTCTATTATTTTTCCCAGGTCATCCATCTTGGGAAAATCCACTAAGGCTATTGCGTCGAATTGTCCTGTCACTGCATCCGCAGTCTTGACACCTTCAATTCTAAGCGCTGCTTCCGCAACACTCCACAGCTCACTGGCTTCCGTGCTCATGAGAATGTAGGCCTTCAAGACATTCACCTCAACGTGATCAACTTGGAAAGTCTTGGAATAAAAAGCTTAAGATGCTCCTCGAACAGCAATTACAGTCAGTTGCCAAAGCTTGCACGAGCGGTTCCCTCCCAATATCAGCATCGATCTTTTCTTTCTTCCGCTCGAACGATTGCTGGAACCTCACGTAAGGACTTAATAACATAGTCCGCCTGGAAGCCTCTCCCTTCTCCGGGAGCTCGCTGGTTTTTATTCAGAATCTCCGGTAGGCTCCTGAAGAGATCGTTGGAGTCTGACTTCTCAAGGTCTCTTGTGACCATTATCGCTACGCCATTTGCACCTTTGGCAGCTAATACATCAAGCATCAAGTCGCCCACAAGAAAGAAACGTGTAGCACCGAGTTTTCTTGCGGCCAGCAGAACGCCTTCAGGATCAGGCTTCAACCTCGTAACATCTTCCCTTGTTACCACAACATCGAAATACTCTTTCAAACCATGAATTTCAAAGACAACATCCGCCGCTCGTCTCGAAGTGTTAGTGACCAGCCCTATTTTCGCCCCGAGTTCTCGAAGTGTTTGCAATGTGGAAATAGTCTCGGGAAAAAGCCTTGACTTCCTTGCTGAATCCAGTTCGTAATGGTTGAGAAATGTCTCCATTTCTCGCCGGTATACTCTAGCCCTTTCTTCACCAAGATGCCGTTGAACGTATTCCGATGCAATGTTACGCATTATGGTGGCGCGTTTTATTCCTTCAAGTACGGTTTTTGGAATTCCAAGATCAATGAGCTTCCGTCTCGTATCACGCCTGAATTCTAGTACGTGCTGGCGAACTGACCATGGAGTCTTAACCAGCGTGTCCTCCAGATCAAACAGTACCGCGACATTCATGCTGTTTACACTAGTCCTGACATTCAGTTCATCCTCTTGCTTCTGCCATGGCTGCTATTAAGCTCCTGCCTTTTCACGTTTTCACGTTTTCGCTCGTAGCATTTGCTCATCAACTGGTCCAGCGGAGGGTTCAGGCTGAAAATCTCCGATGACACTTGTTGGGCGCATGAAACAGATTTAAGGTCAGAACGTCAGTTTGTTTTATGCGCAGAGGCGCCTACTACGGAGACAAGCTTTCTGCGAGCAAATTGCTCAAATGTTACGAAGCGGCTACTCCCAGGATCAAGCAGTATCTTGAGGCGGAAATACAATTCGTCATTTCCAATATTCGTGATGCAAAATTGGTTCTCGAACTTGGATGCGGTTATGGAAGAGTCATGAGAGCCGTGTCTCCCTTCGTTTCCATGATGGTTGGCGTTGACATTTCGCGGGCAAGTCTGGAGCTTGCGAACACGTATATGAAACCTTGCGGAAACCATAGAATAGTTCAGATGGATGCATCTGACATGGCTTTCTCCCCCTGCATCTTCGACGCTGTATTCTGTATCCAGAACGGGATTTCTGCGTTTGGAGTGAACAGAAAGCGGCTCATCGCAGAATGCATAAGGGCAACGAAAGACGATGGGCTAATCCTGTTTTCCAGCTACTCGCCCAAGATATGGCAGGAGCGTCTCGACTGGTTTAGAAAACAGTCGCAGCTAGGTCTTCTTGGGGAAATTGATGAAGAGGCGACGCGCTGGGGAACCATAGTGTGCAAAGATGGGTTCACAGCCACCACAGTCAGCGGAGACCAATTCATTGAGCTTTTCAGCGAGTTTGGAGTGAAGGCCTCCATCATTGAAGTAGACGAATCCAGCATTTTCTGCAAAGTTATCAAAAGGAAAACCGACGTCTGAGCGGGAGGAAGGGTTTGGTGCCGCGCCACACGTTACATTACTGAAGTCCTGCTACAAACAGGCCCGTCTTTACTGCTTATTTGCATCGTGGGTGGACTGCTACTTCTTTTTATTTTCGGGTATGAACGATTGGAAAGCAAAGCGTAGAGCACGCTAGCTCATTTGGAAGAGCGAGCTGTGCTTTGTCTTCAGCTTTTCCTAATCTTCTTTGAAGGGGCTTTCGAATACGACGCTTCTGACCTTGCAGTTCTGGCCTCAGTCATTGTTTGACGGAGTCAGCTTCCTTTCGATGTATCACATGCTTTCAGGCACAAAGTCTTAAAGATTGGAAGCGGTTTAATGCGGGGCATGGAAGGCTCGAAGGGAGAGTCAAAGGGACTTTCTGAGGCGGAAGCTGAAAGAAGGCTCGAACAGGTTGGGCCGAACCAGTTTGTTAAACCCCTGAGGATAAGTTTCCTCGGCATCGCTAAAGAAGAAGTAGTTGAACCCATGATTCTGCTACTACTTGTCGTAGGTGTGCTCTACACGACCTTCACGTGGCCGAATCTGCAAGACGCCCTGACGATCTTCAGCATTATCTTCGTGTTGGTTTTTGTGGAAATCTGGAACGAGTATCGCGCCAAGAAGGCCATATCTGCACTCTCTGAGCTTGCAGCTCCGAGAACGAGGGTTGTGCGGGATGGCAGGATAGTTGAAGTTGAAACTGAGAAAGTGGTTCCCGGCGACCTTTTGGTCTTCACCGATGGCACTCGAATTGCAGCTGACTGCAAGCTTAACGTGGCATATGACGTTCAAGTCGATGAGTCCGTTTTGACGGGTGAGTCTCTTCCCAGAGAGAAGGGAGTTGGGGACGAAGTTTACGCTGGAACATTGGTACTTTCTGGCGAAGGAAAAGGGGAAGCATACGCTACTGGCAAGAACAGTAGATTCGGAAAGATTTCAGCTATGGCGCAGGCGATTAAGCCTCCGAAAACACCGTTACAATTGGCAATGAAGTCGCTTTCGAAGACGCTTGCGTACGTTGCCATATTCTTCAGTGTGATCATCCCTGTTCTCGGCGTCGTCCGCTTTGGCTACCAAGACCTGGCTAAGGACAAGGATTTAATCTTAACCGGACTGGCACTTGCCTTTGCAGCCATCCCAGAGGAACTGCCAATCATAATCACCATGATATTGGGATTGGGCGCCTACAGACTCTCACAGAAAGGTTTTCTAGTCAAGAAACTCAAAGCTGCCGAGACTCTGGGCGACGCAACCGTCATCCTTACTGATAAAACAGGCACGATCACTGAGAACAAGATGCGAGTTGCTCAGGTCTATCCTCGACAACAAGAAGCGAAAACGCTTGGTGCGGCAACCGCGGCGTTGACCGAAATGTCACTGTCCCCCACCGACAAGGCGGTCCTTGAGAAAGCAGGCGAACTCGGAATCGCACGGAGTTTCGGAAGCGTTATTCGCGAACGCGGTTTTGAAATCAACAAACGAACCAAAGCTGTCCTTCGCGCGAGAAACGGTGGTCTCATGCTTTCAACGATCGGAGCACCGGAGGAAATTCTTGACTCTGGAGACAGTGATGGACCACTTGACGAAGAACTGAAAGAGGAAGCAGCGAAGGGAAGAAGAGTAATCGGCGTTGCAGAAAAAGCCGTCTCCACTGAAGAAGCAGACCTGCCATTTTCAGAGTTGGAGGGAAACTGGGACTTCGCCGGTTTGATCTCGATTGAAGACCCTCCTCGTCAAGGCGTGAAAGAAACCATAGAGGCAATCGACAGAGCGGGAATACGAACGATCATGGTCACTGGCGACTATCCGCAAACAGCCGCCTACATCGCAACGAGCGTCAGCATCCCCTCAAAAAAAGTGCTCACTGGCGAAGACCTTCAAAGGCTTTCTGACGAGGATCTGCAGAAAGTCGTGAAGGAAACATCCGTTTTCGCAAGAACCACGCCCGAGGACAAGTATCGACTCGTGAAGGCGCTGCACGCAAACAACGAAGTTGTCGCAGTCACCGGCGACGGTGTCAACGACACATTGGCTCTCAAGGGAGCAGACGTCGGCATAGCGATGGGCGTCAAAGGCACAGACGCAGCTAAGGAAGCGGCGGATGTCATTTTGACTGATGATAATTTTGTAAGCATCGGGCACGCGGTTTTTGAAGGCCGCACTTTCTTTGACAACCTGAGAAAAGGGCTCAAGTACTATCTGGCAATTAAAGCTGCACTGATCTCAATCTTCCTTTTGCCCCTTGCCCTGGGCATGCCTTTACCGTTTGCCCCAATCCAGATAATCGTCCTCGAACTTTTCATGGACCTCGCGGCCTCTGCCGGATTTGTCACTGAACCCGCTGAAAAAACGATTTACAGCCGAAAACCAAGAGACGCTAGAGCAAAGTTCCCTGATTCAAGAATGATAAAGGAACTAGCAGTCTCCGCGGCAAGCCTTTTCACGGCTGTGATGCTTGCATACTTCTATGCGCGTTGGCAGGGTCTTTCAACCCTTGAAGTACAGACTTTCGCCTTCTCAGCCTGGATGCTGGGGCACATAATCCTCGCCTTTGTCACACGTTCAGAAAACGAACCGCTTTACATTCTAGGCCCCCTGTCAAACAAGGTGATGGACTTGTGGGCAGTTCTCGCTGTGTCATTCCTGCTCGTGGCAGTCGCCATTCCCTCAGTAGGTGTTCAACTAAGGCTTTCCACACTCTCGGCCGGTCAGCTTGGCATAATTTTCGCCTTCGCATTTCTCACTATCGTTTGGCAGGAAATTGCAAAGCTTCTGCTGTTCAAACGTAATCCGAAAAAGGAATGAGGGCAAAAAAATCACCATCTGCCATAACAAGCTATTTTCTCAAACGAGCCAGAAACTTGACCCCACGGTGAAAAATGGTGGTGGGGCCGGCCGGATTTGAACCGACGACCTTTACCCGGAGACAGTGCTTTCGGCGCTGCTCCTACGGGTTTCTCCTGACAGCTCCAGAACCTCTTCATCCCCTTTTGAGGTCCGCAAACCCGTTAGCTACTTTCTGGAGCCCGTCGTCATACCTTAGCCGATCGATCAATCGGTCGATCGACTGCCTAGACTACGACCCCACGGCCACACTGAGAAGGACTTGCCAGATTTTAAATATATGCATTATTGCGTCAAGAACAGAATCTGTGCATATGCCAAAAATCCGAGAAGACATATCAGCCTGGAGCGATAAGCTTATGAGCATAGGGTTGTCGTCTAGTTTGGGGTTTGCCGGTCATAGGGCGCGGGTCCCACCTGATCCCATACCGAACTCAGAAGTTAAACCGCGCTCCGTTTCCGGCTGTAATTTGGTCTTCGGCCATGTGAACCCGGAAAAGCTGGTAACCCCACTTCAAAACAGTCCACGAATTTGGAGGAAAATTACCCAAAACTTATAACTGAGCATCTATAGTGTGTTCGAAAGGTGAGTTCGTGAGCATAACGACGGCAATACTAGGCTTACATAGCCGGATCATCCAAGCACAGTTTGGCGACACCAGTGTAACCTGGATTCTGAACGTGCTCTTCTACGTCGTTTTCATCGTCTTCATTTTCTATGGGCAGAGGCTTCAGACGTACGTGATGATCAGGGAAGTAGAGGGGTCACTCTACAAACTGAAGTTCATAAAGGAAGAGGGCCGCAAGATCACGATAGAAACTATAAAAGAGATTGGAAAGTCGCAGACGGACCCAACGGCAAGAGTTGACAGGTTCCTGGAATATTTCACGATATCGCCTCAGTCCCTTGACCCGGCAGGCATAGTTTGGAAGCTGGAACACATACTGGACGTAAGGGACACACGCTTCAAGGATGAAGTCAAGTTCATGGCTCCATCAGCAGACGAAACCCAAGCAAACAACCTGGAGAACACACTTGAGGCAGCGATGGCCCTCAACTTCATTTACAAAGTGATAAGACACTTCTACCTGCTAGGCAAGAAAACACTCAGCCTCTACGTCATCATGCAGATACAGATGATCTTGCCGATGATCATGAAAGAAGCAGAAGCCTACGCAAGCGCGTTAAAAGCCTTCGCCTACGGCCAGCCAATAGGTGACGGAGCAGGCGCACTCGTCGCGGCAAAGCTCATGCATGGGCAAGAGACGAGGAAAATAGCCAAGGACTGCGTTGTCGCATCCGTTCCCTTCGAAGGACGAACAGCCTTCGTCATAAAGGCTGAAGGGCCCGGAGGAAACGTAGGCAAACCCGGAGACGCGGTGAAACAGGTCATCGACGAAAACGAGGGGAAGATCACCATGGTCATCATGATCGATGCTGCTCTGAAGCTTGAAGGAGAAGAACTGGGCGAGTTGGCTGAAGGTGTCGGCGCGGCTATAGGAGGCCCCGGAGTTGACCAGTACAAGATCGAGGATGCGCTTCTGAAATATCACATTCCCGCAAACGCCATCGTAATAAAAGAAGACATAGGAGACGCTGTTTCACCCTTGCGCAAAGAGGTTTTCGATTCGATCGACGGCGTCATAGAAAGGATAAAAGCGGTCGTGTTAGAGAGGACGAAGGAAGGAGACAAAATAGTGATCTGCGGCGTGGGGAACACCATCGGAATCGGACAGTAGGAGACGGACGAAATGACTGAAACTCAAGCGTCAAGCCCGACACCCCGAATAGCGTCCTCTGTGATGATAGCCGTGTTCCTAGCCCTTGCACTGTCGTTCGTAGCCCTCATTTACGCGCTGAGCATTCTTGATCAAGACTATGAAACTGCATCGATCTTCCTGATAATGGGATTCTTGGGAGTGGCGTTGTCCACGTACGTTTTGTTCCAGACGCGGAGACGACTTTCAAAGCTGAAGATCGTGCCTGCCCCTGTGACGACCACCATAGAGTGCAAGAAATGTGGCTTTAAGAACGTCAGAGAGTTCCAGCGAGGAGACTACATTTTCAAAGAAGGCGAACCATGCCAAAAATGCAGTGACAAGATGCTGATAACAGCGATCTACAGGGAAGTCAAACAGAAAGAGAAAGAAAAAGTACCTTTCTAGGTTAACACGGAACAGCCGTCCGCAACGATCAAAACAGTGTGCTCTGCTTGGGCAACTGTTTTTCCGCTCGCCTCGACGAAAATCGGATACTTCATCAAGGTCTTCGAAGCCAACAGTTCGTCGAAGGCTTCTCTGTAATGTTGCTGGGGCACAACATTCTGCAGCCAGCGTTCCGCAAAGGGTAAAGTTCTAAAGTTGTCTTCAATGTACTTTTGAAGTTCTCTCGCGTGAGGGTTTTTCGTAGACCTCGACCTGAGAAAACGGAAAATCGTGGATTCGTCACCGTTTTCAACTCTGCCCGCAGCGTTTGGAACGGTTACGAAAGGTTCGATGGCATAAACGCTACCTAACTTGATTTTTGTTGAAAAAAGCTGTGAAACGTTTGGCAACGACGTGCCAGTGTGCACGACGTACCTGCCGACCTGATGACCCGTCAAGTTTGAAATGGGTTTGAAACCGCGAGACTTGATCGCACGTTCTATCATTGTCCCAAGCTTTGACGTGGACATTCCTAGTTGAATGTTTTCGACGGCAGTCTTCAAAGCATGTTCTGCCGTTTCCACCAAGCTTTCGTATTCGGGGTCAAAACACACTGTAACCGCGGTGTCAGTCAGGTAGCCGTCGATGTGGGCGCCGATGTCCACTTTGACTAAAGATTTCTCGGGGATTCTTCTCTCATCATCCGGGGGAGAAGTGTAATGCGCAGCAACTTCATTCACGGAAACGTTACATGGAAACGCTGGCTTTGCTCCCTTCTGCCTTATCAGGCTCTCCGCTTTCTCGCAAATGTCGATGATCGGCATGCCTTCACGTACATAATTCTTCATTTCTTCCCGCGTCTCGCGCAGAATCTTCCCTGAGAGGCGAAGCTTTTCAAGAACTTCCTTTTCAGATTCGCTCATCAAAGTCACTTTTTCCAGACGTGCGATCTTGCACTTCACCTTTTTATGTGGAATTCTCCGATTATGTCTCTTGCTTTTTCACGCTTCTTCTGATGCCCAACGAGAAACTTGTTGACTCTTTCAGCGAGTTCTTTCTTGCACTCGCCGCACAGGACTTCGCCAGCCTTGCAGCGTCTCTTCCTTTCTGCAAGTTTCTCGTCATCCTCCTCGTACAGATAGAGGAAATATTGAAAGACTGTGCAGACATCAGGGTCGGCGCCCTCTTTTCTTTGTTCAGCGACTGTTCCTTTTCCACCCGTAAATGCCTTCCAGATCTTCTGTTCAACCAGTTCAGGCGGGTCTGTCGTGAAGATCGCTGTCTCAGGTTCTGAAGCGCTCATCTTCCCACCGACGCCTAATCCTGGCAAGAAACGGTTGTGGATCTGAGCTGGCTTGTAGTACCCAAGCTTCTGGGCGATGTCTCGCGTGATCCTCCAGAAGGGGTCCTGGTCTATCGCTGCTGGTATAAGAGCGGGGACGTTTTCTCCAGTTAGTTTCTTGTGTATGAAACAAGGAACCGCTTGGACGGCGGGCCAGAATACCCAGCCGAGGTTTGTGCTGTCCTGAAAACCAAAGGTCGCTCTTGCCGTGGAATACGTTATTCGCTTGGCAACTTCCAACGCAATGTCGTAGAGCAAATCGATGTCATCAACATCGTAGATGATGAAAGTGTTCTTCGGTTCAAAGCCCAGCGCAACAAGGTCCAAAGCGTTCTCATAACCCAACTTCGTAGTTTCAGACAGGACGAGATCATCGTCGACCACGAACTTCTCATCGTCAGTCATCTGGAAGTAGAGCCGCGTGCCAAACGCGTCTTGAAGATGCTTCGTGAAAATCCAAGGAACAAGATGTCCAATGTGAACAGGGCCCGAAGGGCCTCTGCCCGTGTACAGCACGAACTTGACCCCTTTGTCGTACAAGTCAAGAACAACGCCTAGGTCTCTGTGAGAAAAGAACAGTTCCCTGCGCAGCTGAAGATGAACACCGCCAGTGTACTTGGCAAGTCTTCGCCGAAGCTCTTCGGTTAATGGCTCGGTTCCAAACTCTCGAATCAAACGTTCATAGTCAACCTTGCCCCTCACTTCCCAAGGAGTAACGACCATTCCGTTTCTTTCCTCATCAGTCAAACCTGAAGCCGCCCGAATACCTCAGCTCTTTATACAATTCATGGAAAACGTATTAAATCTTGTGTGAACCGTGGGAACCCACTTGTGCCCGATGCTCGAAAGAATAAGACATAAATATGATTCTTGATTCTCTGGTTGCTGTGAGTTAGTGATGCCCTGCCAATTTCTGTAAAAGGGCAAATTTCTTCCAGAAAAAAACCATCGGACGACATGCATACTTTTATTAAAAATAGAACAACTACATTACCGACTCCTATTAACGGCACATGTGAAGGGAACAACGATGGTTGACCTCAGAGAACACGAACAAAGAACACTCTCAACCTTGGCTAAGCTAGGTGGAAAGACATCAGCTGAACAGTTGATAAGCCAAAGTGGACTGTCCGACGCTGCGGTGATGCGCGCAGCGTTGACCCTGCAGGACAAGAAACTTGTACAGATCAATGAAGAAGAAGAGACAATCATGAGACTCAACGCGGAAGGAAAAATATATGCAACAAGCGGACTGCCGGAAAGGCAAGCCATACGCGCCTTAAGCAGACTAGGCGGCAAAGCGCCTCTAGTAGAAGTCTTTGAAAAAGCTGAGCTTGGGAAGCAGCTTATCCCTATCGCGTTAGGCTGGATTCAAAGAAAGAAATGGGCAACTCTGGACTCGAAAGCAAACACTCTGCAGTTGCAGGGAAAACAAGAAGAGGAGAACGATGAGAAACTCGTGAAACTTTTGGCTGAACGGAAAGAAGCCAGAGTTGAAGACTTGAGTCCTGACCTTCAAGAAGCTTTTCCACTTCTGAAGAGAAGAAAGATCCTTGATGTTGAAGAGAAGACGAAGAGAATAATCGAATTGACAGAAGCTGGCAATGCTTTAGTCAGAAGAGGATTGAAAGCCGCTGCTGAAGTTACGCAGCTCACCCCTCAACTCATAATTACCGGTAAATGGCGGAAGGTAAGCCTTCAAAAGTACAACATACAAGCCCCAGTTGCAAAGACGTGGCCAGGCAAAAAGCATCCCTATCTCCAGTTCATCGACAGCGTGAAAGAGAAACTCATCAACTTAGGATTTGAAGAGATGACTGGCACGAGCGTCGAAACGTCCTTCTTCAACTTCGATGCTCTGTACATGCCTCAGGACCATCCGGCCCGCGAGATCATGGACATATACCTCGTGAAGTCTCCAAAGTACGGCAGCATAGGCGCTTCGAAGCGTGTCCTTCAAAACGTTAAGCAAACTCATGAGAACGGCTGGAAAACGGGCTCAACCGGATGGCGGTACAATTACTCCGTCAAAGATGCAAAACGTCTGATCCTGCGAGGTCACGGAACCTGCCTCAGCGCCAGAACCCTTCTGAGCAAAGACCTGCACATCCCAGGCAGGTATTTCTCGATCGCCCGCTGCTACAGACCAGACGTGCTTGACCAAACTCATCTCACCGAGTTCAACCAGGTTGAAGGAATCGTCGTTGACGAGAACCTGAACCTCAGAGACCTCTTGGGAATTCTGCTGGCTTTCGCCACTGAAATAGCCGAGGCTGACAAAGTCAGGCTGAAGCCGGATTATTACCCGTTCACCGAGCCCAGCGTGGAACTCAGCGCCTACAAGAAAGGATACGGATGGATCGAGTTCGGAGGCTCAGGCATCTTCAGGCCCGAAGTCACCCTGCCCCTGGGCATCAAGGTTCCTGTCATCGCGTGGGGCTTAGGCATAGACCGTTTGTTCATGATGAAGGCTGGAATAGACGACATACGAAGCATCTTCTCTAATGATCTACTATGGTTGAGGACTAAGGAGGTCGCGTAGCATGCCAACCATAGACGTCGACTACGCAGAATTCGAGAAACTGCTGGGGACAGAGCTGCACAAAGACCCTGAAAAAATCGATAAAGTCCTAGCCTTAGCCAAGTGCGAAATGAAACTTTTCGATGAAAACACCGGCGCGATGACCATTGAGTTCAAGGACACAAACCGAGCAGATCTCTGGAGCATTGAAGGATTAGTCAGGACTCTGCGCCTGCTCTTAGGACTGGACAGAGGCTTGAAGCGGTACAAGACAGTTAAAGAATTGGCTGAGGTGTACGTTGACAAGAGACTAGCCAATATCAGACCGTACATAGGCTGTTCCATAATCAAGAACCTCAAATTGACGGACCCGATGATTCGAGCGGTGATGCAGCTTCAGGACAAGCTAGACCACACGTACGGGAGAAACAGACGCCGAACGTCCATCGGCCTGTACAACTTTGACCTCATGACCCCTCCTTTCAGCTACACCGTTGTCAAGCCTACAGAAGTCAGTTTTGTGCCGCTTGGCTTTGAGAAAGAGATGAATCTGAGGGAGATTCTGAAGCACCACCCTAAAGGGTTAGAGTACGGTTCAACCGTAGCGGGAAACAGCGTCTACCCGATACTTCTTGACAGTGAGAAGAGGGTACTATCATTCCCACCGATCATAAACTCAAACGACCTTGGGAGAGTGACCGAGGACACTAGGAACGTTCTGGTCGAAGTCACGGGCACAGTTCATGAAACCGTGCTCAACACACTCAAGATAGTAACCTTGTCGCTGATTGACAGAGGAGGAAAGGCTTACTCCACCATGGTTCATTATCCGGATGACAGTTTGACGGTGGTGACGCCGAGTTTTGAAACGGGGCAGATGGACCTTGACGTTGGATACGCAAACAAAGTATTAGGCCTTCAGCTGAAACCCCGACAGATCGGTAAACTGCTTGAGAAAGCCGGCTTCGGAGTTGCAAAACTCGAAAGGGACAAGATAACCGTGGAAATCCCTTGCTACCGAATTGACATAATGCACCCGATAGACCTGATTGAAGATGTTGCCATAGCCTATGGATATGATAATATCAAACCGTTCTGGCGCAAGCTGTCGACGAGAGGCGGCGCCAAGCCGTGGCAAGCCTTTCTTGACGTTGCCAGAGAGCTAATGGTAGGGCTCGGCTTCCAAGAAGTTCTCACGTTCAACATGACAAACCCAGAAAACCTGTTCACTAAAATGAACATCAAAAAACAGAGAATAGTGGAGCTGGCAAACCCGAAGGTTCAGACGTTGACGTGTCTCAGAAACTGGATGCTGCCGAGCCTACTGGAGTTCTTGAGCCACAACCTTCACATTGAATATCCCCAGAAAGTGTTTGAACTCGGCACGGTCACGGTTTTGGATGAGAAGTCAGAGACACGAACGAGAGACGTGCACACTCTTGCAACGGTCATCTCCCACGCAAACGCAAGCTTCACAGAAGTAAAGTCGGCTCTGGACGCGCTTCTCATGAACCTAGGTGTCCAATGGCAGATAAAAGAGGCAGAGCATCCAAGCTTCATAGAAGGAAGAGTGGGCACAGTCATCGCCAACAGAACAGAAGTCGGAATACTGGGCGAAATCCATCCGAAAGTTCTGGAAACGTGGGCGCTTGAAAATCCCGTCGCTGGCTTCGAACTTAACATCGATAGCATAAGCAGAATAAGACATGAACACTGAGGCAAGAACAATAACCTTTAACTTTCCTAACACGCCTATTTCTGGTTGGCGATGACGCAGTTGAGCCATTCCTAATCCCGTCGACAAATCCACGCAGACGGACCCAACAGAAGAGAGCAAGCTGTGTGCTTGCCTATTCTTATGACGACGGGTTTACCCAAACGTGGGACACGACGGGCGCGGGCAAAATTCCCTCGACGGAGAGAGCTTAGCTTAGAGGAGCGCATCGCCCCACAATGAAGTTAAGTGTTAGGTTACGTGGGAGACACGTGCCCGCGACAAAACAACCTTCACAAACGTTTCCAAGCCATGTTTAAAACAGGTTCGAGCACGCCGCCCACACTCAGATCACATTGAGACACAGTTCAAACATGAGTTCGTGATAGCAGATTTTGATGAACCAACGCCATCAAAGAAGGCCATTGAGGAACACTACAGAGAATTCGATGACGAACAAAAGTGCGTCCCAAGGTTTCTATCTATATGTGGCAAGATAAGATAGACATCGAGCTCAAACCGTAGCGTTGCGTCGGAAGCAACTCTTAAGTTTCACTCGCACATAGAAGCTAGGAAGAAAACCGCATAGGTAAGGTTGAACTTGGACATCGAGACGAAGATGGAACTTGTCTGCAGACCTCCGACTGAAGAGGTCTTAACACCTGAAGACTTGAGGCACCTTCTGCAAACAGAGGAGCATCCGATAGCCTACAATGGATGGGAACCATCCGGCCTGGTCCACCTCGGAACGGGCTTGATCTGTGTCTACAAGATTAAGGACTTCATAGAGGCTGGAATACGTTACAAGGCGTACCTCTCCACGTGGCACGCATGGCTGAACAACAAGATGGGCGGAGACCTCAAACTCATCAGAAAAGCAGCAGAACTCTTCAAGCACTCGTGGATAGCCCTAGGCGTGCCGCCGGAAAAGGTTGAATTCATCTACTCAGACGAACTGTACGACGACGTAGACTATTGGGCTAAAGTAGTCATGGTTGCAAAGAACTTGTCCATAGCCAGGGTGACCAGGACACTGGAGATTGCAGGAAGAAAAGAATCAGAAGCAAGACGCGTCTCAGACTACATGTACACACCGATGCAGGTTGCCGACATATTCCACATGGAAGTGAAGATATGTCAGTTAGGCATGGACCAGCGAAAAGCGAACGTCGTCGCGAGAGAACTGGGCGAACGCCTCGGATTCTGGAAGCCAGTGTGCGTGCACCACAGCTACCTTCAAGGGCTTGTGAAACCTCCTCTCTGGCCCATCCCGAAAGAAAAGGAGAGAGAGATCCTGTCATCGATAAAAATGTCAAAGAGCAGGCCTGAAACTTGCATTTTCATCTACGACTCGCCTGAAGAGATAAAGAAAAAGATTTCAATGGCCTTCTGCCCGGAAAAAGCCGTCGAGTATAATCCGATACTGGAGATCTGCAAGTACATAATCTTCAAAGAAGAGAAGACATTCACGATAGACAGGCCTGCCAAGTACGGAGGAAGAGTCGAGTTCCACAGTTTCCGAGAGCTTGCAAATTCCTACGCGAGCGGAAGCCTGCACCCGCAAGACCTCAAAAATTCCGTGGCTGCAGATCTCGCGGAAATCCTTGCACCAGTAAGGAGGTACTTCGAAGGTAATAGAGAAGCAACTGAGTGCCTTAACCTCGTGAGAAAAGCTGACGTTACAAGGTAGAAGCGTTGTCCAAGCATCTGAAAGAGAGAGAAGAGAGAATTCAGCAAGTACTAGCGTGTCTGATAGAAGAATCGGCAAAAGGAATTCTCATAATCGTAGAAGGAAAGAATGACGTTCAAACGCTGAGACAACTGGGCGTTGGGGGAGAGATAATATCCGCAAAGACAGGCGGAAGGACACGACTGGATGTCATCTGTGAAGTGGAGGAAAGCGGGGCCAAGGAAGTGATTATGCTGCTGGACTTTGATCGGCGCGGCAAAGAATGGACAAGAGTGCTCAAGCAACACTTGGAAAAGGCGAAGATAAAACCCAACCTCACATTTTGGAATGAACTCATGCGGTTCGCAGGCAGAGAGGTCAAGGATGTTGAAGGCCTAGCCTCCTACATTCGAACGTTGAAGAAGAAAGCTGGCGAAATACCGTAAGAATGAGAAAAGCTTAAAGAGTGTGATTTCTAATTCATAAGTGTAATATATAGTGGATGTTAAGACAAGATCTCGTGGTTGAGAAGGAAAATTCTCAATCCACGTGATCAACTAACCATTAACTCATCATTAGGAGGTGCACGATTACGGGTTCGTCACAGACGTTTACTATAAAGTACGTTATAAACGCTAAATTCGAAATTGAAGGTGTAGTTGAAAAGCCGGATGTCATCGGAGCTGTTTTCGGGCAGACGGAAGGTCTTTTCGGGCCGGAGCTTGACCTTAGAGAACTTCAAAAGTCAGGCAGAATCGGAAGAATAGAGATTGAACTTCACTCTAAACAGGACAAGACAACGGGCAACATAACCATTCCAACAAGCTTGGACAGAGTCTCCACGGCTCTGATCGCTTCAAGCATAGAAAGCATAAACAGAGTGGGGCCCTGCGCTTCAAAGGTTACCCTTGAAAAAATCGAGGATGTCAGAGAAGCGCGGAGAAAAATCATAATCGACAGAGCAAAAGAGATTCTTCACAAGTGGACGATTGAATCCATGCCCTCGGTCGACGAAGTGTTCAAAGAAGTCTCGGAAACCCTGAAGCTCGGTAAGGTTGAGAAGTACGGGCCTGAGGAACTTCCAGCTGGACCTGGGCTTGAAAGCGCAAAGGAAATAGTCGTTGTTGAGGGCAGAGCGGACATCATAAACCTGATGCGATGCGGACTGTTGAACACGGTGGCGTTGGAAGGGGCAAAGGTTCCTGAGGCAATAAAGACGCTCTGCAAGGAAAAAGAAGCCACAGCCCTCCTCGACGGAGACAGGGGCGGAGACTTGATCCTGAAGGAACTGCAGCAGGTAACGGACGTGAAATACATTGCCAGGGCGCCAAGGGGAAAAGAAGTTGAAGAATTGAACTGCAAAGAAATCTTTGACGCGTTGGCGGCGAAGGTTCCTATTCTGGAACAGTTCAAACCGCCGAAGAAAGAAAAGCTGAAGGCTGAGGTTCCCAAAGAAATAGTTGAAACGATAAAGACGCTTGAGGGCACTTTAGAGGCAGTTCTTTTGAACGACAAGCTTGAACAGGTAGAACGATTGCCTGTGAACCAGCTTGCCGAAAAACTTCAGCAGGCAGAAGGGGTGGACACGGTCGTCTTCGACGGCATCATAACGCAGAGGATCGTCGACGTTGCAAGCGAGAAAAACATAAAACGAATCATTGCTTCACGTCTATCAGACGCCGTAAAACCATCGTTGACAGTTCAGCTTGTAACCTTCCCGGACGTTGCAGAAGGCTAGTTTCCAAAGAAATCTGAGAGTTTTCTAGTCTCTTTTTCGCCCCCTTTCGACTGCAAGAGTTGCTCTTCTGATATGCCGAAGCTTTCAAGGATCCTGGTTGCAGCTGGCACAACCTGCTTCGACACGTAGTACTCCAAGTCCACTTCGTCATACGAAGCGAGCATGTACGGTTTGACCCTTTCATAGAGCCGCCCCGTGCCCGTAACGATTACAAAACCGATCTTGTCGCCGACGGAAAGTTCCCAGCCCTTCGCCCTAAGCATTTTGGCGGCCTCAACGTGGGAAGCCTTAACCTCATAATCTTCAGCAGGCTTGGTCAGCGTCTTCCAAATTATCAGGTCTCGGTAAGCAACACGCTTCTGCCTGAGCTCATAGATGAACTGCTGCACGAAATCGGCTGCCTTCTTGGGCGACTGTTCCTTCAAAATGATCTCTAAGACTTTTTCCTGCACCTTCTTTGCTATCGCCGCCCAGTCTCCGCGTACAACTTCCATACCGACGATGTCAAGTCTCCCATCCGGTAAAAGACCAGCATACCGCTTCTTTGCTTCAGTGAAAAAAATGCGCACGTAGATCTCGTCAGGTTTGACTTCCAACCCCATTTTCTCCTTTATCTCTCGTGACAGTCTATCAATCTTTTCTGGCTGATTCTCAACAAAAATGCTGTCAGTGTCACCGTAGACGACCTTCAACTTCTCTTCTCTGGCCATTTCGATCGCTGTCATTATCGTGTGTCTTCCCCACGCAGCGGCTGCCTCAGCAACAGGCTTCACGTACCATCTGGCACCTATCCACCCAGCATAGCCATAGGAGGCGTTGGTTAAGATCTTCACGGCTTTCTGACGAGCATCTAAGACACGATACTCCACACTTCCCGGCTTGAGCTTACTCATTTTGGGCCGGATTTCGTCTCGAACTTCAATCAGGTAAGACAGAACCTCCTTGTAGAAGCCCGGAGGCTCCCTTCGGAACCTATGATTGACCTCAGGAGCTTCGTATGTTCCGCCAGAAGGCAACGGATCATTGGGCGACACGTAGGTGTCCGGCGAGAGGTTATAGTTAATCATTAAGTTTGGGTACATTGATTTGAAGTCGAGGACAGCGATGTTTTCGTGCAGCCCTGGCTCTGGCTGAAGCACCAAACCGCCCGCGTAGGACCTGTAGGGTTGCTCAACTCTCCTGGGCACGAGCTCGCCGATCCCGTGAGTACGCTTTATGAGGAACCATTCCACCCGAAAGCCCGCAGCCGCTGTTCCAACATGGTCCATGGGCAATCCTACGAGATTGGAAAGCTGCATGGCGAAGTCCAAAATCGCCTCTGCAATACCCACAATGCAACGGGTATTGTCTGCCGAAAACTTCGCCAAGATCTCGCGTTTGTCTTCACTGTCCCAGAAGTTTGGGAAGTCTATGTCTTCGATGATCTTTCGGTTCTCAATCTTCATGATACCCAAGTAATCGGCAAGGTTGGCCAGAGTCTTGACCTTTACCTCTGGAAATTCCTCTGCATAATCTGCAAGGTCCAAGTTTGCCCTTCCAGTCAGCGAAACGTGACCGTACACACTCGTGTGAGGTTCAGTCTGAGTCCTGTCAACGTACAAGTGTAATCCGAGCTTCTTGCATCTCTCTTTGAGAAAAGGCCAGTCTTGTCCATTGTTGCCGTAACCTACGATTATGTCTGGATCGAAGCTTCGAACATACTCCGCAAAAGCCTCCAACACTGGCTTGTCGCTCTTGTCATCGCCGGCCAAGAACTGTTTATGTTCGTCTTTGTTGGTTGCGGTTGAAACAATTATCACGGGATTTCTGTCTGGTTTAGGCGAACCCTCTCTGCTGTAGTAGATTGATGAAAAGCCCAGTATGCGCAAGGGTGGAGCTTCAACCTTTTCAAGAAGCTGCGGAAACGATTTTGCTGAGTAAACCTTGTCAATTCGAGCCTTGCTTTTGTTAGGTTCGCCAACCACTTCTGTTTCGTGCCATCCGCATGGAACAACGTTGTTGTCTATCATGTACCGCATGGTGTATCGAATGTCGTCTTCGAGACAGTCTTTGACGCCTTCGAGCTTTCGAAGAGCCTTCGCATAATCCTGCATAACATCAGGATTCTTGCAGTAGACCTTCACGGTCCTAACGGGTTTTCCAAAAAACCTTCGCTCAACAATTTCAAGCTTCGAAACACAGGGAAAACGACCTTGATCAATTTCGTTAACGACCTTCTCAGGGTCTGCACCGTCTTCAATCACAGCGTAGAAGTACGAGGCAAAGTTCCTGTCTATGACAAGCACTCTTTCTCCAGAAGGGGTTACACCCCAGAGCCAGATTTCTGGAACCTCGTCTTTAACCTCGTAGTTCAAGTCTAAGAGCCAAAAAGTGACTTTCATCGAAGATTCTCCAATCCTAGACTATCATTAGTGGATGAAAACATGCTTTTAAAGGCTTTAGATTCTGTGAAAATCCAAGAGCAAAGCGCATCTGAACGATTTCAAAAAGCTGACTCAGACGTGCTTCTTGAGCAAGTCCACCACATCGGGGTAGTCTATTCCCAAAGCTTTCACTTTTTCGACTGTGGGCACGCCGTTTGGGTTCCATCCTCGTCTTGCGTAAACAGCGTCTTTCAGTCTTTCGTACTCCGTCTCTCTGTACTTCCTCAGGATAGCGATCTTCTCCTCGGTTGACTTCCCCTGAGGGCTGTAACCGAGCTTTTCCTTAAGTTGTTTATCGTAGCGTTCTGCTCTGCTTTCGTACTCTTCCTTGGTTGCTGGGCCTACAGCGCGGTAGGGTAACGTGTCATTCTGCCGTGTGCCGAAACCCATCCGAAGACTGAAGACTCGTTGAAAGTTGTAGACCCTCTCACTCATGAAGATCAAATCGTCTGGCGTGGTCTTCATACCCGTGACCGCTGAAAAAAACTTTGCATAGTTTTCGACGTGTGAAACAACCTTGGCCGGTTCTTTCGTCTTCTTGTTGTCCACTGGAACCACGTCGTTCCACGGAAGTTTGCAGAGGCCGTTCAGGCCAAACCAAGTGCGAAACATGGGGAACCAGTGCAGGTTTTCAGCCTTCTGCTCAAAGGTGGGCATCAAGTTGTGCACCATGTCTAAGAATATTAGCCAAGCCTCGTCGTGCTGAGGACCTTTCAGCGCAAGCCCGTAGCCGCCCTGCTGGGCTAGCGATTCCTTTGTCACATACTCCGAGAACTCTAACCCTTTTGATTCCATGCCGATGTCCTGCAGAACCTTGGAGTCTGCGCCGTATTTCTCTGCGAAAAGCCTCTTCATCCGTTTGATTCCCTGTCCGATCACGACGCCGAAGCCTACACCCTTCGCCATCTGATGAACCAATTCAAGAGCCGCTTCCTTGTTGCCGAACCTCAAGTCCAGACCCCCAGTCGCTTTCTTGTCGATGAGTCCCATCTCGTAGCATTCCATTGCAAAGGCGGTGGCTGTGCCCACTGAAATTGTGTCCAAACCGTACGTGTCGCAGTAGAAGTTCATCTCGACAACATGGTCGGCATTGAATATTCCACAGTTGCTTCCCACACCGGCGATTGTTTCGTATTCTGGTCCGTTCACGAACACTTTCTGCCCCTTGTAGGGACCTGTTTTAAGCTCAAAGTCTTTGATGCCGTGGGCGCATGACATTGCGCAGCCCATCCAGCAACCGTCAAAGCCTCTGTGGAACTTGTTTCTGTAGACTTCTCGCCCCAATTTCTCTGCTTCAGGGTTGCTGCCGAACCTGAAGTTGTTTATGGGAAGCAGGTCGAAGTCGTTCATTATCAGCACGAGATGGGTCGTGCCGACAGAGGCCATTTCGTTTTGCGCGGGGTCAAGGTTTCGGATCTCCTGACTGTGAGCCGTGCCGACCTGTTTAACCATTTCGGGGTCAGCCGGGCCGTTTGTGTCCACTGAAATCTTGCCAGAGTACTTGACAGCTATTGCCTTCACTCTCTTGTTCCTTAGGACCGTGCCTATTCCCCCTCTGCCAGCCTGTTTGAACCTGTGGATCTTGCGTGCAGCGTCGTACCATGAGAGGTTGAGACATCCGAATCGCGTGTGCTCAGCGCCTGGACCAGAAGAAACTACTGATACGCATCGGCCGTTCTCTCCGCCATATTTCTTGGCCAAATAATCCGTGATCGGATAAGTCTCTGAGGGCAGTTGTGAGGCATTTTCAATCTGAACTTTGCCTTCGTCACCGTCGATTAGAACAATGACTTCAGACTGGGCTTTTCCCTGAATTTCAAGGGCATCCCATCCCGCAAACTTCAAGTAAGGCCCAAAGTATCCGCCGACGTTCGAATCGACAACGGTGTCGGTCAACGGCGAAATCGAAACCGCTATGCTCTTTCCACTGCCCGGATAGACAGGGGTTCCCCCTAACGGACCGCATGCGATGCAGATTTCGTTTTCAGGGTCGTCCCATTTGGCGATACGGTCTCTAGGCAAAGCATTCCAGAGAAGCCAGAGGTTGAAGCCGCGGCCGCCTGTGAATTTTTCCTTCATCTCTCGGCTGACTGGTTTGCTTACGACCTGCATGTTTGAGAGGTTTACGTACAAGGTTCTGTTGTTGTAGCCTCTTTCAACTTTGTTTAGCTTGTACCTGAACTCGGCGATGACCAAACACGGCCACCTTACACGGTTTTGAAGCAAGAGCAACACGAGACGAACAAATAGCCTTTTCGACATGAAGTTACGAGTTTAGACCTCAAACCAAACCGATCCTCTAGCTTAAGGAACTGAATCGTTCGACCTCGTACTGCTTGATTTACACCTTTAATAGACGAAGAGATTATTGGATGCTGAACACCAAGCTTACAGGCTGAGAGTCTTGAGAATCCTGGAAATAAACCGTAAGAAAGAGTATGTGAAGATCATTCCAGAAACAGCGGATGATTTCTGGCATCTGTACAACGTTATCAGCAAAGATGACATGGTTTACGCTAGAACAACTCGAGAAATGAAGGCTGACGAGAAGTACGGGAGACCCAAGCGCGGAGAAAGAATCCCTGTTTTTCTAGGCGTCAGCGTTGAAAATGTCGACTGGGACAAGTTCTTGGGCAGGCTCAGAGTTCACGGAATCATCCGCGATGCTCCTGAGGACGTTCCATCAGGTGTGCACCACACGCTTAACATCACGCTCAACACGCCGATGACGATCGTTAAGGAGAATTGGGCTGAACATGAAATTGAGAGGTTACGGAGGGCGAGCAAGACATCTGAGAAACCGATCATAATAATCTCGATAGACGACGAAGGCTATGCGATTGCTACAACTGCTCAGTACGGCGTTGAACAGAGGGTTGAGCAGAGAATGAGGCTTCCTGGAAAGCTGGAGACTGAGAAGAGAGATGCGGCTACAAGCGTGTACTTCAGGGGAGCACTCAACAGTCTGCGGGAAATCTGGACGCAGACGCGCAGCCCCATAGCAGTCATCGGTGTTGGCTTTACAAAGAATGATTTTGCAAAGTTCATAGAGAACGAGGCGGCCGACTTGGCGAAATCGGTGGTAGACGTGAAAAGTGTCAACAGCGGCGGTGTTGCGGGAATTTACGAGGCGCTTCGGGCAGGAATACTTTTAAAAGCGGTGAAGCATCTGCGGGTTTCTGAAGAAGCAAGCGTGGTAGAGGAAGTTTTGAAGAGATTAGGAAAGGGCGAATCAAACGTTACTTACGGTTTTGAAGAGGTTGAGAAGGCAGCGAAGCTTGGGGCCGTTGAAAAACTTGTTTTGGCAGACGCGGTGCTCCGAAGGGCTGACGAACAGAAGCGCTTGCTGGTCGAGGAGATCATGAGGACCGTTGAACAGAAAGGTGGCGGTACCACCATGATCGTGAGCACCGAGCATGAAGCGGGAACAAAACTGCTTGCTTTGAGCGGGATAGCCGCGCTTCTTCGCTACCCAGTTTTCTGAGCCTCGAAAAATCAACCGTACATCCATTCTCGAATGCAAGAATTCAGTTTGCTAAACGAAAAAGTGAGGCAAACTGTATTATATAAAGCCATTCTATATCAGTCGAGTGAGTTTGAGATGAAAGATAATGCCGAAGACAAAACCGACGATCCGCATCCAAAATATCGTTGCGTCAGCGGCTCTTAACCAGAGGATAAACTTGGGGAAGATAGTTCAGAAGTTCCCCTTTGCCGAGTACAGCCCCCGTGTGTTCCCTGGACTCGTTTTCCGGCTGAAGAAGCCGAAGACGGCTACTCTCATATTTGAAACGGGCAAGATGGTCTGCACGGGTGCAAAATCGGAGAAAGAAGCGATTCAAGCGGTGAACAAGGTTACTAAGGAGCTGCGAAGCCATGGGATACCGCTTCCTAACAAGCCTGAGGTTAAAATTCAGAACATCGTCGCTTCTGCAGAGTTAAACGGAGAAATAGACTTGGAAAACCTTGTCTACAAGCTTCAGAAAGTGATGTATGAGCCGGAGCAGTTTCCGGGAGCAGTTTTCAGGATGGATGAGCCGAAGGTTGTGTTCCTCATTTTCTCAGCTGGAAAGCTGGTGTGCGTGGGGGCAAAACAGGAGGGAGACGTCTACGAAGCGGTCGGCAAGCTTCAGCAGCTACTGGAGGAGAAGGAACTCATCTTTTATCCGCCTGATGCATGAAGTCTAAAAGTGGCTTTTCAGTCGCCTGCGAACTGCAGGATTCTCTTTGACAAGCCTTCTCAGAACCATCTCGAAAGTTTCGCTTGGAACAAGCTCCTGCTTTATGAAGACGCCAGTTCTGCCGACTTCGTCTCTTCTTATAAGGGCGTGAACGCGGTCCAGCACTGTTTCCACACCTATGCCTAACGTTTTTGCGACCTGCTCCTCTCGGCCCACGACCGTGCTCTCTCTGTGGCCTTTCTCCGTCGGTTCGATGAGCATCAAGCGCTTGTCGACGCCGGGCGTGCGCAGACCTTTTCTGACGCTGTCAGAGTTGGCTTCGCCGCCGAACTTGTAGAATTCTCTTTCAACCTTGCGGAGTCTCATCAGGGGAAACGTGACGCTTGTGCTCTCGTCGACTTCGATGTTGGCCTTCATGGCGTAGTTGGGCGTGGCCTGAACAACCAAGCGTCTGTTGACTGGTACGCCCGCCTTTTCTAGCGCTGTCTCAACGGCAAAAGATGAAACTTGTGTTGGTATGAAGATGTCGATGTCGCTCTTCTCGGACACGTCTCCTCTTGCGATGCTTCCGTGCACAAGGGTTTCGACGTGGGTTTTTTCGATGGATTCCATTATGCGGAGGGTTTTCTTCCTGAGCTGTTCGAGCAGAAGCCAACGGTCGCCAGTGTAAACGACAATTCGAAGTTCAGAGCGTCTTGTGGGCTTTTTCGCCATCCTTCAGCCTCTTCTGTGAGATCGTGTGCTCGTTTTTATGTTGAACCGTGGAGAGGTCAGTTGCCTGCTGTGGACGCGTGTTTGTGGTGGTCTTCGGTTTGGTTAGCGGAGTTTTTGTTTGCGCCTGGAGGATTTTGTGATGGCAACCGCTGTCAGTGTGAGGATTAGCAGGATTATTAGTGGAGACTGGTATTCGGGGACTGGTGGGTTAGTGTCACCTGTAACTGTTCCGGAGATTGTTCCCGACTGCTCTGGGGGGATTTTTGTCAGCGCAAAGTTTGCTTGTGAGACGGTGTTGACTGTTACCGATACGTTTTGGGATGACGGTGTGTAGCCTGGCTTGAAGGCCGTTACGTTGTAGGTGTCTGTCTGCAGCCCAGTTGAGATCATGTAGTTTCCCGAAGTGTCGGTGTACGTGGATTCGCTGCTGGACGTGTGTTGGCCTTCGGCAGTGACGAGGGCGCCGGCTATCGGTGTGCTGCCTGTGTCTGTGACTTTGCCGATGATGGTGCCTGAGGTTGTTAAGATGTTCATCACGAAGTTGATGTTGCTGGTTTCTTGACCTTCGACGACGGGCACGCTTGCGTTTGGCATGGCGAAGCCGCCTGGATAGGTTGCGGTTACAATGTAGGTTCCGTTTGCCAGGCCGTCTGATATGGAGTAGTGGCCGGACGCGTCCGTTTTGGCAGTGCCCATCGCCATGGAGGTCGACAATGCTATAACGGTAACGTTCGCGAGAGGGACACTGGACGTGTCGGTGACTGTCCCGGAGATTGTGCCTGAGTGTTCCAAGGCCATGTCGTGCGCGGTTGTTATCGCTCCCTCAGATACTGAGATTGATCCAAGCGTCTTGCTGATGTGCCCTTTGGGGAACAGAACGGTCACGTTGTAGTTTCCTGTTGCCAGGTTGGTCACGATTGTGTAGTTTCCGAGGATGTCTGTTAACCCTGCCCAGCCGAAGCTGCCAGTGGAGGACAAGACAGTGACGGTGACGTTGTTCAGCCCTATGTGGGTCGAGGCGTCGGTTATTCTTCCCGAGACTCCGCCTGAGACGTTCATGTAGGGGTTTTCGATTGTGGTTCCGCCCACCGTGACGGAGACGTTTTCAACCGTGAATTCTAGGTACCCGTTGCTGATAACGGTGAGGGTGTAGTTGCCGGCTGGCAGGCCGCTTGTGATGCTGTAGTGTCCGTTGAGGTCGGTTGTGGCGGTTCCGAAGCCGATGTTCGAAGTGGCCGTTACCACTGCGTTCTGCACTGGCACTCCTGAGCTTGCGTAGACTGTTCCGGAGAAGGTTTCGTTCGGCGGGGCCGAAACGTTGAGCATGAAGAATGGAAGAGCGAGGCTGGTTAGGATGAGAAGCATGATTGTCTTCATGGCTGAAACTCTTTTCAACTCTAAGCGGGTCGTGTTTTCACCAGAGTCGTACTTAGCGCCTGTAACGATATTAAAGGCTTGTGGCACTGGGCGTGCGATGCGAGGATGAGCGTTTGGTCGAGCGCGCCAAGAGGGTCTTTGACGGCGTTCAATAGGCTAACATATACATGGGTCCTGCCTCTATGTTCAGCGAGGAAGTTGGCAGTGGCGAGCAGGAATGTCTGTGACGTTTGCGGTCGGCGTGAGGCGTTCTTTTTCAGGCCGTACTCCGGCGTTAGCCTGTGCAAACGATGCTTGACCGAGTCCGTGGAGGAGAAGGTGAGGGCCACCATCGTGAAGTACGGCATGTTTGAGTTTGACGACATCATTGCTGTCGCGGTTTCAGGCGGGAAGGACAGTGTCGGCCTCATGCACGTGTTGGCGAGGTTGGAGAAGAGGCATCCTAGGGCTCGTCTTGTCGCCGTCACCGTGGACGAGGGGATCAGGGGTTACCGGGACGAAGCGTTGAAGATTGCTTCCGAAAACTGTAGGAAGCTGAGTGTGAAGCACATCGTGGTGTCTTTTGAGGAACTGTTCGGCTACACGTTGGACGATATGGTCAGGCGCCTTAGGAGGAAGGGCGCTGATGAGGAGACGCCGTGCGCGTGGTGCGGTGTGCTAAGGAGGAGAGCGCTGAACGTTACGGCGAGGAGGCTTAAAGCAGACAAGCTTGCGACGGCTCACACGCTGGATGATGAGGTGCAGACGATCCTGCTGAACATTCTCCACGGCGATGTCCTGCGGATCGCGAGGGAGAAGCCGGCCACGGATATGCTTCATCCGAAGCTTGTGCGGAGGATTAAGCCGTTCTGCATGGTTCCTGAGAGGGAGACTTCCTTGTACGCATACCTCAGGGGAGTCAGGTTTCAAAGCACGCCGTGTCCGTACGCTTCGGAAGCGTTGAGAAACGACGCGCGCTTGATGCTCAACAGGATGGAAGAGAAGCACGCCGGGATCAAATTCACCGTCTTCAAGTCGCTTGAGAAGATAAGGCCGGCCCTGGAAGACGTTGCAAGGAAGGAAGGCTTAGGCGTATGCAGCGAGTGCGGCGAGCCGACGACCGACAAAGTCTGCAGGACATGTCAGATGCTAAAACAGATAGAATGACTAGACGTTTGAAGAAGCAGACGCTAAATCCCTGCATTCCCGTCTTCAAAAGAAAGAAAAACCAGCTGAAATAGAAGATCAGCCTCATAAACACAATTCTATAAGCCAGTGCTAACAACGGAGCTTCCACGTTGGCCTTGGACGCCGCCTGAGAAAACCTCACCGATCTTCAATTCTTTGACTTAGCAACGATGCGCTGGAGGATGAGTTCGTCTCTCTCAAAAAAAGAGAGAAAGAAAGGTGCAGTTACGGATTCATCGGTTGCATTATGCCCAATTGGTTTCCTTCAGGGTCGACGGCTATTGCGGTCCAGCCCACATGTGGGACTTCTTGTTTTGGAACGATGATTTTTCCACCGAGCTTCTTGATTTTCTCAATGTATGCGTCAGCGGACTCGACTTGAATGTAGATGACGGGCTTCATCTCCTTTGTCTCTTTCGTTTTCTTATACATGCCTCCGTTGATTCCTGGTCGCAACGGTCGCATCTGCTCGTCCATTGGTACGGTTCCGAGAAGCCAGTATTCCATGCCGCTGCTCATATCTTCGCTGCCTTTCTCTATTTTCCATCCGAAGACTCCTGAATAGAACTTCTTCATTTTCTCAGTGTCGTTTACGGGAATTTCGAAATGAACGATTGTGTGGTCCATTCTTTTACCCTCAATTTTGAGAGAATGTCGCAGAGCGAGAATAATAAGCGTTGCTGCACAACCCCAGTAACAGCGCATGCTGAGCGTCCGCGCAGTGGCTAAAGGTTTATAGGTTCTTTGTAACTCTGCTTGACGCGAATATGACCGTCAAGATTTCAAGCTTCGACCGGAAGCATTTGCGGTTCTTGCCAGAGCTGATGAACGAGGAGTACGGAGGTTCTGCGGAGTTTATCCCTTTTGACGAGGAGAGGTTTCTCTCGGAGATTCAGAGGCGCCGTATCACAGTTCTAGTAGCCGAAGACGATGGACGCGTGGTTGGCTTCATCGGAACTCATTCAGATGACGGGGGAGAGGACATTCACTGGCTCGCCACAGGCAAAGGGCCGGAAGGCAAGGTCCTTAGGGACATGCTTGTGAAAGAGGTTGAGAGGAACGCGAAGGGCGACTCGCTAATGAGGATGATTGATGAAGGCAGCCCGGAAATTAAGGAGTGGGAGAGTCGAGGCTACGTCCTAGAACCGGGGTTTCAGCGCATGACCTCGGAGCTTCGCGGTCTGACGCGCGTTCCCGAAGTTGATGAGGAAATAAGGCTTAGAACCTTGAGGCCCGGCGAGGAAGCCAAGTTCGTGGAGACTGTCAACGCGGGGTTCGGATGGGAGAGGCTCGAACTGGGAGACCTTGAAAGGTGGAAGGCTGAGGACCCACCGTTTGACGAGGGATGGGTTCAGGTTGCCGAAGCCGCGGGAAAAATCGTCTCAGTCGTCGTGGGGAAACCGGACACAGACTACAACAAGTACCTGCACTGCAGGATGGGGTACATGGGACCCGCAACCACTCTTCCAGAGTTCAGGAACAAGCATCTTGCATCGGCGCTCACGGCTAGAGCTATGAATCTTCTGTTTGAGAAAGGAATGAACACCGTCCGGCTTGGAACCTCAGAAAAAAACGTGTCTTCCATTGCTCTGCTGCGAAGTCTAGGCTTTCACGTCGAAAACGTCAGAAAAATCCTGCGCAAAAAACTGAAGGACAACTCGCCACGACAAGAAATGTGACTTCCAACACGATATCGAGAAAGGAGCGCTATCAGGCTAGCTCGCGCTGTAGGATGCGTGAATCGACTTTTCAACGTGGCAAGGTGTTTTTTGCGTAGGGGTTGACTATCTTCGCCTGTTTCCACGATGCCTCGTTAAGAAAAACTGATATACCCAGAGAGCCAAATCACGAAGAGCGATAACTTATGAGAAACTCGAAAGGGAACAGTCTAAGAACTGGTCTGTTGGCAATTCTTCTGGTAACAGTGTTTGCTCCAGCACTGGTTCATGCTAAAGATTACAAAGTCGGCGTCAAAGCTGGAGACTGGGTTAAATATGGCCAAATCACAATCACCTGGGCTGGAAACGGAACTGAGCCTTCATACATCACTGACGAAAAGAAAATGGACTGGGCGCGAATAGACGTCTTAAGCGTTGGAGGCACGGCAGTCAGCCTGAACTTGACTACTCACTTCAACAACGGTACGCAAACGTTCCAAAGCTCCGACGTAGACGTCCAAAGCGGCGGCGGGATGGGAATGACGACCCTCGTTGCATCCAACCTGACAATGGGAGACGCGCTTAGCCCACAGATACCCGGAACCACGATAAATCAAACCTTGACAAGAATGTATGCAGGAGCAAACAGAAAAGTCAACATGCTAGACTCCAAAAATAACTATCCAGGCTACCCAAGCGAAGAAAGAATCTACTGGGACCAAGACACCGGCATAATGGTTGAGCTGTACATCAACCAATCAGATTTTAGCAATCCTGGCGCATTCGTAGAACAGTCGATCATAGCAACCGAAACGAACCTATGGTCAGCAAATGCACTCGACCTCATACAGGACAATCTAGTCTACATTATCGCAGGCATAGCCGTCATAATAGTCATCGTGGCAGCAACCATCGCTATCCGAAGAAGAAAACCCCCATCTTCCCAACAAGTTCTACCTCCACCTCCTTCCGCGCCTCCGCCAACGCCGCCATAAAACGGCAGACTGTCGCACGCCACGATATCCCACCTTTCCTTTTGACTCTGCAGCGTGCGCTACATGTTCAACACTCTGGTCAGTATGAAAGTCAAGATAAATATCAGTACGAATCCAGCTGTGCACGTGATCACTGTGAGTGTTGGAGGATTCTCTTCATGGGCTTGTGGTAAGAGGTCACTTGCCCCTAGATACAGAAAGCCTCCTGCAAAGAAGGGCAAAAGTACCACTATGTAATTCGGTGGTAGTTGAAGGAAAAGTGTGACAACTGCTCCTAAGACTGGAGCAATGGCGTCCAAGAACAGCATTCTTAGAGAATTCCTCAGCGAGTTGCCGGAATTGAGCATTACGGTAACCGTGCTGAGTCCATCAGTGAAGTCGTGACATATGACGGCAAACGCGATTATTATCCCAACATGAATGTCTGCTTCTAGACCAAAACCGATTGCTAAGCCGTCTATGAAACTGTGAACCGAAAGTTCTGACGTTGCAAAAACTCCGCCGATAGGATGCTTGACCTCAACGTATTCACCGTCCTTGCTGAAAACATGCTCACTTATCAATCTGGAGATGATGTAGAGGAAAAGGAATCCGACAACTGTCAATGCCATGACGTCTTCAAGGAGCACGTTAGCGGATTGAGCAAGTTTGAAAGTCTGTGGCAGTATGTCGAGCAAGGAAGTAGTAATCAACACACCTGCTGCAAAAGCCCCAAGAATTCCGATCTTTTTCCTGTATCTTGCTGCAAAGACACCTCCAAACACAGTTGAGAAACAAGTAATAACAGCCAGAATAACCGCGTCAAAGTTCATACGAACACTAGGTTTTGGACCAAGCTACTTAACATTTTTCGTTACTGTCGAAATTTGGACGCGCTGTCATGGCGTTCTTGACTCGACATCCTTGATGTCTCCGGCATACTGGAAGATTGAGACCCAGCTCCGCGTGGGTTTTGCGGGTCTGTCGGCTTATCTGGTTGCGGCTTCGCTCTTCATTTTTCGCAGGATCGCTGATGCTTCGCTTGCGGTGTTCGCTGAAGCGAGTTTTCTGGCCTTCTGCACGACGACTGTGTGGCCGCAGTAGGGGCAGGTTCTGGTTTTTGTTTCATTCTTCGCGAGCAGAAGACCGCCGCATCTGGGGCAGACGACTATGAGGGTTGATGGCATGTGTTTCACTGATCGAAAGCCTTTTCCACGTCGCACTAGATAACGCTATGCGCAAGAGGGGGAACAGCGGGTGAGCGGTGAAGCAGAGAGCAGGCCGAAGATGGATCCGAACCTGCTTCAGCAGGTGATTCGCTATTTTAAGAAGGATGGTTACAAGATTGAGCAGGACGAGACCTCGCTTGAGGGGTTCAGCGGGATCGCGCAGAAGTTTGATCTCATAGTTCAGAAGGGCCAGGTGGCGCAAGGCGTCTGGATAAGGGACTGGAACAGAACTATAGGCGTTAACGTCATAATTAACATTGACAAGGCCTCTTCAGACGTGGGACTTTCGAGCCCTATTATCATAGGTGGAAAGTTCAGCGGTCACGCGAAGTCTTACGCGAACAGAAGAAAGATCACGCTGTTGACGAAGCAGCAGATCACGCTGAGGCACATGGTCAACTGAGCTTCACGTATTCATCCAGCAAGCCTTCGTTCTCAAGCTTGCCCAGCCAGTCGACCACGCCTACACGGCATTTGCTGGGATGGCGGAGCAGGAACAGAATCTGCTCAACTGTCTCTTCTACGCTTTGGCCCGTGACGTTTAGTTCGCATACTCTTCTCTTAGCAACTGCTTTCAGAGCGTCGAACAAGCAAACGTCCAACGCTTCGGAGGCCAGGTTCTCGAAGAGCTTTGGACCCTGGAATCCGCAGTGTTCCATCAGTCCTCGCAGTTCCACTGGGTCGCGCCTCAAAACGAACACGCGCGTCACGAGCTCCTTGGGAACGACGTTGACGGCGTAGTGTCCGTCGATGACGATTTGTTTCTTATCTGTTTTCTGAATGATGCTGCGGATCTTCTTTTTCATTCGCGGTTCGTCAATGATGATGGTGTTTCGCGTCTCGTCTTTTCCTGAGACAAGTTTGTCCAGCACGGCCAGTTCTGTCAGGTTGACGTATAAAGCGTTGAGCTTAACCGTGAGCAGCCGCGCTGCAGAGGTTTTGCCGACGCAGGGAGTTCCGGTTAGCAACGTAACACGCTTAGGCATCGTCGATCGGTTCCTTCGCAGACTAGGTTGCACACATGGAAAGATAAGATGTTTCCCGTCAACTCTGACCGGTATTGAAGCATCCGAAGCATGCAAATGCTTTAGGGCGGTTTGATTCCAGGATCTGGAGGCGGCGGAACCTGTTGAATCGGCGGCGTGCTGGGTTTCGGACGCCTTCTGCGGGCTATGAAAACCGCTACTATCGCTATGATCACTATGATCGCGACTATTACTATGGCCAGATACAGTGTGGGGAATGATGATGGTGACTGCGGCATGACGCTGTTTCCAGCCGAGTCGGTTTTAACCAGGAAGCCATCGTAGATACCGGCGCCGTAAGAATCCGTGAAACCGGCTAACGCGTAGCCTCCGTCGCTGGTCTGAACAAGTGAGAACGCCTCGTCGTCTCCTCCTCCGCCGTACGTTTTGCTCCACTGCATCGTTCCAGAAGAGTAGGTTTTGACAAGCCAGAAATCGTAGTTGCCCGCTCCGTAGGAACCTGTCCAGCCGGCTAACGCGTAGCCTCCGTCGCTGGTCTGAACTATGGCGTTTGCCACTTCATCGCCTGCTCCTCCGTAGGTCTTGTTCCACAGTTGCGCTCCGCTGAGGTCTGTTTTGACAAGCCAAAGGTCGAGGCCGCCTGCGCCGGTAGAGTTCGTGTACCCAGCTACGGCGTAGCCGTCGCCGGTCTGAATCACACACTCTGCTTCATCGTCCCCTGAGCCGCCGTAGGTCCGGTTCCAAAGCATGTTTCCTAAGGAGTCGGTTTTAACCAACCAGAAATCGAGGCTGCCCGCGCCGAAAGAGGTCGCGGATCCCGCCCACACGTAGCCTCCGTCGCTGGTCTGAATAACAGAGTAAGCCTGTTCGTCTCCGGTCCCACCGTACGTCTGGTTCCACTCCATGCTTCCCGAAGAGTTTGTCTTAACCAGCCAAAAGTCGTAACCGCCCGCGCCGTAGGAATCTGTGGACCCCGCCAACGCGTAGCCTCCGTCGACGGTCTGGATCAAGGAGTATGCAGCGTTTTGTGCTCTTCCTCCGAATGTTTGGCTCCACAGCATGTTTCCAGAAGAGTCTGTTTTGACCAGCCATGCGTTGGTTTCGCCTGCACCGTAGGAAGTTGTGGTTCCGGCTAATGCGAATCCCGTGTCGTTGGTCTGGATAACTGAAAAGGCTCCATCGTCACCTGATCCCCCGTAGGTTTGGTTCCACAGCATCGTTCCAGAAGAGTTTGTCTTAACCAGCCAAAAATCGTAGCCGCCCGCGCCGCTGGAGTTTGTGTATCCCACTAACGCGTAGCCTCCATCGCTCGTCTGAGCAAGTGAATAGAATTCGTTGTCCCCTTTGCCTCCGTAGGCTTGACTCCACCCTGACGCGGCGAAGCCTGACCGAACGCACAAGGCAAAAGTGAACATGCTGATGACAAGAAGACACAGCAGTATTCGGTTCCAGCGTTCCATGAACAGTCACACTCGACCATCCACGGTTGCTTTCTGATTCTTAAATAAGTTGCGGACACCGCTATCGATCCCAGTTGGACAGTGATAGCTTTGACTGTTCAAGGCGACGCCGTCCTCCTCTTCTTGAGGATAATGAGCTTTGGACGCGCAATTCCAAGTGAGGGCGATAAGGTTTCCATAATTCTTATTTGCGTACAAGCGCACAGAGTACATTGGGCTGGCGAGTCGGTGTGTGGCTTTCGAGCCTCGACGAGAGAGGCTTGAGGAAACTCCGCCCACAAGTAGAGTTGCAGCGTCCGCAAGGACGCAAGGTGAGAACCTTGGCTCCAGAGCAGAAACGAAACGTCCGCTCAGCAAGTGACGGTGATGCATGTTAAGTTGTTGAGGATGCTGAGTGCGAAGCGATGAAACGGCTGACCTGCAAGTGGAAAGGGCAAGCAGACGCTGATGAAGAGTCTACCGGAAGCGCGGGTAGCCCGATTAGCCGAATGCCACAAAGAACAAAAGGCGGGTTACGACCAACACGCCAGCTCTACAAGCAACCCGCCACCCCGACAACGTAACTGACATGAATAAGAACGGCATCCTTGCCCAATTCTTGATCCATTGTCAAAAAACTGCCTTGTCCGAAGAAACCATCAACACCAAATACAAAGTTCTCAGAGTAATGCTCACTAATAACGTCAACCTAAACGACTCTGACCAAGTTAAGATTTTCATTCACAACCGCAAACAATGGAGTAACGGACACAAAAGCATAGCCGTATTTGCCTATGATGAATACTGCAAAATGAAAGAAATCCAATGGACTCCGCCAGAATATCCCAAAAACGAGACTCTACCATTCGTTCCAACTGAAAAAGAAATAGACGCACTCATAAACGGAACAAGTACAAAAGTATCCATTACACTGCAAGCACTAAAAGAAACAGCGTTCCGTATCGGCGAACTCTGGAGATGTAAATGGACAGACATCGACGAAGAAAAATCAACCCTGAAATGTAATCAGCCCGAAAAGAAATGTGCTCCAAGGGAAGTGCGAATCTCAAGTAAATTGATCGCAAGATTCAACCTTCTACCAAAAACCAACGAGTATATATTCGGTAAAACGCGCATAAGTGCAACTCGAACAACTTTCTGCAACCAACGTAATAGCCTCGCCAGAAAACTCAACAACCCAAGACTCAAACAAATACATTTTCATACCTTTAGACACTACCACGCCACTAGACTCTACAATGAAACAAAAAGTCTTATAGAAGTACAAGCTCGCCTTGGACATCGAAACATAAACTCAACCATGGTCCATACTCATATTGTACAATTCGATGAAGAGAGCCAAAACTATCATCATGCAATAGCTCGCAATGAAAAGGAAGCTGGCGAACTAATAGACAACGGATGGACGTACATCTGCACAACCCCACAGAATGTAATGATGTTCCGAAAACGCAAATAGCAACAACCTCCCCCTTTTTTATTACCAACACAAAGCGCGCAAAGCTTCTTAAATCAAACCAAACAAACGAATGAAAGAATGTGCTAAGCAAGAGACAGAGATGTGCTCAAATTGAAAGCAAAGTCAGCCACAGAGAAATCTGAAAAAGAGGTCCTTTTTTTCCTAGAGCAATACTTTGGCGCAAAAGACATCGAAATAAACCCAAAAGTAGGAGACAAGAAAGCTGACTTCAAGGTCAAAAGCATTGACGCATACATCGAAGTTCATGCACTTAAAGACATCGCGAGCGACCAAATGGATATTCTGTCACGAGAAAAGAACATCACTCATGTGAAATTGAAGAATGATGGACAAAAGAAGATTCTAGACAGAATAGCAAACAAGCTGCTTCATGAGTGCGCTCAGCTTCCTGAGGGAAAAAAAATCTAATCGTAACGAAGACTGAGGGCCGCTTCCTTTGGCCAGAAGACGTCACTGACACTATTATTGGAGAACCTCATTTGCTTATCAACAAAGAGAACATGCAAACAAGTGTCGGACGTGGAACTACTGCTTTCAGGACTGATGAAGAACTTCAAGAAGTGTTGCGGAAGATTTCCGCTGTTCTTGCATACGAAGCGATTTGTCAGCATGGCAAATTGTTGGGAATCTTGGGAAATAACAAGAACAATGCTGAAGTTCCTTTTGATGACGAAACCCTTGCAATTTTCAAGAACTTCCTGTGCGATAAATGCTGAAGAGAGAAAGCTTCATCATACAATTACAGCGCTCCAGCAATATATTGGCTCGTGAGCCGTTCGGCTCACTCGCACGTTCCAGACGATACGTCACAAACAGCCGAGCGCGCGCTAGAAAAAACTCTTTTATAATGAGATACCACTTTAGTCCATGGAAGTTGTCCACCGAGAAGGGTAATCCTCTATTCGGAGCATGGAGGCTGAAATCGCTTGAAACAAAGGCATCTGACGGATCTGTCTCCTATCCGTGGGGGAAAGAAACTTTTGGCTACGTCGTCATCAGCCCAGAAGGCTACTTTTGCGTCGCAATAATGAGCGCTAATCGCAGAAGATTCTCCTCACAAGATATGAAGGGAGGTAGCGCGGAAGAAAGAGCGAACGCTGCAGATTCATACATATCGTACTCCGGACCGTGTGAAATCGAGAAAGACAAGTTTCGAGTAAAGGTAGAAGTCAGCCTGTTCCCCAATTGGGTAGGCGGAATCCAAGAACGCAACTACAAGATCGAGGGAAAAACGCTCTCTGTATCGACTACTCCAACTCTTGTAAACGGAAAAGAACAGGTAGGCTACTTGATTTTCGAACGCGTCTGAAACTGATCGCGCGCGCAAGATCAAGCCGAAGTTTTGAAGCCCCAAGATCCAAAACCTGTAAGCCGAGCCTCTTCTAGACTTCGAAAATTATTAAAGCACTATTACGCATATCATATCTTCTGGGAACATAAATGCCGAAAAAAGACAAACCGTTAACTAAGAAAGAGCGAGACGAGAAAAGGAAGAAACATAAGGAAAAGCAAAGCAAAACACAGGCTTCTTAAGCCCCAAGAAAGAGCTTTGCAAAACTCTTTTTCTCTTTTTTCCATAAAGTTGGCTTCTTTAATGAAATGAAAGAAAGACGCGTCAGCTTTGGATATTATTGGCTTCCTCCATTAATGCGAAAGAAATATGTTTTAGTTTGTTTATTTATCGTTAATTTGTAGCTGAGATTCATGCCGAGTGTAATGAAACGTAAACAAAAGAATACTCAAATCGCACAACAGAAAAAGAAAGAACGAGATAAAGAAGCGAAAAAGAAACAGTTGAGACAGCAACTTCCTGCCAAGGGCAAGAAACGTTAAAGCCACTAAAGGAGCGCGCGCTCATCTTGGATCGTGAGCCGTTCGGCTCACTCGCACGTTCCAGACGATGAGTCAAAGCCAAACCAACCGCACAATAAGCATTTCCGCCTGTCGCGCTCGCATCACGCTCGCGCTCCCACCCACAAAAACTCAAAACAATAACTAGCAGACGCTTATCAGGTAAGGATAAGACTTTGCCCTCAGACTGTGCAGTTTTCTCGTCCCCCCTGTTTTTTTCAGTAACGTTTTTGGTAATGTTGTGTGGTAACAAGTCTTGAAGAAGCGGACAGGCGTGGGGAACAAGACTTCAGCTCTACACCGTAACGAACCAGCACTACTATCCTAATAGCGTTTTTTTCCTAAGCATTCCATTCTAGATCTCTTCATGGTTTTCTTGGCTGTACTCTCTATTGTCCGCTTCCACCCTGACGCTAAGGGGTCCGATTCTTGCAAGTGGCGGTAGGATATGAGACAGCAATTGCTCTGCACTTAGTGGGCGAAGTGTACCATTCAGACTGATCTGCGTCCAATCAGTCTTTTCTTTGCGATATTTCTGTGTCCAGCCGTGTTTGGTCGTGCGCGCGTGCTATGGTTCAGATTCCGAGAATGAGACATGGAAGCAAACAGACAATTGAAACATTGATTAATGAAGAGGCTTACTTGTTTGCGAAGTTTCTGAGATGTGAACGAGAAACATGGGTTCCAAGAATAGTGAGCCTTCAAGGAAACATGGCTACTATCAGCACAAACCTCGGAACGTTGACAGGCACTGTTACCAGCATAAACAGCACGGTCGCTACGATCCAAACAAGCCTCGGAACTCTTGAAGTCACTGATCAAGGAGTCAAAAGCTCGTCGGACACAACAGGAAACTACTCCTTAGCCGCATCAGCCCTTTCAATCATCAGCATAATAATTCTGCTTGCCGTCGCAATTCAAGTGTTCAGAAAACATAAGTAAACCCAAAATTACCTAGTTTTCTTCTATCGTTCTTTCTTCTCCACAATCATGCGCATGCGCGCGAGCCCAATCCCATGACTAATGGATTTGACTTTTGCAGATTTGATAGAAGTGTGTCGATACGACAGTGCGAAAACAGAGAGGACTGAGTTAAAGTGGTTCTCGAGCATCTATGTTTCTTGTTCTCTCCAAACGCCCGCGCCCACATTTCAGGTTGTCTGGTTTCTATGTCTTGCCTTTTGCAACGAAGATTGCAAGATGTGCAAGACGATGACGCTTGACCTTGCGGAAGTAACGGGATAACAAAGATTCAGCAAATGCGTAGTCAAGTTTGGTCTTATCCTCTTCCAAGACTTCGTGTTCCACTTTCTCAACAAATTCCCCCATCGTTAAGGGGTAATTGTCCTTGTTCGGATGAGAATAAGGAACGATGAACGCGAGACTTCCGTCCTTCTTCAAAACACGGTGTAACTCTTTCAGGGCGCGGTGGACATTTTCGGGTTCGCCATGCACTCTCACGGCATCAACAAAGTTATCCTTTAGGGATATGTTTTCAACAGGGGTATCAAGAACAATGAGGTTTGCGCATTCGATGCTCAGCTTCACGGACTTGGGCTTGACCAAGTAGATTTTTCCATCCTCAACCACGTTGCCTAAGGATGATATCATCCAATCATAGAAGACTTTAGGTGCAACCACCAAGATTGTGTCGCCTCTGCCAACTTGCGAATCGAGCAATCGTTGCAGTTTTCGAATAGCACTCTTCTCAGGAGGAAGTTTCGACAAATACTGCATGTACTTGACATGAATAGTTTTGACTGCTTCCTTCAGCTCTTGACCCAGTTGATTCGTACCTTTCTTGCCGAGCCTGTACACCTTCCTTTCAGGCCCAAGGGCGCTTTTCATTCGGGTAGCCTCCAGATAGCCCTCTGTCTCCATCTCAGTGAGCACTCTATAGAGGTAGCTGATATTCGGCCTGAAGTCTCTCGCTGCCAATTGTTTTTGGACCTCATAGCCGTGCATTTCTGCGGTGCCAAGCATCTCTACAATCGTCTTCTTCAGATAGTCTTTGTGCATCAAACAAACCAGCTATTCGAAAATCAGTACTATAGTGACATCATCTTAGGCATTTATAGGTTCCTAAGCCCCTCATGTTTCAAGCCGGAACACAAAACAGAATAACGTGAAAAAATGAGAAAAACGAAATCATTATTGCCGATAATCTCAGGTATTCATTTGCCATCCATATTCTTAGCTGCACCTAGCTTTGCCTGCAACACAACGGGCTTAAGTGGTGCGTTCGCGTGTGCCTCGCAATCATAGCACGGGGGAGAAAAGCCTGTGACACAGCCTCAAAGCACAAGGGCTTCAACCAGCAAAGTTGGCGGGATCATGGGACCGAGCTCCATTCTGACTTTGGCTGTCCCCGTGGTCGCACTGATCGTGGCGCTGTTGAGCAGAAGCCTTCTTCTCCTGACTTATGTTCACGTACTCACCGGCGGAACTTGGACTGGCATAGACCTGTTTATGGGACTGGTCATGAGCAGAGTGCTGGGCAGTCTCTCCACTCAAAGCCGCGTTGAGGTCATAAAAAAACTCGTGCCGATCATGTTGTTCTTCATGCCTGCGCTGGCTTCGGTAGCCATAACTGCCGGCGTTTACCTAGCAATCAGTCTGGGTTGGAGTTTCTTCTCCACTCCAATAATTGCGGCATTTATCATCGTGATCATTCTATCGGTCCAAGGCTTTGGTCTGATACTGCCAAACGAGGTTCGCGTCTTTCTCGAGCTCAGGAAGCCAAACCCAGACACAGAGAAGATTGTGAAACTTGGCATGAGAAACTTCTACTTCGCTGGCAGCCAGACGGTATTCCAGATCGCAATCATATTTGTGATGGCCTATATGGGCACCATATGATGAAAAAAACGTTTGGACCTGTACCCGTTTGGTCTTAAGAGTAAAGTCTTGTCCCAAACCCAAACGACTAAGCGCGTGCTACTGAACGACCGTCAATAATACTCTTAGAAAAAGACGCGCTAGAAAATTATGTAGCTTTGCCTTCTTTACAATAGTAGCTCATTGGTTTACCTTTCATTAGATTGAAGTCCTTGAAGACTTGGCATCCGCTGCAAATGCACATCTTGTTGAAATCAAGGTCTTTACAAACTGCAACGCCGTTAGCGCAGTATGGTCCAGGCATATCTTCCGCTTTAGGCATCATCAAAGCAATCTGTTCCTTTGGCGTGTTCCGCATCATTTCATCGCTCATGTTCTTCATCTGTTCCCTGGACATGCTCCTCATCGTTTCAGGACTCATGTTTTTCATCATTTCCAAGTTCTGCATCATTCCAGGGGTCATGATCTTCGATATTTCAGGGCTCGGGTTCTTCATCATCTCATCCTTCGCTATTATTTTAGGTTTGGCACACGCACTAATAGCCTGGACTGGACACATTGCGCACTTGCATTTCATTATCACATCATAAGTCAATAGAACCTTAGGTCCTGCCTTATGCCCAAAAAGATTCAAAAAAATCCACCTCCAACCTAATCGCCTTAGAACAAGATGCTAGATTAAGCTTTGCTCTCATATTAACCATCGCAAACTAACCGATACGCGCACTTCCTTCTTCAGGGTATGGTTTGCAGGAGTGTGCCATTTGAAGGGGAAGTAGAACATCAGATTTATCAGTGGTACTCAAAAGACATCAAGGTTAAGCACGCGGGGTATCTATCCGTGTCTGTTTTTTGCGTTTGTCCGTGTGTGTTTGTGTGTGCGAGTGTTTGTAGAAAGAGGGCTAGTAGGAGAGAGAGAAAGATAAGACTTTACCCCCAAAACCAAAGGTATGCGGCGAAAAGTGTTTTTTCGGTTAATGGTTTGAACACGCAACCTCTGTTCGTTAACGATTACGAGGGTGTTCTTTCTGTTAAAAAAATCTTCAAACCTTAAATACAAAATAGGAAATACTGGTCATCTGAGAAGATTTGGGATGTCACAAAAGAGGTATTGCCAATATTGCGGAGTAGAAATATCCCCAACGACCACACAATGCCCTTCATGCGGTGCGGTACAACAGGCCCCTGCTCAATCACAACAGCAGCCTTACGTAGCGCTTCAACCTCAACCGCCGCCTCCGCCGGTAGCAGCTAACAAATCAACAGGAAATATTCTGGCGGCGGCAAGCATCATCCTTGGGATTGTGGGCATATTCGTCGCCGGGGTCATACTCGGAATAGCCGCGATAATCGTTGGCGCCGCTGCAATATCGAAAAAGGCAAAAGTCGGCGGTGCAGTTGGAATAATACTGGGCTTTATTGCGTTTGTCGCTACGCTGTTGCTGATATTAGGAGTAATCACCGTATAGACGGTTCTTCGCTGCCTGATTATCTACAAAAAGAACGCGCGCGAAGATTACTCTATCCTCGTAAGGAAATAGATTTAGGAAATAGTCGGTCTATCGATTATGAAAACTACTGGATTTTTCTGGGGTAGATTTAATCCTCCGCATAAAGGCCACGTTGAGATTATTAGAAGAATTCTAAGACAAGTGGATGATTTGATCGTGGTCATAGGAGCTTCCCAAAACAAGAATACTAAAAGCAATCCGTTCAGCGGGGAAGAGAGAAAGCAAATGCTGGAGGCATACTTGAAAGAAGAGGAGCTAGATGAGAAGGTAAAAATAATTCCACTTCCAGACAGTGAAGTGTCGATACAAGATGCAGTAAGATATGTTCTCAACAACACTCCGAAATTTGATGTCTCTTTTTCTACGCATGAAATAGAAGAACAGTTGACTCCGATAAAAATAGAAGTTGAAAAAACACTAGAACAAGAATTGAATAAGAGAAAAATCAAAATTGTCAAGTTTAGAAGAATGGGAACACTATCTTCTTCGAAGATCAGAGAAGCCATAGCTTATGATAAAAAATGGGAGTATATGACAGGTAAGTCTGTGGTGAGAATAATCAAAGAACTAAATGGAATAGAAAGAATAAAGAAAGCGCATAACAGTAGTTACACACAATCGAAGAGAAAGAGAAAAGGATAAGCGCGCTTCACAAACCTATGGTTATTCGTCCTCGGGCGCCTTGTATTAGGGTAAGGTTAATTTTTGCCTTCGCAGTAGTTTGAAAGGGGCGATCCGAGTGTTTGAGTTTGCTGGTCTGAGGTTCAGGCCTTTGGAGAAGGAAGATCTGAAGCTGCTGCACGTTTGGGAGAACGATTCTGAGCTGATGATGTACAGTAGAAGTCAACCGTTGAACATGGCCTCGATGGCTCAGCTGGAGGAAAGATTTGCCGAATGGATGAAGAATGAGAAGAACCTCTTTTTCATCGTGGAGGCCATCGATTCAAACGAGCCTATAGGTTTCGCCAGCATTCGCAGGGAAGTTTGGGGCAACGTTCCAGGAGCGGACGTTGGCACCTACATAGGAAAGAAGGAACTGTGGGAGAAGGGCCATGGAAAGAAAATAACCGTCGCATTGCTAGAAATGTCCTTCATGCACCTTGGCCTTGAGCACTGCCAAGCGTGGAGCGTAGAGTACAACACGCGGGCCCACAGAGCGCTCGAATCTTGCGGCTTCAAGAAAGGCGGAGCTGTGCGGAACACGGTCTACGTGGCAGGCAAGAAATGGGGGTCCTTCCATTTTGACATACTTCAAGAAGAATACATGCGCGTGCGATCGGACCTGCTGACGAGGGTTCTCGGAGACGAAGTGGACAACTATTTGAAGAAGATGGGACCGAACCTTAAGCCTGCCAAGTGAAGAAGTGACTGCTAAGAAACAGGAGGCTTATCTTCTGTGACGGCACGCGCGGTCCAGAATCGAAGAACAGCGCTTGCGCAGGCTGTGAAACGTTAGAAGTCCATTATCCCCGCTCCTGATTCAGAGTTCACAAGGCTAATTTCTCCAGAAGATGAAAAGTTAGCGCATAATAGGTAGTTGCATATGAACTGTCGAGTCTTTACATTATTACTGTTTCTTCTGACAGTGTTTCTTCTAATTCCCGTCCAGAGAGTCTCAGCGGACGTTGATTCGGACCTTCAGGTGACGCCGCTGACGCAGCATTTCGTTGTGAATCTCGTGTACACTCAGATGCTCCGGTTTAGCTTTAACATAACCAACTCTGGCACTCAGGCGAGGCCGCTTATGATTCAGCACGATCCGCTTCCGGACTGGGTAGAACGCGATGACTATCAGGGCAAGGCTTTACCAAACACGGTTGACACGGTGTGGGTCATGTTAGGATGCGGCGGTCCTGACCTCAACTCTAATGGAACGACTTACACGGCGTACTACGCTGTGATCGCGGATCACGCCAACACCCCTGGAAACTATGTGGCTGCAAACGTGACCATAACTTGGACTATAATTGTTTCATGGGATGGCCAGCTGTACTATCAGGCCAGCGGAGAAGTGGTTGATGCTGAAACCTCGGTCCCGATTTCCGGTGCTTACGTCGGCTTCGGGGTACCAGGCGAGTTCGGAGTAGGCCCTGGACCTGCGAGTGTTTCACAGGCAGACGGAACCTATTCGGAGTACACCGTGATTCCAGGAACCACTAGCACCGCGGTCGCATTGGCCCTCGGGTATCAGACATACGTTAACGCTGACTACTATGTGACTTCAAAACCTGACCAGCGCATCCAACAGAACTTTGAATTGATCCCTTCTGGGACGTTAGGAAACTACAGCCTGCAGTGGAACTCAACCCTGCTGAGCCCCATCTACTACGGAGCCATCTCATCCGACTTCAAGACCATGATCCTGGCAGGGGGAGAACATGGAACCGCGAGTTACCACGCATTGCCAGACCCGTCCTTCAGCAATCTGTACTACGTCTACTTGTACGATACGAACGGCACGATGCTATGGAGGTTCGGGCCTTTGACCAACGACAGCGACACTTACGGAGGGTTCTGGAGCGCCACCATAACAGCAGACGGTTCCTTAGCAGCGGCGGGAACCACCGATGGAAAACTCTTCGTCTACAACAGACAAGGCCTGCTGTGGAACATCACCAGAACAGCTGAAAACGCTTCAGACGCCCAGTTTGAACGATTTTCTCCAGACGGAAACTACTTAGTGGACGGTTGCGGCGGCAGCTGGATAGAATGCAGGAACGCCACGACCGGCGAGATCTTCTGGTCAGCGCCCGCCTACGAGCTTGCAAATCCTAGGGCGATGCTCTTCAGCGCCGACAGCAGCAAACTGCTGGTTGGAACTTCAGTGCTGCGATTGTTCGACACTGCCAACGGCACGCTGCTCTGGACAAGATCGATAAGCGGGTTCATCTGGCCGACTTCGATCGCTGCGACACCCGACTTTTCATTCATAGTCGTCGGCACTGGGAAGGGCGGCACCATCTGGGCCATGGACGGCGACGGCAACGTCAAGTGGGAGGTCGACACTGGAAACAGCGCAGTCAACTGGGTCTCCATGTCAGTCGACGGCTCAGTTGTCGCTACGGGAGCAAGAGACGGTCTCAGAATCTTCAACCAGAACGGAAAACTGCTATGGGGACTTACCGGCCTTGAAGCCCGCCTACCTTGGATTGGCGACGTGACCGCGGGAGCTGTGACAGCTGATGGCCGCTACATTCTCGCAGGCACGTCCGGCAACACCGCCTTCCGAAGCGATACCATTCCAAACGGAGCTTTGCTTTTTGACGTGAACGGCACTCTCCTCTGGAGTGACTTCTGGAACACCACGGCGACGAAGTGGGTGCCACCCGACTTTGGAAGACCACTGTTTGCAGCGATATCAAGCGATGCCAGCACTTTCATCCTTGGGTCCACCGACAGCGCTCTAAGAGTGTATCACGGAGCGGTCGTAGCAACGCCTACCCCTCAGAACGTCACAGTTGCTGATCACACTGTTCAAGTGGACGGAAAAGTTTTCCACGTAGTAACGGAAAGCAACTCAACCGTGTCGGACATCGTCTTGGATCAATCACAAATAAAGTTCAACGTCTCCGGTGACTCTGGCACAGTTGGATATTTCAACGTGACAATTCCAAAGTCTCTGATGAACTGCACAAGTCTTGACGATTGGACCGTGTGGCTTAACGGCACACAGCTTCTAGCTCCTAACTTCCTCGCGCCAACGGAAAACGCAACACACACGTTCATACAGTTCACTTGCACGTTTGATTCCACGTTTCAAGTAACTATCAAAGGAACAAACGTGGTTCAAGAGTTTCCATCACCAACCATTCTGTCACTAGCCATCGCAACAACGCTACTAGCAGTCATAGTCTGCAAAAGAGGAAGGATTAAGAAAACCGATGGATCAACGGCACCTCACTAGAATCGTGAAGAAGACAGCGAGAAAAGCTGCATGGCGTTTTCCGATGAAGGATTGTTACTTTCACGGTTCGAGCCGGGTGCTCTCTCGCTCTCACACCCTCCCCCCCGGGTATCCTATATGACCCAAATATGGTTAGGTAGTCAGAAATGACTATCCGCATATGGTTCAAGAGCAGAGTTGCACTAGCTACTGCCCGAAAGAATTAAGGAACACGCTAGCGCGCTAGGAGAAGAAAAAGAAAAGATGGCTTATTTTTGACCCATCGCCTGGGCTGTCGCAAGGTATTTATGTATGCAATTGATATCTTTTGTATACGGTGACGTGTTGACGCTTAAACCTTTAGCGGTAAGGATACCTAAGGAAATCGAGAAGGAAATCCTCGAAGTGGTCGAACGTGCAAAGTTGGACAAGGCTACTGTTGTTAGGAATCTTCTTGAATTGGGAATTGCGGAGTGGAGGAAGCAGACGGCTCTGGAGTTGTTGCGAGACGGGAAAACCACGTTTGCCAAGGCTGCAGAGATGGCAAGGCTTTCGCTTTGGGAATTCGCTGATCTGGTGAAGCAGCGTAGTGTGGAATGGGTTAGATTTACGCCTGAAGAGCTCGAGAAAGAGTTCAGGGAAGCGTCGGCGGCGAAGCGTAAGTGAAGCTGCTTGTTTTCAATTCTACGCCATTGATCTACTTGACTAAAGTGGGTTTGAGCATGGTTCTTGAGGGTTTGAAGGGCGAAAAGGTAACGTCGCCGAAGGTCAAGAGCGAGGTTGTGGATGAAGGCAGGCGTAAAGGTGTTCCTGACGCAGTTGTCTTGGAAAAGCTGTTTGACAGCAAAGTGTTTAGGGTTGTTGAGCCTAAGGATGAGGAGTTTTTGTCGAGATTGTTGAAGACGAGGGGACTTCATGTGACTGACGCGGAGGTTTTGGCTCTTGCCCACGAGTTGAACGGTGTGGCTGTCGTGGATGATGGTGTGGCAAGGAACACCGCGAAGGTTTACGGGATAGGCTACGTGGGTACGCCATATGTTCTGGCGAGGGCTGTCTGTGAGGGATTGGTCACTAAAGAAAGAGCTAAGCAGGCTGTGAACGAAATGGTTTCTGTCGGTTGGCGATGCAGCGTTGAAAGTTATGCGAAGATTATTGAAGCTTTAGAGAAGCTTTAGAGGTTGAGCAAATTCAGCGCGCTGGCTTGTCCCTAAATTCGAAAAAAAAAGTAACTGAAAGCATATACATTTCGCATATACGTTTTGCATATACAGTTGACGAGCATTGTTGAAAACGGTGAGGCTGTTCACGTCGGCTGCCGAGCTGCGTGGACTGTTCAAGTGCGCAATGAGTCGATAGACTCAACAAAAAACGCACGCTGAGAATGAACAATGCCCAACGATTGAGGCTACTTCTTCAATCGTTTCTCTTTGTGCTTTCTTCTTTTCTCTTCTCTTTCCTTTTTAGTCATTGGTTTCTTTTTAGTGGCTCCAGTGCTCAATTCAATCACCACGCTCAAATAGTCAGAATAGGGAATTAAGTTTTTGCGCGCGCTCTGGCTAATGCGCGTGCTTCTTCCAGTCTCCTCACTTTTTTAACGTTGCTCCTTCCATGTTTCCATGTTCCTCGGCTTTTCATTCTTTTCAAGAATCGTTCTTTTTTCGCCTGCTTTTTCCTCGATCGGTCCAAACAAATCTTCCTTCCCAGAATCAGAAAGTAACAACAAACAAGGATTATAACCTTTCACCTGAATAATCCGACAGAATCCAAGACTTAATGAGAAAGAAGTTCATTAGAGTATTGAGAGTCTGTTTATGAGCAGGCGTAGACGGTTTGACAGGCTTGAATGTCAGAATTGCATTTACAAGAGCAGCACGTACTGTTGGAGACAATGTCCGTACAACATCTGGAAGACGGAAGAATACTAAGTCTCGTGCGGTTGCTTCTTAGCTGCAGGAGCCTGAGTTGTGTTCTCATCGGCTACACGTTCGAATAGCCTTCCGCGCGCTGTGAGACGCCTAGAGAACTGAATGAGATTTAAGATAAAGCCGATGCCTATATCTTAGGAGCTCCATTGTACTGTTTGGATGTAAATGGTTTAATGAGGACTGAAGGAATGGGAGTGGGAACATGATTTCGTCCAAGGCGAAAAATCGAATGAAGCGTGAGCTAGCCTTAGGGAAGCCAACAATATGGGTTGGTAAGGAGGGAGCGTCGCCGCAGACGATGAATGAGATTTCTAGGCAGTTGGAGAAGAGGAAAATGGTGAAAGTCCAAATATTGAATAGCGCGCTTGTGAATGAGAGCGCCAAAGACATCGCGTCAAAAACAGCTCAGCAAACAGGATCCGTTTTAATCGATGTTCGAGGCCACACTTTCATACTGCATAAGCCTCGCAAAAAGAGAAGTGAAAAGCCTCCGTGAGAGGACCGTTTAAAGGGTTTTGAAAGGGATTGGATTGTGATAATCTTGTTAGGGAAGGTTCAAAAACACCCACTTCGTTCATGCCTTTGACCTTGCCTTCATGAACCTGCCTCCGTCAAGAGATCCTAAAATGGCTGACGCATCCATTGACAAAGGCGCGCGCGTCTTTCTTGATGAGCATGACCATTCTGACTGAGTGTGCTCTTTTCATCCTCTTCAACTATCGAACAGCCTAGCGCGCGCACTATCTTACTCTCTTGTTTCTCCGAAGCAAGCGTTTGTTTGGGAGTTTTGGTTTCTTCACACGTTTTGCATCCGTCGCAGCCAAGACTAGACCCTCAAGACAGTTTTGACCCTCGTTTCTCTTAAAGCTACTGTACAGCGCGCTCTAATGATTGTGGAGACGACTTACAAATTTAGCGCGCTGGATCGATAGGCATGCGGAACATGCTAGAAATCGGCTATTAACCCGAAAATCTTGCATTAGGGTTTAGTGCGGGCGGCGCTTGGCTTCTTTACCCATTCTATTTTAGTAGAGTAGGCTTCACGCAATTGTGGAGAAGTAATGGGTTTCCATTCTTTGGCCACTGCAAGCATTCGACTTTTGGATTTGCTAGTCTTGTCTTTTCGTTTGGGCTTTTGTTTCCCTCTCGGTTTGTAATGTTCAGGTTTCATGTTCGATCTCCGCTGGTTCAAGCTTAGATATCTAACATATAGGAGTTTTGTAACCTTTTGATTTAGCGCGCTACTAACAAAGGGTTGATACTGGCTATTTCCATGACCGAAAGCAACCTGCGTGTGTCATCTATTTTTTGAGCTCTGCGACTAGCAGATGTAGATTGGTTTTCCCTGTGTTCTCGGCTTCATGTGATCGTGCCTTGAGGAAGAGCCTCTTGGCCGCTTTTGTGTCCAAAACATCTGTTTTTCCTGAGGATGTCAGTTTTAGTTTGCCACCTTAGCGCTCGAATCCGGGACAAGGGAACTGCAGGAAAATGTCCTCATGATGCTCTGTTGGTTAATCGGTTTATAAGGAAGTGTGTGCATTATGGGGCAGTAGCGTTCTGTTGTTGACGGACGAGAAGAACACAGCAACGTTGCACGACACAATCAATGATGAAAGGGGTGATAGAAAGAAATGGCTGAAGAATCTGCAATTGTTTTCATTGGAAGTAAACCACCAATGGACTATGTTCTAGCAGTTATGACAAGACTATCGGCTGGCAATGCTAAGGAAGTAGTTTTGAAGGCAAGAGGACAGGCGATCACTACGGCTGTTGATGTGGCTGAAATAACCAGAAATCGCTTCCTGAAGGACCTGAAAGTGAGCAAGATAGCTGTAGGAACAGAGGAGATGCCGGCAAGAGAAGGCGAGAACAGGTCACGGATGGTTTCAATAATAGAAATAACCCTTGCAAAATAGCAGGAAACCTTGCGAAACACGCGTGCAATTATAGTGAGAGAATGTTTAGATACGGGTAACGATGAAGAACAATGAAACTTGCTGTTCTGGTCTGGGAGTATCCACCGAGGATCGTCGGTGGCTTGGGAACCTACTCGGCTGAAATAACTCGCCAGTTTGTTCTCACGGACAATGATGTTACAGTTTTCACGATGAATGATGATGCAAATGCTTTGCCGACGCGTGAGATTTGGCACGGTATCGAAATCCACAGGCCGCTGCACATTGACATTTCTGACTCGTTGCCCGATGTTGTTGCAGAAGACCTACGGAAATGGGGTAGTGGGTTACAGTGGTTTTCAAAGATCCTCGTTTATAATTATCTGAGCGCTGCAAAACTCGTGAATGAGCTGATAAGAAAAGAACGCATCAAATTCGACCTTGTCGTTGCTCATGACTGGCTTTCAGGTATAGGTGGAATGGCTGTTAAGAAAGAGGCAGGACTTCCTTTTGCGTTTCACGTTCACTCGACAGAGAAAGGGAGGACGCTTGGAAAGGGCTCGGTTACGGTGAGCAACATTGAACTTCACGTTGCTAGAGCGGCTGACCTTATCGTGACAGTTTCTTATGCGATGAAGGATGAGCTGGTGGGCCTAGGTTGTCCAAAAGAAAAGATTCAGGTTGCTTACAACGGGGTCGACCCGAAGAAGTACGACCCCGCAACAGTGACGTCTGAGCAGATCAAGAAGGTCAGAGAATTGTATGGTATCAAAGACGATGAGTACATGATTCTTTTTATAGGTCGACTCGCCGGTATGAAAGGTGTTGATAAACTGATTATGGCTTTGCCGCATGTTTTGCAGAAGAATCCTAAGGCGAAGCTTGTTATCGTTGGTCTTGGCGACTTGCAGGAATACTTGATGAATCTGGTGAAAGCTACGAAGATGAGTGATTTCGTGAAGTTCAGGTTCGAATTCATTCCCGAGGAAGAACGTATTCTTCATTATGCTGCATGTGACGTTGCAGTTTTCCCAAGTTTCTATGAGCCCTTCGGAATAGTCGTTCTGGAGGCAATGAGTATGGAGCGACCAGTTGTCATCGGTGCAGCCGGCATCAGCGGCATGCGAGAAATAGTCGTGTATTACGGCGAAGACCAGTGCGGTTACCACATAGATCCAAACAACCCGTCCGACATAGCTTGGGGCATAAACAGCGTCTTGGAAAACGATGAGAAGAGAAAGTGGCTGGGCAAAAACGGCAGAAAGCGGGTCTTGAACGAGTTCACGTGGGACAAGATAGCTGAAAAAACATTGGGGCTTTATGAACAGATCATCAAACGCTAAGCTTGACGCGCTGGCTCGTCGTTAAATTTGCTGATATTTGTTTTTTAAGAGCTTATACGTTTTGCTTATACACTTTGTATATACACTTAACATGCATCATTGAGAACGGTGAAGCTGCTAGGTCGAATGCGAAACCGTATGGACTGTTCAAGTGCAAACGCACGATAGAGGGATAAGGGCAGCGCGGCGGTCCAACGTTTAGCCCGGAGTTTTTCGGTGAATTCGTGACTGTTGTTTGAAGTTTTTATTCGTAGAATATGAGGTCTTGTTCTTCCAAGCTGGCGTGAAGCTTGTGCACTGCGTCATAAACGTCCTGTTCTTTCTTCGCTCCGGTGCAGACAAGGTTTCCGCTTGCGAATATCAGTATGACCACTTTAGGCTCGTCCATCCTGTAGATCAGTCCTGGAAACTGCTCGGGCTCGTACATGGTTTTTACGAGCTTGCCGACTGCCTGTTCCAAGTCTACTTTTCCGCCTAGGCTTACGGAGGCAACGATGTTCTGAATCTTCAGCTCCGGTTTGCTGATGATGATTATTCCGCTCTTTTTCAACTCTTTAACAACCGTCAATACGGCCCTGCGGGCTTCTTTTTCGGATTTTGCTCCTGTGCACACCATTTTTCCAGAGTTGAAGATCAGCGTGGCCGTCTTCGGTCTCTTAAGCCTGAACACAAGTCCAGGAAACTGTTCTGGACGATATTCTACGCCTGGGTAACTCTTCACGATAGCGTTCAAGTCAATTCTCTGGTTTAACGTGGCAGAAGCAACGACGTTTTGAATTTTTATTATGGCTTTAGTCTTCGGCATTAAAAACCACTTCTTCTTTTTTAATGGTGCGCGCGCATTCGATGATGCTCAAGCTTCCGGTTCTTCCCAGTCGCAGTTGCCTTTCGCCGCTGAACCAGGTTACTTTGCCGTTTTTGATGTCAACTACGTCGCCCTTGTGCACCATGCTGATCTGTTGGTTCCATAAACTCATTTTCATCGACCCAGTTTCGTCTTCGATAACTGCGTTTGATATAGAAGCAGTCGTTCCATATCTCGTGTAGACGATTTTAGATTCTGGAATCTCAAGCACTTCTACTTTGAGGCTGACTTTTTTCATTCCGACTTTCAAGTCACCAATCTTCGAGGTTACACCCTCCAAATTCTTGAATGAGGAACTTCTGGCCAAAATTGCTTCCGTGATGCTTCCGAGCTGATTCTCTCCTTGCAAGATGGCAATCGATATCGGAAATTGAGCTATAACCTTCCGCGAACGCTTCGGACCTTTGCTAAAAAGAAAGATCGCTGAATTCTTCGTCCTCTTACGACACTTTATAGCCAACTGCGCACATTCTGACCCGTCGTGATTCCAAGCTTCGACAATACGAGCGAAGAATTCACTCGAATCAACCTTATGCAGCAATCCGATTCTGGCAAGGCTCTCCAGAATCCTTCCATCCTTGTACGAAGGCCTGCTGCTAAGAGGCCTGCCTCTACCTCTCCAAATCTGCTTAGCCATCTAACTTGTTTCCACTCTTGTTTTTTTCACTCGACAAATCCATCGCTAAAACAATAGATCTGCAATGTGCATCTCAATACTGTCAATACCACTTATATAGCTTAGCTGCTGGGCGTAACATTTTATGGTTATCGAAGTCGCCTGAGGTACGCTCTAGCGTTTGGCGCGTTCTAGCTGAGCAGTTCGATCCTTGCGCCCATTGCTTGTCCAAGCGCGCCTTCGTGGAATTTGGCTGTGACAACGCGCGCTAGATAAATCATACAATATTATCCCCTGCAGGGGGATCGAAAGCTATGCTTCTAAGCTGGAAAGGAGTTTCTTTATGCCTCGCATGCAATAGTAGCGCGCCGACACAAGAAGCAATGTTCCAACTGCCGCTGTCAAGACAATCGTCAACAAGGCCGACCCGGTTGGGCCGCCTCCAAACATGGTCAAGAACCCCGTGCCTTCGTACAGTATCAGAGGAGTTAGAGTCGCCACGGTTGCCAAGCCGCCTAATGCGAAGGCCATTATGAATCCTGTGAACGTGAGGTATCTTGCTCTTGGTCCCACGTTGAAGCTGGGATATCGTGAGCCTGTTCCGAGTCCCACATATCCTTGCACTATCATGTTGAAGATTGCGGCAATCAACGTGGCCAGGAATATGCCCGCGGCAACAGGAGCCAGGAACTGCAGAAGTGAGGCGAGGGCCAAGATTGCAGCGCCTGAAAGAACCCATGGGAGAAAGAGTTTTCCAAGGACCAGTTCGTCAGCTGAGATGGGAAGCATGTAGATGTTGGCGATGGAGGTTCCTTCCTGTCCTATGCTGATGGAAGAGAGCATCATGGGCAGAATGAGGGATACTTCAGCGAGTAGCACCAAGCTTATGCCCGACACGCCGGCAGTCCTTGAGTTCGCGCCACTTGTCAACACTGGGAGCAAGGAGGACACTACGAGCAACACGGGTATGGCGAGGAATCTTGCCATTTCTCTTCGTCTTGCAAGAGACCTTAACTCTTTCGAGGCTATGGCAAACGCCACTGGGTTTAGCCACAGGAATGATTTGCCTTGAGGAATGTAAGTTGTTGAAGTGGACACGGTGATGGTGACGGGTACGGGTGACCAGTACTTGGCTCTTAGTTGAGTTGCGGCTTCGAAGATCAGGAAGGTGAATAAGAAGGAAAGCAGGGCAAAAACGGTTGCTCTTATTGCATCCGAAGTTAGGAAGGAAACGACGGCGGCCGAGGGCCAGATAAAGGGCACGAACCAGGCCAAGTTGACGCCCTGGACGATGCCTGAAAGGGCGATGTAAAGGATGTATGGGTTAAAGGCTATCTGCAACGCGACGAGCAGAACGATTACTAAAAGGATGCGGAGGATGATGCCTAGTCTTCCGCTCTTCTTGTAAAGCGTTGTGGAGATGCGGTTCATCACGGACCTCAACACTTCCACTATAACTGCTCCCCAAACGTAGGCGACGATGGAGACCAAGATGAGGAACGGAACGACCGAGAGCATGCCGATGTTCAGGGCAAGCGGTATGGTGACGCCTAGACCGATGAACAGGAGAGGCGAGTAGGTGAACAGGACCGAAACGCTTGACGCCACGACGTATTCTCCCGGAGACACTGGAAGCCAATTCACCGCTTCGCTTGAAGCAAGACCGCTGCCCTGCCCGAGTTCAAACAGTATTCCAGCCAAGGTGACGGCCGAAGTGAGAATGACCGGGAGCACGATGAGGGACTGAACTGAAAGCGTATGAAGCGAACTCGTGAATTCAGACGGGACCTGAGGGAGAGCATACAGGAGCAGCGCGAACGGAGCGGCAAAGAGAGCTATGTCTATGGATAACAGAACTGCGGGGTTTGAGAGGCGGCTTCTGCGTCCAAAGCGGCTCGCTCTGAAGTAGGATTTGAAGAGAACACTTGCGAGGCTGACGACCGTTGACCGGTTCAAAGCTTCAGTGCCTCAACGATCTTCTCAGTGTCTTCGCTTCCGGTTAGCTTCAGGAAAGTGTCTTCCAACGTGGAGCCAGGCATACCAGCCTTTGACCTCAGTTCCTGCACCGTGCCCTCGGCGATAACGCTTCCCTCGTTCATGATAGTGATCGTGTTGCACATGGCCTCTGCAATTTCAAGAACGTGCGTGCTGAAGAGAATTGAGACGCCTTCGCCGGCTAGGCGCTGAAGGATGTCCTTAACGATCCTGGCTGACCTCGGGTCTAAACCGTTCAAAGCTTCATCCATTATGAGCACGCGTGGACGGTGAAGAAGAGCCGCTGTGATCGCTATTTTCTGTTTCATTCCTTGGGAGAAGCCGCTCATGACGTCGTTGACTTGATTGCTCATCTGTAGCGCGTTGAGTAGCTCGTCAACCTTCTCTCGCCTGGTCTTCAGGTCGATGCCGTACGCTGTGCCTACGAAGTCTAAGTATTCTGAAGCCGTCAGGTATTCATAGAGATATGGCGATTCTGGAACGTAGCCTACGAGTCTTTTCGCTTCGATGGGTTGCCGGAGCACGTCTATGCCGCAGAGGCTGATCTTGCCTTGATCAGGCTTGACTATGCTCATGACCATCTTCATCGTCGTGCTCTTCCCCGACCCGTTGGGGCCTAGAAGGCCGTGAACTTTGCCGGGCAGCACGTTCAGCGTCAGGCCTTTTACGGCAACGTTGTCGCCGAAGGATTTCGTAACTGATTCTAGCATTATTCCGTCCATAGGCGGTCTTAGACCCTCATCATCACGGCGGTATATATCCACTTCGTCCTCTTTCGCTACAGCGCGCGAGCTTATCGCGAAAATTTTGCAGAAATTTGAAATTGAAAGCACATACAAAAAGCATATACATTTTGCATATACAGTGTATATACACGGCTTGCGAGCATGATTGAGAACTGTGATGCTGTTCAGGTCGGATGCTGAGCTACGTGGCTGTTCAAGTGCGCACGCATATCTCAGCGATCGTGGTCACGTCTCTTCGTTCGTCTTCTTGTCAGGATAAGCGCTAGGGTTGATGGAATCCATATTAGAAATAGCAAGATTGAAGTTTCTGACACTGAGGTCGGACCGGTGATGACTGCAGGGTCTCCGTCTGCAGGATACGTGCCACTGAGCGTCTCCACGGACGTTCCGTAGCCGGCCAAGTAGTAGGGCGGCGCGACGTACAGGTTCGAGGGGTTCTCTTGCTCGGCAACGAACACTATTTGCGTGAAAGTTGACTGCATCGCAATCGTGAAGTTCACCTTGCACATGAGGGCTTTCGATGTGACGGTAACGGGATACTTGAGGGAGTTGCTTGGAGAGTGTGAGCAGGTCATCACGATCAGCAGGTCTCCCACGTCGGTTGTGTTGCCCACGTTGTTTGACACTTCTGTTAGTGGTGTGGCGCCGCTGCCGACTGCTTGCTGGAACACGTTGTCGTCTGGAAACCATGCTTCGTCATAGTGGATTAAAGTGCTGTTGTAGGTCAGGCGTATCTGCCATGTGATGAGGTCTGTGACGTTACCTACGCAGAAATCCACTGTGAAGACGCTGTTTACCGGAGAGTCGGTAATGTTGAAAGTGTTGTTTTCTGTTAGATAGTTGATCATGTACACGCTGACCGACTCTTGCGCCTGTCCTTTTGCGGAAGGGAGTGCAAGGGGCAAGAAGCCGATGCACACTAGTATAAGGAAAACTGAGATGCGCCGTTCAATCATTCAAGCACCAGCTGCGACAGCCAATTCTGCGAATGAGGAAGAACAGGTCTGCCGCTGAGACTTCAAACAGAACGCTCGAAAACATAGCACTGTGTTCTGTGTGGTTGCCAGCGAGAGGAAAAAGAGGGGCTCTTACGGTTTTATTCATTCAGTGACCTTCAGCCGGCAGAGTCACGTTGCCATCATTTCAAGGCTTATCTCTGAAAAATCGTATCGTAATCCGAGAAGTGTGTCATTCTCATGCTGTAGTTGCAGCGTGCCCCAGGATCCGCCCCACTGTACTGTGGAGTTGCCTGTTTGAGTGCCAGCTTCCGTGGTGAGCTGATAGAAGAGGTTGATGTTGAGGTTCAGGTTGTACGTTATGTTGACGGGGTCCGTTCCATCTGGCAGGATGCTCTTGATTTGGCTACTGTTCATCTGCCAGGTCCAGGGACCGTACAGCAGTGGGCCGATGTTCCAGTAGCCCGTAGCCTTCACTTGGAGTGGGTAGTCGAGCATTGGGGGGCCAATAGTCGGCAAGGGGCTACCGTGCGACTCGTAGAAGCTGAATGTGTAGTTAGCAACTTCGAGTGTACCTAGATCCACGATGCTCTCGCCTGCGACACTAGCGGGTATTCCCCAGTCAAATGCGTACTCTATCGTGGCTAACCAAGGCCCTGGGAAACCGTTTCCACCACCGTAACCAGGCTCGGGCAGGAAGTGGATCTCTTCTATGTCTGTTGAGTTCAGTTCACCCGCAAGAGTTGGGCAACTCCCCTCCCAAGTTGTTCCGTTGAGCAACGTCACGTTCAGTATGTATGATTGCATGTACACTGTTAAACCCTTAGAGTTTGACTGGCCGGAACTCATTGCAAACGCGATTGTTTTGAAGTGGAGACCGTTTGGAACTGTGTAGTAAATTGTTGCGGCGAAGAGAGAAACGGCAATTATCCCGGTGACCATTAATCTTGCTGCCTTTTTCTTTGATAGGCTCAACGATTTCACCGCTTAACTACGTGGAACATGCTTTCACTTAATCCTTCATTCTTGTACAAGCGTACAATTCTGTTGTACATCGATAACCAGAAATAATGTTCAAGGGTTAACTCTTACTGAGCTGACCGAGGACGTGAGAGACGAAAATGACGTCTTAACCGGCAACACTGCTAAGGTCTACAGGTACGCCATAAAACAGAGAAAACCAGTCGGAGTCAGAGAGGTTCAAAGAGCACTTAAGCTGAGCAGCCCTACGTTGGCGGCCTACCACCTGGACAAACTGGAAGAAGCAGGGCTACTGAAGCAGACCTCAGACGGGTACATCGTGGAAAAACTGGTGCTCGAAAACTTCGTGAGACTCCGCCAGCTCCTTCTGCCCAAGTACCTCTTTTATTTCGCAGTTTTTGCCTCAGCCGTACTGTTCCAAACAACCCTCTTCAGGCCATCTCAACTCACGAGGGAGTACCTGTTTTCCACGTCGATGCTGGCCTTGGCCGCCGCATACTTTGCCTACGAAACAATAATGACCATCCTGAAAAAGAGAATATGAGCGAAGATCACACCTTCCGTTCGGGAGCACTCCGAGCTCGCGCTCACCTGGAAGACCCTCTACTTAGTATGCCCGACGTTCATTATGTGCAAGCTGACAGAAGAACTAAGGAGACTAGTGCCGGGAAGAAACCTGTAGCCAGATCCAAACCTGAGCGTGCGCTGACAGATTTTGGTAAGATTCAGATATAATCTTGAAAAATCTTTTAAAATATGTGTTGGTAACCGAATGGTCAGCGATTGTAAGTTTCGGGCGGAGCGTTCATGAATCCTGAGATAGGCGTGGAAGGTCAGCTTGTTGAAAACGTGCTGAAGAAACTTGAAAGCGAATTTTCTGAAAGAATCTCCCCAATGAGCACTGTTGACAGAGTCTCTGCAGTTGGCGTGTTGAACCAAACAAGCGTTGAAGAGGAACGGCAAAGCATAAGAAAGGATATTATGAAAGCGTTGCTGGTCTCCAACCAAACGCAGAGAATATATTTTGTCGTCAGGTCAGTGATGATGACTATTCTGGGCGCGATAATAACACTAGCTATATTTTGGCGGCTGGGAACAATAAACGTCATTGAAGACTTTGTTCTAGGCATTTCCACATACGCCATTTGCCTTGTGTTATCAAGATTATTCGATAAAAGAATAGTCAATATATCCAAAAAGATAATTGTGTATCTAGGAGGACACACCAAGTTAAGAGATTTCATCGTGAGAAATTTCTAATAAAGCAACTTAGCAGGTCAGAGACTAACCTTAACTCAAGAACGATCGTTGCCAGCTGGCTATTCATTCGATTCTTTTTGGTTTTCGGGTTGATTTTTGGGGCAAGCGACCACGCATGTTTGAACAGGAAAAAAGGGGGAGGCACTACCAGCTGTGTTGCCACTCGTAGTATATCGTTGCGGCGCCGTTGGCGTCCACGTTTATGACCCATGAAAGACTGGAACCGACTCTGGTGGCTTGCGGTGTGGAAGTTACTAGTTCGTAGCCGTTGATGTCTTGCTGGATGAGGATCTGGACGTTTATCGATTTGTAGTTTTGGATTGTTATGTTTATTCCTTGGTCCGCGTAGTTGCTTTGCGATATGGATTTCGTCACTGTTGAGGCGACTTTGATGTCATAGGCGTAGTTGACTATGGCGATGCTTTCTCCATTAACGGGCGTGTAGCCGATGCTGTCTTCGCCCATCCACTGTTCGCCTCGATAGAACTCGACGGTTCCGGAGGCAAGCGGCTCATTGAGGCTGTTGTTCAGGTGGTACCGGTTCTGCACTTCGCCTCCTGACCAATAGTATTCTTGCCGAAGTTTCACGGTGCCTTCGAAGAGAGGCAGCTTGATAGTGGTGCCCTTTTCGAAAGACACCTTCGCGCCATAAGTGTATTCGTGGTATTCGTCCGTTGTACTCGAAGTAAATTGGATTGAGCCATCGCTGACTGATTCCATCATCGGTACCGCACCATAGTATTGAAAGCCTGAGCTGGCGTACACTAGGTGGGGGCCGCCGCTTACGAGCACTAGGGTGAAGTTTGTCCAGCTTTCCACGTTTGTCAGCGTTGCCCAGCATTGCAGTTGGCTTGTTTGTAGGTCGACGAAGTACGTGGGCTTCCATGTTGGTCCGCGCATCAGGTAAGAGACGTTCATCTGATAGTTTCCTGCCGGCGAGTCCGTTGTGACCTGTACGAGTATTCTTGGTCCCTGCACCTGGACCACTTCGTTGAGAATGATCAGCGTGATTCTTGATGTTGGAATCATGACTGTTTCGTTGTTGACCTGCAGAAGCAGCGAGGTGTCCCAGCTGATGAACGTGCCCGTGTAGTTGCCGGTTTCTGTGCACACCGTTATCACGTCGCCCCTGTTGATTATCGGTTGATTCTCGTCGCTCGTAACGATTTTGGCAACGTTGATTCCTGTAACTGTGAGCGTGTCGGTTAAAGCGCCTGATGGAAGATAGAACTGAACCGTGCTAGTGTCGTTCAACAGCGCGATGGCCTGCTCAAACGTTACGAAAGTGACGCCGTTTCCGTAAACTGTGACCTTGTCTGCCGCATCTTCAGGAGTCTGAACCGTTGTGCCGTTCGTCCGTCCAAAGTTCGTGAACCTCAAGGCTGCAAAGCCAAATCCGACGGCGGAAACTGCCAGAATGCACAGTAGCGCCAATAATTTCTTTGCGGAAAAACGCATAGGATTCTTCATTTTCAAAGCCTTCCTGAAACCTCTGTACGTATCTGGATCACCGCGCTATTTTATACCAATGTGTGGTACTGGTCAGCCTAGAAATTAGTACGGTCAAAGACGAGCGCTAGGTTGTAGCGCGCGATGCTCGTGGGTAATAAGCGCGCGCTATAATCTACGTGACGATTGATGTTTTGTATGATGGTTAGAATTGGTGAGCGTGCGCGCATAGTGTCATGTAGACTTCATGATCATGGCTAAGGTTGGGCAACCGATGTTGCCTTTTTTTGTTGCTTGTCCGAATGTCCTTTAAGGAGCGATGTGACTATGCCAAATACTCCGACGATGAAAAGAATTATGCCACCCCATACTAACCCTATAGCCACGTCATAAGTCAATGTGTGACCAGCAGAAAACCATTTACTTAGATCAGAAAATACTCCCATTCCACCAATTATCCAACCGCAGATCCAAAAAATAATCCCAACCGCGATTACCCAAATACTGGCAATCAGATATTTATTCATACACATCTGCGACCTGAAGATTATACCATCTAGTTATCGTGTTGGAATATAATTCTTTGCCTTAAATACACCTGTAAGATAAAACTTTACGCCCAAACCCAAACCCACACACACAAAACATTTCAGCCTATGATTTTGCGGAAAAGTTATAGCTGAACTGCTCGCGCTAGCGCGCTGCCTTGTCCCTATATAACGTGTTGAAGGCTTTCGCAAACATTTATAGTCTGAAAACGATATTTTGATATGGGCAAATCATGGTCGACGACTTTTTCTTTGGTTTTGCTGCTCATGCTCACACCAGAAATGAATTGGAAACGGTCGAAGAGAAGGAAAGAGAGCTTAGAAGAAAGAATAGCCCCCAAGAAGCCCAAAGACTGACAGAGCTAATTCTCAACAAGATCGAAAGAGACATGAAGGAAAACGGTTGCGGTCTTGAAGACGCGAAGCTCTTGCTTCTGTACTCGAGTTACAGGGGTGAACCTGAAGAGAAGGACCGATCTATATGCGAATCAATACTCAGGACTATCGAGGAAAAATTCAAGGGACATACTGCACCGTGCGGGCTTCGCCTGATTGGACATACGACTGCCGGCGAGTTGGAAAACGAAGATTTGGTTCTGAACCAGGTTTCAGGAATTGGATACAATGGTATGTCTCTCATGGTTTTGACGAGTAACCTCCCCTTTGGTGTAGGGCGAACGTGGGGTCTCCGAACTGAGGAAGAGGCATTGGAACAAGGGCGAGAAATGGCTCGCGACGCATGGTCAGATTTTTGTCAACAGACAGGGATCAGGGAGCAAATGCACAAGAGCAGGACTCTTCACGTGTTGGCGCAGGGGATGACTGGTGAAGGACCTGGATACGAGCACTTCCTGTCGGAGGGAATCGCCAGTTTCATGGGCGGCGCACGAGAGGCAAGAATAATGAGTGTAATAGGAGGAAACACGGGCGACGGTTTGCTCGCCTTGCTATTCCATCAATTCTTCGGAAAGGTAGGGGAACAAGCCCAGCTTAGAATCCTGGATAAAGAAGCTGTCTGCGCCCTCATTCCCAACCTCTCTGAACCCTCGATAGGTCTCGACATCAGTGCCCACAAGAGAATCGGGCGACCTTACACATTCCACTTCGACCCAGAGAAGGAACCACGCTATATGTACGTGAAACGTATTGATAACGAAGATCCATGTGAAGCCTATGCAAAGGCAATTTACGAAAATGAAGCTCGAACAGCGGCAGAAAAAGGTTTACCCCTGACTATCACTGAAAAAGGTCTTCTTGAAGCATTGCGCCAACCGATGGCGTTTATCCCTTCACATCCAACGATAACATATTACGCTTTTTCTTTTGACTTTGGGAACTATTCCCTCATCGGACCCATATGCACCGAGGGGCAGAATCTGAAACTTCAGCGTCCAATCAGAAGTTACACGCCAGAAGTGGCTGGCTACCTCGTTATGAGCGACCACAGCAAGGTTCCCAAAGGGGCTCGCAACATGTTAAACATGCTGAGAACGGATAGGGGCTTCAGCAAAGGAGACGCAACTGTTATCGTCTCTTGTCTTAGTCGAAGGCAGTCTGAGCTACTGGCAGGGTGCAAATCGGGAACCGAAGCTGAAATACTGAAAGAGGGGACATCTTCTACCCAGCTGATTGGATTCTTGGCATACGGAGAGATTTATTTCACTCAATTACTCCAAGAGCCTTACGTGTGGAACGGCAGCTGCTGGGGACTAACCTTTCACTCCACTTCAAGAGAAAAGAAACAGCTTAAGCCTGAAGGAGAACTTGGAATCAAGGGCTGGATAAAAGGAGAAAGATAAAACCTAAACTAGTTTTAGCTCGCGCTAATCAATCAGTTCTTCCTCAGTACATCTGTGTGCTGTAATATAACACGCGGCAGCTGCCTTGTCCCGATATTACGTGTTGAAGTATGTTGGTGAGACTGTCTTGTCGGGTCTTCTGATGTTTTCTGCTGCTTCTCTGTTTAAGACCAAGCAGAACAGGCTGTAGAGAGCGTAGGACGCGATGTTTCTCAAGCCTCTGACCTTGTTGACGGCTAGGCTCCACTGCGTCTTTAGGAAGCTGTAGACGGCTTCTATGTGCGGTCTCTTGTGGTACTCTTTTTTCTGGTCTTCCGGCCCGTAGGTTCTGAACTTCTTGTCCACTCTGAGCACGCCTTTGACGCCGCGCTTCTGGTTTGAGGGGTAAGGAATAACCACTTCGTCGACGACGTCCCTGATTTTTTCGTCGCTGTACTGGCTGTCGGCTATCACGCTTCTCAGTTTGGCGGCTGACCGTTTGAGGATTAGCTTCGTCTTCCCAAGCATGCTTGGCGAGTGCTTCTTCTCGTTCTCGTTGGCCGGAGCGCGCGCTATGTTATCCAAGTTCAAACTAGCCAAAATGGAGCAAGAACTCTCATTCTTCTCCATTCTAGACTTTTTACCCAATCAAATACAAATTGCTTAAGCAAGAAAATGTCAACCCAAATAATCTAGCAATAGGCTGGCGCGCGCTATCGTCTTTGAACATAGATGTAATTTGTCTTGTGCCCTATTCTTCGCCATCCATCGTACAAATACGCGTATACCGTGTAGGGCCCCGTTTCCTTGGGCGTGAACTCGGCTGAGTAACGGGCTTCCTCTCCGGCGGAAAGTTCCTTTATTTCTGTTGTGGCCTGCTTTTCAGATTTTCCTGATGGGGGTTCCACCCAGAATTCCAGTTTCAATCCCGTACCTTTCCTCAGGCCCTTGACGGTTGCCTCGGCCGAGAGGGTCTTTCCAATTTGCGTATATGGATGCGAAAGCACCAGTACGCGTTCGAGTTCCGCTTTTTCCTCGCTTACGTAGATGCGAGTCCAGCCGGATTCCCACCAGAAGTAGTTTTTTTCTTCATGTGCCATGATGGTGGCGTATACATCAGCTGACCCTAACGCATTAATCCGGAAAACCAGTTCGACCTCTTCATTTGGCTTTAACGCTTTAAGGTATTGTCCAGCTCCAAACGCATACCATGTTCCATAGACGGTTAGGTGATATGTATCCAAAGAGTGCAATTGTATGTCGACTCCTGTAAGAGTGTCCCTTGATGTGTTTTTCAGTTTCAATGTTACCCAGCTAGTTCCTTTCTCCACTGTCGTAGGATTCAACTCGTACTCCATGGGGTACTTATATCTCGACATTGTTGCCGTCATTTTCAATTCACCGTTATCCCATACTGTACTACATGTGTATGCACTTTTAAGATTTTTTTGTTTTATGTGTTTATGTATTTAACGCGCGCGGTTCATTATGAGGGGGTAAGTTTTTGAGCGAATTTTACCCCTCGTAGCATCAACCGACTATCCTATCCTTATCCTGTTCCATTAATGTCCATTGATGTATCAGCGCGCGCGTGGTTGCTAAAGCATTGAACCGAGAATCTGAAGAATTCTAACAGAAAGTCAGAGAAGTTTGTAACGTATCTGAGAGAGAAAAGAACAAGTAACTTTTACCATGGGGTGATAGAAAAAGCGGAAAACTTGCAGCACTTATCGCATTTTAGTTCTTTTCAGAACGGTGTTTAGAAACTCACTAATATTCTTTCAGCTTTCTTTTCGCTTTACCGATTTCTTCTCTGGCTTTTCCTTCGGCTTGTTCGACCTTGCCTTTTAACTGTTCTTTCCTGTTTCCCCTTATTATCCCCACATCTTCACGGACTTTTCCTTTAATTTGCTTTTCTTTGCCCTTTCTTTCATCTCTACTCATGACAAAATTCTCCTAATGATAATGGTGTTTGAGCAGTTAATAACCTTTAGCTCGGTCTCACCTCGAGGGAGTAAGCGCGCGCGATGTCCGTGGGCTGAAGTCGTAAAGAATATATGGATATCGGTTGTTCGATATCGGGAAGTGCGTGTTACGCAATTGTCTTCGTCATTCGTAGGTGACCGGTGTGGTTGAGGGCCTTGTGATCGAAACGAGGGAGCTTAGGAAGACTTTCGTTTCTAAAGAGAGAGGTGGAAAGAAGCAGGTTGAAGCGGTTAAGGGCATAGACCTCGCTGTGAGGAGAGGGGAGATTTTTGGTTTTCTCGGTCCGAACGGCGCTGGTAAGTCTACGACGCAGAGGATGCTTTCCACTCTTCTGTGTCCTACTGGTGGAGAGGCGAAGATACTGGGGTATGACTTGGCGGAGGAGCAGGAGGAGATTAGGCAGAACGTCGGGTACGTGAGCCAAGCCGGCGGGGCAGACTTGGCTTCTACGGGTCTTGAGAATCTGGTCTTGCAGGCTCAGCTGTACGGTTTGGACGTTTTGACCGCGAAGAAATACGCGGCCGAGTTTGCGGAGCGTTTCCAGATGAACTCGTTTGTTAATAGGCCTGCCTCGTCCTACTCGGGTGGCCAGAAACGCCGCTTGGACGTTGCGCTCGGGATGATTCATCATCCGCGGCTGCTTCTGCTCGATGAACCGACGTCGGGTCTTGACCCGCAGAGCAGAGCGTACCTGTGGGAGCAGATTAGGAAGCTGAAGGCTGAGGGGGTGACCGTTTTCTTGACGACCCAGTACATGGATGAGGCCGACAAGCTTTGCGACAGAATAGCGATCATAGATAACGGGGTGATCGTCGTAACCGGGACGCCGGAGGAGTTGAAGGGCAACGTCGGCGGCGACACGATCGTGTTCGGTTTTCCCATGGAGGAGGTCGCCCGCAAGGCCGAAGCTGTGTTGACGGAGAACACTCAGCTGGAGAAGATTCACTCGGTGAACAGTTCCGTGCTTCTGTACGCTAAGGACGGGGAGAGAATGATGCCTGACCTTCTAAGGTCGCTGGATGCAAAACGCTTAGACGTGCAAAGCATCATGTTGTCCAGGCCGAGTCTGGATGACGTTTTCTTGAAGTACACTGGCCGTTCACTGAGGGAGGATGAGAGGGAAAAATGAAAATGAAGATGTTACGCGACACGAAGTTGATGTTCGTCCGCAACGTGCAGCACACGGTTCGCAACCCAGTTTTTGTTTTTGCAAGCATGTTTCAGCCGCTTCTTTATCTGCTCTTGTTCATGCCGCTTCTGAACAGTCTCGGCGGTGTTTCAGGGTTACCAGTAGGGAAGACGGTTGACGTGTTCATCCCGGGCCTTTTGGTTATGCAGGCGCTGTTCGGTTCAGCGTTCGTGGGGTTCTCGCTTATCGATGACATCAGATCGGGTGTAATAGAGCGTTTCTTGGTGACTCCCGTGGGACGGTCAGCGATCCTGTTGGGCAGAGTTCTTAGAGACGGTGTTGTTCTCCTTCTCCAATGCGTCCTGATAACGCTTGTCGCGATCCCGTTTGGGCTAAGCGTGAACGCCGGTGGATTCTTGCTCTCTCTGGTGCTGTACGCTTTGATCGGAGTTTCGATGGCTTCCATGTCGTACGGTTTTGCTCTTATTTACAAGGTTGAAGACCCTTTGGCTCCGACGCTGAACACGATAGCGCTGCCCGTTTCTCTGCTATCAGGAATCATCCTTCCTCTCGCGCTTGCTCCTCTCTGGCTTCAAGACGTCGCGAAGGGTAATCCGTTCTCGTACGGAGTTGATGCTGCACGCGCGTTGTTTGCGGGCAACTTTCAGAACGTCGCGATCTTCGAGGGTTTCGTCATCATCACCGTGCTTGCAATCGTCATATTCCTGTTGGCGTTGAGGCAGCTCAACAAAATGGCGTCATGACTGCAAGCCGATTACTTTGCAGTTCTTCGGTACCGGTGCGTTGTTGGCGCGTGCTCAATTTGTCACAATCGCATGTCTTAACGCGAGTATTTGAAGCTGAAGCCTTTCTGAACTTTCTTAACTGTGGCTGTCAAGAGCTTGACGGAATTGACAACGTCATTGACGTCCAAGACTTCGTACGAGTGGGCATATCTCGTTGGAATGGAGATCACGCCACTGGGAACACCTTCCCTCGTCAAATGAATCGTTGCCGCGTCAGTAGAACCATGGGGCAAGACTTCCATTTGATATGGAATTTTCTCCTCCTCTGCGCTCGAAACCAGAAGCTCCCTCACTTTTGGATGAGAGATCAAACCCAGAGCTCCACCTGCGTTATCCATGACTTTTATGGCTGGACCCGCGCCAACTTTGGTCACTTGATCTTTTTCGGCGATGCCTGGAATGTCTCCAGCAAGTGTTATGTCAACGGCTATAGCCATGTCGGGAGCGATCTTGTATGCTGCGACTTGTGCTCCACGGCAACCGACTTCTTCTTGGACGTCTGCTACGCCGTAAACGTTTGCTTCAAGTTTCTCTTTTGCAAGTTTCTTCATGGTTTCTATGGTCACGCACACGCCGACCCGATCGTCAAACGCCTTGCTGGCAAGTATATTTCCCGATCCGAGAGCTTTGAATGGCCGTTCGAAAGTGACTGAGTCTCCGATGTGGATGCCTAGCCTCTCAGCTTCTTTCCTGTTCTTAGCTCCTATGTCGATAAAAAACGCCTTTAGATCAGGCATTTTATTCGCTTCTTCCGGTGTTTCGGGAGGCTTGCAGTGAGTCAAGCCGCTTACTGGACCTTTCTTGCAATGGACGGTGACAGACTGGGAGAATAAAGATCTTGGAGACACTCCGCCGATTCTTTCGAAGTGTAGAAAGCCCTTCTCATCGATGTGCTTGATGAGAAGCCCGATCTCGTCCATGTGCCCGGCAAGCATGATCTTTGGGCCGTCCTTCACACTGGCTTTTTTCAGGGATATCACGTTGCCGAAATTATCTGTCTCGATCGAGTCGACATATCGTTCAAGCTCATGGTAAATTATCTTTCCAACATCCATCTCGTATCCGGCGACTCCGGAGGCTTCAGTCAGACGTTTCAGAAGACCCTTTATTTCGTTCTCCAAGCCAATTCAACTCGCAACGCGTGCGCTGATAGCGTGCACTATGCTGTAGTGTCAATAAAAGATTTTTCCAGATCCACGCGCGCCTGAGCAGGGGACGCGAAGGAATCAGGGGAGTTGATACTTGGCTAACAAGAGACCAGTAGCGCGCATTAATTCAAAGTTTTCAGGCTGCTTTGTGGGTAGTAACTGCAGAGACTTTATTGTGCCTCAACCAATTGGGGTGTTTCGGTCGAAATAACTGGTCTCCTGTTCAACCTGCACTGTGAGGCCTGATTTAGTGAGGAAGTCTTCCACCGTGTGAACGTAGGAGTCGTGGGCACCGTAGGTGATTCCAAGAAGCCCAGACCCTGCGGCGCATGCGATGATTTCGAGTCGCGTCTCAGTGTTCGAGACTTCTTCCAGAGTGATTAACAATGCTGCGTCGTTCTTCACTCTGAAAAAAAAGTGTTCTCCCAGGATGACTCCTATCGAAGGTTCTCCGGCCTTCCCAAACTTCTTTGCGTATATGTCCCCGAATTCCGTTCCTAATTCTTGGAAGACCTTCTCGAATGAGCCCTTGACAGTGCACCTTAAATAATGAGATGTCACGCGCAATTCGCCTCCAAATACGCCTTCTAAGGCTCGTGCACTTAACTATTTGCTCTTAGCAGAGCGCGCTTTGAATACATCTGTGGAAAAAATGGTTAGAGTTCCTCAGGGAACGCTTCCAAGTATCCCTCGATGGCCTCTCGTACGTTCGTCAAAGCTTGTCTGCGATTTTCTCCCTGGCTGATGACTCCTGGAAGCTCCACACACTGCACTGAGTATCCGCCCTCGGGCTCCTCTCGCAGTATTACCGTGAACTTCCTGCCCTTGACTTCAACCATAAAATCACGTCAACATAGGAGGGACACTAAGTCGTTATAAACTTTCATTTTAAACTCGTCTTACCTTTTCAATCTTCACGCATTCATGCTAGATTTAACACGCCTACACGCGCGCGTTCGATATGATCAAAGTGTCAACTATGGTTGGTCCCTATGTGTAATGAACCTAAAGTCACGTCGATCGTGAAATATTCGAAGAATCTTGCCGCAGCGTGCCATTCGGGATACAGAATCGCGACTTGTCGGTTAGAGTGTTATTCAAAACATGCGATATTTGGGTAATTAGCTATCGAAATGTGCGCAGTTGTGCGCGTTTTTCAGAAAGTTAATGTTGTATGCCCATTGATGGGTAACTGCGTTAAATTTCTGTTTTACTGGGAGCTTGGCAAGTTTTAAATATTTTTAATGCAGTATGCCATAAAATGGATAACTACGTTAAAAAAGTGAAAAGGCTATGGTGAACAAAACGGAAGCACTCTACAATGCTCTTCTCCCCATGAAAATTGCAGGCTTTGACGACATCATGCAGGCAGCGTCAACCGTAATCGAAGGCCCTGCAAACCGCAAATACGTCTATCGCAAATACGTTAAAAGATTGATTGAAGCTCACAAGCTCCTGGCAATCCGGAAGGGTCTGTATGCCGTTCTATCTCCGCTGGAAAAAGCAGAAAAGTACGAACCAGATAAACTTCTAATCGCCTCCAAAATCAGAAAAGAATACTATTTGGGCTTCCACACCGCCTTGGAATACTACGGCTGCGCCTACTCTGCTTTCAATGAAGCCTACGTATGCGTCAACTCGAAGAACAGGTTCGATCCTTTCAGGTACAAACGGTTCATCTTTAAACCGTTATTCGTCAAAGACACGACATCACAGGTAGTTGAGAAACGTTACGGAAGCAGCCTTCTGAGAGTCAGTAGCAAGGAAAGGACTTTCATCGAATGCATCGACAGAGTTCAATATGCCGGAGGCTGGGAAGAATGCGTAAAAAGTCTAGAAAATCTTCGCGGACTCGACGTTGAAAAACTGATCAGCCTAACCCTTCAGCAAGGGAAGAGGAGTCTTCTCAGACCGATCGGCTTCATCGTGGATCTTCTGAGAAAGAGATCACCGTTCTATGAACACGTTACCGAATCTATGCTGAGCAAAATCGAGATTGAAACCAGAGGTCCACCACAATACTTGGTCCGTGGAAAGAAAGGCAGCCTAAACAGAAGATGGAACCTGTACATTCCAGAGGCTTTCGACGAACAACTGAGAGGCATCTGAGTGAAAAGGAAATACGATTTTGACGCGTTAGCGCTGCAATACGGGTTCAGCGCCAAAGAAATAGAAAAAGTGTGCCGAATCTCGGATCTGCTGGAGGACATCTCAGCTGTGAAATTCCTCTCAGACCGCCTATCACTTTACGGCGGAACAGCTCTCACATTCATTTACTCACCAGAAATTCTGCGATTGTCCATAGACCTTGACTTCAACTACCGACACACGGACAATGCAGACTGGGGGGAGGTCCGAGAGAAAATCGACGAACGGCTGAAAGATCTAATCTACCGACAAGAATACGACCAGGCGGACATCGCCATAAACGCAAGCTATCCGCTCACACGACTTACTGTCAGATACGTCAATGCTCATGGCTTTGCGGAACGTTCTCAGCATAAAAACCGATGATAGCAGTTTTGGCACAGATATCGTCGCACTTATCCAAACAATGAGCGCGCGCAATAGGTTACGGCCAACACGCTAGCCCTTGCTGAAACTTGTCTAGAGGATATTTGTCTTTGTAGAATGCGAATTCAGAGCTTTAGAGTGTTTGTAGTAAGAGTTAAGTGTAACTTGTGTGTTATTTTGTTATGGATAAGGGATACTTCATGAGCGTAACGAAGACCCGAAGGGTTGGCGGTTCGCTGGTCGTGACAATACCCAAGAAACTCATCGATAGTAAGAAAATCAAGGAAGGAGAGTTGGTGGAGATAAGCGTAAAGAAGGTAAAGATGGATGGGTTCGGAGCATTTAGAATGTTGAAACCGTTCACGGCAGAAGATGAGTTGAACGCGCATGACTAGAGGATATGTTGTTGACGCGTATGCTTGGGTAGAGTATCTGATTGGAAGCGACGTCGGCGCGAGAGTCAAGGTTGTACTTGAGGATGAGAATAACGGGATTTACACGAGTGCTGTGACGCTTGGAGAGGTGATAAGCAAGATTGCTCGTGAAGAGCAGGACGTGTGTACTGCGTATCGCATTTTGCTCAGTAACTCAGATGTCATTGACGTAGATGAGGAGTTGTCGAAGCAAACAGGAATAATTCACGCTGAAATGCGAAAGAGCAAGAAAGATTTCGGACTGGCCGACGCATTCGTTTTGGCCACGGCAAGAAAACTTGGAACAAGAATCCTGACAGGTGACCCACACTTCCAAGGCATCAAAGAAGCGACGCTAGTGATAAAAAAGTCTGTTAGTTAATCTTCCATGACTCCTCCTGCGACGGGAGAGCAGATATCTCATAGTATCTAGGCATATCTCCTCGGTTAATAGGCAGAGGCGAAATCTACTAGGTAAGACATTCGGAACGGATTTTCTATCAAGCAGAGCCCTGATTCAGGTATCGACTATGGGGTAAGCAAAGTCTTATACAATCTGGGTTAAGACTAACTGTCTCCGAGACTAGCGCGCGGGTTGTGCATGGTCAAATATGAGCATAGAGGCAAGACTTCGAAACCGTTTGTGACTTTTTGGGGATCACTTACGAGCAAGGAAGGAGGAAGGGAGAGGGCACGCTGTGTGCTGGAACTCGTAAATGAATATTGCAAGCATGCAAAGAAGATTCTGGAAATAGGGTGCGGAATTGGAGAGGTCTTGGTTAATCTTCCCGAGAGATATGCTGTCTATGGTTTGGACGTTGAAAGGGACTACGTTGAGGTTTGCAGAAGGAGAATGCCCAGGGGCAAGTTTTTTGTTTCTAGCATGCACAATTTTAAGATTGATGAGAAGTTTGATGTTATATTCTCTGCTAACGATGCTGTCAACTTTCTGAAAGACTTTAGCCACTGGAGATCAACGTTCAAGGCGGTGAGTGAACATCTTAACAGAGATGGGCTGTTCATCTTTGACGTGTACACTCCGAAGATGCTTAGAGACACGCTTCACTGGTTGGAAAAGTATAACAGGTCCACTTCGTCAGTCAGGGAATTTGCTAAAGGATTTTACTATGACAGGGAGATAGTGAAGGGCAACACGCTGACTTGGGATTCCAGAATCTTTGAAAAACTTCCAGATGGACTTTATCAGCTTCACAAGTACAAGTTTAAAGAAACAATCTACCCAGTTGCAAAGATGAAATCCGCTCTGTCTGAGTATTTCGAGATCGTTGAAGCCAATTTGACAGAAGAAGGCAGAAAGATACTCTTTGTCTGCAGAAAACGTTGAAAGCGCGCGCTCACCTTGAAGAACCTTTCCACTTGGCATGCCCGATGTTCAGCATGAGCAAGCAGCGCGCGCTACGTTGTTGCACCAAGATCAGCTATGAAGTTTTCTTTTGTGTCACTCGTGGTTTTGAACGTTGACAGGCGCTCTGCTTATAGAACTTAGTTCAGTACGTCAAATCGGCATGTGTTCAGACAGTGCAAGCGCATGCCGGTGAGGAACGTTTAAGGCTCGTGGACGTCACAACGTTCGGGTACCCGGTCGTTTTTTGACTCTTATCGCTTTTCGGCCGTCAACGTAATGAAAGGCGGGTTGGCTTTGGGAATTATAATGAGGTGTGGAAGTCTTATCAGTGAGCCTCCCCCGTCGTTTTTTGGGCGCGCGCCTTCTGTGTAAGGGTGGCGCGGAGACCACGGCAATAGCGCGCCCTTGGGATAAAACTTTACCCTTTCTCTCTCTGCAAAAGCCTTAAAATTGATTTGCGCTATTTCGATATCCAAAAGTGGTGTTCGTTGCAATGGTCTACAAGATTGTTAACTTGGTTGACGGTCGTGAAGCTGCACTTGATTGGGCGAGGAAGAAAGACCTTCCAGAGATTCTGGAGGTGGTGAACGACGTAATCAGAGAGGGAATATACGGATCTTTTGAGCCGTATACCTCGAAAGGTCAACTCGCGTGGTTTGAACAGACGGCTAAAACGGGAATATTGAAACAGGACTTTTTTCTGATTGCAAGAGTTGATGGCAAAGTTGTTGGAGGCGCCAACGTTGTACCTGACCCAGAGGGTCACGTATATGCGCACGTTGCCCATTACAACATATTCATCAGCAA
>JBEKOM010000005.1:0-104657 GCA_049521795.1 Bathyarchaeia archaeon
GAAGATTCTGGAAAAGGTTGGGTTTAAGAGAGAAGGAACAATGCGAAAGTGCTACTTCTGCAGAGGAGAATGGACAGACATGTTCCTCTTTAGCATTCTCAGGGAAGAATGGAAAGAACCAAGAATACTGACAAAGACCGCCTGAAATGAGACAGTTTCTAGTTTTGCGGAAAAGTTATACTGAAATGAAAAGACATTATCGTGCGGAATCCTAAGAATTCCCTTGAGATAGTTGTGTGATGGCAAATGGAGAAACCAATTCCAGTAGCATTTGAGAGCAACGGTGCGAATATCCACGGAATCTTCTATCAAGCCTCTGGAGTCGAACCATTGCCAACAGTCATCCTTTGTCACGGGTTTCCTGGAGATGAAGGAGACGTGTTTGGTCTTGGTGACAGATTGATGAAAGAGGGGTTCAATGCTCTTGCTTTCAATTATCGTGGCTCTTGGGGAAGCGAAGGATTGTTCAAGGATGCGAATTCCTTAGAGGATGTAATCTCGGCTATTCGTTACGTGAAATCCAGTTTTGTCATTAAAGAATTCAATGTGGACTCGTCACGTATTGTCCTTATTGGATATAGTTATGGTGGTGGCATGGCTCTGTTGGGCTCATTGAGTGACGCCGCCGTTAGAAAAGTAGTTGACATTGCTGGAGGTAATCTTGGCGAAGCGGGAAGAATGATGAAACAGAGTGATGAATTCAGACGGGCGATTGAGAGAAGCATAGAGGAAGGTGCTACCAGCTCAAGTTTGAGAGTGAGTCCTAAGGAAATCATCGCAGAATTGCTTGCAGACTTGGACAAGTTCGACTTGGTCAAGCACGCTGAGGAAATATCAAGTAAGGATATTTTGATAATTGGTGGATGGCGTGACCAAGAAGCGGACATAGAACATCACATATTGCCTCTTATCAGAGCATTGCAGAGGCATGGAGCCAACCAAGTGCAAATAGAAATCTTTGACTCAGATCACTCGTTTACTAATGTTAGGAGTCAATTGGCAGACAGAATTGTATCCTGGTTGAAGAGAACCCCACCTGACAAAACAGCTAGATAAAACCTCATTAGTTGGCAATAGAAGTTTTCTCTATCAGTCCTTTTAAGCCAGTCTGACCTATCTGATAATAGAAGAAAACGGTCATGTGAAGACGGACTTCGGGAGATATCGCCACTGCGGTTTTGGTCCAAGCTGGACGACGACCCTCTACGATGATTTTGGCAGCTTCTTCATGATCTGCATGTCGCCGTGAAACTGTCTTCATAAGAATGCAGTAGCAGGTTTTGTTTGCCGTTCTTATGTTTACAAAGCGAAAAGCAGCCAGGTACTCATTCAGAAGGAGACATACGTGAGAATCATGCTATTTTCTTGACACAGCACATATGCGCGACGATTTCTTGATTTTGGGTCACGATTGAGTGTTCATAAGTTTTTTACTACTCGTGGACAGGTTGAAGTAAGTGTTCAATGTCCCGGGGTGCCTTCGAACACAGAAGATGGTTAGATGAATGAGCATGCTGTCGAGTCCTCAGTGGAAATCGCACTTGATTTGAACGAGAAGAAACCGATAAGGGTCTTGCATGTTGACGATGAGCTTGGCTTTTTGAAAGTAGCCAAACAGTGCTTAGAAATGCAAGGTCGATTTCAAGTTGACACGGCATCGTCTGCTGAAGAAGCCATGGAAAAAGTGAAGAAAGAAAAGTATGATGCTATTGTCTGTGACTATCAGATGCCAGGAGAAGATGGTCTGCAGTTCCTGAAAGAGCTGCGAGAGAAAGGCTGCAGTATTCCGTTTATCATGTTCACTGGCAAAGGCCGGGAAGAGGTTGCTATAAAGGCACTGAACTTGGGCGCGGATCAATACTTGAACAAGTCCGGCGAACCTGAGGCAGTTTATGCTGAATTGGCGCACAGCGTAAGACAAGCTGTGGAAAGAAGAAACGCCGTGGAAATGCTCAAGGAGTCGGAAGAAAAGTACAAGGGGCTGGTTGAGAACTCGAAAGAGTCCATCGTCATCATCGATTTGAAAGGAAACGTGTTGTTTGCCAACAAAGCAACGGAGAAATTGACAGGCTACACCGAAAGAACAGCTCCAATGAACGTGAGGCAAATCACCCCTATGAAGTACTGGCCTAAAAGCTTTGCAATGTTGAGGAAAGCAAAGAAGGGAGAACAGGTTCCCAACTTTGAGTCTGTGATAAGAAGAAAGGATGGCAACCTCATTCCAGTCGAGTCTTGGGGTCAGGCCATCTTTAAAGATGGAAAAGTCGTGGGCATACAAATCATCACGAGGGATATTTCCGACCGTAAAGAGAGGGAGACTGAACTTGAGGAGTCAGAGAAGAAATACCGAGAATTGGCTGATCAATTGCCACTGATCGTGTATGAGATCGATGACAAAGGAAGATTCACGTTCGTCAATGAGACTGGTTTTGAGCTTACTGGATATTCCCGTAAGGATCTTGAGAAAGGTTTGAACATCCTTCAAATGGTTGCTGGCGAAGATCGAGACAAGGCCGAAGCACGCATTCAAAGGATGTTGAGCGGAGAAAAAACAGGTTACGATGAATACACAGTGATCAATAAGGACGGTAGCACGTTCCCTGCTATGGTCTGTGGCAGTGCTATTGTGCGTGAAGGCAAGATAGTAGGCTTGAGGGGCACTGTCATAGACATCACAGACCGCAAGAAAGCAGAGAAGTCACTGCAGAAAACTGAAGAAAGGTTCAGGACTTTGATGGAGGAAGCTCCAATAGGCATATGCAATACCGATCTCAAGGGAAAAATCACTTATGTCAACAAGCGATTCGAAGAAGCCACAGGCTATTCGCGTGAGGAAATCGTCGGCAAGAATGGTTTTGAGATTGGCATTATGTCCGACGAGACATTGAAGTCACTCGCGAAACGATTGAGAGGGAGATTAATCGGGAAACCTAGTCGCGTTTTAGATGGTCAGTTCAAGCGCAAAGACGGAGAATGGATATGGGCGGAAGTAGAGGGCAGATTAATCAAGAAGTTCGGTGTTCCAGTCGGCTTCCAACTCACTACAAGAGATATTACTGAACGAAAGAGAGCGGAAGAAGAAAGGAAACGTTATGAGGAAAAGCTTTCAGCGTTGAACACCTACAGTCGGGACCTAAACATGGCAGAGAGCAGGCAAGAAATATATCGCTTAACCTTGGACGCCATGCAGAAGGTTCTGGGATTTGAGTACGCAGACTTTATGATGATCGATAAGAACATGCTTTACATAGCGGATAAACGTGGGTATCCAGAACCTTTTCAACTTGAGTTGCCGCTGGACGGTAGCAAGAAGGGCATAACTATCAAGGTGGCAAAGACTGGCAATTCCATTATCGCTCAAGATGTAAGAAAGAATGCAGACTTCGTCAAAGGACTCCCTGGCATACTTTCCGAACTCGCCGTACCAATCAAAGTTGGGCAAAAAACCCTCGGAGTACTAAACGTAGAAAGCGAAGAATTGAACGGTTTTGACGAAAAAGATCAGGAGCTGCTTGAAATTCTAGCGTCACACGCCGCCACCGCGATAAGCAACTTGGAGTATTCTAAGAATTTGGAAGCGTATGCGCGGGAAATTCTAGAGAGCCAACAGAGGTTTGAGCGGCTTTTCATGGATAATCCTGAGGCAGCGGTGCACTTGGATTCGAGCTTTCACATTTTGAATGTCAACCCACGTTTCATGAGGCTTTTCGGCAACTCTTTAGATGAAATTAAGGGGAAACACATCAACGATGTCATAGTGCCAAAGGATAGGATGGAAGAAGCAGTTGTCTTCGATGAAAGAGCTAGCAAAGGGGAGATTTATCATGAAGACACTGTTAGAAAGAGAAAAGATGGAAGTTTAGTTACAGTTGCTTTTTCTGCCGCTCCCATAATCGTCGAAAACCAAGTTATAGGTCACATAGCGGTGTACAAAGACATTTCTCAGCTGAAGAAAGCCGAAGAGGAATTGAAAGAGACATTAGAAAAGCTGGCGAAAACGAATGAGAAGTTGCGTGTCGTTGGCGGATTGGCTAGACATGACGTTCGAAACAAGCTCAGTGCAATTACGGGCAATGTTTACCTGGCAAAAAAGAAGTTGGCTAGCAACAGCGAAGTTCTGAATAATCTGAAAGAGATGGAATTAGCTATTGGACAGATTGTAAGAATTTTCGACTTCACCAAGACTTACGAAATGATAGGCATTGAAGAATTGCGATACACAGAGGTGGAGAAAACGATTGACGAGGCAGTTTCGCTCTTTTCAGACTTGAAGGACGTAAGGATGATTAACAACTGCCGCGGATTGACGGTTCTGGCGGATTCCTTGCTAGGGCAGCTGTTCTATAATCTTGTCGACAACTCGTTGAAGTACGGTGAAAAGATAAAGACGATCAACGTGTACTATGAAGAGATAGAGAAGGACACGCTGAAATTGGTCTACGAGGACGATGGCGTAGGCATATCTGAGTCAGAAAAGAAGAAACTTTTCCAAGAAGGCTACGGAAGAGGCACTGGATACGGTCTATACTCGATAAGGAAGATATGTGAAGGCTACGGTTGGAACATCGAGGAAACGGGTAAGGAGGGCGAAGGAGCCCAATTCACCATAGCTATACCAAGAATTGGTGAAAAAAGAGAAACAAACTACAGCATAAGCTCGCCTGAGAGCCAAGCAAACTAAAGTGTACAGGACCATTCCGTTATCAACAAACGATTTTTCAAGCCCAGCGCACTAGCTCGGTTACGCCGGAGTTAACTATTTTCTGCGTTTCACCACTCAGCCCAGTGTCGCTTGGCAATTCGTTAACCGGCATCAAAGGGCTGTTTTTCCATGCAAATCGGTGAATATCTTATGAGGAACCTCGGTCAACCTTGTGCGGTGTCTGAGCTTGGGAAAGGATGAGTCGAGAGGCCGCCTCCGCCGTGGGCGAAGGTTTCAACGGTTTTCACGTGTGTTTTCGAAGGCAGGTCTCTCTGGATTATCTTCTCAGGTTTACATCTTGGTTTTTCTGGGCTTCCTCTTCTCGCTTGGGAGGAATATTGCTTTTTCTTATCTTGCCGTGTTCTTGGCTGGGAAAACTCTGAGCGGCGGATTAGCATTTGACCCTTCGCTTGTCGGTCTGATGCTGACGATAGGCGGGCTTGCAAATACTTTCGCTCTTCCGATGGCAGGTCACCTGTGTGACAGGTTTGGGAGAAAGAGAATGATGCTGTTCTCACTCATTCCGCAGATTGCGCTGACCGTTGGCTTCGCGTACGTTCGCGCTTATGCAGAGTTCCTGTTACTGTACACGGCTCTGGCGATCGTGATGGCGCTTTACCAACCCGCGCACAGCGCGATGATCGCAGACTTGGTTGAGCCGGAGAAAAGAGAGCATGCTTACGGTTTTGACTACATGATAGGCAACGTCGGCTTCATGGTCGGACTGCCCGTCGGAGGCTTGATCGCAAGCACAAGCGGATTCTCTGTGCTCTACTTCTACTGCGCTGTTCTTGTGGGTGCAGCGGCAGCTGGCGTCAGCTTGCTGATCAGAGAATCAAAGCCTGAACAGGGCTCTAATGCACCCTCAATCGCTGTTGCTTCAGTATTCCGGAACAAGGTTTTCATGCTATTCTGCCTCATGATGTTCTTCACGAACTTCCTCTACGCGCAGTTCTACAGCCTGCTCTCCGTCTACACCGAACACCTCGGCTTCGAACCTTACGTCTTTGGCACTCTCTCCTCGATAGCCGGCGCCATGGTTGTAACACTTCAAGTCCCCATCAGGCTGAGCACAGTGCGCATAGGTCCCGCAAAAGCCTTCATAATCGCTCAGACGCTCTTTGCCACCGGATTCACCTGCTTCATGTTTGCATCGAACTTCATCGAATTCTTGGCAGCCATTGCCGTTCTGACGCTTGGGGAAATAACCTTCTACCCGGCGGCTTCGGCTTTTGCAGCTAATCTTGCACCCGCAGATATGTTGGGCAGATACATTGCCGTGATGGGACTGTTCTCAGGAATAGGAGGTTCAACGGCTTCAGTCGCAGTCTTTAGCATTTACGGAATGTTGGTCAACAAAGCCACCGTGTGGGGCATATGGGGAGCCCTCGGGTTTGCGGCTCTTCCAGGCTATTTTCTGCTGTCTAAAGTCACTAAGAACCACAAGAAGTAGTAGCGTAGACTGCGGTGGTTCCGAAGCGGGTAGACTTCTGTTTGGATACTCTTTGCTTACACCAGATGTCTACTTCTGCCGAGTTTGCAACCAACACGCCAATGTCAGCTCTAATGAAGACAGAACCTGAGAGAGAGCGTCGATCATGCGTCCCATTTTCGTGGCCTAAGCTGTTCTTTCTCTTCATCACTGTGCTTCTGAACTCTTCAAACATCTTAAGAGCAACGTGTACGATTACAACGTTTCTATTGCCTGTCAGGTGGGCATCATGTCTCGTGTCAGATTGAAAAGAGAAGCTGGAAACAAGGTTGATTTGGGAACCAAGATAGCCTCATACCCAATGCCCGTGGTGCTGGTTGGGGCGAACGTGAATGGGAAAGCAAACTTCTTGCCGATAGCATGGTTTATGGAGGCGGCGCGCAGCCCCCCGAAGGTAGCAGTTGCGCTGAATAAGGCGCATTACACGAACCTGGGCATAAAGGAGAACAAGACGTTCAGCATCTGCATACCTTCAGAGGACATGGTGAAAGCCACTGATTACTGCGGATTAGTCTCCGGATCCAAAGCGGACAAGTCAGGGGTTTTCAAAGTTTTCTACGGCAAGTTGAAGACTGCCCCATTGATAACAGAGTGCCCTGTGAACATTGAGTGCAGCCTCGACAAGGTTGTGGACACCGGCTCAAACGAGCTTTTCATCGGGGACATCGTGTCCACGTACACGGAAGAAAAGTACCTGACAGATGGAGCTGTTGACTTGAAAAAGACCAAGCCGTTCATGCTATCGCTGAACGACCACCAATATCATGTGCTGGGCAAACCCAAAGCAAAAGCTTGGAACGTAGGCAAAAACTACGAGCCGTGAAAACTGTGGAAAGCGTGCGGGCCTATCGACGCTTTTTAGGTCTCTTTTTCGCCATGTTCAATTCGAGGAAGACTTCCCCCATTGTCCATTTGCCCATGAACTGCTTAAAACCGTGTCTTTCATAGAGTCGCCGTGCGTCAGGACTTGCTGTAGATGTCTCGATTCCGACTGCTCCCTTCCTCACAGCATCGTCTATTGCTCTGTCAAGAAGAAGAGAGCCGATTCTCTGATTACGGAATTCTAGCGCTAGATAGAAGCACGTGGTGAAAGCGTTTAAACCACCATCAACCACGTCTTCATGCATTACGCAGTGAAAAACCTACAACCGTGCCTTTTCGGTCAGCCACAAGTAATTCCTTGTTTTCCACGGCCCGTGTGATTGACAGCTCTCTAGGAACTTTCCAATCTAGCCACTCTGCTATGGACTTGCTAATGGTTGAGATGTCCTTCTTGGTTGCCTGACGGATTCTGATTGTCTTCAGCAAGCTGCATTGTAACCTCCCTCAACGACCATTCTACGCTGTCTGGCCACAAATGGGTTTTCTTCCACTGAGTAATGTGTGCAGGAAGTTTTGTTGTAGGCTGGTCTGGGGTGAAGTTACATCCCAAACCCAAAAGAAGATACATGGAAGTGAGAGAAACTTGGCGTGCGCTAACGGAATTCACCCATCTTTCAGATGGTTTGGTCCTTTTTGCAATCGTCCGATCCAGAATACAGCGATTGGTACAAGCCACAGATAGAATCGTAACGGAACATTCTGGATTCTCCATTGCCAGAATTGAGGAACCATCGTCAAAAGGAAAAGAAGAGTTGACACAAACATGATGTTTCTGACTCTTCTGTACGGTTCCACGAGTTCTGCAGCGATGAGCTGTTTTTCTTCCAAGGCCAGTTCATGGACGAAGAAGGCCAAAATGAACACTAGAGCCGCCATGTCTGCCGCGAAAAAAACGGAAGCATATTCTACGACCACTGTCTCGTTCGCGCGCCCAAACAACGTGACAAGGTTGAACAGGTAGGGCACAAGAGAAACCGAGAACAACATTGCCACGTTAAGCATATTGGTTGTCGTATTCTCCAGTGGAAGCACAGACATGATGCCTGTGTAACGTATCCAAACAGAAATCAAAATGAGAAAACTAAAAGTGAACGACAGCAAATCGCTTGCAAGATTTGTTAAAGTCGCTGGCGGCCTCGTCAACAGCGAGTAAGCGCTCAGCGACAAAGCCAGACCAAATATCAAATCTGACAAACTCTCAATCCTTGGCCGCGGACTAGACTGCCCATTTTTATCGGACACGTAAATTCAACTCACCTTCCAAATTCTGGAGCTTAGGCTAAAAAGACTTTGCGCGCGTTAACTGTGAGTGCGTGTGTAAGAGAGTATGTGATTGAGATAGATCGTAAAATATTACGGTTTGGGGTAAAGTTGCATCCCAAACCTCATTAATAGTTCGCATTTACATTGATTAAGAAAGGTGCTGAGAGAAGAGTTAAGGAAATGACTAAACAAACGAGTCAAGAGAAATTTGTCAGCAGAAGATGGCTAACCCTTCTCGGAATCATGGGCATCGTAGGGCTAATACTTCTTGCTTTTGGAGTATTCTCAATATTCGAGATATCCACACTTCTAGGTGTAATCTTATTGGTTGTAGGAGTCTTCGTATACTTAGTGTTTATTCTCATAGAAAGAAAGTTGAAGCTCCTCTAGAAGGTTCACCTTTAAAAATCAATTATTTCTAATCAGTATACGCGCGTGTTTTTCTTGAAGGTTTCTGTCTTCTTGCCTGTTCCTTCTTGGTGCTAGTGTTTGTTTGGAGGTTGGCGGCCATTCTTGAGAATGTTATAGGTTGATAGTGCCCCTTGTAATTCAAGTCCATCAGAAAGCCGTCGATGTCCTCAGTGTTCATGTAGGCCTTCATCTTAGAACTGGCAGCTTCCTTCATGTCTTTCATGTATGTAGAATAGTCTCCGTAGTCCTTGTGGAAAGAGATGACCACAAGCTGCTTTCCAAGACCGATTCCGTCCATGACTAAGAGGTATGGGCGACGTTCTTCGTTGTCCAATTCACGCGCTGCTCTGTGTAACTCCTCAAGTTCATCAGGAGAAATAGCCTTCAGTTTAAACATGATGATTGCCATCAGATTGAAACCTAACTTGCGGAAATCAGGGATCACGGTGTATTCTTTGATGACGCCCTCTTTCTGAAGTCTGGCTATTAACCTACTGACCGTGGGTTGCGAGACCCCTAACACTTTTGCCAGTTCTCTATCACTCCTGCGGCTGTTCTTCATAAGCTCAGCAACAAGCCGTACATCAAGATCCTTCAACAGATTGCCTCCAATATTCGACGTGTAGAAAGCATATTTCAATTGCCCACACTAAAAGCTTTAGGGCCGCACCCAAAAGTCCCTAAACATTCTCCTAAACCTCAAGAAATGTCTAGTCTTGCTATTCCGTTTCCAGGGTTTTGGACCGATGGTGGACACCTGAAAGCAAAATAAAGCAGTTACCCGTTCAATTCAGCTATAGCCTCTCTGCAACTTCACTGTTGCTTTGGGGGTAAAGTCACATCCAACCAAACTCTGAACAGAAATCAAATGATTCTACGAAGACGCTTCTCATCTTCCCCAAGGCGTCTTTCGACACCTTCAACTGCCTTCACTATCTTACTCGGCGTTTTACATCTTTCCTTTTTCCTCTTTCCAGCTGGTTTCTTGACTTTCTCTTTCAGCTTTCTCCTTTGTCTTCTGTTCTCTTCCTCTCTTTTCTGCCGCTGTCTAATCCAGTCATAAACGTAACCGGTCTCCGCGCCCGGAGGCAATCCTCCTCTCTGCAAAAGCCCACAACCACTATTCCTCTTTCTTGAAAAGACATATAAACGTGGCTCCAACGGTTACACTCAGAAGCGATTTTTGGTTAGCGTGTAATGAACATCTGGCTTCTATGTGTGCGCGCTGCAAAACGTATATGCAAAAGGTATAAGCGACAGAATAAGCATCTGCACAAAACTGAATGACTCGCTCACGGTCTGCTTTTTCAACGACAACATCAACATGATCAAGAGCGAAGCAAGCGTACGCTAGGCAACGGAGTCTCTGGCACACCCGCGTTTCCATGAACTGCGACGTGTGGAAAGCTGGTTCATATTTCAACTTCACAAATGACATATCTCACCTAAGCCGCGACTTTAAGGTTGCAGCGAAGCGGACGAAAAAGGGCACGGTGATCGATTCTGTTAACCAGCATCCTCATCGTTGACGATGACGCCGGAGTGAGAACCATGCTCTCAACGGTCCTCAACGACGAGGGATACCTGACTGAAGCAGTGGAAAATGGCAAGAAGGCAGTCAAGGCCTGCGAAGAATCCTCTTTCGACGTCGCCCTCATAGACATCGAACTCCCAGACATGAAAGGCACAGAACTTCTCAACAAATTAAAGAAAATACAACCGAAAATGATCAGGATAATTATCACGGGACACCCCAGCCTCGAAAGCGCCATGAAGGCCGTAAACGAAAGAGCAGACGGATACGTACTGAAACCCTTCGAAGTAACAGAACTGCTGCAAAAGATAAGAAGACTCCTGGAAGAGAAGACCAACGAGTACCTGCGCATCTCCGATGAGACCGCTCACGCAAAAGAGAGCACTCCAGTCGTCAAATACCAACGCTCAGACAGATGGTAACGAACTAAAACCAAATGGACCATTTTAGGAACACGCGTACGAGCTATCGCATTGGGCTAGGCGCAAAATCAATAAGTATAGGTAAAGGCAAATTAGCGTGCGCACCATGATGGAATCTGGATTGGACTCACCAACAAAAAAACCATATCGAAAAGAGGACTCACGCTAGACGCAAGCAGATAGAACCAGCAAAGAGAGGAGTGCATACGCGTATGGAATTCTTCAATTCCTATGGAGATGCTAGACGTGCAGAAGCCTACGCGAAGCTCGAGTTTCCAGGCACGTACTATTTGGCCTACAGGGATCTGCCTGAGATCATACGCGAACATGCAAGAGGGAGGAGAGCATTTGATTTTGGGTGCGGAGCTGGGCGTTCTACTCGTTTTCTGCAGAAGCTCGGACTCAACGTTGTCGGTGTTGACATTTCAGAGGACATGCTGAAGAAGGCCAGAGAGCTGGACCCAAAGGGCGATTATCGCCTAATCGAAGAAGGCAACTTAGGCCAGTTTGAGGACGATGCCTATGACCTTGTGCTGTCCGCGTTCACGTTCGACAACGTTCCCACCATGGAAAAAAAGGTGAGGAATTTCAGAGAGCTTGGACGTCTGCTGAAGACTGAAGGGGTCCTAGTTAATCTGGTCTCGTCACCTGAGATCTACACGCACGAGTGGGCCTCTTTTTCGACGAAGGACTTTCCAGAAAACAAACGTGCGAAGAGCGGAGACAAAGTGAGAATAATCCAAACAGACCTCGACGATAAGAGGCCGGTGGAGGATGTTGTCTGGACGGACGAGTCTTACCGAGAAACCTACAGGAGGGCCGGGCTTGAATTGATCAAGACCTACAAACCGTTGGCAAAGAAGAATGAGCCATACGAATGGGTCAACGAAACGAGGGTCGCGCCATGGGTCATCTATGTACTGAGAAAACAAGAGACGCACTCCTGCCGAGGCGAGCGCCCTTCTTAGGGATGGTTAATAACGTTGACAGAGACCTACAATGCTCATTGAACATAAGGAGGTAGCGAGTTATGGTCGCAGATCTGGAGTTTCGTCCGCTCACCTCTGAAACGTGGCAAGATCTTCAGACGCTTTTTGAAAGGGACAGGGTGTGTCGCGCTTGTTGGTGCATGTGGTGGAGGCTCTCGGCAACAGAATGGATGAAGCAGAGAGGCAAAGAGAACAGAGAAGCCATGGAAGCAACAGTGAAATCTGGAAAAGTTGCCGGCATACTGGCTTATTCCGATGACAAACCGATCGGCTGGTGCTCGATATCGCCCAGAGAGGAATATCCTAGGTTGGAAAGATCCAGAGCTCTCAAGAGAATCGATGACAAACCAGTGTGGTCCGTTGTGTGCTTCTTCGTGGCCAAACCTTTCAGAGGACACGGTGTAGCAACCAGACTGCTCGAGGCCGCTGTCGTCTACGCTGGAAAACGGGGAGCCACGATCGTAGAAGGTTATCCGAACAGGTCAAACAAGATGCAGCAAGACTCGCTTGTTTACACTGGCATTATGTCTTCGTTTGAGAAGGTCGGGTTTGTTGAAGTTCAGAACAGTTCCAAGACCAAGGCAACCATGCGGTACGTGTTTGGAGGCAAGTAGCGACAATGTCTCATCGGCTTTAGCAGAAAAGGAGATGGTTGAGAGGGACATCTTCGTGAGCTATGCGTCGACAACCAGCACGCTGGTCTCTTGAAACAATGCCTCGTTTTCCATGGCGTTTTGGCACGCTCTCCACTGGGCTCAATCACGACTGTTTCAAGCTAGGAATAGAATGGCAACGCCGATGATGGCAACGAATGCCCCTAGTATGCCGCGCCGGCTGGTCCTTTCTCTGTAGATTATCCACACCACCGGGATGATGAGGATGGGCATCAAGGACATCAATGTCTGCGCAATGCCTGTCTGAGTGTCGGCTACAGCGACCATGGACAGCGTCATGCCTATGAACGGTCCGACCACTGCACCCGCAGCAGTGTACTTGATTCCCACCTTGTCCTTAACGGCGCGTCGTAGGTCCGACCGTTTTCCCGCGAAGAGGGCAATTGTCCAAATGAACACGCCGGCCAGCATCATCCGTATCAACGCTGCGGACACAGGATTCATCGCCACGCTCGTGTCGAGGTACATTCCCTTCTTTGAGAGGACAAGGCCGAACCCTTGGCCCATCGCCGAAACCAAACCGAAAAGTACTCCCCAAGCCTTGCGGTTCTTTGCTTCAAGCTTCTCTTCCGACGTTTCTTCCTGCTCCAGCAGGACCACAATGATACCTGTCAACGTGACCGCTATTCCAAGGATAGACAACAGTGACAGCGGCTCTTCCAACATCCAGTACGCGCCTAACGATGCAAATATCGGCGCTGAAGACTGAATGAGGACTGAACGTCGCGGACCGATCGTAACGTACGCTGCAAACAACCCGAAATCACCGATGCCAAGCCCAACGATCCCGCTTAGACCCATCCAGAACCATTGCCCGCTGCTCGCAAGAGGAAGAAGAGTACCCAACAAGACGACATGCGCAAGAATCAGAAGGCCAATGGCCATTATCGTGCGATACGCGTTGACACTGAATGAACCGAACCTTCTGCCGGCCGATGTGAAAAGGATACAGCTGCACGTCCAGAAGCATGATGTGAGAATCGCGGCTGACTCTCCTATGAGACTTGAGTCCAAATTCCTCACTGTTAGATTAGGGCATGACAGCTCAGATAACCTTAAACCTTTCCCACAACGGGCGCGGTTAGTTTGAACAAGGACCGCGAGAACGCACCGTTTTGCAGATGATGATGTGCCATGTTTCGGAGACGAAGACCACGTGCAGCGGACATTGCGGTTGTTCTTTTCAATCATCTCATAGAATAGAAGGCACAGGTTTGACAGGCTCAGAAGCTCGCTCTAGCGCATGTCCTTGCAGCAGGCAGGGTTGTCGTAATAGTCTCTGGCGACTCGAATCATGTTACGGTCCTGCGTCAACATGGCGGTTTCATCTATCCAGTCTGACAGCGTCAAGAGAGTTTTCATGTCGGAGATGAGCATCCCAACCGAGCAGTAGAGTACGCGTACATCGCCAAGGTCTGTTGGACTTTCCTTTTCGAAGATTTCTTGCGTCAAGGCGATGTTGAGTTTGACTCTGCGGCTCTCCTTTGCCTTTGTCAAAGGTTCTTTAAGTTCTCTGAGAACTGCCGGAACGGAAATGAAAATCGTTATTTCTTTTCGGCTTGCTTCAATCAGGGCTTTCATCCTGTTAATGATGTTCTTTTGTCCCCGAATGATGTAAGCCACTTCCAGCTCCTCCGACTTCTCAGCGCTCTCATATATCGGTGTCAAAACGTCAACCAAAACATCGGCTTCCATCATTTTCTCGTTGAACGCTTCGGTCATCTGCTGTTTCAGACTGGCGACAGCTTCCTTCGGCGGCACGGACCGATAGATGTTTGGGTTGCCTCTCTGAACTATGAGCATACCTTTCTTCGAGAGCCCGTCTAAAGCATGGTAGATTTTCGAGTCCGGGATGCCAGTTTCCTTGCACAGCGCGCCCGCGGTCATATTAGAATGCGTCAACAGCGTAACATAGGCCAAGGCTTCATGAGTCGGCAACTCAAGCTCTTTAAGCCGAGAAACCATTCTTTCTCGAACCACTGTTTCTGTTACGTTCGCGAGTGTCTCCCCCTTTTTCTAATGAGCAGTTGTTAGAAAACGCTTAAATAGTTTTCTACTACTCAAAAGTAGTAGTAAAAAAAGAGCCGATCCCACATGGAAGACAAAATCAAGTTGTTGATAGCTGTCGGGGCTTCCGTCACCGCGAATTGCCAGCCCTGTCTCAAGACCGCCGTCACTCAAGCGCAGTCAGTAGGAGTAGACAAGAAGGAGATCATTGAGGCAATCGCGATAGGGAGAGTTGTGAGAAGGGGCGCGTTTGGTAAGATGGACAAATTCGCTTCCAGTCTCACCGGAAAGCCCGTGGAAAAGTCGGACGATTGTCCGTTTGGCTCGACAGAAGAGGACGTCAAAGAATGGGTGGAGCAGGACGATCAATGCGGTTGCAAGTGAAAGTCTGGGCTTTTGAGGGCAAGATCCACGACTTATTAAATAGCGCGTACGAGTCATCATGTTGGAGGTGAACCATGTGGAAGAAGAAAAAGTGAAAAAGATAGTCCGAGAAGGCTACGCAAAGATCGCCAAGAAACAGAAGTCCTGCTGCGACACACCAGCTTCCTGTTGTTCCAACGGCTCCGATGTGAGCAAAGAGATCACCAAGAGAATAGGCTACACTGAAGAGGAAATAGACTCAGTTCCAGAAGGCGCAAACCTAGGCCTAGGATGCGGAAATCCTGTGGCGCTGGCTTCTCTGAAGAAAGGACAAACTGTGCTAGACCTTGGCTCAGGCGGAGGGTTTGACTGTTTTCTAGCGGCAAACAGAGTTGGAAAAGAAGGCAAGGTCATTGGCGTGGACATGACGCCTGAAATGATTGACAAGGCCAGAGAGAACGCGCGGAAAAGCAAGTACGAGAACGTCGAGTTCAGACTTGGAGAAATCGAAAATCTACCGGTTGCAGACGGCACGGTTGACGTTATCATATCAAACTGCGTGATCAACCTGTCGCCGAACAAGAGGCGCGTGTTTGAAGAGGCCTTCAGAGTTCTAAAACCCAGCGGAAGACTGATGGTCTCGGACATCGTGCTTCTGAAGCAGCTCCCAGAAATCATAAGAAAAAACGTTGAGGCATACATCGGGTGCCTTTCAGGCGCCGAAATGAAGGACAAGTACCTGCAAATGATAAGAGACGCTGGTTTTCAAGAAGTCAAAGTCGTCGAAGAGAATTACTTCCAAGTCGAAAACATGGCCAACGATCCCACGGCGCAAGCGATCGTAAAGACTTCAGAGATACCCCTTGAGAGAATCAAGAAAGTCGCCAATGCCGTGGCAAGCGTAAGAGTCTCCGGCGTTAAGCCCAACTAATCCTCGAAGGGCTGTGGAAACCTGAAGAGGAGCCCTGCCTCTTTTGTGTGAGAATGATGAAGACAAGCCAGATGGCAGAGGCGTTTGGCAAGCCTGAGCGAGGGCAAGATGGAGCACGTCCAGATTCTAAGCCGTGAATTGCCCATTTTTCAAAATCGGCGGAATTCACATAACGCATACTAGGTCCTCCTATTCCATTTTTGGATTTATGGAGTTCAACGAGGAACAGGAAACGTTTCAAAAAAAGGGGTAGAGGATAGTTTAGCTAGCGGGTTGTATGTTGAAGGGTAGCACCGCGTACGCGTGTGTGTTTGTCGCGTTGATTGCTTCGTAGCCTAGCATCACGTTGATGCTGAAGTTCGCATTGCTGAACACGTTGCTCTCCAACACTTTAACCGTCACGCTCTGCCCAGGATTCGCGAACGTGCCGTTGAACAGTGCAGCCCTGCCCACGACTTCGCTGCCCAGAGTCCAGGCTTTAGGAAGTAAGACCCGGACTTGACTCGAGCCGGTATCCAAGATGAGCATGCCTCTAAGCTCTGAGACCACGGTTCCCTGAACCGTTGAGAGCGTAGCGTTCTGCAATAGCTCTTCAGTCGGCTGAAGACCGTTCGCCCGCATTTGCGGCATGCGCGTCATATGACCCCACGGTATCGTAACGTTGTTTGGCAAAGTAACGTTCGACCCGAAGAAAGTCTGCATATTCTGAATGCCCGTCTGCTGCTCATTACTATTGGCTGTGATGCCGTTCTGGGAGCATGCGTACACGAAGGCCACAGTGCCCAGTGCGATGAACAAAACCGCAGCTACAGCAGCTATCTTCAAAGTTTTCCTCATTCTTTCACATCACCATGCAATCAGCAGACCGCAGGCTGCCTAGAAAGTGTTTTTCAGAATTAAGCCCTATTCCATTACTAATCTGACCATGCGCTTGCACCTCTGACCGTTGAAGGGACACGTTCATCACGCCAGTTCAAACGGTTCAGCTCTGATCCGGCTATAGGAGTTGGAACCATTCAACAGTGCGAGATGCCCATGGAAACGGGTGATAGAGATTAGGAATTCATAAGTTATTTATTGGCGCTTGTTACAACGTGTCTTTAAACCGATGATGCAACAATACGTGGAGATTCTGGTTGTTCAAGAAGGATTTCGACGAAGTTACACGCAAGGCGGTCGATGAGGGATTTTCTGCCACAGGAGAGTCTGTTGAGCAGTGGGTCCATTTTCACGCGGAAAGCTCCTTTGAAGAATGCACCATTGCTGCCGATAATTGTTTCCTGCAGAGAAACAGAACTAAGACGACGGCGGAGCTGACTGAATAATGAGAAGAGGAGCCAGTGTACCGGGACATGCGCTAAGAGTCAAGAGCGAGAAAAGGCGCATGTTTGACGTTTACCGGTTTTATGAAGAACTAGTGCAGAGTGTTCAAATTGGCTTAGATGTTTGGAAGCTTGAAAACCCAGATGATTTGGGCTCTTTCAGGCTTGTTCTGTCCAATCCTGCGGCGGAAAAGGCAACTGGAGTACCGAGAAGAAAGATTCTGGGAAAAACTCTGGCTGAAATCTATCCTGCTCTTCTCAGGACAGAGGTTCCGAACATCTTTATGGAGGTTGTTCAAACTGGCGAGACTAGGGAACTGGAGGAATTTCACTATGGCGACGAACGAATTTCCAACAAAGTGTTTCATCTGAGGTTTTTACCGCTTCCCAACAACTGCGTTGGCTTAGCCATGGAAGACATCACTCAGCGCAGGAAAGCTGAAGAAGCTCTAAGCGAGTCTGAGAGGAAGTACAGAAGTGTCGTTGACAACATAGCTGTTGGCATCCTAGTAATAGGTTCGAACATGGAGATTCTGGCTTCGAACACCCAGATGAAAAAGTGGTTCCCGGATGTCGAGGTTTCGAAGAAACCTGTTTGCTTCAAGGTTTTCAACAATCCGCCAAGAGAGGGCGTCTGCTCCTATTGTCCGACGTACAAGACGCTGGTGGACGGGCAAGTGCATGAATCGATCAAGAGTGCTTCCGTCGGTGGCAAAACCATGCATTTTAGGGTGATATCGTCTCCGATCAAGGACAAGGATGGCAAAGTCATTGAAGCTATTGAAATGGTGGAGGATGTTACTGAGCGTATTCGGTTGGAGAAGGAGCTTAAGTCTCATTCTGAACGTTTAGAGAAGTTGGTCAAAGAAAGAACAAGTGAGCTCATAGAGGGCGAAGAGCGTTCTCGAGCGCTAAACTTGCACGGTGGGAAGCTGAATGCTGCCAAGACTCTCGATGAGGTCTACAAATGGACATTAGACGCCATACATAAAACGTTGGGTTTCGAGTATGCAACGTTCATGTCCATAGAGAAAAACAAGCTTGTGATCGCATGTCACCGAGGGCACGCAAGACCTGTGCTTACGAATCTGCGAATTGACGGAACAAGAGGCATAACTGTCAGGGCCGTAAAAACTCGTGAACCCATTCTTGTTCCAGACGTGAATAAAGAAAAAGATTACGTTGCAGGTTTCCGCGGCATCCAATCAGAACTTGCTGTTCCAGTTCTTGCAGAAGACCGAGTACTGGGAGTCTTAGACGTAGGAAGTAGGAAACCCGGAGCATTCAGCGAAAAAGACGCTACGTTGCTGCAGATTTTGGCTTCACACGCCGCAACGGCGGTCAGCAACCTGTTGAAACGGATGGAGATTGAGAACCGTTCGGGCCAGATGGCTTCGCTTATGAAAAGCTCGGCTGAGATGATTCACACCGCGGACTTACGCCGCCGCCTCCAAACGATCGCCGAGGCGATCAGAGAGTTCGGATGGCGAAGAGTCGTCATCTCTCTGAGAGACGAAAACATGGAGATGAGAAGCCCGGATGACATGGTGGCCGTCGGCATAACGGACGAGGAAAGAGAGTTTCTATGGAAGAACAGGCCCCCGGGGCACGTGGTCCGTGAGCGGCTGGGGCTAGAATTTGAGCGCTTCAAAATCGGCGAATTCTTCTACCTTCCATGGAATGATCCGTGGGTTAGAGAAAAGTACGGGTACAAGGCGAGTGTCCTGAGCCATCTTGAGCCTGAAGAGATGGTTGACTGGCATCCGCAAGACACTGTCTATGCTCCGCTTCGATTGGCTGACGGACGCATCGTAGGTCGACTAAGCATGGATGACCCGGCGGACGGAAGACGCCCGACTAAGGAGTCTTTGATGCCGTTGGAACTCTTCTTGCATCAGGCAGCGGTAGCAATTGAGAATGCTCAGCTGATTCAGCAATTGGACAGTGCCAAGGCCGAGATTTCGGAATATGCGGGCGAGCTTGAAGTGAAGGTTCAAGAGCGGACAAAAGAGTTGATGGAAGCTCAAGCGAAGCTGCTGAAGAATGAGAGGTTGGCGGCTATCGGTGAACTGGCAGGTATGGTAGGACATGACCTGCGCAACCCACTCACAGGAATCGCTGGGGCAGCATATTACATTAAGGCAAATTCAAACCCGAAGTTGGACCAGAAATCTAGGGAAATGCTTGGCATCATAGAAGAAGACGTTCAACGTTCAAACAAGATCATCAGCGACCTCTTGGAATACTCAAGGGAGATCAGACTTGAATTCTCAGAGACCACCCCAAAAGCGATGCTGAAAGAGGCCCTGTCGCTTGTTAAGATTCCAAGAAACATTCAGGTTAAGAACTTATCGAGAGACGACCCAAGGATCCGAGTTGACATCGAAAAAATGAGAAGAGTCTTCATAAACATAATCAAGAACGCTGTCGAAGCCATGCCAAAGGGGGGGACATTGACAATAAGAAGCAAGAAATCAGACAAAAACGAAGAATTCTCTTTCGCAGACACTGGAGAAGGCATGACAAAATGCGTGCTTGACAAGCTTTGGAGCCCGCTTTTTACGACGAAAGCGAAAGGAATGGGCTTCGGCCTGCCCATCTGCAAACGAATGGTGGAGGCACACAAGGGCAAGATCTCGGTTAAGAGCGAAATTGCGAAAGGGTCCACATTCACGATTATCGTTCCGATCAGTCCTGTAGCGGACGGAGGTGAACAGGTTTGGGTGAACATGCCAGAATCCTTGTTGTCGACGACGACAAAAGCATAAGAAAAACGCTAGAGGCAATACTCAGGGGCGAGGGCTACTATGTGCAAACTGCAGAAAACGGAAAGCAAGCCATAGAGAAAACCCACAGCGAGTACTACAATCTAGCATTGATAGACATTCGCCTGCCAGACATGGAAGGAACAGAGCTTCTGACAAAAATGAAAGACACGACGCCGAAGATGCGAAAGATAATTATCACAGGCTATCCATCCCAGCAAAACGCCGTTGAAGCCCTGAACAGGGAAGCAAACGCCTACATACTGAAGCCTTTCGACGTCAAAAAGACTTTGGAAATGATAAGAGAACAGTTGAACAAACAAGAAGCAGAAAAAATGTTCAGCCAAGACAAAGTCGCCGAGTTCATAGAGACGCGAGTAAAAGAATTGGAACCTCAAAAAAGCACAGCGAGCGGTAAATCTCGGCACGCTTAAACGATGCCATCTTATCTCATATGTGCAGCAGTCCAACTTGATCCCTTTTATGGCATGGAGAATGGAGACCCATCTTTCGACGCTGATGCCATAATGCGTTTTGACCACGTTGGGAGACAGTTGACCACCGTCCCGAAGCTGGGAAAAACCCAACACGGAAACCTCTCTAGAAAGCGTTGAGGATAACAGGTTTTTTATTTCCTCGCACCTGAATGGAATACAGAGGTGCGAGTCTAACCTCGGAAACCGTTGACGGAGAGAATTGTCGTGCCATCTTAGCGGTCGCGCCTGGCACGGGTAAGCGTGGAAAAGAGGAAGTGAGGTTTGTGTGTAATCGTAAATCGACGCTGGTAGAAGAACCATATCGTTCAATGGAATCTGTTACGTTTGAGGATTTCAAGAAGTTTGTTGCAGACAAAAAGGTTGTCAGGATAGAAAACCAGGAAGTGAAAATAGGGAATGACTGGAAAACCTCTGATTTTGCTCCGCCAAGGGATTATGTTCCGGAAATCTCTACGGTGTGGAGTTTTCGAAACAGAGGAAACTGGGCTACGCATGTGGGCAATTACAGAGGCAACTGGTCGCCCTACATTCCGAGGAATCTGATACTCAAGTACACGAATCCGTATGACGTGGTTCTGGACCAGATGGTAGGTTCCGGGACAACTCTCGTGGAATGTAGATTGCTGGGCAGAAACGCAGTGGGGGTTGACATAAACAGAGACGCCATCATGGTCGCCCTTGATAGACTAAATTTCTCCTATAACCCGTTTGACTCAGACTATCCTGAAGACCTCAAAATCAGAACCTATGTTGGAGATGCACGGAACCTTAACCTCATCGAAGACGATTCGATAGACCTCATTGCAACTCATCCGCCATACGCGGGAATAGTCGCTTATACGAACAGTAGAGTTGAAGGAGACCTTTCGAGTCAAAAACTCGGAGGCTATCTGAAAGAAATGCGGGTTGTCGCAGAAGAAGCCTTCAGAGTTCTGAAGCACAACAAGTGCTGCGCCGTACTGATAGGTGACACGCGGAAGCATCTCCACTACGTTCCAATATCTGCCAGAATCTTGGAAGTGTTCTTAGACGCAGGCTTCGTGTTGAAAGAAGACATCATAAAACTTCAATGGAAGACGAAGACGACAAGAGAGAAGTGGAGAGGCAGAAAGTACGAGTTCTACAAGATAGCTCACGAACACCTCTACATCTTTAGGAAGCCTGCTGAAGGAGAAAAACTGTCACCGTTGAAGTACAGCAAGAAATGGCACGAGGAACTACTCGACAATTAACTGGCGCACGCAAAATTCAAGGCTCATTTCGTGCAACATCTATGTTAACGCATTTCCTCTGTGAAGCCAGTCTTGCTCATGTGTCCTTTTTCAGCCAGGTAATCGGCAAGGGCTTCTTTCCATTCTCTTGTTTGTATGCCGTGTTTTGACAGTCTCGTGCTTTTCATAGCTGAAAAACTAGGCCTGTGAGCCTTCGTTGGCTGTTGACTTGTCCTTATCGGGTTTAGCGGTGAGTCTAACCCTGCGAGTCTAAATATTTCCTCGGCGAACTGGAACCATGTGCACTGGCCTTGGTTTGACGCGTGGTAGATTCCTGAGGGCAGCCGTTTTTCTACGATTTCCTGAATCACTCTTGCTGCGTCTTTCGTGTATGTGGGGGTCATCCAAACGTCGTCGACTACGCTTAGTGGCTCGTTTTTCTTTGCCTTTGTTATCATTGTTTCGACGAAGTTTCCTCCCTTGCCGCTTGCTCCTGCGACGCCGAAGAGGCTTGAAATTCTTACGATGTAGTGTTTGGGGTTTTGTTTTGTGAAGAGTTCACCTGCTAATTTTGAGATTCCGTAGGTGTTGATTGGGTTTGGAACGTCATCTTCCGTGTAGGGTTCCTTCTTGGAGCCGTCGAAGACGTAGTCTGTGCTTATGAACGTGGCTGTGGCCCCGATTTCTTTGGACACTGTGGCTATGTTTCTGGCGCCTACGGCGTTTACGGAGAACGCTTTCAGCGGCTCGTCTTCGCATTGGTCTGTTTTGTGGAATGCAGCGGTGTTTATTATAATGTCTGGGCGGTCTTTTTTCAGAATTAGGCAGCTGTTGTAGTCTGTGACTTCTAAGTCTTGATGTGTTAGGCCTATGACTTCGTGTTTGCCACGCAGCGCTTTCACGAGGTCTGTGCCGAGCTGGCCGGTTGAGCCTATGATCGTGATCTTCACAGTACTGCCCCTTTGACCTCGATGTCTTTGAGGAAAGCGTGCATTTCCAGAAGGTTGCGGTACCATTTGACGGTTATCGTTTTCGGGTCGTCGGGGTTGAGTTTTCCTTCCTTGAGGGCGTCGTACACTTCTTTCGCCCCTTTTTTCGGCGAATAATCTGTTACGTAGTTGAGTGTCTTCTTGATCTTGTCGAAGCTGACTCTGTAGCTTCGCTTGTCAGGTGTGCCGTACCATTCATAGTTAAGGGGCAGTTTGATGGCTTCTGCGACCAAGTTGGCGAGGTCAAAGACCTGCACGTTCTGCTCGTCGCTGCCGACGTTGAAGATTTGGCCGTTGACGAGTTCCGGGTCCGATTCTAGCACTCTGATAAACGCGTTTGACGTGTCTTTCACGTGTACAAAGGGGCGCCACTGCTTGCCGTCTCTCATGATGGGTATTTTGCCGTTTTTGAAGAAGCCTAGAACCATGCCGTTTATCGCTAGGTCAAACCTCATTCTTGGGGAAAAACCGTACACAGTTGCTTGTCTGAGTGCCGTCGCGGTGAAGGATTTGTCGGCCAGGGGTAGTATGTCTTTTTCAGCCAGCATGTTGGCCTTCGCGTACGTTGTTAAGGGGTTCAGGCCTGACTGTTCGGTCAGAGTTCCTTCCTGGAAGCCGTAGACGCTGCATGTGCTGGCGAGAACGTATTTTCTTACGCCGTGTTTCTTAGACAGAGCGGCTACTCGCGCTCTTCCTTTGTGGTTTATTTCCAGAGTCTTCTGGGGGTCAAGTTCGCCGCTCGGGTCGTTTGAAAGTGATGCCAAGTCGAGGACGGCGTCTACTCCGTTCAGTACTTCCGGCTTAAACCATCTGATATCGTCCTTGATCAGGGTGATTTTGTCTTTTACGTCTTCTATCGGGTCGGTTCCAAAGAACAGCCTGTCGAGGCACGTTACGTCGTGGCCTTTCTCCAAGATGGCTCTCGTGAGGACGGAGCCAATGTACCCTGCACCGCCTGTGACTAACACTCTCATTGCTCTGGCCCTCTCACTTGTGCGGAGGACTGAACCAGTCCCATGGTTTGCCCACGCGAGGGTCGTCTTTCTTGCCGTTTATCTCCGTCGGAACTATCTTCTGGTCGTTCCACGGCCTGCGGACTTCGTCTGGATTCTTGTAATCGTAGAGTCTTGTCACGAAGTAGACCGTCAATGATGGTTCATTGCTGACGGTTTTTGTCCCGTGCAGGTACTTGCCCGGTATTCTCACGATCGTCGGCTTTTCGGCGCTGGTTATGACTTCTGCCAGTTTTCCCGTCTCTTCTTCATAGGCGCAGATCTTCATTGCTCCTTTCAGCACGAAGAAGTAGTCCACTTGTCCTCTCACGTGTTTGTGCCATGCTCTAACGATGCCTGGGTAGCTGCTGCTAACGTTCACCTGTGTCATCCATTCGTCTTCAAACATTTCTTTCCAGTCTTGTCTTAGCGCCTCGGCGAAAAAGCCTCTTTCGTCAGGCAGGATGTCTATCTCGTTGGTTTTCACTCCTTTCAACGGGTACTCTTTCATATTTCCACCTCTGAATAGTCTCCAACGTGAAGTCTTATCGCTTTGGTCTTTCTGTTCTTGCAAACCACAGCGTTCTTGCCTATGAGGCTTTCCTCCAGCCTGTCAACGTCCTGAACCACAGCGTTCTCCAAGATCACAGAGTATTCCACGTTGGAGCTCACGATTCGTGAGTTGTCTCCAATACTCGTGTACGGTCCTACAAAGGAGTTATCTACCACCGTGTTCTTGCCGATAGTGCACGGGCCTCTGACCGTGCTGTTCGTTATCTTCGCTCCAGCGTCTACCCTGACTCTTCCCTCGACGGTGCTGTTTTCAACTTTTCCCTTAACGCTTCTCTTTATGTACTCGTCCAATATTTTCGCGTTGGCCGAGAGTATGTCGTCCTTCTTGCCTGTGTCTATCCACCACGTCTTGAGTACTCCAGCTTTGACCTTGAACCCCATGTTTATCATTTCTCGCAATGCGTCAGTTATTTCCAGTTCACCCCTCCATGAGGGTTTGATCCTTTCTGTGGCCTGGTGGATCCTGTTGGAGAGTATGTAGGTGCCGACTATTGCGAGGTTGCTCGGGGGTTCCTTAGGCTTTTCTATGAGCTGCTTTATGTTGCCTTCTCTGTCCAAGACGGCTACACCGTATTTAGTTGCGTCTTCCACTTCTTTCAGGAGGATCAGTCCGTCGAGCTTTTCTCGTTGAAACCGTTTGACGAGGTTAACTATTCCTAAACCTTGAAGGTTGTCTCCCAGGCACATGACGAAGCTTTCTTCTTTCAGGAAGCCTTTGGCGGTCTTGACCGCGTGTGCTAGGCCCAACGGCTCTTGAGTGATGTAGGTGACGTTGAAACCCCATTCTGCGCCATCTTTGACGTATTCCTTGACGTAGCTTCCAGTCTCTGGCGCGATGACCAGACCAACGTCGGTTATTCCCGTTTCGGCGACCTGGTCGAGAACGTAGCCGAGAATAGGCCTGTTTGCGACGGGGATCAACTGCTTTGCCAGCGTGAACGTCAGAGGCCTGAGCCTGGTGCCTCTTCCCCCGCTTAGGACCAACGCCTTCAAGTGTTTCGCCACTTTATCGGGTAGAGTGTCAATGGTGACTTAAGTATTTCCTCACAGTAATAAAGCAACGCGAGCTAATCGCTTAGGAAATATCGGGTCCGCCGGGGCCCATACCTAAGGGGATCGAGTTCATTTCTAGAAAAAGTGCGCGCGCTAATTGCTAATGGCAGGCGCTTGCCGCAGATACTTCGTATCCTGCACTTGTTTGAGCAGGAAATCGGCCAAATCTGCACGCGAAGTCCATGTGCCCAATTCGCCCTTGCCTACGTAGCCAGCTCTGACTTTTCCAGATTTGGGATTATTGTTAAGCATTGTCAAACGCACGATGGTCCAATCAAGATCGGAGTCGCGTACCGTTTCTGCGACGCTGACTATCTCTTCGTACGCATCGTGCATCGTAACCTTAACAAGTTCAGCGGGTCGTTTGGATCCTTAGCGCTAAGGGTTGAAGTCATGATTAGTCTCCGTATGCCTTGTTTCTTCATGGCACCAATGATACTCTGCATTCCGCGCGTAATTGGCTTGTTTTTCGAATCGCCTCTTGGACCCAGAACACTGATAACTGCATCTGCCCCATATACTGCACTTTCGATCAAAGGCTCATCAGTCAATTCGCCTTGAATAACCTTCAAATGCTCATGGCTAATGTTCAGCTTGGATGGATTACGAACATAAGCTACAACATAATCTCCGGCGGCAACTGCCTGTTCGACGACTCGTATACCTGTATTACCAGTTGCTCCAAAAACAGTGATTCTCATGGCATCACATAAACCTTAAACTCTTACCAAGATATCGTTGCCCTCTGCCCTAACTTCGCACATAGGCTGATCATTACAGTTAATGTCAAGCTTTACGAGCACTCTGCGCTGCTCCTTCCACTGTTTAGATTCGCTTTCCGCCCTTTTGCTCAAACCTTTCTTGGGCTACTCTCCTGTTGATTGCCGCTAGCTCTTTCTGTAACTCTTTTATCATTTTCTCAATTTGTTTGCGCTTGCCTTCTAAAACGTTCATCGTATCTTCCGGTTTTTCTTTTCTCTCCTCAAGAAAGACTGAGAAAAGGTTCGGTATTCTCGGGATTGAAACGATCTTCTCTACATCCAACACGTCTTTCATGAAATCTGTGAACAAGCCGCTCATGCTATTAGCAATTTGACTCTCTTTGGCCAGAGACCGCTTTAAAACCTGCGTGCCCGCCGCGGTGATTCGAAATATCTTTCTTTTCCTTTTCTTCTGAACCGCCCATTTTCCCTCGATATATTTCGAGTCTTCTAGGTTTCGAAGCATAGGATAGATGCCGCCAGCGGTCGGTCTCCAAAAACCCATGGTTCTTTCCTTGATCTCTCTCATTATTTCATAGCCGTGATACGGCTTCTTGCTGAGAAGAATCAGCGCGGCAACACGTATATAGCCCTTCTGCGTTTCCTTAAGCCAGTGCCCAGCAGTTATTTCGTCTTCGCACTGCATTTTGGGTTCATCTTTCTCATCTGAGTATTATCGGAATATTTATATTTTACTACGATATATTGCAACGAACAATATCTGGCGGTGATGCCCTCTTGGAAAATGACCCAATAATCGAGGTCAAGAACTTAACGAAGGCCTTCGGCAATTTCGTTGCAGTTGACAACATCTCTTTCAATGTGAAAAAAGGCGAGATATTCGGTCTGCTCGGACCCAACGGAGCTGGCAAGAGCACAACCTTACGCATGCTCTCCACGTTAGCAAGACCCACGAAAGGAACCGCCACGGTTGGCGGTTACGACATAATTAAGGACGATACCGAGGTGCGGAAACTGATAGGCATCGTGTCCGAAAAAATGATACTGTACAACCGGTTGACAGCCAAAGAGAACTTGGTTTTCTTCGGAAATCTCTTCAACATCCCTAAAAACATCTTAAATAAGAGAATTGATGACCTGTTAGAGCTGGTTCAACTTACGAAATGGAAGAACGCTCAAGCAGGTACATTTTCTACTGGCATGCGACAGAGGATGAACGTAATACGGGCGCTGCTCAACATGCCCCAAGTGTTATTCTTGGATGAGCCAACTCTAGGTTTGGATCCTCAGTCGTCTGTTGAGATCAGAGAGTTCATAAAGAAACTCAATAGAGAAAATCACACCTCGATTATCATAACGACGCACATGATGGTGGATGCTGATTTGCTGTGCGACCGCATCGGCATCATGGACCATGCTAAGATAGTTGCGCTTGATACATCAACGAATTTGAAAAGAGTGATTTCTGGAGCGGACACAACAATACTGAAACTGGAGATTGGAAATTTATCACCCGACATTATTGAGGCAATCCAGGCGTGCGGATGCACTGATGCTGTTACTCAAGAAAATTCCAACCATTTGAGAATCATCGTCCACGGCAGTGAGGCGTTCGACTCAGTAATCGACGCAGTGAGAGCGAAAGGCGGAAAGATAAACTCTATTGAAAACCTTCAGCCCACACTTGAGGATGTGTTTTTGCACATAACTGGTCACGAGGTAAGAGATAGTGCGGACCAGAAGATACCGATGGCGATGGGTCGTCGACGCTTTGGGGCGCCCCCGCAAGGAAGGGTAAGGTGAGCAGTGTGGGCGCAAGAACTCTGCTTTCACACAGTTTTAGGATTGCCTGGAAAGATCTGACAGAACTTTTCAGGAACCGATTAGGGCTTGTCTTACTTATCCTGATGCCGCTGTTCATGATGGTCATGATTGGCTTCATATACCCGTCAGGCAACAGCTTACCAACTAACCTGCCAGTTGCACTCGTGAACGAAGACATGAGCTATGCCAATTTTTCCACCAGTGCGAGCCAAAGTTTCATCGCGATCTTGCAGCAGATTAACAGAAACACAAGCATGATGGTTCTCTCCAACGCGTCAAGTGCTAACGACATCAGAAGAATGGTTCAGAAAGGCGATATCGAAGGAGGGATAATCATCCCAAGCAATTTCACTCAGAGCATTTTTACAGGCCAACAAGGTACTCTAATCATTGTTACCGACCAGTCTAATCCTCAAGTATCGGCAACCATTCAGGCATCTTTGTCGACGGTATTTGACAACATGGGAACAATGTTAGCTCTTCAGATGCTAAACGCAACTAGTTCTCTAGCAATCGTGAAGCCTTACAATGTTCAGACAATAGGAGTTGTACCTGGAACCCCCAGTTACTTCGACTTCATCGCGCCAGGAATAATGGCCATGACCGTAATGATGAGCGTCATGACAGGGCTCCCTGTGGCGATATCCCAAGAAAAGGAAGTCGGCACTTTGGACGGGATGATGGTTGCACCGATCAATAGGCTGTCCATAATACTTGGGAAAACTCTAGCTCAGACTGCCAGAGGCCTGCTGCAAGGAACCATTATACTAGTATTGGCTGCAGGTTTGTTCCACGTTGCAATTCAAGGAAGCATCGTGCTTGTCTTCGGGCTGCTATTGCTAGGCGTGTTCAGCTTTGTCGGCCTCGGCATCGTGATAACGTCCTTCGCAAAAGACCAAGAGACAGCGCAGATGATGATGATGACACTGATGTTCCCCATGATGTTCCTCAGCGGAGTATTCTTCCCCATACAGCAGATGCCCTGGTACATGCAAGACATCTCAAGAGTGCTTCCCCTTACCTACGCATCGCAAGCCCTAAGGAAAGTCATGGTTCTAGGCGCAGGAATACCTGACATAACAACTGAGCTTACGGTAATGATAGTGTTCGGAGCGATCATGACAGCAATAGCCGTTCCCGTCTTCAGAAGAATGATGACAAGATAAGAAAGGAGTCTATCACTTTGGCAAATCCGAGTATCGAATGCGCAAAACTTTCCAAAAAGTACGGCTCTTTCGTAGCAGTGTCAGATCTGAACCTGAGAATCGAAGGGTCGAAGTGCGTTGGATTCTTGGGCCCGAACGGCGCAGGGAAGACAACCACTCTAAAAATGTTCACTGACCTGATCAGGCCGTCTTCTGGAGAAGCTCTGATAAACGGTTTCAACGTGCACACTGACAAGAAAAAAGCACTTGCTTCTGTCGGTGCCATGATTGAAACTCCAGAAATCTACCCCTCGCTAACGCCCAGAGAAGCGCTCATGATGATAGCTGAGATAAGAGGAGTGCCGAGTGCAGAGCGAAGCAAGAGAATAGAGGAAGCCGTTTCAGAAGTTCGCATGGAAGAATGGATGGATAAGAGGGTTGGCAAGTTTTCCAAGGGAATGAAACAGAGAATATGCATCGCCTCGGCGCTTCTGAGCGACCCAACAATACTTCTTCTGGATGAGCCTACTAACGGTCTGGACCCAAGAGGAATGAGCGAAGTCAGAGGCATCGTGAAATCCCTTAAGAGCAAGAAGAGACTGATTTTCATGAGTTCCCACATTCTCAGTGAGGTTTCAGAAGTCTGCGACGAAGTCGCGATGATCGATCATGGAAAGCTAGTCGTCTACGACACGATTCCCAACGTGACAGCGAAGTTCACGGGAGGAGAAAACATCGTGGAGGTTGAGCTGAAACGTCCAATCGATTCCGAGCTGACAATCAAGAAAATAGCGGCTATTGCAAGCATAGTAACGGCGGAGAGAAAAAACGACAGGAGCTTGACAATCAGGTTCAGCGGAGGCTCAGACGCACAAGAAAAGATTCTCTCTGACCTGGTGAAAATGAACATCGGAGTGATCAGTTACAGACCAGCGTCATCGGAGCTCGAAGACGCATATCTCAAACTTATCACGAGCACGGTGTGATCAAACATGAATGAAACAGAAACAATATCTGATAACAAAGTGCCGAGCAGCCTCACGCAAGTCGGCATCACCATGAAATACACGTTCCTCGACTACTTCAGATCCCGCAGATTCTTCATACTCCTGACCATTACGGTCATAATAAGTGCCATCCTCACCGTCTTGGTGGGATACTACCGCCCCCAAAGTTTTCTCGGAGATCCAGCTCTTGAAAACGCGGGCACGCGCGTGCTGACATTCTATTCAAGCTGGTGGGGCGGCAGCGTCACATTCGTGATCGTACTCGGAGGGATATTCTTCGGCGGAGACGCCATCAGTGGCGAATTCCAAAACAGAACGGGCTACTTCGGCGTTCCGAACCCCATCCGAAGATCGAGCATATACATCGGCAAGTGGCTATCAGCCTTCATTGCAGCCACCATAATCTTCGCCATCTTTGCAGCCATCACTGTTGGCAACGGGTTATACTATTTTGGCGCTAACATTCCCATCCAATTTGGTCAATCACTGCTCTACGCTTGGTTTTACCTGGCAGCAGTTATGGGCTTCACTTTCTTCTTCAGTTCACTGTTCAAGAGCAGCAGCATGTCTATCCTCGTGACCGCGATCCTATTTCTCTTCGTGTTCTCACTGCTAGAACTGCTTGTTGCAACCCTCGTCAGTGTTGAACCCTGGTTCATCCTAACCTACGGGGCCGGAATAATCGGAAACATACTAAATCCCAGCGGGTACCCGAACCACATCACACCCCTCTCTCCAGGCGAGAGAAGATTTGCCCTAAACCCCTACAGCGCCTATGTCCCCGAAGGGCTAGTCATAATAGGACTGTACTTTATCATAACCGCGATATTGGGATTGGTCCTCTTCGAAAGAAAAGAGTTTACCTAGACGAGAATTGTCGGTGAATGACAGAGAATAAGGAAAGAAAAATGTAAAGAAGGAGGTGGAACAACTGACATTTGTGAAAGTTGCTGAAACCTCGGAGATACCCTTGGGAAAAATGAAAGCTATTCGGTTCGGAGAAAAAGAGATTCTGGTTGCCAACGTTGGCGGCTCGTATTATGCCATGGGGAATAGGTGTACTCACGGGGGCGGAGACCTTTCAAAGGGGACGTTAGATGGCACAACGGTAACCTGTCCCAACCACGGCGGCAAATTTAACATCACAACGGGTAAGGTTGTTTCTGGTCCAAGAATTCTCTTCATGCACCCAAAGATCAATGACGAGACCTCATATGAGCTGAAAGTTGAAGGAAAAGACATAATGCTCAAAAACGAATAGTCTCTGGAGACATATTTTACGGAACGCCTGTTCACGCGCGCTAACTGTCGTGCGACGAGTGGACCACACTGAAATTTACCGTTGCTACGGCCTATAGAGTTTTTTCGTGAAACCCCATTGCGACCTAGGTTATGGCAGGACTTCCGTTTCGAGATCGCGCACGGGAGCTTCATCTTATAGAATTTCATTTGCTGCTTCCGTGTAGACTTTGAGATCGTGTTCAGTGAATAGGGCGAAGGTTATTTCGCGCAACGTGCTCTCTCTTTCAAGAAATTGCTTCACCGTGGTTAGAGCTGTTCGGCTTGCCTTTTCAACAGGGTATTCGTATGCTCCTGTGCTTATTGAAGGGAACGCCACTGTTTTCAGCTTTTTGGAAGCAGCCAGCTCCAGCGAGTTCTCGTAGGCATCAGCCAGAAGACCTGGTTCACCGTGTGACCCTCCATGCCAAACTGGTCCGACCGTGTGGATCACGTGTTTGGCCCTTAGGCGTCCTCCGGACGTGATGACTGCCTTTCCAGTCAGGAGACCGTTCGGCCACTCTGAAGCTCTTATGCGTTTGCACTCCTCGAGTATTGTGGGTCCGCCTTTTCGGTGAATGGCGCCGTCGACGCCTCCGCCTCCCATGAGAGTCTGGTTTGCCGCGTTCACTATGGCATCAGCGTCAACGTCGGTTATGTCTCCCTGAACGAGGCGGATTTTCGCATTTCTGACGTTGAATTCTGCAGCAATCATCTTTTTTCCCCATTGACCTTTATTTCCTATCCAGATCAGCTATGAAGCGTTTCTGCATCTCGACTATTTCTGTGCTGTTTCGGGCATTTTTGTAGCCTTCTAGTCTTTCATGGTTCATTTCGAGAAAAGTGTGTCCCCACTTGAAGATGGAAAGCAGCTGAACAGCCTCCTGTTCAAACCCGACGATGTACAAGGCTGCAGCCAGAGCCTCAACAGTTGAGAGTTTGGTTGGCTTGCCAAAGTTAACGGGGTTTCCTGCGATCAAGAAGGGCAGACATCGAGACGTTCCCTTAACGCGTTTCAGAAGCACTTCTTCAGCCCGCTCCCAGCTGCAATCCAAACCGGCCAGTCCAAACTCTTCAACACGCTCTTTGTCGGCGGGAGAAAAGGCAACTTCTGAAAAAGGATTGAGAACAATAGCCCTCTTTGGGAGGTACCTTATTTGAAGAACTTCACGGACGAGTCCAAATCGTCTGAGCTTCGACGCACTACATTTTCTTGGATCATCTTGCTTCGCGTTGTAAACGACGATCTTAACTTGCCTTTGCACGTGCTTCCTGCACCCTTGCATGATCCATCGGGTTATTCAGAACGTACGGAATCCAGTCGAGAAGGTCTGATGCGACCATGTGGGGTCCAATTTCTTGGAAGACGAAGTCTCCGGCAGCTCCGTTAACGAACGCGCCTGCGACAGCCGCCTCAAACGGGTCGACTTTTTGAGCGAGGAAAGCTCCAACGATTCCTGAGAGCACGTCTCCTGTGCCGCCGACTGTCATACCAGGGTTGCCTGTAAAGTTGAGTTTCAAACGGTCTCCGTCAGAGATTAAGTCAACGTGCCCCTTCAACAGTATGACCGCGTTGAGCTTTGCCGCTGTCTTTAGCACTTCCGTGACTTTCTGAGAAAACGCGTCTGGCAGTTTTCTCCCCGTCAGTATAGCGTACTCTCCAGCGTGCGGAGTTAAGATCAGGGGCACTTTGAGCTTTCTCTTGAAACCCGCGAAAGCCTTCAAACCGTCTGCGTCCAAGAGCAACGGCTTTCCAGCATGTTCGACGGTGTCAACGATCGCCTTAACGGCCTCACTGGTTTCATCGTGCAAGCCGAGACCTGGACCCAAGACGACGGCGTTACAAGTCTCCACGTGTTCTTTCAACTCTGAAACGTTGCTCAGGTTCAAGTGACTTCCCGCAAGCTTTATCGTTATCAAGTCTGGCGACAGTGACGAGATGGCGACGGCGGTCTTCTCCGGGGCAGCAAGATAGGCTAGGTCAGCGCCAGTGCGCAGAGCGGCCTGTGCCACAAACGTGGGAGCACCTGAGAAAACTTCGCTTCCACCGATAACCAGTAAACGTCCAAAATCGCCCTTGTGCGACTCTGATGGCCTTGGCTTCACGACTGCCAGAACGTCGCCTGGACCCGCGTAACTCTCAAACTCTTTAGGCAAACCTATGCGCTTCACGACCAGTTCGCCGACGAACTTCTTGGCTTTCTCAAGTCCCTTCTTCGACCTGTGAAAAGTTATCGTCAAATCAGCCTTCACGGCTGCTCCGAGAACTTCTCCAGTGTCCGAGTCGATCCCGGTTGGCACGTCAACGGCAACTCGGAAAGCATCCACCGCGTTGATCTTCTTGACCAGCTGTAGAACCGGCGGCCTCAGGCTTCCTTTAGTGCCCGTTCCAAGCAGCGCGTCAACCACCACGTCCGCGTCTACTTCCGGTATCAGCGTGCTGTCGTAGACTTCATGCAAGACTATTGTGTCTTGCAGAACCTGCAGTGCTTTATGATTTTGTAGAGCTTCCTTGTCCAAGATGTCCTTGCTCTTGCCCGCAAGAATTACCGTGACTTTGAAGCCCATAGAAGAGAGGTGTCTCGCGGCGACGAATCCGTCCCCGCCGTTTCCGCCCAACCCGCAGAAGATCGCAACAGACTTTCCCGGTTTGAAGCGTGAAGCAACCTGGCAGGCGACGCAGTGCCCAGCGTTCTCCATCAACAGAAGCCTAGGGACACCGAAGTACTCAGAGTTAACTTCCAGAACGCGCATTTCTCGGCTGGTCAATGCATCTTTCAACAAGCCTGGAGCCCCAGTAGCCTAGTGCTTTGAAACTGAAGATAAGCATATCCGTTAGTCCTGATACGCAACATTTCCTGAAATATGCCGTAGTAAGGCCAGCAGGGCTCGCAGCAAAACATTTTAATGCAGAGAGCCAAACAATAGAGGCGGAGATGCAAATGCCAACGGCATTCGTGTTGATAAATACAGAAATCGGTTCAGAAGCAGACGTGCTGAAAGACCTGAAGAAGGTAGAGGGAGTTGAAGAAGCAAACGCTGTCTACGGAGTCTACGACATAATAGCAAGAGTGAAGGCAGACACGATGGACAGACTGAAAGAGATCGTGACGTGGAAGGTCAGGAGACTCGACAAGGTCAGGTCAACGCTGACCATGATCGTCGTTGAAGAAGGAGCAAAATAGCAAGCACTCCCCCTTTTTATCGAAGACAAACAATCCCTTTATTTACGTTCTATTCTGACTTATTCGAAAGAGAACAGGCTGCTCTGAATGAAGAAAACGATGCACATTGGACTCGACGATACGGACTCGACCAGAAGGGGGTGCACAACTTACGTCGCAGCTCTCCTCGTGGAGAAACTGCTAAAGCTGGACGCCGATTTCATCGACTATCCTAACTTGATCAGGCTGAACCCTAACGTTCCCTGGAAAACGAGGGGAAACGGCGCACTGTGCCTCAGAATTCAGCTTGATGAAGGTGTTGCGGACAAAGTCAAGGAAACAGTGATCTCGACAGTTGAGAATCAAGCGGACATGGAATGCAGAGGCACAGACCCAGGCATAGTGGTTTTTCAGTCACCCACGATTCCGAGGGAACTCGGCACTTTTGCAAGAAAGACCATAACAGGAGTAGTAAACCTGCAAGATGCAACGAGGCTCCTAAAGAAGTTTAAAGGTGAGGCAATCGGATTCAAGAGTGGCAGAGGAGTCATCGGCGCGTTGGCAGCTGTTGGAGAGAACCTGCAAGCAGACCACACGTACGAAATCATCGCGTACCGGACTCCGGAAAACATTGGGTCAAAGCGAATGGTAGATGAGGCTTCAGTCTTTGAGATGGACGCGGCAACGAGGCCATACACGTTCAACAACGTCGATGCGGAGAAGAGAAGGGTCATAATCACTCCTCGAGGACCAGACCCGATTCTTTTCGGCATACGAGGCGAAAGCGCAAAAATCGTGAAAAATGCTTTTCAAATGCTCAAGGTTCTTGAACCCATCGAGAGATGGGTCATCTTTCGCACGAATCAAGGAACGGACGCACATCTCAAACGAGTTGAGAAGCTAAGCGGGATAACGCCCTACAGTCCACTCATCGCGAGGGGAACAGTCTCGGCTGGCCCTAGGATGATTCGGGGAAGACACGTGATCTTCTCGATTAAAGACGAGAGCTGTGAAGTGGATTGCGCAGCCTACGAACCCACGGGAGCTCTTCGCGCCGTGGTAAAGAAACTGATCGTTGGGGATCAAGTGGAAGTCTACGGTGGTGTCCGTTCCCCTTTGCCGAGCACGCCTCTGACCATAAACCTTGAGAAAATCCGATTGCTGAAGCTTGCATCACAAATCGTCTTTCACAACCCGCTGTGTTCAAGATGCGGGAAACGACTCAAGTCAATGGGAAAGGAAAAGGGTTTCAGATGCGACAGGTGCGACGCGAGATACCCTTCTCTCACAAAGGTTGAGGCTAAAGTGAAACGGGAAGTAAGAAGAGGCCTTTACATAACTTCGACCCGGTCTCAGAGACACTTGACTAAGCCTTTTGTCCGTTATGGGATGGAGAAGCGCCATGAACAGGTTGAAGAATTGTCGAGCGAATGGCACTTCCCCTGAGGCTATTTTTGATCTACCTTGAAGATCTCTTGCAGCATCTCGTACAGCTCGTCGCCCCCCTCAACCTTTGAGAAGAGGTCTTTTTCCGCTTTAAGCAGTCTTCCCATAGTCGAGTATGTTTGTCGCCACTCCAGCTCCTTCCACATTAAGCGGTAATTCTTCAGTTCAAGCCATGCGCGGAAAACGAGGACTGCGAACATGCCGAGCGTCGCCAACAGATTCAGTATGTATATGTCCAGTATTTCGTCTGCCATCGTCCACCTCCTCCTTGCTCTTTAGCCCTAATTTATCGGCAAAACGCATTTAAATCAGACTCTGACTAGCTTGAAACAGAGAGAAGGCTCGGCTTGAGCGAGGTTGTCTCGCCACTTGTTTTCCAGTTGGGCGTCGGCGGGGTAGGCGGCTTCATCGTCGGGTTTGCCCTCAAGAAGCTCAGCAAGCTCGTACCCGTTCTGATAGGTGTTTTCATACTGGCGCTTATCTACTTGAGCACGCGAGGCATAATTAACATAAACTATGATGTCCTCTGAACCGCACTGACAGGTTTGCTCGGCTCAGCTGGCTCAGCGTTCTCACGGCTGATCGGCGTCATATCAATACTGCCTTTCGCGGGAAGTTTCATCACGGGCTTCCTCATAAGGCTCAAACTTGGATGAGGATCGCTTCGAAGCCGGGACTTGCGAAAGTGAAGACGCGAGGAGGGCCTATGAGCGTCAGCGAAGACGTTCAGCGAAATAGTTTAAATGTCCGTTTCTTGTTAATTCTTTGAAAAATCTGGTTCCTTAGTTCGTCGGAGCGACTGAAGTTGAAGAGATTTCCAGCTGAGGAGTACGATCTTCCGTTTTTCCATGAACAAGGGTTCGTTAGAAAGCTGTGCCCCAAGTGCGATACGTACTTTTGGACTCAGAACCCGCAGCAAGAAACTTGTGGCGAAGCAACGTCAGAAGGCTGCGCTTCATACACTTTTTTGAATAATCCTCCGACAAAGAAAAGCTACAACCTGCGTGAAATGCGCGAATCCTTCCTCTCATTCTTCGAAAAACATGGACACGCACGCATAAAACCCTACCCGGTTGTAGCAAGATGGAGAGAAGACCTCTACCTGACACACGCAAGCATAATCGACTTCCAACCGTACGTGACCGACGGGCTTGCACCGCCTCCGGCGAACCCCCTGGTCATTTCTCAACCCTGCATCCGACTCGTCGACATTGACAACACCGGACCCACCTTTGGCAGACATCTGACAATCTTTGAGATGGGCGGCGCACACGCGTTCAACTACCCAGACAAGGAGGTCTACTGGAAAGACCAGACGGTGCGTTATCAGCACGAATGGGTCACGAAAGACCTTGGCGTGAAGTCTCACGAGATAACGTATAAGGAAGCGGTCTGGGTAGGCGGCGGAAACGCGGGTCCTTGCGTCGAATCGATTATCCGAGGCCTCGAGGTTGACACGCTCGTTTTCATGCAGTACAAGGTCACAAAAAGCGAGTTCGTTAAGCTGCCGATCCGAACGGTAGACACGGGCTACGGCATAGACCGTTACGCGTGGGTTTCTCAAGGTGCGCCAAGCGGGTTTCACGCGATCTACGGTGAACTTCTTGCTAGAATATTCAAGATGGCCGGGTTAACAAAAATCGACAACGAGATGCTCGTGAAAGTGGCAAGGGTCTCGGGCTTGGTGAGCCTGGACAAAGCAGCAAGCAGGCTGGAAACAAGAAAGAAGGAGGCTGAGCTTGTCGGGATGAAAGCAAGCGAACTGGACAGGTTCGTCGGTCCAATTGAGAATGCCTTCGCAGTGGCCGACCACACGAAATGCTTGAGTTTCATACTTTCTGAAGGTGTCGTCCCTTCGAACATTCAGGAAGGATACTTGGCCAGACTCGTCTTCCGAAGAATTTACCGACTGCTGAAAGCGCTCGACATTCCGGACAAACTGTACGACATCATGGACATGCAAGTTGACCTATGGCGTGAAGACTTTCCACGTCTTAGGGAGATGCGTGACGAGATTATGGAGATGGTGAAGGTCGAAGAGAAGAAGTTCGAGGAAACGATCAAGCGCGGCGAGGGAATGGTTAAGCGCATCTCTGCAGAATTGAAAGAAAAGGGCAGGAAAGAGGTGCCTGCAGAAACGTTGACGGAGCTTTACGACTCTCACGGGCTACCACCTGAGATCGTCAAACAGGCAGCGGAGAAAGAAGGCCTCAAAGTGGAGGTTCCGGACAACTTCTACAATCTGATCGCTGAGAGACACTTGCAGGTGTCTAAACCAGTCGAAGAAGAAGCCACGTCCAAAGAGTGGCTAGAAAAAGCTGTTGCAGACCTTCCGCGAACAGAACAGCTCTACTACGAGGATCAATACTTGAAGGAGTTTGACGCAAAGGTTCTGAAAGTGGTCCAAAACGAGTTTATAGTGTTTGACAGAACCTGCTTCTTCCCAGAGGGCGGAGGTCAACCGCCAGACACGGGCCACATCAGGTTTGACGGAAAAACAGCAGAGATAACTGACGTCCAAAAAGTTGGCACCGTCATAGTTCACAGGATAAAGGGCGACGCTCCTGAAGAAGGCCAGAAAGTGAAGGGCACTATCGCCTGGGATAAGCGTTACAGTCTCATGAAGAATCACACGGCAACACACGTCATCGGCGGGGCAGCGAAACGAGTGCTCGGACAGCACGTTTGGCAGTACGGAACACAGAAGGGCATAGAGTCCTCAAGGCTTGACATCTCCCATTATCGCAGGTTGACGCTGGATGAAGTTCAGAAGATAGAGACTTTGGCAAACGAAGCAGTCCTAAGAAACATTCACGTTGACGTCACGTGGATGCCCAGAAACGAAGCTGAAAGCCGGTATGGTTTTCGACTTTATCAGGGCGGAGCGGTTCCCGGCAAGGAGATCCGCGTCGTGAGAGCCGGAGACTGGGACGTCGAAGCCTGCGCGGGAACCCATCTGAACAGCACAGGGGAAATCGGCTTCATCAAAATAGTGCACTCAGAAAGAGTCCAGGACGGCGTTGAAAGACTCGAATACTCCGTGGGAATTCCAGCGGTCAAGGCCGTTCAAGCGAACGAGAGACTTCTCGTCAAGCTTTCAGAAACGTTGAACGCACCGTTTGAGAAGCTGAACCAAACGGCTGAAAAAACGGTCAAAGAATTGAAAGAAGCAAACGTCGAAAGGCGGAAGCTCATCAAGGAGCTGGCAACGCGGGAAAGCACAGATGTGAACCCAGAAACGGCCGCCAAAGGTAAAGAAGTAGGCGGCATAAACATCGTGCTCCGCGATTTTCAGGGATCGGTTGACGTTGACCGCATGGTTCAAACAGCGACTGAAATGATCAAGAGGAACGAGGCAACTGTAACGATATTCTATGGTGCAGATGAGAAGAACGCTAGGATAATGGTCATGGCAGGAAAAACCGCGCTTGAAAAAGGCGTGAACGCAGGCGAAATAGTGAGAGAGGCTTCAAAACTCATAGGCGGCGGAGGAGGAGGAAGACCCAACTTCGCCCAAGGCGGCGGAACACAAGTTGAAAACGTGCAAGAAGCCGCCAAAAAAGCGGAGGAAGCCTTGAAAAAACAGTTGAAACCTTGAAGTGAAGTTTTTAGGAGACATTCCATCTCAATACACCATGCTTTGAGGAGTACGGATGAAGTATAGAAGCTTTGGAAAACTAAAATGGAAAGTTTCAGCTCTCGGGTTCGGCGCGATGAGACTGCCGATCCTTGGAAATGACGCTGCAAAAATCGACGAGCCTGAAGCTATCCGCATGATAAGGCACGCGATCGATAATGGCGTGAACTACTTGGACACTGCGTATCCGTATCACCGGGGAAATGCGGAGACTTTGGTTGGAAAAGCGCTACAGAACGGGTACAGGGAGAAGATCAAGCTGGCCACAAAGATGCCAACGTGGCTCATCAAATCCGAACAGGACATGGACAAGTATCTGGAAGAACAGCTAGGCAGGCTCTGCGTGAAGCAGGTCGATTTCTACCTTCTGCACGGACTGACCGGCGAGCGTTGGCAGAAGCTCACGGAACTGAACGTGTTGAAATGGCTTGAGAAGAAAACAGACGTTGGAAAGATCAGCGGTTTTGGCTTCAGTTTTCACGACGAATACGAGGTGTTCAAGAAGATCGTAGACAGCTCTGACGGGTGGACCCTGTGCCAGATCCAGTACAACTATATGGACTCGAACTATCAAGCTGGTACAAGAGGGCTGAAGTATGCCGCGTCGCAAGGTCTCGCGGTCGTAGTTATGGAGCCGATCGCCGGCGGAAGACTGGGTGTTAAGCCGCCAGCTGAGATCGAGGCTGCTTGGGATGAAGCAGACTTCAAAAGAACCCCAGCGGAGTGGGCCCTGCAGTGGGTTTGGAACCAGCCTGAAGTGTCCGTGGCGCTCAGCGGTATGAGCACGATGGAGCAGGTTGAGGAGAACCTTCGAAGCGCAGACCGTTCGGGCCCAGGAACTCTGACCGAAAGGGAACTTCAACTTATCGACCGAGTCAAGGCGAAGTACACGCAGTTCGGTTTCGTCGGGTGTACAGGCTGCAGATACTGCCTACCGTGTCCTGAAGGAGTGAACATCCCAGAGATAATCTCGCTTTACAATGAGTACTATATGAAGGACAAGGACGATGAGATAAAGAAAAAGTACTGGGAGCACATCACAAAAGAAAGCCAAGCGAAAAGATGCGCCAGATGCGGAACGTGCGAGGAGCTCTGCCCACAGAAGCTCACGGTAAGAGACATCCTCAACAGAGCGGCATGGATATTCGAACAAGACACTGGTTAGGCTAAGTTTGTTGTTCGGTGTCTCGATGATTAAAGCCGTACTGTTTGACATGGACGGAGTGATAGCAGAAACTGAACACGTTCACGTCGAAGCGGAGAAGAAGACCTTGCTGAAGTACGGCGTTCAAATCACTGAGGATGAACTGCACCGATACACAGGGACGACGGCCAAGCAGATGTTCATGGAACTGATCGCAAAATACAAGCTTGACACGACGTTCGAGAAAATATTCAACGAGAAAGAAGAGATCATGTTCAAACTGCTCGAAATGGACACTCAGCCAGTAAAGGGAGTCATTGAGTTAATCTGTAAGCTGAAAGAAGAGCATGTGAAGTTAGCAGTGGCTTCGAGTTCGCATAGGAGATTGGTTCAGTACGTCTTGAGAAAGCTGGAGATTACCGAGCTTTTTGATTCAATAATCACCGCGGAAGACGTTGCACACGGCAAACCGGACCCAGAGATATTCTTGATGTCCGCAAAGAGGTTGAAGGTCAGTCCGGCTGAATGTTTGGTGGTTGAGGATGCAAAGTTGGGCGTAGAAGCCGCGAAAAAGGCGGGGATGAAATGCCTAGGTTACAGAAATCCGCACAGTGGAAATCAAGACTTGTCAAAGGCGGACATCGTGACGGATGACTTCTCCAGCCTAGACGTTCAGAAACTGCTTTCGTGAACACGCGATTGGAGCCAGAAGCAAATGACAGAAAGACTCACAAAGGTTGAGTTTAGCAACTTGGAGAAGGTCCTGTATCCTGAACTGAAGGTCACGAAAGCGCAGGTCATCGAATACTACATCAAGGTAGCTCCGAAAATGCTGAATCTGCTGACTGACAGACCGATAGTCATGACGAGGTTTCCCAACGGCATAGATAAGGAGGGATTCTATGAGAAAGACGCTCCGCAGGGCACGCCGGCTTGGGTGAAAACGTTCAGAAGATACTCTGAGACCGCAGAGCGAGAGATAAACTACGTACTCTGCAATAATCTTGACACGCTTCTATGGTTGGCAAACCTTGCCTCCTTAGAAATTCACATGACACTTTCGAAAGCAGACTCTTTTGAAAACCCAGACCTCGTCGTGTTTGACCTAGACCCGAAACCTCCAGCGGATTATGACGACGTCGTCGAGGTTGCTCTCATGATAAAAGAGAGACTGGACGACCTGAGCTTGACGTCTTACGTCAAAACTTCCGGAAAAAAGGGGCTCCACATCATCCTGCCCATCGTTAAGGGCTACACTTTCCAGCAGACCAGAGAATTCGTCCAAAAGATCGCGGCATACGTGGGAAAACAGACTGAGAAAGTCGTTGCACAGCGTTCTAAGTCAGACACGCCTGGAAAAGTCTACTTAGACTACGTGCAGAACTCGCATGGAAGGACGATGGTTTGTCCGTACAGCACGAGAGCTACACCGCGAGCCACGGTGTCAACGCCGCTTGAATGGAGCGACGTTAAGAAAGGATTAAACCCAGAAGAATTCAATCTGTTCAGCGTGGTTAAGGTCTCCAAGAGTCCTTGGGAAGGATTGTTGGAGAACATGCAGAAGTTGGAGGCGAATGGATAATGACTGATGTAGAGAAAACCCGAGTGCGCAGAACGTCCATCTGGAGTGGCACGGTAACGATAGGGCTAGTCAACGTGCCCGTTAGGTTGCAGGCCATGATTTTTGACAAGAGCGTTACCTTCAAGTTCCTTCACAAGACCGATAATTCCCCCCTGAAGTACGAGAAAGTCTGCATCAAAGAAGACAAGGTCGTGCCCTGGCAAGATGTCGTCAAAGGGTACGAGGTCAGAAAGGGCGAATTCGTTGTATTCACCAACGATGAGCTGAAGGCGGCCAGGCCGGAGTCTGACCAGAGGATTCGCATCGACAAATTCATCGATTACTTTTCAATTGACCCTGTTTACTTTGACAGGTCATACATCCTGACCCCTGACAAGAGCAACGATGCTTACAGCCTGCTGCTAACGGCTCTGGAAAAGATGGGCAAAGCGGGAGTTGGCAGAATAACGCTGAGGACAAAGGAGTACCCAGTCCTGGTGCACCCCTACAAGGATGCCCTAGTTTTGACCACTCTGCGCTACGCGTTCGAGGTTGCTGACCCAGCAAAACTAGAAGAGATCGGCAAACTCCAGGAACCCAAGAAAGAAGAGCTCGACCTCGCAAAGAAAATAGTCACCGATCTGTCAGGAGAGTTTGACATAACCGAGTACAGAGACACGTTCAAAGAGAAGATCGATGAACTGGTTCAGAAGAAGACGAAAGGTGAAACCATCACCGTTGAGAAGCCCGTGAAAGAGGAAGCCAAAGAACTGATGGTCGCGCTGCAAGAGACGCTTAAACAGCTGAAAAAGAAATGAACAGGCACTACAAGCCGATGCTTGCACAGTCCGCAGAAGCCCCGTTTAACTCAAAGGACTGGATCTTCGAAGTAAAATGGGACGGAATCAGAGCAATCAGCTACGTCGACGACGATCTGAGCATCAGGAGCCGCAATGATAAGGAATTGAGGTACAACTTTCCCGAGTTGGAAGAGCTCAAAAACCTTGCAACCAACGCCGTGCTCGACGGCGAAATCATCGTCATGAAAGCAGGCAGCACAGACTTTCAAAAACTCATAGAAAGGAGCAAGGTGAATTCCCAGCGGGACATCGAGTACATGTCACGCGAATTCCCAGCAACTTACGTTGTTTTCGACATACTAGAAACCCATGGCAAACCTCTCATCAACCTTCCCCTAATCGAGAGAAAAAGCATTCTCAAGGAAAACTTGAGGGAAGGAAAACACGTTACCACATCTTTGTTCGTTGAGGAAGAAGGCGAGATTTACTACCAGGAAGCCCTCAAAAAAGGCGTAGAAGGGATAATGGCAAAGAAAAAGGACAGCCCATACACGCCTGGAATGCGCAGCGACAACTGGCTGAAGATAAAGAAGCTGCTCTCCTGCGATTGCGTGATTTTCGGGTACACTGCAGGAGAAGGAAACAGAGAAGAAACATTTGGAGCACTTGTCCTGGGACTGTATGAAAGGGACAAACCAGCGTACGTTGGCAAGGTTGGAACGGGCTTCTCACTGACTAGCATGAAGCATCTGATGGAACTCTTCCGAAGATTGGAGACACAGGAGAAGACGCTTGAAGGAGTCGATGCTTCTGAAAAGGTCACTTGGCTCAAACCGGAGCTCGTGTGTGAAATTGTCTATCAGACTGTGACGAAGGATAACAGGCTACGCATGCCCAGATTTCACGTTCTCAGACCTGACAAGTCTCCGCTCGAATGTACCTTAGACCAGATAAGGCAGAATAGCCTCCCTGAATACACCGCAAAAAGAGACTTCACAGTCACGCCTGAACCAAAGGTAGGCGCGAAGGCAACGGAAGGACAGGTCTTCGTCGTGCAGGAACATCATGCTAGAAGATTGCATTATGACCTTCGCTTGGAAAAGGAAGGTGTCCTGAAGAGCTGGGCGGTGCCGAAGGGCATTCCTGAGAAGGCTGGCGACAAGAGGCTCGCTGTTCACACGGAGGATCACCCGTTGGAATACGCCAACTTTGAGGGAACGATACCTGCGGGGCAGTACGGAGCTGGAACAGTGAAGATTTGGGACAGAGGGACTTTCGATGTGAAACTCTGGAAAGAGGACATGGTCGAGTTCACTCTGAAGGGAGACAGGCTTCGCGGAAAATACGTTCTGACAAAGTTCAAGAAAGCAGGGGACAATGATTGGCTTCTGCTGAGGATGAAAGACTGACATGAAAAACGTTCACGTTGGAACTATGGGCTGGAGCTACGGCTTCTGGGTTGGAAACTTCTATCCTAGAGGCCTTAGGCCGAGCGAGTTTTTGGCCCAGTACTCGAAGCATTTTGGAACGGTGGAAGTGAACAACACGTTCTACAGAGTTCCCAGCGAAAGCACTCTCTTGAAATGGAGGGAACAGACGCCCGAAGGTTTTCTGTTCTCCGCGAAGTTCCCCCAAGTCATAACGCACAGGAAAATGCTGAAAAACTGCGAGTCTGAAACGCAGTTTTTCATCGAAAGAATCTCCGTTCTACAAGAAAAGGTTGGGGCCCTTCTTTTACAGTTTCCACCCGCGTTTGGACCGAAAGAAGCCACTCTTCTGGGAGATTTTCTAACCATGCTGCCGAAGAAGTACAGGTACGCCGTGGAAGTAAGAAACAAGAAATTGCTTGGCGACAAGCTCTTCTCTCTTCTGAAAGAGAACGGAGTCGCCCTCGCCATAAATCCTCTCATGCCCGAGACAGAGCAGATCACAACTGACTTTGCCTACATAAGATGGGAAGGAGACAGGAGAAAAGTGAACGGCGCACTTGGAAAGCTAGAGGTCGATAGGACAGACGACATCAAAAAGTGGGCAACGAGGATCAGCAAATTCCTCGGCGAAACAAAAGAAGTATTTGGATATTTCAGTAAATACTATTCGGGTCATCCTCCTACAGACGCAAGACAATTCGTCGAATTGCTCGGCCTAGTCAGCTGAAAATGAAGGGATTCGCGTATCCAAAGTGCTTTATAATGCAGCAGAACCATTCTAGCCCCAAGGAGGTTGATGCATGCCAAGAGTTATCCACTTTGAAATTAATGCAGACGACCCAAAGAGAGCCGTAGAGTTCTACGAAAAGGTGTTCGGCTGGAAGATTAACAAATGGGAAGGACCCGCCGAGTATTGGCTTGTCAGCACTGGCGATGAGAAAGAGCCCGGCATCGGCGGAGCAATCATGGAACGGATGGACAAAGCAACGACGGTCAACACGATAGACGTACCGTCAGTCGACGAGTACGTTAAGAAGGTCGTGAAGGCTGGTGGAAAACAGGTGAGCAAGAAGAACACGATTCCGGGCATCGGCTATTTTGCATACTGCGCGGACACCGAGGGAAACGTCTTCGGAGTTATGGAACCAAACCCCAGAGCATAGACTCAATTTTAGTTTTAGGGATGCAGTTTACCCCAAATCCAATGGACGACCAAAGTAACGGTGGGTTGCCAGACCGTTTACTCTTCATCAACTCGCGCGTGCTGTCCAATCACCTAACGTCGTCAGCTTTAAATCTGTCAGGACTTGACTGCTACGTGAGTTCTGATATGCCGAGAAGGTCGTGACATTTGTTATGCCAAAGAGAGACCATGTTATGAAACAGTGGGACGACGCAGCCGAATCATGGGTTGACTTTGTAAGGAAAGGTAAGGACTATTACAGAGACGAACTTAACAACCCTGCAGCTTTCAGATTAATAGGAAACGTGAAAGGTCAAATGGTGCTGGACCTAGCCAGCGGCGAGGGATACAACGCTCGAATACTAGCTAGAAAAGGCGCCAAAGTGACTGGAGCAGATTTTTCGGCAAAATTAGTCGAGCTTGCCAGAATCGAGGAAGCAAGAGAGAAGCTGGGCATAGACTATCATATTGCGGATGCTACTGACCTCTCAAGGTTTCCGAGCCATTATTTTGATCTCGTGACTTGTTTTATGGCTTTACAGGACATCAAGAACTACAAGAGAGCAGTGTTTGAAGTGGCAAGGGTCCTGAAAAACAGAGGCCGGCTCGTGTTTTCAATTCCTCACCCGTGTTTTGAAATGGTAGTTGACAAGAAAGGAAATAGAATAAGCGCAACAACGAGATATTTTGAAGCTGCTGAGGACCATATTCAATGGAAAATGGACAGGCTCCTGAAGCCATTCGAGACTACAAGCTTCCACAGAACATTAACTGATTATTTCAACGTGCTTAGTAAGAATAGACTTCTTGTAAAGAGTCTTGTGGAGCCACAACCCACAAAAGAAGCGATTTCAAAATATCCAACCCTCAAAGAAGTTCTTCTCAGACCACAATCAGTGATAATGGAATCAGTTAAGATGCCAATCTGAGCAAACATCGTTTCTAGGTTTGGGGACAAGATTTTGCCCTCAAATTCTGTTCTGGGAAATTCATGTAGACTTTGAGCTACAAGTCTTCGCGACCAGGTCGGTACTTCACTGATTTCACTTTTTCTGGGCGCAGCAGTGCTGGGACTCATTTTAACACAGAACTCCAGGATCTACTGCAGAATGATTGACGTGCATTTGCAGGCAATGGATTGATTAGAACTGCTTTGGTTTTTGTCTTGTGTAGACTTCTATCACGTAGTTATCTGGGTCGCAGAATGACACAGCATTGTATCCTGGCTCGAATTCAGGGTGCTCTTCGCATGGGAACAGGGCTTTAAACCCTTTCTTCTTCATTTCTCTCTCGATATCAAAAACGGCTTTCTTGTCGGGAAGGAGGATCGCTAGGTGATCAGTTACAACGAACTCTTCCCCAGTCGGAGCTTTGCGCCTAACCCTTGGTTCCCGTAAGGCACTCACCCAAACTGAGAAATTCTGGTTAGAGAATCCTATCCCTTCTTCAGTGTCCATCATGACGCTGAAGCCTAGCCCTGCCAGCAAAGCCTCGTAAAACCTCTTGGAACTGCTCAGGTTCGAGACTTCGATTCCAACATGACCAACAACTGCTCGAGTTTGCTTGTCTGAAACCATAGTGTCACCCTATTACACCGATTGATGCGGCTTCTTCACCTCATATAACTTTTATGTCGATGAAGGTTCTATCTGATGATCGCGTCAAGCGTGCGACTTGCGCAGCAATGAATTCAAGATCTTGGTCGATCTCCAAGATCTAGATACATGCCAAAGAATTTTTCGCTTCCTTGCAGTACGAGCTTTCTGAGTTTTTCTGTGCACTGCTCTTTCCTTGACTTGTCTTTCCAAGAGCGTTCAGGTTAGTTCCAAAAAGGGAGATTTTTTTGAAAAATGGCAAATAATGAGTCGGGAGAAATGAAGTGTCCTTAGCAAATCCCCATTTTCCTAATTCATGGGGTCTGATGGGTAAAAAGTCTTAAAACCTTCACCGTCCACTATTGGAATGGCAAATGCTGCGTAGTGGAGATTTGTGTATGCCTTCATTGAAGAAGAAGAATGTTGGGAAGAAGAAAAAACACGAGGACAAGATTGGCAAATAGTGGATTTCACGTTTGCCTTTTGTGCTGGTCTTCGTCGTTCATATGCCATGTCGTTGACGAGGGTTACCTATTCAGAAATATAGTCGTTCGCGCGTCAGCTGCAAATCGCTGTCTACGAGAGTCTCCTTTTCAGATTTTGCCGCTGGAGATATATTAAAGACACGACAACCATTTGACTAATCCGCATGAATTGCTATGGGGCTGAGTGCACGGAGACCTTAACGATGATTATTAGCAGTTCTCCTTACGGAGATGAAAGAATCTGGAATGCCCTGAGGCTGGCGGAAGCGCTGTGTTGCATCGGAGCAAAGATGAAGATCAACATTTTCCTGATAGGCGACGCCGTAAACGCTGCTAAGAAGGGACAAAAACCTCCTAAAGGCTTCTACAACATCGAGAAAATGCTTGCGGACCTTGTCAAGGCAGGCGTGAATACCCGCGTTTGCCACACAAGCATGAACTTGAGAGGGCTTACGGAACAAGACTTGGTCAAAGGAACAAAAATGGGTACAATCACAGAACTGTCTAAGTGGATACATCAATCACAAAAGGTCATATCCTTCTAGAGCAATAGTGTGCGCCCGTGGTTTTGGAGCCCAGTTCTACCCGAGACAAGTATAGATACCGAGCAAAAGACGAAATCTAGTTTCGCCTTCCTGGAGTTACTCAAAAGAGGAAGTCAGATAGCCTGGGAAAAATGATCTCTTGCCCTCCGTCCGACTACGGCGACGTGAAGTCCGCCCAAGAAAGGACCAAAATCAGAATGCTAGGGACGAAATGTCAGCGAGACATTTACTCAGGTTATGAGAAATCTTATAAGAAAGTAACAAAGAAGTTGAAGGAACAGGGAAACAAATGAAACTGAACTATATTGGCATCGTTGGTGCAATAATAGCTTTTGTCAGCATCGCACTTCCATGGTGGACAGAGTCTGCAGGAGGGTTGAGCTACGACCTGAAGTTATATGACGCAGGAATTCTAGGTGCAACATTGAACTACTGGTACGGCTGGGTGGCCCTCCTGTTTGTCGTATTAGGCGGAGTACTAGGATTAGCGGGCAGCGTAATGTCAAACGGAAAAAGGATAGTAATGGGAGGCGGCATACTCGCATTGATTGCGATAATAATCTTTCCAGTAGGCTTTCAAATGGACCTCATGCGTTTGAACGCTACAATCAGCATATTCAATAGCGGCACTGTCTCAGCGTATCTATCCTATGGCTTCTGGTTGGCGCTCGTTGCAGCAATCATCATGCTCGTAGCCATGCGCTATCCGAAACCCACTGCTCAGGCACCATCCGCGCCACCGCCAACCCCGACAACGTAGAAATCCGCAGACATCAACTGACTCGTCACATTTAGTCAACCCCACTTTTTTCATGCACTCAGACGCAGAGGACAAGCTGAACGTGGGGTTTGTTTTGCGGAAAGTTATTTCTCAAACCTAATCTCGCGATATTTGCTCAACCAGACGAGCCCACAAGAACACAGCTGAACTTCTAACACTTGAGCAAGCCTGCTAATTCATAACGCGGACCAACATCAACTTCGCTCACTATTTCTCTTGCCCGCGAAAATTCAAAGATCCTTGGCTTCCAAGGCGATTGTCTCACATTCCGCAGAACCCACGCCAACAGTGCAACTCCTTCACAAATCAGCGCTCCGATCTCTCCAATTTTTCTGCCAGTTCTTCACAATTCAACCTTCCTTGAAACGCACTCGTTCAGACCTCAGATCAATCAGCATGAGAAAGAAGGGATCAGAGTGAAGCGGCATCAAAAAGTAACTACCCTTGCCCAGGCCTCTGCTGAGTGCTCTGCATGCACTCGGCTTCAAGCCCGTACAAATCCGCTCGGGCCTTCCGCAAGGTCTACGCGCAGTACTAACATCCTAGGGGGAGGGGGTGAAATAGACAAGGTCAAGACGCGAATACAGGGATGTAGCGCATGTTCCCGTTCTCGCCATCGTGAGTTGTGAATTAGCGTTGTTCAAGGAAAGAGAAACAGAAAAGGATTAATGCACGGTTGAAGAGGTATTATGCGGTGTCTGAAATGAGGAATAGCGTTCTCTGTTCGTAAGAACAAAACCTTTAATACTAAACATCCCAACTCAGACAGTTTCATGGAATTTTCGAGAAAAATCGAAGAGAAATGGCAGAAGAAATGGGAGAAGGCCAAGATTTTCGAGGCAGACCCAGACCCATCGAAGCCAAAGTACTACGTAACCGTGGCTTATCCTTACCCCAACAGTCCGCAGCACATCGGCCACGGAAGAACGTACACGCTCGCAGACGTGCACGCGCGGTACAAGCGCATGCGCGGCTACAACGTCCTTTTGCCCATGGCTTTTCATTACACGGGCACGCCTGTCCTGGCCATGGCTAAGCGGCTTGCAGACAACGACAAGGGTCTCATCAGCGACTTTGTCAACGTCTACAAGATCCCCAAGGAAAGGCTGAAAGACCTATCTGACCCGATGGCGATGGCCCGCTACTTCCACCAAGAAATCAAGAGCGGAATGAAAGAGATAGGCTACTCAATCGACTGGAGACGCGAGTTCACAACCATAGACCCGCACTACAACCGCTTCATCGAGTGGCAGTTCCAAAAACTTCGCCAGGGCGGCTTCATAAGCCGCGGGAGCCACCCCGTTGGCTGGTGTCCCAGAGATGGAAACCCAGTGGGCCAGCACGACACGGTCGGCGACGTGGAACCAGAAATAGGCGAATTCACACTGATAAAGTTCAGACAAGACAACCTGGTCTATCCGGCAGCCACATTGCGTCCCGAAACAGTCTTCGGCGTCACAAACATCTGGCTCAACCCCAGAAGCACGTACGTGAGAGCCAACGTTGACGGCGAACAGTGGATAATCAGCCAAGAAAGCGTTGAAAAACTCGTTCACCTCAGCCGAAAAGTCAAGGTCATAGCAACCGTCGAAGGAAAAGAGCTCATAGGAAAGCACGTTGAAAACCCGGCTACGAACACCAGAATCTTGATACTGCCGGCCGACTTCGTCGACCCAAAGAACGCCACCGGCGTGGTCATGTCGGTCCCAGCGCACGCGCCATACGACTACGTCGCCCTAGAAAACATCAGAAAGACACCAGACAAGGTCAAAGACTACGGAATACCACCCCAAACCATAGACTCAGTAAGACCCATCGGAATGATCGAGGTTCCAGGCTACTCAGAGATACCTGCTGCAGACGCAGTCAGGAAGATGAAGATCCAAGAACAGACCGATCCGAAGCTCGAGGACGCAACGAAGGAAGTCTACAGGCACGAGTTTCACAACGGCAGACTGAGACGAAACACCGGCAAATACTGTGGCACGTCGGTGGCCGAAGCTAAGGACATGGTGAAAAAAGACCTGATCCAAGATGGCAAAGCCACAACCATGTACGAACTGCTGAACAGACCAGTCTTCTGCCGCTGCAAGACAGAGTGCATAGTCAAAATCTTCGAAGACCAATGGTTCATCGACTACGGAAAACCAGACTGGAAAGCACTGGCGCACATGAACCTCGATAAGATGGAGATACTGCCAGAAGAACTGCGTCAAGAGTTCAGCAACGTAATTGACTGGCTGCACGAGAAAGCCTGTGCAAGAAAATCAGGCATGGGCACGCGGCTCCCATGGGACAAGGAATGGATAATAGAATCACTATCCGACTCCACCATCTACATGGCATACTACACGATTGTTAAACACATCAAAGCAAACAGGATCCAGCCCGACCAACTGACAGTCGAAGTCTTCGACCACATCTTCCTCGGAAAAGGCGAAGCCAAGAAAATAGCCAAAAAAGTCAACCTAGACGCCAAAGTCTTAGAGCAGATGCGCAGCGAGTTCAAGTACTTCTACCCATTAGACAGCCGCCACTCAGGACGAGACCTAGTTCCTAACCACCTGACCTTCATGATATTCAACCACACTGCCATATTCCCCGAAGACCTGTGGCCACGCCAGATAGCAACCAACGGCAGCGTGATGATGGAAGGCGCAAAGATGAGCAAATCCTTCGGAAACATAATCCCACTCAGGGAAGGCCTAAAGAAGTTCGGCGCAGACCCCGTAAGGCTCAGCGTCATGTCAACCGCAGAACTGCTGCAAGACGCCGACTTCAGCCCCACAATCGCCACATCGATGCGCGACAGGCTGGGACGCCTCTACAAGTTCGTGTCAGAACTCATGAAGACTTCGGGAAAAAGAAAGACCTCAAGCCAGCCGCTCACAGCCATAGACAAGTGGATGCTGAGCCGACTGCAAGAACACATCAAGAAAGCGACCGAAGCCATGGACAAACTCGCCGTGCGCAAGGCAATACACGACGTCATGTACGGGTTGGACCAAGATTTCCAGTGGTACCAAAGACGCACGGCACAACACAACGGAAAGAGAAAACTCGCAATCGCGTTCGTGCACCGTCAGGTCACAGACGCTCAGGTCAGAATGCTAGCTCCAGTCGCTCCACACGCGTGCGAAGAGCTGTGGGAGATGATGGGCGGCGAAGGCTTCGTTTCACTCAGTTCATGGCCAATTCCAGACGAGTCAAAAGTGGATATTCGAGCCGAGGAAAATGAGGCTCTAATCACAAGCGTAGTGGAAGACACGCTGAACATCACAAAAGCAACAGGGGCAACACCGAAGAAAATATTCTACTATGTGGCTGCCCGCTGGAAGTGGCAAACTTGGCTAAAAGCCTTAGAAAAATCCATGTCAGCAAAGATCGCACAGAAAGACCTCATGAAAGAGCTGATGGCAAACGCTGAAATGAGAGCTAAGGCTGAAAAAGTGTCCAAGTTCACTGCGCAAATCACAGATGACTTGAACAGGATGGCAGAGGAGAGAAAGAAGAGACTAGCGCAGATCAACCTAGTGGACGAAGCTCAAGCCTTGAGAGAAGCCAAAGACTTCTTCGAGAAAGAACTGAACGCTGAAGTAAACATCTATGACGAAGAGGACGCAGAACGCTACGACCCGAGGTCGAGGGCACAGGTCGCCAAGCCAGGTCGCCCAGCAATCTTCATAGAATAAAATATATCAACCAAGCCCGTCTTTTTAGTTTCGAAAATGGATCCGTAGCGCAGCATGGATGCAGATTACGCCATAAAGCGCGTCGGCCTTCTAAAGCCGAGGCTGAGGAAAGCCGAAAGTCCTGGGTTCAAATCCCAGCGGATCCGCCAATGAGAACTCAACGAGTTTTCGCGACAGTTGACGCTTTCTGTAAAATCACAATTAGATAACATAGTGAAGTTTAGGAACAGGCATGCGTGCTGGCTGTTTTTCCTTGTGAAAGCGGAAATTATAAATCAGTAATGAAATAATAGAGTGTAGTTGCTTCAGTATTTGACTCATCTCTGTATAAGGGGGTAGGATTATGAGCACTCATGCAGAAGACTTAAAACTTCGCCTAATGACGATCGAACTGCTTAGGACCGCAAAGTACAAGAGAAACATCACCTACCGCGAACTGGCCTCAAAAACCGGTTTGCCCGTCACCGTCCTGAGTAGATACGCGAAGGGGCATGTCCTCCCTAACACCTCGAGGGCAAAGCAGCTGTGGAAGGTTCTCACGAAACTCGTTGGCCTTGAAACCGAGCTTCGCAGCAGAATAAAGTTTGATGGTGAAGGATACTTCGACAACACGGAAATCATAGGCGATTTCAACATCCTCCAGCAGGCGGCAAATCACGCGCTGGCCAACTTTGCTGGAAAAAGAGTGACAAGAGTTCTCTCTGCAGCCGTGGACGGCATCCCGCTGGCAGCAATGGTTGCCAACGCCCTCGGAGTGAACCTGGTGATCGCGAAGCGAAGCAAGGAGGTTGGCGTCAAGGCCTTCCTTGAGGAAACATACGTTCTCATGAAAGGATCAGGTATCACGAACACGCTTTACATTCCCAAAGAAGCCATCAGGAAGCGCGACAGCGTCCTGATCGTGGACGACATGATCAAGACGGGCGAAACGCAGGCCGCATTGGTGAACCTAGTTCGGAAAGCGAAAGCTGAGATGTCAGGAGTTTTCTTCCTCATAGCCGTCGGCGACGAGTGGAAGAAGACCCTCAAGCTTTCAGGCGAATGCCCGATAGAAGTGATCACGTACGTCAAGCCGCCGTACGACCAGAGCACCCGCTACTAGCTAGAGAAACGCGGGACTTTTCCCCTTTCTAAGATAATCCTTGCCAAGTCTCAGCAGGGCAGTTTCAAAGTTGACGAAAGACTTTCCGGTGAGCTCGCATCTCGCCCAGAAAACCTTCAGCTGCCTCAAAGCGTCTTCGGCAGTTGCATCTTTCTTCACGATTCCAAGCCGTTTCGCGACCTCCACGACCAGTGGCGTCGGCCTGGGATCAGCTTTCTGCCAAACTCCACGCAGTTCTCTCAGGAAAATGCTGACAGTTACGTCACCGATGCCCTTACCCAAGGCTTTCAGCCTCCTCTCCAAGTCGCGAGCATCAGAGGCCTGAACGTGGATCATGTTTGGGCTTCCCCGGTACGTTTCGGTCAGGTTTCGCATAACCTCTAGCAGCTTGTCTGCAGTTTTGAAGTCGTAGCGCGTGTAGCTTCCTTCGTCCAGGATCTTGACAAGCCCATCCCAACCTCTGTCAAGTATCTTCTTAGGCGTTAAGGCGTCACACTTTTCGAAGCACTCGTAGGTCTTGATGACAGAGGATTCCGTTATCGGCGCACCGAAAAGCAAAGACGCTAGGAACCACTTGAAAACCTCTCCATCGTTCCCCGACGAGAGATTTATGCCTAAGGCTTCGGAGTATTTCTGCCCTAGGCTTTCAACAAGAGCTTTGACACTTTCCTTTTTCAATACGTTCTTCACCTACCAACAAGTCTTATACGGTCAAATCATAAACGGTTTACGAGGATGAAACTGTGCGGACCATAGAATGGCGCAAAGGAACGGTTGCAACAATAGACCAGACAAAGCTTCCAGACGAAGAAACGCGTATCATCATCAAAAACTGCGGCGAAATGGCTGAAGCAATAAGGTCGATGAGAATAAGAGGTGCGCCTCTCCTAGGCGCTGCAGCCGCTTTTGCACTGGCCTTGACAGCTTTTGACTCGAAAGCAAAGAGTAAGGAGGAATTGATTAGCGAGTTGGAGGAGGCAGCAGACACGATCAGACGAACAAGGCCGACTGCTGTCAACCTTTTCTGGGCCCTAGACAGGATCCTGAACAAGGCTAAAGCACTGCCTGGAAACCGAGATGCCCTAGCCGGCTTCGTGGTGGAAGAAGCAAAGAAGATAGCTGATGAGGACGCGGCGGCAAACCGGGCGATTGGCAAGTACGGCGCTGAGCTCGTTCATGACGGAGACGTCATACTGACGCACTGCAACGCTGGGGCTTTGGCCACAGTCGAGTATGGCACTGCTCTCGGCGTTATTCGAGCAGCTTGGGAGCAGGGAAAACGCATCAAAGTCATCGCGGCTGAGACTCGTCCGCTCTTGCAGGGCGCACGACTGTCAGTTTACGAGCTTAAGAAAGAAGGTATACCGGTCACCTTGATCACCGACAACATGGTCGGATACCTGATGTATAAGAAGATGGTCAATAAGGTCTTGGTCGGTGCAGACAGGATAGTCAGAGACGCGGTGATCAACAAGGTTGGAACGTTCACAATTGCTGTTCTGGCCAGAGAGCACAAGATTCCTTTTTACGTTGCAGCACCAAGCTCAACGTTCGACCTTGTTCACACTTCAAGACAGGTTGTTATCGAGGAACGAAAGCCAGAGGAAGTCACCCACATAGGCTCAAAGCGCATCACCGTCGAGGGAGTGGACGTGCTAAACCCAGCCTTCGACATAACTCCATTCAAGTACGTGACAGCGATAATCAGTGAAAAAGGCGTCTTACCACCGGAATATTTCAGTGAACACAAAGCCAACCGCTAATAGGAAGAAACGATAACTTCATGACAGTTGTGGAATTGGATGAGCAAGAAAGAAAAGCCGGCCAACAGCGGCTCAGAATTCAAGATTAAGGGCTTACTCGTCGAAAGTGGGGTTCGAGTCACTGAAAAGGAGTCTGCAGACGAACTCTCGTCAAGAGGTTACGGTGTGGTCGAAGGCAAAGAGCTGCTGCTCACCTTCTACGAGGCTCTCTACCTCTTGGACAAGCAGATGCTGGAAGCCGAGGATGAACAAGGTAAAAAGGTGAACTTTCAAAGTCTGGTGGAACGCTCCGAGAGCGTCAACGAGAACGCTTGGGCAGGATACCTGGTTTATCGAGACCTGAGAAGTCGCGGATACGTGGTCCGAGAAGGATTCGGTTCAAGAGTTGACTTTCGCGTCTACGAACGAGGAGACTACAGCAAAGCCACAGCGAAATATCTGATCATAAGCGTTCAAGAGGGAAAACCAACCTCGCTCGAAGACCTCACAGGCTCGTTGACGGAAAGCCTGAGTCTGAAGAAGGAGCTGGTTTTGGCCGTCATCAACCGCAGAGGAGAAACAGTTTATTATTCAGTCTCAGAATTGAACCTAAAATGATGCCGAGGAAAATATGGAATGCCTGAGTTCAAGACCCTCCGCGGAATGAGAGACCTCTTGCCTGAAGATGCCAAGATGATGATATACGTTGAAGACCAAGCTAGAAAAACAGCTCGACTTTACGGGTACAAAGAGATCATAACTCCGGTCGTTGAATCGTACGAGCTTCTTGCAGCCAAGGCAGGCGACGAAGTCAGGTCCAGAATGTTTGCATTCAAAGACCTAGGCGGGCGAGACGTCGCGTTGCGACCAGAGTTCACGGCTTCAATAGCAAGGCTCGTCGCCACGACCATGAGGAACGAGCCTAAGCCCTTCAGACTCTTCTGCATGGGCACCGTGTACCGATACGATGAGCCGCAACGCGGGCGGTACAGAGAGATCTGGCAGTCCGACTACGAACTCATCGGTTCAAACAGACCTGAGGCAGACGCTGAAGTAATCATGCTGACTGACGGTCTGATGCGGGAAGCAGGCCTCAAGAGGTTCGCTGTGAAAGTCGGTCATATTGGGGTCCTGAGAGGAATACTGGGCCAAGAAAGAGTGGGCGAAAAAGAGCAAAGCGCAATCATGCAACTAATGGACAAAAAGGAGTATGATAACGCCCTGAAGCTGGTAGAAGATGCCGGCGTCTCACCCAAATGCTTAGACGTTCTGCGCCGACTGGTCGAATGTAGAGGAACTGACGTTACAGAGGTTGTGAACAAGACAGAAGAGCTTGTTAAAGACTACGAGAACTCCGTAATAGCAGCGGAAAACCTGCGGGAAACTCTGAAGCTTGTCTCCGAGAGCGGATGCAAGATCGACGCGACTGTTGACGCAGGCTTCGCCCGTGGGCTCGAGTACTACACGGGAATGATCTTTGAAGTCTACGTGCCAAGCATTGACGTCGCCCTCGGAGGCGGCGGGAGATATGACAAGCTTGTTGAGCTGTTCGGAGGAGAACCGACACCGGCCGTGGGAATTGCCCATGGAATTGACCGCATAGTGCTTGCATTGAAGATGCAGAAGACTGTGCTGAGAACGGGAAATGAGAAGACTGTCGTTGTCGTTCCAATTAAAGAAGAGTTGAGAGCTGAGGCCTTGAAGATTTCGCGGATGCTCAGAGATGCTGGCATATTGGTTGAGGTTGAAGTGATGGGACGAAGGATGGCCAAGGCGTTGGAGGATGCTGACAGAAGGAAAATTGATTATGCGATAATCGTTGGAGAAAGAGAGCTAGCTGAAGGAGCCGTTGTTGTTCGCAACCTGGCTAAAAGACAGCAAAGCACGGTGAAAGTTGAAAAAGTGATAGATTTACTTAAGGGCTGAAGACTTCAGCGTGCGCTCTTCTCTCCTGAGGAAGTCACCTATGTCCGATATGTTCTTTATGACAACACTGTCCTCTTCCATGCCTAGGTCGGAGACTACTCTGCCGAAGCCCAAGCATTCATCATAACAGTTTAGCACCAGAACGTGATCGCCTTTCCTCGCTGGGCCGATAGCCTTCACTATTCCTCGTTTGAACACGTCTCTTCCACAGATGAACAACCATTCCGTCTTCTTGTTGACGACAACTTCGTTTGCTTTCTTCTCTGCCATCATTCTCAACAGTTCAAAGCCGGGGAAGAATCTCCCATTCTTAACCTTCCCAAGGTACGTGCCCGCGTAGAAAAAGTCCTTCAAAGCCAACTTCTTCAAACTCGCGCTCAAAAGGAAATATCTGCTGCTCTTCTCCACGATCAGACTCTCGTCAAGGCTTATGCTTGCTCCAAACAGACTGACAAAATCATCTATTGGCTTTATCATGCAGATTCGCTCTTCAAGAGTTTGCACACGAAGAAGCCCTGCGTTTGCCCCGGCCAAATCCTCATGCAATTCCGCACTGAACCGTCCAAATGATTTCCGAAGACTTCTGTCAGTCCTTCCTGTCCGTAACAACTGATTTCTTCAACTCTCATGTTTAGGCATCTGATTGCCCAGTCGATGTTCAGCTCATTTTCTTCAGGCTCCAAGGAGCATGTGGAATAGATGATTTCTCCATCGTTTTCCAGCATCTTGACCGTTTCTGTCAATATCTCTCTTTGCAGCGCCGCGTTTCTTTCCACGTCTTTGATCGTTCTTCTTTTGAACCAGTTCCTGTCTGTTGCGAAGTTTCCTGAGCATGGCATGTCGAGAAGTATTCGGTCAAAGGTTGTTTCCAGCTGTGATACGCGTCGTGCATCCAGCTGGTAGACTATTGTGTTCTTGACTTGACATCTTTCCAGCTGGTTTGATAGGGCGGTGAGTCTCTGCCGGTTGATGTCGAGAGCCACTATTGCACCTGTGTTGTGCATGAGGTCTGCTAGCTGAGTGGTCTTGCCTCCTGGAGCCGCGCAGGCGTCGAGCACTGTCGCGTCCTTCAGTTCTGTGAAAAGCGTGGCTGGGATCTGAGCGGCTGCTTCTTGCATCGAGTACAAGCCTGACAGATACGCTGTTGTTGCGCCAGCAGAGAAACGAGACTCTTCAACCCAGTAGCCATTTTCGAGAAAGGGAACTTTCGTTAGCACGAGTCCCTGGTCTTGCAGTCTTCTTGCGAGGTCCAGCGATTTCTTGACGTTGGCAGAGTTGATTCTGATTGTCTTCTTCAGTTCGACAGTGTGGTATTTCCAGCCCAGTTTTCTGTAGCGGTCTATGAAGAACTCTTTGCTAGACATCAACGGTAGTTTGGAGAACTGCTCATAAAAGCTTGATGTAGGCGAAGCCCGCTGGCCGGTCGTTAAATTCGCAAAAAGCATATAACCAAAAGTATATACACTTTGCATATACAGTCGACGAGCATTATTGAAAACGGTGAGGCTTTTCAGGTTGGATGCGGAGCCACCGAAGAACAGCAGCGTGTAGAAACACGAGCGATCCTGAGAAGGCTTGCAGTTCGGGAGAGACGCGTATCCTTTCAGAGTTCCTCCCCCGTTTTTATGGTAACGTTTTTGGTAATGTTGTGTGGTAACAAATCTTGAAGCGCGCGCTTCGACAGTCACCTCGTTTTCTGATTTCATCTGCTCTGGCCTTCAACTTTCTAGGCATGCCCTGAACCTTGCGACCGTCTCTTGCCAATCTTGTCTAAGCGAGATCTGTGATCTCAGGCACTTGGCGGTTTGGTTCTTGTGTTGCGTTGTTTTTCTGGGCGAGTTAGCGTCTAGTGTGACTGCTGTGCAAGTCTTAAATTATCAGGCAAGGAATAGCCTCGTAGGGGTTTGATGAGCGAAAGATACGCATTCGTTATGATGGTCATGGAGAAATGGTGGGTTGCGTTTTGCAGGCGTAGCGAAGAAGGAAAGAATGTTCATTCCTTTGTCATCAGGGGGGCGGCGCCGCCTAAGAGCACTTTGCTCATTCATTTTTACGTGACCAAGCCTGTTAGCGCGATCGCTGGTTACGCTCACTTCATCGAGCGCGTGGTGGGAAACCCGCAGGAGTTGTGGAGCAGGTTCGGAGGTGAATCGGTTCTCGGTTCCAATGCTCGATATGAGGAATTCGTTGGCAATACGTTGGAAGTGTCTTTTGTCAGGTTCAAGGATCTGAATGTAGCCGTGAACCCGATATCTCTCAGCCGTCTTCTCATGTTCTTAGGTGTCAAGAGGCTTTCGAGAAAAGGTTTCTACGTGAACAACAAATTGTCTGATACGCTTATATCAATGATGGAATAGACAGAAACGGTTCCTGTCCGTTCACTGACGTTCCTGCAATCAATGGCAAAAAGTTAATAGGTCGCCGTTTTTACATGCATTTAGCTCATCTTCAGGCGTGACAATCAAGTATGTTTGTTGAACTCCGTACGAGCTACATCAGCGTTAGGCATTCTTCTCTTAGGGTAAAGAGGGTTTGACGATGGTAAAGTATAGGCAGGTTGAAGAGATTCAGAAGTTGATGAATTATCCAGAAATGATCAGGAACACGAGCATCATCGCCCACGTGGATCATGGCAAGACCACTCTTTCAGACAGTCTTCTGGCCGCTGCAGGCATAATAAGCGAGCAGAGGGCAGGTCAGCAGCTTGCACTTGACTCGTGGGAGCTTGAGCAGAAGAGGCAGATGACAGTGTTTGCTTCAAACATCAGCCTAGCTCACACCTACGAGGGAAAAGAGTACCTGATCAACCTGATTGACACGCCGGGGCACATTGACTTCAGCGGGGCGGTGACGAGAAGTTTGCGAGCCGTTGACGGGGCGCTGGTCGTTGTGGACGCTGTTGAAGGGCCTATGACTCAGACTGAAACGGTTCTGATGCAAGCCTTGCGTGAGAGGGTGAAGCCGATTCTCTTCATAAACAAGGTTGACAGGCTCATTAAGGAGATAAAGCTGACGCCGGAGGAGATTCAGCGGAAGTTCGCCAAAATAATTACTAGAGTGAACGGCCTCATCGAAAAGTACGCGCCGGTCGAGCACAAGAAGGATTGGCAAGTCAAGGCTGAGAACGGGTCAGTGGCCTTCGGCTCAGCTCTTCACAAGTGGGGACTAAACCTGCCCCACATGAAGGCGAAAGGCGTAACCTTCAAGGACATCGTTGACGCTTACCTCGGAGAAAAGGAAGAGATTGACAGGAAAGTCGACGCTTTAAGCAAGAGGGCACCGCTTGCCGAGCCTATACTGGACATGTTCGTCGAACACCTGCCCAACCCATTGCAGGCACAAGCGTTCAGACAGGGCCAAATCTGGCCAGGAGACCCGAACAGTCCAGTGGGCATTGGCATGGCCAAAGTGGATCCAAAGGGGCCCCTCTTGATGTGCATCTCAACTATTGAAGTTGACCCCAACCGCGGAGTCGTTGCCATCGGACGCGTTTTCAGCGGCACGGTTGAGAAGGGCAAAGTCGTTCAACTCATCACGGCCAGAGCGAAAGGCCCGATTCAACAGGTCTTCATGAGCATGGCTGTTGACAAGGTGATAATAGACAGGGTTCCGGCTGGAAACATAGCGGCACTTTCTGGGCTGCCGTCTATGCACGTCGGCGAAACAGTCGCAGAAGACGGTGTGGAAACGCAGGCGTTCGAAGGGTTGAAGTACGTTTCGGACCCAGTGGTCACTGTCGCCGTGGAGCCTGTCGACGTCACGGAACTACCGCTCTTCGACAAGGTTATGCGCAAGCTGACAACCGAGGACCCGAACTTACACTTCCTCATAAACAAGGAGAGCGGAGAGTACCTCCTCAGCGGCATGGGCGAACTGCACCTGGAAATCACGGCCTATCGAATGCAGGAAGCAAACCTCAAGGTGAAGACCAGCAAACCAATAGTGATTTACCGCGAAACGATCAGCCACGACTACAAGGGACCGGCAGTGATGGGCAAAAGTCCCAACAAACACAACAAACTGTGGGTCACAATGGAGAAATTACCCGAAGAAGTGATCGAAGCGATAAAGGCTGGAAAGATATCCGAGATGCAGAGCAAAGACGACAGAGTAAAAATCCTTAAGGGGTTCGGCTGGGAAACAGACGACGCTAAGGGCGTCGTGGCGATCGAGGGCAACAACATTCTCGTCAACAGGATAAAGGGAAGACAATACGTAGATGAAGTGATGGACCACATCAAATCAGGCTTCCGCGAAGCAACGTTCACCTCCGTGCTAGCAAAAGAACCCGCGTACGGGCTGAAGGTCAACCTGGAAGACATCACGGTTCACGAGGACCCCGTGCACAGAGGACCAGCACAGATACTGCCCATGACTTGGCGACCAATCTGGTGCACCTTTCTGCTTAGCGACCCGAAGCTACTAGAACCGCTCATAAGCTTCGAATGCAAGGTTCCAAACCAGTTCGTGAGCAGCATCATCGCAACAGTTCAGAAACGCCGAGGCAAAATCCTAGACATGACAAACGAAGAGGACATGATCATCGTCAAAGCAGAGATGCCCGTGTCTGAATCATTCGGTTTGGCCGAAGAGCTGCGCTCATCAACGGAGGGGAGAGCCTTCTGGGCCACACAGTTCAGCCGATGGGCTCAAGTTCCGGAGCAGATGCAGCCCGAAATAGTGAAGCAGATCCGCGAACGCAGAGGCTTAGCGCCGACTCCGCCGAGAGCAGAGGAGTTCTTCGAAGAAGCATAAAAAAAGACAAACGCCCATTCTCCACTTTTCGTTCGCTATCCCTGTCCACTCGCTTTCAGCAAACCTTATTGATTTTGACATGTATACTTCTTGACGAATTACTATGATAGTCGGCATCTGTGGCAGTCCGAGGAAACAGGCAACGGAACACGTGTTAAGGGAAGCATTAAACATGCTTGAAAAGAAGGGTTTCCAGACAGAATTCTTCACGGTCAGAGGCAAAAACATCGGCTTTTGTCAGCACTGCGACTATTGCATGAGAAGCAAAGAGTGCAAGCTGAAGGATGACATGTACACGCTTTATCCTTCACTCAGAGATGCTGAAGGACTGGTATTTGCGACGCCCGTCTACAACGGCGGAATAAGCGCACAGACAAAAGCGGTCATGGACAGATGCAGGGCTCTGTTTGCAGTTGACAAGAACGCTTTCAGGTGCAAGGTTGGGATGGCCATCGCCGTCGGAGGAGACAGGGCTGGAGGACAGGAGCTGGCGATCCAGCAGATCATAACGTTCTACGTTTTAAACGGGGTCATTCCAATCAGCGGAGGCGCCTTCGGAGCCAACCTCGGTGCAACCTTCTGGTCAAAAGACACGTTGAAAGACGTAAAACAGGATGAAGAAGGCTTCCGAAGTCTGAGAAAAACGGTGACAAAGTTCGCAGAGTTTCTGAGAGAGTCTGAGGAGAGAAAACGAGTTTAGGGCGTGGAACCACGAGCGCAGATCTGGCGAAAGCAGAAAAGAAGAGAAAAGTAGCTTGGGGAATCACAGGCAGCGGCGACAGACTGGCAGAAACACTCAACGTCATGAAGGAATTAAGAGAGCGATACAAGAACGAGGTTGACATAAGAGTTTTTCTTTCAAAGGCCGGGGAACAGGTCGTCAGATGGTACAAACTGTACGATCAGCTCAAGCAAAACTTCGAAAAGGTTTGGGTTGAGTTCAATTCTAACTCGCCCTTTCTTGCCGGCGACTTAGAAGTGCGAGAGTACGAGTTCTTGTTGATTGCGCCTTCAACATCCAACACCGTGGCGAAAATCGCAGCCGGAATATCGGACACGCTGCTTTGCAACTCGGCGATCATGGCGTTGAAAGCCTCCGTTCCCGTGTATATTATGCCGAGCGATTACAAGGAAGGAGCAGTGGTCACAAGGCTTCCGAACGGAACAGATTTCACGTTGAGGGTGAGAAGGGAAGACGCAGAAAACACGAGAAAGCTGGCCAGAATGGACTGCGTGTTCGTGCTTGAAAAACCTGAGGATGTCAATCAGGTCTTCATGAAGCACTTCGGACCAAGAGAGTAAATGAGAAGCCTTGGTGCATGAACAGTGGTCAGCTTTGCAGTGCTCGTGCTCCCGTTGATTGCCGGATTATTCTCCGGCTACTTGCTCCGCGAAAAAAGGAAAGTTAGCCTCGCCAAAGCCACGCTGGGCATCATTTTGATCCTGATCTTCTCACTTGGATTCACCATAGGATCAAACAACGAACTGCTCGGTTCAATGTCTAGCGTCGGGCTCAGCGCGCTTCTAATGGCGTTGCTTGCCATCGGATTCAGCGTGCTTTTTGTAGCCTTGATAAGAAAACGGGTGAGAATATGATTAAATTCATTTTAGCAGCCCTTGCGATCGGAGTGGTTGCGGGCTACGTAAACAACAATCTGGCGACCTTCGTTGCGAGCAGCTGGGTTACCGATTACTTGTTCTACGCTTCTCTTTTGGTGTTGCTTTTCGTGATGGGACTGTCGTTTGGAATTGATAAGGAGGCTGTAGCCAAGCTGAGGAGCAAGGGCCTCAAGATCCTTGTCGTTCCCGTCGTTGTTGCTTTGGGAAGCATCCTTGGTGGGCTGATCGGCGGGTTGATTCTCAGACTAGACATATATGCGTCTATGGCCGTAACCGCCGGGTACGGTTGGTACACCTTGACGGGCCCCTTGATTAAACCGATTCTAGGAACTCAATGGGCCGCTATGGGGTTTGCAGTCAACTTCTTGAGAGAACTGCTGACGATAATCACGGTCTCATTGATGGTGAAAGTTGACAAGTATGCGCCGATCGCTTCTGGCGGCGCAACAACGATGGACACAACGTTGCCTGTGATCGTGCGCTACTGCGGATCTGACGTGTTGATAACGGCTTTTTCAAGCGGTTTCACGCTAACCATGATCGCACCTTTCACAGTAGTGGCATTGGCCTCGTTGAAGTAGCACAGCGCCGGTTATTTTCGATTAAGGTACATGACTAGGATACTGTAAAATTGGCGCGAGCTGATGAAATAATTAATCTTAAATAGGGTCTGAGAATTTTATGCTTTGAATACTTATGGTGACTGGTATCTTCCCAGCTGTTGGTTTTACGCTTACAGTAATAGGCTTGATTCTTATATTAAGAGCAACGGGGATGGTTAATAGAAGTAGCCCATTTTTTACGCGCAGAATTAGAATCGGTGGATTCCTGTTGTTTGTGGGCGTAATAATCATCGTTCTCAGTTTAGCCCTCGATCGATCGTTCTGGGTAACTTGACTTGACAGAACCCACAGCCCCAAATAGTTTTAAGTACATGCTATGATTTGACGGAATATCCACGGCGCGTGGCAGTATGAGCTTCGATTTCAAGCGAAGACTGGTCAGCCTTCAAGAAAGGATGGAAGATCTCGACTTAGACCTAGTTGTGTACGGGTCATGCCAGAATTTCCAATATTTGACAGGACTCTTGTTCGACTGGCGTCATGGAACAGACCTTGCAAGCCAAGCAAACAACATCTTTGTACCTAGAAAGGGGCAACCGATTCTCACACTTGGCGAGGAATGGTCAGAACAAGCTGCTCAGACCTGGGTAAAAGAAGTCAGGTCGCTGGAAGAGAAAGACAGTTTTGAGAAACTGGTTCGAAAAGTCATATCAGACTTAGAATCGAACGTGAAGAAAGTTGGAATTGGAGACCACGTCTGGGGGTCAACAGTCATAGAAATCGCGAAAGCGGTGAAAAGCAGGGTTTTCTTCAAGGCCGAACATCTCATGGACCATGTTAGGATGATCAAGGATTCTGGAGAAGTCTCCAGGCTGAGGAAGGTCGCGGAGCTGACTGACAGAGCGGTCGAGGCAGTCACGCAGAAGATTAAGGAAGGTGTGACTCAGCGACAGATGCAGCTCGATGTCGAGTTTGAGGGCAGACGTTTTGGGGCGTCAGACGTTTCCTTCCCCGCTACGGTTGGATTCGTCAAGTCTGGGTCAGAGATTTCGCCCGACCCTTTTACTTACCCGAAAGAGAAGGGTTTGGTGCTGGGCACTTCGATAGCTTTTGACGTGGGGTTCGTGTTTGACGGGTACTGCTCCGACTTTGGGAGAAGCTTCTACTTTGGACCTGCTGGCAGAGAGGTGAAGAAAGGATACGAAGCTTTGCAACAGTCAGTTGTCGAAACGGTGGAAAAAATGAAGAAAGGAAGCATGCGTGTCTGCGATGTCTTCCCAGCAATAGAAAAGACTCTGGACAGGTTGGGTTACGGTGATTACTTGCGCGCTCGTTTACAGACGAAATCAGTCGGACACAACATTGGTGTTGAAGTGCATGAGCCCCCATGGCTTAGCCCTGAGTATGGCGAAAGACTGCAATCGAACATGGTAATGGCCTTAGAGCCTAAGATCTGGCACAAAGGCGAATACTATCTTCGAGTAGAAGATATGGTACTAGTGGGACCACGAAAGATCGAATTCTTGACGAACTTCGACAGAAAACTCTTCCAGTTGTAACGCGGCCGTTCTAGACGCGTGAAGAGGAGAGGTGAGTCGAAATGACTGAGGAAAAAGGAAATCTAGAAGAAGAGTTGAAACCATTTAGGGATCTGATTCCGAGCGACGTGGAGAAAGAACTGAAAAAGGCGATAAGAGAGAATGACGGAGACAAAATCAAGACTTTGCTTGAAGAAAAAATCAACCCTATACTTGACAGCTACGCAGCGAAAATCAAGAACCCTGACCTCAATGAGGGAGAACAAACCTTGTGGGTTCACGAAGTCACAAGAGGAATTTTTCACAAAGAGACAGTTGAAAAGTGGACCATTACAAATTTGAGAGCTATGAAGTATTATCCGGTGACTGAAGAAAACCCGACACAGCGTTTAGACTCCGTCGGCCTCGCCGTCTGTGAAACAGTAATCATGAATCAGCGTAGGGTCTCCAAGGGACAGCGTGTTGGCAACTTCACAGGAGTGTCCAGCGGCGTTCTTGTAGGCACAAGCGTGGGCTCCAGCACAAGTACAAGCACAACTTACGGAGATCTGGTTTTCTTTGTCAAGGGCACAGAAAAGCTTTGTTTTCCACGTATCAGTGATCCCCATGGCGTTCAACATATGATTCAAACCATCAAAAAGCAAAGCAAGCGTTAAGCCTCGACCCTGACCTTTCCTGCTTTGGTCTCTTGCACCAGTTCTTTCAGCGATTCCAAATCCTTCTCACTGATGCCAAATATCCCAGTTTCAGCAGGGTTGGTTCAGCGCGGGCACGAGACCTGCGTTTCCGAGCTGTGCATGCCCAAGCCTTGTTGAGTTACAAGAAGAGAAAGGCATCTTAACACAAGCAGAATATGAAAAACGAATCATGGAAAAAGTCAAAATCAAATAGTCAAAGACGTTAAAAGCAAAGGATTAAAATTAGGTGGAAATGCTTGAGCAGAAAAATGATGTGTTCCTTCTAGGAGTTGCGGGTGACGGGGAAACCCACAACAAAAGGCGGCGTAAAAAATGGGAAGTTCTTTTTCATTACCTCGCACGTGCTACTTCTTGGCAGCCTTGCTAACGTATGCGCCTATTTGTTCTGTCTCTTTAGCGAAGGTCTCGTAGGAGTAGTTTTGGGCGTGAATCATGGCGCTCCACCTAGAAGTGTAGCTGGCCAAAAATGCAATCTCTGCAAATTCCTCCTTCGTGGCACCGTACATTTTGGCTACGCTCATGTGGAAGAGCTGGCAGTACGGGCATTTTATGTTGGCTGCAACTGCTAATCCCATCAGCTCCCTGTACTTCGCGGGTATCTTACTCTCCCCCAAGGTGTACTTTTTGAAAAGAGGCCAGTCATGTACAAGGACATCCTTTGGTAGAGCTTCCATGAAGCCCGGAACAATACCGAGGCTTTTCTTAATGTCACTCAGCGTATCTTCATATTCTCCCATTGTGTCTCACCTCCGATTTTGAGTGATTTACATCCGATAACTCACTTTTAAACGCCTATCGGTCAGGAACTACAGTACCGAAATGCATATAGCACGATCGGATAACCCGCGCTTGCGAAAGAAGGAACGCAGACTATCATGTTGGGTAACTTAACTTAGCAGTACCCTCATGCCCAAAGGCTTATTAGCGGATGTATTTCCGTGGTATCCATGGAATCTGCTAACATTGTGATCATAGGAGCAGGCGTCGTAGGTCTGGCTGTTGCAGCCAGCGTTTCTGAGCATAGTGACGGCGTGTATGTTTTTGAGAAGAACGCGCGGTACGGCCAAGAGACAAGCAGCCACAACAGTGCCGTCATCCATTCGGGCATTCATTACCGTAACAATTCTTTGAAAGCGAAGCTGTGCGTGAAAGGAAACAGGATGCTGTACGAGCTTTGCGAGAAATATCAGATTCCCTTCAAGAGGCTGGGCAAGCTGACCGTGGCCATTGGGGAAGAAGAGGTAGACGAGCTTGACAAGCTGATGAGGATGGGCACGGACAACGGTGCGCAAGGCTTAAGGTTCTTGGACGGAGAAGATGTTAAGAAGTTGGAATCGAACGTTGAGGTTGAGAAGGCTCTTCTCTCACCATCAACCGGCATAATTGAGCCAGATGAGCTGATGAATCATTTCTATGCGCGCATGCGCAAGAACAACGCGGTCTTGTCAACGGAGACTGAGCTTCAAAGCTTGAAGAAGGTCAACGATGGTTACGAACTGGGGGGAGTGAGCATGGGTGAGAAGTTTCACGTTACCGCCAAGACCGTGGTGAACTGTGCTGGGCTGTATTCCGACAGAGTTGCAGCCATGGCAGGGCTGGACGTGGACAAGATTGGCTACAGGCTTTACCCGTGTAAGGGAGACTATTTCAGAGTGGCTGGAAAACCTCTCGTCAAGATGCTTGTTTATCCAGTTCCGAAAGGGCCCGGCCTAGGCATCCATCTGACGCCCGACCTAGGCGGGTCGATTAGGCTGGGACCGAACGCTTACTACGTTGACAAGATTGACTACACCGTCGAGTCCAACGAGAAAGAGTTTCGAGAAGACGTGACACGGTTTGTGCCGAAGATCCGCGATTATCAGATTCATGAGGATTCTTCTGGCATAAGACCGAAGCTTGAGGGGCCAAACGACGGTTTTAAGGATTTTGTCATAAGACACGAGGCTGACCGAGGCCTTTTCGGTTTCATCAACCTAGTCGGAATAGAGTCCCCAGGACTGACAGCCGCTCCGGCAATAGGCGAGCTTGTCGCTGATTTAATAGAGAGCGAAATCAAGAAATAAGGCCCCAATTGGCACTGACATCCGGAGCGAAAGTGGGATAATGCTAATCAAATGTGCGCGCGTTTGCCCTGCCAAAGATTAAAAAGGCGATGCTGGAGTAAATCGGGTAGAACCATTCGACTGCAATCCAGTAGCCTTTCGACATAGTTATTTGCAGGTTTAAGACAAGGGCAACATCATCCAGGCTGATTAATACGAGAGCGAAAAGATACGAAAGAAACACCAGCGTCGTAACTACGTTGAATCTTAAGCCACCCTTTACTTTGCCATAGAGCATGAAAACCACGATTGAGGCAAGCGCGTACAGGACATCAAGGGGCTTCCAGAAGGCATGTCCAAAAATCATATCCAGATTTCCAACTGAGCCTACTAAATGTGCATCTCCAAAAGTAAGTAAAATTAGAAGTATGCCAAAAGTAAGCGCTATAATTTCGCTTTTCAAACCCATATTTCAATAACCCGAGCGTAAAAGCAACACAGCAATACTGTTAAGTCTTTTGCGATGCTCTGCCAAAAATAAGCCGCGATGCTTGAGTTCTACCTCAAGAGTTATCTGAAGTTTCTTCATCCTTTTCCATACAGCTTTTCTCTCTCCATTGAAAAGTTCATTCTCTATTTTGGAATCTGTAAAAGCAGCAAAATCGCTCTGCGAAAAACCAGTAAATGAATCGCCCATCAGATATCCTTACCGCTAATTGTTCTGTATCGATAATTTGATTCTTAAGACTTTAGCTCACAATTGGACTCAAAGAAATATTGAAGAAACAAACGTTGCCAAATCATCGGATAGAATCAAGTAGCAAGGAGGTGAAATGATCGTTAACCTTAGAAAAGAAATGGTTCATCTTAGAATATAGAATGGGTATGTCCGGAAAATCTCTCCCGTAGGTTTTTCTGATTTGTTTCACCCTTTCAGACTCATGTGGTTCCATTTTGATAACCTTCTTTTCAAAAAGGGACAACAGCCCAAAAAAACTCTTTTCGTTAGCTAAACCTAGATAAATCGGAGCATATTTGTCTCGCAGTGCATACAGCTCATCCTTAGTTTTTTCGGAGTACCTGAACCTGCTAATTTTCAGTTTACTCGAAGAACTGGAGTATCCCCAAAATCGTGCGACGATTTCATGTTGGATCAAGTCGTCTCGAACATCTTTCAAATCAGGAATGTACCACGATGTAGCCTCTGTAAGTATTTTGCAGTATCCATCGTCATCAATGTTGGTGTTTTCAGGATTCAAAAAGAAGTTAATGTGATCATGGAAGCTTCTGAAGGGAATATTTCTCGTATGCTTTACGCTTTCTTCATCCTTAGAGGTCAGAATTAGAAGTTCCCTTGCAAGTTTGGAAAATTTTTCCATCAAAATATGACCATGCAGGAACCAATCCTCCATATCCAAGTTTAGGAGGCACCATTGCTGACTGTATCTTTCAAGAATCTGTGTTTCTTCGGAAGTTGGCGACCGTCTTTCTGCTGCTGGATCAAGCAACTCTGCCTGAATTTTCCAGTATTGATTCTGAAGTTCGGCATCCTCGAGAATGCGAGTCCATATTTTGGGTAAGAAAACATGGGTCATGCCAAAAGACCTGTGAGACATAGTCAAAGTCGCAGTCTTTTCACGACCTAACTGTTTGTAGAGTACTCGAACGATTTCTGATAGTGAATTTTTCTCGTTCAATTCCTCAAGTTCTTTGGGAAACAAATAACGCCCTAGAACTAAGTACCTCTTTCAATATATAGAACATTACCATTTCCATTTTTTCCAAATGAGTAAGTTAAAATCGAGAGCTAAAGTTACTTTCAAAATTGTGCAGTTGGGCGGGTTTTTTTTCCAGTTTTAATATTAGATTAAGAAGACTAATTCGTTGTCTTGGCGACAAAAATGGAAGAAAAGCGAACTGATAAGCAAGCAAGTCCTATACTCGATGTGCCAACACCGAACGATCAGAGGTCCATCGTGTTTAATTCAACAAGTCCAGCGTTCAAAGCAGCTCTTGACAATCGCAGCACACAACTTAACCCCAACAGTCAGGCCTACCGCTCTTCACGGGGAGGTGGCCGCAAGAAGTAGGCATAGGAGGCAAAAAGCCTCCTTTTTTTCTATTGTTAGAGGAATCGCTATTGGAAGATGTTAACAAAACTGAACGGAAGGAGATAATGCTTGCAATTATTGAGGCTTTCGACAAATACGCAAAAAGATATAATGAAAGGTTTAACAAAGAGTTGGAGTCAAAGACAGCTGAAGAAAAACGTCAGCTGCAAGAAATGTATAAAAAAGTTGATATGCTTCTCTCCAAAAGAGCCTTCATTCCAGGTTTTTCCAGATATGTTTTGAGGAACGCTATGAACAATCGAAGGCTGATTCGGCATCGTAAGGTGCTTGTCAACGCATTTATGATTTCCATGATAAACCGGGAAGGCTTCATGATTAAGGATATCAAAGAAAGAACAGAAGAAAAAACGAGTCTAATGAAAGTGGGTGAACCGAACAAAGCTTATACCCGGAGAACTGACCAGCAAATTCTTAATGAACGCTGGCAAGATGCCATCTTCAAACGAGAAAAATCATCGAAGGAAAGCGCAATGGACGATAGGTTCAGACCCTCATCAAGTGTTTTTGCCACCGCCAAACCACCTTCTACTCCACAGTCCTACTTAGCTGATGAACAATACGAGGCACTCTTCAACTACTCTCTTTCAAATGAATATGTTATGGAGTGGTTGACTTACTCAGCCACAATGCAGACAGTTATGCCTGAAGTCTTAACGGATCAGCTTTTGCTTAGGGAAGAAAGTCTTAAGGTCATAGTGCATGAATTGCAGAGAACCGCCCAAGAGCTAAGGAAAGTCCGAAAAGAATACCGGAAAGAAAAGCTAAGGGAGCGTGAAAAGCGCGCGAAGTTTTTCCAGTCGGAAGTTGACAATTTTTCGCCGATTTTCTTGGAGTTCTATTTTCACTTTGCCTCCTTGTTGGCGTGGGAATGGTTCCGTAGTCGTCGACCCGAAAACGTGAAGTCACTACTTGCCCGAGGTTTTCCGCTTCGATTTACATCTACAGATATCGTTAATGCACGAAAGTTGTTGTTGAGGCAGACCCACTCTGAAGATCATGCTGACTCAATATTGAGAGCAGCATTGCGTGAATATGCTTTTGCCGAAAAATCATTTGCGCGATTTAAGCAGTGCTTAGAAGCAAGTGGATTGCACGAATTAGATTGTGGGATAGTTCTCGAGAACATAGCGACCGTTCACCGTGACAACAAGAACTACAAACTCATGCGTATCTGCTTGAAGACCGCTCTTCAACATTATGAGAAATCTGGAGAGTCCTATCGAGTTTGCGTAGCACTAAAGAATATGGGTGAAGCAGAGTGGTACATGGGTTACAAGAACAAAGCTCTAAGATACTTTACACAATCAGAAAACAGAAGTAATGCTCTGAACGATCCCATTCAGCATTTCAAGGTCTTAGGAAATTTGGCGGCCGCTTCCAAGAGAATAGGTGATTTGAAACTTGAACGTAAGTACCTAATGAAATATTTAGCAGCGTGTCCGCAGGAAGATACAGAAACGATGCTTCAAATAGAAAACCGGTTGGAACAGCTAGACAAGTACTTCTAATTTTGTGTAAACCATAAGAAATCGACTCCGAAGCCGCTTTAGTGACGACAGTTTTTTTTGCTGCCCCGGTCCATTGAATTAGTTCTAATTCCGATTTTCTGAGAACCGAGAATTAGTGGGTTGCGCACTTTCATGCGGAAGAAACAAATTCACAATCCAGCACTAGAACTACTATATGAAAACATTGGTTGATCGTGAGGGGCACGAAAATGGTCAAGTGTACATTGTGTCCCAATAGATTTAATGAAGGAAAAATGTGTCTGACATGTGGCAAAACATATTGTAAAAATGAAAACGTTTCAATCTGTCCTTTCGGATGCCAAGGGGAACTTTCTGAATTTAAGGTCTCCGAAGAGAAGCTAGGCGGATACAAAATAGAATGGCTAACCATTGCAGGCTCAAGAATAGGTCTTATGGATTTCGACGAGGTTCCCTCGTTGTTGCCTGCCGTAATAAAATCATTGAACGTTGAAATCCCTCGGAAATACAGCTTGCTCTTATTTCCAAATAGGGAAAGCGCCTGCAAAATCATCAATTATTTGCGAAAGAAATCTGGACTTGAAGACATTGGCTACGATAAGTCTTTTGACAAATCCAGGTATACTCTAATGGAAGATTTTGAAACAAATAAGCAATACATACTTTTGAACCTTGAAGCAACAAATCCTCAGCACATGAAATTTCTGATAACATTCTTGGCAACTGCCTTCGCAAAAATTGATGTTTACAGAAAGACAAAACACAAAAAAATGACGGAAGCAATATGCAAGGGTGTTTTCGATTATCAACGAAGACTTGGAATACCCTTCGTTTTATTGGATAAAGAACTTGAGGAAAGAATGAAGTATCTGTCAAATTCTCTGCCAGGATTTTACTCTGAATATGAGGCATCTATAGGAATGGCGAAATCTTTCCCACAAGAGATTCCAGATTTTCTTCGACAAAAAATGGACCTATTAAATGCGGCGCTCAATCCGGATTATATCGGGTGGCTTTATGCCTTTTTTGATTTTGTTGGAGCACAAATTCAAATCGCGAGTATCCTGGCTGCATCAGTAGAAGAAACACATCTTAACTCATACATAAGTCAGCACTTTAACGATTTAGCCGATGAAAACAAACGAAGCCTGACGGGTTTTCAAGACTTATCAAAATGTGCGGACATCATTGTCAAAGATCTATCACAAAAAATGATCTATAGCTCGTATGAAATATACGAAGAAAAAGTATCTCATACCTTTGTTAAGGCATTTGAAGTGATAGTACCAAGGACTCTGAGAACCTCTGAAATAGACAAGCTATTCGAGGTTAGCCAGACATATGAAGATATGATAGAAAGAAACCTGCCACCCATAGCGCCTCATTTAGGAACATTTGCAGAATTCAATACTTTTCTACTTCGGATGTTTCAAAGGGACACCCTTTTTCCTGAAATGAGAATTATCGTGGGACAAATCCTGCAAGGTAATCTTGTTTTCAAGATATGGAAGCAAAATGATTACGTAGCCTATGTGCAAGGACTCAGTCTAACAAAAAACCTTGCAAACCTAATCGTGGAAAAACTTCCGGAAATTAAGAAACGGTTTGGTAAACATGCATCTCATAGCACACTAGGTTATCATGATGCTTGTTTGGCATTGCTTACGTTTGCGCAGTTTGCTTCAATTATGAATGATGACGAAAACGCAAAGCAATTAATCGAAGAAGCAAAGAGAATAGCTGACCGATATAATGCTTCCTCAGTGAAAATAGTTCACAATTGGTCGGATTTTACTAAAACACATGATTACTCTAAATTGTTGGAATCGTACAGGTCCTATTCTGCTACAGATATTGCTGAACACTCTTACTTGGAGCCACAAGCAAAGACAATAATGAATGTTGCGAAGGCGATTTTTGAGATCAAGAATTTTGATTATAATCTTGAAGCGGCGGAAAAGAGCGCCCTTGGTATTGCAACACCGCACCCTCCCAGAAATATGTCCTTCAGCTATTTTGAAAAAAGCGTTCTTGACAGTTTGGTCTTTTGTCACTTGGTTCGGGTTTTCAAAGGTTTGATGAGTGCATGTATTGTACAGGGACCGAATGCGGGATTGCCGCTTAAGGAAGCCTTCTTGAATGCTGAAGCTATGTCTACCTATATTTCGACCAAAGACCCTCTGTTTAGTTTTGTTTACAAAACAGAAGCGGTTTTTTTCCTATTTTCAGAAGACATCGAAAAAACTCGCCGTGTAGGTTCAAAACTACTTGAAATAGCTCATGATGCACCGCTACTTGTACATTTTGTTGATAGAATCGAAGAGTGGCTTAAGGAATCCGCAAAACTGAAGTCGAAACGATTCCTTGCAGTGCAAAAGATAGAAACAAATGAGTATGACCCATGGGAAAGAATGCTCTCGAAGTTAATTGCTGAAAGAAAAAACGAAGACCTTGAAAAGAGCATTGCTTCGGCAAAGGCTTTTGTTTTTGTGGAAGGTAAGTGTGACGTTGCAGTACTTGAGCAGTTCACCACGAAACTTTTTCCAGGGCAGCTAATATTTTTCATGGAAATTGAGGGGTATTCGAATATGTCGAATTACGCTCAAGCAAAAATAGCTATGCGGCTTTCAGTTCCTGTGTACATGATGTTCGACGGAGATTTGTTGAAAGATAATAAGAAGAAGCGAGCCGTTGAGGAACTAATCAAAAAAGTCGGTTTACCACAAAATCGCATTTTCTATTTGGAAGAAAACAGCATTGAGAATTATTTGCTGATTCCTCATGCAATAAAGAGTGCATTTCCTCAAAGCGTTATGTCTGAGGAAGACATTGCCGTATTCATAAAAAAGGAACCAGAACAAACGCGACAAGAAACAGGTTTTAAACAATCTTTTCTGCAAAATGCAAATAGGTTCATACAAATACAAAAAGGCAGCCCTTATTGCGAGCAAAATCGAAGCAACTGAGGTCAACCAAGAAATAAGAAACATTCTTCTTAAGACTATATCGGGGAGAGTTAATAGCGATTGAGGCATATCCATGACTGACGAGACAGTGGCTGCGATCGTTTCTTCAAGAATAAGATGTAACGAAGCGGCAAGATTTCAAGGAAAAGACCCAATATTCAGTCCTGTGCTAGAGAATGAGCTTTAGTAATTGAATTTTCAACGTTTCATTGCTATTCGCGCGCGCGGACTGGCTACAGTTTTTCTGTTCTACGCTTTTGACATATTCCTTATATGTCGCTGTCATCACATTGTTTTTTTGGCGATATGATATGTCAATCCGAAATCCTACCAAAAGTAGGGTCTTCGGGAGATATCCCGCTTTTTCGACTAGGCTTGCTATTCTTGGAACCCATGTTTCCCGTTCATCCCTCAGAAACTTTGCAAACAAGTAAGCTTCTACGTTAAACAACGTGTCAATGGTTTGCTCGCTGCCGCGCGGGCGAGCACCATTTCGTGTGTGTGAACGTGAATGTGAATCTCTCCTGGGCTACCATGAAACCCAAGTCAGGGTATTGTTCAAACTCTCGGTTCAGTAATTGTGTGGGGGTGGGATCCCCCAAGTTTACCGGAGAAAAAGCATACTTAATATGTTTGGTGAGAGTTCGAATCCGCGTGCGGGCCAGAGGCTGTGCCTATAAGAATCTTTTGCGCCCTTTTTCGAGCAATTTGCTGGCATTTTGGTAGAATCTAAAAAACGAAGATGTGCGCATGCAAAAAACTTTTATCCAATCAAACACTCTTGAAAAGTGATGCCGACAGTTAAGGATTTCATGACGAAGAATGTTATAACTATTGACGCTAGCAAAACTGTTTTTGAAGCCGTAGACCTAATGTCGCAAAACAACGTAGGCGATTTGGTGGTTATGGATAAAGATACGCCTGTAGGGATCGTCACTGAACGGGATTTCGTGAGAAGAGTCTTGGCGGAGAGAAAATCGCCAAACATCAAAGTTTCAGAGGTAATGACCACACCCCTCAGAGTAATCGATCCAGAAGCTCCACTTAAAGAAGCTGCTAGAAGAATGGTCAGCAAAGGAATCCGACGACTTCCTGTAATAAAGGATAACAAGCTGGTTGGAATAATAACCGCTACCGACTTCGCTAGACACCTGAGCAAGAAAACCCTCACCGATGGCATACTTGAAGCAATAGGCCGTAGCGACTACCCCGTTCCAGAAGTTTTCGAAAAATAGCAGAAGCCGTGGGGCAAACAAACCCGAAATACAGTAAACCTTCTAGGGTAGAAGCTCAATTCTCGCTCATCACCCCAAAATACCATCATCCACGGCTAATGGACAGAGTACGCACATACTGTAAAATGAAATCTTGGCAAGTCTTCTCTGATCTTCGCCATTGTGGCTAGGCTAAGTATGTTCAAGCCCGAATCAGTACTGGGAGCAGAAGCAGAGCGGTCATGCCCAGAAGCTTCATGAATATGAGAACGGAGGGGCCTGCAACGTCCTTCAGCGGGTCTCCTACAGTATCACCAATTATTGTTGCCTTATGAGTATCCGATTTCTTGCCCCCATACAGCCCACTTTCGACCAACTTCTTGGCATTGTCCAGCAGGGCGCCTGTATTGTTAAAGAAGAAGCCTAGCATGGCGGCGGAAGCCGTAGCCCCGATGAGCAGCATTCCTAACTCGGTCGGACCAAATAACAGACCCACAGCGATTGGAGTTGCTATGGCAATGAGCCCCGGCAGCACCATTTTGCTGAGCGCATTCTTGGTTGCGATATCAATACATCTGGCATAATCAGGAGCAACTTTCCCCTCTTTGAGCCCTATGATCTCCTTGAACTGCCGCCTCACTTCATCAACCATTTTGAAAGCCCCATCGGAAGTCGCCCTTATCGTCAGAGAGGCCAATGGCAAAGGCAAGACTACACCTAGGAACAGTGCAGCGATGGGGTATGGCGTTCCAAGCGAAATGACAGAGATTTTAGCCGTTGCGAAATACGTTGCGAAAATCAAAAAAGACGTAACCGTGCCTGATGCCATGGCATAGCCCTTGGTTGCAGCCTTCATAGTGTTTCCGACAGCATCCAGAGAATTTAACGTCTCAGATGCTTGCCCTGAGATTCCAGACATTTCGGCTATTCCCGCAGCATTATCGGTTATTGGACCGAACGTATCAGAAGCCATAATAAACGCGATAGCGAAGTCCGTGCCAATGTTTGTTATGACTAGCCCGTAGAGAGATTGACCAGTTACCATGAAAGATAGCACTACGGCAGCCAAAACTGCAATCATCGGGAACAATGGAGTTGCCAGTCCAGTCGATATGCCAGTTATCAGGTTTATTGCGGGGCCTGCTTGCGAGGATTCAGCGACATGATGTACAGGTCCACGCTCCAGACCGGTGTAGTATAGTGTACCTAGGACACAAACGAGCACGGCTGCAAACCCAAGCAAACCCGCAAAGAATAGTGATACATCATTCATAAACAGCGTAGACAAAAAGAACAAGCCAATCGAGCTAAGAACTGTCGTAACCATGAGACCGACAACCAAAGATCCTGTTGCGCTAATCCGCTTCCAACGTCTAACCAGCGATATCCCAAACATGGAGGCCAGAACACCGACAGCTTCGAGTATAAATGGAAACACTACACCGTTTGTGCCGTATCTCGAAATGAAGAGAACGCCCATCAACATACCAGTTATTATGTCATCACTGAAAGTCTGGAACAAATCTGAACCTCGCCCTGCACAATCGCCCACGTTGTCGCCAACCAAATCGGCGACCACAGCCGGATTTCTTGGGTCGTCCTCAGGGATCTCCATTTCGATCTTACCCACCAAATCGGCCCCAATGTCAGCTGACTTTGTATATATGCCACCTCCGATTTGCGCAAACAATGCCGCTAGGCTTGCTCCAAATCCAAATCCAACAAGCGCTGGAATATCATTCAAGGCTACTCGCAATAGGAACAACGAAACCAGACTTATCCCTGGAACTGCCAGACCCATAACTGCACCTCCCAAAAAGCCTGTTCTCAGAGTTGCCCCAGGTGAACGCGTAGCGGCACTTGCGGTTCTTACGTTGGCTCTAACGGCGACGTTCATGCCAACGTACCCCGCGAATAGGGAGAGAAGGACTCCGCACAAGAAAGCCAATGAAGTAGTCCAATTGAAAAGAAAGAGAATTATTAAGGCCAGCCAGGGAATGACAAGAATGATTGTCCCCAATTGTCTCTTGATGTAAGCGCTTGTTCCTATCACAATATACCTGCTCACCTCTTGCATACGAGCGGTACCAGAATCACGTTTGAGAATCCAACGAGTGATATACGACGCCACCAAAATGGCAATCATCCCAACCACGAAAGCAAACAGAAGTGGATCTGCCATAGCAATTCCTCACACTTTCTCGTTTTGCACCTTAATGATGTCTGGCATAACAGTTGGTCGCGTCTTCTTTCCGTTTCATACGGTAGCCTTGCCCCTTGCCTAGGAACAGGAGCTTCTTACTTGATAAGGCTGACCCTGAATCGACCGTACAACATGTTGACCCTTTGGATCATTTTTGACCTAGTGACTTTTTTTGAAGAATGCTTCGGCCCTTTGGGTGTATCCAGATTGTAGGGGCTTTCATTCTAAGTTCATCACTGGTTCTGTTCATATGAAGAGTACGCGTGCCACCACGAGGTCTAGACTTTTGCCAGCATAAGTGACTTATGGTTGGACCAAAAATTTGGTGCGGTCGCCGGGATTTGAACCCGGGATCACAAGCTTGGAGGGCTTGTGTCCTAAACCAGACTAGACCACGACCGCTCTGTTTTTGTGCAGTACATTAGCGTCGGTGGGCTAGATAAGATTTCTTTTCATTCCCTGCGCGGCTTTTCATCTGGTTTGAACAGTTTTTTCTCGTACTTGGGTCTCGGCTTGAAACTTCCATGAAGGGCAGGCATGGATGTTCGTTGCCTTTCGAGATTCTTGATTCGAGCGTACAGCTTCGAAACCTTAGTCTTGGAAGGTATCTTGGACCGGGGAATCTTCACGTGAACCGGGGTGAATGGTTTCTTGATTTCAGCGAATGCACGTTTCCTTCTGGTCTGCACTTCTTTCACTTTTCTGAAGAGAACGTAACCCTCTTTCAGATTGACTTCCCGGACTTCCCATCCGGCGTCTAGCCAACCGTGAGCGTGGGGACTGCTCTGCGAGTTGTCCCACCATTTCTCGGTGCGGTACGCGCTCATCGGCAGGTTCTCGCCAATTGTGCCGTCAATTCGTGCAAAACTGAGCTTGACGCTTCCGGTGAAGGATCCTCTGAACCGCAGGTAGCCCGTAAGACCAGCATACTTGGAAGCGGTCGTTCGCGAGACAACTCTTCTTGCACAGTTCAGACAGAACAATCTGGTTGGGTCACCTGTCACGACGTCAGGGATCATGCAGTCCCTGCAGTAAAGCCGTCCGCACCTCTCGCACCGCCTGAGATAGCTTGTTCGAAGCACTCTCTTGCAGATTCCGCATTCGTCCCTCAACGGCATCTAGGCCTCCCACATATGCTAGGTGACGCTATGTGACTATGGACAGGCTGTTGATATAAATCTCCTCTTCTTTGAAAGTGTAGTTGAAATTCATAACGGAATTAAGGGCAAGTTGCACCAATGTGTGTAGTGAAAGAGCTTGCTCTTCAGTGAGTACCTTCACGAGAAAGCCGAGGAATCAAGGCACAACGAGACCCTCGGCTATCTCATAGTCATAATCGGGTCCTTGTTCTTCATCGGAGGGCTTCTCGTGACGGTAGTAACGGTTGCGAACCCAGAATGGTTCCTGATGATACCTTATCTTCTGACGCCAAACCCGTACAGTCTTCTCAGTTTGTCCATGGTTTCTGTCGGCTTCACTCTCCTCATAGTTGGAATAGCCTTAGGGATACACTATGCCAGAGAAAGGTCATGGTACATGCGAGAATTGCACAAGGCGCATTCGATGGAGGAACAGAAACTGAAAGAGGAGAGAAAGAGCCTGACAAAAACAGTGTGGGCAGAACTGGCTGAAAACAAAGTGGAGAGCCCAGATCAATAGTTTAGCCTTTCACCACTGCTATCGGGACGAATCTCGCAACCTTCGTGGCTATGCCAACCTTGTCGCTAACGTCGACAACCACGTCAACATTCTTGTAGGCCGGATCAGCCTCTTCGGCAAGAACCTCGGCGCTCGCAGAGCGCACATAGATGCCGCGCTTCTCCAAGGCTTTCTTGACGTCGCCACCCCAGAAATTACGTTTTGCAGCGCTTCGACTCATCCTGCGACCAGCACCATGAGCAGTCGAACCGAACGTTACCTGCATAGCCTTCTCTGTACCAACAAGAAGCCAAGAGCTGGTTCCCATGCTTCCAGGAATGAGCACAGGCTGCCCTGCGGAACGATAGGCTACTGGGATCTCTGCGTGACCCGGCGGAAACGCCCGGGTCGCACCTTTTCTGTGAACCCAGACCTTCTTCTGAACTCCATCGATGCTGTGAGTCTCTATCTTCGCAATGTTGTGCGCAACGTCGTATACGAGTTGCAACCCGAACTTCGCAGGGTCCTCATTGAAAACCTGCCGAAAACTCTCGCGAACCCAGTGCAGGATTGTCTGCCTATTGACGAACGCGTAGTTGACCGCGCACGCCATAGCCTGATAGTAGTCCTGTGCCTCCTGACTCTTTCCAGGCGCACACGCAAGCTCTCTATCGGGCAACAACAGCTTGTATTTCTCAACCGCTCTTTCCATCACTCGCAGGTAATCCGAGCATACTTGATGACCAAGGCCCCTTGAACCGCAATGAATCATCAGCGTGACCTGCCCTTCACGCTCGATCCCAAAGGTCTTAGCCGTCTTAGCGTCAACGATCTTGTCAACCCTTTGGATTTCCAAGAAATGGTTTCCAGAACCAAGCGTGCCGATCTGCGTCAGACCTCTGTTCTTCGCGTTCGATGACACCTTGTCAGGGTCAGCGTTTTTCATGCAGCCGCTTTCCTCACAGTGTTCGGCGTCTTCAGGCCAACCCAGTCCATGGTCAATAGCCCAGTTGACACCTTCTGTTGCAAGTCTGTCCAAATCGTGCAGCGACACTTTGAAATCTTTTCTTCGGCTTCCAAGTCCACACGGAACGTTGTCAAAGATCGCGTTTGTGAGTTGACCAAGCTTCGGCCTCACGTCTTGTTCTGACATGTTTGTCGTGACGAGGCGAACTCCGCAGTTAATGTCATAACCTACTCCGCCGGGGCTGATCACGCCTTCTTCGTAGTCCGTTGCCGCAACGCCGCCGATTGGAAAACCATAACCCTCGTGACCGTCAGGCAAGGTTATAGCATGTTTATAGATCCCGGGCAGATGGGCCACGTTTGCGCATTGCTGAAGAGTTCGGTCTGTCTGCATCTTCTCCAGCAAGTCTCTGTTAGCGTACACTATGCCCGGAACCCGCATGCCCGACTTGTACTTGGGAATGCTCCACGAGTAATCGTCTATTTTCTCAAGCGGAACCCTTTCCTTAGGGGCCCGTCCTTCCCCCTCTTCCATTTCTTTCACCTACTGCTACAGAAAGGTGATAAAGCGGAAATATAAACGATCTTGAAAGGCTAGACTGATACGAGCTACTTTGCGGAAACATTGCCGTATTTTTCCGCAAACTTCAACGCGCCCTGCACACTGTGGTCAAAAACCACTCCGCCTAGAACCGGATGTGCTTTAACATACTTCACGGCTTTGCGCAAAGATTCGTCGCTCTCAAGAATCTTGTCGCGAACTGCTTCAAAGCCTTGCTTGTTCCGAAGTCCTTGTTCTGCGATGGACACCCAGAGCTTCAGTTGGTTCGCGTACGCTCGCAGCTTCTCAACCGCGCTAGTTGCCTTGCCAAAATGACTGTAGTACAGAGCTTTTGGATTGAGACCTATCAGTTTTTCTAAAGAAGCGAGTGAGGCGTCCAAGCGGAAAGGCGGAGGTATGGTGGGAACGACAACGTTGATGTCTTTTAGGTAAATGCCCGCAGCGTCTCCTGGGAAGATTCCGCCGCTGAATGTTTCGTAATAGCTCTGGTGGTGAGAAGCGTGGCCGAGGGTTTCCACAACTCTGAGTCTAACGTTGTTTCCAACGTCAACGGTCATGCCGTCTGGTGCTGCGATGATTCGCTCGGCCGGAACAGGCTCAGGCGCACCGTACAGTTCTGTTATTTCCTTTCCGAGAACTTCACTTGACTGTTGCCAGAGTTTTTCGGGGTTCACGAGGTGAGCTGCGGCTGCAGGATGTACTATCACCTTTGCTTTCGGCAAGTTCTTCACGAGGGTTCCGACGCCTCCGCCATGGTCCAAGTGGATATGCGTGACGGCAACATAGGCAACATCTTTCAGTCTGACGTTAAGTTTCTCTAACCCAGAAAGCAGTTTGGGCACCGAGGACGTAGGACCGGTTTCAACAATCGCCACCTGCTTCCCTTTCAGAACATAGCTGGCGATGAAATTCTCAAGTCCGCCTGGCGAAACGTCGACCAGAAATATGTGTTCCTCAAGTCTTGTAACGTTCATTCGAACATGAACCGCCAAGTGCTGGTGAAGTCTTAGCTGCCGCTAACGGTTTAAACATTTTCCCAGAGGCAGAAAACCTGCAGATTCGAATCTGACCTTTGCTATCTGCGCAGCTGCTTCTTCTTCTCTCCCGGATCGGGCTCAGGCTCACCTGCGCCAAGAAGCACTCTGAGCGACCTAACTTCTTCTCTCAGCATGCTGACCTCACTCTCTAGGGCTCTAGCCTTAGAGTCGGCCATCTTCTTAAGCTCTTCAATCTCCAGCAGAAGATTCTTGCGCTCATTTTCCAAAGTCCTGAGATGCTCTACCATGCTCTTAAGATTGCTCATGAACTTGACTCCTTGTTCTCCCCGCTCGATACAAACTGACATGACAAATTTAAAGATTCTTGCAGAAGCCACGTTGGTGGAAGCGTTCTATATGTCAAGTATGAACCTCAGCGTGACCCCCATGGGGTGCTTGATGATTTCCATACGGTGATAAGTCACAGCCTTAACACCCACCTTCTGTAGGTGTTTGCTTGCGTCGAATTCTTCTCCCCATATTCTCGCATTAAGCACGAACCGATCCTGAATTTGACCTAGATGCCAGACTTCGAATTTTGAGTAGAGCATCCCGCTTACGTCAAACTTCACAAGCAAAGCTTCAAGCCAGTTGTAGAGCAAAGCGAACTCGTCTTGACCTGTCACTTCTACACTGTCTTCAACGTTGGGACTTACCTTTTCAACTTCTGTCATGACGTCAAACATGGCAGCCGCAGCGTTTTCAAAAGCTTCAGGCAGGTCCTTTCCGTAAGCGGCTATGTAGGCATCTGCCGTGTGTTCTAGAAATTCGAAGCCTTTCTTCTTACCCATTTCTTCATCCACGAAAATATTGAATGAGTTAATCTAAAAACAGTTTTGCTCACAGCTGAACGTGATCTATCCCCGGACCTACTGGGAACAGCTTAAACACTGGTCAGAACCTTTTCTTCGTTCCTCCTTCACGCACTACTGCTCTTGCCAAATTTTTCTTCAAACACTTCATAGAGAGGCTCAGTGGCTAGCAAGAGCTTTGAGTAAGCTTCAGAAGAATTTCGACAGCATTCTTAACGAAAACCGTGCACTTTTCCTCGAAGACATTTGCCTTAGCCGCTTTGTCCCGCTGCTCGGGAACCGACAGATCAAATCCGATGAGTTCTTTACACAAGACGCTTCCGTTCTGGGCCTCAAATTGTTTGTAGAATTTCTGAACGGTCTCGTACGCCTTCAATCGCTCCTTCATCAAAGGCTCATTTGTTCCGCATTTTATGCTTATGGCCATCACGCCGCCCGTTAAAGCTCCGCAGACAGATCCGCATCTTCCTATTCCTCCTCCGAAACCCGTGGCAATCTTGGGAACTAACTCATTCCTCACATGCCAGTGCTCCAACATCGTCAGGAGGACACTCTGAGCACAGTTGTAGCCTCGTTTGAAATGTTCTGCGGCTCTTTCACCGAGCCCGCTGCTATGATCCAAAGGTTCGATGCTCACCCTGGCTAGAAGTATTTCGGAACCTTCTTGACAGCGGCGACACAGAGCTTAACAACGTTCTCTGAGTCAGTTAGGCTGAGCAGCGATGTTGGGCTGTGAATGTAGCGCGTTGGAACGGATATGGCACCACTTGGAACTCCTTCCTTCGCCAAAGATATGCGGCTTGCGTCTGTCCCGCCTGGCAATCCTGCCTCGAGCTGGTATGGAATTTTGCTTTCTTCCGCCGCGTCGACCAGCAGTCTCAACACTTTGGTATGAGTTATAAGCCCATAGTCTGCAACACAGAGCGACGGCCCCTTGCCAAGCTTCATGGGTGCGTCAGCTTCTTTAACACCGGGCATGTCTCCGGCTATTGTCACGTCAAGCGCGATACCGACATCAGGGTATATTCCGTAAGCGGACGCTGTTGCTCCTCTGCAGCCGACTTCTTCTTGCACCGTTCCGACAGCATACACCGTGCATTCTGTTTTTTCAAGACGCTTCATCACTTCAACCAAGACGGCGCAACCTATCCGGTCATCGAAGGCCTTGCCGATCACGATGTCTTTTCCAATCTGCGCGAATTTTACGTCAAACTCAACGGGGTCTCCGACTCTTACCCCCATTTTCCAAGCTTCTTCTTGGCTTCTTGCCCCGATGTCAATGAACAGTTCATCGCTGGGAATGATTCTCTTACGTTCGTCTTCTTTCTGAATGTGCGGCGGCTTAGACCCTATTATGCCATGCAGAGGCCCCTTCTCAGCGTGGACCACGACCTTTTGAGCAAGCAGAACGCGGTCGTCTATCCCGCCTATCTTCATGAACTGCAGAAAGCCCTCTTTCGAAATCGTCTTAACAAGGAGACCTATTTCGTCCATGTGGCCGGCAAGCATCACTCTCGGACCGTTCTTCTTTCCTTCCTTTACCGCTATCACATTCCCAAGCTTATCCTCTTTGATTTCGTCAACGTAGGGTTTCAAGAACTTCTGAATCAAACTTCTAACTTCTTCCTCTCTGCCCGAGACTCCACAAGCGTTCGACAACTTCTCCAACGTTTCAGAAAGCGTCATTGCAAATCCTCTTCAAGAGCAATCAATCTCTTGTGTTTCATATTAAACAATTGCGGTGACTCTTGCCTTCGAAAAGAAAAAAGTCAAACAGAAGCAGCTCAAGAAGATTGCATGACGAAAATTCCTCCATCGATTCTGACATCTAGAATTGTCGTTTAACGCCGCCCCTCGACTGAAAAGATGACCAGTGCATTTTCTTTGTGCTATAAGGTCCACAAACGTAGAAGAGAAAGGCAATTCTTAAACCTCACTTGATTTAACAACTACGTCAAGGTGTTGCTTTGCCGGAGTCGCAGTTCAAGAAGGTGTTCATCTTTTTTGACACTGATAAACATGCAAGCCCCTTTGACATACTGACAACCGTGGATATTTTCCCTGAAGCTGAAATTCTGAAGTACGAAAGCGTTACCGTTGAGGACGCTGAAAGAATAGTCTATGACACGATTTTTCCACGAGGGCCTGAAGGCGCAAAGCACACGAAAATCTTCATAAATGGACGCGATTTCAGAATAGCAAACGAGATCCTGGCGAAGATTGAGAAGTGCATGTTTCCTCCGTTTGAAGTCGCAGTCATAATCGACCCTAGAGGCGCGTACACCACAGCAACCGCAGCGGTCGCAAAAACATTGGAACTCTCTCTCGCAAAAGGTCTCGGAGACTTTGACAAAAAAAAGATCACGGTGCTGGCTGGAACAGGACCAGTCGGGCAGACAGCCGCAAGACTCTACGCGACTGAAAGAGCCGAGGTGATCGTGACTTCTCGCGCCCTCCAGAAGGCCTGTTCTGTGGCGACCAAGATAAACGAGGAACTTGAAGCTGAGAGAGTCCGAGGGGTAGAAGCGCAGACCCCAGAAGACGTGGGAAAAGCCATTGAAAACGCTGACATGGTTCTCTCAGCAGGAGCTGCAGGAACAGAACTTCTTCCTCTAGAAGTGCTCAAAAAACGTGGAAAGAAATGCAGCATCGTCGCGGACATCAACGCCATTCCACCCCTGGGGGTAGAAGGACTCAATCCTAACGCTGATGGAAAGGAGATTTTGCCAAACGTTTTCGGAATCGGCGCGCTGGCAATTGGAAAACTCAAGAACAAGGTTGAAGCGGCACTCATCAGAAAGGCGGCCGAAGAACCGAAAGGAATCTTCGATTACAGAACAGCCTACGAAATAGCCAAGAGCACTGTAGCCGCCAAGAAAGAAGAAAAGAAGCGACTAGAACCGGAAACGCCGAAACACTGGCTTCCTTGACGCATGTCATTCGCACGCGTTCAACGGCTACCCTTTCCAACCGCTCTGTACGTAAGCCCAGCTTGCTTTGCTACCTCCAGCGTGAAGGCATTCCTACCATCGACTAAGACTGGCGTTGCCATTTTCTCCCTTAGCTTCTTGAGGTCCAGCTTCATGTACTCATTATGCTTGGTTGAAAGTACAACTGCGTCGGCGCCCTCTAAGGCTTTGTTGAGGTCATTCGTGAAAGGAAGGTCAAAGTCTCGCACAATTGGGTCGTGGAGAAGAGGTTTAGCCCCGCGCTTCTCCAATTCCCGGTACAGTGTGGCTGACGGTGTGTTCCTAGTGTCATCAGAATTCTCTAGGAACGCCACGCCTAAGATGGCGATCCTTGCGCCCTTCAGTTTCTTTCCATGTTCGGCCAGTGCATCCTCGATCAAGTCGGCCACGTGCAGCGGCATGTTGTCGTTTGTCTCTCGGCTGTCAACCAGGATCTTCGGAAAGAATTTGAATTTGCCATAGGTGTCAAGGCCATACTTTAGGAGCCACGGGTCTTTCGGAAGGCAGTGGCCTCCCGTGCCTGCGCCAGGGAAGTGCATGTTTCTAACCGGGTTAGAGGCCGGGTTCTTCGGGTCGTTGGGCAGGGTGTTTACGAGCTCACGCACTTTGAAGACGTCTACTCCGAGGCTTTCGCATATCAACGCTATCTCATTCGCAAAGGCGATGTTCACGTCCCTGTAGGTGTTCTCGACGACCTTAGCCACCTCAGCGGTGAGAATGTCCGTGGGGCACAGCTTCGCCTTCACGATATGCGCATAAAGTTCCATCGCGCGCTTTGTGCTCTCCTGGTCGAGTCCGCCCACTATCCGCGGAAGCTCCACGATGTTCTTGATCAAGCGGCCAACCATAACCCGTTCGTAGCAGAACGCCAAGCTGAAATCCTTCCCAGCCCTCATGCCTGAGGCCTTTTCAAGTATTGGCTTTACAACGTTCTCAGTTGTGCCCGGCGCGACTGTCGATTCGACTACGATCAACGTGCTCGGCTTGATAAACTCACCAACTTCGGCACTGACTTCTTTGAGAGATTCATAATTCGGAACTCTGCTGGCATCCGTCGGGGTCTGCACGTCTATCAAAACCGCCTCAGCGTCCCTGCACGTCGAGAGGTCCTCCACGACTTTGAACGTACCTTTCCTGACGACCCGCGCGATCAACGCTGACAGACCTGGCTCCTCGCCGCCGATCGGATTTTTTCCCTCGTTCAACCAGTCAATCTTCCAGCCTGATCGCTTTGACCTGCGCTGCACGCCTACAACTGTGAAGCCTGGAACATCCGCGAACAACGCTGCCACAGGTATTCCAACGTAGCCCATGCCTACGACTACGACTTTTCTTTCCATGGGACTAGCCAAACCCTCGGCAAGTATATCTTGCTTTCGCCAGAGCCCAAACGCTTTCCGACGCAAAAGTTTAAGCGTGTACACTATTTGTTAAATCGTTCAAGAGCGTGTTCAAGAGCATCAACCCACACCAAAAGCCCGGGTTTATTCTCGACGGCAACGATCTTACCCTTACGGTCAACAATCATTTCAACAACGTTCTTCAAGATGACCATCGGCTTCTCAGTAACCCTTCCATCCTCCTTGCGGGTAGCGTTAATGAATTCTGCGCTATCAGCCTTGACAAAAGTGTTCCTGTCTAAGAAGAAACCGTTTATATAGCAATTCTTGAGCTTCTCCCTCAAACGGCGCAACTCGCTCATGCGCAATGCCTTCATCTGGGTTGATAGTAGAAGAGACTTTTAAGGCTTGATAATTGAACTGAGCAAAAGCTCAGGGTCCAAACGCCCCGTTTTTTGGTCTTTGTCTAACCAATTGATAAATCTCAAGACCGCCTGGAAGAAATGAACTGAAGAACCAACAAGAGGCTTTTCCCTATGAGCATAGAAAGGCAGATCCTTTCATACCTGACGAAGTATGGAAACACAAGAGAAACTGACCTGATAAATTATGGTGTGCAGAATTTTGCCCGATCTCCTGAAGAAATGAAGAAGATAATAGACCGAATGGCTGTAAAGGGCAAGATTCACCGCATCGTGCACTGCAAGCTCAAGCCACCCGAAGTGTACATAGCCCTAGAAGAGTCTCCTCCCATTTACACGATGATAGAGGACCAAATCGCCAACGATGAAGCTAGGAGGATTCTTGAAGAAGCAGCTTCAGTGGCGAAGCATACAAGTGAAGATGGGCGTTCATAGAGTTTGACGCCTGCATTATGGCGTTGCTGATTCTGCTTCAGAACCAGTCAGTTTCGAAAAAATAGTGATCGCCAACAGGGAACCACGTGAGTCTCGACACTTATGCCTAGATGTTCACTTTGATAGCGACACACCTATAGCGCCTCTTTTTCGAGCTGGTCTTTCAAGTAGGGTGCCGACGTAGGACCAGAAGAAATGTTGCCGCTCCGGAAATGCATGCGCACCATGCAAGCCAATAGTTCGAACCGATGTGATCAAAAGCATCTATAGTGGTTTCGTTGACACCTAGAATTATGGTTGCAAGGCCTATTGCCAACAGGAAGATGTGCAATGTTTGACGGAGTCTATGATCAAACTTCAATGCCTACACTCTCCTTGATAATAGTGCGCCTGTGCCAGTTATAAAACACTGCTGTTGAATGCGTGTTACAAGGCTTGACTCGCATAAACTTTGTCTCAAAGAGATTTCCGAAGACCATCTCTTTCAAAGCCCAGCGCGCTAGATAACAAAAAGCGGTTTTTGATGGACTTTGTAACAAGAAACCGTAACAAATGTGTAACAAATCGGATTTTCCTAGTAGCGTGCGCTGACAAGAGCAAACACATGACCGCGTGTCAACGAAGCGCTCGCGAAAGTCAGAGCTCAAATCCTTAAAAGGCCCTTGCCTACGTAACTATTGTCTGCTTCAGCTATTGGTGGTTGAAAGCGTGTCTCGGGCGAAGAACACACGTGAGTTTGATTTTCTCAGAACTCTGGCTTTGAATCTTGGAGCCACAGAGGCAAAAATAATCCCTGCAGGTGCGGTGGTTGTTGAAAACAGGGTTGTTCTCAAATGCAGATTTGGATGCGACGACTATGGAAAGAAGCTGACCTGCCCACCATTCACTGTAAAGGTTGACGAATTTCGAAAAATGTTGAAAGACTACAAATACGCTTTGATCGTCAAGTTCAAGTCTCCAGCGGAGGCTGACAAGAATGTTTCGAGAAGCCTGCTGAGAAGTCAATATGACTCTACCATGAGTAGAGACTTGCGGGAAAAAGCATCAAAATTCTGGTCTAACTGGAAGAACGACAAGAAGAGGATCCTAATGTCCGTTCTTGAACTTGAGAAGGCTGCTTTCAACAAAGGATACACGTTTGCAGTTGGATTCACTTCAGGTTCGTGTGGCTTATGCGAAAAATGCAATGTGGAAGCTGGCATCTGCCTCCACCCGACGATGGCCCGTTGTCCAGAACACGCCGTCGGGGTGAACATGAAAAAGACAGCTGAAAACGCAGGCATGCCCATAACCTTTCCAATCAAGGGAAAACCCGAACCCACAGCGCTGCTGTTGATAGACTGAGCATTCGTTTTCACCCGTCTGACGATGAGTTATTCAACGCGCGAACACAGTTGTAACAAATCGAAATGCCCGTGCCAACAGGAACTCGATTCACACAGCGCTTAGCCCACTTCTTGAAAGACCTAGTCCTCCGTAGCTGGAGGCCTTTTAAAGAGACAAGTACATACCGCAACCGCTAAAAGTCTCAAGGAAGATGAAGAAGTACTCAAAGCTGGGTTTGAGCATGTCACAGAACGCAATGGAGTCCAGGTCTACCGCAAGCGAAAATGAGCTAGAAGTCGTGGAACGCGGAGAAGGCTGGTTTAAGGTTAAGCATCGCCGGACAGGAAACATTTGCACTATAATGGACACATTCGCCGAAATGTTTCCGATGTGGGTTGGAAGAGTCTTGATAACAGGCGACACTGAGAAGTGGGCTTTGGCGGCTGCCACCAGCGCAACTGGCCTGGCGACGAGTGTCATCATGTCTCCAGCAGAGGCAGGGATAGAGGGAACGGTTCCTTCAGACAAGACTCCCGACAATCGGGCAGCCGTATTGATGCAGGTGTACCACAATAACAGGTTTCAGCTGAAAGCGCAATTGCTACTGCGGGTAGGTCAGTGCGTGATGACGTGCCCAACGGTCTCGGCTTTCGACGCATTGCCAGACGCTAAGAGGAGGCTGAAGGTAGGCCGAAGCTTAAGGTTGTTCGGCGATGGATTCCAAAGAAAAGGCATGGTCGGCGAAAGAAAGGTCTGGAGAATTCCAGTGATGGAGGGGGACTTCATCGTTGAAGACAAGTTTGGAGTTGCACAGGCAACAGCGGGCGGCAACTTTCTAATAATGTCAAGAGACAAGTCCTCAGGACTTAAGGCTGCGGAAGAAGCAGTGAAAGCCATTAAGGCAAGGCCAAACGAGGTGATCTTGCCTTTCCCTGGCGGAATCTGCCGCTCAGGTTCCAAAGCCGGCTCGCTCAAGTACAAGCTTAAGGCATCGACAAACCATCCCTTCTGCCCAAAGTTGAGGACACTTATCGCTGATTCGCAGGTGCCTGAAGACGTGAACTGCGTGTACGAGATCGTCATTAACGGTTTAACGTTGGAAGCTGTTAAGAAAGCCATGGGAGACGGCGTTAAAGCCGCTGCAAGCGTGCCGGGCGTTGTGAAGATCTCAGCGGGCAACTACGGAGGCAAGCTTGGCCCGTACAAGGCGTTCTTGAAAGAAGTTCTAGAAGTGGCCTGAACACTGCTCCCAAAATCTTATCTGATGCATCGTAATGTAGGTTTAAGACAAAAAACGATTTGTGAGAACAGTTGAGTACTTCCAAGAAGACTTCTCTGGAGCTGTTCAGGCTGAAAAGGACACTGATGACGCTGGCCGACAAGGAGGGGCGGGGAACCGAACTCGTATCACTCTACGTCCCGCATGGAAAGCAGATAAGCGATGTCCTAACCACTCTCAGAGACGAGTACGGAACTGCATCGAACATAAAGTCGACGACCACGCGCAAGAACGTAATGGAGGCCATCGTGAAGGTTCAACAGCGCCTTAAGCTTTTCAAAGAGCCACCTGAAAACGGACTCGTGATATTCTGCGGAGCAATCCCACAGAACGGCGCGGGCAGCGAGCGGATAGAGACTTACGTGATCGTGCCTCCGGAGGCGATACACGTGTACCTCTACAGGTGCGATGCAAGATTCCACACTGAATACCTGCAGGAAATGCTGAGAGAAAAGGAAACGTACGGCATCCTCCTCATAGATTCCGCGGGTGCCACGCTTGCCACGCTACAGGGCAGAAGGCTTGAAATTATCAGGGAATTGACGTCCGGTGTACCGGGAAAAACTCGAGCCGGAGGACAGTCAGCCAGAAGGTACGAAAGACTGCGAGAGATGAGGCTTCAAGAGTATTTTACGCGGGTAGGCGAACACGCTAACGAGTCGTTTCTGCCCATTGAAAACTTGAAAGGACTGATAATCGGGGGCCCTGGACCCACGAAATACGACTTCGAAAAGGGAGAATACCTGAACTATATGCTGAAAAACAAGGTCTTAGACACGATCGACACTGCTTATGTTGAGGAGCAGGGAGTAAAAGAAGTTGTTGAAAAAGCTCCTGAAGTGATGCGCAAGGTCCGTTACATCGAGGAGAAGAAGGTGGTCCAACAGTTCCTCTACGAGGTCGGCCACGACACTGGAAAAATAACGTACGGGGAAGAAGACGTCAGAAGGGCGCTGGAAACCGGTGCTGTTCACACTTTGCTGTTGTCCGAGGGACTTGACATGACACGGGTCACGTTGAAATGCAGTGCGTGCAGCTACCAAGAGCAGCACACGGTGAAGAACAAGGCTTTTGCAGAGTTTGAACAGGGTCTGATCGGCAAACCCTGCCCAAAATGCAAAGCTCCTGCCCTGAACATAGTTGACAGACAAGACCTCATAGACGATTTTGCCAAGCTTGCAGAATACACGAACGCGACGGTGGAGATAATATCCACAGAGACAGAAGAAGGCCAAATGCTCAAAAACTCTTTCGGCGGAGTTGCCGCAATACTTCGATTTAAGCTTCACGAACAATGATAGCAAGGAACGCATTCGTCTACAGTCTCGTTCTAACGGGCCCAAAAAGAACATAAGTGTTGAACAGGGTCTACAGCTTGAAGGGAAATGCGTTGAAACATCCGTCACTGTACCTGGACTGGTACATCCATGTGCCCAACGTTAAGTACGATTTCCGCTCAAGCGGCATAGCATACTTCAAGCACACTCTGAACTTAGGCGAAGTTGATTTAAGCGTAAACTACACACACGGCAACCCTGAAGCCGTCAACCAGATAGCCCACTTGTACCGCGTAAGACCCGAAAACGTGTTCATCTCAGGAGAAGGAGCCTCAGGCCAGAACGCACGAATAGTCAGATACCTTGCAGAAAGAAACTCTGAGAAGAGAGAAGCAATAGTGGAGTACCCAACTTATGAACCTCTGCTGAGGACGGTTCAAGAACACTTCTCTCGCGTCAAAAGACTGGACAGACAGGAAAAAGACGCGTACGCACTTGACGCAGACAGGCTTCGCAAAGTCGTCTCGGCGAAAACGGGGTTGCTCGTCATGACAAATCCTCACGCTCCAAGCGGAGCAGTGTCCGGTTTGAGTGAGCTCAGAGAAGTGATGAACGTTGCTCGAGAACACGGTTTTCACGTGTTGTGCGATGAGATCTACGGCGAATTTGACCGAAAGGCTGTCCCCACACTCTTCTCGGTTGACCCAAAGCTTGGTGTAGTGACGACGAGTTTCTCGAAGGCTTACGGCCTTGGAGGCCTGAAGCTTGGCGTGGCATTGGCCGAAAAGCAGCTGGTTGATGAACTCTACACAGACGTGTTGAACACTGTGGGAAATGCTCCGAACATCGTGCAGCTTGTCGGTGCAGAACTTCTAGCCACAGGGAAGGAAAAGCTTCAAAGACACAAACAAGAATGGGATCAGTTAAAGGAAGAGACTGAAAAGTGGCTTGGAGAAATGGGTCTGAAGTATTTCCCAAGCAGAGTCGGTGTGACTTACTGGGTAAAACTGCCAATCAAGGACACGTACAAGTGGGTTACTGAACAGACAATACCGAAGTACAGCTTGGCCCCCGTGCCAGGCGCGTTCTTTCTCTTCAGAAACGGCTACAAGCTCGTAAGGTCAAACATGGTAAGGTTGGGCCTCGGAGGCATAAACCCGAAGAACTCGAACCTGAGCCAGGCGCTTGAGGCATTGGAGAAGGCTATTAAAGAACGCAAATCTGACACCACGGAGAGATAGCGATACCGTTTGGACTGGTCAGATTCTGCGCGTTTGCAACCTTCCGATCTTTGTCTTTCGCAGGTTTCACCGTCTGAGTGTCGGAAAAGTCTATTAAAGTAGGAAATAGTAGGTTTCATGATACAAATTGGCAGACGAGGACACGAAGGGCGTCCGTTGCCCGTTCTGCGGCGCACCATACAGAAAGCTCATTCCGACCGATGCCCTGCAGCTCAAATGCGACTATTGCGGAGCAACCTTCAGGACGCCTCCCAGCATCGGAGTTGAAATCCCAGAATGCGCCAATCACCCTGAAAGGTACGCAACGGGCGTTTGCAACGATTGCGGACAAAACTTCTGCAGAGAATGTCTGCACCCTTACAATCTGAACACGAAGAGTGACAGGGCTGTGCTGTACTTGTGCCCGGACTGTTACAAGAAAAGGTATCTCGACAGAGCCAACGGCCACGTCCTATCAGGCATGCTAATAATCGCGATGGGAGCCTTCTTCACGTTTCTGGCGCTACCGTTCGTATTCGTCGCCGTGATAGGTTTAATCCAGGTTTTCTACGGTGTTTCACAGAGAAGTGAAGCATCACAGGAACTCGGAACTGGTCAGCAAGGGGCCGAGACAGAAAAGGCGGCAGAACCTTCAGGCACGGAAGAAGCTGATGCTGAAACACTCTATAATGAACTCTTGACCAAGTACGCAGAGCACTGGGGAGTCCAGAGTGGAGCAGAGCTCCTTAACAATGAAATAAGGGCCTACACGTGGGCCGGAGTGAGCTTTAGCGAAGCCGTGAACAAGGTCTATGAGCGCCAGCAAAAGAAGCCTTAGCAGCCTTCTCAAGGAACCATACTTCGAGGGAAAGCAGCATCTACTGACATGCCGCGGTTGGAAGATTGTTCCGCAAATGATTTAGACTTGTGATGCGCAACAGAGAATTGGAGGAGCACAAATTGCAGACGAGTAGGTTCTTCACTGTCGACTTAGCGAGGATCAAGGGAAAAGGCGATTTCAGCTGTCCGAAATGCGGAACAAAGATTTCTCCAGATGACAGAAGCGAGAAGACCTACAAGATCTTAGACGCCCACATGAGAGGAGACGAGTTGGACAGCATAATGCTACAGTGCAACAAATGCGAGAGCCAGATACACCTGACTGGATTCCACGCGTTGAGTTGACAACGTGACGGTCGTGCCGGTTCAAGACTGATGGTTGAATGATGCTTCATTAGCAGAGGCCCCTAAGAACACCAGACGGCTCGAAGAGCTCGCTACTTTTATTTGGGGTCGAACCATCTACCTATCACATGTGATTTGAGATGAGTAAGAGTAACCAGCGATACGGAATGTGTGGTGTTTATTGCGGTCAGTGTCCGAATGGCAATGGAAGAGTAAAGATGATGGCTGGGGAGTTGAAGAGGCTTGTTGACACGACTCGCTATGACTGGGTTAGAGATGCAGTGAAGTCATTCAGCTTTGACGAGTTCAGAAAGGGCCTAGAATGGTTTTCTGACTCGCAGTGTCCCATGTGTCAGAACGGTGGGGGCGCGCCTTGCGAGAACAGAAAATGTGCTCCCAAGAGAGGCCTTCAAAGCTGCCTCTTATGTGGGGACTATCTGACGTGCAAGAACACCGAGTATCAGAGAGACGCGTACCCCATCGTCGTCGAGAATTACAGTCGCGTCAAACAAGTGGGCTTCGAGAAGCATCTTGAAGAGGAAGACGAAAGAGCAAGAGCAGGCGTGGACTTGATGGGTCATCTGGAAAGAAAATACTGCAAGGTCGTCAAACTAGAGGACAAAGGCAAATAACGCGCACGAAAAGCTCGTCGCTTGAATTTCTCTGATATCGTGCCGATGTTCAATTTCTCTAGGCCTTCAGCCTGTTTAGGGTTCAAAACTTAATACTCTGATTCTGACAGATCACTCTTCGGTCAAACGACAAAGGCGGTCTGTTGAATTGAGTTTGAAGAAAAGGACTAAGACATGTCTGGTGCCACTGCCCGAGCTCATCTCCCTCAAGAAAAGGAAAGCACTGATCACCGGCGCAGGAGCAGGCATCGGCAGAGCCATAGCTTACAGGTTTGCTGAAGCAGGTGCAGACCTGGAACTTGTTGACATCAACGAAGAAAGCCTCAACATGGTGAAACGAGAGCTCGAGCAGTTCAACGTTGAAATCAACGTTCACAGGGTCAATCTAGCTAAGAAAGAAGAGATAGATGCCTTGTGGAAGAAGCTAGATGGAAGAGAGCCTGACATCTTGGTAAACAACGCTGGCATATATCCCAGCAAACCCTTCCTCGACGTGGACGAAGCTTTCCTCAAGAAAGTCATGGAAATCAACCTGAACTCTGTTTTCTGGTTGTGCCAGCACATGATAAGGGCCAGGTTGAAGAAGGGCGGAGTGATCATAAACATGGGTTCAATCGAAGCCATAATGCCTCTGAAACAAGACTTGTGCCACTATGACATTAGCAAAGCAGGGATCATGGTTCTCTCAAGAGCTCTGGCCAGCGAGTACGGCAGACACGGTTTCAGGATAAACGTACTCGTTCCAGGCGGAACATGGACACAGGGAACCAAGAGCCTGGCGAAGGAAGCCGTGAAACTCAAGTTTAACGTCATCAAATCAGGCATAGAGTACAATATGAGGAACCCAATGGGCAGGTTGGCCAAGCCGGACGAGATCGCACGCATGGCACTAGTTCTCGCAAGCGACCTGTCAAGTTACGTGAACGGAACGCTAATAGCCGTGGACGGAGGCTTTCTCTCGGCTTAGCAACGGAGCGCGCTTGTGCGTTCCTAAGTTCTCTTTGAGAAGCAGCTTCTGCTACTTTGCTCTTCAACCATATTTGGTTCATATAGGATACCGGGGGGAGGGCGTGAGAGAGAGCAAGCATCTAGCCCGAACGGTGACAGTAACCATCACCCTCGGAAAACGCAGTGCCTCCTTCTTCAACGGAATTTAGGAACGGGCATGCGCTAGGCAAGCTTTAAGAACTTGTAATAGCGGGTTTGGTAGGTTGTATGGAGGTCTGTCGGAACGAAAGTCTTGATCGTCTATGACGCAGTTTCACCCATGAAGTTGACAGCGAAGATCGCTGAAACCATTCATGAAGTCCTCAAGGAAAAGGGAATTGAGGTTGACTCCTTCTACGTCAAGGATGTTGACCGGGCAACGGTTAAGAATTATGAATGCCTGATTGCTGGTGCACCCACAATGGCTTTCAGAGCTTCAAGCGGGATAATGCAGTTCCTCAACAGTTTCTCAGATATGGAATTTTCTGGCAAGATGGGAGCTGCCTTTGACACGCAACTGCAATCAAGGTTCAGTGGAAACGCAGCTGAAGGCATTAGAAAGAAACTCGAGAAATTGGGTCTTAAGATGATCGCGCCTCCTTTGCTGGCCTATGTTGCAGGCAAGACGAATAGTATGCAATTGAAAGAAGGAGAATTGGAGAAAGCGAAGAATTGGGCGGAAGAAGTTGCCAAAACGCTTTCTAAATAGAGCTTAAGTCAGTCTCGCAAATCTTCCTCCGCTGAAAGTCGTTCTGCACATTCAAATGTGGCCGTGTTTGGAAATATCGACGGACAGCCCATTTCCATAGGCTCTCATTCCTCGGAATTTGTTCTAGGAGAGTATCGAATAAGTCGAATGTGGTTGATGACAGGAACTGAAGTTCACAAATGTCTCTGCTTGACCGTGATTTTTCTTAAAGATATGACTTGGGGGCTACCGCAGCTCGATTCACTGCACGGCTTGTCGAACTTGTGCAGAACGATTTAGTACTCATCGAGTAACAATCACATCAGCTTCACGGTGCACAAAATTTAGGACTATTCCTTCTTCATCCAAAGGGGTTCAGGTCCGATGGTGGGGCTGCCCGGATTTGAACCGGGGTCTAGAGAGCCCAAGTCTCCAAGCCTAGACCAAACTAGCCGACAGCCCCTTTTCTCTTAGCGTTAAAGCCATTGTTGATGGTGCAGTTTAAGCCTTTTGTCTAGCTATAATTGGCGTCAAGAGATTTGCGGCTTCAAGAACAATTCTTGTAGACTTACCGGAATTTCCTCATCGACCGACGAATTCAGGCTTACGAATCTAGAAAAAGGACTGTCGCTGCTTCTTGAGGCTGCACTGGAGTATTTTTGGGCAGATTAGGCACTCGTCGGGGACGGGTATGTCCTTCGACACGGCGCTTAGGAAGCCTGAATAGTGGGCGCACTTCGCCGGTGAGTCGAAAACCTTTCCGTATTCAATTGCTCGGATGTCCACGACCTTCAGGTTCTCAATTTGCATATCTATCTTGGACATGCAGTACGGGCAGGCGTAGAACGTTTTTCTGGGAAGCGTGGAGGGGTCTGTGAGGATCGTTGGCCTCTCGAAGGACTTACCACATCCCTTGTACGGACATTTCAGTCTTGCGGCATGGTGGAGATGTAGTGGTGACATTGCATATCCTTCTTTGGAGTGCCCGTTAGTATCGTTAGTATTAATATTTAATAAGGATTGCTGTTTAGGCGTGCAACAAGAATACACAAACTCAACTTTGCCATCTCCTTCGAAGAGCCTCGGCCGGGCTTTGAACCCGGGGCCTGCGGTTTACGAGACCGCCGCTCTACCGAGCTGAGCTACCGAGGCATGTGCCGCTTAGTAGTGAGGGGAACCCTTATTTTTAAGATGTTCGGAAATAGCCCTTGGACGCTGGGCTTATGGAAAATTCAAGCATGCTGGATAGAATTCTGGAAAGAACATCGATCAGGAGTTTCGAGAAAGACAAGAAAATCCCAGAAGAATTCGAGAAGAAGATAATTCTTGCTGGAATCAGAGCCCCCTCGGCCGGAAACATCCAGCCGAGAACCATAATAGTGGTAAAAGAAGAAGTTGTAAGAGAGCAGTTGTATCAGCTTTGCGAAGGCCAAGCATTCATGAAAGCCGCCCCTCTCTGGATCGTGATGTGTGCAGACCTCCACCGTCACCTAAAGGCTTCAGAGCTCACGGGAGTAAAGTATGATTACACCGGCGTTCTTCCTTACACTTTGAGCGTTTTGGACGCCTCGTTGTCGCTTGAAAACATGGTCATAGCCGCTGAAGCCTTAGGGTTGGGCAGCGTGATGATAGGATCAGTCATTGAACACCCAGAAGAAGCAAGAAATATTCTGAAATTGCCCGAACATTGCCTAGCCTTTTGCATCCTGTGTGTTGGATACCCGAAGAGAAAATTCGGAACGAGAGAGAAATGGGACTACAGAGTGATAGTCTGCGAAGACCATTACAAAGATATTGAAGCGACGGACGTTGCAGAATACTGGAAGAAGTTAATGCTCAATGATTTGAAACGCGGAGGGAAAGAAATCTCCCCCGAAATCATCGAAAGAATCTGCAACGAGAGAAATTATGGAAAATCTTACGCAAGCCACTACAAAGAAGAATTCGTCAGCGCTACGAACAGGAAGCTGAACGAGTTTCTCAAGAAGCAGGGACTACTCAAGGACTAGGTACCCTTATGGGGGTTCTCATTGACAAGTGCTGAAGAGCTGGGAGAGCGGAGGATAATCGAGATCATACAAAGCCGCTTAGACCAGATGCCCAAAATGCCAGTGCCTTTCGGCGATGACGTGTCCGCTTGCGAAATAGGAGGCGGTAACCTCGTCGTCTTGAAGACAGACATGCTTGTGGACAAGACCGATGTTCCTGAGGGCATGAATCTCTGGCAGGCAGCTCGAAAAGCCGTGGTCATGAACGTGAGCGATTTCGCAGCGAAAGGTGTTAGGCCGATCGCTATGCTCGTTTCCCTTGGCATACCGAGAAGTCTCAGACAGAGTGACATCGAAGAATTGGGGGCTGGTTTGAACGCTGGGGCACGTGAATACGGCGCATACGTGATCGGCGGAGACACGGGTGAGTCCTCAGACTTGGTGATCAGTCTTTCAGTTTTTGGGATGGCGAGAAAGGACAAACTAATGTTGCGGAGTGGAGCAAAACCCGGAGACCTCGTGGCCGTGACTGGTCCTTTTGGAAGACCGCCTGCAGGCTTGAAGATCCTTGTCGACAATTTCAAAGCGTCAAAAGAAATCAAGAAGACTCTTGTGGAGTCTGTTTTGATGCCGCATGCTCGGCTTGAAGAGGGACTTGCCTTAAGTCAGACAGGAGCTATCAGCGCGGCAATCGATTCAAGCGACGGTTTGGCCTGGAGTCTGCATGAGATCGCGAGAGAAAGCAAAGTTGGAGTATCGGTAAGCTCGTTGCCTGTAGCAAAGGAAGCGGCGAGGTTTGCAAGGATCAACAAGCTTGACCCTTCGGCGCTGGCGCTGTACGGAGGAGAAGAGTATGAGCTTATCTTGACCATAAAGCCTATGCTGTGGATCAAAGCTCAAAGGGCCGTTGCAAGAGTTGGTGGAAAACTCGTGAAAATTGGAAAAACAACTGCTGGGAAGGATGTGCTAATGGAGACGCGTAGAAAGCACGTTCTAATTGCGCCGAAAGGGTATGAACACTTCAAAACATAAGTGCCGTGTGGATTTTCTTAGAGCCTCTTAGCAGAGGCTGCTCATGAACTCATAAGCGATAACGTTCAGCCAAGAAAGTTTTCACTGTGCGATGTAAAGTTCTTCCAGTTCTCTTCATGATAAAACCTATGTTGTATGTTGAGTTTCCTGTGTTCTGAGAGAAAACTTATATCAGGGGGAATTCGGTTGTAATTCAATCTCGTATCTGAGCTCAGAATTTTGGGCGATAATTCAATCTTCAGCGCTTTCTGGGTTTCTTCTTCTTGTTTTTTACCTTTGCCACAGTGACTGAACATGCTTGGTTCAGCCTTCGAATTTGAGCGTTCGGAAAGGCGCGCCCAATATTTCTTCTCAACTGCGCAATGTCTACTTGACCATAAGTCTTAACGTCGACAACGGGCCTTTCGTCTTCGCCGTAGCTGACGGCGACCGTGTATCCGGAACCCACTTCAACATGGTTTGGTTCTATGATGAAGCTCACGTCTTCTGAATCTACCGTAACAGCACTCTCTGATGCGCGTTTGTTCTTTCGTTCAGCCATATTCGTCACAACGTTCTAAGACGTGAAAAGCGTAGATTAAAGCGTTATTAAGTTCAAATATGAATCAAAGCGTTTCAAATCAGGGCGTCTAATGATTGCACGTGTCAGCACCATTCTTAGATTATTCTAGTGTGCACGACGTCACTTGTGCGAAGAAGCTCTAAGTGACTTTTCTTCTGTCCATCATGAAGTTCAGGATTGTTATACATGAGGCTGCGAGGTAGGGTTGCTTACTGAGGCTGATTTTTTCGCCGTATCGCAACGCGTAGCCTTCAACTGTCTTGGGCAGGCCGATGTGGTCGCCTAGGATAAAGACTGCGTGTTCGCCTATGTCTACGGCTTCCACGTCCTTTCCACTTTCCTCCAGCACGAATATCCTTGAATCATTCGCCTTTTCTCTCAACAAGGCTTCAAAGCTTACTTTCTGTGCAGTTATGCCTGGATGGGACAGGCCTGAAAGAGTTCTTCGAAGAATGCCTTCCCACGTTTCCTGATCAGTTCGCACATCATAGAGGGTTGCGCCGTCAACCTTCAAATGCAACGGCGGGTTTGGCGGTCCGCTAAGCACGACGTTGAAGACCACGTTTCTCCGCAACCCATGTGAGAGGAACAGTGATGCGACAATACACTCGTGCACCACGTCCAATCGACCAGCATCTCGCAGGCTTGTGAACCTAGCATCGGTCCTGCCCTTACGAGAATAGAGGATGAACTCTCGCATTCGCAGCCCTTGAAGCATGATGAGCTATTGGTAGAATTATCGTTTGCTGTATTGAGACGCAACCGGCACACTCTGCAGGATATCATTCCAAACAACGCGTCCTTGCTAACAACCCTTTCGTATATTGCGTCATCAAGACTTCAGGCTGACTCTTCTCAACAACTCCGAATAGCTTAATTTTGAGAACCTCAACAGTAAGCTAGCAACGGATTGCCTCCGTAGCCTAGAGGTTAGGGCGTTAGCCTTGTAAGCTGAAGGTCCCGGGTTCAAATCCCGGCGGAGGCTCCATCATGCTCAGCGTTTTCAGGAGAGGAAATCTCCAGCGTGCGGCCTGCAAGGCAAGAAACTTGACGATGCCACCTCGGAGACAACAGCCTACGATTTGAAAGCCCCGACAAAAGAGCGTCTGATTGCAGCGACATAACCCTTATATCCACGAAAGCTGCTTCAGAAGTATTTTGGCTACTTACTTGAAGCCATAGATAAGATGCAACTCTCCATCGATCGGTGGTGAGTGAAGGGAAAAATGAGCGTGCCAAAGCGTACGCTCACGATGACGCCATGCATAGACTCAGGAAACTGAGAAGTTTCACCGAAACGTCAAACAGACACTGCCGTAAGGTTTGATATGCTACGCCGTCTGGAGAATGGCTTGGCTTGAGTGCTGAAGAAGGGCGCGGCAAGCCGCGAAAGTGCCCCGGGTAAGCGCATGCAGCCTTAGAACCGGGGATTCCTCAATGGGACTTCCTATCAGGGTTCTTCGGAACCTTGATGCTCCCAGTCGGGAGCGGGAACCCCCCGAACGGAAGCATCTTAGTAGGGGGAGGAAAAGAAACCAAAACGGGATTCCCTTATTAGCAGCGAGCGAAAAGGGAAAAGTCCAAACTGAATCCCGCAGGGAAACCTGTGGGAAATGTAGGGTTAAGGGCCCGGCTTCCTCCTCGTCAGTTAACTTGAAGTGGCCTGGAAAGGCCTGCCAAAGAGGGTGAAAGCCCCGTAAGGATAAGCTGGAAGGAGCTGAGCTGGAGTCCCGGAGTACCGTACCCTGGTTTGGGTGCGGAAAGTTGGAAGTCACCAACTCCCAAGACTAAATACACCTCAAGACCGATAGCGCACTAGTACGGTGACGGAAAGATCAAAAGTACCCCGGAAGGGGGGTGAAAAGTGCCTGAAACCAGACGGTTACAGACGTGTGCAGCCCGGAAGGGTAGATCCCTTTCGAAGGAAACCACCGTGAGGTGGCTGTACGAGAAAGGGGGACTAGGGTTGCACGTTCCGTCTATAAACACGGGCCGGGGAGTTCATGGCTGCGGCAAGCCTAAGGGTCAAAGCCCGAAGGCGCAGGGAAACCGATATGCACGCAACCAGCTTCGGCTGGCGAGGTGCGGAGTCTGAAAGGGCTCGGAGTCGCAGCTATGAGACTAGAAACCAGACGATCTAGCCCTGGGCAGGGCGAAGCTAGGCGAAAGCCTAGTGGAGGCTCGCAAGGGTGCTGACGTGCAATTCGTTCTTCAGACCTGGGGCTAGGGGCTAAAGACCAATCTAGCCTGGTGATATCTAGTTCCCTCCAAAGTGGGTCGCAGCCCAGTCCCGGACGAGGCGGCTGATGGGGTAGAGCACTGATTAGGAAGTAAGGAGCCGAAAGGCTCCATTTTCTTTTCAAACTCCGAATCTTTCAGCGTCGTAGACTCTGGGAAACGGGTTACAGGGGGTAAGCTCCTGGACCGAGAGGGGGACAACCCAGACTGAGGTTAAGGTCCCCAAGTGCTGGCCAAATGTCAAACTAAAGGGCGTCGTCAGCCTCAGACAGCGGGGAGGTAGGCTTAGAAGCAGCCACCCTTCAAAGAAAGCGTAACAGCTCACCCGCCGAGGCTGACGGCCCCGAAAATGGACGGGGCTAAGCCAGCCACCGATACCTCAGGATGCAACACCACTGTTGCGTTGGTAGGAGGGCGTCCTGACTGGACAGAAGCTGGGCCTTGAGGTCCAGTGGACCGATCAGGATTGCAGATCCCGGCGGTAGTAACAGCTAAGAGGGGTGAGACTCCCCTCCGCCGAAAGGGCCAGGGTTCCCCGGCAACGATCGTCAGCCGGGGGTAAGTCGGTCCTAAGATGTGGCCTAACCGACCATGTCGAAAGGGAATCCGGTTAAAATTCCGGAACCATGAAGGTACACGCGGCAACGCAAGCTCAACGTCTGACGCTTCGAGGTAGGCTGAGCAAGGTCGTCGCCTTGTTTAACCGTATAAGTCTAGGAAGTGCCGTAATGGCGAGAACTAGGTGAAAGCGGGAATAGCCGCCCGTTTTAGGGCGGTTCAGCTGATTCTTGGAGCCAGTGAAAAGGGCGTTGGGATGGATCCTTCGTGTCCGTACCTAGAACCGACACAGGTGTCCCAAGGCGAGAAACCTAAGGCGTGTCGGGTATACACTATTGTGAGGGAACTCGGCAATTTAGCCCCGTACCTTTGGTATAAGGGGTGCCTGCCGTTTCTGCCTTTGGCTGGAACAGCAGGTCGCAGTGACAAGGGGGTCCCGACTGTTTAATAAAAACACAGGAAACCGCAAGCGCGAAAGCGTGTGAACGGTTTCTGAATCCTGGCCAGTACAGGTACCTGAAACCTGGGTCCAACCGGGCCAAGGGCCTGCAAACGCCGGGAGTAACTCTGACTCTCTCAAGGTAGCCAAATGCCTTGTCGGGTAAGTTCCGACGTGCATGAATGGATCAACGAGGGCCCCGCTGTCCCCACGTAGTACCCGGTGAAACCACATAACGTGGACGAACAGTCCACGAACTCCCAGCGGGAAAAGAAGTCCCTGTGGAGTTTTACTGCAGCCTGCCGCTGGAATACGTTTGCGGATGCAGAGCGTAGACGGGAGCCGCTAATCCTGGTTTCTCAGGGAACCGGGGGAGGCAACAATGGAACACCGTCCTTCTGCGACCGTGTTTCTTACCAGCGCTTCGGCGCTGAAACAACGGTAGGTGGGCAGTTCGGCTGGGGCGGCACGCCCTTGAAAAGATATCAAGGGCGCCCTAAGGTCGGCTCAGACGGGACAGAAACCCGTCGTAGAGTGCAAAGGCAAAAGCCGGCCTGACTGGATCC
>JBEKOM010000006.1:0-99662 GCA_049521795.1 Bathyarchaeia archaeon
ATTGATCATGCAGAAAGTGCCTTGGCTGTTATCGGTAGAGTTCCTGAAGGCAAGAGGATCGGGAATACTGCTTGGTTCAGAGCGGAGATCGGCGATCTACCGATAATTGAGAAGGTTCTTCGAGGTTACTTGACACACGTCAGCGTCCAAGTTGATAGCGATGACGTAGAATGCAGCAAGTGTAAGCGGCCCACACGGAAAGAGGGCATGCTCGTTCACCTCTGCCCAGGAGCATGGGAGATCGTCCACAAGCCGAAGGTCAGAGAACTTAGCATCGTTGCGAGCCCAGCTTATCAGAAGACCGAGTTTAAGCCCGTTGGCTTCGCAGCAGCGATGAATGAATCACAGAAGATCGAGTTTCCATGCGCTCATTGTTCCCAGTTACTGAAAAGTAACGAAGATGTGGGTTCTAAGCTAACGCTGCAAGAACCTGAAAACAAACAGATTGAAACAAAGGAGGTGAAGCCCTTGGCTGAAAATGCTCAGCAAGCGGCTTCTCCACATAAAGCACAAGGCGTCGTAAACACAGCCCCAGGCGAAACAGCGCCGAAGCAAGTTGAGTATCAGGACCTTATGGACCAACTGACTACACTGGAAAACAAGATCAAGCAAGCGCCGTCAGCCACAGACGCAGAGAATGACGCTATGACAAAACGTGTCGCAGACCTTGAAGCAGAAGTAGCCAAGAGAGCGACCAAGAGAAGCCTCAGCAAGAAGATCAGCGAGCTAAGCAAGAAACTTGGTGACGAAAGCATCGGAGCTGGGGAAGATGCAAGTGAAGATGCTGAAGACGCAGGATCAGACGGCAACGGCGGAAACGGCGACGGCCAAGATGGAAACGGAAGCAAGCAGTCTGAAGCGAGGCGCGCAAGCGGCCGTGGAATCGTCGCAGTTGACGAGGCTAACAAAGATGTTCTGGGAAGCTATGAGTGGTTCAAAGATATCATGAAGGCTAATTCAAAGCTGAAAGGCTTGAAGTAGGGTGAAAAACTTTGTCCACAACATTACCGTTAGAAGGAACGACACCGCTCATAGCCGATCGTTTCATCAACACGTTCTACGCAGGCGAAGACCTCTTAACGATAGGCGTGCTAGTCGAAGTTACGGCAGATAACACAGTCAAGAAATGCACTACTCAGAACAGCACCAAGATCGCAGGTGTAACACTGACAACAGCGAAGAACGGTCAGAAAATCTCTGTCGTCTCAAGAGGCGTCTGCAGAATAGTCCCGTACTCTTCGCTCAGCGCAGGCGACCAATTCGGCTCAGCAGCATCAGGTGGAAGCGCTATTCAGGACAACACGAGCAAGAACGCAACGATCCTCGGCCTCTGCCTCCAAGGCGGCAATAGCTCTGGCACTGCGATCGTGGCCCTCTGGTAAAAAAGGTGATATGAATGTCTTTTGTAAGAGACGCACTATCATGGGTTGACACAGGAGCAGTTCAGTATCCGACTTTGCACAAGAAAATCATCGAGCTGACAATGCCAGCCCTTGTCGTCAAGAGGCTCCTTCCAGAGTTCCCAATAGTCGCAGGTCGCACAGCAACTTTCGTCAAGGAAAACGGCTCGAGAAGCATCGGCATCACGGAGATCGCGGAAGGCGCAGAGATCATGATGGACTTCACACCGCTTAGCACTGTGACAGTTACGCCGTATAAGAAGGGCGCAAGAGAACGCATAAGCAGAGAGAACATCGAAGACTTGTATATCCCGGTGATCGAGCAGCAGCTGAGGCGTCTGGCAAGACGTGTCGCGTACCAGATAGACCTGGACTGCATGAACGTCATCGCAGCCGCAGCGACTTACTCATCAGCTGGCTCAGGGAAGACTTTGAGCGCTACGGGCACAGAGTTCACCATAACAGGCGGCCTCGGCTCTAAGGACATCTTGGCAGCAGACGCATACATCGCAAGCAAAAACTTCGTCGCTGACTCACTGATCTGCAACCCGATTCAAGCTCGTGACCTGAAGTACCTGCCCCAGTTCGCCCTGGCCAGCCAGTACGGAGAGCCTGTTGTCCAGACAGGCGCTATCGGCAACATCTACGGCCTGAACCTGTACGTCAGCAACGTCTGCAGCGCAGGCACAGCTTACGTCGTAAGCACCGGACAGAACTTAAGCTCAAGCTACGCTCCGCTCGGATTCTTCGTCATAAAGAGACCACTGATGAGTGATTTGGACCCGAAGAAAGAGTTTGACAGTGTTGACATCGAGCTAACCACGAGATACGCGCCAGTTGTGCTGAACGGAGAATGCATCGCCCAAATAACAGGACTAGCAACCACATAAGCTTAGTAACTCATTTTCCCCTTTCTTTCCATTTTTGTTCCAAAGCCTGTCCACATGCTGGATAGGCGGAACGTTGCGCACACGTTAGCTGCGCGTTTTAAATAAAAAACCTCAATGGAGGTGAATGAAGAAAAATGTCTTTGGTATTCAACTTAACAAAAGGCTTACTATACGGCATCGCTCTCGGAATACTCTTCGGCCTATCCATCTTCTTGATAGGCACAGTAGCAGCTGGCCTCGGCTTCATAACCATGTCTCCGACACTGCTTGCAGGGCTAGTCTTTGCGAACGGCATACTCGGTGGAGTGGCGATGGAGTACGGCAGATGGCTTAAGGCCCAGCATAATGGCGGCTTAATCTTCGCTTTGACAAACGGCTTCCTATCAGGTGTTGTGCTCGGAATCTACTTCGGTCTAGCGGTCTTCTTGATGGCAGGCGCTATCTTCGCTCTCGGATGGCTCATTCTGACGCCTGTCCAGATGGCCAGCCTATCGTTCGCAGTCTGCATCTTGATGTTCATAACGTACGAGTACAGCAACTGGCTTGACTCGCAAAACGCCATTCAAATGTCGAAGTCAGGCGCGCCCGGAACGCCGTCGCCTCCAGCTACGCCGTAAGAAAGCCTAGTAAACAAACAATCTTTCCCTTTTTTGTTATCTCAATCATCTCAGTTATCTCAATCACTTCGTGGTGAAAACATGACAGTAACCTACATTCAGGTAGCCGACGTTCAGAACCAACTTAACGCCGCGTTTGACGGAGTCCACACATACACGGTATACGGTCTCTCAATTTTGGATGCGACTATGCAAGCTCACACAGACTATGCGAATACTTACATAAACGGAATGTTAGGCAGGGACTTAGCGACTACTGACCCGCTTTATCCAATAGCAAAGCTTGCTGCGGTGAATGTTGCTTGTCTCCGCGTTCTCGTGATCTCAAGCGGAGGCGTGCTTGTCGGCGCTTTCGACTATTTCCTCGGAGACATGCGAGTAATAAGGCATGCCCCATACGCAGCTGCCCTTCAGCGAACGATTCAGGGACTCAAAGATGACCTTGTTAAAATGATGATAAACATTGCCACGCCTGTGAAAACGGGTGACGCGTCGCTGGGAAGCCAGGTACCGACTTACCGCGGAGGCTTGGCAAGTCCATGAGCAGTGATATGGGGCCGACTCTCGCATCAAGCGCCGGGACAGCGGTTGATTACAGCGTTCCATCTACGCCTTCTGGGCAGACGCTTTACACAGGGAACTATATCGTTGCGAAGGTAAACGGCTACCGACAACTGCTAACTTCCGCGCAGTATCAGCAGCATCTTGACAACGGTGATACAGTTGAGATCGTGTCATATCCATGACTGACACTGCGCAAGTTGTTAGCGCGATGCTCCAAGCAAAGTGGGGCCTCTCATCTCCGACTTCTGGCCAGATTTATTGGGCAACGACGCGCTTTCAAACGATGGATTTTCAGAAGCTTGCAAACTCTTACGCCATAGCCTGCTACAACCCAGGCGGCCCAGTTGCTTCCGACGCCTTAGCTCGTGAAGTCTGGCAGTTTGTGGAAGACGTTGTGATCGACATAATCGTAAAGGTTGGATCTGGCACTGTTCAGCAGGCGCTAGATGCCAGGGAAAACATGCGGCAGCAGGTTTACAGCATCATTCACGCTAACGAGTTCGCGTTCTCTGGGTGCGCTGACGTTTACCCGATGAGAGAACACACGAAGGTTGAAAGCCCAGACCTCGCTCGCCTCGCAATCGTTGTCAAGTGCAGGAGCTTCAACGTGCAAAGCTAAGAGCTGTCTTAATTGTCAGATATGCGGACTGTAATTAATACAACTAATAGGATTCTGGAACTTCCAGAACATCTTCAGAAGACATACGTGGCAACAATTAGGCTTGGATTGGTCAATGCTGATGTGGTTGCTGAAGAAACAAGAAGATGCAGAGCAATAGAGTCGTCATATCTAAACCAACTTGTAACTCTTGGCTTTCTAACAAAGATGCCTAGGTCCAAGAGGATTCAGTGGTTCTCAATTTCGAGATGATGCTTGTGAGCGCAAGGATCGAGTGCACAGTGAACTATGCTGATGAATTCTCATCCGCTCTGCAGTCAGCCTTCCCAGGGGCGCTTGACCGCAACATTATGACTGCCATCGAGACAGTTGCAAACAGAATCATAGATACTGCTCGCATCTTGGTCCCAGTTCGCACAGGTTTCTTGTTAAGCACACTCGGGTCTGAGGTCCTAGCAAGATGGGCTTTCACGCTTTATGCTCGTGCTCCATACGCCGGATACGTGGAATGGGGCACGTTCAGGATGTATGCGCGGCTGTACATGACCCGCGCGATCGAGCAGCATCAGGGTGAGCTGCCGCAGGAAATGGCTAACGCCGTTATTCAATCAGCCGAGGAGAGTGGCATAGTCCTTGGATAAGTGGGCGAAGCTGCACTGGCGAAAGAACTTTGTTAACTTCGCCGTGGGCATTCTCAACCGTTTAATGCCTGAGTTGAAGCCGAGTTATCCGCAGACAGAGATAATTGAACACGTCTTCCAGCAGATGAATAATGTCTATGAGACTGAGGTCATCGCTGGCCGTTTTGATGACGTACCATTTCAAACTATCGCAGACTTGAAGGACAGGAACTTTCAGCGGTTACTGCAACTCTCTCGGAAGCTGCTTGTTTACTTCAGCGAAGACGATCGGTATTACAGGCAGTGGCTCGGGTTGGCCATGCTGTTAGTCAGAAAAGAAGTTAGTAAGTTTCTTGAGACTCTAAGCCTTGAAGAGTTCCTAGCACTTGTCTTTGCCCAATGGCACTTTGACTTGAGAGGGGCTATTCCAGAAGAACACTTTAGCGCTCATAAGGAAGATTTCTTGAACATGGTTCTCGCGAACTTCCTTATGAATCTTGTAAAACCTGAATAGAGGTGAAAATATCATGAGCACTCCATTGATAGGTCGTAACGCCGTTGTCCAATATGTTTCAGGGGGCACAGCGACAACTATCGGCTACGCTCAGGGGGTCACAGAGGACCTTACAGCTGACCTCATCAAAGAGTTCCAGCTTAACAGCGACCATGCAGCCATTCTCGCAGCAGGTAACAAGCACTTCAAGATAGCGGTTGACAGAATGTACATAGATGCCTTCTTCTCCCAAGTCATGTACGGAAACCAGGTTGTGGACTTCGTTATAGGCCCAGCAGGCACAAGCGTCGGCTTGCCAAAGATAACGATCAAGAACGTCGTTCTCATAGCGCACAACATCAAAGTTGACCAGAAGGGCATAGTTGGCCAGAAGATAACAGGCGAAGGAAGCGACCGCATAATAACCACGTTCTAAGCATCCATCCTTTTCTTTTCTCGGCGCATTTGGCGCCAATTCATGGTCTCGGAGGTAATGAACATGAGTGAAAATGATAAGATAGACTGGGGAAAAGCGTCAGAGATGGAAGAGGCTCTTAATGCTGCTGAAGCTGAGAGGCTTGCAAGAGTCAGAATCTTCGACCCGAAAGAGATCGTGCGGAAGGCTAAAGAAGTTAGAGAAATCGTTGACGAGGACTTGGGCACGATTCGCTATGTGCTGCTGAACTACGATGAGCTTAACGAGATCATCGAGAAGTGCAAAGACAACAGGGACCGAAGCATTCAGCTTCTGTTCAAGCAGCTAGAGCCAGTTAATGAAGGCCTGAAAGTCGAGGACATACGAAAGATGCCTTACGAAGTCGTTGTACGGCTCTTGACGAAGCTTCAGATGGAGGGCAGTTTTTTTCAGCGCCCTCAGACGCCGTCGCCGAATGGGTCGCAAACGACGGAAGAGCGCAGACCATCGGATTCATCGCGCATGAGTACGGTTACACACTTCAAATGATCGGTGAGCTGACTCCTTTTCAAATTCAGTTTTTGAAAGAATGGGCAAGATGGTACTACGAACAGCAGAAGGGTTAAGGCTAGATGAGCGAAGACGTTGAGATTCACCTGATAGCCTACGATGAGGCTTCAAACGTGATCCAGAGCGTTGGCTCTAATCTTTCCACAACTTTTACGGACATTGAAGGAAACACGCAAGACCTTGTAACGACAACTGATAATGCGTCTTCACAGATTGCAGACGACTATAATCAAGTCAACGACGCTGGGCAGAATCTTCAGAATAGTCAAGCAGACGTGCAGGCTAGCTGCGGCCAAAGCGTAATGGCGCTGAATAACTTAGCACTTTCAGGTGCCACACTTGCCATGAGTTTCATGAATGTTGAGAATCGCCAGGTCGCGGTGGACCGCGCGAACCTGATGGTTCAGCGTAGCACAGAAACCCTAGAGAAGGCGCAGCTAGACTATAACACTGCTGTTGAACAGTACGGCACTAACAGTTCTCAAGCTCAAGCTGCCCTTGACAAGCTGAACATCGCTGAGGACGCGCACAATGTTAGTCTTGAAAGGGCAGATATGGCCCAGAGAAACCTGAGTACAAGCATGGTTATGTCGGCGCTAACGGTTATTCCAAGCCTTGTCTCGATGATTACGACTGTTTCTCATGCTACTGAGATTTGGGAAGGCATCCAGGCAACGATGAATGTCGTGTTGGACGCGAACCCGATCTTTTTGGTCATAGCTGCGATTGGCGCCCTTGTGGCTGCTCTCGCGTTTATTCCAGGTGCATGGGACGCCGTCGTCAACGCGTTTCGGACTGCTGGAAACTTCATCGTAACCGTTGCGAATGACATAGGCAACGCTTGGAACGGCTTCATCGGCCTCTTCACCGGCGGAAACAAGCAGGCTGCGGATTCGGTGCAGATGTTAGGTGCTTCTGTCAAAGACGAAGGCGACAAATTCATCTCAACATCGCAGAACATTAAGGACTTTCAAAATCAGCTTGATGCTGCGAATGCGTCAATATGGGGTGTCGACGAGGTCCTATGGAGAAATGCGACGACCCTGAACGAATACGAGGCCAAGGCTGCAGACGCCGGGGATGAGGTCAAGGTTCTCGACGGTCAAATAAGTGACCTGGCTGATGCTTACAAAAGGAGCAAGGATGAACTTGACAAGGAAATAGCGGGTCTTCAAGCGAAGATTCTAGCACTTGACTGGACTAAGCAAGCTCAGGAGAAAGATCAAGCAGCTGTCGAGACACTCACTGCGAAAGAAGATGAGTTGAAAAAGCAGCTTGACGCCACCATTCCAAGTCTCGAAAGCCAGAAGGCTGCTGTTGAAGCTGCGCAGAAAGCGGCAAGCGATGCCGCGACTTTCATAAGCGATTTGACGACGAAGTATGATGAGATGAAAGCTTCAGCGGACACGAATCTTGGCGCTGTCAAGGCCGCTTTTGATGACGCGTTCAACGCTGGGGACTTTAACAAGGCGCTTGGAATCGTTCAAGATTTCGCGAATAAGTACGGTCTTAGTTTGTCTGATGCTGAGAAAATCATCGATAGCTTCAAGGCTGCCCAAGCGCAGATTCCGCAGACGATTGAAGAGCAGCTTATCGGAAAAGCTCAGGCTGACCTTCAGACATTCCAAAACTGTGCAACTGGGAAGTTCGCAAGTCTTCAAGCTGATTCTTCTGCCAGTATGGAGCAGATCGTCACTGATACGAATGACTTAATCAGCAGGGGACTCGTCGGCCAAGCTCAGGATAACATTCAAGCTTACGTGAATTGCGCGACAAGCAAGCAGGATACACTTGTCTCAAATATCGAGGCTGACTTGGCAACGCTGCGTAAAGATTACGCGGCGGGCGCTGCGGATGTTGCCCCGATGATAAAGCAGCTGGAAGAGTGGAAGCTCGCAGCGACATGGGACACGTCGGGAGCAACTATCCTTGACGCCATCAAACTCGCAGGTGAAACCGCCAGTCAAGTCGCTGCCCAAACAGACACAGCAACGACGCAGATCACAGGCTCTTTCCATGGCATTGCAGATGACGTAACTACAACTATGCGAATGCTTCAACATAATATCGTAGGGGGGAGCATTTGGACTGACATGCTACAGAAGATGGAGGACACGACTGAGAAATCTGTCGCGAAGATTCGTGCCCAGTTCCAAGGGCTGCAAGCTGAAGGTCTCCCTGGTGTCGGCGGGTTCGGTATCCCAGAAGCTCTGCCAGGAGCAGGCGGAAAAGCGCCAATAGTGCTCCATATTACCGCACCTCTTGTGAATATTGAAGGGAGCGCTGATAAAGCGACAGTTGATTTGGCATCGAGGCAGGTTCTGGACAAGCTGAAGAGCATCGTTGTCGAGCCAACAGCCTCTTACTCATCTACGACTCAGAAAAGAATCAGACAAGGAGCTGTGACGTATTAATGGCTCCGATAAGCGAACAGGAACGGTTAATAGCGCTAGACCTCGGACTGATAAGCAATTCGACGACCTATGCCTTCCCATCAACTTTAGGCACGATACATGACTATGGCAACATAACGATACCAAACACTGGCCTCGTCATGTTCAAATTTTCAATAGATGGAGGCCTGAGCGGATTCAATTGCAGGCTGAAAGTCGGTACCATATACGTGTGGGCGTTGAGCACTAGCGTTTCATATTCTCAGACAACGTTCTTCGCTGCTGTCTGGCTTGCTGCGGGAACCTATGACGTTCTTTTCGAAGGGAATTATGTGTCTAATTCAGCGCACATATACTTCATGTACGCGGGATATACGCTGTTCAACGACATTCAAGCGGCCACATTTGCCGTCTACAGTTCGGGAATACCGTTGACGGTAGCCCGCAGAAACACGCCGCTAGGCCCGTTAAGTCAGGCAACATATGCCATTCAAGTTTATGCCGTGACGGCGAGCGCAAAGACGAACCTTGAGAACGTCGGCGATAATCTTACAAATGGCGTCAGCGTCTCAATCGACAGCGTCCAGGTTAATTGGACTGAAAGGCTCTCGCCTGATAACACGAACGGGTTTGGTGTATCGGGAAGAGTTTTCTTACCGTATTCTGTGGGCACGGCGCATACGATAACCTTCAGCCTGCGGAACTCAAACACGAATGTTTACGTCAGCGTTGTCGCTTGTCCATGGATTCTAGGCCCGGTGAATCATTCTCCCCTAAATCTTACGTTCAGCCAGCTTTCCACTATTAACGTCATTCTGAATCCGCTCTGGAACGACCCAACGAAGTTCATTGGCGTCGGCATTCAGAGAGGCATCTCATTCGGAACTGCAACTGACTATTACAACAGCGCAAGCGGAACCGGACTCATGAACTACTCGTACATGATCGACACGCCAGACATTTCGCAAGTTAACCTTTTTGTCAACGGCTGGGGCGGGTGCATCGAAGTCATAGGAGTCGATTTGAGATGACCGTGAAGATTACACAGGTCACGACGACAAGCGGGCAGATTATGCTGACCATCATATACGATAACCCGAAAGGCAGTGGGACACTCTACACTTTTCAGCTAAGTTACCAAAGCCTCGTCGAAAGGCTCGTTCAGGTTTCGGCGCTTCTCGGGCGGAATCTCACGTTAACGGATGCTCAGCAGGCTCTTGTCGAGATAGTCAACGAAGTCCGCAAGAATCAGGCAGGCATCCCGCAGAATTTTGACTTCACGCCTTACATCGGCACGGAGCTGGAAACATTACCGGCGTAAGTCTCGGCGGTAAGACGCTCAGCTGCACGCAGATCACTGAAGGCTTCTCGCTAATTCCAGGCACGCAATGGCAAGGTTGGAGCGCTGGAACTGCTGGACTGAGAATGTACGTCGCAGGCCTGGTTCGTAACTGGACTTTGAAGTGTTTGGAGCAAAACGTGAATTATCCTGGGTGCTCTGAAGACTCTTTGCGGAATAGCGCTTCAGCAGGAACGGCTTTATCACTAGTTATCGATCTCGGAAACTTGTACTATGTTTCAGCAAGTGTGAAAATCGACGGCATAGACGTAAGCCTTGACCCGTTGGGCACGCAGAACATCAGACATTTCACTGTAAGAGTTCATGAAACGATATAGGTGCGAAAGATGAGCCAATGGGGCGGCGAAAACTCGCCTCTTTCAGCCGGAGTTGCCAGGGGTGACGGATTGACGAGTTTTTCAGGGTGATTTGAGAAATATGAAGAACAGTTTGAAGAAGCAGCTTGAAGGCTTAAGCCTCGGCGATCTAGTACGCGTGCAATGGTGTGACGCCAGCATAGGTAAGAGTCTCAGCAGCGGCATCGACATCGACGTGTCTGTTGAAAGCTGGGGCGTGTACCTAGGCATTCTCGGGGAGAAGGCGAAGCACATCATTCTGGCCCAGAACAATTTCCGCTACGCGGACGGCTTCTACGATTTGGACTACACGGCTATTCCGGTCCAATGGAGCATCAGCGTCACCGTCCTAGCGAAAAACCACGTGCCTGGCACCGAGGCTAAGCAGATGCTTAACAGTTTTCTCCTGGGCGGCCGCAGGGCACTTCCGCGGAAGAAGCGTCAGCAAGCTATCAGGAATCATGATGACTGATTGGATCAGACGGGCCCTTACTCGCAAGCGGGTCAAGAAGGGCCCCAGGGGAGCCGTCCTCGTCGAGGAGCCGAACGAAAAGCTTGTCTACACGGTGAGATTTGTCCTGGGCATGACCGGCTGCTTATCAGCAATAGAAGTTGCAAGCATGGCCTTCCTGCACGCTTGGAACAGTGAGGTCTTCGCTGCAATCACCGGCTTAATCGGCACGGTCGCAGGCGTTCTAATCGGACAAAGCGCGCGCTAAGATCACGGGGCTAGGCAAGACTAACCCCATGCAAGCTTAATTCATTGAAACGATTCTTGCATCAATCTTCACGCCTAGGCCTGATAGATCTTGTCAATTACCTTCTCTATTTCAGAAATGAAACCTCGTTGTTCTTCCAAATAGCTCTTGATAATTGCTTTGGACTCTGCTTCTCCGAAAGCTATTTTTTTAAAGGTGCCGTATTCGCCAGCAATCTTGCTGCCAACTATCCAAGCGCCTTGGTTGAAACCAATCGGAGAACATCCCGCTTGTTTGCAGAGATCTACAAGGGTTTTTTGCTTCTCTTCAAGAGTAGCTCGTTTTTCTGGTTTCATTAGGATGGAATATGTTTGGTCCAGCCATGTATCCAAAGGCTGCAAGTAGAACTGATCCTTTATTTGACTCTCATCTAAATCTCCCAAGTATGCAATGTCGCGAATGTAGAAAGAAGCTATCTTGGTGCCAATCCCACGAATATCGTCAATAAACGTGTGAGCCGTTTTCGTGTTTCCATCTTTTATTAGGACCCTTACATGATTTGCGATATTCGAGATCTTTTGCCTTGCCATTGCTGTCAAAACACCATAGTCGCTGTTCATTGGATTGCGTAATGGATTGGTTTTTAAACCGTTATAATCTCGGGGTGCGATCTCCGAGTAAATTGCCCATGCCTTAGTGGACTGGTCAGAATTAACTGTCTCCAGTCTACCTTGGAATACCTTTTCAATAGTTTGCCTTGCAATTACAGGATAAGCTTGCGCGCTTCCTTGGCGCTCGTAAGCATAGTTCTCTAAAAAGCATTCTAATGCGATGTAATTGTTTTCAAACTGCCTCTTAAAATATACATCACTAATGTACGCATTTTGATAGACTGAGGCAAAGGCAGCCAGTCTCTTGGCAACCTGAATTTGGCTTGACTCGAAATCCAAATTGATCAACTCCTGTATGATTCAATTCGTACGCTTTTAGGATTTCTAGAAGCGCGCGTCTCATTAATCAATAGGCAGGAAAGTGCGCGCACGTTGACTATTCATTATTTCGAAGGTTTGAGTCGCCTCCTTGGTTAACGTGGGCACGTCTTCACCCATACAAGCCCCGAAGAGTTTTTTCTTGACAAACTTAACTTTGGAGTCAGTGGATACCATGCACAGACACGAGTTCTTCCACATCAGAAAGGTCCGCAGGACTTACGACAGGACCCGGAACACGTTTTCCTTCAACATTTCGTACAACACAGCGGTAGCCTTAACGCCCAGAACATCAGCTGTGGCTGAGGCTTTTGGACTCGGCGTCGACGAAGAGCACAGGTTCACCGTCCTGGATGCAGAATTGAAAATAAACCCCACAGACATCGTGTACATAACCGGCGACTCTGGCAGCGGAAAGAGCGTCCTCCTACGCGCCATCAAGAAGGACCTCGGAGACATTGCAGTCGACGTCGCAGATATCCAGGTTCCTCATGATAAGCCGCTGATCGAGACTGTCGGCAAGACGGTTGAAGAGGGCCTTGAGCTACTGGCTAAGGTGGGCCTGGGCGACGCTTTCCTCTTCTTGCGATCCTACGACCAGCTCAGCGACGGACAAAAATACAGGTATCGTCTGGCCAAGCTTGTTGAAAGCGATAAGCAGTGGTGGATCCTAGACGAGTTTGCCGCTTCCTTGGACCGAGACACCGCGAAGATCGTGGCTTTTAACCTTCAGAAGCTTGCACGTCAACAGGGCAAGGCAGTGTTAGCAGCGACTACACACCTGGACCTGTTTGAAGACTTGCATCCCAGTGTTCACGTTCACAAAAGGTTTGGGAAAGAGATCACCATCAGATATTTCCCAAACGGGCCTGCCGGAGAGTGCAGCTTAGTCAAGGAGATGCGTGTTGAAGAGGGTTCTACGGAAGATTGGCGGACCTTGGCGAGTTTTCATTATCGCAGTCACCGAATAAGTGCGCCGCGTAGGATTTTCTGTTTGAAGCGTGGCGATGAGCTTTGCGGGGTGATCGTGTACTGTTATCCGCCGTCTGCAAGCTTTGGGCGAAGGCTTGTTCTTCCGAGGATGAGCATGCGGGAGCTGAATGAGAAGCTGAGTGTCATCAGTAGGGTTGTTGTCCATCCAAAGTATAGAACAGTGGGCTTAGGCGTTAGACTTGTCAGGGAGACGTTAGCCCTTGCTGGAACAGACTATGTTGAAATGTCAGCTGTGATGGCAAAGTATAACCCGTTTGCGGAAAAGGCCGGAATGAAGAGAATAGTGGAACAGCACCCGCCAAAAGAAGCTGAGAGGATCATGGATGTTCTCGAGGGCCTCGGGTTTAACACTCAGCTGCTCGGTAGCACAAACTACGTGCTGAAGACGCTTCAAATGCTGAATGAAGAAGGAGTAGCGAAAATAAGAGAAGCCTTAGCCAAGCAGAGGCATCCGCGTTTTCTGAAAAGCTTCTCGAATGACCTTCCCTTTGGCACAAGAGATGCTTATCAGAAAGAAATAGCAAACGCAAACCTAGAGAAGCTTGCAAGCCTCATAAAGATCTGCAGTTTCTTGATACAAACAAAGGCTTACCTTTTCTGGAAAAAATAGCGTTTGCTGCAAAACTTTTCAAGGCGCGCTTTTTCTATATTCTATCCACAATTTCGGAACAGAGAAATAGCGGGATGAGGTCATGGATAGCGAATATTGCGTCAATATTTCAGAGCTTTTCTCTCTGAATTGGAACAAGGATCCTTGTATCGATAACAAAGTACTATCTTGCCGTCACCCAAATTTCCATTCTAAGCCCTGCCCAGTTGGAGTTGATTTCTTTCGATTCCCAAGCGGAGAATTGCGTCTGGATTTTGCATATTGCAACTTAATGTGTTTGCCATGTTGGGCAAAACAATGTCCTCATGAGGAGCATTTCAACTGTTACCAAAACGGTTACGGGTTCAAAGCAAGTTTCTCGCCTGAAGAAATAGTGGACAGAATGATTTGCAGGGCCAAGAAATTGAACCAATACGTGGATGCTCAAGAAACATTCCAGATTAGAATTACAGGAGGAGAACCCCTTCTTTCTAAACATAGGTGGAATCATGTTGCCGAAATATTGAACATTCTTGACGACAGATTGGACCCTGAAGAACCGCATTATAGCAAGACGCTCGATAATAGGCTGCATGGTTATGGTAAAAGAAACGGCCCTAAAAAGAAAAGGCTAGTTATTCAAACAAACGGTATCTCGCTGGGAAAAGTGATCTCCGCAAACGATTTCATGCAGACTGTGAAAAGTCTGACGCAGCTCAATATATTAGTTCATCATTCAATGAAAGGCTGTAAACCAGTTGAATTTCATCTCCTTACGGGTGCAGATGAAACTCTGTTCAATCGTCAAATCGAATCGATAGGCGAATTCGAATATCTCAGCAAGTCAATTGACAATTTCGATTTTCAAATTGTTCTTGGCTTCTTTCACAGTCAGAAGTACATATTATGGAACCCGGAAGAAAAGGAACCTATGCTGACGGAGCCTGATTCCTCATTTCTTGGAGAAGTTAAGAGAAATTGGGAGAGAACATTTGCAGAACCTCTTGATTTTCGTTCAAGAATGATAAACAATGCTCGAACTACAGAAAGATGCTTCGAGAAAGGCATCGTGAAGGAAAGAAGTCAGCTCAAAAAGAGTACGATATCTGAACTAGAACCCCTTCCATGTCCAGGCAAAAAAACCATGATAAATGGGACGTTTTGGCGAAAACTGACATAGGTCGCGCTTGAAAGTAACTTCCTCCTCCGTGGAAAACTGAGAGAGTAATTCTCATTACTGAAAAAGCCTATAGGGATAGGGAATACTTTAGTCCTACGCGCTGAGGCGACGAGAATGTCAGGTCAGTCATTTGAAGAGAAGAATTTGAGGGAATATGCGTTAGGTCATTTAGATATTATTGAAGTTGGCTTGTCGCTGGCACAATATAATGAAGCGCGCGCGGCTATCGAGGTTGGGTTCGGCAAGATTATAGAGAAATTCCTTCCGGCCTACAGAGATCTTGACCTGCAGTTTACTGAGTGCAGGCCTCTTTACGATCCTATAGATGTTTTGGTTTTCAGTGGGTTGTTGAACAGGAAAGTTGACAGCATCACTTTCTTGGAGATAAAGTCTGGAAATGCCAAGCTGAATAACCATCAGAAGATGATAAGAGACGCTGTACTGGACAAGAACGTCGACATGAGGGTTCTCAAATGACGGAACTGATCGACGTCTTCCAAACGTTCAGAAAGATTCTTTGCGTGTGCCCATGCCGCAATCAGATCGTAAGGTTGAGTGACCTTCATCTCAAATACGGTGGCAGAGCACCTAAGACCTGGCTTGACAAGCATGAGCTTCAACTCTTAAGGCTGCAGGAAAGAGTGGCAGCTTTTGAAGAAAAAGAAAAGGAATTGCGCGAGCAATCTGTGGACCGCGGCAGAAAGAAAGTGCCTTCAATAGTGAGAAAATGCTTATGCTCTGAATTCAGCAAACTAGAGTACGACCCATATGACATTAAGGCAGTCATGGATCCTGTAGATTTCGTCGTGTTCGACGGACTCAACGAAGGAGAAGAGGTAAGGAGAATAACGTTTCTAACTCGAAAACCTAGCCCAAACATGAGAACGGTCACTGAATCCATGGGAAAAACGGTGAAGCAAGGCAGCTACGACTGGAAAGTGGCACGCATAAACACATCGGGAAAAGTAAGTCTCGAATGAGCGCGCGCTCCTATGCGGAGGGCTCTCACCGATTGGCCAACACTTTGACGATCTAGTCTTAGCCACAGTCTCATCAGAGTTACCTACATTGAAATCTGTATACGGTACAGTGACGAAGATCCAACAGTTGCTCATCTTAGACAGACCTTCGCAGCCGTTGGATACATAAACGGCTTACGTTTGCTGTTTATATTTGCATAAGCTTGCTAGAGGGCAATCTATGCATAATGGTTTCTTCAGTCTACAATATGCTGCTGCTATGTCAAGTAGACCTAGACTAACATGCTTAGAGTTCTCTGGAGATGATTGAAGAATATTCGAAACAAGACTCCAGAGCGATTTGTCCGAATAGGCACGTCTGCCCTCGCGTCTTCCAAGTATTCGGCAAAGCAGCCTACCAACTGCTCCATCAACCATCGGAAACGGGCGTTCAAAAGCAACGCAGTCGACCGCGTTTGCGATGTATTGACCAACTCCCTTGAATTTTCGAAGAGATTGACCTGACTCTATGATTGCTTTGTTACTTCGCAAAGCTCGGGCAATGTCAGATAGCTGCGAACCCCTTGTTGACAGACCTAAAGGTCCTATTATTGCACACACTTCTGTAGGATCAGCTTCGGCCAATGCTTCAAAATTGGGATATGATTGGATAAGTTTAAGGAACACCGGCAATACTCTGAAGGTTTGAGTCTTTCTCAGTAAGAACTCAGCCAACAAAACCGTGTATGGATCCTTGGTCTCACGCCAAGGATAACGCCGACCACGGGTCCTATAGTACTCAGAACAAATTCCGGATATTTCATTTAGGCTTGCGAACCTTTCACCTGTCCTTTTTTTTCAAATAGAGATCAACTGGTTTTCGAAAGTAGTTCCTTTAGAGCCTGGAGCCATGTTTCTGTTGGTTCGTCTATAGGAGCCATCAAAGGCCTGCGTAAAGCAAGGCTCTCGGCATAGGCGACTAGCCAAAGCTTTGCTAACTTCTCTCTTTCAGTAGTCTTGAAGCGGCTAGCTTGTAGTGTCACCCACTCTTGCAGGCGCAAGATGACTATTTTCACTTCGAATTCCTCCTGCAGTTCGGTCATCTTGTCAGTTACATCATCGCGCAGATCCGGCTTTGTCTCAGTCACGAAGCCAACAATTCGCAGTTCAGGAAACTGCTCCTGAGAAAGTTTGTCATGCAATTCTAGCAATTCGTCGTACAGGTATGGTTTTCCGTATTTTGCGTCCCATGCTTCAGCGATCGCGTCTGCTTGGGTTAGTTCTATGTCTGCAATATTGCCGGCCTTCTTGTTCGCTTGCCTCATTTGAGAGAGGGTTCTTAATTCCAATGCTCCCAAGCCACCCAATGTCTTAATAGCTTGCATCAACGAGTGCATCCCGACCTCAAGCAAGCGTGCTGCAGGCAGACCGGGGTTCGCCATGTGTTTGATAAGTAATGTCAAAACTTGTTCAAGGTTCTTGACTGCGGCTGATTTCTTTCTAGCCAAGTCGACTACTTCGGTAGCAAGGTCCTGAAATTGTTTGGACCTCTTAATCAGAAGGCATAAGGAATATTCAAGAGCTGTTTTTGCGTCGATCTTATTGGCTTCCAGAAGATCGACAAGCTCTGTCCATTCTCTTTTGGCACCGCGTATAGCTGCTTTGTAGAATTTCGTATAGGGATAGTTTTCCGCTAGACTGCGTGTCATCATTACTCCATATTTGTTTACCTTGAGTAAATTCTCTTTTCGCAGAAATGGAGTAACGAATCCTGAGTCTAAAACCCTCATAGGGACTCCTTCCGCCCAAGAAAAGCTCCCTCGACCGGATTTGTGAAGCCTTACGCTCTGTTTTGGTTCAATCGCTTTTGTAGCCATCTGGAGGATTGCCAAACCAACAATGGCTCTTCCCACTTCGCTTGTTATGGCATCCACGAGCTTTTTCAACATCTCTTTGTGGTCATCACTAATTCTTTCGAAATCGACTTTGCCTTCCTTGCAACGCTTGATAACTGAGTCGAGAAAACCTTCAGTAAACCTCTTTCGAATGTAATCTGCACGTTTTTGGGCTTCTCTTGTCTGACTTCCTTCTCGGAAGACTTGAAGTCTTCTGCCGTCTTTTTCGTACAAGATTGAGCGATCGTCGTATATTCTTAAATGGGGGAGAGTGGGATCTTCGTCCGAGTCTATATTTACCTGCTTCGTCAAGAGAGATCTACCTCTAGGTGTTTTCTCAACTGCACGCTATTAGGATTGAGTGTAGGGAATGAGTATGGAACAAGGTAATGACCTTGTGGTATGTTCAAGTTTGTGCTTTGCCCCCGGACCTCATATCCCAATTTGCGCAGCTGCTTCAGCCCATGCCGGACTTGTTCTTGGGATACTCGAAACAAGCTAGCTAGTGCTTCAAGGGAAAGAATCCGTCTAATCGCGACTCCTTCCACGACTTTTCTTACCAACTGCCAATTCTCTCCGTCTTCAATGGACATCTTCACGGCAAAGTGAGGTAAGTATTGATAGTATCCGCAGAGCTGGACTAGATCTGCTTTAAGGTTGGTCTCAACCAAGAATTGCTCAAAAGCCTTCCACAAGCCCGTAAACACCTTAGGACGTAAAGGTGAACCTACTAGTCTAACGCTTTGTAATGGAATGTCCCAGCCAGCTCTTGAAGGCCCAACCGTCATAACGCAACCACCTAAGGAATCTGACTCATTACCTAGTTCTCTGCTGTGGACTTCAACCGACAACAAGCTGCTGGACAATTTTGCAGTCACGAACAACTCTGACTCTCGTTCTGGGCAAACTCTCCACGTAAAGTCATCCATGTTCATCTTTGCATAATAGGCCGTGGAGAAGTCTAAAGGTAGTTTTTCGGTTTTTCTAGTGGGCAAGGCAGTAAGTAGTTTTATCGCTTTTGTAGCCTTGGTTTGGTAGATCTTTGTCAGTTCTCTTTTGCGCCTCCTGAATGAAAGTGGTTCATATGGAGCAAGCAACTTGATATCTGCTGTTATTTGAGCCTTCCAAACCTGCTTCAGCAGACTTAGCGCTAACATGCGAGCCAGCTGCGGAGGCACGGAATTTCCTATTTGTGTTATGGCAGTTTGTTTATTGCCTACGATGATGTATTCATCAGGAATTGTGTGTAGCCGCTTAAGTTCAGCCACAGAAAAAGGCCGATTTTCCCAGTGAAAAGGACCTGTGTATAACCCGCCAGTTGCTTTCAGCGTCCTGATGGGCTCTTTAGGGTCGGCTTTGTACAGAAAATCGGAGAACTTCGAACGCCAGGCGAAAATTGGCCTAGGATGGCCCATTCTGGAAGTGTAGAAAGAGTAATTCAGTCCAGGCGGCACGTCCTTTAGCAGATATCCCCATCGCCCTCCAATCGGCCCTGGTTTCTCTTCCTCACATAGATCACGGAGTGCCTCTTCAGCGACATAATAAGGATGCTGGTCGGGTGAGTCGGGACCATGAGTAGGCTTGGGGAACAAGAACTGCATGCCTTGCACTCCAACAGCGATAAGCCTTTCCCTATGTTGAGGAACACCATAATCTGCAGCATCAAGTATTCTGTGGGTCACGGTGTAACCCAGCTCTGCAAAATCAGATAAAACCGCTTTCCATGTGTCACCGTTTTGCACCCCGGTCAAGCCATACACGTTCTCAAAGAGAAAGGCAGTCGGACGAACTGACTCAATTACTTCTATGAACTGTTTGTACAACTCTCCTCGAGCATCCAACAGTCCTGGGGCGCCTGCTGCTCTTCGACCTGCAGCTGAAAAGGATTGGCAAGGAGGTCCACCTAGTACAAGATCAATTTTGCTTGCGCTTGGAGGTTCGTAATCACCTATGTCTTTACATAAAATCTTGGAATTCCTGAAGTATGTTCCCTTGTTCTTATTTGCTTCTAGGGTTTCGGCAAAAGTCTCGTCGATCTCAACCATTTCGACATTCTCGAAGCATGCATCATCGAACCCAATGTCCAATCCGCCTCCACCAGTGAATAGGCTAATAGTCTTAAGGGGGAATTCCAGAGCCTTTATCCGTAAGCGCAACGCTTTGCCAAAGGCATTAGGCCATCCGGGTTCTTCAGACACACCAAGCGATTTAAGCAGTGTATCAAGATAACCTGGCTCCGCTTCGGCACCTGGCAGTTTCGCTAACTTCAATTGTGAACTGCGACTTACTCTCTGTTCAGCCAGGTATGTCACACTCCCATTTACTATTCTATGAGGAGATATTAATCTCTTAATTTTTCTCTAGCAATCATTGAGGTCGTATTTTTGAGGAACTTCGTTACTATCCACAGCGCGCGCTTTCACTATCGTGTGTTAGTTATATCGTGCTTTTTTCTTGCTTTCTTGGGTTTGCGGTCGGGCAACTTCTTTTCACGCAGCCAAGTCAACCTAAAGCGTATTGCATCTTCTATGAACTCTTCCTTGGTAGCATAGCCCAATTGCGAATTGCCTTTTATGAAGCTTTCAGCCTGTTCAAGAAGATCTCGAGACAGTGTCACCGACCTGCTTAACAATGCCTCCACAGCATCAGAGTAGGTCTTCATCTGACCCGTCTCTGCCATAAGCCTTCCAACAACCGAAGTCAATTTTGCATGAGTCTCATCAGAAATTTTCAGCGTCTTCAAGGCAAATCCCAATTTCTACATTATCAGTTTCAGAAGATAATCCTTCGCACAGGAAAGCGTGCGTCACTTTAACTCTACTCTCTCTATAGCCTGGTAATGTCGTTGGAACGCTGTCCTTTTAACGGTTCTAATCAAAGCGAAGAGAAGGAGAAAGAAGTTATGCAGCGGAAGAGGCTAGCTGTCTTTCAAAGGGTCGACGATAAGAAGTTTGATGATGACATGTTTGTTGACTTAACAATCTACGATGTTCCAGCAGGCCTGCTCAGAGAGTTCGGCGAGAAGGTAGTTCACTCCAACTACCCAAGCGGAGTCAACGAAGCAATCAAGGACCTACTGCGAAAAGCCATAATGGACCAACAGTCATCCCGCAATGAGACAAGTGTTCCAGCCCTGTAGAATTAGACGTAGGAGTTTTTGCATAATTTGGTTCGAATCCAGCGCAGAGTCTCAAAGAAACACTACCTGAAGGCGAAACGCACCTACGAGTACGAGCGCATGACTCTAGACTTACCCAAGAAGTTCCACGAGACTCTCAAGCCATTTCTGGAGAAGGAACTCAACATTGACGTTAAGCTGCAAAACGATGTCGCAGTCATCTCTTTGTCCCCCGTGAAAACGTTTCGGCACGCAGAAAACACCCCCGACAAAACACCTTCAGAAACCAGCTAGGACACGCTCTTACAACATCAAGATACAGATTCTGTTTATATATCTGCCCGCCGAAACATTTCTCCCCTAGCAGATTTCTGCCTGCAGAAACGTTTTCCCCCAGACCTGTGAACACAAAAATGTGTAAATTAACGTGAAAAGGACCTTCCGCACATAGTTCTGATTTTACCGACAGTGCCGGTCAGCGAATGAAGTGCCCAAACCCAAAAACACAAGGCTATCCGTATTCAAAGGCAGAGAAGCCAAACTCAATCGTGCCATTTTTCAAGTTCTCGCCTTCAAAGGCCCACAGACTATCTACGGCATACACGCCCAGGTGAAGACACTACGAAGTCTGAGGAATATGAGATACGCAAATGTCAACGTACGAGTGAGGAAGCTTCAGGAGTCAGGTTACTTGAACATAACAGGTGCTAGGAAAACAAAGGCTGGTTTTGAAGCATCAATATATGACCTGGCAGCTAAGGCCTATTCTGCACTCTTCCTCAACGCAATTAGCTTAGAAGAGCTACTTTCTTGGCTAAACGAAGGAACTGCATACCGGCTCATTGGAGATATCATCGAGATCATGGGAAATCATCAGGCTCACAAGGAGGCTAGTTCACATCGGTCTTAACTCGACGACTCTCCAAAAGTAGAAAACTGTTACGTACTTAAGGACGAACCAGAGGGATACAATTCATTAATGGAGACTTGAACTCCAGAGTCTCAAGGTTCATAGCGAAATCGACTAGAATGAAATCAATGCACGCGCTCTGGCCATTGTTCGTCCAGAGAAAAACTGAAACGAACAAGGATGCTCTCTTGCTTAGAAAACACTTATTATTTGATCAGACATAGATGCTACTGAATCAGATGTCAATAAAGTTCGTTAGTTCGATAAGAGATCCTGTATATGGAACAATTCCGATCACTGAATGTGAGCAAGATGTCCTCAATTTACCTATCCTGAATCGCCTGAGGGGAATAAAGCAACTTGGCCTTGCGTATCTCGCTTTCCCAGGAGCAAACCACACGAGGTTTGAGCATTCATTAGGCACCATGCACGTTGCTTCTTTGATGTGTCAGAGCCTAGATATCGATGAACATAATACCCAACTAATAAGGTTGGCAGCCTTACTGCACGACGTGGGGCACTCTCCATTCTCACATACACTGGAATTGGCTTTTAACATGTTCAGAGGCGAGTTTGAGGGAGTGCCTGTAGATAGTCTATCTCATGAAAATTGGACTTATCGCAAGATAATGAAAGATAAAGATCTTGCGGAGGCAATTAAGAACCATCTGGGGGTTGCGCATAATAAAGACATTGCAAAGCTCGCAGTAGGCAAATACGGAAATAGGATTTTTGATTCGGTCTTGCAGAGCCCTATTGATGCGGACAAGACAGACTATATTCTAAGGGACAACCTGCATTGTGGCTTTCCTGTCGCTTTGGACATAAATACCATTAGTGAGATTCTTGCCAAGGATGAAGACTTCGGTTTTATAGTAAAAGCAGAAGGAATTTCCTTTGTGGAGCAACTTTTAATTGGGAGATATCATTTGATCACGAAGATTCATCATAATAAGAAGAACAGAACAGGCAACTATCTGATGGCATTGAGCCTGAGAGATGCTATCAAAATCATAGAAAGAGAGGAGCTTCCGAAGGAAATCAACCGAATTTTCGAAATGAACGATTATGAACTGTATTATTTCCTAAAGGATAAACTAGGTGAGAAGTTCAAGCCTCTTAATGATTTCCTCATGGGCAAAGAAACATTGAGAGAGCTGTATAATTTTGACTATTCTATCCTGACACCGATGGCTAGGTTCAATGCTTCAATAGTTTCAGCAAGGAAGCATCTTCTTCCTGAAATATCCAAACAGCTGCAGACCAAGACTCACTCCAAAGACATATTTGTTGATATCAATCAAGCAAAACTACCGGACTTAGACCTTTGGGTGTATGATCCATCTGGGCAAAAGATTCCTATTTTAGAGACTCCCATGGTCCATGGAATTGTTAAGACTTCCTTATCTTGGTTACAAATAGCTTTGTATGCTTTCAAAGAGAACGGAAATGGCCCGGACATTAAGGAAGTCAAGAGGTTATATCGGGAGCTGGATGAAAAGGTCGATGAGAAATTCGAGCAGAATTTGAAGAATTTTGCTGATGAAAAAACCTATGGCACGTTTCTTTTGGTTGACCTACTTTTGAATAAGATGACGAAGTCTCTTCACAAGACTGAAGTGACAGGAGAAGACATTCTGATAATCGTATTCAAAGCAATCTATCAGCTATTGGCCAATGAATTCAAAGGTTCTCACTTGTTCATAGATGGGGCTTCAAACTTTGTTGCTTTGGTAAATATCATACAAGAGAAGGAATCGATATTCTCTCCCATGAAAGAGAGAGTCATATTGAAGAAATACGACTTGCAAGGCAGAACACCAGAAAAGTTGCCCTCAGACATTTTCGTTGACATCGAGAAACTCGTGAATTTCGGCATGCTCTACAGAAAAGAGGAGGTAGTGAAGTTCCGGAAGTTCTACAACAAGAAGCAACAGATCCGACTTTCAGGTTGGGGTCGCAGTTATCACGAGAAAAACTTGGAAAAGAACAAGGAAATCGCAAAACTCTGCGACAGAGTGTATCAATGCTTGCTGAAGTACGTGGAAAAGGATAGAGAGCAAATTGCGAAATATATCCAAACCTCGGAAGTTCCAAAGGACGACAAGATAAAGAAGGAAAGAGAAAATATCAGAGCAAAGACCTTTTTCAGAATAACAAGATAGATTTGTTCTACTTTTCAATGTTGCTGCAGCGAGAGCGGAAACAAAACTTATATGTCAGAATGTCCTTAGTATAACATGCTATTTCTGTTATCCTGGTACATACGTCGTAAATATAATTTTCATGCGGGTTTTTGCAAGGAATTTGCATGCCAACATTATGAGCAAAAATAGCGTTTTGATATTAAGTCAACAGGGGTAAATAACTTTTGTGGAACAGTGTTCTATATGTTCAATCATTTTACTGTTGGTTTTATCTTATCTCTAAAAATGGGACCTCTGAGGATTACTCTCCCATAGCCGTATTTCTTGACTTGCACTGTTCATTTCTTGTGCGCCCAAGATATGTCCGCTCATAGATACTGTTCTTAAACACGCTCAGCAAAGAACACTATTCTTTGGGAACCAGTCCAAAGAACACTGTCTTTTGAAGACATCAGAATTCCCTTAAACTCTTGCGGCAACGTAGTCTAAGGTGAAACAGGTTTGGTGAACATTATCGACGAATGGGAAGATTTCGCAAAATATGCACATGACAAGGTAGGTTTCTACCAGATACTGGGTGTCGACAAAAACATTGAAGTCAGAGTGTCAGCCGGAAAGGCAGGCTTCATCAAAGAATTCGAAAACGCCATAGACCCGCTGCTCACAAAAATCTTGGAATTCTGCGAAAAAGAAAGGAGCTTCCTGAGGGTAGGCGAAACCGTCAGAGACGAAGTCTTCTTCAAATAAACGAGGCCGAGCGAGCTATCCATGCTGACTACAAAGAGCATTCTTGGCTAAGGTTGAGAGCTTGAAGATCTACACAGATGACCGTCTGGTGCCGTACAAGAATACGACAATCGATCCGTTGAGTACGAAGGCTGAAATTGACGGCTTGCTGGCTCGATGGGGTATCCGCCAAGTTTTCTGGGACTGGAACCCCGAAAAGAGCAGCGTTGTGCTTCTTTTCAAGCTGCCTGAAACTTTCGGCAACATTCAGCCAAGCGTTCGATTGGAGCCTCCGCGCATATGGACAAAAGGCAACAGAAAACGGAACGAAGAGATCAACTGGGCCGTTTCAATGCGCGTGCTGTTCTGGTTTCTCAAAAGCTTCCTGGAAGCTGCCTACCTTATGCAGTTTGACAAAACCACTGCTTTTCTGCCTTGGATCGTTGGCTCAGACGGAAAGACGCAGCTGAAGGACGTCATTATTCCTAGGCTCGGCCGAATCAGCGATTTCCAAGCACTGCCTACCGAAGACCAGGTGCGAGAAGAAGAAAAATGGATGGCCAAAAAGATCGTCGACATGCCGAGACCAAACGAATAATGATTTTGCATTGTTGGGAGAGAATGGCTGACTTTCACATCGAACCGCAGAGTAACGGTCACGTACTTGGCAAAGCCAGTTCTAAAGGCGGAAAGTCGGGTGTGTTTGCTGCATCCGCTGGCGTCAGCCCTCTATGCCCCGAATGCGGGTCTCAGAAAGTATGGCGGGATGGCCTGCGGAATTCTCTGTTCGGGCACAAGATCCAAAGGTGGCTTTGTCGCAACTGTGGCTTCCGGTTTTCTGACTCTGAAAACGTTCAGAGGAGTTTCAGCACGTTTGAGCGCGTTGAGAGAGTTGGTAGGGACTCATTAAAAGCCAGATTTGGCATAGTTAGTGATAGCCAAATACGCGTTACGAAGGCAGAAGGAACGAAAAATTTGGCCTCAGCAACAGAAACTCAGACTGTTGCTGGAGATAGAAAACTGGACAAGGCAACCGCAAAAGGGCTCCTGCTGCAGTATTCACTCTACCTTCAGAAGGAAGGCTACGGAGAAAACTGCAGTTACGTGAACTGCATACGAACGCTGATAAACTCAGAAGGCTGCAACATCTACGACCCTGAGAACGTCAAAGAAGTCATTGGAAAGAAGAAATGGAAAGACGGGACAAAAATGATGACTTGCTACGCCTACGATGCGTTCACAAGAATGGCCGGTCTAAGCTGGGCCATGCCCACCTACCGACAGGAAGAGTATCTCTTCTTCCTACCTGAAGAAAACGAACTTGACACTCTCATCAACGCCTCGAGAAGCGCCAGAATGAGAACATACCTACAATGTCTCAAAGAAACTTTCGGCGACCCAAGTGAAGTTCTAGGCATACGCTGGGAAGACGTAGACGCACACCGAAGCGTCATAGCCATAAACCATCCGGTGAAAGGCCACAACGCCGGAGAGCTAGAGGTTAGCCCCCGTCTTTTACACATGCTCGACGCGTTACCCAAGACCTCAAAACTCATCTTTCCCACCACCTACAGAAACATGCTAGCAACATACGTGAAACTACGAAAAAGACTAGCTCACAACCTTCAAAACCCAAGAATGCTGAGCATCAGCTTCGTCAGTTTCAGACATTGGGCAGGAACACAATTGGCATGGCTCTTCAACGGCAACATGCTCATAGTGAAAGAAAAGCTAAGACACAAGGACATCAATAGCACAATGAAATACGTTAGAAGAATAAAGCTCACACTACCTGAAGACTTTGACGTCTTTACCGCGAGCACTGATGAAGAAATCAAGAAGATGGGCATCCTGGGAGCCCAGAAATACGATGAACGCACAATTGGGGCGACAACTATCAGCTACTACAGGAGACCCAAAAGGTTCGGAAGCATCAAAGTATGACGTTTAAAGCCCGAACACATACCTCTACGCCTTTAAACCCTTACTCCTAAATAATACGCTTACGGTTTCCAAGGGTTGGAGAGAAAAGGTTGTCTGTTCCCCAACGGGTCCGCGGGGTCAGGATACTGAAGGCTGTCTCCTCACCTTTGAGGCTGCAGATCTTAAACCTGCTTTTTGACGAGGGCCCGCTCTCCTACACCGAACTGATGGGTTCCCTCAAGATGAACCCCAGCAGGGATGCCGGAAGGTTTGCGTACCACCTGAAATTCCTGCTCAAGGCGGACCTGATTGAAGCGGACGTCGAGGCAAGGAAATACTGCCTAACCGAACTTGGGAAGATGGTCATTGATGTTGCGGACAAGATTGACAAAAAAGCCTTCAAGCCCAGAAGCGCACTTGTTCGCACGAGCCGTCCTGCACTTGAAGAGTTTGACGCTAACAAGATCGCGAGTTCCTTGACAAGAGAAGCGAAGATGCCTGCCGAGCTTGCGCAAAGGGTGGCCAAAGAAGCAGAGAAACAGCTGATTCGGTCAAGAACGAAGTATTTGACTGCTCCACTCGTGAGAGAGGTCGTGAACGCGATCTTGATAGAGAAAGGCTTGGAAGAGTACCGACACAAGCTCACACGGGTGGGGATACCTGTTCACGACGTAACCAGTCTGTTAGAATCGAGGAACAGAAATCTTTACGAAACGGTCTCAGCCCAGGAATCAGCCGGTGAAACAGTCTTCAAGGAGTACACGCTGCTAAACGTTCTCCCAAGAGACATTTCAGATGCTCACTTGTCAGGTTCCCTGCACATCAACGGCCTAAGCTCATGGATCCTGAAGCCCAGCGAAATATTGCACGACCTCAGATTCTTCTTAGGAAACGGTTTAGACCTAGAGAGAATTAACCCGCTGCAACAAGGCCAATCAGCACCTCGAGACTTGCAGGCCGCGCTGTCTTTGACCTTCAACGCTCTTCTGCACAGCGGTAAAGAAGTCGACACGTCGCAGACACTCGACTACTTTAACGTGTTCCTAGCCCCGTTCGCTAAGGATGCTGAACCCTCTAAGGTCAAAGAAGCTTTGCGGTTGTTCACTGCAAGCCTGGCTCAGCACACGCGTGTTTCGCTAGGCCTAGAGCTGACTGTTCCAGACTTCTTGGCCGAGAAGCAAGCGGTGGGACCGGATGGAAAGCACGTCGGCACCTACGCAGAATTCACCGAGCAGGTCCAGCTTTTGGCATCTCTCTTGCTTGACGTCTTCGCTGAAGAAGGCGGCTGTAAACCGCTGACGAACCCAGAGCTCATCCTGAAAATACGCGCAGAAACCACCTCGAATGAGAGAGCAAGGGCGTTGCTGCTGAAAGCTCACAGCTTGGCTTCAGAAAGAGGCGTTCTATACTTTGCTAACGCGTTCAAGAAGGAGAGGAAACGTTCTGTTTTTTCTTCATCAGGGCTTCTGCTCGACGCAGATTTGAACGGCGACTGGGAAACTGATACGTTACGCACCGGGTGTCTCGGAGTTGTAACGATCAATGTTCCGCGGATTGCGCTTGAATCGTGTGGAGACCAGACGAAATTCCTTGAATTTCTGAAGGAAAGGATTGAGATGGCAAACAGGGCCCTAGAAATCAAACATCGGGCCCTGACCCATCGCGGCGAGAATCTGCTGCCGTTTATCATGCAAGGCGGCAATGGTGACCAGTACTTCAGACTTGAAAGCTGTTCTCGCATAGTAAACTTGGCGGGGTTGAAACAGGGTGCTGAAATGTTCTGCGGAAAGAATGCTGAAGACGCAAAAACATTGAACTTCTCCGAGGAAATCGCACGAGACGTTTCAGATTACGTTCAGAAGATCGGCAGAAGACGCGGAAAACGCTTATCCACCGCGATGCTTCCCAACCGCGAAGCTTCTGAGAGACTAGCCCAATTGGACATCGAAAGGTATGGAGTTGCGAAAGTGAAATTTTCAGGCCTGAGAGAGAAGCCTTTCTACTCCACTGTCAACCGAATACCGATTATCGACGGACGGGTCGCAGAAGAAGCGTTGACGTTTGAAGACAAGCTGGCCGGAGCGCATGTTGGTGGAAGCCTAACGGTCGTCGACCTTGGCGAGAGCAAGCACGAACCTGAAGAGCTTATGACAATTACGAAACAGCTCACCGAAAGTCACAACGTAGACGTCTTCACTTATGACCGCAAACTCACCTACTGCGTCAACTGCAAGAAAAGCTGTTTCGGCCTACTGCACAAGTGCCCCTCATGCGGAGCAGTCGGTACGTTGGCCTTCCTTGACAGGTTCATGGGCACCTGATCCGTGAACGAGAAAGCAGTTTGCTATTTCACCGCGCCAAGTATGAGGGCCAAGAGTGCCATTCGAACCACGATGCCGTTTCGAACCTGCTGGAAGTAACGCGCGTACGGCGTGTTGTCAACCTCAGAGGCGATCTCATCAACCCTCGGGAGTGGATGAAGAATCGTTAGGTCTTTCTTGGCTTCTCTCAGGGTTTCAAGGTCTATTCTGTAGGAACCTTTAACCTTGGCGTACTCCACCGGGTCTGGGAAACGCTCCTTTTGAATTCGTGTGACGTACAGAATATCCACGATCGGAACTATTTTTTCCAGGCTCGTCTTCTCCGTCACAGGTATGCGCTCCTTTATCGTCTGAAGAACTTCTCGCCGCATTCTCAGAGTTTCAGGAGAGACCAGGTACAGCTCAATCTTGTAAAGTGAAAGAGCGTAAGCCAAAGAGTGAACTGTCCTCCCGTACCTCAGGTCGCCTACTAGAGCAACTTTTAGCCCTTCGATCCCACCCTTTTCCTTCACCATCGTGTACAGGTCTAGGAGTGCTTGCGTCGGATGTTCTTCGGCGCCACTTCCGCCGTTGATGATGGGCACCTTTGAGAATTCTGCGGCCAACCGAGCAGCACCCTCAAGCGGGTGTCGCAGGGCAATCACATCCGCGTAGTTATCCACAGTACGTATGGTGTCGGCGAGGTTCTCACCCTTCTTCACCGACGCTATTTCTGCCTCTGCGAAACCTATCGTTGCGCCACCAAGCTTATGCATTGCAGACTCGAAGCTCAAGCGGGTGCGTGTGCTCGCTTCGAAGAAGAGTGTTGCAAGAATCTTTCCCCGCAGCATTTCTGAACCTTTCTCGGCAAGGGGTTCCATGCTTCTGGCAACTTTGAAAACATGATTTATTTCGTCCCTAGAGAAATCTTTGATCGAGATTATGTCTCTGCCCTCAAACTCCAAACTCCCACCCAAAGCAAATCTACGCAACTACTAGATAAGAATTTGTAGCATCGCTTTTCAAGAGAAGAGCTGCTTAAGGGCAGTTGAGGATCAGCTTTGTTTGCTTACATTCTTGTTAAAGATTTTTCGTAGTCAACAACGATGCATTTCTTGCCTTTCCGAATCACCTTGTGTCCCTCTTTCTCCAATAGCTTTCTTTGTCCTTCAACTCCCCCTGGATACTTCTCGTTTATCACTCCGCCAACTTTCAAAGTGCGCCAGTAAGGCGTAATTTCCTTGCCCTTTACAGCTTGTTCTTCTGCAGCCCCAGCTGCGATGCGAGCAAAGATGCCCGTCGTGATGGGACAACCGATTGAAGCACTGTGTTTCCTCGCTAATGCTTCGCGAATCTCATTTATCGTAGTAACTTTACCTTCGGGCACCTTCCTCATGATTTCATCAACTTCCTTCGGTGCCGGGATGACCACTGTGCCTGTGCCCCACCTCTTTTTCATCTTAGCAGTGATCTTCTCAACTCTTGGCAAACCCTTACCGTCCTCGAGCTTTTCAGACCAACTCTTTTTCCCTGGCACGTTATCCCCGAATCCAGTTTTCAGCCATTCCTAATAAGCCTTGAGACTCGTTCACAGCACAAATCGACACGCTCACTTCATCTTGCGACTTCAGAAAACCCCTAAAGAATCTGGCGGTCTCAATTCTATTCACAATTGGAAAAGCCTCACTCCCCCAGAGATTAAAGTCTTTTATCTGCGGTTGTGGTATTACCGTTTTCTTGGAAGGGGGTTTCGAAATGACCGAGACTGAGTTGCGGGTTTCAAAGATCAAGGATGGCACGGTTATCGATCACATAACGAGAGGACACGCGTTGGACGTTGTCAAGATTCTGGGCATCACAGGAAACGACAAGGGCCCTATCACGATCGCCATTAATGTTCCGAGTAAGCGGTTAAAGACGAAGGACATCGTCAAGATAGAGGGCAGGGAGTTGAAGCCACAGGAGGTTCACAAGATAGCCTTGATCGCGCCGCATGCTAGCATCAACATCGTTCGCGACTACAAAGTCATAAGAAAGGAAGAGGTGAAGCTGCCAAGCGTCATTGACAACATTATCAAGTGTGCTAACCCAGCTTGCATAAGCAACAGCAATGAGCCTGTCAAGGCCAGGTTCTACGTTGAATGCGAGGAACCGCTGTCATTGAAGTGCCACTACTGCGGCTACATTGTCGAGAAGAAAGATGTGTTGCAACAGTTTTGGTATTAGTGTTGAACAATCAGACTGGCGAAACGTTTATATCGTAAGATAGCATATTCTATAACTAGATATGTCCGCTCCTGGACATATTGTATCCGTGCAGAACAGAAATACACGTGGTGAAAAAACATGATTGAAACCTTCACGTCCAACCTGTGGATAGTCGCGCCCAGCTTGTGGGCGTGTTTCATAATCTATGTAGTATGGTACTCTGCAAAAGCGAAGGATTACGCGCCCATTTCGCCTACGGAAGCCAGACAACTCTGGGTCATTCATCAGCAAGACTCCCACTGCAGCAGCAAGAAGTGGCGGCAACTGAGAAAACGAGGCACAACGGTAGGATTTGAATGCGGCTGCGGCCACAAGTACACGCAGCTACGCCCGATCGTGGCCCACCTACCCTCAACAGGAGTTCAGCTGCGGACCAGCGCGTTCAACAATGCCGAGGCTCGAAACAGAACCTCGTAAGAACCTGATCGGCAACCATGATTCACTCGATTTGATTACAGGCTAGCCGGAATAGCTGTTCGAAGTAGACCCTTCCCAGCAACTTGCCTCTGCCCATTCCTGGACATTCCTTCGTGGAAGAGAAAACGAGCCTCCCGCTTCCCAGTGTTCTTAATTCGAACGGATAGTACCGGCAGACGAGCGGTCTCGAAGCGTATATCGTACATGTGTCCTCTTCAAGAAACAGACACCTACCGCTTGTGCTCTTCCTCATCTCATAGACATAGGGTTCGTAACCTTCCGTTCTGCACGCGAAATCTTCAACGGGCCTTGAGGCCGTTTCAGAGATGCTCTCCGCTTCTTTTTTCAACAAGAGAATGTGCCTGGCCCTCGCTTCTGTATCGCCGCAGCACAGCGCACATCTCGTGCATTGAAACCGGACATTCTTCGGGTACGCGAAGTTCGTACGAGTTCTAGACATCAACCAATGATGCACGAAGCCAAGGGTAAAAACTGTTGCGCTTTATGCTTTGATTCTCGGTTCCAACATTTCGCATTCAGAGCTTTTTCGAACCCAGAGTTCCTTTCCTCAGAGTGCACTTCTACCGTGGCTAATTCTGGACTAATGATCCTCAAAGTCTCTTCTTTCTTTATGCCGTCTCTGACGAGAAGCTTTCCGGCCTCTTTTGCGTCATTTCCAATTCATATGTTCGGGTCGCCTATACCTCAAGTGTTATTTACCTTTTCAGCTGATTAGAATTCTCAGGATGTGAGCTATGTGGATTTAAAGACTCTTATGGAATACAGCCACGCGCTCAGGAATCGATACGTGGAACAGCTTGACACACTTCCTTGGGAGGAGGTTGTGAAGAGCCGTGGAGCCAGCTTTGATTCCTTGAGGAATATTCTTTTGCACGCGCTTGACGCTGAAGATAGGATGGTTAACTACGTCATCCCCGGTCGTGTGAAAGACTGGGTTTCACGGAGCCCAGACGATTTTCAGAACATAGCTTCAATCCGAAAGCGCGCCAAGGAAGTTGAATCAAAGACTAACCTCTATGTCGCAAAGATAACTCCTGCCGAACTTGAAAGAAAAGTGCAATACTCGAGGCCCGGAATGCCGCCTCTAACAGTACGAGTGGAGGACATTCTGATCCACGTTGTTCTTGAAAACGTACACCACTTCGGCGAGCTGATCGCGCTCCTGTGGCAAATCGACGTAGAACCACCTCACATGGGTTGGATAGCCTACCTGCAGAGATAGCCTCTTCACAGCTCGATGAATTAGCAGATTTCGCGCGGGCTAGTCGAGCTTCTTAGGATCAGTTAAACCAATCACTGAAAACGTGTTGGTTTGAACGAGGCTCAGAGAGTACGAGTCACCAGGAGCTGTACCACGCTTAGGATGCTGATGTTAGATCTTGTTGAAGGCCTGCTCCAGATCGGCGATTATGTCTTCTGGGTCTTCTATTCCCAGGGCCAGCCTTATGAGCTGATCCGTTATCCCTGCTTTTTTTCGGTCTTCAACGCTGACGAAGTAGTGCGACGCCGTGACGGGCTGGGTGACCAGCGTTTCGGTTCCTCCGAGGCTGGAGGCTAAAGAACAGAGCTTCAGGTTTTCCACGAACTTGACTGTCGTCTCAAAGTCTCTGTCGATTTCGAAGCTGACGACTCCGCCGAAGCCCGTCATCTGCTGCTTGGCAATTGCGTGTTGCGGGTGGCTTTCGAGGCCTGGGTAGTGCACGGTTTTGACTTTTGGATGTCTCTCAAGATACGTTGCCATCTTCATGCCGTTGGAGTTGTGTCTCTCCATTCGCAAGCCGAGAGTCTTCAGTCCACGTAGCAGTAGCCAAGCGGCTAGCGGGTCAAGAGTTCCGCCTAGGCTTTTGCGTGTTTTTTTCAGTTCTTGCACAAACCTTTCTGAACCGCATACGACTCCAGCGGTCACGTCGTTGTGCCCACACAGGTATTTTGTGGCGCTGTGGACGACGATGTCGACGCCCAGGTCCGTAGGCTTCGTGTTGTATGGAGAAGCGAAGGTGCTGTCAACAACGACCGTGGCTCCTTTCTCTTTTCCGATCTTGGCGACTGCGGATAAGTCTACAACCTTGAGCGTAGGGTTCGTCGGGGTTTCGGCGTAGATGACCTTTGTGTTGCTTCTAGTAGCAGACCGTATTTCATCCAGGTCTGTTGCCTCCACTAGAGTCGTTTCCACGCCGAATTTCGGCAAGACCTTGTTGAAGAATTCCAACGTTCCACCGTACAAGTCCCTGGTTGAGACAACGTGGTCACCTGATGAAACAAGCGTGAAAAAGGTTGTCGCAATGGCCGCCATGCCGGATGAGAAAACCGCTGCGTCTTCACTCTGTTCAAGCTCAGCCATCTTGTTCTCAACACTTCTAGTCGTTGGATTCCCATACCTGGTGTAAACATACCCTTCGGCTTTTTCGCCCACAACGTCAACTAGTTGCTTTGTACTGGAAAATGCGAAAACGGATGTCTCATAGATCGGCTCGACAACAGGTCCCGTGAAAGAACCCCGCCTATTCCCTGCATGAACCGCTTTGGTTGAAAAACCCTTATCTCTTGAAACCAACTTGTCACCCGCTCAATCAATAACGGAGGAAACAATTTTACTTTTCCCCACTGTGCAGGTGAATAGAGAAACGTTAAGGGCTCGTTCACGTGAAGAGTTTCGGCACTTCGTCGTCTTTTCACTTTGCAACAATGGCCTTAGTGCGATGGCTTGTCCCAGAATTCGCAAAAAACACGAATCTCAAAGCATATACATTTTGCATATACACTTTGCATATACAGTTGGCAAGCATTGTTAAAAACGCTGAGAGTGTTCAGGTCGGGATGCGGAGCTGTGCGGGCTGTTCAAGTGCGCACGCACAACAAAGGGACTGGGCAGCGCGTTTCCCATATAACCCTGTTAAGCAGATTTGAAGAGGAAGAGCGGTGAGAAGATACGGATTAAGAATGTTCTGTTTGATTTCGGCGATACGTTGGTGCAGGCGTCCCCTCAGTACGGTCTCGACTCTTGCTTGTCGTGTCTTCTGAAGAGTCTGGCACGCAACGGCATCATGGTTTCCCTTGAGGACTTCAAGGGAGCTTATGAGATGACTTATGAGAGAATCCTTGCCGGCAACTCTTTTCGAGAAGTGCCGTTCAGCGTGGTGGTTTCCCGAACACTCGGTCTGTGCGGCGTTTCTTTGAAGCCAGCGGATGAGGCGGTCGTGGAAGCGACGAAAGCTTTCATGAAGTGCTGGGTCCAAGCGAGAACGATGGAGAGAAGCGTCCCCTCAGTGTTTCGGACGTTAAGAAAGAGGTACAGGTTGGGCGTCGTCTCTAACCTGGCGTATTCGCCTGCGGTCAGTAGGACTCTGATGCGGTTCGGTGTGGCTGAGCTTTTCGACGTGATTGTCGTGTCGGCTGATGTTGGATGGCGAAAGCCAAGCTCGAGGATTTTCTGGAAGGCTTTGCAGCTCATGCGAATATCGGCTTCGGAGACGGTGTACGTGGGAGACGAGCTGGACCATGACGTTGAAAGCGCCCAGAAAGTGGGATTGCACACCATATTGCTGAAGAGACCGTCAACCAACATGGCTGCAAGCAACGCTAAACCTGACATAATAATTCGTGAATGGAGAGAACTACCCAATGCTGTCAAAGCCCTAGAGAGACTTTGAACCGCTTGCGAAAAAGCTCACTGTCAGCGCGGCACCAGGGTCCAACTCTTATCCCCGGCTTCCGAGCGTAAACCCATAGACTCACTCTTCCTGGCAAACCCTGGACCTACCCCTCCTAGGTTTCAACGTACCATGGATATTTGGATCCAAATATTTCAGGGCGTGGACGCCGGCGATCGCCAAGTTCATGGGTTATAGCAACAAACCTTGCTTGACGTTTTCCATCCAGTACGCGAAGATTTCCTTCAAAGGCTAAATGAACAAACGCCTTTTTAGCGCGCGCTTTAAGTAGCGCGTCAATTCAATGCTCTTTAGCGGGTGCTTTCAAAGTTTCTAAGGCCTTTTCTGCCCAATTCGGGTCCTTCCAGAGTGCTCTGCCCACGGCCACCAAGTCAACTTTGCCGTCTCGAACCAGTCTGTCAGCTTGCTCGGCCTCGGTGATTCCTCCTACGCCTATGATTGGAGCGTTGACGACCTTCTTTATCTCGTAGGCCTGAGGAATGAAGTAACCCTTGACGTTTCGAAGCTGCTTGGGTTCGCTTCCACAAAGGCCGCCTGAAACGTCGATAATGTCGACGCCACTTTGCTCAAGCTTCAAGGCAAAGGCAGCCGAATCCTCTACGCGCGTTCCTTTCGGGGCAAGGTCGTCCGCGCCCAAACGGTAGAGCAGAAGTTTGTCTCTAATTGTTTCTCGAACCGCGTTAGCGACCATGAGGGGAAAACGTATCCTGTTCTCCAAGGAACCCCCGTACTCGTCTCTACGTCTGTTCATCAGGGGCGAGAAGAACTGGTTAAGCAGGAAACCGTGCGCCCCATGAAGTTCTACCCCGTCAAAACCGGCTCTGACCGCGCGATCGGCGGCCACGGCGAACTCTTCTACCAAAGCCTCAATCTCATTTCTTGTCAGTTCGCGGCTTTTGTCCGTTGCAGAGGGGCCCGTAGGCTCTGCGCCGATTATTTTCTCGTTCGCGATACCCCCCGCATGGGTAATCTGTAGAATGACAGGAGTGTCGACCGCGTGTATGGCGCCCGTAAGCCTCTCTAACCCGTAGATCAACTCGTCATCGTATATGCCTAGCTGCTTTGGACTCAACTTTCCACTTGCAGAAACGTAAGAGTGTTCCACTATGAGCAGGCCTAGAGCCGCTGAACGCCTAACGTAGAAGTTGATGAGCCTGTCAGTGACGGCGCCCTTAACCGTGGCTCGACCCGTCTGCATGGGAGGCATGACTATCCGGTTCCTGAATATCAGATCCTTCACTTTCAGAGGATCAAGAAGCCCCGCCAACTGCCAACACCAAGCAGACTACAGACTGGTCCACGTCTATAAGAGCATATCACAAATGCGATACGAAGATAGCCACAAAAACTTTCAGGGATCCCATTAATCTCGGTTAACTAGCATTGTCTAAGGGCTTTGCTCGAGTGAATGGTAGAAGACGTATTCTTTTGCTCCTTTCAAGTATCCTCCTTCTTTGTATCCATGTTCTCGAAATGCAGCCAGTGCTGCAGGATGATCAGCATAGAACACGAGGTCAGCATAGCCTTTGCTTTTCATGAAGGTTTCAAAGAAATCTAGGAACTCGTTCCCGTAACCCTTTCCCCTATATTTCTCGATCAACCACCATTCATGAAGCTCAACAAAGTCTTTCTTATTGCCAAGAAGCTTCCTCAATGCTTCTCTGTCTTCCTTGTTTCTGGGATCACCTTTTCTGTGTTCTTCAGTATTGCTTTCATGCCAGACTGCGTGACCCACGATCTTGTTCTTCTCTCTCCAAACGATGAGCTGAGATGGATGCTTGATCACAACGTTCATCATGTAGTCGAGATTTTCATCATAGCCATCAGTGAGTCCACCTAACTTCATACGTTCGTAAATGTCACTGTTCCTGTAGTATCTCCTGAACTCGTCCAAATCACAGCCAACCTCAAATCTCAAGGACTAGCTACCCCCTCACCTTTGATCGTTGAAGTTTCTGTTCTCTTTTCTTCATTTTACTAGAACCTCATCAGTTCTTATGACTTGTGCCGGTCCGACAATTTAACATCGAAAATCATGTCCAGCCACTGTCAATGTCAATAATGGCATGTAAAGTGGAGCACTTACGATTAAAAAAGTCTGCCTTCAGAGTTTGATCTTTGCTTTCTAGAAGTGGAAAATCCAAATATCTAACTGTGGCAGTGTTTCAAACGGTCCTAGCAATTGGAAAAGAAACACACAAAGCAAATAGAATGCATCTCTCGTGAAGACAGAAAGAGAGAAGCAAACAAACCTTTGTACCTTGCTAGGTATGAATGAATACAATCCTTTCTTACTAATTGAACATATTACACATCCACACATGCATAGGCACAATGACGCACTCCAATACAAACTAGTTTCATTGAAGAGACGAATCCTAGATTCCAAATGCATTGTGGAAGCCATTGACTTAATTGGCCTAGAAACCAATGACCTAAACAACCCTGATTTGGGTTCTATTTCGGATAATGTGGCGCCGCCGATAGGACTTGAACCTATGACCGACTGGTTAACAGCCAGCCGCTCTACCTAGCTGAGCTACGGCGGCATTTTTGGAGGATTACAAGTTTTGGGTTTGCAGCGGTATTTAAGGTTAGTTGTCTACGACTTTATGTTGATGCCTGCCTGTTTAGCCTTGTACTTCGCTATGAGCATGAAGACCTTGTAGAATGGTCTGACGGCGTAGCCTTTCCAGCCTTCGGAAAAAGATATGCCGATCAGGTCGTCAATCCAGTGGAAGTCGTGCTGAACACACTTCGTCAGGAGCTGTTCATGCATTTTTGTCATCTTCGTTTCTCTGAACCAGTCCTCGTCTTTGAGTCTGCCCATCGGCACAAAGAACAGTGGCACGATGAGGCTTCTACAGTCTCTCACGTCGTCGAGCAGTTCCATTGTTTTGATGAGGTCGTCTTCGGTCTCCTCTGGAACGCCGACGATGAGTGTGCACGCTGGAACCAGCATGTTGTCATGCATCAACCCCATGCCTGTGCGGGCGACTTCTGGCCATTCTTGAGGCTTGAAAGGGTGAGCCTTCGCGGGCATGACCTTGGTTGCAAGTTCTGCTGACCCTGTTTCAAGCCCTATTTCAACTCCCCACCAGCGCTGCTTCTGCCTCACCATTTCGGCTACCTGTGAGAAAAGCTTCGGCTTTGCTGCTACGGCCGCGAGTGAACAGTGGCTCCAAGCTATTCCGTCACATTTTTGGAGGACTGCTTCGTGCAGTTTGAGGAGTTTCTCATCGTTTGGCAGAGCGGTTTTTGAACCGTAGAGCATGACATCGTCCTCGTGGAGGATGACTCCCCTGTTTCCAGCGTTCAGGTTGATGTCTACTTCTTCGAGTATTTTCTCGATCGGGAACCACCTCAACGGTCTCAGTGTCACGCTGCAGAACTTGCAGCCTCTGCAGCATCCGCGACCGATCTCCACTAATCCGTTGATTGAAGCGTTGACGATGTTCGGTATCTCTTCGAGGCGCGGCGTCTCTCCTACGCTGACCTCATAATTCGCTGGGAGGGTCTCACCGTTCATGGCGGTCCTGAAGATCTTTCCAACAACGTTCTCAGCTTCTCCCTCGATTATGCAGTCTATACCGTATTTCTCGACGAACTTCGGCCTGTAGTTGAGCTGCCAGACGCCCGGACCGCCCACGATGATTTTCAAGCCGCGCTTCTTGGCTTCCCTGACTTCGGGAAGTTCAAAAAGATGGCGGAAATACTGTGCCAGAAACGGCTCCTTCTTAAGAACGGACGCAAGAGTGCTCGAGGCTGGACCCAGACCGAAAGGGTCCATAACATGTATCCCAAGGACCTTCGCCCTGTGAATCCACGCGCCGAGATGGTCCGGCGTGACGGTTATCACTTTAAAGCCTTCCTTCAAGAGCTGGGCCTCAATTTTCCTCAGCCCATACGGCGCTGACACTGGCCTGCCACTCTCCGTCTTGATTGGCGGAAAGAACAGTCGCCGATAGATGAAGTCTGGAATAAAGTTTGGTGGAGCACAGGTTCCGAAACCTAGAAATTCGTTCTCACGGTAATCGCTCATCAACGTACTATCAGCGGTTAATAGCACTGTGTCCTCCAAACGTGTCCCTCTCCAAAGTTCTCGTTACGCTTTTACTAAGATGTCTGCTAGACCTTTAATTCTTCCGTTCCTGCCTAGAAAAGTGTATATGTTCCGTGATGCAACTAGGCTGAAAGACCATCGGAGAGAAAGATGTTGCAGAAACTCTTGGAAGTCAGATGGCACGGCAGAGGCGGCCAAGGAGCATGGACAGCAAGTGAACTCTTCGCCAGAGCAGCCATCGCTGAAGGAAAGTACATTCAATCCTTCCCGGAGTTCGGCCCTGAAAGAATGGGCGCACCCGTGACGGCCTTCACAAGAATAAGCACTGAACCGATAAGGCTGCATTGCGCAGTCTACAACCCGGACGTTGTAGCCGTTTTAGACCCGACGTTGCTCAAGACGGTTAAGGTTGCAGAAGGACTGAGCGACGAAGGCGGAAACATCATAGTCAACTCAAAGGAAACTCCATCCAACGTGAGAAAGGCGTTGAACACAGACAGGGGAAAGGTCTGGACTGTTCCAGCATCGGAGATTTCGATGAAAATCCTAGGCTTGCCCATAACCAACACTGCGATGCTCGGAGCCGTGGCACGCGTAACCGGGATAGTCAACCTGGAAACCGTTGAGAAAATGATCAGAGAACGTTTCAGACCAGACGTTGCCGAGAAAAACTTCGCCGTCGTAAAGCAGGCTTACCAGGAGGTAAAATCTGAATGAGTTCAAAAGAAAAAACGTGGAAGGAAGTTTCGCCCGCAGGGGTCTGCTGGAAGAGCAGCTTAACATACTTAACCGGAGACTGGAAGTCTTTCACTCCGATCAGAGACATTAAGAAGTGTACCAAGTGCTTGTTGTGCACACTTTATTGCCCAGACGGCGCGATACACTGGAAACCCGAAAAAGGCGACATCGAATTTGACCTTAACTTTTGCAAGGGTTGCGGCATATGCGCTAACGAATGCCCAACCAAAGCGATCGCGATGAAGATGGAATAGGAGGATATGACGGTGAAGAGTGCTGTTAAACAGGAAACTCAGGGCCTGAACGGAGACGAAGCCGTTGCGTTAGCGGTGAAACAGGCAGACGTTGACGTGGTGGCTGCTTACCCGATAACTCCTCAGACGATAATCGTCGAGAAGTTGAGCGAATACGTGGCCAACGGCGAAGTTGAAACAGAGTACGTGTGCACAGAATCAGAACACAGCGCGATGGCCGCGTGCCTCGCAGCGTCAACAACAGGCGCCAGAGTCTTCACGGCCTCAGCATCCGCAGGCTTAGCGTTGATGCACGAAATGCTGTTCGTGACCTCAGGATGCCGTGCGCCAGTCGTTATGGCAATCGCGAACCGAGCGTTGTCAGCGCCACTGAACATTCACGGTGACCATTCCGACGCCATGGCCGAACGGGACAGCGGCTGGATACAGATCTACACTGAAAACGCGCAGGAAGTCTACGACTCAGTGCTCCAAGCCTTCAGGATCGCTGAACACTTGGACGTTCAACTGCCCGTGATCGTGGGCCTAGACGGGTTCACGTTGAGCCACACGCTCGAGAACGTGCTGACCTTCCCAGACGAGACCGTCAAAGGATTCGTCAAAACTCGCCAGTTTCCAGTCGTGCTCACGCATGAAGGAAAAACCGTCCCCTTCAAGCTTGACCCAGAAACCCCCATGACCATGGGACCCATAGCAATGCCGAACTACTACTTTGAGTTTAAACGGCAACAGGAAGAAGCCATGAAAAACGCGAAACGAGTGATCCAAGAGGTGCATGAAGAGTACGCCCAGCTTAGCGGCCGATCATACGGCGACGGCCTGCTCGAGCAATACAGGCTTCAAGATGCTGAAGTAGCTCTCGTTTGCTTAGGCTCAACAGCCGGCACCATTAAGACCGTAGTGGACGAGCTCAGAGGAAAAGGCGTCAAAGCTGGGCTGCTCAGAATCCGAACTTTCAGACCGTTTCCGGTTGAAGAGATCGCTGAGACACTCGGAACTGTGAAGGCAGTTGCCGTCATGGACAGGAGCATGAGTTTCGGCGGAAGCGGCGGAGCAGTTTTCCATGAAGTCCGCCATGCACTCTACGACGGCTCAGACCGACCTTACGTTGTCAACTACATCTACGGATTAGGCGGGAGAGACACGAGCCCCGCTCAGATACGCGCGATTTTCGAGGACTTGCAGAAGATGATTCAAACCAAACGCGTAGGAGACCTAGTGCGATACGTAGGATTGAGGGAGTGAAAAGGAGAAGGAAGAATGGAAATATCCGAAGGAAAATTCACTGCAAAAGACATCGCTGAAAAACCCGAATTGTTCCTGTCAGGACACAGAGCGTGCGCAGGATGTGCTCCGGCAACGGTGCTGAGGCTCATCATGAAAGCGACAAGAGGACCGACCATCGTTACGAATGCTACTGGATGCATGGAAGTTGCTTCAACTATCTACCCGTACTCATCTTGGGCGGTGCCGTGGCTGCACACGGCTTTTGAGACGGCAGCTGCAAACGCTTCAGGAATCGAGGTAGCGCTGAAGATTCTCAGAAAGAAGGGAAGGATCAAGAACGAACAGATAGACATCGTCGCCCTAGCAGGGGACGGTGGAACCTATGACATAGGCATACAGGCACTGTCAGGAGCCGTTGAAAGGGGACACGACTTTCTGTTCGTGCTCTATGACAACGAAGCTTACATGAACACCGGCATCCAGAGGAGCGGAGGCACACCTTACGGAGCATCAACGACCACTTCGCAGGCTGGCTCAGTCGTGCCTGGGAAGCTGGAGCAGAAGAAGCCCATAGCCGACATCATGGTCGCACACGACATGCCCTACGTGGCAACGGCTTCACCATACTACTGGAAAGACCTGATTCAGAAGACCAGAAAGGGTATCGAAGTGAACGGCCCTGCCTTTCTGCACGTGTTCGCACCCTGTCCGAGAGGATGGCGAAGCGAATCTTCAAAGTCGATAGAACTTTCGAAACTGGCAGTGGAGACGTGCATTTTCCCACTATGGGAAGCAGTGAACGGCGATTACCAACTCTCAATTCCGAGCAAACTCTTCGCACTTGCCCCCCAGAAGAAGAAGCCCGTGAAGGAATACCTGCAGGTTCAAGGACGCTTCAGACACCTGTTCACACCGAAAAACGAAAAGGTGCTCGACGAAATTCAACACGTCACAGACCTGAAATGGAACCGACTGCTGAAGAAATGCGGAATCACACAGCCTGCGCAAGCTAAATGAAACGCAAGGACTACTTTCCTTTTCTTGTGAGGAACGAGAAGGAAACCATGCGAATAGCCTCCATACGAGACGGTTTCGAAAACGCTTTCTGGAACCATGTTAACCAAGACCCACTGCACTACTATTTCTTCATTCTCGACTGGAAGGAACGCCCAGAACAGACGAAAATCTTCTTGGCAATGGAAGGAAAGAAGATCCAAGGATTGATGCTGGTGTACGTAGACGCCATTGTTCAACTGCGAGGAAACCGAGAAGCCGTGGAAAAACTGCTCGATTCTGTCAGCTTGGAAAAGGTTGAGCTGCAAGCTCCTCTGGACTGCGAAGACATCGTCACCAGAAAGTACAGTCCTCAGATCAAGTACGAGCTGATGTTGATGACCTTGAAGAAGGGAGAAGAAAACATACAGGTCAGAACCGACCCTGAGAGACTTGGACCTGAAGATGCAGAAAAAGTTGCAGAGATAATGAGAAAGGCGGACCCTGAATGGTGGGGCGACATAGCGGTTGAGAACAGGAGAGAGTCGCTGGAAAAGACGTATTGGCTTGGAATAAAACGTGACGCTAAGATCGTTTCGGTTGGCAACGCTTGTTTCGCAGATGTTGGAAGCAACATCGGGGTCATAGCCACGGATGAACATTACAGGAACATGGGCTACGCAACTTCAATCGTGTCAGCGTTGGTTCAAGAAATCCTCAAGAGGTCTCCACCCGCGCTGATTCACGTGCTCAGAGACAACGCGCCTGCCCTACGAGTGTACTCGAAAGTCGGCTACAAGCCTTACAGACACTATCTTCTAATTCGGGCAGAAAGAATCAAGAATTGAAGAAGGCAACGTTCAGAACACTCGCAAGTTTCTTACGTTGTCCTGCTCAGATATTTTTCCACTTCGCGTTCAGCGTTATCTGCTCTTATGAAAATCGGCACGTTTTCCATCCCTGTTGCTATGTAGCTTGAGAGCAGCCATTCTCCTGGAGCGAATTCCAGCGTTTTCTCGAGGATCCCTTTGTCTATCATGAACGTTTCGCTAATGAGTTGGCGATCGTACGGCCGTGGCAGAGTTCCTACGAAGTACGTGTGAACCTGCTGCAGCGCGTTCGTGTTCAGATAGGCGATGCGCTGCGTGGCGATGCACACGCCGATGCCGTATTTTCTGCCCTGTCTCAGCAGGGTTTCAACGTGGGCCGAACACTTGGCGTCTATGCCGCTGGCGGTGCTGGAGATGAACTCCTGCGCCTCGTCGAACACGATGAGGATGTGCGGTTTCACTTGGAATCGCCGTTTTCTACGGGCGAGCAGTGCTTGAGTCAGGTTTATGGCGAGGTCTTTTATGGCGTACGGGTCGGAGATTGAAATGCAGACGAGCCTCGTCGTCTTGTCTTCCAGCAGTTCGCGGATTTTTTCAACCGTTAATCCGCCTTTTATGTCGTCTTCTCTGGTCTGTCGCTTCCTGATCAGATCGCTGAGTGAAGACCTGGTCGTTGCCCACGCGTATAGCCCGCTCTTGTCGCTGACCTTGAACTCCTCAACTGCTGCAGCCGCAACTTGGCTTATGTGTTCCACGAATTCTTCGTCCACTTCTTGATTTTCACTTAGCCCGTGCTCTTCGACATACTCCGACGCGGCTGAACTTATCCTGTCTATCGCGTTCATGTAGTGAGGCCTTTCAACAGATGACCTTCTCTGGTCACCGAGTTCGCTCATAAACTGACCGTACGTTGGAATCTGTTGTCTGGGCTTCACGTAATGGGCCAGCCTGCCCTTGTCGATTATGCGCTGGAGACCAGACTTGGTTCGCTCATCGGTCTCGAACTCTCTTGGTTTCACGACCGAGTTGAAGAACTGTTCAAGCGAGTCAGTTCTGTATTCCAGGATTACCTTCGACGAAACGTTCGGGTCGGCCAGCATGTCCAACAGGAGGAACACGTACTCGCAGCTTATGTCAAAGATCACGACCTTTGCGTCGCTGTTGTGCAGCAGGAGCCTTCGCAGGATGTTCGACATCAGGTTGCTCTTTCCACCGCCCGTGAAAGCAAAAACACCGAAGTGGTACCGAACCAGCTTCTCAAAATCCACGTATATCGGTATACTGGTCTTGCTTGCCTCAAACATTTTGATCAGACCCAGTCTGGGGTCCGTTCGCGCGTCTTCCACGGTCTTCGACGTGTCCACGCGGAGCCTTTCAGCGATTTTTTGGTTGTAGATGCGATTTATCATTTCACTGTTCAGCACGTAGGATGGGCAGCCTACAACCGGGTAGGAGAAGCCTTTCACAAATGTGAAATCACACTTACTGTCCAAGACCAGGTCGTAGTTTATGGGTATGGCGTCTATCTGAATCATCATCGTGGTCTTGTCGTTCGTCTGCCAATCGTCTTCAGACTGTTCGATGATCTCAAACTGCATCGGGTAATAGCCGTGGTCGGAGAGGCCGCGCAGACCGAAGTGTTCGGGCCAGACTCGGCTGAGCTCCATTAGAGTGTACCTTTCCAAGCCTTTTTCAGTCTGTTTGAAGTTCCTGACGGCTAGAAGCATGCCCTCTTCCAAGAGTGCCATGAGGTCTTTCTGGTACTCAACCTTGACTCGGCACTGGTACCGTGCGCTCGTGCCGGCAAGCTTCGTGTCCTCCGTCGTGGCGAAAAACCTTGGGATGACGGCGGCAAGCCTACCGTTGAACCTACCGTCAAAGTCTGTGAAACACGCCTCGTTAAGTCTACTCTCTTCTTGCGGCTTCAATAGAAGCCCTCCTTTCCCTGAAAGTGCTCATGTAGAATATGAACTTTCTCAGTCGGTGATTGTTGAGTATCCAGGTAGCCGTGGTGTCCACGATGAGCCTGAACTGGCCGTAGTTCCATTTTGCAATCTTGTCTGCAATGAAGAGAGGCTTGTTGTGTCCGAATGCTTCTGGAATGCTGGAAGGAGCCATCGCCGTCAACATGATCATGATCATGTCTTGAAGCCTGTTTGCGGCATCCTTGTCCTTGAAAAGAACAACCTCAACGGGCTCCTTGGCGCCTCCATACTCGTTCCAAAACGCCGTGATGTTTTGGGGTTTGCAGTCGTACTCTGGATAGACTAGCCGGTCAATCAGCAAGACGTTGCTGCGAAGCAGCGAGTCCGTCTTCGCCTGGCTCAGTTGAATGTACGTCTTGACAAAAACCTTCTCCAAGCCTATTCTGTTCTTTATAGCTCCTGAGACGAAGCCTTTTCGGTTCAGATGGTCCGGAACCATCGTTCGGAAGGCCGAGTCGTACTCTATCAGGCTCCAAGGCGGCTTGATTTCAGTCGGGTTCAGCATGCTCGTTGACTGTAGTATCATGCGGTCAGTGTTCGGCAGTTTTTCAAAATCCACTTTTGAGACGTTGGTTTTGAGAAGACCTTCATTGTGCATTATAGGGACCAGCTGCCGCTTGAAGTCTCTTGCCGCCGTGTCCTTCGTTATGCCGATGAGCAGGACGCGTCTTTTCCAGCACTCTTCCATGATCATGTGAAGAGTGAAAAGCGTGAGGAAAGCGATGTCGACGGTTGTGAGCCACTGTTCTTCACCGTCCTTCAAGACTTTCATGAGGCTTGACGTCTTGGTCGCTGATGTTTCGGTGAAGAAGAATCTGTCGCCCAGGCTGATGACCAGCTTTTTGACGCGTTGAAGAACCGTGCTGTACTTTGGGTCCAAACTGTAAGTCTCGTCCTTCTTGGCCAGAACATGCTCGTCGACAGAGCGCTTCAAATGCCGAGCAACCCTCTTGGCCCTTTTTTCGTCGCTTATGCCCAGTTCGACTAGAATCTGCTTCTCAGCTAAGGGCCCCTTCTGTCTGATCAACTCGATTATCGCATGGCTCAAGTAGTCGCCTCTTGGAGGAGGCAAGCCTAAAGCTTCGTTGCAGACGCACTGTCTTGCGATCGTCAAATCGTTGATGTCAAGCGGCTCATCATCGCCGTTTCTGTAGCCGATCAGGCTGCACCTCGTCTTCCACAGATCTCGTTTCGCCGTGTCGTAGACGAGGCTTGCCCGCTCAGTCGATAGGCTTCTGTCCAAGAAGATTATGCGAATCTGTTGGCTGGGGTCTGCTACAAGCTTGTAAGTCAAGTAGTATTCTGCGAAGGTCATTATCCAGTTTGCGATCGTTGCGTTGTTTATGATCGACTGGTCGGTGAGCGGTTTGTTCGGGTTGACCTCGCCGGACTCTTCGGCCTCAAAGAAGGCTTGGTCCACCTCTGGGATTTCGTTGACGTAGACCGGCACGACGCTTGATATTCCCGCGGCCTGTTGAATCGTTTTCGTGTCATACTTCACCCGCGGAGCTTCTTTCTCAAGAAAAGTTATGGTGCCCGTCGACGCGTAAGCTCCTCCGAAGAAGATCACCAAGTCAAACAGAGGTCGCGAGTACATCGTACCGTCTATGCCCGCAAAGCGGACGCTGGAAGCGCCGAAGAAATCTTTCGCAGTTTCATACGCGTTTCCGGAGTCAAACTGCATTCTCACAAAGTTTGAGAGCAGATCATCGTAAAGGTTTCTCAACGATGAAAAACGCTGCTCATAATCCGAAACCTGTGATGAAGCTCCCAGCCTCAGTGCTTCACTCGTCCGTTTTATTGCACCGCTTAACGACGACATCCCGTCAGTTCTCTCCAGCATCACATGATGATCATCTAATGGTAAAAGCGTTGTCAACTAGCGCGCGCTAGGGTTTTGGAATGTTTTATATTTGCTCATTATTCTAGATGATCGTCATGCCTAAAATTGAACTCAGATCCAAGCTCACTCTCTTTGACGTGACGAACCTAGTAGTGGGAGCAATCATAGGCGCAGATATTTATGTAGCCTCATCGCTTGGAGCGGCTCTTCTAGGCCCATTTTCACTGGTAGTGTGGGTGATTGCAGGGATCTTTGCCATCGTCATTGCTTTGTGCTTCGCTGAGTGCGCTGCTATGGTCCCAAAAGTCGGAGGACCATACGCGTATGCAAGAGAAGCTTGGGGACCGTTCGCTGGATTCACTGTCGGCTGGTCGCTGTGGCTAGCAGAATGGATCTCACTCGCAGTTTTTCCAGTGGCCTTCACCCAATACTGCGTGTTCTTCCTTCCGGGCATGGATATTTTTTCTCAGACAGCCGTAAAAGTGTTGTTCATAATCTTCTTGATAGCCACAAACATCTTTGGTGTCAAAGCTGCGGGAAGAACAAACGACGCTCTGACCTTGGCCAAACTTGCCCCGTTGATCTTCTTTTCCGCAGTCGGCATTATTTATGTAGTTTCAAACACGGGAACGGCAGCCAGCAACTTCTCGCCGTTTTCTCCCTTCGGCTTGGGAAACTTCGGCCCCGCCCTCATTCTCATATTCTGGGCATACGCGGGCTTTGAGATTTCAACCATACCGGCAGGAGAGATCGACAACCCTCGCCGAACCATTCCAAAGGCAATACTGCTAGGGATTTCAATCGTCACCGTATTCTACTTGACGACGAACTTTGTACTTCTGGGCGTAACAAATTGGAGTCAACTGTCAAGGAATGCGCCACTTGCCACGGCCACAAGCACTGCGCTCGGGTCAATACCGACGCTGGCGTTGGCGGGTGCGTACATAGTTGGAATTGGAGCTCTGATTTCTATAGCTGGGTCAGACGAGTCTGGAATGATAGGGACCTCTAGACTCGGCTACGCGTTGGCTGCGGACGGCCTTTTTCCCCGCGCGTTTGCTCGAATTCACCCGAAGTTCAAGACACCCTATCTGGGCATCATCATACAATCGGTCACTGCGTTGGTGGCAGCGATTGTGGGGGGACTGCAAATGCTCATAGCCACTTCCGTGTTCTTCATGTCAGTTGCCTACGCAGCAACCAGCGCGTCCGTCTTCTGGCTACATCGGAAGAGCGGAGAATCTCAAGGCCACCTCGGGGGCCGCGTAATTCTCCCAAGCCTCGGAGTGATCTTCTCCGTCTACCTGATCTCACAGTGCACGCCGACACAGATCGCGATTGGGCTAGCTCTACTCCTCGTAGGAGTTCCCATATACATCAAATACTCTCCGAAGAAGGAAATAGCAGAACTGAAAGAAACATTGATTTCAAGAGAAGCTATATTGAAAAGAGCCTATGAACAAGAGCACACATTCTTGGCTCATGCCCTCCGGCACATCAAGAAATACTACAGAAGGGTGACTGGCAAAAAACAAACCTGGGACGAAGCAAAATGAGCCAATCTTGTTGTGGGGTCCAGTGCATCTGAAAAGTGTTATCTCGCAGGCACAAGATGAAGCAAAGAGCCTAAACTTGACGGAGAAAAAGCGCTTGTGAAAGCGCGTGCATCTCAGGTCGTCTGCTCTTTAGACTTCTTAAAATATACGGAGATTCATATGGTCTAGTACAGGACAGGACGGCCATGTCCATGAAGGAACTTGACCTTCTTCTGACTTACAAGTGCAACATGGAGTGTGATCACTGCTTCGTCTTTGGGAGTCCAGACGCAAAAGGAGTGATGAAGATTTCCGATGTGCGAGAAATATTAAGCGAAGCAGAAAAGGTCAGAACTATCGAGTGGATCTGTTTTGAAGGCGGTGAACCGGTTCTCTACTACCCCATACTCCTGTGGGGACTGCGCGAAGCAAAGAAGTTAGGGTTCAAGACAGCGTTCATCACGAACGCTTATTGGGCCACCTCGGTTGAAGATGCAAAAGAATGGCTGAAACCCATCTCAGAAATAGGCGTATCCGATGCGGTGATCAGCGAAGATGAATTCCACTATGGCAAAGAAGAAGAGAATCTCGCAAAATACGCTCTTCAAGCGGCCAAGGACCTTGGGTTACCCGTGAGCAGCATCAGCATAGAGCAACCCAAGAAAGACCTGACTGGAAGAAACTGGAAAGGAGAGCCCGTGAGAGAAGGCGCTGTCCTCTTCAAAGGAAGACCTGCCGAAAAACTGACTGAAGGTTTGCCTAGAAGACCATGGCAAGAACTTGACAAGTGCCTAGACGAAGACTTCTCGAACCAAAAGCGGGTACACATCGACCCGTTCGGGTACGTCCACGTGTGCCAAGGCATAACCATAGGCAACATGAAAAAGACAGCACTGCACCTGTTATTCGAACAGTTTGACCCGTACAAACACCCAGTTTGCGGACCGATTCTGAAGGGCGGCCCAGCTGAACTGGTCAGAAGATATCATGTTGATCATGAAGAAGGCTATGTGGACGAGTGCCACCTCTGCTATTCTGCCCGCGTGAAGCTGAGAAAGATGTTTCCAGAGATTCTCGCACCGGATCAAATGTATGGGCTCCACACTTGAAACAAGGATCTAGGGTGTTTTGATTCACCCTGAATCTTAGGGGAAACACTGCATTCAATGAACATGATGTGCTCGTTGAAAATGTTTGGGTATGCCAAGAAGAACAGTCCCAATCAACATTGAGGAAAATGAAGTCAACGCTTGGGGCTGGGACCGCGTAATCGAAATGAGAAAATAATAGTCAGACATCAATTTTGATCCTTCCCATTACGGAATGAAGATCTGAATATAGAACGACGAATGTTTACAAAAGAGCGTAGCTTAATGGCCCTGCACGTTTTCGAGAGGGCAAGCTGAATCTTCCACAACGTGGAAAGCCCCTTTTCTTCCAACTCTCAGTTGCTTTTCGCCTCTGAACGTGGATATGCTTCCGTTTTCAATTTGAACAGTGTCTCCTGTAGACAGAGAGCTTATCTGTTCGTTCCACAAGCACAGCTTGATCCTTCCAGTTTCGTCTGATATCAAGGCGTTAGCCACGCTGGCGTAGTTGCCGAACCTTGTAAATACGAGGTTAGGCTTCGCAATTTCTAGGACCTTAGCCTTCAAGTTTACCTTCTTCATACCGGCCTTCAAATCTCTGATTTGAAACGATTGGGGTCCATTGTTCTTGTTGATCAGACGCCTTCGGAACATGCTGGTATCGCTGAGGTCTTTGATTGACTTGTTTTGTTCGAAGAGAAACTCTTTAGAAACAGGAAATTGAGCGACGACCTTTGCACCGTTCGTTATCAGCAGAACCACCTTGTTCCGGTGTGTTCCACGGCTTTCGATCGAGAGGGTGCCACACGTGGATTCGCCGCTTTCTGCCGCTGATGTCAAAGCTTCGAAAAATCTGCTGGGACCGACGTCATACTTTGCTGAAAGAAATGCCAAGTATTCGCCGGCTGACACTTTGTTCCGCATTGAGTTTTCTCCACAGTAAGCGTCGTCTCTCAGGTTGAGAGAATGGCGCTTCTCGCCTTCTCCCGATGGCATCCCCTGTCAACGATAGAAGGACACTGCAAGATAACTGCACGCTCCCTTATAAGGACAATCCAAGACTGATGACAAAAAGGCGAAACGCGCTCAAAAGACCTGGTGACCGCATCTTTCCTTCAGAATCGCCTGGAATTTCAAGGGATATTGTGTTGGGAGCAATGCGAGAATCGGCAATTTGTGGTCGGCAGGACAGATGTTTGAGCTACTTGTTTCGCGATCAGAGCAACTATTGGAAAAGGCATAATTGCATCGTTGCTGAGTGTATGACAAGAAGTCGATGCGGTAAGTGCCTGATTGGCAAGCCAAAATAGTGTAACTATTCCAATTCACAAGCCCAGAGTCCAGGAGAAACTGTTCTTTCTGATTTCAGGTATGATAGTGAGCATTCCTTTGACGTTGTTTGTCACCACGTTCACAGACTACCTGCTGTCCATCGGTACGTCAACAGTCTACGCTGGCGTTCTGTCGACCGTGCTTTTTGCACCATTAGTCGAAGAATTCTCTAAGGCGTATCCACTTTTTTATCGTCACGCCGAGACGGAACGATCCATCTTCACACTCGGGTTTCTAGTTGGTTTAGGATTCGGCATCGTAGAATTGATAGAGTACGTAGTGATTGTTGGCCAACCATTGCTGCTTAGGTTACCGTTAGTGTTCTTCCATGCATCGGCCACTTCAATTACTGCTTTCGGAATTGCGAAAAAGCGAATTCTCCCCTTCTATCTAGTCGCTGTGGGTTTGCACTTGTTTAACAACCTGTTTGCGGTACTGGGACCCGTTTGGGATGTAGGAGGCCCCGCCTTCATAGGAGCAGCCTACTTTCTATCTTGGTTTCTCTACGGAAAAACTCAGGAATACATGATCCCTTTCTAGTCAAAGATCAATTGAAAAGACATTGAGCGAGAACGGATTAGCAGGCCCAACCAAACGCGAAACACTCTCGTCCATGAACACAGATCGATGCACCCAGAATGTTGTTTGCTCCCTCAAGGTCGAACAAGTCGCCTGCTGCTGTGCTGCTTTCGAGCTACCTTAACATCCAAGTCGATGACTCATGCAGATTGTAGGATCTACTTCACGAACTTCATCGGGTGTCTCTTGAACCTCTTCTTGCAGCTCACGCTGCAAAAGTGATAGGTTTCACCGTCAAACGTGATCTTAAACTTGGATGTTTTGTCGTCCAGAACCGTGCCGCAAACTGGATCCTTAGGCATTACCCTGATCTTAACCTCAGTGGAAAGTACACCTTCGGCTTATTATCATTAGTGGTGAGAAAAGCTGTAAACAAAAAAAGTGATAGGGAAAAAAAGGTGTAAAACGAAGATGATATGTTAGCTAATGAGCTTAATATCTTCGTGGCGGTCTTCGTTTAGAATAACACTCTTGGCAGTATACTGGTCTGCTTCCGTCTGGTTTGAAGGGAACTTCGCATTCCTTTCCGCAATCAGCACAAACTGCCTTATGCATCTCTTTTCTATACATCTGCTCTTTCAACTCCTTCTGCTGTTTAGCGCAAAAAATTCTTTTTGCACAAATTCTTGATGTGTGTACGCCTTTTTAACCTTATCCATTTGTCAGGGTCATTTTCACGGTTGTTTCATGAACTGATAGTGTTAGATGTCTTATACGAATTCTTGAATTGGAGAATCAGCTGAAGAGTCAGCTAGTTTTTCTATTGTGGTTTTGGTCAGGGCCTTTATGTTGTTGAAGTCTGACATCTCTCCATAGCTTACAAGCGTTATGGCTGTTCCTTCGCCTCCCACCCTGGCTGTTCTGCCGATTCTGTGGAAGTAGACCAATGCGTCCAACGGTACATCGTAGTTTATTATGTGAGTTATTCCCTGAATGTCTAGGCCTCTCGCTGCAACGTCGGTAGCGATGAGCAGTTTCAGTTTTCTATTCCTGAACAGGTTGATGACAAAGTCCCTTTGGGATTGGGTGAAGCCTGCGTGTAACGGTTTTGCATCAAATCCTCTGTTTCGCAACGTTTCTGCCAGCATGCTCGTCTCTGTCCGGGTTCTGCAGAATATTATGGCTCGGCCTATGTGGTTCTCGTCCAAGATTTTGCATAGAGTCTTGAGCTTGTCATGAGAGTTCACGATCGTGTAATACTGGTTCATCTGTGTGAGGGCTATCTCGTCTTTGCTTACGAGTATTTTTTGCGGGTTCTTCATGTATCTGTTGCACACGTTCATGACCGTTTGGTCTATCGTCGCTGAGAAAAGGCTCGTCTGCCTGTTTGACGGTACTCTCGAAAGTATGAATTCAATATCCTCTATGAACCCCATGTCGAGCATTCTGTCGGCCTCGTCTAGAACGACGATCTTCACTGATGCCAGATTTAGGATGTGTCTCTCAAGCAAGTCGATTATGCGGCCTGGCGTGCCGACGACTATTTGGACGCCGCTTCGCAATGCACGCATCTGCTTCTCAATCGACTCTCCACCGTAGACCGGCAACACTCTCAACCTTGCGTATTTTGCAAGTTGGTCGATGTGCTGTGCAACCTGAACGGCAAGTTCCCGGGTTGGCACTAGAACTAGACCTTGAACATTGTTGATTCCTGAGTTGACTCGTTCAATCATCGGAATTCCGAAAGCCGCGGTCTTACCGGTTCCGGTTTGTGCTTGTCCGATGACATCCCTGCCTTCAAGAAGCGGGGTTATGGCTTGAGCCTGTATCGGAAAAAGGTTACTGAACCCAAGCTCTTCTATGCTTTTCAAGACCTGCGAACTTATTGGCAGGTCCTTAAAGTACTCCATTTGCATATGTTTCATTTCTCCTGCCACAAAACTTTACATGCATTTCCAAAAGCTTTCAGAAGCTTCGTTAATTACATGAATTAATGTGACAAGCTCAGTAGACACTGATTCTCATATAAAAAGGTTTAGCATCCATAGGAAAGAAAAGAACCAGACAAGACTCATGAACAATGAAGAAAACCTCAACAAGCCAGTCAAAACCCGATTTCAAGTACATTGCCAGAAGAATGTATTGTACTTTGGTCCGAGTTCAGTGTTTGAACCTATCAAAACTTAACTTCGTTGTTGCCTTTTCTTACTCTGGCCAACCCTTTGAGTTTCACCGATAAACTTTCCAGCTCTTGCAAACTAGATTTAAGAAGTGTATGGATGCACTTGTCGAGTCCCACTTCAAATCGCGCAAACTAGTTACAATGCGTCTTCGTAGACCGAGTCAGGCATGGGTTTCCGCCATGCATCCGGATTCTCGTACCTAAAAATGGGCGCCGTGTCCACTTTCTTCGCCTGCTGCCCAGCAACAAACTTTTTCATCTTCGCCAAGAGCTCTTGGTGAGTCTCCTCATCCTTTATGATCGTCTCGAAAACATCCTTCAAATCTTCTAAATCCACGTTATACCTTTCTCGGATCAACCCGGTCATTTGCTGGAGGGTCTTCATCCGAACAAGTGTATAATACTCCTCACCCATGGCACTCTCTAACAGCGAAAGCTTCTTCGTTAAGGAAGGCAGACTATCCACCAGCGTCTTCTTTTCATTGGCAATTTCATATGAAACGTCATCAATCACCTTCCAAGATTTGCTTAGCCTCTTCTCACAATCCTTTGCCTTCAGCCTCGACCCTCCGAGGCTCTGACTTATGCCGTTAAGAATCGCCGAGTGCTTCTGAGAATCATAAGCTATGTGAAGCAAAAGAGACTTGATAAACGGAAGATCCACTCTATCAGCCAGATTCTTGTAAAGCAGATAAGTCCTCTTCTCGAAAACACTGTCACACCACAGAGAATCCGTAATGTTATCCCTCTTATCCTTCTTCAAGCTACCCACCTGTGAATAATAGCAAGAGGGCAAGCTCATAAACGGTTTATGAATCCACGATCCACGTTTATTCGCTCAATGAGGGAACCTCCAAACGATTCCGCTAGAGTGGAAAAAGTGCGAGCAAGGTCGCCTTCAACTGGGATCCGGGCAAGGATGAACATATGATGCCCTTCGATCGGTCGAAACTAGACCAAATCGTTAACGACATTTGCGAACTCCCACAGACTTGAAGAAATGCTAGACGACTAGTAGCAAGCTTCAGCCGAGGTGCTTTCCGAATTCGTCATAACTTACAATCTGGTCTAGTTTCTTTCTCTCGTGAAGCAAATGCACAAGCTTCCGTGTCTGATCAAGTTGTTCCCGTGGATATCCCAATGCCAAGAGCGCGACAACCATGTAGTCTTCAGGGATTTTCAGCAATTTTTTCACCTTGTCTTGTTCGAAGCTTCCAACCCAACAAGTGCCGAAGCGTTCGCTTGTTGCTGCCAGCACAATGTGTTCCAGCGCTATCGTAACGTCAACCATGTACCATCTTGGCGAGACTTTCTGGTCACCGCAGCCGACGACGACAACGGGAGATTCAGCAAGAAAACCCGCATATCTGCCTTCTGAGAGCTTATTGCGCTTATCTTTGTCTGTTACGAAAATAAATTGCCAAGGCTGAATGTTGCTGGCCGAAGGCGCAAGCTGGGCGGCTTCTGCGATCTTGAGTAATAGTTCATTCGGAACCGGCTTTGGGCTATATGCGCGAACAGACTTTCTGTTCTTGATGGCTTCGAAAACGTCCATAACTACCAAACCCTTTGGGTGGACTGCCTCGAGCTAAGATATATTGCTTGCCATAATGATTCGCCTCGAAACCTCCAATCCCACTTTTTCTATCCAAATCAGCAAGAAATTTCTCTGATGGCTCGCGAGCTCGGAAAGCGGCTTGAACCCTGCTGACGTGCGCGCGCACATTCAGAATGAACTCTGACGACAAGTTCTACGTGAGAGTGACGGAAACCCCAGAAGAGATTAAAATGTTATTAGAAACGGGGTTTGAATACGTATGCCAGAAAGACTACAAGGTGTTCCTGAGAAAACGGAAATAAGCATCAAGAACCTATCAAGTCAGCCAGAAACAGGGCGGGGTTGCCCTAGCCTGGTAGGGGGCAGGCCTGCTAAGTCTGTGGCTGGAAACGGCCGCGTGGGTTCAAATCCCACACCCCGCGCCAATAGACCACTAGACGAAGCTTTGCGTTTTGAAGAGATATTTGAATTATCTTGAAGAATTGACGAGATTTCTGCTTTTAGCCCATTCTGAGAACTCATTCATTCTCATCCTCGATTTAAACCAGTCCTTCTCGTAAAAGCGCGCGCGCAAACCCTACAGTGGAGGCAGATTCATGCGAGACAGCGTGAGTATTGCGAACATTTGGTTAGCAGAGATCAAAGGAGATGATGTCTCAAAGTTGAGACATCTCTATCAGAGTGCCGTTGACTTCTTACCAGTTTTAGGTCGAATTATCAGAATGACACAAGAGAAGAATGAGATCAGAGCTAGTGAGGTTATTCACAGAGGTACAGAGCTTACTCTGCAAGTGGCTGGAAAACACACAAGCATCCTGAAGTATTTTGGAGTAGAGATTGATGAAAGACAAGGTGGAATAACCTTCAAAACAGAGTCTAGAGCCTAGTGCTCAATTCATTTTTCTTTGGAAAATTCCTTATGTAAAAAATAAATAAGAAAAAGACCAAAGAAAAATCCGTGGGTACATCATAACAGAAACTAGAATTTTCTTCCTAAGGTCGCGCGCGCTGGACACCATCCCTATCTAGACGCTGCTAGTAGTTTTAATTTTCACGTGCTTTCTCGGGTTCAGTTGATCGCCTGCCACGCAATCTGCGTTAAAAGCAAAAGTAGCGCGCGCCGAAGAAGCTTGAACTATTCGATTTTCATGTAGGCAAGGAGCAACTTCGTCAGATCCACTACATCAAGAATGCAATGCATTTTCTTGGCCCGATCACATTGATTTGTGAATTTCTCTCGTGGTTCGTCCAAAAGAATTCCCGTGTAAACGAGAAAAACCACTTGCACTGGCAAATCTACCGCTTTGACAAGATTTGAAGCAATATCCTTCAGGGTGATCTTCGGATAGCCCTTTCCCTTGATAATGATAGCGGCATCTCTCAGATCATTTTCATTGTTGACATACAATTTGTGCAGGTACAGGTCCGCTTTTTCCGCAGGACTATGAGAAGTGATATTTTGATCATGCAATATTTGTCTCAATCTCTTCCCTATCTCGTTCTCTGACATTTGTTTTGTGCTCTGCAATTGATCATGTGTGACATCTGAGATTTCACGCGTTTTTCTAAATGAATACACATCATAAACGGTTATTTTTCCGACCCTTCCAGTTGGAGTAATAAAGACTTCATTCTCAAGGTCGAATATCTTTTGCACTTCGGTGGAATTGATTTCCTCAAATGGCATCAACAGATGTTCATTTCCGGACTTGTCGAGAAATCGTGCAAAGTAGAGATTGTCATTGTAAAACTTGTCAAACTCAAATTTGAAATGGTTCAGATCAAAGAAAATAGGCACTGCGGCCTTAACCAGCACATCATAAACCATGGTATAGTTGACCACAAGCTGGTTCCCGTTGTCAATGCCTCTACAGATCTTCTTCAAATGCGCTATGAACAAGTCTAGTCTCTTGTCTAGCAGAGAAGAGACTATCCTGCCTTTGAATTTGTGTTCTGACCGTCTTGAGTTCTCGTACAAAACGAGCATGCCAGAGGCTGTATCTTTTGATTTCTCAAGTCTTCCATTGATATACAGTAGTTCGCAGGCAACTGTAGCCTTCTCAATAGTGGATACGTTGACATTGGATGCCACGGTTTCATGTAGATCCAAGGCCAAACTGCCCTCAATCGGAATGAAGTCGAAGGTGAGCGGATCCTCGATGTGGACCAGCTTCAGCAGGTCAGCTGCCATCGCGATTTTCTCCGGCGTGATAACACATATTTTCTTGAACGCGTAGCAAAGAACTAACACGTTGCCTAATACTGATTCCTTGCCGATTTCGACTGTTTCTTTGAAGGACCATGACTTCAGTTCTGAATACGCAAAGTCAACTATTTCCTTTCTGAATTCGGCTGTGGAGAAGACGAATACTGAGCTTATCCTGTTTAAGAGACTTCTAATTACCTCAAGATTCTTCTCCCTGATTGCACGACTAATCAATTTCCTGCAAAATTCAAGATCTCTGAAATCATTTTCATTAGCCATTGACAGAAGAATATCCAAAGATAATCCGAAATCACTGAACTCCAGGACCAAAGTCCTCCAATCCCAATTGCTTTGCGCCAGTCCTTTGAGACGCAATCCTCTTGTATAATTCTTCTGCTATGTCAAACGCTGTCTGGTTCTTTCCTATAATGCCATCAGGTATAAAGAAGGTAATTCTTCCAGTCGACGATACTCTTGTGGTGATTGTGATTCCTCCACCAAACGCCAACCTTCCCTCTAGTTCAAGCAGAGCAATCTTTCCCTCGCCAATCAAATCCAACACAACAGGGGCAGCAACAACACGATACCCTGCGAATTTCGCACGCACAAAATATTGGAGAATCTCCTTCATTTCTCCTTTGATCTTCTGTTTGGCGATTTTCTTCAGTTTCTCGCTTTCGCCAGGCGAAAGAGAAACATATTGAATGTCATCACCGAATTTTGTACGTATTACATCCATTTCTTCTTTTGAGAAGCCTGTTTCATATGTTCTAAATCCTCCTTTTACGCTTCCTCTAATGCAATAGTTCGCGAATCTTAGTGCAGTAGCAGATATCTTGTCGTCTCCGCCAAAGAGGACAATCTTTGCTTTAGTGCTTGTCAAATACATGTTGATTACAACCCTGTAGGAAGGATTGACTGCTCGCAGCCGCCTCGTAGAGATTTTTAGATCGCCTTTCTCAAAATCAAGTCTTGTAGGCGTCTCCCTAGCATAGATGGATTTGATCGTATTCTCAAAGAAATCGAAATCAAGAAAGCCTTCTCTGTACCGTCTTTTCTCCTTTCTCCTGAAACCATAATCTTCCAAGAGCTTTCGTCTTATACTATCAGCAGTCTCGTTGAGGTTTGCTTGCTCGTCAAACTCGGTTTCCGAGACAAGAACTGTGACTGGCATTATGGTAGGAGTCCGAACTTCCTCTTCTTCAACAACGAGATCATCCAGCGAAAAATCGTCTTCCATAGAGTATCCAGTTCTATGAGTGATAATGAAACCTATATGACTTGCCATTGAACCCTAGGATGTGCTAATCTTACTCCACTCTTAAGCGTCTTTCTAGTCTTCCTGTTCTTTTCAGTCTCTCAACCTCCACAGGTCTAGTGCTTCAAAAATCGCGTCTGAACGGTTCAGACTACAGACCTTTTAATAATTTGGTGGTTGATTGATTCTCTGTTTGCTCAACGGAGGTGAAAACGTGGTTGAAAAGCCAAATCCGACAGACGTTGAGGTTGTCACAGAAAAACTGAAGAACGGAAAGCTGAAAGTAGTCGGCTCAAACCCCAAGTCCAAACCGAAGGCTAAAGAGGCAACTGGCGACATGAAGCCAATGCTGAAGAAGCAGAACCCAGAATCGAAGCACAAGACAGCAGTGAGTGATCAGCAACATCAACAACGACCGCTGGTTGAGCTGAATGAAGAGAATTTTCTGAAGGCCATGCGAGAGCTCGGAGGCAAGAACGTCACCACATCGCAGTTGTGGCCGTACTTCATCTCTGCAGACACGAAGCCACAGCAGAGGTTTCCAGTCATGCATCGGTTCGCGCGGAAGATGGAGAAGGCAGGCAAGATAACGATAACAACGAACCCCGAGAGAAAGCGTTTGCAGTACATGTACACCTTGACAGACTAGACGTGACATCCAGATAGCGATTCAGGAGATCACTGGAATAGGCGCGTGCGCAGTCTTTGCCTTAATGGTTTACTGTACCTTGATGACCATGTCGCCGTCTATGAGTCTTCTTTCAAGCACGTTTTTTGCCTCCGATTTTTCTTCGTCTGCAATAGCTAGAGTACATCGGATTTCTTTGGGATTGAAGAGTATGCTAACGGCGTCCGGTGGGTACACTTTTCGAAAGACAGAGTGTCTTCGCCAAACCTGAATGTTATCGGATAACACAAGTAGATACAATGTCGGCGTTTTCTCCAGAGGAATTTGGTAGTCGTGAAGGATGGGATCATTCACCAAATTGTGAAGTGATATCACAGCTGCGGCGTCAACGACCTCTCCATCAAACCACTGTCTACCCCAATCTATGAACTCGTAAGATCCGTTTTTCTCTTCTGTTTCTTCCGAAAGATAAAGCAAGTTCTTAGGATTATGCTCTGCATAAAGAGCGTCAATGAGGTTAAGAACAATCAGGGCGCTCAGAATCCCGTGATCAACGAAACCTTCTTTCACTTTCTTGTAAAAGTATTGCTTAAGATCAATGTCAAAGCCATACTCGGCAACTCTGTGCTCAATTAGCTTAAATGAATTGTCACCGCGATACAAGGTTTCCAAATTTTCGAACCATGTTTCAGAACCGCTAGACTTCAAGTGTTTTCCGCGTTTGAGCAAATTCGCAAAACGTAGTCGGGACGAATCAGGCTTTTTTGGAAGGTGATCTTGCTTGAATGTGTCAATTTTCTGGAAGAACCTCTCCATTTGCCCGTACAGTATTTCAACGGGATAGCCAACGTCGTGCAGAAGTGAAGACAATTTCCAAACTAATGGGTCAATATGTCGCATGTGACCTTCTATTCTTTCCACCTTACACATGAAATACAAACCAAGCAAGTAGGTATTGAAGGAATGCACAAGATGATCCCTCAAATGCTCATCGAAGAATTGCGCACCTGTCTCGATTCTTTCCAGAAAATCCAGCAGTTCTACAAACATTGGAGCCTTGCCATGTTCTGCTAGTATTTTGCTCGTCATTTCTACGGATAGATCCTTTCTTTCTCTAAGTGCTTCATTGTTTTCTTTGTTCTCATCGTAGGCAAGGAATCTTCGTAGCTGCTCTTTTATCTTTTTGAGACCGTATCTCCTCAAGCTAGGATTGTCTTTTTCAAGAACTGAATATATGTCCTTTTCAATGCCTAACAGACTCATGATTATCCGCCTAATACACTATGGTTGGTGACAACGACGCGCGCTTATTGTACCCAATACACTCGGTATTCATCCGTGCTGCCTTCATATTTCTCGTATCCAATCTTTAGTAGGCCTGTTTTTTTTGAGATGGTTAGAAGGAAAGATGTTGCCAAAACTTGCCTGTCCCTGTGTTTTGCCCTTGAACAATCTGGGAAATCTATCTATCATTTCCTTCGCTAATCCCCATGAGTCGAATACATTTGCTTTTTCCTGACGCTTCTCTTTTTAGCCGATTCATGGGCCTCCTAGATGCGCTTTCAAGATTGTTGAACCAATTTCTATCAGGAACAAGATGTAGTCTTTGTTTGACTTAATCGCGTCTTTTATTTTCTGTAGTCGGGACTTTTCGTTTTGGTTTCTGACTTCACTAAGTAGATTATTGATTGTTGTATCCTTAATACCCTCTCTGGCTAGCATATAGTCTGTTTTCAGCTTCATTCTCCTCGTCAAATACATATCTTCGGTGAGTTTGCCTCGATTGTGTTCCTCTCGCAACTCTTCAAGCTCAGAGAGAGCTACTTTCATTTCGACAAGTTGCCGCCTTAGAGGCTTAAGTCGGTCTTCTAGGTCAGGTCTTTTCACGATAAGTTCTTTTATCTGTTCAGAAGCTTGGTCTAAATCTGCGATTGAAGGCTCTTCTAGCGGGCACATTTTCATTCTGTTCCTTTGTCTTGAATGCCAACTAAATCTTCTATTTCTTTGGAACATGTCTTCTTCAAAGTCTTCTGAAGGTCGATTAGTTTTGTTTTGATAAGCCCCATTGCTTTAAGTGTCTTAACTCGATAAGTGCGATAGACATCTTCCGTGATTTCCTTTTTGACAAATTCTTCTTCATATCTTGCTAATTCTGTTTCCTGTACTTCATAATCCACTTTTAGCGAAGTGAACTCCTTTTGTATTTCTTCAAGATTGGCTCTATATCGTTCTTTGCGCTTTGCTTTTTCTGAATTAGCTCTTGCTTTAAGATTTTCGACTTTGCCAAATAGCTCAATTAGAGTATGCTCAATTCCCAGTTGAGCCATTATATCGACTTTCGGTTCAGTTTCCGCCTTTTCCAGTTCCTCCGATATTCCTATGATTTCTTTATCAACCAACGTTAAACCTGTTTCGGCACCTATGATTTTTGGAATAATCTTGACTTTCTTCAAAACATAATTAAATACATCGTCTTCTGATCTAAACTCCTCGGCATTGCCACGCTCTTTTATTGAATAGAATATCTCTTTTCTAGAATCTATATCTGGTTCTATCTTATGTGCTTCTTCGTCAGTTATCAGGTAATAAGAGTCTTTGGTTATTTTTTCTTTGATTTCGTTGGGGGTTCTTAAATACGACTCGTACATCGTGAAATCAATTAATCCTGTCTCTTGTCTTGCTTTGCTTATTCCTTTCTTGAAAATGGGTGAAAGAGGGCTTTTTTCTTTATCGACTAGAATCACTTTCAGCAAGTAATCTCGTACGCTGGAGTGTTTCCCACCGATTTTGCCAATGTGCCTGAAAACATCAATGTCAAAACTTGGGTTGCCGACAATCTCAGCAGTTTCCTTGTTTACCTCCAACTTAAGCGATAAACGGAAATAATAGTCGGATGGGTCAGCATGCTCCGAGATTCTAGTGTTGAGATAAGCGTATATTTCGCTAATGACTTCAGAGATTTTCTGTTTGTTCTTGCGACCAATTGCAGAATTATAGAATGTTTTTTTCCTAGCTGCATACTCTTCGTCTGAAGGATACCTATAATGTCCAACTGCGCCTGCAACGGATGCGTATGTTCTGTGACTAATTGCTTCAAAACTCAGAATGCGGGTGATTGGTTCGAGTATTATGGTCTCGATTTTTTTCCTTGGCATTTTCTGTCTACCTTGGTATATATTTGAAGTTGACTCTTAAATTTATCCAACATTTATCAATATGCTTGATCGAGTAGGCTAACCTACTGATGAACTTTCGAGTTTCTGACTTTCCAAAAGAAAAGAAAAAAGATGAAGTTTCCAAGATTTTCTTTGATTTATAAAGTTGAAAATAGAAACCTTGATACGGTGAAAGAAATGAGTGTTCGCCAGCAAGATATGGAAAGAATGCTCGAGCACACGAAGAAAACCGCGGATTGGACAAGCAAACTCGTTTCTGCAAACAACCTGTTCCATCAAGGTCCTTCACAATATAGTGCTGCTGTAAATCAGTTTGGGAAGATAATCGAAATTCTGCTCAGACATCTATTTCAGGAAATCTCTATCATTTTGCCTCCAAAAGACAGGACTGACTTTCTTCGTTTTGAAGGACAGGTTGGCAAAGGAAGACCTTTTGGAAATTTCGGTTTAGGTCAAATGATAGATTTCTTTTCCAAGGCAGGAATCTTCGTGCTATTGAACGGCTTCTTGAAAGAAAGTGTTTTGGTATCAGCAGATCTCAACACCATCAATGATTTCAGGGTTGGCCAGACCCACTTCGACGAAAAAATAGAGAGAGGGAAAGTTGATAAAATTCGAGAAGACACGACGAATATCTTGCTCAAACTGGGATTGACAGAGAAAGACCCGGAGACCATTGAGGTTGCGAAAGCAAAAGTTCAAGAAGACAAGAAAATCCAGAATGAAATGCTGGAAGGTCTGAAGCGTATTCTCACCAAGATTCGTTGTGGATTGCTTGAGAATGCGACGGTTGAATTTTGGTCTCCTTTGGACAGAGGAGATGGTTGGTCTTCAGTTGTGGAGGCAAAGGCCGAGATAGCAGGTATCTACATAGATAAGAATAAGCTTTTTACGGTTATCGTTCGGGTTCTTGAAGTTCAGACTCCTCTCGATGAGGAGGAGCAGGCATACCAAGATCTTAGTTCAAAAGTGAGAGAAATTATCGTTAGGATTGCCCCTGAGGTGAAAGAGAAATTGAAGATTCTATTCTTTGCAGAATATGAAGGACAGATTATTGAGGGGTCTGGGCTAGAAGGATCAGCAGAAGTTTGTTCAAATGAAAAAGGCAGTTTAACTTTCAAGTAGAATCGGGTCTAGCGGGTATTATCGCTCGCGCTCATAGAAACACATAGTATCTACACATTCTTGTTATCTAAACTGCATAACCAGCACCAGAGATCGAGGTCTCACACACATGGACAAACAACACTCTATTGCAGATTTCGTTTTCAAATCGATGGAAAAGGTCTATTCAAATATTAGAGCACTAATCGATGATGCAGTCCTTCTATACAAGAAGAGCCAATTTCCGCGCGCTTCATTCTGCGCCATGACTGCAATTGAAGAGACCGGCAAACTTTGGATCTTGTCTCTTCAACACATGAAAGCAACTACCAACGGCAACTACAAACCTGATTCACAAAAACTGACAAAGATACTAACCGATCACACAGGTAAAGCGCTCCAAATGGCTGTCCACTCTCTTTTCATAAATGCGGGCGCTGATCGACGACATGGCATGCACCCCAAATCAGGCATCCACCGAAGCACGGGTGTGGTCTTACTAGCACGATCAGGGGAGTGGATGGAATGGCGAAACAAGTGCTGTTACGTTGATGTCGACTTCAGCACAAGCAAATCCGAAGGTTGCCAAGATGCTATCGACAAATCCATAGCCTATTACTTCATCTGCATGGCTTACGAGGGATTAGCAGAGGTTACAGACGCGGAGGTCTGGCTTGAGGTTCTAGACGAACTTAACGAGTTCATGAAGCTCTATGGGAAAGAAGCTGAATTGGACAAACTGGATTTTCTCGCCAATTCCGATAAATATGAAAAACTTGCTCTGAGTCGAAAAACTCGCAAAGGATGAACTTTCTAGTCTTCAACTTTCTCAGCAAAAGAAAATCAAACTAGTACGCGCGAATTTTACTGTAGATATCTATCTAAAATATGACTTTTTCTTTTGGTTCTTTTTTTAGTCCTCTTATGCGGACGGGAAGTTGTAGATATCCCAGATGCTCTCCATCGATGTCTGTTCCAACCACTGTTATTGTGTGTTCTGATTGTCCAACAATGCCAGCCTCCTCGACTGCGTGCTCCATGCTTTCAATAAGACTAGGCAAGTATTCTGCCATTTTTCTTCCATTGCCTTGGTTGTTTTTTCTTTCTTTAGACTTGTTCCGGAAGAACTCTTTTGCAGAGAATCCTCTTCCGGTATCTTTTCCCTCGGAACTGACTGTGAATTGACCGTTAGCTTGGACCTTTATACTATGTGTTTCACTAATCCAGTTAAGTGCCCCAGTCAGTTTTTGAGCTTCGACCATAACTGTGAACCCCAAGAGACTACCAAAATTGGTTGTCAGAAATATGTCACTTACGATCAAAGGAAATGCGTAATAAGCTTCGCATACTCCACTGCTTGCTATGGCATCGAGAGCCCTGTGCTGATTCATCCGTTTATTGTTGTTTACGTAGAAAGTCGCTGAAGAATTGTCAATGCCTCCCTTTGCTGCTTTGAACTGAATTATAAAGGGTCGAGCGCATGGATAGAGCACGTCGGCTCCAATCATGGATTCCTGCTGCTGGGTAAAACCAATAACTCCAATGCCTGCGCCTACCATTCCTTCATGGGTAATGTTCAATTCTAAGGTTTTCTCATTTACGAGTCGATGCTGCAATCTTGACCCCAATTTCAGTAGTGCTTTCTAGTTTATAACTTACTAAACAAGAGAAGAAAAATGAAGTTTCCAAAAATCCTCTTCAGATTATAAAGTAGAAAACTAGAAAACCTCAGTCTCTAGAAATGAAATGAGTAAATGAGGAAATTGTTATGGTTGAGCTTGAGTTATTTGCCTACAAGGATGCTGATAAGGTTCTAGAAAACAAGGGAATTTTCCAAGAAGTCAAGTCTGTTCTGCTAAGCGTCTCAAAAGTCGACCATACTGAAATTCAAGACTTGTTCAAGTTATGGGGTTGGAGTCTGGAGCGTTATATGATGAAAGAAACCACTTGGAGATGGGATGCATACAAAGACAAAGTGGCCGTTTCGATAGAGTTGAGCGGCCTGATTGATGCTGTTCATCGAGATTTTTTGAGAGCAATTCTGGCACAAAAACACGATGAACTTGATGTTTTGGTCTATGTCACTTCGACTTTCAAAGGGCCCAAGTTCGAGAATGTTAAGCGAGACATAGAGATTTTCAAGGAGATTCTCACAGTACCAATAGTGCTCGTAGGTCTCACTCAATCACTCTGCAAGCACAGATGACCTTTCTGGATTCCAACCTTCTGAACCCGCATGTGGATGATGTTCACAATCCGAAATCTGCTCTGAGCTTCCGCACGAAAGTAAATTCCTTGTCTGTAAGCTGTATATCCTTAATGGGATGCATAACAGAATTACGAATATGGTTCAATTTCTCTAATCGTTGGACCATTTCACGTCTATTCGATGCCAGTCTCTTGGGCAATGTCTCTCTGAAGATGCCCCATTGGTTTTCCAAGATTTTCCCCAGATGCATGAATGTTGTGTATGAGTAGGCTTCGCTTGCTGGCTCAGGATCTTCCTCTCTAGAAGTCGCGCATTCAACTCGTATCTGCTTTGGAACACCTTTTCTCCACCAATCTTCACTATATTCGGAAAGGAGAGTTGATTTCACTAGGTCGTGCAAATTGACCTCAATGTCACGTATGAATTCATACATGTCACCAAAAGCAACACGTGCATCTCTCAACTTCAGATAAATGATAAGATCATCCTTGTCCATTGACACTCCGGTTCTTTCGATTTTCCGATAAATCTTATGCCAAGAGGATGTTCCGTATTTTGAGATTATAGCCTCAATGGCATCCCGCTTTTTCTCATCCATTGCAAAAACTATGTCGGAACGACGTATGTTACCCTCTCCTACTTGATTGTACAGGTAGTTCATGACAGTTGACACTGTGACATTCATTTTCTTGGCAATTTCACTGGGCGAATAGCCTTTTCTTAACCACTCAACAGCTTCATGTCTTCTTGCCACTTTGTCCCCTACATTGAATACGACTTTCTGATTTTATAATTTTCTAAACAGAAGAAAAAACAGAATTTCTAAAATCTGTTTTAACTTATAAAGTAGAAATTTATAAAGTAGAAATTAGAAACCCTCGTTTGTGTATGACCATGGATCATGACAAATTGTTTGAAGATGCTCTCTCGAATGTTCTGAAGGACTACTCTGACAATAAGATTCAGTTTTTTTCTGAAAGGGATTTGCAAGCGAATTTGTTCTATGAATGTCGTAAACTTATGGAAGAAAGAGATCCCCCACGACCTTTGAAGCTTCACGTTGAGAAGTCGGTTTTCAGCAAATATGCAAAAGTGGATTTGGTGCTTGGTAATGATGAAGTACTGGTCGAGTTGAAACTCGAACCTGATTATCCTGGAGTTAGCAAACCCGTAGTCTTCAGTACAAAGAAAGATGGATCAGGAAGCATAGAGAGTGACCTGGACAAAATCGAAGAATATTCGCGAAAAGGCAAATCTGCCCACTTCCTCATGATAGATGAAGACGGACGTCATATGAGGAAACTAGCTACCGAGCATTGGATGCCAATATATGTAAAGCTGAATGGCCCGAGAAAGCTTGTCCATTATCTTCACGTGAAACGTGACCGTGTACGACTGAAGAAGCGTGAGGACTAGCGCGCGTCATACTATGACACTTTTTGCTTTTCAAAATACTCATTGAAGTCCTCTTGTGAATCTAATTTCAATCTGTCCTTTCTTAGTAGAATCGTGATAATGGACGCCCTCAACAACGTAGCGCGGGCTACCACCTGACGACAATACATCAGAATAGCAGAAACACACAAGCGTGCACGATTTTCACTCATTTATAAAGTGGAAAATAGAAACATTTGTGAGAGCAATATCGGCGGCTACTAAATGAATATTCCGAAACTTCGTTGGCTCCTTGTCGCTCTGATTATTGAGGTTGCAGCAATTGTTGTTGGAATCAGCTATTACAGACAAGGACCTACGCCTTACATGATTACATTGAAAGAGTCGAATACTAGGAACCTGGCCTTTGGAGCTGGAAAATGGTTGTTTGAACCTCTTGATTTCCCCCTAGGAAGGGTTTATGCAAGATTTGCTTTGAACATGAATTTATCCGTGCGGTTCAATTGCTCAGAACCTGGCCTAAGCATTTACTTACTTAACGAGTCTCAATTCCTGAATTGGAACGATTCAAAAGCAGACTATGTCCTCGCAAGAGAGTACCCAAACTACAACTTCAGCGTGCAGGTCGAGCCGAATTACTACTATCTGGCAATCAATGCATACAATCTTCAAGGAGGCAACAGCACTCAAGCTTCGTCGGACATACTGGTTGTCGCTCAGAATTTCGATTACACCAATGTATGGCCCTACTTTTGTCTAGCCCTTGCAGGCATAATAGCAGCGAATGTTACAGTCTTCTTGATGGGAAGAGGACATGCTTTCGCAAGAATAAATTCCTTTCTCAGAGCAATGTACGTGCCACGGACCAATTTTCCTCGGAAAGGTTCGTACGCAAGATATTCTCTCGAAGTTTACGACAAGCTTAGCAAGCCCCTTTTAGCTTGGATAACTCCATTAGTGCCAGCTCTACTTGCGATCGCAGTTGTTTTGAGAGCGTGGCCCAGAGGAACTTCTCCTTTTACAGGCGTTGCGTGGGATTATATTGCCTTGGCAGCAATTACTTTATATTTCATTGTCCTAGGCTTCGTTATACTGTTCCTTTTTTTGTTCCTAAGCTTCGTGCCTAGAATTGCAGATCTTGCTTTGTTTATCTCCGAGAGACTCAGTGTTTTGAAAGCAATGGACATAACTGTCATGAGCAAAATCAGTACTGCCAGTCTGTCAGAAATCAGAAAAATAAGAAGTATCCCTCTTATTTCGTCTCCGCTAATACTTTTTGCAGCACTTGTTCTTATAACGTCACCACCATCTGAACCAAAACTTCCAGACTATCTATGGATTGCCTTGATACTCATGCTAGTGTACTATGGTCTGGTTTTCGCCTACATCAGTTCAATTTCACTGAAAAAGCATTTGTCTGCTCAATTCCCTAAACAAACCAAAAGACACCTAAGTAGCCGATTGAGGTTGTTCTCATTAATAAACGCTGTCACAACTACCGTTTGTGAGATTGGTTTCTTTCTCGCTATTGTCAGTGCGCTTGTTTCATTATTCTTCTACGTGTTCATCCCGATTACCTCGTCAAGTCTAGCTGTCAGGTATGGTTTGACGGCACCCACGAATCTCGGCTCGATTGATGTCTTCATATTGCTCATGGAAGTAGTTTTCACAGGGTTCCTTCTCGTGTGGTCAATTTTCTTTGGAATAACAGGATATATTGTTCCTGAACTCTTGGATCGAGGGTTTCGAGGTTCATCGGTTGCCTTGCTAGCATTGTTTCTCACTTTCCTTTCAGAAAGAGCACTTTCTACATTATTAGATCCATATCTGAACATCGATTGGACTCTATCACTGCTATTCTCTTTCCCTGTTTTCGTGTTGGTCATGATTTTTGAGAAGTTCTACAGAAGAATGCTTGAGAGATATGGAGACTAGTTTGTCAATCCTTTTTCAAACTCCAATACATTTCGGTTTCTAGTCAGAATTTCTGCAAAGAATTCTTGCACCTGCAAAGGTTCGCGCCAGACTCTGTCCAGCACTTCTCTGACCTCTTTCTCATCTTTACACACACTACACATTCTCTGAACGGTCAGTCTCCTATCAACTCCATGTTCTCTCAACTTCTCATTGAAATCTGCAGGCCTCAGTAATCTGATGTTCATTCTATTCGCATACTGCCCAAGTGTAATCTTCTCACCATTAACCACTACTTTCTCTTTTGGATTGTATGTTCCAGCAGCAAACACCGGCACAACACCTTTCTTCAATTCTCTTCCATTCTCCATGTCGACTCCAAAATCAGTACTCCATTTCAATACCTCAAGAAACTCATCCAACGTCTTCATTGTGACGATGCTCCATTTGCACTCTAGCACATAAGTCACTGTTGGCGAGAATAATCCTGGAGTGACTTTCCAGACTCTGTCAATTTCTGCGTTCTGCTTCCTCTCTCCAACCTGCTTCAATAGATGAAGTGTAATTCTTCTAGAATCCATATTTTTTCTGTGGTTCTGACTTACAAATTCTGCTCCTTCGGTGAACTTGTCGATGAACCATTCAGCACATGCTTCCCAATTGTGACCAATTCTGTTGTCTCTTCCAAATCGTACTCTGATGTAGTTCTTCTTCATTTCAATGTTAGCAGCAAGATTCTCTGGTTTCATGTTTTTCAGGTAGTAATACGTGAACTTGTCGAAGACTTTGACTTGCTCAATATCTGAATAAAGTTGTTTTGCCCTCCTCAACGCTCGCTTTGTACTATCAACATCACAATGCAACACGCACTTGAAATATGACATTGAAAGCAGTTCATAGGTCGTGAGCAGTTGATCTCTTATCAGCCTGACCCGATCAAAAATGGTGTTGCTTGTTGGATTTTCAAGAAGCATTTTGTCAGTTCTTTCAAACGCTTCTCTAACTGCATTGTCTCTTGGCTTCTCCTGGTCAATGTAAGTGAGCAAGAAGCCTTTTCTGAATGGACTGCGACCATCATGAGTTTGATAGCCTCTTACATAGACTTGACCTTTCTTTTCGAAGCGTCTCACGTTAGCCATAATGTCGCAGGATTTGACACCTAACGCTTTCACAACATCATTGCTGTAAAACGCCTTCTCTTTATTATTTATTAGATAATTTAATATTCCATAGGCTTTGCTTTCTACATCTCTGCATCTGCCATCTTTCTTTCTCTCATCATACTTGACGAAGTTACCAGGCAACTCATTACCACTGTTGACTGAATAGTAGTTGATCGCTCTAGTGTAGCCAACAACTCCTGCACGACCTCTACTTGAAGTTTCAAACTCAAAGACAGGTTCTCTTGTTCTGAGAATAACGCCTTTCTTCCAAAGTCTTCGAAGACACTCATCAACACCATTTGGCTCTTCATCTAACACTTGATAGATCACTCTTAAAGAAACAGGTCCATTAGAAACTAGAAAATCACAAACCCTCTTGCTCAGAAGCTCTGGTTTAACTCCCGGTTCAAATCCCACACCCCGCGCCACACTCTCTCCAAGGAATAACGGTGATTTATCCTGGGTTTCACAAACCTTGGCGTGCTATTTGGGTGTGAGAACGGCGGGATTTGGACTAGGGATGAAAGGGGACGTACCCGGCAGGTTTGCTCTTTCTATTTCCTTCGGGAACTCCACGAATTCAGAAGTCTAGCTCACCCTGAGAACACTCAGGCTTTTGAGTTGATTCGAGGCTAAATATATTCTGCTTTGCATGTGCCGTTAGGTGGTGAAGGGCTTGAACATGCTGTGAATGCTTGTACATCCAAGATCCATTTTTGAATAACTCGAAGGGAATGGTCTCTCTTGACCACTTTCCCGAGCGCAGGTCCTGCTGTACGTATTCGTAATTCTCGAGCAAGTTCATTCTCACGAGTTTTGATAACGCGTCGACGAAATTCCGAAACTCATTCCTAGGAAGGTAAACCTGAGAGACCAGTGCGTTTTCGTTCAGAATCTTGCCGAGAATAGTTACGAAGGGCTTGTCTAGAAGAGACTGAGCAAACTTGCCCATTTTTTCGCTGTTGCTGAATTTGAAAACGAAAAAGAGCATGTCGGACGATGCTCTGTCGAAAGTAAATAAGGCCACTTGGTAGGTCTCGACTAAGCCATGCCTGACAACGTGTGTTTCGTAATGGTAACGAATGTTCTGCAGCGTCGTCCCCAGTTTTCTAGCGACAGACGCCAAGCTCACGGTTGCATCTTTCTCCAGTTCCTTTATTATGAACAAATCGGTCTCATCCGCTTTCAACGGAAAACTTTCAGGGTCTCTTAGTGTGTAGGGCAGTTCACTTCCTGAAGAAGAAACCTCCTCAAGCCACTCTTCCCAGGGAAAAACCCACCTCCCCTCATCATAGTCAAACCATTTTCTCGAACGATTTACAGTGTGAAAACAAGTCGACCAGAACAACTTTATGTTCTCCGTCATTCCCAGTTTCTCCACTTCGGTCAGGAAACCTTCGAATTCGGCCGTGTGCTCCACAGGAATAACGTAAACTCCCACGCATCCTTCAAACAGACCGAAACACCTGCTCAAGTATATGTAGAACTTGTTGACCTTCAAACAGTCGAACAGCAAATCCTCCCGTCCTGCAACCGCTTTCGCGAAAACCACCGCCTTCTTCAATCCCAAGTTCGTGTGATAAATAGTCGTAAGCAGTTTCAAGTAAAAAGAAGAGGACATGCGGTTGATCCTTGTTATTATAGTTCCTCTCGGTATGTCGAGTTCCCTAGCAAGTTTCATCATGTTTCTCGGTCCGCTTTCTGCGAGACCTTCCAGAATCCTCACGTCAAGAGAGTCAAGCTGTACAGGCATGCCTATTCCACTGCTATTTTGCTCTGCTGACTTACTTCATATTAGTCTTATGGTCCAAATGGGCAATCGATCGGTTCTGCATGTGCCTTCGTAGCAGCAAGGGAGAAGACAATCAAGCTTATTGCAAGCGCAACCAGTATTGCCTTCCAGTGCCGAGCAACAAACAGTCTCATGTTCAAGCATACCACCTCCTTTTATTTTTGTCTACAAATAAGCTTTATCGTCGACAAAAATAAAGCTTATATATGTTATATTCTAGAACTAAACTCCATGTCCACCGACCCAGACGTCGAACAGAGAATTCTGCAGTGTATTGATGAGGGCCTAGGGACACTTGGAAAGAGTGGAAGAAAGGCCCTCCTGCTCCATCTTGAAAAGAGCGCGGGTATCAAGAGAAAAGAGATTTCCACGAAGCCGGAACAGTTCTGCAATGAGTTGAACCTGGTTCTGGGAAGACAAGGAGCAATTCTGATCAATAAGTTAATTGTCAAGAAACTACTCGCAGACTTTGGACTGCGACAGAAACTAGACTTGACTCTTACCGAAACCCTCAAGATGATCAAAGCAACATGTGGGAAACCGCGCCATGTTGCGGGAAGCGGTCTTTAGAAAACAGAGCCATCTCTTTCAAGAGAGGCCACGTGACCGCCGGGCTTCAAAAGTTTCAGAGGTCACCACTTTTTTGTCGCCGTGCCTGCTCTGAACCAAAGAGTATTTGTGGTGAGAAACGATGACTTTGCAGGAGATGTACTTGGATTCAGTGTACCGGTTTTGGAGACAAGGTGTAACTCTTTGAAGCATAAAAGAGGGTATAAGCGCGGCTATCCCGTGGCTATCCTGGTAGGATTAGAAGATGACCGAACGGTCTTGTGGAAGGTCTTCAGCAATGTTGTCAAGCCTGAAAAGACCGTCTGGCTTGACGGAACCAAGAATGACCCGAAAGCCGTGTACAACTTTCATGAATCAATCGTTAACGCGGTGAGACCCACGCTGAGAGAAGGCGTCAGAAGCGTCATAGTTGCATGCCCTGCAAGGACCAATTACGCCGAGAGATTCATCGATCACATTCACCGGCACCACGCATGGCTAGTCCAAGGCCCAAACAAAGCAACATTCTCTGAAGTAACTGGATCATCTGGCACACTACCTGAAGTAGCAGCCCTGACAAGGGCTCCCATGTTCCGCCGACTGATCTCCGAAACCACATCAGAAGAGACGGAAGATCTTATTGCCATGCTGGAAAAACATCTCAACTCTTCAAATCAGGACAAAGTCGCACTGTATTCGCTCAAGGAAATAGAAGACCTGATCCTTGGACCGCAGAAGCCTGGCAGATTCCAGGCCGAATATCTAATACTCACCGACAAGTATCTTTCAAACAGCCACGAAAAGAATAGAATACACAGGCTGATGCAAATCGCCACTAACAGAAATGTTAAGACAAGGATAGTTGACGCAGAATCAACAGCAGGCCTACGCCTTAACCAACTAGGCGGATTGGTCTGCCTTGCGCACCGCAGATAGGCAGGCGCGGAGTGTTCACATGGCCAAATGCCTCTTGTGTGGCAGAAGCAAAACGGACTTTCTCGACTTTGACAAGAATACTAGGTTGAAGAAGACTAGAAGTCAGAAAGACTCAATACGAATAGCGACATGCACTGGCACGTGGCCGTCCTTCATGCGAAAAGCTGAATAAGACTAACGCAGCCGAATTGCTATTGGGATGGCTTGGATGGGTTGGAACATAACGGATTCGAAGTCACTTGAAGAAGAGATCTTCAAACTCAAATTGAAAGTTGCGGCGTTTATCGGCATACAGAAAGGAATGACTGTTATTGACATAGGCTGTGGACAAGGAGGGTTTACTGCTTCTTTAGCGAAGATCGTGGGAGAGAAAGGGAAAGTTCTCGCGGTTGACGTTTCGGATGAATACGCGAAGGAGTTTACAGAACGATTAGACAAGTATGGCGTGAAGAACAGAGTTGTCTTCATCCAAGCAGATGGAACTAGTCTTGGAGACGTCCAGTCTGCTGGTGACGCAGACGTGGTTACAAGTTTCCGCCTTCTTGAGGAGTTGAAAAGATGCGAAGATATGCCCAAGATCATCGGTGGAATGGTTCGCGTAGCAAAAGATGATGGAAAAGTGTGTCTCATCGAGTTGAGCACCGTGGCTAGAAACAAGGCTGAGGAAGCTTACATCAGGCTTCACAAGGAAAGCGGAGACTGCTTTTTCGAACAAGGCAGAATTGTTGATTCAATGAAGGAGCATGGACTGAAAAATGTCTACGTAGAGAAGTTTGACACCGACATATGGTTCTCGCCTAGTCTTGCGAAACAAGACCTCAGTTTTGCACAAGTGTGGTTCGACCCAAATGTTGAGAAAAGCCTAGCACCTTTGATAGATAAGTATGGCATGAAATATCCCAAGCTGCGCATATTCTCAGGACAAAAAAGTGCAAAAGACTGAGAAGAGCCTGAGACCACAAAAGTAATACTGGGTCCGACAGCTGAGGTTCAACCCTATTCCTATCTTGGTCAAATCTGAAAACAAGGCGATCTCTCACTTTGCAAAGCGAGACCTTCTGGAGCTCCCTGCAGAACCTGTTTATGCGCTCTGGAAGCTTCCAGAAGTGACTGGTCTGCTAGACAAGCAGAAGATAGACGGTTCATGGAAATATCACGGCGGAAAAGAAGCCATTCGTTCGCAAGAGAACTACGATCAACTTGAAACATACAGAACACTCGGAATACTCGTGGAAAAGTACGGATTCACTTCCGAACATCCAGCCATACAGGAAGCCGCCGACTTCCTCTTCAGCTTTCAAACCGCAGAAGGAGACTTCAGAGGAATCTACGGAAACCAGTACACCCCCAACTACTCAGCGGCGATTATGGAGCTTCTCATCAAAGCAGGCTATGGCAATGATGAACAAATTGAAAAAGGATTCAAATGGTTGCTGAACATGCGGCAGAACGACGGCGGATGGGCAGTACCGACCAGAACGTTGCGCGGAGAGGACGCTGTAACCCTCATGCAGGCCATGAGAAAGCGAGAACCGATTCGGCCAGACAAGTCAAAACCCTTCTCACACCTGGTAACGGGCATAGTGCTGCGCGCATTCGCTGCACACCCAAGATACCGAAGTACAAGGGAAGCCAGACGCGCAGGGGAGCTCTTGAAGTCGAGATTCTTTAAACCAGACACTTATCCAGATCGAAAAGCCCCAAGCTTCTGGACCGAGTTCACGTATCCCTTCTGGTTCACAGATTTGCTATCTTCACTCGACTCGCTCTCCCTGCTGGGGTTAACAAACGAAGACCCACATGTGAGAGAAGCCCTCCGATGGCTCATTGACAGACAGCAAGAAGACGGCCTCTGGAGAGTCAAACTGCTAAAAACAGGGGACAAAGACCTGAGACCCTGGGTCAGCCTAGCCATCTGCAGAGTCTTCAAAAGACTTTAGAAAGCCCTTCAAAATGTTCTTAGACGTTGAAAACTGAAGGGTAGGCCTCGTTGGACGAGGCAAAACGCGAATACTGGTATCTTAAACAGCACGAGTATTATGTGGGTTCGAGACAAAATTCTACTTGAGGCAGTTTTCAGGCTATTTCATGCTATCTTTGACACGGGCAGACTTTTATGTCCTAAAACCTGCATAAGAGATGCGGACTAAAATCACTCGCGGAGGATGACAAGCTCGTTGAAAACCATAGGTGTCGTAACGAGCGGCGGTGACGCGCCGGGCATGAACGCTGCTATCCGGGCTATCACTCGCATAGCTTACTCGAAGAAGCTTCAGGTTCTAGGTTTTGAGAGGGGCTGGGAAGGCTTGATAACGAACAGTTGTAGACCACTGACTCCCAGATCCGTCGGGGGCATAATTCAGCTCGGCGGCACGATCCTACACACGTCAAGATGCTTAGAGTTCAAGACGCCGGAAGGCATCACCAAGGCGGCCGAAACCCTCGCTTCGAGAAGCCTTGACGCACTCGTGGTCATCGGGGGAAATGGCTCCTTTCACGGTGCTTTGGAGCTGAGCAGGGAAACAGACAGTCTCATAGTCGGAGTGCCAGCGTCTATCGACAACGATGTGTTTGGGACGGAAGAAACGATAGGCTTCGACACGGCCTTGAACACAGCAGTTGATGAAATCGACAAGATAAGAGACACAGCTATCTCGCATGAGAGGATCTTCATAGTTGAAGTCATGGGGCGAGCAAGAGGTTTCCTCGCAGCAACCGTGGGGCTGACGGTTGGAGCAGAGATAATCCTAGTCCCAGAGGTCAAGGTTGAAACGAAAAAAATAGTCGAAAGACTGGAAGAGAACAGCGCCAAAGGAAAGAAATCGGGCATAATAGTTGCAGCAGAGGGAATCGGAGACACGCGCAAGCTCGGAGAAGACATCGAGAGAGAAACGCGAACCGAGGTCAGGCTAACCGTCCTGGGCTACGCTCAAAGAGGAGGAAGCCCCTCGGCCAGAAGCCGACTTCTAGCCAGCCTCTTTGCAAACGAGGCCGTTGAGCTGCTCACGAAGAACCGAGGAAGCATGATAGTCGGACTCCAAAACGGCAGTGTAACGAGCATGGACCTCGAAAAATCATGCAGCAAAGAGAAACCTCTAGACTTGAACCTGCTGAGTTTGGCAAACGTGTTGGCAACCTGAGACCTCACAACATTTGCATCGACGTACGGTGTACAATGTTGGTCTGTGCTGTTGAAGCTGCATTCTATGGAAAAAGGCGTTGAGCACGAATTGTAAAATTCTCAGCCGAAAAACACGCTTGCTATGTCGTAGAGTTCCAGGTCTACCGGCCTTCTCTTTCCAATGACTTCCTTAAGATGAACGGACACTATTTTGTTTCCTTTTATGGCGACCATGCGATCAAATTTACCCTCATGAACCAGGTCTATGGCTGCGATTCCGAATCTCGTGGCCAATATCCTGTCGAAGGCCGTTGGGGAGCCGCCGCGCTGAAGATGGCCCAGAACGACGACCCGTGTTTCGATGTTCAAGCATTTTTCGATTTCCTTGCCGAGGTAGTAGCCAACGCCTCCTAAGTGGATGTGGCCGAACTCGTCGACGCTTTCGCTGTAGACAATTTCAACCCCGCCTTTAGGTTTAGCTCCTTCGGCAACGACTATTAAGCTGAAATTTCTGCCTCTCCTCTGTCTCTGTCTGATGCACTCACAGACTTCGTCTATGTCGAAGGGTTTCTCTGGGATCAGTATGACGTCTGCGCCGCCGGCTAATCCGGCTTCTAAAGCTATCCACCCTGTGTATCTGCCCATGACTTCGAGGATAATCACCCTGTGATGCGTCTCGGCTGTCGAGTGAAGCCTGTCCAGCGCCTCAGTGGCAATGCCGACCGCCGTCATGAAGCCAAACGTGTAGTCCGTTCCAGCCAAGTCGTTGTCGATGGTCTTGGGCACGCCGACACACTTGAGTCCAAGCTCGCCCATCTTCTGGGCTACGCTAAGAGTGTCGTCCCCACCGATGACAACGAGGGCTCCGATGCCCGCCTTTCTCGCGTTTTTCATAATTCTTTCAGGTCCCTTTTCTCTCTTGAAGGGGTTCGTTCTAGAAGTGCCCAGGATTGATCCTCCCCTAGGTAGAAGGCCTGAAGCTGCTTTAAGATCCAACGGCAAGTATTCGCCTTCGATGAATCCAGCCCAGCCGTCTTTTATGCCGATCATCTCGAAGCCGTAGTTCTGTATACCCTTCTTGACCACGGCTCTTATGACGGCGTTGATTCCTGGAGCGTCGCCGCCTCCGCTTAAGACTCCAACCTTCATTCGGGCGGTTCTCCATTCAAGCTCTGCCAGAGCTTCCGAACAAGCGCATCTTGCCCCTGACAACCTCTTTCATGGCCTCTTTCGCTGGACCCATGATCTTCCTTGGGTCAAACTCTTTCGGCGAGTTTGCGAGCACCTCGCGGACTGTTGCCGTGAAAGCGAGACGCAAATCCGTGTCGATGTTTATCTTCGCGATTCCCAGCGAGATGGCCTTCTTTATGTGCTCTTCAGGGATGCCCTTCGCTCCGCCAAGCTCCGCCCCGTACTTGCTCGCCTTCTCAATGAGCCAGGCTGGGACGCTCGATGCTCCATGGAGAACAAGCGGTACGTAGACTCTGTCGCTTATGGCTCTCAGTCTTTCGAAGTCAAGTTTGGGTTCAGTCTTGAACTTGTAAGCTCCATGAGACGTGCCGACTGCCACTGCAAGTGCGTCGACGCCTGTGCGCTCCACGAATTCTTTAGCTGAGTCAGGGTCCGTTAGAATGGCTTCTTTTTCCTCAACGGTTTTCTCCTCAACCCCAGCGAGTCTTCCAAGTTCCGCTTCAACCGCAACTCCTCTTGGACGCGCAAGGTCAACCACACGCTTGGTCAATGCGATGTTTTCCTCAAACTTCAGATGCGAACCGTCGATCATGACCGACGTGAACCCTGCTCCTATGCACTTGGAGACCGTGTCGAAGTCTTCCCCATGGTCAAGGTGAAGCGACATTGGAACTGCACACAATTCTGCTGCTGTCTTCGCAATTTTCGAAACGTAAGGTAGGCCAGCATATTTGATGGCGCTCGGCGTGACAGCAACTATGGCGGGTGATTTTTCTTCGACAGCTGCTTCTGAAACTGCCAGCACAGTTTCTAAGTTGTTTATGTTAAAGGCCCCCACTGCATAAGCTCTTTGGCGGGCTGGAACCATTAGGTCCTTGTTTGTGACAAGCACGACTTTTCACCGTTGATGGAATATTGATTGCGAACGGTATAAATGGTTTGCACGCACAGACACGCTAGTCGGCCTTGCATTTCTTTTTAAACTCGAACACAAAAGAAGACTGTGCTCGACAAGAACACGGGTCGAACAGTTGCGAAAACAGTCAGCAGAGACAGAGTAATCTACAGCTTCAATCCTCAGCACGAGCCAGCTGAGTATGTAACACCCGGCGAACTCGTCCTAGTCGAAACCGAGGATGCCTTCAGTGGCCAGATCAGGAGCGAGAAAGATTCAGTGAATGTGCTCGACTGGTCCAAAGTTGATGGAGCCACGGGCCCCATATTCGTTGAAGATGCAGGACCAGGAGACACTCTTGTCGTTGAGATACTTGAAATAAAGGTTCCGAAGAAAGGCGTGATAGTCACCGTTCCCAAGGGTGGAATTCTGGCAGAAAAAACGTTCAGACCTTCATCCAGAATCGTTAGGATAAGCAGGAATCACGTGAGTTTCGAAACCGTCCGCATTAGAGCAAACCCGATGATAGGCACTATAGGCGTGACTCCTGAAAGCGGTGAAATCCCTTGTGGTTCTCTGGGCAAGCACGGGGGCAACATGGATGTTAAGGAGGTGACCGCCGGCACCAAGCTGTACCTACCAGTTTTTGTCGAAGGCGCCCTGTTCGCGCTCGGCGATGTTCACGCGGTCCAAACAGACGGCGAGCTCTGCGTCTCCGCGGTTGAAGTGCCAGGAGAAATTCTGTTAAGGTTCAAACTCATAAAGCGAAAGAAGCCCCAATGGCCGATACTAGAAACAAAGGATTCGTACGCTTTCCTAGCGTGCGGAGAAACGCTGGATGAGGCGGCGAAGTTTGCAGCTGAGGCTGCGGTGGAGGCTTTAATGCGAGAGCACCACTGGCCCTTCGAGACTGCTTACATGTTTGGCAGTCTTGCCATAGATCTAAGGATAAATCAGGTTGTTGACCCCAAGAAGGGTGTCAGAGCGGTGGTTTCGAAAGATCTCATAGACCTGGACAGCTTGCTCGTCTGAGACTGCGTTTGCTGTTGCCAGAAAAGTCCTAAGCCTGCGAAAGATCATTTAGGCTTTGGAGATTCGTTGTGACCGTTATTTTAGGCATCTTCAAAAGCTTTTCAGGAAGACAGGAATAAGAGTTACTGAAGAGGACAAGCGAGAAGTTGACAAGATTATTCATCGAATTGTAGGCGTCCAATACAAGGATTGTCCCGCAACGTGGAAAGAAGTGAAAAGGAGAATCAGCGAAGACGAGGAAGGCTTCGCCTCACGGCTAAAGACTGAGTGGAACAAGCAAGGATAGTCGAGCGCAGTCAAGAAAAAAGCAAGCGCGCGGACGAACGAGTTCTACTTGCTTTTTACCTTTTTCATCGGTTGTTCGCAGCACATGAGCTCGCACGTAGGTTCGCATCCACATGGCTGATCAACGAGGACAACCAGACCGCATTCCGCGCACTTGTACTTCTCACCTTTAGATTTCTTCGCCATTCAAACTCACCTCCAGCCTCTTTGCTACTTATGATTCCCTACATTTTTCGAGGTATAAAACTATTTTCAAAACGTGTCGTTCGGCTGAGCTCTCCACTTCAGGAAGCAAAGTCAAATTCTGGAAGGTTGCACCACGTAGCTTTCTGGATCTGAAAACGGCTTTGGGCGCGATCGCGATTGGTGTTCTCTTTTTCTTCGGCACCATATTTGCTCTAGCCTCAGTTTACGTTTCCACCAGACTGATCGTTGCCTTCTAGCGCGCGCCCCTTGAGCTGCAGAACAGGGACTACATCTGCGCCGAATCCTAGTCTTTGCGCGTCTTTTTTGCGTGCTTGGTTTTCGTGCTTCGGTTGGCCAGTTCGAGTTTCTGCATGTGGTTCAGTCTCTTGATTCTTTTCTCCCTCTTCATGGCCTCTGCCCTCGAGCTGTGCTTCTCGAAGTAGATGAGCTTTTGCGGCTTGTGCATCCTCGTGTACCTAGCACCCTTGCCTTTCATGTGAAGGTTGATTCGCCTGTTCAGGTTTTTCGTGTAGCCTGTGTAGACGTTGTTGCCTTCGCAGAGAATGACGTAGACGTAAAAGGGTGTCACACTTGATCGTTGCTTCTCAGCTGGACAGTTTTCCTTTTCAGTCAAGATACGATTTGCTTCTTGATCGAGGATAAAAACTTATAAGAAATTCTGATGATAGACTGGTAAAACCGGTCTGACGGCTTTAGGATGGTTCATGTGACGAAGCTGAACAAGGTAGATGAGCTTGTAGTTTCAACCTTGAAAGACGCTGGCAAGGGTTTGACGCTTGCGGAGATCGCTGAGAAAACTGGCGAGTCTCCGAAGAAGGTCTACAAGTCTCTGAGGAAGCTTTTTGAGAACGAGATGGTCGACTGTCTGAACCGTCAGTACAGACTCTTGAAGACGTAGACCATGTGTTTCGTTGACTATTTTTCATCTTTCTGTTTCTCGGGGACGACTTCTCTCGCTCCTTTCCTAACGTTTTGACAACGCCGAATCCTTCTTTAGTCCATTCTCCGAGGGTTTCGCTTGCTTTGCCGGTCGCTTCTTCAGCTTTTCCCTTCTTCTCTTCCTCTCTGCTCATAATGTCCACCTTCTTGTAACGCCTTTTCCCTGATGGGTGTTTCCTGAATGAAGTTGGGTTTCATGGCCAAGGAGAATTCTTAAAGCTTAATGACGCATAGGGCTCTCGTCGGTAGGAGGGACAAACGTGTCTTCTTCTCATGAAAATTCGGTGAAAAAGTACTATGATGATAAAGGTTCGACATATGACGATTATTCCAAACAATTGTGGAGCAGAGTGTATGATGCCGTAACGTGGAAGATTACAGAACCTTATGTTCCTAAGAATTCTGGAGCTCTTGTCTTCGATGCCGCTGGTGGAACGGGAAAATGGACTATTCCTATCGCAAAGTGCGGTCCAAGAGTGGTCTTGGGAGACATTTCTCGAGGGATGCTGAAGGTTGCAGAAGAGAAAATAGTCCAGCAGGGTCTACAAGACCGAGTGCAAGTCAAAGAATGCGACCTGCTCAAACTCGATTTCAGAGACGAGACGTTTGACCTCGTGTTCTGTGAACACGCTCTCTGTTTCATCAAGGAACAGGAAACTGTCATAAAGGAACTTGTCAGGGTTCTGAAGAAAGGCCATCCCCTAATCTTGACCGGACAGAACCGCTACGTGTTGGCGCTTTCAATAGTCTCTGAAGACGCTGGTTATGCATCCAAAGTGTTGTTAAGGGAAACCCCGTTCATCATGGATCGGAGTCTGGAAGTCTATGCTCTGTCACCTCAAGAGTTCATGCAGATGCTGGAGAACAACGGTGTGAGAGTAGACAGAATAGTGGGAAAACTCTTCACTATGCCCCTCGGTTTATCTTGGGAGAGGTTGATAAGTGAAGAATTCACTGAGGAACTCTTCGACAAAATAATGCGCATTGAACTCGATTTGGCCAACAGACCAGACACGGCCTGTCTCGGCTCACATTTTCAAGCAATTGGACAAAAAAGACGCTCTTAGCCATACGCAAAATACCCTTTGGGCTGTTGAAAGCACGCGTTCACGTTTGGGGACAAAGTTTGACTCCAAACCCTTTAGTAACACTTTCTTAGATGGCTAGCCTTTTTCTCGTGATTGTCATCTTTCTCACGGTATCTTCAAAGTGTCTCGTTGTCAACGCACTTAGGAACGTCATGATGACTCCAGCAATGAACGTGCTCACGTCGGGTATTAGGAATCCAAGTAGCATGAGAAGGGCTCCTGCGCCGGTGAGTCCCCAGCCTACTCTGTTGCGCTTCTTGCATTCTCTGATCTTGCTGTCCAAGTATTGGACAACCATGGTGTGCTGTGTTGCGCCTGGAGACAGGTTCTTGAGGTAGTCATACTCACACTTTCTGGAACATATAGGGATGCCTAGCTCCTTGTCCTTGAACAGAAAACTCTTGCTTGGGTTGCCACAGGCGGCGCACGGTATTGACTCTGCCATGTTTTGCACCGTTTAGTCTTCTTTTCCTCTTAGTATTCTGTGGCGAAGAGATAATCGCTCCTGTGTCTGAAGCAGAATACCAGAGATTTCCGCCACTGCTTTCTCTTTGTCGGCGGAGCGCAGGCGTAACTCATAGTGTACACCGTTTGTCAGGGTCGCTATCATGCCGGTGGTCCAAGAGCCCGTGGTTGATGGTTCGTCGAAGAAAGACAGCTCTGGGCTCAAAGGCGCGTTCGGTGCTGTGTTAATGACAACAGTCTGTATCCCCTCCTTCTTTATCATTTGCGCGACTGATATTGCGTCTGTTTGTGCTTCTTTCTCGTAATGGTAGAAAGAGGCGTCGAGAGGGTTGAATTCCCTTGTTTCACCGGTCCGCAGGTCATCTTTAAGGGGTATGTTAGCTTCGCCGTCAGTGATTATTGTAAGCACCGGAATCGTGGAGATGTTTCTTCGTTCTTCTTCCTTCAAGACTTCGAGTCCTTTCAGCATGCCAGCGGCCAAGGGTGTTAACCCACTCATCCTTAGCTTCAGCAGTTTGTTGGTCACGAGTCTCAGGTTTGCCGTCGGGTGCTGTGCGACAACTGCTCCCGTGTCTTTGAAGGCCACTAATCCAACTCTGTCTCGGTAGCGGTAGGCGTCGTTGTGCAGTCTCAGCATGACTTCTTTGATGCTGTCGATTCCCTCGAGCATTGATTCACTGAGGTCTAAAACGAAGACTATCGTCATCGGCGCTCTGTAGATTCGCAGCTTTTCTTTGACGTCCTCAGGGCGAATCGTGATTGCGATGTTAGAATCGTGTTCTCTTCCTTCTTGCTTCCTTGCGGCAGACCTGATGGTTGCTGGGAAATGGATGTCCAAGGGTGACCCTTTTGGGGTTTTCCATCCTACCGAGCGCCCCCGACGGATTGAAGTCAAAGATTCGACTCTTTTTCCAACAGCCTTCACAGGCTGCTTTGAAGGTTTTTTGCGGTTGGAAAAGAACCTGAATGGGAGAAACCTGCTCTCTTTGATTCTGTCAAGGAACTGTACGCCACTGACCAGTCGGGCTAAGGACAGTTCGGACTTGTTGATGAATGGTGCATGCTTGCCTCCTTTTTCAGGAGGAAAGTCTATCAGAAGGTCTCCTTTCTGGGTTTGGTTTTTTCTTGTCCCTTGGTCCGTGGGGGTTTCTCCGTCAAAAATCTTTGCTCTGCCAAATTGCTTTTCTGTTCCGCTTCGACTTCTCGGTCCGAAAGGCGAGAGAAGTCGCGTCTTCAGGTTCTTGGGTGAAGGCTCTTCGCGGTCGAGAGTCCCGCTCACTTTTTCCTGCATTCTGCCCTTGTCGCTTCCGGCATCATAGTTCGCCTCCTTGAGTTTCATGGACAGAGCGTTTCTAATCTCTTGAGAAGTTGCAGGCTCCAAGAATCCTCCTTCTCTGGTCCTGTGATTGAGCGCCAGCTCGGCCGCCTTTGCAACATGTTCAACCGTCACTGCTTTCTTGTTTTCGAACGCAGCCAGGGTTCTTGCAGTTTTCGCTATAACGATGTCTGGGCGCACACCGTCGACCTTGAGCTCAATGCACGCTCTGCAGATCACTTCGATCAGCCGTTGAGAGAGTTCAACCTTGGGCAGGTTCTCCCTAGCTTGAGCTATTCTGGCTTTGAGTTCTTCTTGGGCGGCATTAGCTTTCTTGACGAAGGCTTCGGGATTGGCTTCAAAATCGATGTTTCTCTTGACGATTTCGACGCGGTCCATTGCGTAGCCGATGTTGTGAGCTTCTGCCGAAAGTGCGAAGCGGTCAAGCAGCTGTGGTCTGATTTGGCCCTCTTCAGGGTTCATCGTGCCCACCAGTATGAAACGTGAAGGGTGTTTCAACGAGACTCCTTCGCGCTCCACGATGTTCCATCCGGTTGCTGCAGCATCTAGGAGATCATCTGCTATGTGGTCTGGCAGCAAGTTCACTTCATCTATGTAGAGTATGTTCTGATTGGCTTCTGCCAAGATTCCGCGTTCAAAAGACTGTGTTCCAGATTTTATTGCCTTTTCAATGTCGAGGGTTCCCACTACTGCGTCTTCTGTTGCTCCAAGGGGGAGATCCACGACTCGCATCTTCTTTTCTTGCGATGGTAATGAACCGGTTCTGAAGTAGTCGGCTCGGCATTTCTCGCACATGTTTGAAGGGTCGTTTGGGTTGCAGTTGAACGGACAATCTTTAACTGTCTTAATGTTGGGTAGGACATCGGCCAGCGCTCTCACAACGGTGGTTTTCCCCGATCCTTTTGACCCCCTGATCAAAACTCCCCCGATTTTGGGGTTAACGGCGTTCAGAATGAGTGCAAGCTTTAGATCGTCAAGCGAGACGATAGCAGAAAAAGGGAAAATCGTGGTTTCCGACATTTTCCCCCTCAAGTTACAAGTTGGACGCCCATCTAATGAACTTGTCGAAAGCATCGCTCTTTGCAGAGAGCACGGTGATGCGATCTCTTTTTGGGTTTAGAACTGAAGTTCTATTTTTGCCACATGCAAATGAATGTAGCCTGCGAAGCGAATGTGACAGAAAGCATGTTGCCCCATCACTGTTTTGTTGCTGCCGCCTACTTTGGATATTCTGGCGATTTTGATCAATCTTATAATAGTGCTTATTGGGTTCAATGCTTTCAGCCCTATCGCTACAGCCTTTGGCGATATGATTACGGGAATGGGTTTTGGAGACTGAGCTGAAAATTAAGCTGTATGTATGTCGGCACTGATAGTGTGATCATTGATTTCCAAGAAAGAGTCATGAGCGCGCTTGAGGCAAGGTTTTTGCCAACACAACAATGCGAATGCGAGGCCTAAATCAATCGGACTTCCGCGCTTGTTGGCAGATTAGTCTGCTTTCGTTTTTTTGCTGCTTGCCAAAGGTTTTGAATTGTTTTTTGAAAGATCTCCCTTTCCTTGGTGAGGATTTCGACAGAATCTGCGAGTTCCTCCTTTTGAACACGCAATTTGTTCGTTTCTTGTCGAAGCTGCCAGATTCTTCGTTTGGACGCCTTCGTCTCCTTTCCCAGCTCTGCAACTTCTCTTCGAAGCGTCTCCACCTGGCCAGTTAAGACATTCATGTATGCCTTTAACTCATCGTTCTGCTTCTGCAACTCATCGCACCTGGACTTCCGAGCTAGACCGAAGACCATAGCAGGTCCTCCGACACGTAAGCATTGCAGCACAAGATATAAAAATAGCGGGAGCGGTTTTGGGGGCAAAGTTTTATAGTTCTGAAATGGTTCAGAGTCTTCTTGCGGTGGGTCTTAGGCGGGGGGGTAGGGGTCCCCTGTACCGTAAACCCTCTATAGGACGGGCCGAAAGCTGGGGCTGAGGCGTTTAAGGCTGCTGAGGCCTTCATCTCCGAAGCGAAGACTATCCGTCCCTTGGGGCTGGCGGTCATTAGGCGGCTTCCGTAGGGGAGCTGTCTTTAGTGTTGACCAGGCGAACTTGGCCAGGACCGGGAGGGAGCAACCTAAGTCTGGGCGTTCAGCGCTCAAGGGGGTGCGGGTACGAGTGTAGGATTTGAGGGTTCAGCGGATTCTGAGCGTCGATCTCCTGTGGCCCACCGCTCTTTTCTGTGAAACGATTCCGACTTTGCAATCAATCACACTAGTTTCTTTGGGTCTCTAGAAAATGATAAATGTCGTCAATGTTTATTCTGGTGTTAACTGGAAGCTTAGGCATGCCTTTCAACGAGGTTCGCAAGGATTATCTGGTTGACCGCTGGGTCGTCATCGCCACTGGACGCGGCCGCAGACCGACCGACTTTGCAAAGCAGCAAACCCGGTCAGCCAAGGTCGGTGTTTGCCCGATGTGTCCTGGCAACGAGCACATGACTCCACCAGCCTTTCTGGTTTACCTCAAGTCAGGCAGCGGTATAAAGAAGACTGCGGACAGAGATGACCAGAGACAGAAGAACTGGCTGATCCGCGTGATCCCGAACCTTTATCCAGCGTTTTCCCCTCCGCACGACAAGGTCGACTCAAGGCTGATCTGTAAGAGTCAAAACCTGACCATGGCCGTCGGACATCACGAAGTCCTCGTTGAATCGCCAATTCACGATGAACACCCGGCGAACGCAAGAATCACACAACTAGCACTAGTCATTAGCGGTTATGTTGACAGGCTGCGTGAGCTCTCGGCGAAACCTTATGTGCAGTATGTTTCAATCTTTCGCAACCACGGGCTAGAAGCAGGAGCCTCTCTCTCTCACGCTCACAGTCAGATAATTGCAACCCCGTTTGTGCCAACGATCGTCAAAGAGGAGATTAAAGGGGCAAAGAAATTCTGGAAAGAAAACAGGAAGTGCGTGTTCTGCGATATAATTGAGAAAGAAAGCAAAGGGCCAAGACTCGTCTTGGAGAACGCGAAGTTTGCCGTCTTCACGCCCTATGCGAGTATAAATCCTATGGAGTTCTGGATGTTCCCGAAAAACCACCAGAGCTCGCTGCTCGACATGCAAAAGGGCGAAGTGAAAACGTTTGCAGAGACATTAAAGGAGTGCCTTGGCAGGCTTAAATGCCTAGTGAATGATCCTCCGTACAATTTTGGTTTCCATCAGACCACGAGCAAGGAAGCGTCTGACCAGTATCATTGGCACTTGGAGGTCTACCCCAAGCTGGCAACATGGGCTGGATTCGAAAAAAGCACAGGAGTGTACATAAACACTATGACTCCCGAAACAGCCGCAGAAAGCATGAGAGAAGCCTCTTCACACTGAAGTCTGTAAGACCCTCTTCTCGTATTCCGGCCTGACTTGCAGGAAATCTTCTACATAAGCTCTGAATGGTTCTGCCACGCTCCACGCTTGAGCGATGCATCCTCTAGGCGTGTACGGCGGTTCCCCATCAAAGATTTCTCCGAGGGTTCCAAGCCCTGCCTCAAAAACCTTCTGTGTGAACAGCGGTTTCAGAAAGTTTTGGAACGCGTATTCGCGCTGCAGTTCTGCACATCCGTTGACCTTAAGAAAAGCTGTGGTTAGCGGGCCCAGGAGCCAGGGCCAAACCGTGCCGTTGTGGTATGCTCTGTCTCTGCTTGCTCTGTCACCCGAGTAGACTCCAACGTAGCGCTGGTCATTCCTTGCAAGAGTTCTCAAACCGCAGGGAGTTAGAAGCTCATTGAGAACAACGTCAACGACCCTCTGGTTCTTAGCATCGTCAAGCATTGTGAAATCCAATGCGACGGCAATGATCTGGTTGGGCCTCAGAGAAGCGTCTAGTTCATGCTCATCAACCACATCGTACAAACAGCTTCTTTCCAAATTCCAGAATTTGCTAACGAAACTCTTCTGGGCCGCTTCAGCCATTTGCAGGTATTCTTCAGCTCTGCTACTCTCGCCGAACCTGGTTGCCAGCGACTCCATGGTCTTCAGGGAATTATACCACAAGGCTTGTACTTCAACGGCCTTTCCAGGCCTAGGCGTCACTGGCTCATCGTTAACCGCCGCGTCCATCCAAGTCAACTGTGGACCGTGGCGGAGCAAGCCATCAGCATCTACATGAATGCCGAATAGAGTTCCCTCAACATGGTTTTCGACGAAGGCCTTCAATGCTTGCCAGAGGTACTGTTTAACAAATCTGAAATCGCCGGTGTACTTAGAATATTGTAACACTGCGTTTATGTACCAAAGTGTAGCGTCAACCGTGTTGTAAGCTGGCGGTCCAACTTCGTCTGAAAGGAAGTTCGGAATCAGCCCCCTATCGCAGTGTTTTGCAAACCCGAGGAAAACTGCTCTCGCTTCCTCAAACCTCCCCGTGACAAGCATCAATCCAGGCAGGGAAACAAACGTGTCCCTCCCCCATGCACTGAACCAATGATAGCCCGCGATCACGGATCTCTGCGTGTCGTCCATACCTTTCGTTATGAATGCCCCACTCGCTAGGACAAGCCAGTTTAGCCAATTACTTGCAGAGCTGATTTCATGGGAACCGTAGAATCTTGTTATTGCATCCTCACGAGTTCCCGTTTCTTTTTCGAACAAGGCCCTGAGGTCACTGACTGTCAAAGGGATTTCTTTCAAAGCTTTTCCTGCCCGATCTTCATCTTCGTCTGCGACCGCAACAATTGCAAAGTCCTTGGTCCCGCCCGCGCTTACGTTTGTTTCGAAGTATCCAGGTTGGTAACAATCGTCGAGGCAGCTTTCTCCACGACTTGCTTCTTCACGAAGGTACAGTCTTTCAACCCATTTGCCCGCATCAAAGTACCCTCCGTCTGTTGCCCTCAATAGAAGGGTTGCCTTAGGATTCTTGAAACTCAATTTGACCACATTGCATTCCTGCTCTTTGCTGAAATCGGAAGCCTTCGATCTATCCGTAACTGAGTGAAAAAGTCGCCAGTTGACCAGTGGCGACAGGCGCATTTTGGCTTCACAACTACCCTTGTTTGAAACACTGTAAACTGCTATCACACAGTTCTTTTCGTAGGGCATGAGGATTGCTTTTTGAACGATCACGTTGTGTGCGACGTAAACGTACTTTGGGAATGGCGAAATAGAGAATTCTTGCAGAAAATCAAATCCCCGAGGCAGAATTCCACTCTGAAATTCGTTGGCACCAAGCGGGTAGGCATCGTCTCCTAAGACTATTTCCTCATCCAGCTTTGACAAGAACACTCTTCGGTCTCTCGGCGGGTGCACAGCTCCTATCAGCAATCCATGGTATTTCCTCGTGTTTATGCCTAGGACAGTGGAAGACGCGTAGCCGCCTAAACCGTTTGTTATGAGCCACTCTTTCCGAATCGAGTTCTCAAAGTTGGAAAGAGCTGCTCGGTCAAGGCTTATAGAGGGCAGTCTCATCTAGGGCATCAGCTTGGCGACGTTCTTTTCTCTTGCCACGCCGAAGAAGTCTGCCACGGGAGTGCATTTGGCTCTTAAGAGCAAAAAGTGCGGTTTCTTGAGTTTGCATTCAGTCAAGGTTTCAGCGTAGCCCATGCCTTTGGCAAAGACGATGTCAACTGAATCGTACGCGCTGAGAAACTCTGCCGAAACCTCTTTCACTGCCAGTCCCACAGAATCTGTTCCCGTAGTTATCACCCTGTCAGCGACTTTGTTCATTCCAGAAGCCTCAGCATCCTCCAGAGTCGCATCGTTGATAACCGGCAGACCTTTGACGGCGACTGTCACTGTTAAACCCATGTTTTTCAACTGCTCAACAAGCAGCGTGTCAAAGACGATTTCGCCAGCGTTGTCCGTTAAGTAGAGAATCGTACGAGCCTTCTTTGCCAGCTCGTAAGCGTTGTTGATGTCATCGATAGCCAGGTCCTTTGACGCCTCTCTGAAATTCTTCTTCAGACTGCTGAACGACGCCTTGTGACCTGGAATGTCGAATTCAATAATGTTGCCAACGATGGCACACAGGCAGGCTCTCTTAAACCGGTCCTCTTGCGCGTAACCTTCTTCGACCAGTTTTCTCGCGTAGGACAAGAGTTTCAGAGCCTTCTCATTGCTTATCCTCTTGCTTCTCTTGTACGGATCATTGTTGCCGGTGACCCTTCTTATCACCCGGTCTCTCTTTGTGCCCAATTCTGCGGGAACAGCCGTCGGTCTAAACTCCTTAGTCAGCAACCGCATCAGGTCGCTCATCGCTCTGAAACGCAACGCAGGGTTCGTTGTGGCCTCCCTAGCCTCTGCTGCGCCCCTGCTAACGATGCACGCTGCACATTCAGCCTCGACCTTCAAATTTTCCCAGACTCACCTATCGCTTCATCGCTTCTGCAAACTCGCGCATGACCGTATATGGGTCTTTCGCTTTGACGATGCCGCTTGCAACCAGCACGCCCTGAGTGCCGAGCTTCAACGCCGCGGCAACATCTTCACCACGACTTATGCCTGCACCGCACAGAATTGTCACCTTCTTATTGACCTCTCTAACAAGCTTGACGGTGCCAGAGACAATATCAGGCTGAGCTTTCGAAACTGAAATCCCAGTGCCTATCAGCTCCGGCGGCTCGACTGCGATCACGCTCGGTCTCAGAGACGCCACAGCAGCACTGATTGTTGGATTGTTGGCACAAACAACGGAAACCATTTCATTCTCCCGTGTAATCCTGACTAGGTCATCGATGACCGCAAGTTTAAGCTGCTTCTCAGAATGGTTGATCAAAGTCCCTGTTGCGCCCGCTTCCTTAACAGATTCTGCAAGTATATGCCCCGTGTAACCGCCCGGCTTTATTGGGTCAACGTGTTGAGCAAAGACAGGAATCTCAACAGCCTGAGCAACGGCCGACAAGTCTGCAAGTTGGGGAGCCACTGCTACGTACACGTTCGTTTCATGGCTAACCTTCTCGGCCTTCTTGGCCAACTCAACCGCTCTTTTACCAGTTGCTTCGAGATACGTCTTAAAATTGACAACTATGGCAGGCTCGCGAAACCTCACCATGATTTCATGCCACCTCACCTTGGGTGTCTGTTCTGTCAGTTAATATCGTTTTGGAATAGAAAAAGTGTTTATGGATCTTGTTATGCCAGCGCAGTATCAACTTGTGCTCTTTTTCGATGGTCGCTCATCCGTTCCTCTAGCGAAGACCGCTGCTGCGATGGCCGTCGTCCATAAGCCGCCTTTGTCTCCAGTTGCAGACTGTGTCACGTTTGTCGTCTTGATAATCATGCCGCTGGTTTTGAAAAGCTGTTCTTTTTCGTGCCAATCGGTTTCTGGGTCAAACTGGATTCCCATGGTTGTGGCAAGCATCGTTGCAGCAAGGTCTTCTGAGTAGTCTCCAGCCTTGTCGTCAGGTTGCCCGAAAGAGTGGTGTTCTGAAAGGTAACCGTAGTTGTGCTTGCCCGATGGAATGGCGACGCCTATGGATGATGCGATCAGCCTGTGCGGTTCATTCGTCGAGTTTCTGGCAAGGACAATGAAAGTTATCTCTCCAGGTTTTATCATCTCTAGGCCCCGCTCTCTTGAAATCATCTTGCAGCCTGGCGGTATGATGCTTGAGACACTAACTATGTTGCAATGCTGTATTCCTGCGTCCCTCAGGGCCAACTCAAAAGACTGCAGTTGTTCCTTGTGTTTTCCAGTGCCCTTTGTTAGGAAGAAATATCTCGGGATCATTTCGCGAATAGATTGACCTGTCTCCTTATTAGTCTTTTGTTTTTCCAAGAGCACTTTCGTTTTGTTAGGGAAAAGGATAACAGAGCTTTGCGCTTAGTAGTTTTGAGGAAGACTATTTGTCGCAGGGCCGAAGCGTGTTCAGGGACGAAACAAAACTCGACATCAACTACGTTCCCCGAAGGCTCCCTCACAGGGAACATGAACTAGGTCTGCTTAGAGGATTCCTCGATTTTGCCTTGCAGTCTCCAGGAAAAATGGCCCAGAGAGTTATGATAACTGGAGATGTGGGAACCGGCAAGACGGCGCTTTCCCAGCGCTTCGGAACTGACATCGTTCACGAAGCCAGCACGCGTGGAACAAACCTGCGCTACGTTCACGTTAATTGCCGAGAATATGGCGGAAGCCTTTTCCTCATCCTTCAGCACGTAGTCTCGATTTTTCATCCAAACTTTCCAAAGCGTGGCTACTCGGCTGAAGAACTTCTGCGTACGCTTATGCAGATTCTGGACGAAGAAAATGCTTTCATAATCCTGAGCTTGGACGAGTTTGAAAGCCTCGTTAAGAGAGAAGGCTCTGAAGCTGTATACAAGCTTACGCGACTCCAGGAGACGAGGCAAAACAAGCCTCAACGACTGTCGCTCGTGTGCATTCTGCGAAATTTGGACGCGGTTAAACAGCTAGATGCCAGCACAAGAAGCACGCTGCAGTCCAACATCATAAGCCTTGACCGATACGCAAAACAGCAGCTCGTCGACATTCTGAATGACAGGGTTTCCCTGGCCTTCGAGCCTCTGGCCGTGCCCGAAGGAACCGTGACGCTTATTGCCGAGCTTGCTTTTTCCGAGAGTGGGAATGCCCGTTTTGGGATTGAGCTGCTCTGGCGCGCTGGAAAATACGCAGACGCTGAGGGCTTTGACATCGTAACACCAGAATGTGTGCGAGAAGCTGTTTCAAGCATATTCCCAGCTATGCGGCGAGGCGACCTTGCCACTCTCAGCCTGCACGAGAAACTCTTCCTGCTGGCTATAGCCAGAATCTTCAAGGAAAACCAGAAGGCCAGCGTATCGCTCTCTGAGGCGGAGCAAACGTATGCCGTTGTATGTGAAGAATTTGACGCGTCGCCAATCAGCCACACGCAGTTGTGGAAATACCTTAAGAACTTTTCAAACCTCGGCATAGTTGAAACACAGGTCTCTGGGACAGGCAGTCGCGGCAGGTCAACAACCATTTCTTTGCCCAGAATCCCTGCGCGCGAACTGGAGAAAGAGTTAGGAAGCTTTTTCGAAAAGAGGCTTGAGAAGTCATGAACGTAGAAGACGTTTTCTCTTCGAGGCTTCGCATGAAAATCTTAAAGATTCTGTTCAACGTCGGCGAGCTTAACGTTTCCGAAATTGCTCGCAAGCTAAAGATCAACTACATTTCGGCAAACAAACACCTGAAGATCTTGGAAGACGAAGGCATCTTGCAACGGAAGATGTTTGGCAGAATCCGGCTTTACAGAGTCAACGAGCAATCACCCAAGACTAAAGCGTTGCAAAACCTCTTTGACGCTTGGGAACACCAAAACAAAAAATAGAACCCCAAACAGAACAATAGGGAGGCAGTCTAGAATGTCGATGGTTGACGTGTCTGATAAGCCGGAAATTCTTCGCGAAGCAACAGCAACGGGAACTGTTAAGCTGAAAAACGAGACTGTACGGCTAATCAGAGAAGGAAAAGTTGCAAAGGGAGACCCGTTTCACACCGCCAAGATTGCCGGAATCCTAGCAGCCAAGAAAACCAGCACCCTGATTCCTCTGTGCCACAATTTGCCTCTAACCAGCGTTGAAATCGACGTGAAAATTGAGGGCAAAACAAGAGTCAAAGTCACTGCAACCGTTAAGGCGAAAGCCTCAACGGGAGTTGAAATGGAAGCCTTGGCAGCCACTGCCACGAGTCTTCTCACGATATGGGACATGGTAAAACAGTACGAGAAGGATGCCCAGGGTCAATATCCGTCAACAACCATAGAAAACATTCATGTCGTGAAAAAAGTGAAGAAAACCAGTTAAGAGAAGGTATCAGAAATGAGCAAAAGTGCAAAGAAGCACAAGACTGAGGCACCTGCAAGACTGAAATTTGGCATTTTCACCTGCAGCACGTCGCGGTATCTCCAATCGAAGAAAGGAGAAGAGTTTAAAGATGTTTCAGGAGACTTGATTGAGAAATTGTTGAGAAATGCAGGGCACAAAGTGACTTTGAGAAAGCTGATTTCGGACGACAGAGTCCTGATTAGGCAAAGTGTGAAATGTGCACTGGCCTCGCCTGACCTGGACGCTGCGGTGTTCTGCGGCGGCACAGGGATCGCTCCATCAGACGTAACAATTGAGACAGTCTCGCCTCTTCTGGAAAAAACGCTTCCAGGATTCGGCGAGATATTCAGACGCCTGAGCTTTGACGAAATCGGATCCGCGGCAGTACTGTCTAGGGCAACCGCTGGAGTGGCCAAAGGCAAAGCCCTTTTCTGTATTCCTGGCTCACCGGACGCTGTGAGACTCTGCGTGGAGAAACTGATCCTGCCTGAGACACCGCATGTAGTGAAGCATGCACGCGAGTAGAGTCCTAAAGATTCGGTTTGCTCGCAATCACATGCGAGATCACGGCTAGTATGAATGCGGCGCCATGTCTCTGATGGTTTCAACGTCCATGTATGGTGAGAACGAACGCACAAAAGCCCCTATTTAATGGAACCACCAATTGCATGATCGGCTTGCAAACACTTAGCCTTGTCGATTCATGTTGAAAAGACGCGAGCCCCACAAGCAAGTCTTATATGATGGCCAGTCACTGTCATCGTTAGGCACGCACGGGAATAACGATGGTTTTGAAAGATGAATATGGGCGACCGCTCCTCAACTTACGGATTGCAGTCACCAAAAGATGTGACTTGAACTGCTCATACTGTCACGGTGAGGGCGACCAGAGTCCTGGGGAAATCTGCCACGGAGAAATGATGAGTGAAGAGATCGTCCGCATCGTGAGAGTTGCTGCCAAGTTGGGCATATCCAAGGTCAAACTAACAGGCGGGGAACCTTTGATGCGTAAGGACCTTGTGGAGATTGTTCGAGGAATCGCTTCCACGCCGGGCTTGACGGATCTTTCCATGACCTCGAACGGAACCCTGCTTGCTTCAGTTGCTGAGGAACTGCATTCTGGCGGCTTGAACCGTGTGAACATAAGCCTCCCAACGCTAGATGCGGACGTCTATCACAAACTAACCGGCGGTCGAGTGCAGAATGCGCTGGCAGGCGTAAGAGCTGCCGTCAACGCTGGATTGTGTCCAGTGAAGCTTAACATGCTTATTCTGAAGGGAGCAAATGATGCTTCTGTGCCAGAGATGATCAGGTTTGCTGAAAGAACTGGCGCGATTCTGCAGTTGATCGAGCTTGAGCCGATGAACATGAGCAGCGAATTCTATTCAATGTATCATAAGTCCTTGGAAGCGTATGAAGCAGTGTTGAAGGAAAACGCGGTGAAAGTTGAAAGCAGGCCGTATATGCATAACCGACGCGTTTACCACTTGCCGAGCTCGAGAGTTGAGGTTGTGCACCCGATAGAGAACACTGAGTTCTGCCTGCACTGTACACGTCTTCGAGTAACGAGTGACGGAAAGCTCAAGCCGTGTTTGATGAGGAATGACAACCTTGTAGACGTCTTGACACCTCTGAGAAAAGGCGCCGGCGACGAGCAACTGGCAGAACTTTTCAGACAGGCCAACCAGAAAAGACAGCCCTACAACAAGAACTGAACAAAAGCCCCGTTGAGAAAACAGAGCATACGCCCGAAAAGAAGATTTTTATCACACGCTTGAGTGAGAACGCGCAAAAAGGAACAGTTAAAAATGGAGATCATCCCCTACAGAGAATTAGAATCGAAGGATGGCCTATTGCCGCTGCTGGACCATGCTTTTAAATGGGTTTTCAACCAAAGCATGTCTGACGGTTTCGTTAAGATCGATCCAAGATTGAGGAACGGTCCGGTCGGCTTCTGCGGGGTTGAAGATGGAAGGATAATTGGACACGTGGGCGTGATGGATCTGGCAACGCGAACTCTGGACCGAAGTATCGAATATGCTGGCGGATTGTACGGCGTCGCGACGTTGCCAGGCTACACTCGGAAGGGCGTCTGCACAACTCTGATGAACAAGGCACACGAATACTTTAGGAATAAGCGGTACCGTTTTTCCTTCCTGTCTACAGGCCAAGCACTCGTGGCTCATGCTCTTTACGAGAAACTGGGTTACGGTGACCTGATCGAGTATCCCAGCGTGTACAAAGTCTTTCACAACAAGAAGGCTGAGCATTATCCAAAAGAGAATATCGTGGCGTTTGACCCAGAAAAGATCCTTGCAATCTACAACGAATTTTCGAAAGAGAAGACAGGCTTTGTCGTTCGGGACAGGGCGTACATCAAGATGCTTAAGAAGACTGAAGGAATAAGGCCCAAGCAATGCATAGTCGATGAACAAGGTTATGTCATCTTCAGGGAAGACAAGACGGGCATATGGATTAGAGAGCTTATTGCGTTGAATGCAGAACAAATGCACAAGCTCGTAGGCATTTTGGAGAACAGAACAAGAGGAGCTGTCTATGATAGGGCAGTTTTAGATGCCAGACTTTTGGAAGTCTATAGGTCCCGCGGTTACATGATTCAGAACAGGAGCTGGGGAGTCATGATGTTCAAGCCTCTGACCTCCGGCGCCTCGTTCAAGAAGACCTACGGTGATAGATTCTATCTGAGCCGCCTCGATGCCTTCTGAGCAAGTTTCAATTAGAGTTTAAGTATCTTCGCTCTGCGTTTGACAGTGTCAAGCAGCGAAACAGTCGATTTGCCAGTCAAATATCCGCAGACTTCCCCTGGATTCACGACCAGCGTCCTGCCTTTCTTGTGCACTCCTTCAAGGTGCGTGTGCCCATGAACCACAACGTCAAAACTCTCGCGTTCAACTAAAGCCTCCAAGAGCTCCCCTTCGGTTCCATGCAGCAACGCAATTTTCAACCCGTCAGCTTCTACGTACGCAAAGTTTCCGCGTATCTCCAGCCGTTTGTTTTCCTTAAACCTTAACTTCAAGAGCTCGCGATCGCCATCGTTGTTGCCGAAAACGCCGATCAGTCTAGCTTTCAGATCCTTGAACCTTGGGATCACGAAAGCGGCAACATAGTCACCTGCGTGAAGCACAAGCTCAACATTTTCTTCGTTAAACCTTCTGACTGCATTGTCAACTTGTGGAAGGTTATCGTGCGTGTCTGACATTAGTCCTATCAGCATTTTCTCATCATTTTGAAGATTCTCTCCTGAAGGAAATAAGGTCTTTGCAAGATGCTCTTTGGCTTCTAGAAGTTTGTTCTAGAGAATATTTCGATTCCTGAAATAGCTTGGTCTCCGAAACACTGCTTAAGAAAAGCGCCACTTCCTTCTGCTATAGAAAACAGTTCTAAAAGAGGCATATAGAAAATGAATCCTTGGGGTTCGAATCCGTCCGCCAAAAGAAGGGACAAGCTCTTCATCATCGCCGAAATCCTGGAAATCACCATGAATGGGTCTCTAAAGACTCAGATCATGTACCGGGCAAACCTGAGTTTCACGCAACTGAATGATTACCTTAATTTCATGTTGAGAATCAGTTTGCTGGAGATAACCTTGGAGAATGACAGAGATACATACAGAGCAACAGAAAAGGGCATGGATTTTCTGCAACGCTACCGTGAAATAACTGAACTTCTCAAGACCGAAGAGGACAACAACGGCAAGAATGGGATCAGAATTCCTCCGCAACACCTGCTCAAGAAGAACCAAAACCTAATGTGAGAACAGCCCTCGTTGGCCGCCAAAGCTTCCTTGAAAAGTCCAGAAATAGTGTTGCGGTACAGACCAACAAGCAAGACGTTTACTGATTTGAACCTTGTCCTTCAAGATACTTTCTAGCCTTTTCTTTCAACATTGGAAATTCGTCAAGCATAGCCTTCATGACTTGCCATCGGATTTCTTCGTTTTTCGACACAGACTTCATGGCTCGCTTCCCGCATATTATGTAGCAATACACAATATAAGCTTGACGGAAGATTATTCCACAAGACAGAGACAAAGGCGAGATTTACATCACAACTGAAACTTTTGCTGACATGTCACTTGGCTTTGCAATAATCTGGAAGTCACGGTTCAACTTTTGTTGCCGAAGTGAGGGTGGTCTCTAAATAGCGGAATGTTTTCAACCGCAGAAATGTCTTGCGCTGTCCACCTTGAAGTTGGATTGAGTTTGAGTTGTTCGGTGCAACAACTCTTTTTATGTTTATCGCTCACTGTACCGTAAAGGGTGCAAAAATGCGCGTGGAGGCGGTACTCTTTGACCTATTTAACACCCTAGTCTTGCTTGAAAATGACGATGCCTTCTACATGCCATCATTGAAAAGGCTCCACAATTTCTTGGTCCAGAATGGAATTGACATTCCTTTTGAAGACTTCGTTCGTGTTTACTTCGAGGTGCGAGATAGGCTTTACGAAGAAACAAGCGAGAGTCTTGAAGACCCGCACTTCAACATCAGGGTTTCACGGACGCTGGAAAAGTTCGGATACAGACTGGGAGCTTCACATTCTACCGTTGTAGGAGCCACCGAAGCCTTCTGCGAAGAGTTCATGAAGTATGCGCGACCAGACGACGATGCAGTCTGCGTGTTGAGGAAATTGCAGAGCAAGTACAAGCTCGCGATCGTCACCAACATGTCCATTCCTGAATGTGTCCCAAAAATTCTCAAGAGGTTTGATCTCTGTGGGTTTTTTGATGTTGTTGTCATATCAGGTGCGATCAACAGGCGGAAGCCCAGCCCTGAAATCTATGAGAAGGCTTTGGAAGTGCTAGGCATCATGGCAGACAAAGCGGTTTTTGTAGGCGACACGCCAAGAACGGACATCAAAGGTGCGAAAAAGGTCGGCCTCAAAACTGTCCTTATCGAGAGAGAGCAACCATCACAAGGTTCGTTATCTCTTACGTACGAACTACCGGGAGCAAATGAGAAAGTCCTGCCAGACGGAGTCATCAAGAACCTGAGAGAGTTACTAGACTTGCTTGAAGATTGTTGACCATGAATAAATAAGAACATAATGATGTTGAAAGAAACGTTTATATGTGCTTGGACGCCTCACTGTCTTTTTGGCAATCAGTTAGCTCCGCAATTTTTCGGCGGCGGCTCAACTCCGACCTCAACGGCGCAAAGTCGCCATATGGAATGAGGACTGTTGGCCTCCAGTTGCGGGGACAGCAATGTGGACCTGACAAGCTAATCCGTTAGGTCTGAATTGGGCTTTGGCGTAAAGTGGTTTATTCCCCTCCAAATCCAGTCGACTTTGCGGTTGTACAGCCGATAAACGAATATCTGGCTGGTCAATGTGGAGCAAACTCCGGTTGATCCTGCCGGACCCTACTGCTATCGGGATGGGACTAAGACATGCTAGTCGTGCGCCTTCTAGCCACGCTGGAGGCGCGGCACACAGCTCAGTAGCACGTGGCTAACCTGCCCTTGGGACGGGAACAACCCCGGGAAACTGGGGCTAATCCCCGATAGGTGAAGATTCCTGGAATGGGTTTTTGCCGAAAAGACGTTTAGGGCATGCTTCTAAGCGTTGCCCAAGGATGGGGCCGCGGCCGATCAGGTTGTTGGTGAGGTAATGGCTCACCAAGCCTTTAACCGGTTCGGGCCGTGGGAGCGGTAGCCCGGAGATGGGCACTGAGACAAGGGCCCAGGCCCTACGGGGCGCAGCAGTCGCGAAAACTTCGCAATAAGCGAAAGCTTGACGGGGCCATCCCGAGTGCCAT
>JBEKOM010000007.1:0-90232 GCA_049521795.1 Bathyarchaeia archaeon
TTGTGGACGGTGGCAGTACAGATGAAACCGTCGAAGTGGCAAGGCAATATCGAGTTAGAGTGATTAGACAGAAGTTCGGGAGAGGTAAGGGTTGCGGTGTAAGGACAGGGATGGAATTCTTTCTCAACAGTAAATACGACGTTTTGTGCATGATTGATGGCGATGGAAGCAATGATCCTGAGGAGTTATCAAAGATGATTGAGGCTATGAAGGATGAAAAGGCGGAGGTTGTGCTTGGTTCAAGGGTAAGGGGGAAACGAGAAAAAGGCGCTATGACTCTGTTTACAATTTTTTCCAACGTCATTGTGTCGCTGTTTCTTGGGTTGCGATTCTTGAGAATTTTTACAGATGTGCAAACAGGCTATTGGGCATTCAGCGGGAAAGCGGTTGAAACTCTTTACCCAAGGTTGAAAGCTAAGGGATTCGAGATAGAAATGCAGATTTTCGTGGTGACATTAGACGTTGGACTGAAATGCGTTGAAGTGCCCGTGGGATACAAGAAACGATTGGGTAAAACGAAGTTTCGTCTTTTCTTACGTTTCAGGAATTTTGGCTACATGATTTACTACTGGTTACGTTCTTTCTTTTGAGTAGAAGAATGATGATAATCAATGTACTATTCAAGCGGGCATATGCCTCAAAGGTCTTATAAAAACTTAAATGATAATTGATCGTAGGAAAGAAACTGTAGCGCGCGCCCACTTTTGATAGTGCGCGCTTGTTCAATATCTGAGGAATGAAAAAGAAACATGGATTCCCAGAATCGCAAACCTAAGCTAAATTATGCCGCGCTACCTTTCTTATTCTTTTTTCTCGATTCTTTTCTTTATTCCCTTCCCAAAGTCTTCTACGGCTTTAGCACCTTTCTTGAGGCCTTCCCCGACTGCTTCACCAGTTCTCTCAGCAGCCCCTTCAACTTTTTTCTTCTTGTCCGGCATTCCTATCACCTCTATTTCCAAGTCAATATTTGCGTATTTAAGCGTATGTGACTGTGAGGCTACAAAAGAGTCGTACGGTTCGAGCCGCTAGGGCATTCTATCAGGGGCACCTAGGCCCAAAAGCTTAAAGCATGTGCTTCGAATAACGTATTTTCAAAAAGGAGGGAAAAATGAGTATGAAACCCAAAGAGTTTATGGACAAAGATGTTTATGCCAAAGACGAGAAAATAGGCAAAGTCAAAGAACTCAGAATAGATCCAGAAAGTTGGAAAGTAACTCATCTTGAAATCGAATTGACCAAGGATGTAGCTGAATCTGTGCTTGGCGCAAGGAAAGGTCATGTACGAAACATGTTGGACACTTCAGCCCTGGAGAGTGGGGTTGCACGCTGGACAGACAGAGGGCTAAACATAAGGGTCCCAAAAACAGAACTTCACGCGTACCTAAAACCAGTTGTTGAAACTTAGTTGGGCGCGTGCTTTCTTTCACATTCTCTCTCTTTCTGCCCATACAAACAAAAACAAACAAAGAGTGCAAAGCTTATATTGAAACGACTCTCTAACTAGAAACCCTAGGAATCCTAAGAGGTGATTGAACAAATGGGTCGCGCACGCGCGGGTAGTATCAGCGGATGGTTAATTTCTGCTATTGTCGTAGTGGTATTAATAATAGTGTTTGTCGTTGTCCTCAGAATACTTCTTCACTTGATATAAGACAAACTGAAAGAATCCTATGAGCAGAAAACTTGTACCTTTTTCTTCTTTTGTCATTCGCTTGGTCATGATTTAGTCGCGCGCTATGATTCGTCTCCAAAACGGAGAGTGCCAAGCAGCTCAGACAAGTTGTAATTGTCCACTGCCCATTTAACGATTACTTTGACGCGTCACTGTCAACTCTAGTGTGCCCTATCGCGCGCGCGACAACCCTGCGGCAAAACGCTGCCGTGGTCCAGTGACAAGTTTTTAATAGAGCATTGACATGGTTATTTCGAAGTGAAGGTTATGCCGGAGAATGAAGTGGTCCTTAAACCGGTTCCTAGAGAGAAGGCGTTTTATTTCTACAACGACATAGGAAACTACACTGGTAAGAGTGCTGCTTCGCTGAAAGAGTTTGCCGAGAATGTTGAGGCTGTAGATGTGAAATCCCTGGCGTTTCATCTTCGGCGAGGGGACTTTGAAAACTGGATAACCGGAGTCCTGAAAGATGAAGAGTTGGCAAAACAAGTCAGGGATGAGTTACGAGCAACCAATTTGAAAGGCGAAGATCTTCGTAATCGACTTCACTCGATTGTTGCGACACGTCTGGAGCAATTGAAGCATACACCTGTTCCTGCGAAAATTCCTGACCCGAAGATGCAAGCCCGATGGGGAAAGAATGTGACGCGCTAAAGAGCGCGCGCGGCACTTGTCCTCCTAGTACCAGTTGTTCTTCTCTTACATGATTGATTCTTGTTTTCAAAAGGGTTCTTTGTCCAAGCGCGCGCTTTTTTCCCATGAGGCGTTGACGATATATCAAGACGAGGAATTAAACTGTCCAACCTCACGAGGCATGCGCTAAAAATACAAAAACATCTCGGTTGGGTTAGTGCCTTGAAGGGTTCAGACTTCTATCGGACTAACACCGCCCGTACTAGAACCGAAATGGGAGTGGGCCCGCCCGGACTCGAACCGGGGATCTTCGCCGCTTCCTCAGGCGAATCTGCCTTGTGAGGGCGACGTCCTACCAAACTAGACTACGAGCCCTGTTTGTCCATACTTGTTTTTCCTCGCCAAGATTTGGAATACTTGTTTCAGCTTCATAAAGCCTTTCCCGAAGAAAGGTCCAAGAAAGTGCATAGGCGAGTGAAGTTGCAAGGTACCGAGGATGATGGCCATTTCAAAGAGGAAAAAGAGATCGATGCGATCTTGATCATCGTGCTCTTCTTAGCATGTGCCTTCGCTGGCTACGTTCTAACTCATCTGCTCTAACCGTCGTCGGCGTCGCGAGTCAAGCTTCCAGTGCGATTGCTTGTGAAACTTTGTTCCACAAAGCTTTTTTGGCGGTGCCACACCATTCAATTCGGGGTGCAAGCCTGGAGATTTATCCATTCTCTCTTCTCCTTTTGGCTTAATCTCCCATAAGCTGAAATCGTGCTTGCGCCCCAATTTCCAACATAACGCCCAGAAAACTTAAAAACACACCGTGCCACTTTTTGGATGTCAATGCCGAGGTAGCTCAGCCTGGGAGAGCGCTCGTCTCGCTAACTTAAACAGCGAGGGCGAAGCTGAAGACCGAGTCGTCGCCGGTTCAAACCCGGCCCTCGGCACCACAATGGACTTTTTCACAAGCCAAGGACGAGTTATTTACGCTTGCGGAAAAACTCGAGCTAGCGCGCGATAGTAAACGTACCTCAGATGGAACGTTATTAGCCCGCGGGTTGTCAGAAGTGGGCGGCCACTGGCGTAAATGATCATGAGCGGCTGAAGATGCTACTCCGAAAAACAGGAAGCATGAAGCTCGGCAAGCCTCAGAACTTGGTTCTTGATCGAAAGTCCAGCGACGCAGTTGAATTTCATTGGATTGAGCCAAGAAAAACTCGTGGAAAAAAATGTCGTGCACACTCTTCCTTCGATCGCGCTATTCGCTCTCTTCGCTTCTTCGTTGCATTATCCTTCGCACCATTCCACCCGCGTGCAAAGCGATCGATTCTTTGGAGCTCTACATCGGAAAACGTCAATGCGCCTGTCTGAAACGAGCTTTGTCCAATTCCTGCGCATCGTGTATAGCCATGTCAGCCTTGCCCGGCTGTGTTTTCGGGTCTTCTGGTTGTCTGGGCGGTGGGTTTGAAGCAATGTTACCTATCGGTAAGGCTATATATTACCTAAAGGTAATTACTCTTTTGTAATAAAGGAAGCGAATCACGGATGAAGCTGAGACTTCAATTAGTGCGAGACGGAGAGACGCTGTTCGATGTTCCCCTTTCGCCGGAGGACTGGACGAAGAAGGATTTGGAAGAAGAGTTGAAGGAGACGGAGGAAAGTTTTGAGAGGTTCTCGAACATTTTTGATGTTCTCTCCCACGAGACACGGCTGAGAATGATGATGCGACTCGTTGGAGCAGACGATCGCACATTGAGTTTTGCAGATTTCATGCAGGACCTGGACCTAAACCCGAAGATCGTCTGGGAGAACTCACTGAAGCTCGAGAAGGACGGCCTGTTGGAGAAGACTGGAAGGGGCAAGTACGTGTGTTCAGGGTTCGGGGAGACGTTCATGATGATAAGCCTGGCTTTGCGCCGTCTGATGGAGTCGTTGGAAGAAATGGAGCAACTTCAGGGGAGGTGAAAGAGCTTGTCGTTTGATGATGACTTTGACGATATTTTCGAAGACTTCGATATCTTCAAGCTGATGAGAAAGTCTCAGAACGAGCTGGAAAAGATGTTGAAAAGAATCCAGAGCGGAGAAATCAAGGGCTTATGGGAGATAAGGCAAATCGATAAGCCTGACACAAAGGGATTCGAAATTCGAGGCCGCTTCGGGACAGAAGAGCCGCATCACTCGCTGGAACCACTCGAACCGTTCAAACCTTCGAAGAGACGACCGTTGCGTGAAAGGCCCTTCGAAGTTCCGAAGACTGCGTTAAAGGAGATGCGTGAGCCACTAGTTGACATCTTCGAAGAAAACAGTGCGGTGAAAGTGTACGTCGAGTTACCTGGTGTTGAAAAGGACGACATAAAGCTAAAAATCGGAGAAGGTTATATTGAAGTCAAGGCCAAAAACTTCTACAAGACCATAGACTTAGCCACCAGACACATTGCAACGAACGGTGTTTCAACACAATACAAGAACGGAGTGCTTGAGATAACACTTCCAAAGATGAAAAAGCTGCGCGAAAAGGACGCAAAGAACCTGAAAGCAGCGTAGCATAAGTCAGCACTTCTCTTCTGCCTTAGTTTTGCTTCGGCCGAAAAGGGTTTGCAGAGTTTCTTTTTTCCAGTCTTTTTCCCAGCGTTGTCAGCACCTGAGATTTTGCTTGAGACGATACACTTAAAATGCCAAGCGGCGAGTAAGTGTAAACGGAGTTCGGTTGAGGACGAAGAACAGAGGAGCCTCACACAAAAGAAAGAAGGGAGACGAGCAACAGACCAGCGAAGGTCAAAGGCCGGAGAAACCGAACCCAAGAAAGCTGAAAGTAGCGTTAGTTGCCGCAGCTTCTATCATGCTTATCTTGTCCATCAGTTTATTTCTCTGGACCAGCTCCACCACGTCACCCCAGCCAGCACAGCAGACGACCATCGAAGTTCCGAAGGCTGCTATACTGGACGCTTTGTACGCCGGTTCTCAAGACTTGGCATATGAGCAGAGTCTGACGAACTATCTGTCAATCGCGGGATACCGCGTTGATGTTTTCAGAGGGGAAAACGTCACCATCGACCTGCTCAGAAACGTAGGAGGATACAAGGTTCTGATCCTCAGGCTCCACAGTGCCATAGGTTCGGGCGGCGGTTTCCTCTATCTTTTCAGCGGAGAGAAGTACACTCAATCAAAATATGTTCAAGAGCAGCTTTCTGGAGCTGTTAGAGAAGCCATCACCTTTGACAACGTTTCGTATTTTGCCATTAACGCGGTTTTTCTCGGCGGAAACAACCCAACAGGCCTAAAGGATTCGACGATCATACTCATGGGATGCAATGGAACAGGAAGCTCATACTCGATTCAAAGACTCTTGGACAGGGGAGTCAAGGCTTACATTGCATGGACGGGTTACGTCGATTTGCCCTACTCAGATGAGACAACTCTAGCGTTAGTTAAGGCTCTGTACCTGGAGAGGTCAAGTGTACAAGCAGCTGTTGAAGAAGCGATGAAAGAAGCAGGCACGGAGCCACTATACACCAGCGTTCTTGAATGCTATGCGCCCAATGGGTAGGCGCCGCTCAGTCCAAAGCGGTCACTGACGAGAACAACGCCAAAAATGCCTGAACAACGATTTTGGCGCAAAGAGTAGACTTAAATGCCGTGTTTAGAAAAGCAAAATAGGGACATCTGCGAAGTGTCCTCTGCGCTATGCGCAACTTGCGGGCGTAGTCTAGTTTGGTCTAGGACATCAGCCTGCCACGCTGACGACCCGGGTTCAAATCTCGGCGCCCGCACCACAGAACCCTTTTCTCCAGAGAAAGCGCGCGCTATTCTCAGTTCCTCAAAAGAAAAAAGGGATGCTACTTGCGTCGTCTCTTGAAGATTATGAGAGCTGCTACTGCCCCAACTGCTAGCAATGCTACCGAGTATTTTGAGAGTGTGTCTTCAACGGCTGCGACCAAAATCGCTAGTGTGTTGACAGGCTCAACCCTTCCGCCAACAACGGGTTTCGGCGGAGTAGGCGTAGTTGGCGACAGCTTTATTGTTACGGCTGTGTTGCTGGTCACTGAAACTGTGATTGCTGATGGTGAATATCCTGACGCGCTGGCGTTAACCTGGTAACTGCCCGCTTGAACGCTGTTGAACGTTATCTGTCCGTTGCTTCCAGTGTTGCCCGAGTCGGTTTCTGGGCCAACAGCTTGGACGGCTGCACCTACAATTGGGTTGTTGTTGGTTGCGTCTTCTACTGTCACCGTAAGCGAGTAGGTGACCCTGACTGGAATGAACTCGAGAATAAGAACGGCAAAAGCAGTGCTTAGGTCTAGGGAGAAATTACTTGATTCATCCCAAGGGCTCCAATTGATCCAGTGACCATCAAGGCTCTGGTTCCCAACAAGTGAGTCTGCGTATTGGCCTGTGCCGTTATACCACTCAACCCCGTTAGTACCGTCGTAGTTTGCTACGAACTGTATTGGTGGCGTCGCCTCCCTGAATGCTTTCATCGCAGCGTACATAGCATATAAGTTGCCAATGTTAACATTCCAACTAGCGTCGTTAACAAGCCACATCTTGTTAATGTAACCTTCAGCGGCTATGATACTAGCGTTAGTCGAGGGTGCGCCGATATAGGTCAATTGCAAGATTCCTGATGACGTGTCGGCAACACCGCCATAGACAACGTGGTCATAGTAGCCAAATGAACCGTACTGACTGTTTGAAGTTGAGTTTCCAGTAAGATCCTGGCACGTTGAAACCCAGTAATTCAGTTCGTTTGCAACAAATGGTGGCGCGTTTATTCCCCACAGTTCAGCCGCCATTAAACCTAGAACAGGCCATGCAGTATTTGAATTGTCGGAGCTTCCTGAGTTCTCACTGTACCCCCATCCACCTCTAGCCGTGCCGCTGCTTGGGTCATTTTGGGCCCAGGAAATGTAGTCCACTATGTCAACCACGATGTCGTGGTACGTGCGGACACCCAAAGGTCCAGCGCTCGTGACGTTTGTTGGCGCATTAGAGCCCACTATAGCCATGAGCACTATCGGAGTCTCATAGGTTGGGTAACCATCTGATTCCCAGGCTACTCCTATGCCGTTTCCGTTAGTGTCCGGGTTACCTGCTGTTTGGTTGCTTATCGTTATGTTTTCGCCATGTGCAAACAGAAAGTTTAATCCATTTTGGACGTTCGTACTGTAGGGATCTGTCGCGTTCCAACTGTAGTGGCCTTGGTTCTCGAAGGCTAGAACCGCCGTCGCTGTAGACGCTATTGGAAACAAACCGGCTCCCCAGGATCCGTCTATTTGAGATTGTGTGATGTTCAAGTATGCAAGGCCTTTTGTGATTGCTGTGTTTATGCTTATTTGAGAAGCTGCATTTGCTAGAGGCATTCTCACGTTCATCAGTAGTATTCCAGCGAGAATGAAAACAGCAATTAGTTCCCTGATGTACACTTTCAATTTCCTTCCCCTATTTTGCATGGGTTGTTTATCCGTTTTAACTATTAAGCTTTGCAGTATTGCAAACAGGCCCGAAGAGCTGCGATCCAGAAAACTGCATGATTAGCGCGCGGCAGTATCTGGAGCTTCTGCTTGTGTGCGTGCGCTAGGGCTTGACAACTTCGGCGTTTTCGGTGCTGATCCCACGCCAGTTTATCTTGTATCCGAGTGCTTCTAAAACGCCTGTTGCGTCTTCTACTCCTTCCGTCTCAATCGTCTCAGCGGCTTCGGACAGGCTGATTCGCCCCTTCTGCCTGATTCGCTCATCGATTGTTCTCCCGATCTGTTCAAGCCGGTCTCTTCTGACCAGCTTGTCGGACATCGCAACGTAGTCCTGAGGAGGTTTTTCAGTCAGCGCTGCCTTGACAGCTTCTGAAGAAACCCCGATTCTCGCCGCCAACTCTTCAAAGTTCACGATGAGCTCAGTGAACACTATGGGCAGTTCTCTGACGAGGCTAGTCTGCTTCGCTTTGACCTCTCGAAACGCGTGTTCCAAGTAGCGAAGAACCGGCGATAACGGGACTCTGTCTCGATAGTACATGACGTCCAATCTTCCCTGCTTACCCAGGTTGGACAGTTTTTCGCATGCCAGCTTCTGGTCGACGGCCACGAGCATGTCCACGTCGGTCTTCTTCAGTTTCTCAACCTTCCGCAGCAGGTACTCGACGGTCCAGAATCCAACGATCTCCAGGTACACTCTGGTCCCGTCTTTCTCAAGTGAGAAGTCGGGGATGATAACTTGTCTGCCCGCCAGAACAGGCTCAGGTTCCCTCTTCAAAGTCCACCCGGATGTCAGGGCCTGAAAACGTGTGGCGAAATCTTCTTCAACAGTGCTGTCGAAGGACCATTGTGCTGGTTCTGTTTTCCTCATCAGAGCGCGGTGTTTCCAGCTTTCGATCTTGAAGTTGCATATCTCGTTGGTGTATTTCCACAGGATCTTCGCCTCAACAGTCCATTCTGGGCTGGCAACTATGATGGGAACAAGTTTGGCTGTGGCCGTCCCGTACCTTCTGGTCAGCTTGAAGAGGCTTGCTGGACCGTCTACCTTCACCCAAATGCGCTCGGCTTGATAGGCCTCGTAGATCAGCCCTAACCTCTTGATGGAACGGAAGATCTGCTGCCAGTTGCCCGACGACGTGAACCTTACCTCGGTAGAGTCGAAAAGAAGCGTCTGCGTCAAGCTGAGGTTGTACTCTTGAAGCAGCTCTTGAGCAGACAAAGGTTCAAACTCCTCCAACACCAGCTCAGTGTCCAAGTCGGCGTGGAAGAACTGCTCAACCGTCGCCGCGTCTATCTTCAATTCTGAGGCCACATCTTCAACTATTCGGGCTCTGTGTTCCTGCGTGGTGGGCAACCCGAGTCTTCCGGCTGTCTGAAAGATCCTCCTCCTCAGGTTCACGGCGTTGATCTTGTCGTCACAGCTGAAGCGGCTTCTCCTATCGAGAAGAAGGGACAGACCTCGAACGAAACGATAATCGTAGCCTTCATCCTCAAACCCGTCGACGAATTCCTTCACGACGCGCTTCTTCTCACCGACGTGGCGCTTGTAGACTTCAACGAGACTGTTAGCGACTTCCAGCTTGTCGGCGGACAGCGCAGCGTAACGCGGCCAGACCGTGCCCTTTCTTCTCCAAACAGCTAGAAGCTCGCTCGGAAGCATGCTCTCATGCCTCCAAGCCCTGGTTCTGATGCCGTTTTCGGCTCATCCTCGCTTCCACGGTCTCCTTGGAGACCATCTCAACAAGCCGCGCCTGCTTTCCCTCAACCTTTCTGAGCAGTCTTCCAAGCCTTTGAACGTACTCTCGTGCGCTTCCCGTTCCGCTGAGGATGAAGCCCAATGAAGCTTCAGGAACGTCCACGCCTTCATCGAGAACCTGAGAGGTCACTACCACCCTGTAGCTTCCGTTTCTGAAGTTTTCCAGGATCTCGCGGCGCTCCTGCTTCGGCGTTTGATAAGTCACGGCAGGAATCAGGAACCTGCGACTTATTCTGTAGACCAGGTCATTGTGCAGCGTGAAGATCAGCGTCCTCTCACCCTCGTGTGCTTCAAGCTGCTTGGCAAGCAGGTCCAGCTTTGCCTCGGAGTTCAAAGCCACTCTCACCGCGCGGTTTCTGGCCAGAAGAGCCTCTCGCGCCCGCTTGTCTCTTCCAGTGCTCATTATGAACCTCTGAAAGTCCTCAGCGTTCCTCAGAACGATCCCGTTCTCCCTCAGATAACCGTTGAAAACGCTCATTTCATCATCGTAGATCCGCTGCTCCTCAGGAGTCAGCTCAACGTAAACCTTCTCATACGTGTAGGGCGAAAGATGCTTTCCCGCCAACTCTTCGACGTCCACGGTGTAGACGAGGTCGCCGACAAGGGCTGGAAGAAGCGAGTGCCTTTGGTCGCTTCTCTCGTACGTCGCCGTCAGACCCATACGGTAAGGCGCAATGTACATCTCAGCGATCTGCATGTAACCCGGCGAAGCCAAGTGGTGAACCTCATCGAACACCACGAACATGAACCTGTTGCCCAGCACGTCGGCCTGCAGATAAGCCGAATCGTACGTGGACACGGTCAGCATCCTCACCGTGGATTCGCCGCCGCCCATGGTTCCCGCTTCCACGCCGAAGCATTCTTGCACTCTTCTTTTCCACTGGTCTATCAGGTCTAGCGTTGGAACAACGACCAGAGTCTGCGTCTTCAACAAGCTCATTGCCTTCAAAGCGATGAACGTCTTTCCAGCCGCGGTCGGTAGCACGAGAATTCCTCGCTTGCCGGCCCGTCGCCATCTAGACAAAGCCTCGCTCTGGTATGGACGCAGCTCAACCCCGCTGCCCAGAGGTTCGACGGGAGGGAGGTTCGGAACGCTGTCCCTAAACTGAAGCGTGCTTTCCCTCAGATAGGACAGCACGTCCCGGTAATGCGAGGCCTTGACCCTGTAGCACCCTACTCTTGGGTCCCACTTTCCGTAAGGAGTCCCAACGTCCCCTCGCAGCAGAAGGGTCCCCTTGTCAAACAACAAATCGATCATGCGTCAACGACGACCTTATTCTCGAATCGACTTCAAAACCCTTTTGCCGACATAAGTCACGTCATAAGCTTTCTTGCAGTTCTAAAGGGAAACCGAGATGCCGCTCCGTGTCAAGCTCTTCAGAAGACGTGACAAACATGTGTCGAGACTGCATTGAGGGGATGCCTTTACGAGTGTCGCCGAAGTCAAACAGAACATTCTTAACCTGCATCTTCACGTACTCTCTTTCCAATTTACTAGTGGGCGTGGAGTAAAGTTTTGTCCCCAAACCCCAAACCTTTTAGAATTGTATTATGTTGCGATGTATTATTTTGCAATAGCGCGCGCGAGAGAATTTGGGTAAGATTCTGAAAAAGTCTTTTAAGGGTTTGTCTAGAGTCGCTATTCAACCTTAGGTGTCTCGGTGAGGCCTCACGGTGTTTAAAACTATGTTACTAAAATTCTCGGCTGTTCTCTCAGTTGCGATGTTGGTGGTTCAATGTATCGTCTGTTTCGGTGCTGTTCAGATGGTTTATCCTGTGGTGGGTGAGGGTTTCACTTCTCCATGCACAATTGACACGTACGGAAACGCTTGGGAGGGCAGTCTGACTTTCAGTTTGCTTCAGTACGATCCAAGAGGGCCAGCTCTTGCCAGCTATTTGGTGGTCATGAACGCTAGCGGTGAACTGCTTTATCTTCGGGAGTATAATGGTGGCTCCCTCAGCGGCATCACGAAGTACGTTTCAAACGACACGCTTATGTTTCAAGCAGGGTGGTCAACGCAATTCTTGAATTTCGACACGGGACAAACAACTGACTTCCCAAACGTTAACGACTACCACCATGACATTGACTACGATCCTGTGACCGGCAACTTCCTCGTTCTGAGGAACTACGTGAGGAATGTCAACGGAACCGATGTGCTTTACGACACTATCGTCGAGCTTAATGCGACTGGCTCAGTGCTGTGGACATGGGACACCTATGACCACTTGCCTCTTAGCTGGGCTGACCCTTACAACCTAACAACAACAGTTAACGGCGAAATCGTTGAAGATTTCACTCATTGCAACGCCATCCAGTGGGATTATGACGAGAACGTTGTCTACCTCAACTCTCGCCACCTGGACACGTTCTTCAAGATCAACATGACCTCGGGCGACATTATCTGGGGCTGCGGTCTACACGGCAACTTCACGCTGCTAGACGCAAACGGGACTAAGGTCCCCAGCCTGTGGTACCATAGCCACGATACGGAGGAGATTGCGCCAGACGTGTTCATGATGTTCGACAACGACTACCACAATCAAACAAACCCAGACGATGCACATAGCAGGATATTGGAGCTCACGTTAGACGAGCAGAACATGACGGCCCAGGAGACTTGGAGCTGGGAAGCTCCTGAACAGTACTGGAGCTACTATTGGGGGGAAGCTGACGTGTTGCCCAACGGGGACAGAATCGGAACTTTCGGAACCCAGACTAAACCGTACAACAGCAGCATCGGCGCGGTAATTGTTGAAGTGAGCCCTCAGGGTCAGGTAGTGAGAACTTGGACTTTCCCAACAGACTGGGGAATTTACAGAGTCGTACCAGGAACACTGGTTCCAACAGGCTCGGGTATTTACCCCGAGATCCCGCAAACAGGAATCGTCGGAGAGTACAATCCTACACAAGCGATCCTTGCTATGATCATAGCCACATCGATGATCCCCGTCGTGGTCTATGGCAGAAGACGTAAGCGCGCACGCTACACCTAGAATACTTCAACTGCAAAACACAAATGCCCCTTATTTGGATAGGCTGAAACGTGAACCAACCTGACAAACACTTTTAGCCCCTCTAACTTGAAGAAAGGGATGAGATGATGTTGCCTCCGAAAATGAAGCTTCTCCTGTCGATCATTCTCATTAGGGCACGCTAGTTTCCAATGCTGCGCACTATATTGTGGGGCACGCTAACCCTTTCAATAAGCACATAGAACAGTTTGTCCTCGTTGTTGTCAGGTGTCTGCATCTAAGGTCACGTAAACCTTAAGCGCAGCAATTAGGCTCTGATCATCCGGTGAAAGGCTTTGACAAGAGCGTTATACTTGGAGGACAGTTACCTCAAAGAGTGCGAGGCTGTCGTCGCTTCTGTTAAAGACGGAAAATACGTGATACTGGATCAAACCGTGTTTTACCCAAAAGGCGGCGGCCAACCGTGCGACACCGGCAAAATCATCCGAGGAAACGAGGTTTACAAAATCGTTTACGTGGGCAAGTTCTCGGGTGAAATCAGTCATGAAGTCGACCATGCTGGTCTAAAACAGGGCGAAAGGGTTCAATGCATAATCGACTGGGACCGCAGGTACAGACTCATGAGAAGCCACACTGCCGCCCACCTGTTCGCTTCGCTTCTGTGCAACGGTACAGGGGCCCTTGTCACAGGCAATCAACTTGAAACCGACAAAATACGTTTCGACTTCAGCCTCGAGCAGTTCAATCCTGATCTCCTTCAAAAATACGTGGATGAAACAAATCAGCTTCTCTCAAAAGACGTACCGGTCAAATCCTACGAGCTACCTCGAGAAGAAGCCCTCAAGATCCCCGGCGTCGTAAAAATGGCTGAAGCCTTTCCTCCTGACATCCCTAGGCTCCGCGTTGTAGAACTCGTCAACCTCGACAAACAGGCCGATGGAGGAACACACGTAAGAAACCTCAACGAAGTTGGCCGAATAACACTCCTCAAGACCGAAAACAAGGGAAAAAATAACCGAAGAATCTACTTCACCCTAACGCCTTAACACAGCAGACTTTCCTAACCTGCAGAGTTGAGTCCACACACCTATAGCGCGCTTAAACGAAGGGCCAAGCTCTAAACATAAAGCCCAGTACTCCCTAATCTGCAGAAGACAGGATCATGGAGAAGAAGACTGTCCTTTTTGTTTGCGCTGGTAATTCTGGAAGAAGTCAAATGGCAGAGGCTTTTTTTCAACAAAAAGAGCAACCATATCTCTGATACAATAGTGGTTAGAGTTCCAAGACAGAGTGAGCGTTATAGCGTTTCAAAGCTGAACTGTTTCTTCACAGCTCAATTCTGCTAGGGAGCAATCTTGCTTCGAGCTCAAACGAAACTGCGCGTGATCATCTTTTGTGTCGTTCGATTCTTTCGTGTTTCTGCGTTTTCCTGCGCCATTCCCGTTTTTTCTGTGTTTTTATGAGAGTTCTCCCGTGATATTGCTGAGTCTCCTCCGTCCTGTACTGACTTATGTTTCTGTAGAAAGTCGGGCAGTCTATCTCATTTTTCTGAAGAGCGGTAATGTTCTGGTTCAATTGTTTTTTGGTTTCAGCACTCGTGGCCTTGTCATAAGTGGTCGAGTACGTGAGATAGGCAGCATGGAACTGAAAGTCAGACGGGTTGTCGATCAACAACTTTTCCGGCGAAGCCGATTCTTTAGCACTAGGTTCTTCGGTCATGGTTCTCCGAGCTTACTGATAGTTCCGAATACTGCGTCTGCTTTTAAGGATAACGCACGTAACCACGGCAAGATGCACAGCGTGTGACTAGGACGTACGCGCTCTCGTTGGAAATGCAGGACGTAAAGAACAAAAACGAGAAAACAATGCGTAGCGCATGCGCGTGCGATAGGCGCGTCAGACCAGCGAAAAACGCGAAACATGAGAACATCAACGCGCGAAGATCGGCAAAACCTCGAACATCGAAATAAAAAAAAGAGAAAAAAGAGATATTATTTTGTTAGCAAGCCTAGATTTTTCTCTTGCCCAGAGTTGACCTGAAAGACTTTCCGCAGTGTTCGAAGAGTCCGATCGTGAGCTCCGTCTTCTTGCCGGCTTTGTCTGGTCTACCTGCCATCTTCCAAGACTTCTTAGGAGTGCTAACTTCTTTTCCACATACGGGACATTTAGCCATGGAAATCCCTTTTGAATGATTACATGCCATGAGCATAAAACACTTTCCATTGCTCGCTAGCCATGACCTGCTCCGACGGGTCTACATGGTCCTCATTTTTTCGGCCGAATCTCTCCGGCAGACTCTGGAAAAACCCTGCATAATTCACAAATGTCCTTCACTATCAAGTCCGGTTTCGTGGGACTTTCATGCACGTTCTCAAGAGTGTAGAACTGTGAGGGGACAAAAATCGTTCTCATCCCAGCCGCAGCTGCGCCTACTATGTCTTCAACTGGGCTGTCCCCGACGTAAACCGTCTCTTGAGCCTTCGCTCCAAGTCTGCGCAACGCTTCTTGAAAGATCTTCCTGTTAGGCTTGCGCCAGCCAACGTCTTCCGACACCAAGACAGCACTGAAGAACCTGTTGATACCCAGTTTTCTCAAGGCAGCGTAGATCACCGGTGCATACGTGAAGTTGGAAACTAAACCCAGCTTGTAACGCTTCGAAAGTCGAACTAACATCCGCCTCGCGCAAGAGTTCAGCTCAAGCGAACTCAAGTAGTCCTCGAAGAAAACGTTAACCGCGGTCTTCACACGTACATCCTCCGGGCTCGTCTTGAACCCCAGGCAGTTCAGCGCGTCCGAGATCCAGACGCCGTTCGTGACCTCAACAAGCTCTTCATAGCGTATCAAACGGTATTTTTCGTGCGCACGGCTGTACGCCCTGAGAAAGTCTTCTTCATCCACGGTGAAGCCCGCTTCAACTAATGCTTTACTCAGCTTTAGCGTTGAAGCTTCTAGGCTATAGTTCTTGACGCTGGTCAAAGTGCCGATGAAGTCGAAGACGACCGCTTTGATGTCAGCCAATTCCATTCCTTCTTCGCTTGGGAGACCACTGATGCCTGTGGAATGCCGATTCTCAAATAATAAATTTCACCTGCACAAAGCACTAAGTAGACGACAAACCTTCGTGGATCATTCAGGACCACGTTTCGGTTTCAACTCGCCATCCTGCATCGTGTAAACAAGGTCTGCCGCGTCGACTATCTTTTCGTCATGCGTTGCCACTACGACCGTCGTCTTCTCTAGATGGTTAATGTCCTGGAGCAGACTGATTATTTCTTTAGCTGTTGCCGAGTCGAGCTCCCCTGTGGGTTCGTCGGCAATGATTATTTCAGGCCTGTTCGCGAGAGCCCTTGCTATCGCCACGCGTTGCATCTCGCCCATGCTCAACTGTTTTGGCCTGTGGTCCTGTCTGTGTGTCAGTCCCACGGTTTCGAGAAGCTTCATTGCCCTTTCCCGCTGCTCTTCTTGGGACTTGTTGACCAGTGACATTGGCAACTCAACGTTCTCCAAAGCGCTGAGCGTGGGAAAAAGATTGAAAGTCTGAAAAACGAACCCGATGCGCGCACTGCGGATCTTTCTGCGCTCACTAGCGGATAGCTGTGAGGTGTCAGAATCATCGATGAAGACTTCCCCAGAAGTTGGATAATCATTCAAGCCGATTAGATTAAGCAGCGTAGACTTGCCTGAGCCCGAAGGTCCGATGACAGTGACCAGCTTCGGCTCATTGATTTCCAGGTTCGCAGCCTTAACGGCTGTTATTTCGGATGAGCCTACTCGAAACGATCTTGTCAGGTTCACTGTTCGAATCTTCATCAGTATTCCGCTCTTAGAACTTCGGCTATCCTCATCCTCATGGCGTTTGCCGCCGGAATTATCCCGCCGACGCAGCATATGCCGACGATAGCTGCAAACATTTCCAGCATGTAAAAGGGTGGCACAATCTCAAAGATGCTGGGGAAGAAAAGTGTAACAGGAATGCTCGTGTAGAGGCTTGCCAAAACGATGGCCGCCAGTGAACCGAGGGCTATTCCGATGACGCCGCCTAGGATACCGATTAAGGAAGTTTCTATGATGACTACTCGAAACACGTAGCTTGTTGGAGCTCCCAAGGCGTCTAGGGTTGCGAAGTCGCGGCGTCTCTCTGACACACTCATGATTGTGACGGTCATGACGAGGATCAGACTGATGGTGAAGACCACTGCTTCGGTGCCGATGGTCCATGTCTGCAGCTGCTCTAGAATGGGCTGAATGATATCGTTCCTCTGAGTCTCCGTCAAAGCGTTGACGTAGGTCAAGTTTTCATCATCGTTTATGGTCTTAGTTAAGTTCTGCTCTGGCACGTCCTGAACAGGCTTGACTGCAATTATGTTCACGCTTCCAGGATAATTGTAAACGCTCTGCGCAAGTCTGAGAGGCATGACCAAACAGCGATTCAGCAGGGCCATCTTCGTGTCCAAAACGCCAGAAAGTCGCAATGCGTAGCCGTTCACTTGTATCTCCGTGCCCACGGTCCAACCATACTGATCTGCTAAAGAAGCGCCGGCCACAATTTCGTTGCTCGAATCATTCGCTGGAAAATGTCCGTTCTCCCTCAGCGCTATGGGTCCGAGTGCAAGCTCCCAATCTTCAACCGGGATCCCCATCGTGAAGTTTACGGGCACAGGCTGAACCAGTGCCTGAGATCCCACCGATGTTACAAACAGGACTGGAGTGACAGCGCTCACCCCTGCAAGGGCTCTTATTCGTTCAACTGTTAGATCTTGGGGCAACATGCCCCCGCTGATGGGAATGGCCTGGATCACGATAGCATCGTGGCTTACCACCGTCACCTGCCCGTGGAAAAGCACGTTCATCTCCTGAATCACCGTCGCATATCGCATGCTGGTGGCGCCTACAGCGATCACGAATGTTGCCGCAATCGCAACTCCTAATATGCATAGTGCTGTTCTGACTTTTCTTCGAAGGAGGTTTCTGAAGCAGAACGTGAGTAGCCGCGTTTACGGTCACCTAGGCGGTTAGTCTTGCGTGAAAACTATATAAGCATTGACAACGGATGATTATACCGCTAAGTCAAATTGAAATGGAGAAGCAAGTATGAAAATTACTAAGAGAATCTTGAGTCTATCGGTTTTGTTTCTCTTGCTGGTTTCAACGTTCACAGTGATATCTAGATCCAACATAGCTGCGCGGCTGATGCCTGAAGCGACGTTGACTGGCACCATTTTTGACCATGGTGTTGACACTAATGGCAACGGCCTGTTTGATTACTTAGAGGTCGATGTGGAAATCAACGTGACTGTTGCAGGAAACTTCCAGGTGACAGTTGACGGGCTTTCGGACCAGTTTGGTCACTACACGTACGTTTACAGTAGTAGCCAAGGCGACCTTGAGGCTGGCATTCAATATCTAAACGTGTCCCTGTTCGGTCCAACCATCTTCAACTCCGGCTTAAATCCCCAAAAAATCAGTTATATCCAATTGTACACCGGAAACTACTATCTAGACGGCACGGGCAATGTATACTTGTCGAGAGTGTACAACTCTTCTGAATTTGATCCCCCTGGTGCCCTCTTGACGGGAAACATTTCGGACATGGGCGTTGACACTGATGGCGACCACCTCTTCAACTATCTTCAAGTCGGAATAGAAATCAACGTGACGGGAGCCGGAGAATACCAGGTCAGCGTAGAGGGGTTGATGGAAAACAACACCATGACGAATTTCTTGTACGATTACGAGTATAAAACGGAAAGCTTTACTGTCGGCGTTCACATGGTCTACCTGAATTTTTCAGGTCCAGAAATCGCTTCTAACCACTTCAACCCGACGCATGTTTACTACATAAACATTTACGATAGCTTAAACAACTATGTGACAAGTCACCTTGATTCTGCACCTCTTTCAATGCGGTACAACTACACACTTTTCAACGCACCCACAAGAGACATTCAAGTCAACTTCAACGTCTACCCAAACGCGACGGTCGCAGTGGACGGAGCATTCAACTTCACACACATGTACCCAGAGAACACGAACACGCCACAAGAAAACGCCACGATGGGCTTTTCAACGAGCGGAAACCTGACAACAGAAACATCCAGTGGAACTATTGTTTTCCCAGACAACCCATCTTTCAACTACAGCGCGACTGAAGCACACCTCCGCTCATCATACGCGAACGGCGTCGAAAGCGCCACTGTTAACGGCTCAACGCTCTTGCCTGCGGATGTGGCTGGGATCTACCCGTACAACGCGACGGACGTTAATCTTACCGCTGCATACACTCACGGCTTGTTTGACGTGGGCATCATAGGGACAACGGTGATGCCGCCCAGTTACGTCAGCTCCACTTTGGGCACTATTTACAGCACTGTTCTTCCACTTAACGTGTCCGACGTCACGGTTCGTGCAGATTTCGACGGAACAAACATCATAGGAAACATCACTTTCCACTCGATCGGAGGATTTCCACTTGCCGATGTCAGGTTGGACTTCAGCGGCAGCAGAAGCAGCCTCTCCTTCACAGGCAACGTCAACGTCACTTACATGAACTATAACGGTTATGAATTAAACGAAACCACAGTGGACCAAGAAGTCAGCCTGATCAACAACCTAACTGGGCAAGGGTCTGGTTCCCTCTTCGACATGACTGGGGGCTACCTAGAATGCACGCAGCTGAGCGTCACCAAGATTCCGTGGTCAGACCCAACGCTTGGCGCAGACATCACGTTCAGCGCCACCGTAGACGGAAGCTTCACAGGAGCTATAGCCTACGTGATGTTTCCGACGGGACTTACAGATGATTATCTGCAGAACTTGGCACACGCTTCCTTGGGGTCAGTAGCCTCTTCGGTTAGAAACGCCTCTTTGACACTCAACTATTATCATAGCTCAGGAATAGCACAGATGGACGTGCATTTGACGAGTGATGTGCAAGGCCTGTACAACAGTCTTCTTCTCTCAGTGCCCCCCGCGATACCCAGTGTTTGGGCTTCATATAAAACGCAGATCGAAACCTGGCTTAAGATCGCGAACGCTACGGCCTACACGCTTACGGACGCAGGTTTGAACGCTTCCTACTCGAGCGCCGAAGGCAAAGCATCTCTGAACGCGTGGCTCACAGCCAATGCAAGCCAGCTCAAAAACGACATCCTTCCATTTCTACCAGACGCGGTACCAACAAGTATGCATGACCTCTTCGAATCCTTCTTCAACACCACCCCGTACCTCACCTTGTCTTCTTCAACTGAAACGCTTGATATGGTTAATGGAGTAGCGACCTTTGGTACAACCGAGACTCTTCAAGGCGATTTCGAAGCTGAACTGAACCGCGACAAGAGTCTCTTGCTGGAAGCAACGAGTTCCTCGTATCCAACGACATTGCCATGGGATCTTCGTCTGCTCAACGAGACCGATATAAACATCAACAACTTCCAAGTAGAATTCAAACTTGGACAAGACTGGATGAGCGGGAGCTTCAACGGGCTGATTCTTAAACCTCAGGCCGACAACATAGATTCCGTAAGGTTCGAACTCAAAAAGTGGCTGAACCTGACGAATGACGTGGGGGCGCCGCCGCTTGAATTTGATAGACTTTCAGTCACAGTGACGGGAGAGTCAAGTGCCAACCAGACGGTTCTGCTCAGCCAGCCATCCGACGTGCCGAACCCGGACAGCATATCCGGAGACTATAGGAGCATGGCCTGGAACAACGTCTCTCTCAGCAGTCTGCAAGACCTGATGTTTCTCGAAGCCTATCAAGAAAAAGTCAGTTACCTCGGAGGAACGTTCCCCATTCCGATATTCACAAACTCTACAGTAACCAACTTTGGCTTTGACCCCAGCGCCAAGCAGATAACGTTCAACGTCACAGGAGCAGCGGGCACCCTAGGTTTCTGCAACGTGACCATTCCAAGAAACCTGCTCAACGCAAGCGCACTCAGTGACTGGGTCATAGTGCTCGATGGAAAAACCTTAACTTCGGCAGAGTTCAACATAACACAAAACGCGGATTACGTGTTCGTGTACCTAAACTACACCCACTCACAACACGAAATATCCATCATCGGCACCAAAGTACTCGCAGAGTTTCAACCAGACATTCTTTCGCTTGTCCTGGTAATCTCAACCCTCATCGCAGCAATATTAACCGTCAAACAAAGAAGAAAACTTGAACCCTTGAAAGCCAAATGCCGTCAGGCACTGAGCATGGTTTCGTCAAAGCCGAGCAGCTGACTCTTCTCTTCCCTCTTTTTGTCGCGCATGAACCTTATCCGATGCGCTTGATGACAGCATAATTCTTCAGCGCGCTACGGGCTGATTGTAAATTTGTTCTCGTCTCAGCGTGCAACGAGTCACTAGCATGCGTTTTGAGACTGTCGTCCGAGGAGATATGCGTGTTTTCCCGTTCCATTGATGGTTTGCGTTTCTCTAAGTTTCAGCGCTAACTCCTTGCGTTTGGGCTCGACGAATCCTGCTTTTCTGTAGATATTTACGCCGTGTTCAGAAGCGTGAAGATGCAAGTATCTTAGCCCTAGTGTTTTGGAGTCCTTTATCAATTCTTTCAGCAATCGTGTGCAAACTCCGCTTCTTCGCGCTTCAGGAATCGTGTACATGTTGAGAACGTATCCGAGTCTTCCTGTTTCAAGTCCTCCGTACCTTCCTGGCATTTGCCACACAACCATTCCGCCTGTTCCAACTGTTTTGCCTTCGCGTTCTGCCAGCCAAGCGATGAAACTGCCCGAGGGGATTGCTTCAGAAAAATATTGGCGAAAGGATTTTCTCAGAATTTTTGTCTCGTCATTTTCTTGATGACCGTAAAGCTCGTTCAGGAACCGTACGCGCATGTCGATCAAGGTTTGAATGTCGTTGACTGTGGCCCGTCGAAATGTTATCTTGCCGTTTTCAGTTTTCATACTTTTCTTTTCCTGCCTTGCTGACCAGCTAGGTTAGTGCTTGCCTGGGTTTCTAGGATTCTTGAGCATAACCGCTTCACCTTATCGGCAAGTGCCGTTTGGAGAAGCTTGTCTGGGTCGCCTATCGCAGCTTCAACGTCTGAATCGTAGGAAATCTCTTCAAGAAACTTCAAGCCCAGCTTCTGAGTTTCCTGCTGTATCGTCTTTGAGTCGTTCATCTTCATGTTTTCCACGACGCCCAAGACAGGAACTCTGAGCGCCTGCAACAGGGTAACAAGCTTCTTGACCGTTTCAAAAGCCAACCTTGAAGGAGTCGTGACTATCAAGAATTCTGTGTTCTTTATGAACCTGACCGCGTCGAGCGTTGCGTCGCCGATTCCGGGCGGCATGTCCAAAATGAGGTAGCTCAGCTTTCCCCATTTGGTCGTTGCTAGCAGTTCCACGAGTGCGTTTGAAACGTCTGCACCCCTCAGCGGAGTGGCCAGGTCACGTGAATAGTAAGTTATCGACATGTACTTCAAGCCGTGAACCCTAGGCGGAACAATGCCCTTCTTCTCTTTCGGCCGCTCGTCTCTTATGCCCAAAATCGCATGGGTGGACGGACTTGTGAAATCCAAATCGAAAAGACCAACGCTGTAGCCCTTTCTTGCGAGGCTAAGAGCAAGCGTTGACGCGATCAGGCTCTTGCCAACTCCGCCTTTTCCGCTCGACACGGCGATGATCCTGTCTATATCCTTCATCCTCTCGTCTATGATGCTGATTCGCGGGTCAGCCATTCTACTTCACTCCTCTGACTGTTTGAAGCCACACTCCGCGCCCCTGCTCTATCTGAAAGTCTGGGCTCGCACAGTTTGGACACTTAACGTACGTGTGCGCGATCTCGGGAACAAAGTGAATTGCCTCCAAAGTGGCTTGGTCCAGGTTTCTCTGTCGAAAAACCCACGTGTGACCGCACACTCGACACCTCAACCGTGCCTTCTCGGTCTCCACCTCGAATTTCGCTCTCTTAAATCTTGGAGTCTTGAGCTGTAACAGGGCAAATTCCAGTATGCCTCTCTCCACCTGCTGCAGCTCGCCGACCCTTATCGTCACCAGCGTGACCTGCTTAAGCCCCTCCCTCTCTGCCACCTCAGAGGCCGCCTTGATCACAGCTTCGGCCAACGCCCATTCATGCATAGAAGAGCCTTCACTGAAGGCTGATTTAAGAGTGTTGTAACCTGAAAAGCCCGCGAGCATACGCTCAAGCCGCTTTGAGATCAGATCAAATATATAGCCCAGGGTTTGAATGAGCCTCCATGCGCAGGGAACGAAATGTTCCGGACAAGTCTTCTGAGCTCGAGTTCAGAGCATCAGTAGTGCGGCTGATCTTGAACGGGAAGGCTGAGGAAGCCTTGGGACAGCTTGCGGAACAGTACAACACCGATTTACCTCGGATAAGAGTGGGCCTACCTAGCCGCCACAGAAAAAACACTCTCGGCTGCTACACTGCAAAGAATCAGATTATAAGCGTTCTGAACAGTGACATGCTTAAAGAACCAGCTGTGATCTTGCACGAGTTTTATCATCATCTACGCACATCGATAGACAAGAAACACAGGGGAACAGAAAAGTACGCAGGAGAATTCGCTAAAGAGTTCATAGAAGCTTACATGTCCTCCAACGCGGACAAGAGTCAGCGTGGATGAAGAGTGCTCAGAAAAAACGAGGCGTAACCTAAAGATATTTGGCGCATTGTTTGTGATGATGGGCTAGGGTCAGCGACTTGTCGCCGCAACGTGCACTAATGTCCGGCGCGCCACATACGAATATCTTGAAAAGCGCGATCACCATCATAACGGGGCGCAGCAGCATCTGACCTTAGAAAAGCTTTTCAGCGAAACCTGCGGGAATAACATGCAATGAATTGAGGCTGCACACAATGGATTTGGAGAAGGGTTTCCTAGGCGGTTTCCTCGTGCTAGGATTCGGCCTGTTCATCGTGGGTTTTCTCACAGGAATGCTGGCTCTCGCCGTCTTGAACGTGACGCCTGACTTTGCAACGTTAGGATTCTTGATCTTCGCGGTCGGCTTCATCGTTGGAATGTTGACTATCGCGTTGACGCTCGTGGTCGTAAAGCTGACTAGAGCTTCACGTAACGTTGCTGATCACGATCGTTCTTGAACACTTTAAGCAACGGTCGACAAGAGTCTGAGTTAATATTAAAAACTAATTAGTCGGTAAAACCCTTTAGCAAAGCAACTGCCGAGTGGAAAGATGAAAGGCAAAGTTGTCGTAATCATGGGTTCTGAACGGGACTTGGAGTTCTGCCGCGAAATCGGCAAGTTTCTCAAGGCCCTGGAACTGAACTTCTCGTTCCGCGTCGCTTCGGCTCACAAGACGCCGGAAAAAGTCTTGAAGACACTGAAAGAGTACGAGAAAGAAAGAGTCGTCTATATCACCGTCGCGGGAAGGTCCAACGCCCTCAGCGCCTTCGTCGACGCGAACACCACAAAGCCCGTTATCGCCTGTCCGCCGTACTCGGAAAAGTTCAGCGGCGTGGACATCTACTCGTCGCTGAGAGTTCCCAGCGGAGTGGCCTCTCTGGTGACGCTTGAGCCTGAAGGAGCCGCCATCGCCGCCGCCAAGATCCTCGCAGTTGAAGATCAGCAGCTGGAAAAGCGCGTGGAAGCCTATCAGCTGGCAAAGAAACGAGAAGTCGAAGAGGCTGACGAAAAGGTCAGTAGACTAAAGTAGTGCAGAAAGATGGGCAGCGTAAAGGATTTAGAAACTATCAGAGAACCGACCCGGGACAGCATGGGGGTCGGGCATTTCATTTTCTCAGACAGGTACTCAGTCTTCGACTGGGGTGCGATGCCGGACCGTATCGACGGGAAAGGAGCAGCCCTATGTCTCATGGGAGCCTACTGTTTCGAAAGACTAGAGGAAAAGGGCATGAGGACTCATTATCGCGGCCTAATCGCTGACGACGGAAAAGTCGTAAAGCTCAAGGAGCTTAAGAGGCCTGCGAACACGATGGAGATAGAGTTGGTCAACGTGTACAAGCCAGACGCGCGGGTCAAGGATGGAAAACTACGCTACGACTACAGCCGGTACACGGCGAGCCTCAAGAACTACCTGATCCCGCTTGAAATCATTTACCGAAACGGGCTCCCCGAAGGCTCCTCCGTGTTCAAACGGCTGGAGCAGGGCCAAATCACCGCTGAAGAGCTCGGACTGACTCGCTGCCCAAAACCCGGCGATAGGCTGTCGAAGCCGATTTTCGACGTGAGCACCAAGCTTGAAGAAAAGGACCGTTACCTGCCGTGGAAGGAAGCGCAGGAAATCGCGGGTCTGACGGACGGGGAAGTAAGCGAAGTCAAGGACCTGCTCTTGAGGGTTAACAGATTGATTACTCAGATCGCGTTGAGGGCTGAATTGGAGAACGAGGATGGTAAGATAGAGTTGGCCTTCAACCCTGAAAGAAGGCTCATGGTCGTCGATGTCGTGGGCACGCTTGACGAGTGCAGGTTCACTTACGAAGGGCTTCATGTGAGCAAGGAGATCGCGAGGCAGTTCTACCGGAAGACAAGCTGGTTCAGAGACGTTGAGGAAGCGAAGAAAAGGGCTGAGGCTGAAGGAGTTGAAGACTGGAAGGCGCTGTGCAAGTCTAGCCCGCCTAAGCTGGACCCGGCGTTGAAGGGGATGATCGGGGAGATGTACATGGCGGTTTCAAACGAGGTGACGGAGCGGAGGATGTTCGATGTTCCAAGTCTTGCGGAAACGGTGAAAAAGTACAGGGATTACGTGGGCCGGACTTAGGTTACGAGCTCGTGCAGTTGGCCCTTCTTTAAGGCTCTCTTCATTTCCAGGGCTATGCGGTCGCCGGTGCTCAGGCGCTTCATGTACTTCGCGTTGGCGTACTGTGAGCCCAACCCCATGTGCACGTTGGTTCCTCCCCCGTGTCTCAGGGCAACGTCCTGCGTTACTGGAATGTGCATGTACGGGTCCTTCTCGCCGTGGATGTCGTAGAGACCGTAGTCCGTCGTCTTCTTCGCCTCAGCGCCGCCGGTGAAGTCCAGTTTAGCCGTGGGCTTCAGCTCGTACTTTGAAACTCTGTCCCACGTGATCAGGGTCTGCAGGCACCATGCTCCGATTATTCCTGGGCTCGCGTGTTCTCTGCAGGCAAGCAAGAATCGGTCCGCGTAGCGGTGCAGGTCCTTCAGCAAGGATTCTCTGAGGCTCAGGATAGCGTGCGCCGTGACCTCGAAAGATGGAACCCTCTTTATCTTCTCCTGAACGTCGGTGGGCAGCCTCTTGAGCCCGTCGAGAATTGTTTCTCTGCGCTCGTCTATCGAGAGGAACTGGTTGGCCAGGCAGATGCGGGCTTCTTCCATGCTCACGTTGTAGAGCTTCGCGAACCAGTCGTCAACGTCTCCCCACTCGCTCTTCGCGTCCAGCGGCGAGAAGAAAAAGTTGAAGTTCGCGTGGGGTCCGAGAACGATCTGCTCAACGCGGCCGTTCTCCATGGCCTCTTTGCTGAGGTTTCCAGCCTTGACTTCTCTCGCAACCTTCTCTTCCAAATCGTTCGAGTCAGAGGCGAAGATGAACTCTCGTTCGAAGGCTCGATGCGCGTGTTCAGCCTTGAGGATCATCGGTTCGTCAACAGGCTCCTTGAACTTTAATCCGCTTTTCTGCACTTGGTAACGATAAGACTTAGGAGTTGGAATGCCGGCCTTTTCTGCAAACCAGTAGTAGTCCTTCTCGATTTCCCCCCTGTTCTCTATCTTCAGGAGGTTTCTCGAGCCGAGTATCGGCACGCCGTACTTGTTCTCGATCACGCTGCACCGCTCGTCTCCGCCCACGTAGACGGCGAAGGCCCTGTTAGTGATCTGCATGCACTCGAGGTCGACGAGCTCGTCGACGTACTTGACTATGTCAGAGTACTCGTCAAGTATGAGTATGACGCTTCTCCAGTCTCCGTTCTTCTTTATGTCCTTAGGGTCGTTGACGACGCGCAAGTCACGCTTCACCAGGCCCGGCAGGTCTTCAACGGTCTCATCCGGCCTGCCGACCATGGGGTTCTGAAGGTAAATTCGCGCCCTTACAGGCGTCGTGTAAATTATGCTCCTCAAGCCGTAGTTGCGCTGGCCCTGCCAAGCGTCCAAAGCAGAATGGGACCCAAGGTTCAGCCCAACGGGCTCCCTGTACCTTCTAACTATCTCCTGCATCTCCTCTCTCTTTATGACCATGAATTTCACCGTTACAGGTAGCAAGTTAGCTGTCAATCACATTTTAAATCTTTTCACAAAAGACTGCAAAACCGTTGAAGGGCATGAAAGAACCGCAAAGTCCGCGTTAAACAGGTTTTTTCTAGAGATTTCTTCTATCTTATTCTTACATACGTGGTTATAAGAGATGAAAACGGCTTAATCATTTGCGGAGAAGGGAGAATGGCCGAGTCTTGCGGCTGGGTTTTCGTTGACAACGTGCCCCTGCTGTACGACAAGACAAGAGTTGCGAGGCAGCTTCAGGTCGAAACCTGGCTAGAGCTTTCGCGGCTCGTGAAAGAGTTGAAGATGCTGGACCTAGAACACAACAAGTTGGGGGCACAGTCAACAGCAGGCTACATCGCCTAGAGGCCGCAGGACTCTAACACTTTCTCGAAATTCTCTCGGTCCACGTCCTTCTTGTAGTCTCTAAGCGCGCTGATCACGGTCTTCCTGTTTCTATCGCCGAGTCTCTCAGCCACTTCATGCGAGAGCTCGCAGATGAACAAGAACTGGCAGATCGAGGTGACGTTGGACCGCCTTCGGTTCACGCTGGCCGACTCAAAATCAACAATGAACGCGCTGTCCTCCGCAGTCACGATCACGTGTTTCGGCGCATGGCTCAGTTCACCATGGTCCAAACCGGCCATGTCCAGCCTCCAACACTGTTCCAACACGTCGCGCAGAACCCTCCTTATCCGTGTCCTGCCAACCTTCTCTTCAAGCCAGTTTGGAAGCAATTCACCCTCAACGAACTGCATCACGAGAAAGTCCTTGGTGACCCCCAAGAGTCTGGGCCCTACGCCCACCACGTTTGCCTCCGTGAGCAGTTCGCCTTCCCGTCGCATACTCGCTCTGTCAGCGTCCGTCCTCCTAATTTTCAGCGCCACCTTCTCACCGTCTTTGTGCGCAATGGTTACTAAGCCAACACAGCCCTTGCCCAGCACGTGCACGTTGAGAACCTGCTTCTTCCCCGTGAACTCTAGGGCGACTATTCCCAGTTTTCTCAGCTCAACCAGACGCTTCCTCAGCTCCGCCTTGGCTACCAAGGGATAGCACACTATCGACGCGTAGGGTTCTTCGATCAGCCTCTCGGTAGTTACTACTACCATCGCTATCCGTGCCTTTTTCCTTTTCAGCTTCGATTTCGCTTCTCCCAAGTGCGATTTAAGTCTTGTTTGGTTGCGCGCACGCAAGAAAAGAAAAGAGGGAACTATTTTTTAAGTTCGACAACTAAGAGGTCTAAATCGGTTTTCCCTGTGTTCTCAGCTTCGTGAGATTGAGCCTTAAGGAAAATTGCCTGACCAGTCTTCAAGTCTAATACATCTGTTTTTCCTGAAGATGTCAGCTTTGCCTTGCCACCTTTGAGAACATATACCACATGGTCTGGATGGTTATGCATTATCGCCTTGTCGCCTGGCTTAAACAGGGCTTCAAGTACACGCACACGGTCGTTTTCCATTATGAACTTGTAGACGTTTTTGGCCACTTTAATTGGGTCTTGCGCTTTTTCCGTTATTCCACCTCCAGTTTCCTCATTCCTTCTTACACTCTTTGCTTGCATACTTAAAAATATGTGACTGTAAGGGCGCGCTTCACCCCGAACCAAACGTTCTAGAAAGCCGTGCTGATTATCTAGCCGTCGAGCTGTGGAATTCGCCGAGCCAGTTCGACCCAGTTTTCAGCAACGATCTTTCTTATTAGCGGTTTGAGACCAGCAAAAACCTGTGGCGGCATAAGAGTCATCCAACCCTTTGTAATTACAACCCTGTCATCAAGGCTAAGCAAGGGGAACAGCCACTCAACTAGAGTTGGGAATCTTTCAGGCGGCACTTTTTTTGACATGAGGCCAACAATGGAGGCCTGTTCGCTCTCTGTTGTTCGTTCTCTCAGGATCGGATACAGATGAGCGTCTTCTTTGTCCAAATGAATTCTCAGATGCGAAGCTAGGACTGCTGTCGCCCTCGCTGTTGTCAGAGGATCAGGTGCTCTTCGCATTGCTTCCAGCCCACTAACCATGGTGTCAAGCTCACGGTGATCCATGAAGTAAGCCTCCGCCACAAGAGGGGTTACATTGTCAACAGCGGGAAAAACCGCCGCCTCCTCGCCCCTAGCGTGATAGTCCAAAATCTCGCCCATAATATGAAGTCGATCCAAAACGGCAGTTAGATCCCCGCCACTACGTGCTATTTTGAAGACTGAATCATCAATCTGGAAAATATCACGACGAAACGCATTATGAATAGAGCGCACTATGTCAATCGGTCCAGACAAAGATTCACACCCACATTTGAAAAGTCACGTCGAGTATAAAGATATGTTGCTGTAGTTCCACAGTCAGAAAAATCGAATTTTTCTTAGTCTCAGGTTTGGGGTAAAGTTTTATCCAACCAACCAACCATTACGGACGACGACGGACGACGACGGGCCAACGACGGACGACGGAAACGATAAACGCACGACGGAGGATGGAAGGGAGGATGGAACAAAAGTGCTTTTCAACGTTAAGAAATGTATATCTTAAGCTCTTCTTAAGACGTACATTTCACAAACAGGGATGGACGGTGCTCTTACTTCATGTGCGAAAGTGTAAGAGAATTGAGTAAAAGGCTTTATGCCACTTGCCAATGAACTTCTGCCGATAGGAATGTGTCGCGCGCGCTTGAAGTCTATCTGGGATATGACCAAGAAGCACAAGATCAAGCAATGGAGATCAGTGAATGATTTCGCGCGCTAAAATTGCTGAAGCATCTTGCGCGCGCTAAAAGTCTACGGAGAGCAAATAGAGCATTTGAATCCAGAAGAGCTTGCCAATCTAGTCAAGATCTGCGGTTTTCTTATGCAGACCAAAGTCTACCTATTCTGGAAGACCTGCGATAGGTAGTTTCCCGACCTCAGATACAACGTGTGCGGTCGCTCTTTGCTCTAGTCTATCTCGCCAGACCCCTCACATCTTGGGCAGGTAACTTCTCCAGAACCGCCACAACGACTGCATTGCTTTGTGTGGTCACTAAGCAAATCGACCTTCTCACCATATCCGCTGCAGCTCTTGCAGCTGACAGTCCCTTTGCCATCACAGCGAGGGCATGTTCTGACCATTATCGTTCACCATGTCTACATTGGCATGCAGTATAACTGCATTTATGATTTTCTATATTCCCAAGTATTGAGCTAGACACGTGGAAGAGCAGACATCAACGACCGATAGCGTGCGCGTTAACTTGACCAACTCTCTTTTCGGTAGCGCTAGCTGGTCAGTTCCTTGATTTTCTTGAAAATGTCTTGAGCATAAATCTTTGTTCCGCAATGATCACATCCAGTTTCATTTCCTTCACTTGGCATATTGACGGGTCCATTACAATGAGGACACCTCAGCGTTGTCAATACCATTCCTCCTTTCTCCATCAACGATCTAAGTGAAGAGAAATCCAGCACAATCGACTTTTTCTCCTTCTGTAGGATAATCTTGTCTCTAAAGTCCTTCTTAATAGATGACCCACCATCATATGTGTACTTCACATTGTCCGCATAGACATACACATTATCGGATCCGTTGATGGCAAAATCCTGAATGGATTGCAGCGCAAATTCCCTCTCTGGCTTGATAGATTTGACTTCGGATAACTGGAGAGCAAAATCCAGCGCATTTGGCATTGATCCATCCTTCTTCGCAAAAAACTCTCTTTTCAAAACAGCAAGCCTCTGATTGGTGAGAACATATATGCATTCGCCAGAATAGAATAGATCGCCCTCGCCCTCATTTGCGGTCTTCACTATGTATTCTCCAGCTTTCAAGGCCACTTGGTCTCTCCATGGTGGAGGTGGCGGTCTAATGATCGTGCCGGGCGCACGCGGAGCAAGTCCATTCTCTTGTTTGTAGGCAGTTTCGAGGCTTTCGGCCAGCCTCTCTTCTGAAAAATCAGCAAAGGAAAGGCGTATTTCGTCAAACTTGCTGGTCTCACTATGAGGCCAGATCCGTATGAAGTCAGCGTGAATGTCCAATGGGATAATACTCGTTTCTCCAGGACCTAAGTCTGCTGTCCAAGAATTTTCCTTGTTCTTCCAGAACCGCAGATCTTCCCTCTTGTAGTTAAACTCGTAAATCTTGAGTTTGTAGCCAACTCCTTTGCAGAATTCGTTACAGACTTTCTTGATGGTTCGACTGTATTGTCTGATCGCTTGGTTTTTCTTCTCGATCTCTTGTACCACTTTCTCTTCTTTTTCTCTTTCAAGCCTCTGCGCGTCTTCTTTGAGATTTCTGAGGCGGTCCCGAAAGCTCATTTCTTTCACTTCCATCATTCACGATATTCGACTGACGACTTATTTATTGTTAATGGAGGAGTTCAAAGCGCAGCGCGCGGTGCGCGCGCGATACCTGTCCACCAACCGTCCGTCGTGGTCGTCGTCGTCCGTCGTTGGTTGGGGTAAAGTTTTATCCTTACTCAGTGCACTTGTCGGGTAGGGATTTCAAGTGACCATGGAGATTTTTCCGTTTTCTCTTGGGTTTAATGATTGTTACGTTGTCCAGGATCAAGGCGTCATAATGATTGATGCTGGTGTGCCTGGTAAAAAAACTGATTTCGTAAGAGCGATGAAGAATATTCGAATGGAACCCCAAGACATCAAGCTAATTGTTATTACGCATGGGCACCCAGACCACATGGGTTCTGCCAAGGACATAAAAGAAATCACGGGAGCTAGAATCGCTATGCATCAACTGGACAAGGTGTGCCTCGAAACTGGAACATGGAATACCACGGGACACAGGCTCAAGGGCACAGGTTTTTGGAGCTCGATAGCTGCAGGAATATCCAATTCATTTGTCGACCTGCGCCATTCCAAAGTTGCCGCTTGCGACGTAGAAGTCACCATTGATGACACAGGTGCGGACTTGGCAAATTATGGAATTCATGGGCAAGTGGTCTACACTCCTGGACACGCCGTAGGGTCACTTAGTGTGCTCTTGGATTCAGGAGAGGCTTTTGTCGGAGATCTTGCGATGAACAAGCTTCCGTTGAGACACAATCCAGGGCTACCGGTCTTAGCCGACGACATGGAGAAGGTAAGGGAAAGCTGGAGAAAATTGTTGAAACTCGGTGTTACAACGGTCTACCCTGGACATGGAAAACCCTTCTCAGTGGAAGTCATAGAAAAGGTTTTGAAGTAGCGCGCGCTTCGAGGGGTCGTGTGGAATCCAAATCGTATGAAGAATGTTGATGTGCTCTCCGTTTTTGGTCCTGGAAACCCGCTGCCGTTCTTAGGCTCAATATTTCGGGTCAGTTCTGGCAATTCATAACGTTTTAGTGGCTCTGGCTCAGAAGTGAGTGCAGCGTTCGACGCGTTTGACGAGAGAACCGTGATGGCATGTTAAAAGTCAAAGTTAGCGGGAATTTCTTGAAGAAGCTTGTGAAGATCAGTTGCATAGTTCAGCTTGCAAACGCGTTCATGGACTATTTTCTGTGGGTGACTGTTGGCTACCACGTTCCCTCTTGGACGCTTGCCACTTTAGTCGTCGGGTACAGTGTTCTGTTGTTGTCGTATGATAGACTGATATCCGAGGCTTAGCCTGCGGAGTTTCCGTCCGATTCTACTGACATGAAACCGCTCCAACTAGCATCTTTTACTAGTGGGCACGTTGCGGTCAGCTTGCCTTTCGTGCATCAAAACTGTTCTTAGGTGTTCGCGTTGCTGGAGAAGTTCCTCACTTAGCTTTAACAACTTCTTTGCTACAGATGGAGCACAAATCGCAGTCCAGTATTTGAATGAGTTCGCAGGGCTCTAATTCGCGTCCACACCTATCGCAGAAGATCTTTCTAACCATGCATGTCATCAACCCAAACCGTCTGACAGGGACACTGAACAATCTTGGACGCCACGTTAAAAAGGCATATTCCCAAGCCGCAACATCTGAGTCAACATGGCCTCGTCATGTCTGAGTCAAATAGAAGATTGTTCCATAAGCTATAAGTGATCAAAACTGTACTAAGGAATGTAAATGAGGGAAATGGTCTGTCACTTCGATGGGAGAAAGGAGAGAAGGGAGCAGAAATTAATTCTTCCATTTCCCTCATTCACTTCCGCTACTTCATGCATATCTTGCTTTTAAATTTTTTGTCTGTTTTTTGAATTCTATTCTCAAAAAAATGACAAGAAAGTGCTTTTAGCTCATGGTTTGCCCGGTTTCTTGTTTGAATTTCTCCTTTTCCATGAAAAATGCGTGTAGGCCATGCTTAAGACGGCCACGTAATCCTAACTGAATTCTCGTAGTATCTGCTCAACTGTCATTGTCTTCGCGTTGTAGATTTCTTTCAAGTATTTGAGTCCTTGTTCATGGTCTTCCTGGGTGAAGGCTTCGACTCCGTCTTCTGCGACTGTGATCTTGTATCCTCTGAAGAAAGCGTCCGCAGCTGTGTGTCTGACACATATGTTCGTGTGCAAGCCTGTGAGGATCACGGTCTTGACTCCTTCTCCGTGGTACAAGCCTCTCAGCAGCATGTCTAAGCCAGTTTCGTGGAAGCCGCTGTACGTTCTCTTTTCGACGACATAATCCTTCTTGGTGGGTCTCAGCGCCGGAATCACTTCTGCTCCAGCAGTGCCCTTTATAGCGTGTTTTCCCCACTTCGCAACGACCTCCTCATCTAGGGGAAGATGCGCATCGTTGCTATAGATAATTGGCACTCCGTGTTTGCGGGCGGCCACGATAAGTCTTCTCAGGTCTGGAATTATGTGCAACGCTCTCTCGCACTTTAAGTCTCCAGTGACGAAGTCGTTGAGCATGTCAAGAACTATTACGGTTTTTCTGTCCAATAGAATCGTGCTCCTGAAACCATCTGAATGAAAAGGGACGAAAAATAGTTTATGGTAGACTCATCTTGCAGTCTCCAAACTGTAGAACCCATCAGTGAACTTCTCCGACACGCGTTGCTTCACAAGCACGCTGTCTTCGATTCGGACGCCTCCGAAACCTGGAATGTATATGCCCGGTTCGTCCGTTACTACGTTTCCCACGGCTAGCCTGTCCTTGCTGATCGGAGACAACCCTGGGCCTTCGTGAACCTCCAACCCTACTCCGTGACCCAATCCATGGTTGAAATACTCACCGTAACCTGCATCCTCTATTATCTTGCGGGCCGCTTGATCTACGTCTTTTCCTCGTGCTTTGGCCCTTATTGCCCGATAAGCCTCTTCTTCGGCTGCCTTCACGACCTCGTAGAGTTTCTCCTGCTTGTCTGATGGTTCGCCAGCGACGAAGGTCCTTGTCATGTCAGAACAGTAATACTCGTAAATTGCCCCGATGTCAACGACTACCAGATCGCCCTTGCGGATTTTTCTCTCAGCGCAGCCACCGTGAGGGTATGCAGAGCGAATGCCCGAGGCCACGATCGTGTCAAACGCTGTTCCGTAGCCTCCTTTCTTCCGCATTGCGTACTCGATTTCGGCTGCGACCTCGACCTCAGTCACGTCAGGCTTTATTGTTTCGTAAGCGGCTTTCATGCCTGCGACGGTTATTTCCCCAGCCTTTCGCATGCGGCTGAGTTCCTCGTTGTCCTTTACCTTACGCAGTCCGCGGACGAGGTCTCCTTGAGCTTTCAGTCTTGCGTGTCCACGAATGGCTTTTGCTAGGAGACGGTGGAGTTCGTAGCTGAGCGCGTCTGACGCGAGTTTCTTGACTTTCAACGCCTTGAGACCTGGGCCGATTTTCTCACCGAGTTTTTGGCCTCGTTTGAGGAGCTCAACCTCGAACCCTTTCGCTTCTGCCTTTGTCTGCTCGTAGTTGACGCCGTACACGTAGATCGTGTTTTCCCCTTTCTTCGGAATCACAAGGCACATTGCGCCGGGGGTTCCAGTTAAATACAGCAGATTAGACTCGTCTGCCACAAGAAATGCATCAAAATCTTTCTTTTCAAAGGCTAGTTCTTTAAGAGCATCGATCCTCTTCAATGGTGCTCACCGCTATGAAAGAATCTCTTACTACAGGTTCTTGGCTAAAATGCTTTGCTCTTCTCAGCCGCCGCTGACCACCGGCATCAAGATAACGTGATCCCCGTTTTTGAGTTTAGTTTCAACGCCCTTTAGCTGGTTAAGGAGGAACCCGTTCACAGTGGCCATGAAGTTTGATTTCACGTCTGCGCCGCCAGATTCGTAGACAGCTTTCTTGAAGGGCTCCCCGTATTTTCCAGACAGCAACCCAAGCAGGTCGGCGATTGACGAGTCGTTTCTCATCTCAATTTCCTCTTGCCTCTTGTCGCCAGTCAGGTTCTTGATGTGTCCGAGGTATTCAACCTTGACTTTCAACGCTGGACACCGATCTCTTCTATGCAATCCTAGAGTCAATATCGTTATATATTCGTTTCAGTCGTCGCCTCGCAGAGAGGTCGTGCGCAAAAGACCGCATTCAAAGACAAGCGACGGCCCCCTCCATCTTCCCAAGCCAAGTTGAACTTCTGACTTGAGAGCCTTCACCATAGGTGGGTAGATGAAATGGGAGGGAAACCGCCGAACACAGATATACGAGGAACATCTCAAGATACTTACCGTTAGCTGGGGTTCTTCTTTCGTCCATCAGGAACGTTCATTTAAACAATTCTTTTATGTTTGCCGAATAGTCTAGTTTCTAGGTGCCTTCGATTGATGTTCAACAAGAAGAAACTGAATGACATTCAAAAACAGATGGAAAACTGGGAGAAGAAAACCGTCGTGAAGAGTTTCGACAGGCTTCCAGAAAGAGGCGAGTTGTCAACAGACTCAGGAATCCCTGTCAATAGACTCTACACTCCAATTGACGTGGCAGAATTCGATTACATGAAACAGCAAGGTTTTCCAGGACAGTATCCGCTTACGCGTGGTGTCTACCCAACGATGTACCGAGCCCGCTTTTGGACCATGCGGCAGTATGCGGGTTTTGGTACGGCTGAACATACAAACAAGCGTTTCAGGTACTTGCTGGAACACGGACAAACTGGGTTGAGCGTTGCTTTCGACTTTCCCACGCAGGTTGGATACGACTGTGACCATCCCATGGCGCTCGGCGAGGTCGGAAAGGTCGGAGTCAGCGTGAGCACGCTGAGAGACATGGAGGTCCTCTTTAACCGAATCCCGCTTGACAAGGTAACAACGTCGATGACGATCAACGCCCCTGCAAATGTACTGCTTGCAATGTATGCCGCCGTAGGGGTCGAACAGGGTGTTAAACAATCGCTGCTTGGCGGTACAGTTCAGAACGATGTTCTGAAGGAATACGTGGCCCGAGGCATGTACATATTTCCGCCGAAACCTTCGATGCGAATGATTACGGACATCTTCGTTTACTGTAGCCAGAACATGCCGCAGTGGAACACCATAAGCGTGAGCGGCTATCACATACGCGAAGCCGGCTCCACTGCTGTTCAGGAAGTTGCTTTCACGTTGGCAAACGCCATTGCCTATGTACAGGCAGCCATTGACCGAGGCTTGGACGTGGACAAGTTTGCTGGAAGGTTGTCCTTCTTCTTCGCGGCCCACAGCAACTTCTTCGAAGAAGTTGCCAAGTTCAGGGCAGCACGCCGGCTGTGGGCGAAGATCATGCGAGAACGATTCAAAGCCAAGAATCTCAACTCGTGGATGCTTCGTTTCCACACTCAGACATCTGGAGTTTCACTCACGGCTCAGCAACCGTACAACAACGTTGTGCGCGTGGCGTTGCAGGCTTTGTCAGCAGTTCTGGGAGGAACTCAGTCTCTGCACACCAACTCGTTCGATGAAGCTTATGCTTTGCCCAGTGAGCATGCTGTGACGGTTGCCTTGAGGACCCAGCAGATAATCGCCTATGAGAGCGGAGTCGTAGATACTGTTGACCCCTTGGCTGGTTCGTATTACATTGAGTACATGACGAATGAAATCGAAGAGAGGGCACGAAAGTACATTGACAGAATTGACAGTATGGGCGGCGCGGTCGCTGCGATTGAGAAGGGTTTCATGCAGCGTGAGATCACCGAGAGCGCTTATCGCTTCCAGAAGGAAGTCGAGGCCAAGAAGAGAATTGTTGTCGGCGTGAATGACTTCATCGGCGAAGAACAGGTTCCGATCAAGACCTTGCAGGTGGATCCGATTGTAGAAAAGACTCTTGTCGAACGGTTAAAGGAGATAAAAAACAAGAGAAACCAGTCGAAGGTTAGCGGGGCCCTAGACAGGTTGCGCGTTGCGGCTGAACGCGAAAACGAGAGTCTGATGCCCTTCATGCTTGAGGCCGTCAAGGAATATGCAACTTTAGGCGAAATATGCGACGCGCTACGCGAAGTTTTCGGTGAGTATAAACCGCCTTCCATCTTTTAGCCGACCAAGAGAAGCGGCTCTCCCTCGCTCACTGAGGAGCCATCAGAAACGTAGATTTCTTTCACCGCGCCGGCCTTGGACGCGGTTATTTCGTTTTCCATTTTCATGGCTTCGATGACACAGAGCACTTGGCCCGCCTTGACTTCGTCGCCCTTCTTCACGTTAACCTTAACTATCTTGCCCGTCATCGGCGCGGTTATGCCGCCTTCAACAGCCTGTCTGTTTGCAGCTGCTCTCTTTGTCGGCGTTGCCACAACCGGCTCAAACGCAGTTAGAGAAGCTTTTCTCGCAGGCACTTTGACCTCGGCTTTGAACGTTGCTTCCTCAACTCTCACCGAGAACTCTTTCCCGCGATCTATTCTGGGCAATTCGACGTGGTAGTTCTTGTTATCTACTTTCAGAGTGAACGGTTTTTCGAAGTCCGGTGCGCTGGTCACGAATTCGACGCTGCGAGTCTTGCCGTCCACTCTGATACTGAAAGAGCTTTGGCCAGTTCTTGTCACCTCGACCTTTTTGGGCTTGTCGTCAATGAAAACTTCGAGCTCTGGCATCCTTATACACCGTGCTCTGCTTGGTTTTGGCGAGCAGCTAACACCCAGTATGAGTGCGTGTTTTTGGCTCTCTGCACCGTGAGTGCTTTTGTTCCTGACGAGCTTTGCAGATGGTTTGCAGCCGCCACTGAAAGAGCAGCTACTTCCTCGAGTTCTGCTAGCCTTTCTGGTTGTATTCCAGGCTTGGCTTCTTCTCGTCTTGTTTTTCTTTTCTTGAAGAATTCTAGAGCGGTTTGTGGGAACAGCACGTAGGTTAGCTTGTCTTCTTCAGATTCAATGAAGGGCATAACGTCTTCCGGGATCTTGCCAAGGGCTGGCTCAAGTAGGTCGGCAGGACGGCATGTGATGGTTTTTTCATCGCGGATAATTCTCTTCTTTATCTTCTCGTCGATAGGCACTGGAGGCTTGCCGTACAAGCCTTTCACATAATCTTTTATCTCTTTAGGGACGATGCTGTATCTCTTGCCCGAGATAACGTTCAAGACGGCTTGTATCCCAACGAGTTGACTGGTCGGCGTGACGAGAGGCGGATAACCCAGCTCCTTTCTGACTTTCGGCACTTCTGCGAGCACCTCATTCAACCTGTCTGATGCTTTCTGTTCTCGCAGCTGTTCAAGCAGGTTTGAGAACATTCCACCCGGAATTTGGTGCACGATTATCGATGCGTCAACTCTTTCAGCCTTTGGGTCTATCAGTTTCAACGGGTCGTAGTACTTCTCGCGCAGTTCACGGAAGTACTGTGCTATATCGTTAAGCAGCTGGCTGTCCAGGCCCGTGTCGTAAGGCGTCCCTTTCAGGGCAGCGACGACTGATTCCACAGGCGGTTGTGATGTGCCCCACGCCAACGGGGAGAACGCCGTGTCCAAGATGTCCACGCCTGCTTGGCAAGCGTGAAAGTAGGTCATCATGACCATGCCGCTTGTGCTGTGACTGTGCAGGTGTATCGGTAGGCCCACTTCTTTTTTCAGGGCAGAAATGAGTTCGAAGGCCTGTTGGGGAGCGAGCATTCCGGCCATGTCCTTGATGCATATCGAATCGCAGTCTAATTCGAGAAGTTTCTTGGCAACCTCTACAAAGTATTCAACCGTGTGGAACGGGCTGATAGTGTAGCTGATGGTGCCCTGAGCGTGTCCGCCCACTTTTTTGACCGTCTTGATGGCGACTTCCATGTTTCTTACGTCGTTTAACGCATCGAACACACGGAAAATGTCTATGCCGTTCTCAGCTGCTTTCTCCACGAATTTTATGACAACATCATCGGGATAGTTCCGGTAGCCAACAATGTTTTGTCCCCGAAGAAGCATTTGAAGCGGTGTCCTCTTGACGTGACGTTTCAGCTGACGGATACGCTCCCACGGGTCCTCAGAAAGGTACCGGATGCTGACGTCGAAAGTGGCTCCGCCCCACGCTTCAAGCGAGAAAAAGCCAACCTGGTCCATTTTCTCAGCTATAGGCAGCATCGTGTCCGTTCGCATTCTCGTTGCGATCAGGCTTTGATGCGCATCCCGGAAGGTCGTATCAGTGATTTTCACTGGTTTCGGAACCAACGCTGGCTACCTCTGCAGTCTGCTAGGACTAGGAATGTGAAAAGTGAGTTGAAGGTGTATTAATCTATAATGGTAAGTTTGAATGCTTTCGTGATGGTCTGGCTTCGCGTTTGGTAGCCAGACTTTCGAGGGCACTGATGAGTTTGGGTCGGGTTTCTGCCGGTTCGATCACTTCGTCTATGTAGCCTTTTTGTGCAGCTATGTATGGGCTTGCGAATTTTTGGCGGTATTCGCTAACGAGTTCCCTGTGCTTCTGCTTCGGGTCCTTTGCTTCGGCTATTTCTTTTCTGAAGATGATGTTTATGGCACCTTGTGGTCCCATGACGGCTATTTCTGCTGTTGGCCAAGCGTAGTTTATGTCTGCGCCGCTGTGTTTAGAACCCATAACGTCGTAGGCTCCGCCGTAGTCTTTTCTCAGGATGACCGTGACTTTTGGCACGGTTGCTTCGCAGTAGGCGTAGAGCAATTTTGAGCCGTGTTTAATTATTCCGCCGTGTTCTTGTTCTATTCCCGGCAGGAATCCGGGCACGTCTACGAAGGTTACTATAGGGATGTTGAAGGCATCGCAGAACCGTACAAATCTTCCCGCTTTCATTGAACTGTTTATGTCCAGTGCGCCTGAGTAGTGAGCAGGCTGGTTAGCGACGATTCCCACTGTTCTGCCGTTTAAACGCGCAAAGCCTATCACTATGTTCTGCGCCCAGAGGGATTGAATCTCGAAGAACTCGTCGCTGTCCACGACACGGTGGATGACTTCTTTAACGTCGTATGGCTTGTCCGAGTCGTCAGGTAGGATTCTGGCCAAGGTTTCATCCGTGCGGTTCGGGTCGTCGCCTGTTTCAATAATAGGCGGGTCTTCCAAGTAGTTGCTGGGCAAGTAGCTCAAGAGTTTCTTGACGATCTGTACGCAATGCTGCTCGTCTCTTGCGATGAAGTGTGTCACTCCGCTGGTCTGGCTGTGAACCATCGCTCCGCCCAATTCTTCGAATGTCACTTCCTGTCCCAGAACGGTTTTAACAACGTCCGGACCCGTGATGAACATGTGACTTGTCTTGTCAACCATTATTATGAAGTCCGTAAGCGCCGGGGAATACACGGCTCCTCCTGCACATGGCCCCATCACAGCGGAAATCTGCGGTATCACGCCTGAGCTTGTGACGTTTCGGAAGAAGATGTCTCCATATCCGGCGAGGCTTGCTACGCCTTCCTGTATGCGAGCGCCGCCGCTGTCGTTCAAGCCTATGACGGGTGCGCCTGTTTTTATGGCTAAATCCATCAGCTTGCAGACCTTCTTTGCGAACATCTCGCCTAATGAGCCTCCGAAGACCGTGAAGTCCTGAGAAAAAACGTAGACCAATCGACCATCAATCGTGCCGTAGCCGGTTACAACACCGTCTCCGAGGAACTTCTTTTCTCCCAAGCCGAATTCTGTGCTTTGGTGAACGACAAACCTGTCGATTTCATTGAAGCTTCCAGGGTCTAACAGTAGGTCAATGCGTTCTCTGGCCGCCAATTTGCCCTTAGCATGCTGTTCTTCGATCCGTTTTTGTCCACCGCCAAGCTCGGCCTGCTTCTCGAGTTCTTTCAGGTGCTTGATCTTCTCTTCGACTGTAGGTTCCTTCGTCGGGCTCATTCAATCCCCCCCGTATTCTTGACTATAGTGTTGTGCATGTATTTAGAACGAACGGGAGTTTCATAGAACATCCACGTGGAAAGAACTACGGTTTCTCAACAAGCTCAAGAAGAACGCCGCGAGTGCTTTTCGGATGGACGAAAGCGATCTTTGCTCCTTCTGCACCAGACCTCGGCTTCTCATCAATCAGTGTTAACCCCTTCTTCTTGAAATCTTCAAGCACAGCCTCGATGTTTTTGACCCTCAAAGCTAAATGTTGTATGCCCTCGCCTCGTGTTTCAAGGAACTTTGCAACCGGGCTGTCGCTGCCAAGAGGCTCCAACAGTTCTACGCGACTTTCCTTTCCAGCTGAAAAGAAGGCAACTCTTACCTTCCGCTCTTCCAACTTGTGGACTCCTTCAAGCCGAAGACCTAGAATGTCACGGTAGACACAGATTGCTTCATCCAGGTCTTTCACGGCGATCCCGATGTGGTCGATAGCTTCGATCAACGTGTATTCCTCTTCAATGACACCTTAGGCAAGTCAGCCACGTTATAAAAAAGTTTCCAGTCTATCTTTCAAGTGCTCTCACGGAACTGTTTCGAAGATCATCTTTCTCCTTTGATCCAGCCCTTGATCCCCAACTCTTTGACTGTTATGCTAATCGGTTCCGGCTGGTGCGATTTGTATGTGCCGTTTTCGTCCAGATACAGTACAGTAGGTTTCAAAAAGAATTCTCCCTGAGCCTTTGACTTAATAGTGAGCCTCACCTCTTCCGTCTTCAACGGGTCAAGCCTCTTTCCCTTCATGTTGAGATAACTGTCTTCTACGCGGTAGATTTCAGGTTTTTCTGCAAGCTCAAAACCTGTGGGAATGACCTCCGTGATCTTAATGAGCTGGGCAGAGCTTTTTCCCGCGTTGACAAGCTCTATCTCAAGATCCAGGTTTTCCCCGACTTTCAGTTGCTTCTGGCGTATAACGAGGTTTGCCTGTACATTCGCGTTTTCAAATTTCTCCAGGCCTACCGCGTTTTCTTGGTTTGGTGTGGGCGTTGTGAAGGCGGAGGTTGTTGAAACAATCGACGGCGCGTGCAGTACCTCGCTGAGAGACAGGGCTAGTTCTCGTTCCTCCTTCACCCTCTCCAGTAGCCTTAGCACCTGTTCCCTTTTTTCCGGATGCTCCGCCTTCATAAACGAGCCTGCTGAGGTCTGCAGCACCTTTTCGGCCATCATGTAAAGTCTTGCTTTTTTCTCAGGATCGCTTTCTCCCTTAGCATTGTCCATGTGCATGTAGGCATCAAGGAGCAGTTCGGTTGCCTTGGCATACTCTGATGCGTTCTGGAAGCCAGCTCTTACGTAGTGTTTGGCGGCGCTTTCCAGTTGCTGAATGGCGATCTTGTACAATTCCGCGTTTCCTGTGTCAGCGAATCTTGTTCCGGCTTCAAGCGCTCTGCAGAAGCGACTATGTCCCAAAGCTAACATTTTCGCCTTCTCGTTAGGACTGAACTCTTTGGCTTCCTCAAAGAGCTGGGACGCTTCTAGGTACAGGTCAGGGGATCCCTCAGCTTCTGCGCCAGTCATTTTTGCCCAAGCCTGAGAAAGAATCGTGATGAGTCTGAATTCCTTCTTTTCTTGTTCTGACTCTGTCGCCTTGGTTATTTTCTGAAGAGTCTCCGCCGCTGAACAGTATTTTTCTGAGCTGGCGTGGTGATCGCCTTCCTATCAAGGATTTTTGCCTCTTCGATGGCGATTCTCGCCAAGCAGTATTCGCGCCTTGAGTCCGTTGCATTGACCATTTGGGTGGCCATCTGCTTCTCGTCTGGGTCTTCAATCTTGGCAAGTCCATCCTGGATAGACTTCTTAGTTTCTTCAAAAAGTCTGGCTGCCTGTTCAAAGGCTTGGAGGGCTTCTTCGCTCTGGTCTTTTCTGCTAAACTCCTCCGCGTGCTCAACTTGGGCCCAGGCGAAGTAGTTTGGAGCTAGGTAACTCCATTGTTTCAACGATTTGTGCATGTTGGCGGCGTTCTGAAAGTGCTCCTCTGCTAAGCCACACTCTTGTCTTTCGTGATGATGTCTTGCCTTCTCGATTTGACTCCAAGCCTGCATGTAACACGCATGATCCTGATAAAAGCCCTTGAGCTGAGGAATGTTTTCTGCGGCGGTCACGTAGTTGTCTGAGGCTGAGCCGAAGTATTGAGCCGCATTTGAATGTTCGCCCAGCGCATCATAAGCTTGGGCGATCTTCCAGTGGCATTCAGCCATGCGGCTTCTAAGATTGAGCTTTCGAAATGATTCAGTCGCTTCTCTAAAGACTTCTATGGCCTTTTTCAAACACTCTCGGTTTTGAGTAAGGGCATATAGGCGGTTCAACACATTTCCATATTCAGATTGCGAATACCCAAGAACAGCAAATAGCGATGTTAAACCTGGACGTTTGCCTTCAAAGAATGTCAATTCTTTAGCAAGAAGTTTCAAGGAATTCTCTCTGGATAACGCGACTTCCTGGAGCAGGTTCTTCCTGGTCTCGGGGTCATCTGATATCTCGGCAAGATCAGATTTTATCTTAGCCAAACTTTCCTGCGTTATACCACGGTTCCAGTAGAGAAGGGGCGTAAGCTGCTCAGTCATCGCAACAGATTCTTTCTTGTGTTGCAGAGCCTGTTCGAGAAGCTTCTTTTTCTCGTCGCAGTTGGTTTCTGTTTTGGCTAAAACAGAAATAATCGCGCCGACCATGCTATGTGCATACATAATTGCTTCTGGATACCCAGAATTCTCAGCCTTCTTCAGCATTTCCGGTGCGGCTTTCATGGCTTTTTCAATCAGATCACGCTTTTTCTTCACGTCTACTTCCATACCAGCCAGCCACATGCTGGAATCAGCAGGAGACGCTTCGATCCAAGCAAGGTCTGCGCGTGGACTTATGAACGCGATTTGAGAGAACTGTTCTCTGGCGTCTTGAATATACTCTATGACTGCTTTTGCGAGCTGAGCTATCTCGTCCTTGTCTTCAAGGCCGTTTGTCTTCCAAACAGTGTGATAGGTGAGCCAGTCCAATGCACATCCGATGAAGAATCTGTCTTTGGTTTTCTTAGCAGACTCCAATCCTTTCTTGCAGTTCGACAGGGCTTCGTCCGAACCTTCCAAGCCGAATATGGGTTGACCTCCAAACACTGGGAATAACGATTCAAGGGTGGCTGTCTCTTCGGAAAGCTCTTTAGCCTTGGCCCAGTAGTCCAGACCTTTTTGATAGGACTGTTCTCGCTCATGTCCGTCTTGGCAGTAGTAGCCGAACACTCCTAGACAGACAACCGTTTTTGCACAGGCTTTTGCGAGTTCGGGTACGTCCTCGGAATCGGAAAGGAACTTTACTGCCTTCTCTCCACACTCCACCGTTTCCTTCATGATCCTTACGCGCGCTTGAAAATCCGACTCAAGTGTGAATTCAAAAATGGGGCCACTTGACAGCTGATTGTACGTCTTTCCATAATCCCAAGAGGCTTCAGCAGCTTCAAAAGCTTCTAGAGCAGCTTTTGTCATCCTCCAACAATCATCGAGTAGTTTTTTCTTCTCAGAAGCTTCTGTTGCAAGCCAGTCGCCCATGAGGGCCACCATGGCTTCGCATCGAAGCATCCTTGGCGCTTTTTCTACATTATTTGAACTGTCATAGAATTCCTTGGCCCTGTTATGGTTCGCGATTGCCTCGCGGATTCTTTCCTTAAACTCATTGACGCTCTCAGCCTGCATGGCAGCTTTATAGGAAGCGTGACCCATTCGCTCGTAAGTGTCGCCGATGCTGAAGGTGTCTTGTTTAGAAAACAAGCCCGACGCTTTCTTGTAAGATTCAGCTGCTCCCAGCCAGTCGTACTCTTTTTCCTGTTCCTTTGCTTGAACCAGAACTGCCTCAGCGCTTGACGCGTCTAACATGCCAGTGGACCACTACAAGAGTATTAACTGGTCTCTGAAATAACTTTTCATGAAACGTCAGCCAACCTAAACGAGGACAGTCATCAGGCCTAAAGCGCTGATTGGCTTCTTGTTCATGGCTTTTGGTTCTTTGTAAACTTTATATGCAAAGCAGGGGCAAATTTGAGTTGATGGGACATGACTATCAAGAAGATCGTTAAGCGAGACGGCAGAGTAGTTGATTTTGATTCCAACAGGATTAGAGACGCTATTTACAAGGCTTTCATTGCCGTTGAGTTGGGGGACGGTAAGAAAGCTGAGAGCATATCGCGCGATGTAGTTAGGCTTCTGGAGGAAAGATTCGACGGAAGAACTCCTTCCGTTGAGGATGCGCAGGACCTCGTGATAGAGGTTCTGAAGAAAGAAGGTTTTGAAAGAGTTGCGCACGAATATGAAGTGTACAGGCAGAAGAAGCTCGAAATAAGGAAAATGACAGAGAAGCTGGGCATTGAAGCGCCCAAGCTGACTGTCAACGCTATGGAAGTTTTGAGGCAGAGGTACCTTCTGAGAGACGAGACTGAAAGACTCACTGAAACTCCTGCTCAGTTGTTCAAGAGAGTTGCAGGAGCGGTGGCGAAACCTGACGGAAAATATGGCGGAAGCACCGTTCAAAGTGAACAATCATTTTTTGAGATGATGGCGAAGCTCGAGTTTCTTCCGAACACGCCGACGCTGTTCAACGCTGGAACAGAGCTTGGTCAACTGTCTGCGTGCTTCGTCCTTCCCGTTGAAGACTCGCTGGAGGGCATTTTCAACGCTGCAAAAGACATGGCGATCATCGAGAAGAGCGGCGGTGGAGTCGGCTTCGATTTCTCGAGGCTCAGACCTAAGGGAGACCTGGTCATGTCAACCAAGGGCGTAGCATCGGGCCCTGTTAGTTTCATGCGGATTTTTGACACTGGCACAGAGGTGATAAAGGCCGGTGGAAAGCGAAGAGGGGCGATGATGGCGATCCTGAGGGTTGACCATCCGGACATCCTTGAATTCATAACGTCAAAGCAGCAGCCTGGTTTCTTGTCCAACTTCAACATCTCAGTCGCCGCTACGGACGCCTTCATGAAGGCCGTGGAGGAAAACGGGGAATACTGGTTAGTTAACCCGAGAAGCAGAGAAAGAACGAGGAAACTCAACGCCAGAGACGTTTGGACTCAGATGGCAAGGTCCGCTTGGGCCAGCGGAGACCCAGGCGTGGTCTTCATAGACGAGATCAACAGATACAACCCCACGCCCCAAGTTGGCATGATGGAGTCAACCAACCCCTGCGGGGAGCAGCCGCTGCTTCCTTACGAGTCCTGCAACTTGGGCTCAATCAACCTTTCACACATTGTTGAGGATGGAAAAATAAACTTTGAGAAACTGAGGGAAACCGTGCGAAACGGGGTTCATTTCCTCGACAACGTGGTGGACGGGAACAGGTATCCTTTGAAAGAGACTGAGAAGATAACGAGGGCAAACAGGAAGATAGGCTTAGGCGTGATGGGTTTTGCAGACATGCTGATAAAACTCGGAGTTCCCTACGATTCTGAAGAGGCCCTGAGCGTCGGCGAGAAGACAATGAAGTTCATCCAAGAGGAGGGACATAAGAAGTCCAATGAGCTGGGTGAGGAAAGAGGGTCATTTCCGAACTTTGAGGGAAGCATCTGGAAGGACAAGTACTCGGCCATGAGGAACGCAACGGTAACGACCGTGGCGCCGACGGGCACCATAAGCATAATCGCCGGCTGCAGCTCAGGCATCGAGCCGATTTTCGCGATCTCCTTCATACGCAACGTGCTGAGCGGGACCAGGCTCTTCGAAACGAACCCGCTGTTTGAGATGATGTCTAAGGAAAGAGGCTTCTACAGCGCCAAGCTTCTGGAAGAAATAGCGAAAACGGGCTCTGTTCAGAAGATCGAAGGAGTCCCGGAAGACATCAAGAGGCTTTTCGTAACAGCCCTGGACATCAAACCGGAATGGCACGTGAGAATGCAGGCCGCGTTTCAAAGGTACACGGATAACGCCGTGTCAAAGACCGTTAATCTGCCGACGGATGCAACGGTTGAAGATGTCAGGAAAATATATGATTTGGCCTGGAAGCTGAAGTGCAAGGGAGTAACCGTGTTCAGGTACGGAAGCAAACCCGAGCAGGTGCTGTACATCGGCGAAATAAAAACCGAGAAGGGAAAATTCGTCGCCCTAGAACCGGAGTACGCCGGAGGCTGCCCAACCAAAAACTGCCCATTCCCCTAAGCGCGACAACGGTCAGCGTTCAGGCCGCGCGTCAGGTTTCACCGACAAAATTAAATGCTCGGGTGTTCCATAATTGTCCTAGGGGTTTGCTTGAGAAAGGTTTTTGCGGCTGCGTTAATGCTTGCTCTATCGGCAAGCGTTCTTCTAATAGGTGGAACCGCGGCAAAGTACTACATGAACAATCGCACGACAGGGCAGATCGATTATCACGGTACGGAGGCTAGTGGGGTCACAACCGCTACAAATGGAAACCAACCAAACCACCCCTCTCAAGCTACATCGGCGCCGCCTAAGACTGGTCTAAATCACACCAGAGTGATCGTCTACCCCAAAGGCAACCAAAGTGAAACAGTATCCACGAACATTTCAGTTGTACCGAACAATTTTGTCGTGTCTGTAAACCAGACGTTCAGCGTGGACGTGTGGATAAACCACGTGACGGACATGGCGGGATGGGAAATCAACCTCTTGTGGAACAACAGTGTGCTCAAATGCGTATGGGCCCAGATAAACACTCCGCCTGAATGGGGAGGAGTAGCGTTTGATTTTTTCAACAAAACCGAAGCAGACGCGAATAAGATAGACCCAAATTCCGTGTACACCGCTTGGCTGTTTGGCTCAGGAATAGATAACAATTTCAGCGCCACATACGGACAATACTGGAAAGCTGAAACTTATGGGCCGTACGGGAGTGGCTACGACAACACTTTCAACGGATCATATGCCATCGTAACGCTTACCTTCAAGGCATTGCGAGCGGGATCAACATCCATGGACCTTTTGGAGGCCGAAAATCTGGAAATATCGTGCGTTTACGTGAACCAAATCTGCAATGGATATGCAGAGCTAATAACGCACGTTGACTATGGCGGCTTCGTCGAAGTGCAAGATATGATGCCTTCTGAAGCTGCATCAGGTCCCCTTCAATAGACTCGATACTGCGCGTGCGCTCAAAGTCGAAAACGCTGGAAGCCCGTATGTGCGCAGCCCCAAGCGATCAACAGATCGGTTCTCCGACGCGTGACATCCACGATGGAACCGTTGACTCGACTAGCGCGCGCGACCCGTAAGACAACACAACACGCGGAAAGAGCGGAGCGGCATGGAATGATACGTTTGACAAGTACCAAGACATTACAGTCTAAGCTATGACAGGCTAGAGTTCAAATTTTTTGTACAGGCGTACAAAAGCGTAGAATTAAGTTTCTCGCTGACCATCTAATCTTTCAGCTGTGAGAGGGAAGGGAGACCGTGGAGACTCGGCTCAGGAAACGTGAAAGGGACAGAATAGCCATAGTTGCGGAGATTCTGGAGATGGCGCGTGGCGGAGTCTTGAAGAGCAACATTATGTGGAGAGCAGGGCTCAGTTATGATATGCTGAACGGGTACCTCGGGCTCATGATGAACGCCAGGTTGATGGATAAAGTGCTGATGAAGAACAAGGTCGTGTTCAAGCCTACGGAGAGAGGCATCAAGTTCTTGTACCACTGCCGTGAAATCATGGAGCTGCTGGAAACTGAAGATGATGAACACGAACCGTGCAGAAGGATTCAGCTTCTACCAACTAGTCTATCATATCACTAATCTGACTATCACGACTTAACGCATCGTTCAATCAACTCTAGAAGCCAGACCGCCTGCTGTTTTTCGTCACCGTTTCCGTGGGTTCCTCATGAAAGCTCGCGTAGCGACGATCCAAAGGAGTGCAACCAAAAGCGAATATGAAAGCCGCATTATTCCTTTGTGTTTCTCAGGTTGTACTTCATTTTGACTCCGGCTTTTTCAAAGAGTTTTCCAACGGGGCAGTTTCGCACGGTAAGTTCGTGTGCCCTTCGGAGTCTGTCCTTCGGCATGTCGGTTTCGACAAGAACATCCACGGTGGCTTCGGTTATCGTTCCCGCGGCTTCGGACTTCACGGCTTCCACGTTGATTTCCATGTTCTTGAGTGAGAACCTCATCTTCTTCGCCGTCAGGACGAAGATCGTCGCGTAGCAGCCTGCATAACTCATCAGACAGAGGTCCAGCGCTGAGGGGCCCATGTCAGTTCCATCCGGCGGAGGCTGGTCCAGGCATAGTGCGTGTGTCTTCTGGTCGTCAACGTCGATTCTGTAGTTCTCAACCAGCTTTGCTTTTGCACGAAGTTTTGTCATAGCACTTCGCCTTCAACACAAGTGTGTAACTGAAAATGTGGAAGTTAAAGCTTCTTGCAGAAGGATCATTCCTTTTAGTCAACGGCTATACGTTAATATTCTGGAAGGCGGGAACATTAGAAGGTGAAGAATCATCTACGTCGTGTTGATTCTGAAGGAACAAGTGTTCAACCGCAGTGCGGATGGTGTGGCTGAATGAGTCTGATACCTGATGAGCACAGGGAACAGATAAAGAATGAGCTTGCCGAGAACCTTGTGAACCCTGTGAGACTGATAATGTTCACTGAACAGTTTGAATGCCAAATGTGCGTGCAGACCAAGCAGCTTGTGACGGAGATCGCCGCGTTGAACGATAAGATTCAAGTTGAGGTTCGTGACTTCGTCGCGGACGCTGAGTTGGCCAAGCAGTTCGGCGTGGACAAGATCCCGGCTGTCGTTCTTGTGGGACAGAAGGATTACGGCGTGAGGCTCTACGGGCTCCCGTACGGCTACGAGTTTCAAACTCTGATGTCAGCTTTAACCATCGTTTCCCAGGGCAGAACAGACCTGTTGGAAGAGACGAAGACGAAGCTTCAAGCGGTCAGAACGCCGGTTCACATTCAAGTCTTCGTGACGCTCACGTGTCCACACTGTCCAGCCGCGGCAAGCATGGCTCACAAGTTTGCCATCGAGAACGAGCTCATAAAAGCGGACGTGATCGATGCAGGCGAGTTTCCGCAGTTGGCCTCGAAGTACGGGGTTATGGGCGTTCCGAAGATAGTGATAAACGAGCAGATAGAATTCGTCGGAGCCGTGCCGGAGAACGTTTTCTTAGACCACGTCTTGCTCGCTGCCCGCTAGACCGTTTGTGCGGTGAAAGGCTTCGGAGGAGACTAGAGGCATGAAAGAAAAGGAAGTGGTTCTTCAAATCCTCGGAATGCACTGCACGGCCTGCGCAACGGGCATCGAATCAGGCCTCAAGAGACTTGACGGCGTGATAGAGGCTGGGGTGAACTTCGCGACTAAGGAAGCCGTGGTGAAGTATGACGAGGACAAGGTAACTCTGGACAAGATCAAAGCAGCGGTCAAGAGAGGCGGGTACGAAGCGGTTGAACGGGTTGAGGACGTCAGCGAGAAGCGCAGAGAAGAAGTCCGGGAAAGAATGCTGCTCTTCTTCATCGGCCTGGCCCTCACGGTTCCGATCGTCATCATCACTTACTTCACGGCGTTTTCTCAGAAGAACATCGTGCTTCTGGCGTTGGCCACGCCTGTTCAGTTCATAGTTGGCTGGCACTTCTACAGAGGGGCTTACAGCTCGGTCAGAAACCGTTTCGCAGACATGAACGTGCTCGTGGCCTTGAGCTCCTCGGTCGCGTACGTCTACTCGGCCTACGTCACGTTCTTTGAGCCCGGCGAAATGGGCTTTTTTGAAGCTGCAGCCATCGTCGTGACAACGATAACGTTAGGCATGCTTCTTGAAGACATGGCTGTTGAGAGAACGGGCGACGCGATAAAGAAGCTCATGTCAATTCAGCCGAAAACGGCCACGGTCGTCCGAGACGGAGAGGAGAAGGAAGTCTCGGTCGATGACGTTCAGGTCGGTGACACCGTCGTAGCCAAGCCTGGAAACAGAATTCCAGTCGATGGAACAGTCGTTGACGGCCACACGTACCTTGACGAGTCGATGGTAACGGGCGAATCGGTTCCTGTTGAGAAGAACGTCGGGGACACGGTCTTCAGCGGCACGATCAACAAGACGGGCACAGTGAAGTTTCAAGCAGAAAAAGTCGGCTTGGAGACGACTCTGGCTCAAATAGTGCGCTTAGCCCGTGAAGTGCAGGCAAGTAAGGCTCCGATTCAGAGGATCGCAGACAAGGTTGTCAACGTCTTCGTCCCCGTTGTCGTTGCAATATCGATTCTGACTTTCACCGTGTGGTTCTTCGTCTTCAAAGATCAGGCCTTGGCCCTGACCACGACGGTTGCTGTCTTGGCCATATCGTGCCCATGCGCGTTAGGCATAGCAACGCCCGCTGCGATAATGATAGGCGTCGGCAAGGGAGCGGAGAACGGCGTCCTCATCAAGAACACTGCGGTTCTCGAGGTCGTGAAGAACCTTGACACGGTGGTTTTTGACAAGACAGGCACATTGACTAGAGGCAAGCTGGACGTGACAGACGTCGCAGCAGAGGACAAGAAGGGTCTTCTCATGGTTGCCGCGGTGGCTGAAAAATGGTCTGAACACCCCATAGGCCAGGCAATCGTCAAGAAAGCTGAGAGCGAAGGAATCAGCCTTTCCGAACCAGAAGCGTTTGAAGCATTGCCAGGCTTCGGCGTCACCGCACAAGTCAAAGGCAAAAAAGTGCTGATCGGAAATCGCGCCTTGATGAGAAACAACAACGTTTCAGTCACGCGGTTAGAAAGCGAAATCGAAAAGCTCGAAGGCGAAGGCAAAACCGTCCTCATAGTCGCGGTCGAAGGAGCAGCCGCAGGCGCATTAGCCGTGTCTGACACGGTGAAAGAACATTCAAAGGAAGCGATAAACACTCTGCAAGAGATGGGCTTGAAGGTTGCCATGCTCAGCGGCGACACGAAGAGAACCTCAGCAGCGATTGCCAAGCAGTTAGGCGTCGACACCGTCATCGCGGAAGTCGTGCCAGCCGAGAAGGTTGAGGAGATCAAGAAGCTTCAGGCCAAGGGACGCTTCGTCGCCATGGTCGGCGACGGAATAAACGATGCCCCCGCCATCACACAGGCAAACGTAGGCATAGCCATCGGCAGCGGAACCGACATCGCCATCGATTCAGGAGACATCGTCCTAATCAAGGATGACCCACGCGACGTTGCCACGAGCATAGAGCTGAGCAGAAAAACGCTGGCCAAGATAAGGCAGAACCTGTTCTGGGCCTTCTTCTACAACGTCATAATGATCCCCCTCGCCGCCGGCGTCCTGCACCCTTCACTCGGCGTTCTGATCCCGCCCGAAGCCGCTGCAACTTCGATGATACTCAGCGACATCACCGTCGTCGGAAACTCGATGCTGCTGAGAAGGTTCAAACCTCAGAAAAAGTGAGACGCCCGCACGCGTTAAACACGTTAAAAATAAAAGAATAGCAAACAGTCAGAAGCTTCAGACTCTACTGTCCAGCAGCGTATCTTGAGGGGTTCTTGTCGAACGCTATATTGCAAGCCAGAGCACAGAAGTAGTAGGTCTTGCCCCTGTGCTGCGACTTAAACTTCGCAGTCTTCTCGTCCACCATCATCCCACAAACAGGATCCTTAACCATGCACCGCTCACCTCCTCGACTCTCATCTAAGGTCTGAAGTATTTAGGCATGTCCGCCGCGCGTGCTATGAGTGTATATGAGTTGAGTGTAAGAATGTTAAAGCGGGACCGTTTGGGTCTTGGGGTTTTGGGTGGTAAAGTTCTATCCAACCCACCAACAACGGACGACGACGGACTACGACGACCACGAACCACGACGACGACCACGACGGACGACGGTTAATGGGCAAGTATCCATATTCTTCCAATGGACGGCTAGGAAACCTATAGCCGCTTCAGGATACATCTGGATATTACTGGAACAGGATAAGGATAGGATAGCGAGTTGATGCCACGAGGGGTCAGAAGAACACAAAGACTTACCCCTCATAATGAACCCAAGACTATACTACGAGGGGTAAAAAACATTCGAAAACTTACCCCTCAACAATGCGCGCGCGAAAGCTGAAGTTGATTCATAGTAATTAGTGTGAGTAAACAAGGTTCTTATGAGGCGAGCCGTCAAATGTGAAGCATGCGGACCAATATTGTATATTCTTTCGTTATGGCACAGAATGTGAGCCTAAAAGCAAAATTGCAGAAACGAGACAGAAGCAAGTCGGTACTTGGACAAAGTTTCCGAGTTGTCCCTTTCAAGCTTTTGAAGGGTGTGTGCGATTTGGTTTGGGATACGTATTTGCTGGAGATATCCATATTCGAAATGAAGGTGCCATTAACGACGCTCAAGTGTCTATCTCGTAAGTACATTACTCGCAAGCATAATGGATATGCTTTGATTAGCAACGTTGAAGAGAGGATGCTCAGAGTGGCGTCAGTGAAGAAGATTTCAAATTATGTTTGTTTGTTGTTATCATATTTGTTTCAGGGCTTGAAAGAGGTCTGGGGTGCCTTGGTTGGTTCGTATGATCAGTATGGAATTGAAAAATCGCCTGATCAATCGATCGATCGATTTTTGTCACCGGACGAAGCTCCAGGTTAAGTCGTCGTTTGCCTTGAAAACTTGGGCAAGTTCGATCAATCTGACGAGTACGGTTTTTTCAAGTCCTGAAAAGATTTTTTCCAATTGCTGAAGGCTTCAGTTAAGGTCTGAATTAATTTTTTCAACTCGCTATTCCCTAGTTCAACTCTTGCAAGCCCATTTTTAAGTTCTAATCGATCTCTTGCACTTTTACCTGACTCTCTCTTCTCTCCAGAAATGTCGTGACAGCATCTCCCTTTTCTAGTTCTTCAACAAAGCGCGCGCTGAAGGCAAAAAACGGGCGCTAACCAGAATTGTTCTTTATTGATTATTTCTTCGGTTCGGTCTTTGCTGGTTCTTTTTCTTCAACTGTCTTTAAAGCCCCTTTTAATTCGACTTTAATCTCCCTCAGCAGGTTGACGCCTAAGGATCCGATTTTTCCACCAGCCCACATGATGAAAACCATGAGTACGAACCAAACAAGCATGCCGGCAGCCTTGTTCATGTCTTGGCCTGAAATCACCCGCGAACCGTTTGCGGAAATGTCTTGAAAACTGAACAGTTTCGGAGGAGCGTTCATGCCTGTGAAAACAAATATCATCTCAAAGACCGCGAAGAAAATCACAGCGACACCTACGGCCAACAAAACGTAGGCCACAGTCCTTCTGTTTTTCCAGTTCAACTTCACACGGTTCAGCCTCACAAACCACTACCAAGTCATTTACTATAAAAGTCTGCATGCAAAAACCTTAACACGCGCGTGCACGCAGCGCGTGCGCTCTGCGTCCTAATTGTGCTCAGCTCGAAGTTCAACAAACATGGAATATGCAAACAGACCCAGATAAAACAGGCTTGGAAGCACAAGAAGGGTTGGAAGAACATATTCTTGGCCTCGACCAACCGCGAGCAAAGGTCCGAGAACCGCACCTAGCGGGATTATTAGAGCCCAGTTCTTGTTATGCGGTTCCAAAAGAGTCTGCAAATCGCCCAGCTTGTACATGATCGGCAAGGTTGAAAAGAGAAGGATAAGCTCCGCAATGACGTTAGTTAGGCTAGTTACGTTGATGTTTAGAGCTCCGAACCAGCTCTGGGACAAAGGCCAGAACAGCTTGACTCCTCCGGTGAAAAAATCGCCTATGAGAATGTGAGAGAGCAAAGCCGCGTAATACGGGACTGCTTGCTTGCGATAAACAATAAAGAACGGAATCATCAGCACGGTTATGGTGATGAGTGAGTGCGTGGGTCCCCGATGCATGAGGAAGCGCAGTAGCAGATCAACGTCTGGAAGAACCGAAGCCGCAAAGAGAAGCGGCATGTTCGCTTTGACTTTAGCAAGCTTTGAAGAACCCTTTCCCGTTATGTATCCCAAAGCAAAGTGGCCGATTGCGAACGTTTAAGGAACCTCTTGAACACGTCGCAGATGCGAAAGGAACTTATTAAAGCCAACTCCGCCATTATCCATCCATTTGCTCTCTTGAGTGGATATTCATACGACTTGTGACCCTAAAACGTTAGCATCTGGTGCGAGTCTGTGCTAGCGCGCGCTCTTAAACATTGAACAGAAAAAAAAAGAGGGATAGAATTTACCAGCGTTTCTTGAACAGGCGTCGGGATGCAGCAATTGCAGATGCAGCGGCGAAGAGTCCTAGAGCAATCCATGGAGCCATCAGCTGAAGCGTGCCTATCGGACTGAGAGCCTGCATCGTAATCGGTGCCCATTCTCCGCCGACCGCAGGGGTAGTGTAGTGAGCCGTCGCGGTGTGCGGTGACATGTGCACGGTTATCGAGTTTACGCCAATACCCTGCGATGTGCCGTCAACGTCCCAGTACAAGAAGTTCCCAAACGTCCGAGTGGAAGGACTTTCCAAAGTAGGCGGCGCCGTGAGTGGCACAGCCGAACCTCCGTCGTACCAGCCCGCACCAGGAATCGTAGGGGTCAAACCCGATGGACTCGTCAGCACCGTCAAATAGTACTGGGTCGTCCAGACTGCAGTTGCGGTTTTGGGTCCGCTCATGATGATGCCAGCGCTCGTCAAACCTGTTCCTGAAGCGTCACCGCTCCAGCTGGTGAATACGTATCGGATTCCTGTACCGCCAGAGATCGGACCTCCGGATGAAAGTGTTGCGTAAGCTGTAGAACCACTGGGATACCATCCTCCGCCGCCCGGCGTGTCGTAAGGCGACGTAACGGTCAAGAGGTACTGCGTCTGCCAGGTTGCTGTCTCTGTTATCGGGTTGCTCATAGTCACTGTGGAAGACGATGCTGAACCCGTGTATCCGCCAGTGTCGCTGCTTGTCCATCCTGTGAACACGTATTGGATTCCCGTTCCTCCAGAAACCGTTGTCGGGCTGACACTGAAGGGCACTCCGGTGGTGCCATCATTATACCAGCCTGCGCCTAAAGCTGTGCCGTACGCGCTATTTACAGTCAGTTGGTACTGCGTCTGCCAGTTCGCTGTCTCTGTTATGTTGTTGTTCATTATTACCGAATTAGTCGATAACGGACCAGTGTATCCTCCCGTGTCACTGCTTGACCATCCGGTGAAGATGTACTGGACGCCCGTTCCACCGCTCACTGTAGTCGGAGTTATGCCGAAGGTTGCTGAGGACCCAGCGGGATACGAGCCCTGACCACTAGCTGTACCGTGGCCTCCGTTGTTAACAGTTAGCTGAGCTGGCACGACGACTGCGATGAAAGTGGTCTGATACGTCTCTTTCCAGACGACTACGGCCAATAACTGGCCTGGGGCTGGCTCGAAACCGCCGCCGTAAGCAGTTGCGTCGTTTACCATGGCTTTACCAGCCGCGGACGAGGGCATAGCATGCCCATCAATATAGTACCATATCGCGTCTTGAACGTCTGTCCAAAGGCCCTGTGGGTGGTTTATTATGTAGTTTACTCTGTTCCAGTCACCTGGGTACACAGTTTGGGCATAACTGGAGTATAACGTGACGCCGTCGAGGGTTTCGCCGCTACTTATGAAGTGACTTTCATCGTTGCACCACCCGGTGTAAGCTTCGTTGGTGACGTCGTAGCCTAGAGGCACGTAGGAGAGCGTTATAGTCCAATAGCTGTTAGATCCAGGGTAATCGAACTTCGCGCTCACTGTCCCTGGCGGCAGGTTTATGGAAGGACCTGCTGCTCTTGCAAAGCGAGTGATTGACAGGATGAACATCAGTGTGAGCAACGCGATCAGTGTGTTTCTTGCGTGGTTTTTCATATTCTCTCTTTCTCCCTTCTCCTTCACTTTTCGCTAATCAATTACCTATTGATATAGCTATTAAATTTTATGGAACGCTCTTCTATTTGTCGTGAGCGGAAGCGAACAACACCGCAGATGTATCACACGCAAACTTCGGCCAGTCAACTGATGTTTCACCCGCGCGCTACAAGGTCTCGCTTGGGATCTAGTCTTGCTCGCACAAGCCTACGGCTCCAGACTAGGAAACGCAAATTGGAATCCAAATGCGGATATTGACGGCAACAACGTCGTAGACCTATCAGAACGCGCGCATCAAATATAGGTGAATGTCAGATGCACTTCACTTCACCTATTGGCTTTCCTTCCAGCTTCACAATTCCATTATCAACTTTTATGTGAAACATTAGAGAATCCCAAAGCAGCCCAATCATGCTTAACTTTGTTCCATCGTGAAGTTGATAAGACCCACTTGGGTCTACTTCAAACTTGATTTTTCCATACTCTGACCAACCTAAATCGCTGGAGTATACCGACTTCTTTGGGAACCAGTAAGTCTTCCATCCACTACTGCTGGTGTATTCCGAGTATTCGATCGGGAGGATCTCAGGAGGGGCTGCAAGAGAGGATTCGATGTTTCTTTTGGCATAACAGGGCATCACGAACCATTCTTCACAGGTGTGATAGAGTAGTCCCACGTTGAGACTGGATAACAGAGTGTCAATGTTAAACAGTGGAAAAGGTGAAAACGAACAGAGATGAACATGGTTGAAATCAATCTTGGAGATTTCTCTTGCACATCCTTCTCTCAGTATGAAACCCACGTCTTCCAAAACCTTCGGAACCACCTTGTTCTCAACCTTCAGGGATAACAGCTTCTCATGTTTCAGTAAGAAGATCTCCTGAGCAAATCCTGGGTCGGAAAACTGTCTCTCGTCTAACTGCTGGAGTCTGCTCAACACATATTCCATCAGTGCCTGCTCACCTGGGCGTATGTGTCTCTTCTCAATCGAGAACTCCAAGCTCATCATCACTCAAGTCGTACGCGTCAAATCACAAGGTGTGTTGTGTTCATGCTCTGATTATTATGACTTGTGCGCGCTAGATACTCATGTGGCTTGTGACCCCAAAACGTTAGCGTCTCAGTGCAAGTCTACGCTTCAGGAAAACTTTCACCTGCATCAGTTTTCAAAGTCCTCCCTTTCTGGTGACGCGCGCGCTAAGCCTGCGCGCTACGACCAATTGAATTTCGAGTGGTAGTTCTCATGGTTTTGGTTTTAGCAGTCTTGAGTTAATGATTTTGTTTGCTGTGTTGTGGAGTTTTTGATCTGCAGTGTACAGTGTGCCGTTCAGTTTCTGCGTTGCTGCCACGTAGAGTGAGTCGTAGATTGTTATGTTTTGGGTTAAGGCTATTTCTGTTGTTGCCTCTTTGAGTTCACGCGTTGTAAGAATGCCAAGTCCGTCGTATATTTTGGTGAGGTCGTCTATCGTGGGGTTTGTTTCTTCTGGTCTTAGGTCTTTGTGTATGTTTGTATGTTTCCATATGGCGTTTAGGCCTCCGGCTAAGGCAATGTCTACTGTGTAGAGGGTGTAGCCTTTTTTCAGTAGGTTGGTGATGGTTGCTCTGGCTCGTTTAGAGCCGGGTTCGTTCATGACGAGTTTTATGATTATGTTGGAGTCGAGGATCAGCTTCGGCGTTCTCTGTCCTCCCTGATGAGGATTGTTGAGTCTGTTTTTGTTTCCCTCTTTTGTGTTCTTGATTCTATTTCTTGAAGTGTTTTTATCAGTTCCATTTGCCTGACTCTTTCTTCGAGAAAATTCCTGATTTCTTGGCTCCATTCTGCTGGGTTTTTTTCCATTTTTTCTTTGAGTTCACGCGTTAAGCGTATTGTGAACGTTGTGGACATGGGTGTTTTCACTGTTTCTTATTGTTTGTACTGCAAACTTAAAAACATTATTGTCCTACAAACTTGTAAGACTGAGATCTGAGCAGCGCACGCTAGTTTCTTCTCATATAGAGACAACTTCTTTTAAGACTGATTCTTTAATCTCTGCTCTTAAGGCCCTTTTTGGAACAACATCCACCTTCTGTTTCAATCTTCTCTCTAAAAACAGGGAAAGCCCCACTAGGTCAAAAAGGTCTGCTCCCTCTTCAAAATCAACAAGAATATCAATATCGCTTCTTCTCTTCCTCTCTCCTCTGACGGTGGAGCCGAAAATCCCTATTTCTTTTACTTTAAACCTCCCTCTGATTTCTCCTTTGTGTTCCATTAATGCCTCTTTCAGTTCTTCAATTGTTTTCATATTTTTCCCATAAGATTAAATGCCTTGACCTTTTTAAGGATGCTTTAGCGCGCGCGTAGAACGATAGAAGCAGGGGATCGGAAGTTTTTGGAAAGTGTGGCTGGCAAAGTTCGCCGTTTCCCAAGTTGAAGACTGAAGAATGGATAGTTAATGGGGGTTGGGTTATTGCATCGCAGAAGGGGCTTGTCAGAGAGCGCTATTCTGTTTAGAAATCGTGCTGCTCATTGGGGTTTTATGCATATTTCGTCGTTTTGGAGCCACAGTCTTACTTTTCTTCCTTGCTTGATGCCTAGTGTTTTTTCGATTTCTTTTGGTATGTACACAGCTAGGTTGTTTCCGCTTTTTGTGATTGTTCTAGTTAGGTAGTTGGCTTCTCCGAAGAGTCCTAGGCTTTCGGCTTGTTCCTGTACTCTTTTTGCTTCTTCCAGTGGGATGAGCTCGTTGAGGCAGTTGGGGCATCTGTATCCTCTTGTTGGGAGTTGTCCTTTTGGGAAATGGGTGTAGAGGATGTCTGGTTTCATGTCTACGTTGCAGCGGTGGCATTTGGGGTTTGGATTTTCCATTTTTTCACCTTTTAGTCGATTTTCCTTCTAGTGGCCGACACGCCGCGGACTTCTATGTAGTCGTCATGTTCGGTTATATAGGCGATTATGGTTCTATTTGCTATCCATTTTCTGTACTGGTCTCCTTCAAATCGGTCTGGGTTTTGAAGAGTTTCTTCCAAGTGTTCTATCTTTATTGGTGGGATTTCGCTGTTCATTCCGTCGAAAGCGTGTCTGTTTACCATGACTGGTTTCCCCTTCAATCTAAACAATGGAGTTCGCCATTTATAAGTATATCGTACTTACTTGTACTTATGATTTGCTCCCAGCTGCTTGTGAGCGCGCGCGCACGCTGGGAGCAGAGCGATCATGCGGAGCAATGCGTGAATTGTTACGTGTTTGAGGCGTCTCGTTTTTCGCGCGAGTTGGGAGAGCTGTGTGGAGACGATCTTGAGGCCTGCGCGGGTTCAATAGGCTTGTGAATTTGGAACCAGCAGCTTTGCATGTTCTGGCTCTTGAGTGAATTTGCTGTCGGGTCGTGCATGGTGTTTGGGAAGTTCTGCCAGTTGGATGATTTGCTTTTTGTTAGAGTCTGTCTGATGCGGGATTCGTTCCGGAGCCTGCTCACTTGAATATCTTCTCCACTTGCTCTCCGATTCGCTGGGAGAGTCTGTCGATTGCCTTGAGTCCCGCCTCAGTAATGTGTGGAATCAGTTCGATCTTTTCCATTTGCCAGTGCGTCTTGGCCAGTCTCGCGAGATCCAATGTGTTCTGATCGCAATTGCCACTGAGCACGGCGTCGCAGAGCATCAAAGAAGAATTAACTTCAGCCGTCCTTTTCATCAACGCGGCTGTGGTTGGCTTTTGCTCAACAGCCTGAGCCTGTTTTGCCTGATCTCTTCTGAAAGTTCCCGGAAGTCGCTCTTTAGACTCTGTTTCTTTTCTTGCGACGATTATTCTGCATCTCCTCTTTCCCTTCTCTGTTATCCTGTAGAAGTGTTTACGTCCTGTTTTTTCGACTGAAACGAGACCCTGTTGCGCGCATCTCCGAAGATTCTTCCATAGAGCATCTGCGTTTGGTTTCAGGCCAAAATCTTTCTGCAGCATGATCGCGATCCGGCTAAGGTCCGTCCATGCGCCATTGTCGAGGATAGCCAAAATATGCATTTTTTCAGTCTTTTCCTTTTCCATTTTTGTCAGCCCTGTATTCTCTTGTTAAGGCTTACGAGCCTTAAAAGGTGGACATCTAGATGTCCACTTTGTTCCTTGCTTTCCCATGCCAAGAGCGATGAAGCCTCTCTACCTGGTAGAGAGACTTGTCCAGTGAGCTGTTGACAAGAGCCTTGCAGGGCGACCGCCTTCTGGTTCGCTATTCGTCGCTGCCAACCAATAAGAACGAACTCGTCTGGTTGCAAAGGATTTAAACAACACGACCCAGCACAGTGACCCATTCACCCAAGGTGACGGACTGCGTCAAAATCCAGACTCAAGAAGCTCCTTGCAAAGGTTCGCATGTTTCTCAAAGGTTTCTATGAAGCGCTCTACGGCCTGGTCCTGCACACCTTCAAAAACATCAACCGCAGAATCAAATCTAGATTTCCCCTTTACCGCATGCACGAGGAAACGACAGAGCATGTTCAACACGCCCTCCAAGTGTTCGTATGGCTAATCCTGCCTCTCGGCCTCGTTTACCTGTTTGGAAGCCAATTTCTCTTCCACCAAAACCTTTGGGGCTCAATGCTCTGGGGAACAGCCGTCTACTTCTACAGCAACTTCCTCCCCGATCTTCCTGCAATCAACAGAAAACAGAAACGCCACCCAGAAGCCCCCGATCTTCCATGGTACAAAAAATATGCTCTGTTGCTCTTTGCACCACTTTTTGTGTGGCTGCTTTTTTCCGATGTGCGACTAGACTGGAGAACCGAAGAAACATACCACAACTTCACATCCCTAGCTGTTTACGGAATGTTCCTCTTCGCTGTCAGCCTCCTCGCTTTTGCCAGCATACCCTTGACAATTCCAAGCCTGCTCGAAGCTCTTTTTCTATTGTTCAGCGGCCTAACAGGCTTTTTGACCCATCTGAAGGTTGACAAAATCTGGTGACAACGCCTCTGAAAAACAGGAACAAATCCTTAAAGCCGAAATGCACACTTTAGTTAGAGCCGTGCCCTCGTTTGTTTGACCCCGTCACACTAGCGCTCATAATCGCCGGAGCCATCATCATAATAGGCTTTCTCAGCAACTACCTGCTCGAACGCAAGGGTCTACCAGACATGCTTTTCCTCATCGTCCTAGGCATACTGGTCGGACCTGCAACAGGATTGGTAGACGCAAGCACAATCATGGGCTTTGCCCCCTACTTGGCTGTTCTGGCCCTGGTCTTCATACTGTTTGACGGCGGAATGGCAATGAACATCTACCACGTCTTCTCCGAAACCCTCAGAGCAGCCGTCCTGGCCACAGCAGGCTTCACACTAAGCACAATCGCTTCAAGCCTGCTCATCTACTTCCTGCTAATTCCAAGTTTCCCGTTTCTTTACGCCTTGTTGTTCGGAACAATTGTCGGAGGCAGCAGTAGCATAATCGTCATGTCCTTGGTATCAAGAATCAAACTCAGCGAAAAGGGCTCAACACTCCTACGCCTAGAATCAGCCCTCAACGACATATTATGCATCGTGCTGTCCCTCGTCATAATCGAAATAATAACACTTGGCGGAGCCGTCGACATACCGACGATCGCTAGGTCACTGGCAAGCCGTTTCAGCATAGGCGCCATGCTGGGAATAGTCATCGGCGTCGGTTGGCTCGCCATACTCAAAAGAATAGTCAAAGCGTCCTACTCCTACATGCTGACGCTTGGGATTGCACTCCTCGCATACGCGCTGTCTGAAACCCTGGGAGGAAGCGGACCATTGTGTTCACTGCTCTTCGGCATGATGCTGGGAAACGAGAAAGCAATCTACGGAATCCTCAGAATGAAAAAACCACGGGACCAAGTCGTTGACCCTGGATTGAAACGGTTCGAATCCGAAATAGCCTTCCTGCTCAGAGCATTCTTCTTCGTTTACATAGGTCTCATCGTCACACTGCCCAGAGTCGCCACAGTTGTGGTTGGAGCAGCACTTGCTCTGTTCCTGCTTCTGATTAGATACGGCGTCGTCAACCTTGCAACCGTCAAGAGCAAGCTGACCGAAGAACGAGGAATAATGAGTGTGCTGCTTACAAGAGGCTTAGCATCAGCCGTACTGGCGACACTGACCCTGCAATACGCTGACCCCGTGAAATATCCGGGCGTTGGAGCCCTCTTCCAGCAGTTGTACCCGCTCTACATCAGCATGACCGTCGTCGTGATACTGGCAACGGCGCTGATCGCAACTGTGGGAATTCCAGTCCTTCAATGGAGAACAAAGCAATAGCTCGGCGCGCGCTAGGATATTCTGAAACAAATGTTAAATTCTCCAAGTTTCATACGTATGGAAATGTCCGACATGATGTTGCAAATGGATTCCAGTCAAGAAGAGACGTTCCGTCTGTTGACGCATTATTTTGCCGTTAGGCGCGAAGAAATATTGGGTTCCAACCCACCTTCATACGTCAAAGCAATAGTTCCAAGGGTCCTGTCGCCCCTCTCAGAAGGCAAGGCCGAAGCGACTATAACAAGAAGGGATGGTGGGAGTTATGTTAACATCAATTTTGACTTCAGAAAGGGATATGTCGAAACTTTTGTTTTGGCAATCGCCATATTTGTCGCCCCGATCCTTTCTCTCGTTACATATTTCACATCAAGCGATTATTACGTGTTATTTGTTGATCTCCTAGTCGTCCTAGCGGGCGTTGCTGGCGCTATGGCGCTTGAAGGTTACAATGTCCACATCACAAAAAAAAGGCTCATAGATGAATTGCGGCTTATCAACGAATTCATCAAGTTTGCCCAACCACAACCCCCGCCGCCTGACTAGCGCGCGCGGCGCGCGGGATCTCGCTAGTCTACCTTTTTCTCTTGATGTAAATACCTAGTCCCAAGAGCATTGCTGCCAGCGGTCCCACGGTGCCTACCACTGGAAAGTCGGGTATTACGAAGAACGATGTTGCTTTGGTTGATATCACGAAGTCTACCTCTTCTTTTGTCTTGCCATCTGGGCTTTGGAACAGTGCTTGTACTCCCCAGTCTCCGACTGCGGAGACGGAGTGGGTCGAGCTGAAAGTGTTCACTGGGTTGCCTTTGTACAGCGCGCCTGCAACGGGTGTGCTGTCGACTTCAGGGCCGAATGCTATGCCTTGGTTGGGGTATTTCCATATGAAGGTTACTTGATACACATCCATGTCTGTTGTATATGCAGTGACGACCACGTTGGAGCCTGGTGGAACATTGATTCCATGAAAGTTGCTGTCGACTGCGTAACCGGACGCTAGGCTTGGGTAAGCTGCATAGGCTACTGTTAGTGCGCTAAGCATCAGAACACCTGCTATGATGAGTATTGCAGTTATTTTCTTCATCCCTATCTCCTTTAGATTAGAGTGGAGTCTCAACTTTATAATCCTATATAGAGGATAGTTCTAGCATGCACGCTCAAACGCAAGAAAGTCTGAACAGGCGCATACTGTTGAAAGTGCTCGGCGCACCTCAAATGCGCCAAACATTTCTTATTTGTAAATGGTTTATATTCTGCCTAATTCTGATAGGGCGCGCTATTCATCGCGCGCGCGTGTAGGGCGCGCGCTAGCCTACGCTGGGTATCGAGCAGCTTCCGCCTGAAGTTGGCGGCTGAATGGTTGCCGATACTATGATACGACTGTTTGGTTAATTGACGTGCGTGATTATGCATTCACCAGCGCGCATGTGTGTTCCTAGATTCCCTTTGTGGCTGCGGAAGATTCGGGCCACGTCCTCTAACGATGTCCCACGGCGTGGGGAACGTGTAATCACGGTGAAAAAAAGAATTCTTTTGTCATAACGCGCGCGCTTTGTTTGGGGTTGATTGAATGGTAACCCCAGAACATACTGAGGTATTGAAGATAGGCTAGAATCGAATTTGAAAGACTTCGTTTCTGAGGCTTGAATCCTTTGGGTTTCATGTTCAAAGAGTACATTTCTCCAAGCAAACGGTTTGCTCTCCCATACCGCCTGAACCTTTTCACGAATCCAACGAGTCCGTCATCGAAATTGTGAAACACGGAAGACTTAGCTGCAAAACTTAGATCTCCAATTTCTAGTAGCCTGAAGCTGAGGTCAATATCCTCGCCTGCGGCGATTTTTATCATTTCATTGAAACCTTCGATTTTCTCAAGTGCCTTTTTCCATACAAGAGCATTCGCCGTTACAAGGTATTCTGGAGATGGAGCACCTGTGTCGTCATTCATGGAGGGCGTGAGTATGCCTTGGTTTTCATAGTATCTTGAAATGAAATCCCGGCCGTAGGAGAGAACAGTTGCCGCGTACCCAACTGAACCGTTGCTTGCCTCAACGTAACCCTTCAGCCACTTTGGTGCAGGCATACAATCGCTATCGGTGAAAAGGATCCATTCACCCTTTGCACTACGCCACCCCACATTCCTCGCGGCTGCCGGCCCAATGTTATCCGAGGCTAAGACTCTGATGTCAATTGCCTGAGTCAGCCAGTTTCGATGTAGGTGAACGGAAGACCCCTGATCACAGACTATCAGAATCTCCAAAGGCAAAGAATCAGATTCTTGCGTTTTAAAGAAGGACGCAAAGAACCGGTCAATACCTCGCTGATTGTCTTTTACGGGTATGACTATGGAAATCTTGTTGGTTGCTTTGATCCCAGGCGCAATCAACCGCATCTTTTTCTTAGGTCTATATCCAAGCCGCCAAGAAACGTGACACATTGCGCATCATAACCTGTCTTAACATGCGCGGCTTATATTCGGATGTGAAAACAGAGTGTTCATCCTGACTCTGCGCACTCGCCCGGTCTAATATCCGCCTGCAGTCAGATAGTCAACTGTGACGGTGGGTCGTTAGAGCGCGCGCGCTAAGTAAGTATAGTAGAGTAAGTCAGAGAGTCGCAGTCGTAGAAGGTTTGGGTTTGGGGATAAGACTTTACTCCAAAACCCCAAAATGCGCCCAGTAATATCGAACTATCTGATTTTCCCTGTTTTGATAAGAAGAGCATAGTCGAGTGTGCTTCGCGCGCGCGACAAAAACCCGAAAAGGTAAGCGGCATATTCGCCACCGGCGGTGCCATGAAAGGCTAGTGGCCAGTTGTGCGCGTGACGGTGTTGGTTGGTTGGGGCAAAGTTCTACCCAAGCGCGCGCGCTAGCTCTGTTGTTTGCTCAATACCTGAGAAACGAAAAACAAACATGGATTCCCAGAATTGTCAATTTGAATTAATCTATTTACGCGCGCCCTTCTCTTTGCGTATCAGAACCAACTACGCTTTTTCTTAGCGTGAAGCGATGAATGGTCTCTTCTACTCATAACAGTCAAATTGCTCTTTCTGAAATTGCTCTTGTTCCCATCTATGTGGTGGACAACTCTTCCCTTTCCTATCCGACCCCCAATCATATTCGATGCTACACTCCTATGCACTAATTTCCTGCTATCGCGCCATCTTGGGTAGCCTTTCTTGTCTTTGTATGTGTTCCCCATAGTCACACCCAAGGACACTACGTGTTGTCCTTACTTAAGTAGCGCGCGCAGTTAGGGACTGGAATGTTTGATGACGTCATCTCTGTCAACTTCTAACTGTTCATCCCTTGCTCTAAAGACAGTTTCATTCATTATTACTACAACCCATCCTAGCATCCTACGGCAGACGTTAATGTGTCCCATTGGTATCGAAGAACAATTTCGAGGAAAAACGTAATATGATTTATGAATCTGGAAAATTTATTAGAAGTTAAGACTAGACTGTCACGTGCGCGTCAAATAGCGCGCGCTGTGACGGCTGATTTCGGGATATATCTCCACTTTATTTGTTTGCAGGCGAGAGCCTCTATGTGGACATCTGGTACTGTTATCATTTAGGCACGCCGTATTCACACCTACCAAAAACCACCGTACAGCTTCACGGCTAGCTCGGAAGCTCCAGCGTCGTTAATTTTCTTGATAAAACTCTGCCCAAAACCACCTTGTGTTTACACAAGTCATAAAACTGAAGCATAGGGTACGAATACAATGATGCAAATTGGAAGATGTTCAGAGACTTGAACAGTACTGGCATAGACTACTCTTTAACTTTCCTCAAACTAAGGATGTGAAAGGAGCAGTCATTTCATATTACCCTGCGCTTCCCATTCCTCAATTCAATTCTGCTGCAGACATCAACGTCAACGAGGATGAAGCCGAAGACCTGCTGAACAGAGTAACGGAACACTTTCAATCATTAGGCTCTAGTTTTGTTCGTTTTCGAATTACCCCGTCCAAAAACGTTCGGGTCTTTTCTTGAGAGTCATGGATTTGAGAAGAAAGAAGAGGAGTCAATAATGGTGTTCAAAGGAGGGCAGTTGGAAGATAAACTGAACCGTGAGGTGGAAGTGAGGGAAATATCTGAAAGTGAAGTAGATGTCGGTAACAGGCTTGCGTTCACAGTGTTCGAATTTCCAATTGAGTTGAAAAAAGAGTTTGATAAATTCGCACTTGATTGGATGCAAAAAGGAGGAAAATACTTTGTGGGCTATGTTGATGGAAAACCTGTCGGAACCAGCTTCTTATTTTCCTTGATGAAAACTGGAGGAATATTCACCGTAGGAACCTTGAGTGGATACAGGAACAGGGGCATCGGAACAACCTTGACCGTTGACGCCATAATGGAATCCATCAAAGAAGGAAACGACCTCCACACATTGCAGACAGAAAAGGGAGGAAATGCGGAAGTGCTCTACAAAAAGGTCGGGTTTGAAGTTGACCACATCGCTTCATTGTACGTCAAGAAACTCTGATGTTGAAGACAATGTAGATGGAGATGGAGTTTAACCGCTATCAGCATCCCAATCTCAGGCTGTTTCTGTCACCCTTACAGCGTCATCGTTAACACACAAGATAAAACTTTACGCGCGCGCGAGCATGCAACAAGCGAATGGAGGAACAACGAGCCTCGCAGACCTGAACGGCAACCCAATAGGCTCAGCCAACACAGAGACAACAGCAATGACATTACTACCTTACAATAATGAAGTTATTTCTAGGATGCAAAATCTAACTGAACTTTAGAGATTTAAGCGCGCGCGCTAAGTTCTCACATAGTGGTCAAAATGAATGAACCAGAACGAGACGTGAAATCGATCTGTGAGCTTGAGTACAAAGCAAGGGAGGCTGCCAAGGCAAAGGATCTCGATCGATATGTCTCCTTCTATGCCGACGACGCTGTCTTGCTCTGGCCTGGAACACCGATGATCATTGGCCGTGCTGCGATCCGTAAGTTCATGCGAGTCTTTTTCTCAATGCCCGAATTCTCGCTCAGCTTTGAAACCGCCCGTGTAGAGGTGTCTCCATCCGGCGATTTCGCGTACACATGTGGTATAAACAAGGTGACTCTAGTGGACCTGAATGGCAAAAGAATGAAAGACAGTGGTAAGTATCTGACCGTCTACAGGAAGCAGTCTGATGGTACATGGAAGGTCGTGGCGGACATGGGTAACTCCGATCTGCCAGCACTAGTTCCGGCGTAGAATCAAGCTCACGCTAAACAATCGTGTGTTCCTCGAGCATTACCCATGTGCCTTTCCTCGTAAATTCCGCCGAGTCTGCCATGACTTTCTTAAAAGCAGGAGAGGACATCATTTTCTGAACAACCGCCATATTTTCGAACCAGAGCTCCGCTATACCCTGGTACCCAGGCTCCTCGCCCTCGGCAGACATAACGATGCTGACCACGTATTTCTTGAGCATATCACCGAATTGCTGTTTCGCCAATGGAGCATGCTTGGTCAACCAAAAGTTGACGAACTCATTCTTACTCATGCCCTCCTTCGCATACACCTTCATCACAATCTTAACCACCATCCAGTTTTCACCTCCTCTCCATTCCTGTACTCCTATAGCGACCTACCTCAACGCTTTAAGAAACGTTCAGCCCCTGAAAGTATGTAAGATCGATTGATGGCGCGCGCGAGTGATGAGAAGAAGCCCGACCACTGGCGAACACTTAGCCTACAGGTATGTTGTTGAATAACCCAATTTGCCACAATTACTTCGTCCATGCCGCCGCGTTCAAAATTGTTTTCAGAACACCTTCTGCATCATCACGTATCTTATAACGAATAGAAAGCTGACCTGCCTCAGTCAATGATGGGACTTTTTCAACAATCTTGGCTTTCAAAAGCACTCTTAGGTGTTTCTCGACAGTCGACCTATGTCGATCGAGCCTCCTTGCGATTTCGCCTGGGTTTGAAACTCCCTGCCCTATGCACTCCAGAATTCGGAGTCGAGATTTGTCAGCAAGAGCCTTCAGAAACCTTTCAGTTGTCTCGTATCCGCTCATCATTGACGCCTTTTCTTGAAGATTCAGTGTATTGCCTCCCAGCAAATAAATTTGCCCGTTGGCAAACAAAATCACTCAATCCTCTGGAAACCATTATCTCAAACGAGACAGCAATACAGACTAGAACGTGATAACTTGTGTATCATCCAACGGTAAAAGGCACATACTACGACATGGGTCATAGGTATGGAACAGTCCTTCACGGACACGGTTTCAAAGTTTCAAGCCAATCGAAAGAAAAACTCGATTTCGGTAGAGAATCTGAACCAGAAGTCAAACGCGTCTTTCCCGAGATCCTAGAGGAAATCAGAGGATTTGCAGACGCTTGTAACGCACCGTACGAGCAGCTGACAGCTTTCATGTGCAGTATCGGCGCCTTCAAAGCCGAACCCAACTGCAGTGTATTCGCTTCCTTCACAGGCTCCGACGTTGTGTTCGGCCGAAACTACGATTTCCTGTACAGTTTCAAAAAATACTCCGAAAGCTACCTAACTTGCCCCGAAAATGGTTACAGCAGTCTTGGCCACACAGACGTTTTCATTGGACGGGAAGACGGCATAAACGAGAAAGGTCTGGCCATAGCCATGACTGGAGTGAGTTCTCCAGGAAACCATCCAGGCGTAAGCTTCTGCCTTGCCATCCGATGCGTTCTCGACAAATGTGCCAACGTCGACGAAGGAGTCAGAGTTCTCGAAAACGTTCAGCACGTTTCAACTTTCAACTACCTTCTTGCCGACAAACGAGGAAACATTGCCGTAGTCGAAGCATCGCCCGATAAAGTACGAGTACGAAGACCCAACAAGGGCGAAGATTTCATTGTTTGTACAAACCATTTTGTCCATCCAGAGATGCAGGACAAGGAAGACCCCAACGCGAGAAGCACAACTGAATGGGATTCACAGCCAAGATACGCAACGATTTCGCGTATTCTAAAAGAAAACAGTGGAAAAGTCAACGTTAGACTTGCTGAAAGAATCCTGTCAAACCACAGTGGCTACGTCTGTTCGCATCAACAGAAAATAAGGTTAGGCACGATCTGGTCAGTCATCGCAACTTTGAACGCGCCTCAGATCCTGAGAGCAGAAGGACATCCATGCAAAGCAAGCTACAGACGCGACCTCCGACTTAACAAAGTCATCCAAGAGCGAAGAATGTAACAAGCGCGCTAATCCCACTTGACAAAAGTTCGCTACTCTATTTTTTGGAAATCTTGAACGACGAACCAAAACGCGCGTGCTATATGCGGGGTCCTTGTTCCCATGCTAGGTCCTTGAGACTTCGCTTGCGCCTGTGTCCTTTTGGACCACGCAGAAGAGGTTGCCATCGGGATCCTCTAGCACACGGAAGTCATCATCAGGCTCATACGTCTGGGGATGGCGGGTCGCTCCGATTTTGAGCAATCTCTTCACCTCATCCTCTCTGTTGTCGGTATAGAGGTCGAGGTGCAACCTACTCCGACCTAAGCGCTTCTCCTGGTCTCGGTTCAAAGACACGTTCGGATTTCTTCCCTCAGGATCACGAAGAACGACCCAGCCCTCCTTCGCAGGCTCTCTGGGGACGTAGTGGAGCGCCGCCTGCCAGAATGCCGACATCTTGTCGAACTCACTACAATCGATAACGATCGAGCCGATTTTCATTTCCCATCCTCCACCTTGCCTCCATCAACTCACGCTAAAATATCTTGCGATTCGAGGTTCTGTCAACTTCTCATGGGATAGCCATACACGTTAACTGTCGTAGGATAGATGTTAAGCCAAAGTAAGATTCTGTTTCCAAACCAAACCAAATTTCAACGACTTCAGCATGATTCTGGGAAAGCAGGTTGAGTCACGTGTATGCTAGATTCAGCGTACATAGGGAGTTCTCATGGTATGGAAAAGAAGGCTAGTACTAGAAATCAAGACCATAATAGGGCAGGAGCATAGGTAGTATCGGAATCGAGTATACGCTCTTTCAAGGGCGCATTTCGTCACAAGTGATTTAAGCTAAGAACAAGATAACAGGATTTTTGCGTTTTGGTTTGTAGGGAGGTGAGTTGAATATGACAAACTTTGTTGTCTTAATGAGTAAAGGGCCTTTCCATGGAGAAGCAGAATGGCCGTTTAGATTTGTTGATTTAGCACTTGACAATGGCCACAAAGTCCAAGTTTTCCTCGCAGAAGATGCTACTTGGATTGCAAAAAAAGGCCAACAATATGACGTTTATCCAAACTTAGAAGAATACATCAAAAATGCGGTCAAAAAAGGTGCAGAAATCAAAGTATGTGAAACCTGCAGAAAAAGACGAAATTTGAGCGAGAAAGATTATCTCCCAGGACTAGTAAAGGGGACAATGACAGGATTCATAGAGGCAGCAGCAAAAGCAGACAAAGTGCTAACATTTTAGTAGGAAAGTTTGGGTTTGGGGGTAAAGTTTTATCTTTTTCTCGCTCTCATTCTTACGCTTACTCTACTACTCTCTACCCTTCACTCTCTCACTCTCTCTACACACACGCACACACATAGAAAAAACAGAGTCTATGAGTTTACGGAAAAGTTATAGCTCAACCGAAAGTGACTGTGTTGGTTGGTGAGTGGAGTTGCTTGAAGGCAAGAATGTGAATCTGCGAATCATGGAGAAAGAGGATTTGCCACTTTTTGCAGAATGGTATAACAATCCAGAATTCTTGGGCGAAGCTCTTTTCCCAATTCAGAGGTCTATGACAGAATCAGAAAAAGCATTTTTGGAACCTAATCCCTACGAATCAAAGAGGTTCATTATAGAGAAGAAAGATGGAACCAAAATCGGCACCATATCCCATTTCAACATGTTAAGCACCGTTGGGAAAGTGCTGGAGATAGGCTACGCCTTGATGCCAAGCGAAAGAGGAAAGGGCTGCTGCACCGAAGCTATACAGCTAATGGTGGGCTATCTGTTTATCAGCAAAGAAACCCCTCGCATTCAAGCCCTTACGCTTGTCAAGAATGTTGCTTCACAGAGAGTTTTGGAAAGGGTAGGCTTCAAAAAGGAGGGTGTAATGCGGAAATGCTTTTACATTCGAGGAGAATGGTCAGACTTCGTAATCTTCAGCATTCTTAGAGAAGAATGGAAAGAACCAAAGATACTAACAAGAACCGAGAAGTAGAAAGGTTCTGTCTGTCATTAACACAGTAAGCGGTATTTGAGCTTCTTTTCTATCTGACATTCTTTTCATGATGTAGTCTTTAATACTGATTCACCTAGTCTTGTCTTCTAGGTATCAATAATGGTTGAGATACAGACTGTTTCTGGCGCGCGTGATGAAGGGGGCAAGCAGATTGGACCTTAGAGGTAAAACGCTGATCGTAACAGGAGCTTCAAGAGGAATCGGCCGAGCTTTAGCCTTAGAACTGGCTCAAAACGGTGTCAACCTTGTCTTGAACGCCCGAAGCGAAGCACCCCTCGAGGAAGTGGCTACTGTTGCCCGAGGGAAAGGTGTGAAGACATTGACAGTAGTGGGCGATGCTGCGCTAGCCAGCAAAGCTCGGGAGATGGTGAAAGCCGCGGTTGGCATCGGCGAATTCATCGGTTTCATTCACAACGCGGGAACCGCTCATCCAGGTCCATTCTTGTACGAACTACCTGAAGCCATGTTCAAGAATGTCTGGCGAACCAACGTGTTAGCTGGTTACCAGATCGCGCGCTTCTCCTACCCAGAGCTGCGCCGAAGAAAGAGTGGCCTAGCGGTATTCTTTGGGTCGGGAGCCGCGAAGATGAACGTAGAAGGCATGGGAGCCTACTGCCTATCCAAGGCAGCCGAAGAACACTTGGCGAGGCAACTCGCCGCTGAGGCTCCAGAAATCACTTGTTTCGTGTACCGACCTGGAGTTGTCGACACTGAGATGCAGAAGGGTGCCCGCGAAGCAAAAGGCAGCGGGGCTGAGGTGTTACACCGAGTCTTCGGAGAGTTGAAGGAGCGAGGAAGCCTCCTAACTCCCGAAAAAGCCGCGCGAGGATTAGTGCAGATACTACAAGGAGACCCGCGCCACTTTCACGGCAAGATAGCTAGCTACGGCGAGATAGCTACCTACAAGGAGGGATTGTGAAAGTAGCGTGTGAATGCCAAGGGCTTTCTGCTCGTGTGTGTTGATGTTTGGCGCGCGCGTAAAGTTTTGCCCCCAAACCCAAACGAGCGCGCGCTGCTTGTGACCCCAAAACGTTAGTGTCAGAGTGCGAGTCTGTGCTTCAGGAGAAGTCCACCCGTCGTTTTAAATGTAACATCAGTTGTAATGTTGTATTGTAATGTTGTATTGTAATGTTGTATTGTAATGTTGTGTGGTGACAAGCCTTGAAGAAGCAGACGGGATTTTGGGTCGATGCTCAGGTCTGGGAAGCTTATCGGGGTCTTTGCAGCCGTGAAAAGCTGCGGCCATCTGAGCCGATAGAACAGTATCTTAGGGTTATCCTGCAGTACGGGTCAGCATTGACCGTTTTGAACATGATACGAGGCATGGCAAAGGCAGGGTCCGAAGGTATTGAAGCTTATGCTCGCGTGCTGCTCGACTGGTACAAGAACGAGAAACAATGGATCCATGTTACGGATGAGAGTGAGGCTCCGGTAGAACCGATGCTGTTGAACGCTTTGAAAAAGGTTGCGGACCCGCAGCTGCGCAAGGAGATCCAAGAGGCTCTTATGGTCAGGCCGCATGAACAGGCCAGCAAGAAGGACGAGAGTGAAAAATAAAGGACGAAACAGAGTTCCAGTGGCCAAGGAAGAGCCGCCTCTCAAGCCTGCAGCGGGTATCAGAGAAGTCAAGAAACGGTTTGTGGACCATGACGATACAAAAGAACACGCGCGAGAAATCTTGAAGAAGACACATCAAGGCAGAAAAAATTTAAGAGCGATGGAAAGGCTGGAGCATGAACCGGTCTTTGCGTTGCGTCACGTTAAGTTAATTATGTGTGAACGACCGCGCGCGAGCTTCGTAGAACTGATCTAATGCTTCTTGTGTTAGGAACTCTTCTGGATTTAGTCCCCATGAATTGATGATTTCTATTAGGTCGATCATTTTGCTGGCTTTGGTTCTTGGTTGTATGCTAAGGCCTGATGCTAGATAGACTGCGCGCAGAAAATCGACTCCTTTCATTTTGACATCGTGGTATATGCTTAAGGTGTGGCCCATCATGTACTCAATGTAGTCGCGTTCTACGCCTAAGGAAACCATCTGAGTTAGGAAGAATTTGCGGAGGCTGTGTGCCCTCAGGTCATATCTCCTGATTCTAGGGTTCTTAGTTAATAGACCAGCCTTCACGTAGAGCGCGTTCACGATATCTCCAATGCGCGGCGGAGTTAACGGTCTAATCTGGCGATAGTAGCTGATCAGAGGCGATTCATCGTGAAGGCATTCTGGCTGTCTCCGTTTTGTCCCGTTTCTTCGAGCGTCTAAGTAGGCTTTGAGATAATCTGAAGCTTCCTTGTTCAGAAAGGTGTCGTAATCATGACGCTTTCCTTTTGTTATCGCGGCTTCTACATGAACATGAATGGAGGTTCTTCCCTTTTCCATGTCTTGCCTAACGTGGCGATATTTGAGCTGAACCAGGGTTCCGTTTCGAAAACCAGCGACCGCCATCAGGGCGACTATGACCTTGCCGCGGGCATCAGCTACGCTTATGATCTTTTGGAGTTCTTCCGGCGTTGGTGCGCGTTCTTCGTAAATGCCCCACCGCGATCTTCGGTAGGGCATTCTAAATTTGACACCGTTAAGCTGGAAGAAGAATTGGATGCACTTTACCATGCAGTACACCGTGGCTGGGGCCAAGCCATTTTCTTCTTGAAGATTATCGGCAAAGTCTGCAAGGAGGCGCCCCATTTGAATGACGGCCTTGGGTATCGGAACTTCATCCTTTCCTTTGCATCGATTCACAAGCTGGTCGGGCTCACTCTGCAGCCATGTGCAGAAACGATATACAGCGTAAACGTTATTGTAAAGCGTGCTTGTACTGCCTGTTCGGTGACGTAGCAGATGTTTCGTGAGCTCCATGGTGGTGGAGTTTTCGAAAGTGAATCGCGCCAACGAGGGCTGCCTTACGACGAACGTGTTTATGATGTATTGTTGCAGTTTTTCCTCGGCTACAGTTTCTGGCTCTGGAATATGAAGTGTCAAGGGTTGTTTCAGTGTGTAATTATTCGGGCTTCTTGTCACGGTCAGGGATTTCATTTGTGTGCACCACTTGATTCTGGGGAAAAGCCGTTCGATTGATGATTCTGCAAAGGCTTTAACCAGAAGAGCAGATCTCTGTCAGTGGCCGGCTTCTTTTCGGTAGTTGAAGTAAGCTGCGCCAATGCTTCATTGGTCAGGATTTTCTCAGGGTTCAGACCCCATGCTTGGACTATCTCTTTCAAAGCATCGATCTTGTTCATCTTGACTTTCGCTCGTATGCTTATTCTGGAATTCAAGTAGACGCCGCGCAGGTATTCGACGCCTTTCATTCCAATATCATGGTAGCGATCTTTCGCGCGGCGACCCATCATGTAATCGATGCAATCGCGATCAACGTCAAGTGAGGCCATTTGGGTCCGGAAAAACTTCCTAAAGCTGTGAGTTCTCAATTCATATCTTCTCCGCAAAGAGTTATTTTCCAATAAGCCAGCTTTGACATAGAGGTCGTGAATGACACTTTGGACGCTCCCAACAGTTACCGTCTTAACTTGTTTGCAAAGTTTGGCCCTGATCAAAGGTGATTCGTCGTGTAGTTCTTCTCGTGGGATCTTTTGTGTGCCTCTTATTCTAGCCTCAATATAAGACCTGAGACAATCTGATGCCTCATCATTCAGAAAAGTGTCATAACTACGACGTTTGTTCTTTGTTAGTTCCGCCTCGACATGCACATGAATTGGGACGATGTCTCGTTCGATGTCGTGTTTTACATGTTGATATTGCAGTTTCAGGAGTGTACCCACACGCAGACCGCTGACAGCGAGTATTGTGATTATGACTCTATCACGAAGGTCTGCTAAGTCTAGGATTTTTTGGATTTCTTCCCGCGAGGGAGCTCGACCTTCGTATACATTCCAAGTGCTCAGGCCGTAGGCCATTCTAAGTCCTACGCAATTGACATTAAACAGGGCTATCACGCCTTTCAGGTAGCTCCTTATAGAGTTAGGTGAAAAGTTGTTTGCTTGCAAGAAATCTACGTACTCATCAAGAGCACGCGTCATTCTGGCAATTCCCTTTGGGTTTGTATCTCCATTTCTTTTCTGGCATTTATTTAGAAGTTGATCAGGCTGGGCGCCAATCCATTTGCTGAAATGATAGACGCTTTCGGCGTATCCGTAAAGACTGTTCTGACTCCCAGTTCTGCTGAATAGTAGATATCTGGCAAGATTCCTTGTTGAGAAGTTTTCGAGAGTAAATGGTATTAGGCAGGATCTTTGGTTCAACGACTCTAAGACATAGTCTAGAAGTTTCTTTTCTGCCGCATTTTGTTGCTCCGGGACTTTTATCGTCAGCGGTTTCTTCAGTATCTTGCCTCGAATGCTCTTTTCTATGACTAGAGTTTTGTATTTCATCTTATCAAACCTCCTTTTCTCTAGGTTTTTGATCTTAAAACTTAAAAGGCAATCTTCTTTTGTCCAAATTCCCCCGTTCGTTTGAACGGTCGGTTGGCCTATGTGATCGTATAGGAGTAACATCACAGTCGAATCAAAGCAGCCACAGAACAGAGGAACCTAACTGAACTCGAGCCTTTCTCTTTGCCAGAAAAGATAGACCTTCGTCTGCATCAGAAAACCGCAGATCTTGATCAGGCTTGCAAGTTTCTGGAGGCTCGCGTTTGCTATTTCCTTCTGATAAGCATCCTTGGTGCCAAAGGGAAGATCATTCGAAAAACTTTTCAGAAAACGTGGATGCCTCTGCTTGGCCAAGGCTTCTCTTATTTTCACTATGCCTTCCTCATTGAGTGCTTGAAGCATTTTCGACACATAGTTTGTGCTGCCGAGCAGTTGACTGTTGAACCCGAGGCACTCGAGAAAATCCATGATCTTCTCAGCTTCTCTTGGCGGGTGCTGTTCCGCTATTCTCTTCATTCCAGTCTTTTCCGCAAACGGGTTGTACTTTGCCATGACAGCTGACATTTCAACGTAGTCTGTTCCAGCAAGGGCTAACGTCTCGCTTACAAGCTTAACGCCTAAGCCTACCGTTCTAAACTTGGGGTGAACAACGACCCTACTGATGACGCTGAGCTTCTCATTCAGCTCCCGCATGCTCATTCTCGGAAGTACAAGCCTTCGCCCAAAGCTTGCAGACGGCGGATAACAGTACACGATCACCCCGCAGAGCTCATCGCCACGCTTCAAGCAGAAAATCTTGCGCGGCGCGCTTATTCTGTGACTTCTGTAATGAAAACTTGCCAAGGCCCGCCAATCTTCAGTGGAACCCTCTTCAACACGCATCTCCTTGACTAAACTGCACTCTTTGGCAGGCTCATTCGGGAAATATTTTATGGTGATCTCTTTGCCAAACCTTTTGTGAACGTGAACGCTGGGATGCAAGTCTTCAAACAGGTCCATGTGTGTTGTCGCTGCTAAAACTGCTTTGCCCTGTTGGCGTGCAAGCTTCTGAAGGTTGAAAGCAACGATCTTTGCAGTGTCACGATCTAATGTAGCTGCAAACTCGTCGAGGATCCACCACTGCTTGTCGCTTTCAACAAGCTTGGCCAGACGATACCTGTACTTCTGCCCGTCGCTGAGCTGGTCGTAGGATCGAAGAAAAAGGAAAGCGTCGCCCAGGCCCACCTTAGCCAGCAGCTCCAGACCCTCTTCAACCGTCTTGCCAACTGTCTCGATCAGCGGTTTATCCAGAGGAACCTGGATATCTGCGACGTCGACTGCAATGTGTCCGAGGTCCTTCTTGATGGCGCGTAACAGGACGCTTTTTCCGCTGCCAGAGTCGCCGGTTATGTACACGATGTCTGCGGGGTTTATTTTCAACTCGGCATCCAAGACGGTGAACATGTGCTCCTCGTCAACGCCGAGTCCAAACGCCTCAGCGACAGCCGAGGTTCTAGGCGTCAAGGCTACCGCTGTGCTGTACGAAATGTTGAAGGAAAACATGTTCCGGGCCCGGTCGTAGGTCCTGCGGACCTTTCTGATGTGGAAGAACTCGTGTCTTCGCATGGTATTCACTAGCTCCAAAGTTAAATGTTGAAGGAGAGATTGGACGCTAAGCTCTTTGTCCGATTAGAACGCCTGTTACTGTACCGATTAGGCCGGTGATTGATGCGAAAACCTCACTGTTCCAGGTATGTAGAACAACGATTTGTGTAACCTCAACGCCTGACAAGAAGCCCGTCATGCCCAGCGCAAACTTGACAGTGTAAACAAGCTTCTCATTTGGCTCCTCGACAACGGCAAAATATCTGGGCCCCCTCTTACAACGCTTACGTGTGAGAGCCCTTTTCACCCAGTCAGGCATGATGATTCACCACCCTTTGCTGTTGCTTCTTCTGGCCTAGAGGTCCACGTCCACCCGTTAGGAAGCTGTTGAGCATCTCCTCCGCCTCTTTTAGCCGCACATGATTCTTCACGAGAACCGTTACGCGTTCACTCCACTGGAGCGGTATTGCCGTATAGTCGAGGTCGTACAATCCGTCTGCGTATCGATAATTGTTCTGGGCGAGAATGATGTGCTTCGCTTTTGCACCCAAGACAGCCAAGTATATGCCCCAGCTTTCGACGGGGACGTCAATGTTGCTGCCTGAACTGAGACTTTTGCCGGTGCTCGCGTCACACCATTCGACGAGGACCAAGTCGCCCAGGTTCAGCTGTTTGATTCCATCAACTATTCTCTTTTTCATAAAGCTAACACCATATTGTTTTCTGGATCTCTTGGAGAGAGATTTACAACGGGACCTCCAGAGTCTAGCAGTAGGGCTTGGGCCTTTGCGAGCTTGATCTCCCAGCTCGTCTTTGCTGAAAGCACGAAGGTTTTCGCGTACGTCTGGTATCCCGCCTTGATTATGGTCAGTGCATGCGGAGCGTAATCTGTAACAGTGCCCCCGTTGCTTCCGCCGTAGGTTGTACGAGTTATCGTTTGGGTGTCTATCGTTCCGTCTGCCTTGGTTGTGACCGAAAAGACTAGCGTTCCGTTCGTATCTTTGACTGTGACGGTTGCGCCTGGAATTGGATTGCCTGCCTTGTCGGCTACGAGCAGGTCGAAGGTGTACTGTCGATAAACAGTTCCGGTGGAATGGTCGCCTGCACAAGCATAACTATCGCTGTCCCAGTTTACTAAGTAAGCAGTTCCATTGAAATATGAAAGATATAGCGTGTTCGTACAGTACCTTGAGTAGATATTCGAGATCGTTCCCGTTGCGGCGTAAGGCCAAATTCCATAAGTGCAGCCGATCAGAAACACTCTATTAACCGTAATACCTGGCCACGTGCGGATTCCACGAAGAGCATTTGTCGCTACGAGTGTATCTATGTCTCCTCCGCTGTTTACTAGATTCAGGTCAGTGTTGCTGTCGAGAAGGCAGTTCCATATTCTCGTTGCACGTATGAATATTGTTCCTCCTGCTGACCAGAACTCGCAACTGTAATAGTATTGAAGGGCGCTACCTGGGTCACCGATGCCGAAGTATCCATAATGTGCCGCGTCTAATACTGCAAAGTTAATTCCATTATGTGTTGTCTTTTTGGCGACGTCAGCACACTGTCCAAAGGTGGTCGTAGCATTGTCCAATGTGACAAGCCAGCTCTGACCGTTTGCGCTTATAGCCGTCGCTGAGAAAGTTATCTGCTTACCGTAGTCAGTGAAGTATGTTGCTGTACTGTTATTACCGATCACGATTCCACAGTTAAACAAGAAGGAGTTTGTGCTTTGCTTCCAGATGATTCCCCATTGTGGCTGAGTCACGCTTATGCTGTATGTTCCTGTGCAATTGATTCCAGCAGCGTTGACTGAGGCATAATACAGCGTTGTCGCATAGCTGCCGTTCGCATTTACTGTGATGTTCTCAGTGTTTGCGTTTCCCCATGCGTCAAACCCGTTAATCGTGATAACCCCAGCAACAGAGAAGGCCGAAACGACAAAGGTTAGTTTCAATGCGAGTTTATCTGTGGGCTTTACTGGTGTTGTTAAAGACATTCCAGCGCTGCCCGGTGTTGTCGCTAGGAGCGTGCGTGTTCCAGCTTTGTCTGCGTTCCAGAAATCAATGAAGCCAACAGGAGAGCCAGAAGTGCCTCCAGTAACTGTTATGATGTTGTTTGTAGCATCATAAGTGAAAGTGCCAACCATGTTATCAGCTTCTCGTTATGCTGACTATGCTTCCGGCGCTGTAACCAAAGGTTAGCGTGAACAGAAGATTATTGTTCACGTCAGAAAATTGAATGGTATTAATGCTTCCGTCTGAGTTATAGCTGAACACGATCCTGTTCACTTTTGCCTGAGGCCAGCCCGGAGGAGAGCTGGTTATGGTGCTCAGAATCGCATTTTGTGTTGCTTCGCCACCCCATGTGCTCATCCTTCACACCTATATCGTTTCATGAACTCGGACCGAGAAATGTCTGATGTTCTGCGTGCCCAACGGGTCAAGGCATACGTCTATGCCGTCAATCTTCACTGTCGCAGAAACATAGTACAAGTTTCCGAGGTCGATAACGAGCGATAAAGCTGACCCCGCTGAAGCGCTATTCCGTAACGAGTCCTCAGGACACCCGGGATAATTTACGCCTTGCTCAAAACACTTGAGAACCCAGTTACGAACTAGGCCTGCGACGTACATTCTCAGTCCAGCAGTCCCAGCGCTCCAGCCCTGCCATTGCGTGCCTGGAATAAGCGAGAAGCCTTCAGTGATCTGGGTACAAGTGAGCGTCTTACCGCCGAGAGTTACGCCAGTCATGTTTCCAGCTCCGTGCCAATGTAAGGCGTGAAGTCAAAGTTCTGCGGAATTCCAGCCTGGTTCTTACGGACCTCATTGACTATCTCGACAAGAGCCTGCTGCGCATCTGTCAAAGTCACATTCCGTCCGAGAAGCGCCGAGACTTGAACAAGCCGCTCGACAAGGCTCTGGTAACTTGGCTGAAAAATGTAGAGCGTGCCACTGCCCTTCGGGTTGTCGTACGTGACAGTGAGCATAATCTGGCCGCTTGCTGTCGCGACCTGAGTGATTTTTATTGTCATCTCAGATCCACCGCTATTGCTTCTATGCAGCCGCCGAAGCCATTGACAAAGAGGTTGACTTGCGAAATGTCTGGCGTATCGATCATGTACGAGTAGTTTATGAGGCCAGTCGCGCTTGTGCTGTTGTAATAGTCTGCGGCTGTTCCGAATGAGATGCCTCTCTTCTGCCCGACACCGACAAACTTCGTCGGGTCATCAAAGAGCGGATTCAGAATGATGTCAACTGTGGAAAGCTGACTAAAGGTCAGATTTACTGGCGCATGATTCACTGGGCTAAGAATCCATGGACACGCGACAACGCTAACATGAACAACTGTGCTCCCGTTCCGCAAACCGAATGTGACTGTGTGACTTGAGCCGACAGAGTACGGCAAGAAGCATTTGCCGCTTACGCCGTCGCCGTTGCCAACGTCTGGAGAGTTTCTTTCTGCCCAATTGACCTGTGTACCGTCTATAGAGACGCTTACGCCGTTCGTTAAGTTGTCACCGACGTTTTCTAGATTCGTGTGCGCTCCAGACGTGACAGCATAGACCTGAACAGCGTAGACAGCTTGGTTCAACGGGCCTAATGGCGTGTTTCTATTCGCGACGGTCAGTGCGATTCCAGAACTGTATGCTGCCAAAGCGCTCCCTTGAGCGTCGTTGAATTGGACGTAACCGACGCTCATAGAACTCATATTTGCAGAGTTGCTGACATAATGACCTTCTACGAGAACATCGTAAGTTCCAGCAGGAAGCCAAGCGACTGCTTCATAAGGTGTACTACTAAAGCTTCCTGCAGTGCTTAGCGTCCACACGTAGTAACTGCCGACTTTAACCCTGCAGACAGCTCCTCCTGAGCCGTATGCAAGCGAGAATCGAAAGATCACTAAGCCTGCTTGAGGCAGCGTAATGTTGCCGTAGTCATGGATTGTTCCCATACCAGCTGGGAAGCTGTACTGTGTCGCGACGTTGATAAGCTGCAGTTCTTGCGCTATGAGCCGTTCCTGTTCGCTTATGGGCGCCATTAGTACGTCACGGCCCCTTGTCTGATTCTTTTCTGAGTTGTACTCGCGAAAGATGTTGTCGGCTCGACAACGATGCTCTTCAGCTTGTCTAGCACTTGTCTTGTCGCCAAGTCCACTGTTGCCTTATCAGCGCTCCCGTCAATATGCACAAGCTCGCCGATGTGAAAGATGTTGGGCGCATTTCCGCTAGGACCAGGCAAAGCTTCAGGAACACCGAACCCGCCTCCTCCGACAATGCCTTCAGCTTGAAGAGTCTTGAACTGTGCTTGTATCTTGGCGACAGATTTCGCAGTCGTATCCTCCATCTGCGTGAGCATGTCAGTCCAGATGCTTCCGCCAACGATGTTATGCTGGAGCATTCTCAAAGTAGTGGTTGCGTCATTGGCGATATCATGGAAAGAACCTGTGATCTGCGTCGTTGGTGCGTCTGTTTGAGCAGCAACTTGATCAGCAGTCTCGCCTGCAAGCTTGATAGCGTCAAGAATAGTTGCCCCGGATGTGTCAAATGTCGCTGCAAGCTTGAACTCTTCCAGCGATTTTATGTACGGCGCGACATCTGCAGCACCGGCCGCGTAGGCTGCCCGCAGCTTTGCTAAGTCAGACTCGATGTTCGAGACAAGCGTATCATGCTTGCTTGTCGCACAATTCACGAAAGTTTGAATACTGTCTTGAGCTTGGCCGACGAGTCCCCTGCTAATCAAGTCGTTCGTGTCACTGACTACTTGTTCCATGCTGGCGGACGTATCAGTTTCGAGATTTACGAACTTCCCGGTTGCACAGTTTTGGAAGGTCTGAAGGTCAGCTTGAGCTTTTCCGATAAGCTGCTCTTCAATCGTCTGCGGAACAGCAGCCTGGGCAGCCTTGAAGGCATCAATAGTTTTCTCAGCGTCAGATAAGCTTAGACCGTACTTGTTCGCGAAGTCTTGAACGATTCCAAGCGCCTTGTTAAAATCTCCAGCGTTGAAAGCATCGTCAAAAGCCGCTTTGACAGCGCCGAGATTCGTGTCAACAGCAGCCTTCATCTCGTCGTATTCTGTCGTCAAGTTCTCTATAAATGTCGCGTCGTCTTGCGCTGCTTTCTGTGCTGCTTCAACAGCAGCTTTCTGGCTTCCAAGAGATGTTGTAGTATCATCAAGTTGCTTCTTCATATCAGCTTCTTTCGCGTTGAGTTTCTCGATAGCACCTTGAACTTCTTTCGTGTTTCCTCCAACTGATTCAAGAATGATTTTCTGCGCTTCAAGTCCTGCTATATCTTTGTCAAGTTCGTCCTTGCTCTTCTTGTAAGAATCAGTCAGAGAAGCTATTTGATCGTCAAGAACTTTAACTTCATCACTAGCGTCTGCTGCTTTTGCCTGATACTCGCCTAATGTTGTCGTATTTCTCCATAAGACCTCATCAACACCCCACACTGATGCATTTGCCGCGTCTAGTTGAGTTTGAAAATCCTTGATGTTCTGCGATGCTGAAATGAGTTTGTCCCCTTCGTCTTGGACAGCAGCGGTTAATCCGTTAACTGAGTCTGTCGCTTGCTTGTTCCCTCCCGTGAAAAGGCCGACGAAGCCGTTCCAAGCATTACCTATGTCATTCGCAACCGTGATGATGAAGTTCCCAGCTGCACGAAACGCGTTGACCACCGCATCCCAAGCGCCAGGAATAAGAGCAAGAGCAGCGACGAGAGCGCCGATAGCAGTTATGACAAGAAAGATTGGGTTAACATCCATTACGGTATTCAGTGCTGCCTGTATACCTTCCCAAATCTCTGTCGATTTTGAAACAATCGTGATCATGGAGACGAGGCTGGGAATAACAGTCAGCGCAGCCATCGTCATGCTCATGCTGAGGTTTCTCTGAGACATATCTGCCCTTTCAACAGCGACGTTATATGCATCCTGGGCGATGCTGAGTTTGTCAGCAGCAGCTTGAGCTTGGGAGCTATCAGCACCGTACTTTTCAACAGCGACATTGTATGAGTCTTGAGCCTTCTGCAAGGTTGCTAAGCCACGCTCTACCATTAAGTTCGCGCGGTCCACTGCGACTTGGCGATTCTCAACATTCATGAAGCTCATAGCTAGGGCAGCGCCGCCGAGCGCCAAGTTGTTCATACTCATTACAGTGTCGCTTGTGCTCATCTGAAGGTCTGCTTGACTATTCTGAAGCTGCTGCCCAGCATCGCTGACCTGACTATAGTCATAGACGATCTGGTTAGTCGCGTTATCAGTAGTCGTTACAAGGCCTTGTGTGTTCCCTTCAACATCAGTAAAGGTCGTGGAAAGGTTAGAGCCAATGCTCTGAATAACGTCTGAAGCCTCATCGTAGGCTATCAGATGAATCTCAACATCTTCGCTGCTCATCTAGCTCTAACCTTTCTGCTGGTTATAGTACCACTTTGCCCATTCTTTCAAAAATTGGATTTGGAAAGGAGTCAGCTCGCCGATCATTTGAAGTGTGTAACCGTACTCATGCGCGATGAATCCGATGGTCTGCGCTCTTCCGTCGTTTGCGACCCATTCTGCGACGGCTTCTGAGGGCGCTGAAAAAAACTTCCCTCAGTCTGAAGCTTCATCAGTAGCCGCACAACAACTTCATACGGCATCTTGCGAATGTCCTCGACTTTCAAGCCTTCATTCGCCGGGCTAAGCTGCTTAAAGAGTAGTTGGATGCTTCTGTCTCTGTTGTCTTTATGCTTCTCGATTATCTCGTTAAGCTCATCGTAGCTCAGCAGCACATAGCGAATCGTTCCCAAGTCCTCATCAACGATTTCCCTGACTTCCTTAGCCTTCCGCACGATCTCTTTCGGGTCAAAGATTCTTACTCTTGCAAGCCTCTCAGCTTCTGAAGCATTAAGAGCTTCTTCCATCTCTGTGGCTTTTCCCCAGTCTATCTTCTCATTTTGACTCATGCTTATTTATACCTCCATTATTGAAACTCTGGCGCCAAATGCGCCGGGAAAAGAAAAAAGAAAAGGATGATTGCTTAGAAAGTGCTTACTATTCGGTCGTTTCCTTCGCCTGTTATCTTCTGGCCTACTATGCCTTTCTGGTCAACTTTGATGTTATGAGCTATCAAGACGACGTTCTTTATGGTTATCTTTGGCAAGCCGACGCTTGTACCTGCTGGACCAATGACGAAGTCCACAACTTGGTTTCCGTACATAACTTGGGCGAAGAAAGTGTCTATGTACATTCGGTCAACTGCGATTTTGAAGCTTTTGTTACCTGCTGCTAGAAGCGCTGGGTGGTCACTGTTAAGCTGGAACTCTTTTATGAGGTCTGCTGTAACGTCTTCTGTGACTCCTTGAGCGTAGCCGATGGTTGTCGCCGTACCGCCAGAAACATACTGGACAACGGCATTACGACCTATCAATGGAGTGCTCATGCTTTTTTCACCTCTGTTAAGTCTTTTTTTATGAGATTCATAAGGAAGTTCGCGAGAACCATGTTCAGGAAATCTTCCCTATGAGCGTTAAAGTACTCCTCCGAAACGGCACCTCTCAAATCAAAATGCCACTGGGAAAAGACAAGCCACCTACATTCTTCAAAGCTTAATGTTTCAAGTCGGTGACCAAGTTCTTTTCTGACAAGCAGCATAGCAAGGCCGAGCCACTGTCTGTAGTAGCGATCGTCTTCGCTGAAGTAGACAAGCAGTTTCCGAGAGAGTTGCAAGAGCCGTTGAAAGTTCCTATCTTTCAAGCCATCCAGAGTTTGATATGGCATATCATCGAAGCGCCCAGCACGGACTTCTGTCTCATAGGCCTCGTCAAGCTGGTCAAACACTTTTTGAACTATCACTGTCTGCGGATAAGTAGGCTTCATTTCTGGCATTAAGTAGTTGAGAACACGAACACTGAAGTTAACAAAGTTCTTTCTCCAATGCAGCTTCGCCCACTTATCCAAGTACTATGCCACTCTCCTGGGCTGATTGTATGACGGCGTTAGCCAGCTCCTGCGGCAGCTCACCTTGATGCTGCCCGATCGCACGGGTCATATATAGCCGCGCATGCATTCTGAACGTGCCCCACTCGACATATCCGGCGTAAGGAGCACGGGCATAAATCGTGAAAGCCCACCTTGCGAGGGCTTCAGCGCCGATTGTGCTGAGAAGAAAGCCAGTACGAACTGGGACCAGGATCCTAGCAGTGTCTAAGATTCTGTTCACGACAGCTTCAATGGCTGCCATAATGTTTCTATCAAGCGCCCCTGGGAAGGCTGACTGCAGAGCAGCTGAGAGCTGGTCAGCATAAGCAACTGTGCACTCTATACGTGCGCTCACAGAAGCCACCTTAACTTGAGACGTTAAAGCTCCTGCACTTGACTTGAATTGCGAGGCGAGCGAGGTCTGGACTTTCAGCTTTCGTATGCTCTCGCATCGGGTAAACATCAACACATCCTGAGAATGAAAACTCGTTAGCGTGGATGATTCTGTAAACCTCTTTCCGCATGTTTTCCCTGGCGTCTAGCGCCTGCTGAACAGTACCAGAGCCGACTTTTACGACTATGTCAATTACGACATCTTCAACCATCTGCCAGACTTCACGGGCCAATGCTTCGGACGCAACTGGGCCGCCAGGGTTATAGCAGGCTATAGCGTAAGAACTAGCCAGCTTCTGAAAGTCCATCGTCTGAAACCGCGTCGTTGCCCAATAAATCTGGCCAGAAGTCGGAGATGAGAGGCCCCACTTTGCCTGAAGCATCGTACTTACGATTTGAGCCGTGTCTGTCACGGTAAGTTCACGACCTCAACTGTATCGCCGTTGTCAATATGCTGCTGATACTGGGCTGAAGTTAGTAGCTGGCGATAGCCGTTAACTTTCGCAACGATATAGTTTCCCGTGTAAAGCGTCTGCCCAGAAGGCTGGGATGGAACGCTGTAATCAACAGCTGTTCCGGCGCTTGATGCAAGAGTCGGCCCCATATCGCTGCTCATGGACTTGCCAAGCCTCCGCGATAAGTCGGCACTTGGCTGCCCAGCGACGCATCACCCGTTTTCACAGGCGTGCTGATCTGTGTCATCATCTTCACAAGGTCTGCTTTGAGTTGGTCCATCGTCCGCAGAAGTGATGCTGCGTAAGGCATGTGCCTGATGACGCGCATGTCTCCAAGGAAATAGTCGAAAGCGCCGGTGAGCACACCGTTGCTTGAGACTACGAGAATGCGAAGGCAGGCGACGTTGAGCGCTGCGAGCTTTGCTGTTGGGTAAAGCGGGTCGCTAGTCGCCAAGTCTCTGCCTAAGATTCCGTTTATGTAACTGTTCGCATAGTCTGTGTGCGCCTGCATCGTTGCGTCTAAGATTGTGAGACCGTACACTGTGTAGGTGTGCACACCGTCAAACGTCGCGTTAAGCTGCGCCTGAACGTCGCTTATTTGAATATATGTTACTGTCATGTTTTCACCTTATCTACTCTGAAACGCAAATCAAAAAAGGGAAAGGCTTTTTTGCCTTACTCTCCTGCTTCGTTGGTCCTCGGTCTATTTTTGAGCTACTGCAAGGGCGTTATCAAGCCACTTCTCAGCATCAGTGACTGAAGCGAACCCCATTATCACGATTCCCTTTGTAATAGGGTTGAAGACAGTGTATCCATAAGAAGTGGTCTGGCTTGCGGCTGTTCCAATTTGATAGCCCTTATACGATTCTACTGACGTGAATACTGGCTGCGCCGACGATGAAGATGGCGTTGAGGTCGTTGTTGTCGTTGTTGTTGATGTGTTTGTGGAGCTTATCGCTGTTTTCAAGCCACGAATCCAGTCGAGAGCTATAGCTATGACTGCGGTTGTCTCGCTGTTGAGGTTTGCGCCACCTGCAAGAATGACGAAAACGGTTTCCCATAGGCCAAACGTCACAAGAAACTGGCTGCCTGAGTAGGGAAGAATTTTCTTAGCCTCAAAGCAGTTGTATATGTAGCCGCCCAAGTTTCGGATGACTGCGAGAATGGCCGCGACGAAAATGGGGTTTTGCAATATAGGTGAATTAAGTAGATTTTCAAACATTACTATTCACCTCCACTGAGGTTTATTTTGTTGCCACGCAATGTTCCGCCTATCCCGCTTGTGGACAGGCTTTAGAACAAAAATGGAAAGAAAAAGAGGGAAACTAGATTACTGAGTTTATATCGTTGCTAATCCAGTGAGCTGGGCGATGCATTCTCCGTTCAGCACGACAGGCGCGTATCTTGTGGTGAGTTCAACGTCAACGCTGTCAAACTCTTTCTTGGGGTCCAAGTCCGTCATCAGCGGTCTTTTGATCACGAAGAATCCGAGCGGCGCGTAGCTTGAACTCAAGTTCTGCCCTGTGCTTATGACGTAGGCTGTTCCTGCTGAGACGACGTTGCTGACGTACAGGTTTAGGCCGTAGACGGTGCCGATGGCTCCGGTTTGCACTACAGGTTCGCCGTACTGGCTGGCAAGCGTGAACTGGGGCAAGTACTTGAGATCGCGAGCCTGAATCGGGTTGCATAGAAGAGAGTCAGCGATGAAGTTCTTACTCGCTATTGCAGCCTCTGCCTTCAAGATGTCTTTGGTGCCTATTCCGCCTGTGATGGTGAACTCTGTGCCCGTGGCGCCCAAGCTTATCCCTGTTCCTGCTGAAGTCCATGCGGCGGCGGCAGCGATAGCATTCATGCAATCAAGGTCTATCTGGTAGGCGACACGTCTTGCCAGACGCCTCAGCTGCTGTTCAATCACTGGAATATACAAGTCTTCAATGTTCTCTCTGCTTATGCGCTCTCTCGCGCCTTTCTTGTACGGTGTAACTGTCACCGTGCTAAGCGGCGTGAAATCCATCATGATCTCGGAGCCCTCCGCGATCTCCGTAATGCCTATGCTTCTTGAACCGCTTTCTTTCACAAAGGTTGCTGTTCTCCCCACAACTATGGGAAACTCTGGCAAGAGCCTCTTGACGACAAGTGCAGGCATAGTCAATTCGATGATCTTCTTATGTAAAGTCGGATACTGGACGGCGCCAGTATCTATCCATGAAAGTGCGTCTCTTATGAAAGACATTCAAACCACCCTTTACCAGAGGTCGCAGATCGCTGTGCCAGCGCTGTTGCCGCCTTGAACACAGACGCCGAGGATCGTCGCGTTCTTGCTGCTGTTGTCCTGAATCGCTGTTCCGCCTGAAGCTGCTGAGCCGAACTGGTCGCCTGCGGATAGGCTCGAGTATGGGACTATTCTGCATCTTCCTCTTGCGACGATACTGATCTTTTGACCGTTGTACGCTTTGGTTAATGTTACGCCTGCGATCTTCGTGCTGTTCTGAGTTGTGCATTTCTTAACAGTGTTGTCTGCTGTGATCTCGACAAACACGCCAACCGCCAGGAGATCTTCGCCTGCGATGTACGTGTTGATGAAACGATCTGCTATCAGCGGTGTTGTTCCTTCTAATGGCCATGTTGACAAAATTGTTCACCTTTACTTCATTCCCTTGAGCTTTGAGTTAGCCTTCATGATATCCTTGAACCACTCGTAGCTTCCCAGAACATCCTTATTGGCCTCGTCAACTGCGACGATTCCGTGACCGCTTGCACGCTTCGCCTCAGGAGCAGTTTTCGTTCCAGCGTCCTCATCACCCTCTTCAGCCTCTTCTGCGCCTTCTTCAGCATTGATGCCTTCGTCATTGAGTTTCTTGCTGAGCTCGCTGATCTTCTTGCTGAGGCTTCTCTTTGTTGCTCGCTTTGAGAGTTCGCTTTCGAGTTCTGCGACTTTTTTGTTGAGGGCATCCACCTCGGCTTCTGATGCTGAAGGCGACTGTCTGATCTTGTTTTCTAGCTGAGTCAACTGATTCATAAGGTCTTCATATTCAACCTGCTTCGGTGCCGTTTCCCCTGGTGCTACGTTTACTACGCCTTGTGCTTGATGTGGAGAAGCCGCTTGCTGAGCATTCTCAGACAAGAGCTTCACCTCCTTCGTTTCATTCTGTTTGTTTTCAGGTTCTTGCAGCTCTCGCTTAGAACCCACATCTTCGTTACTTTTCAGTAACTGTGAACAATGAGCGCATGGAAACTCGATCTTCTGTGATTCATTCATCGCTGCTGCGAAGCCAACGGGCTTGAACTCGGTCTTCTGATAAGCTGGGCTCGCCACGATGCTAAGTTCTCTGACCTTCGGCTTGTGGACGATTTCCCAAGCGCCTGGGCAGAGGTGCACGAGCATCCCCTCCTTCCGTGTGGGCCGCTTACACTTGCTACATTCTACATCATCACTATCAACTTGAACGCTGACGTGTGTCAAGTAACCCCGAAGAACCTTCTCAATTATCGGTAGATCGCCGATCTCCGCTCTGAACCAAGCAGTATTCCCGATCCTCTTGCCTTCAGGAACTCTACCGATAACAGCCAAGGCACTTTCTGCATGATCAAT
>JBEKOM010000008.1:0-83701 GCA_049521795.1 Bathyarchaeia archaeon
GAAATTGCCATCCAAGAAATGAAACATGCCGCAAGCATAATAGCGCGTATTTACTATCTTGGAGGGAAAGCAACCACTAAATCCGGCAAACCTAACATTGGCGACAGCATAAGCGAATTTGCAAAACTAGGCGTAAAAGCTGAAGAAGAAGCGTTAATGCTTTACCGCCAAATCATCGAGACTTCTGGGAAGATGGGCGATTGGGAAACACGTGAACTCTTCGAGAAAATCTACGGCGAAGAAGAAGGACATTTATTCAAATTCCAAGAATACACCAAATTCCAAGACGAGAAAGAAGAGCCGAGCAAAGTGCCTTTGCCTAAATGGCGCAAGATATACACAGACGATTACTTTGCCCTCTTGAACAAGGCTGTTGCAGCGGAAATCACCGGAATAGTCCAATACACAAATCAACATGAAAAAGCGGTTTTTCTTGAACTTCGAATGAAGAACACACCGCTAGAAACCATAACTGAAACCAACAAAGCCAACATAGTAAGCAAGATACTGAAAGAAATCTTCATGCAAGAAATGGACCACTTAGAAAAAATCAGCGAAAGAATCTATTTGCTTGAAGGCGAAGCAACAACCAATCCAGATCCACTTCCAGTTGTCGGCAACACAGCTATGGATTTCCTGACATTGGATCATGCATTGGAAAGTAGCGCAATATCACTGTACCGCCAAATCATCGCTGAGGCACTCAAATGCGGCGACACAACAACAAGACGCATGTTCGAAGACATAATAATTCAAGAAGAAAATCACTTCTGGACATTCGATGACTTCGTTAGATAAGACTAATAATTCTTTTTTTATATCGAAAATTTTAGCGCGCGCGGGGCATGCCGCATTAGAGGAGAAGTGACAGGAAGTAAAACCGGCTATAATGGATTTCCTCAAACGCTGCGATGTCTGTTAGCAAAAGAAGAGGGCTAGATTCGGGAGGAACTTGCTACACCCCAAGTTTTTGCACTATCGTTTCCAGTTGTCTTCTTGTGCTGCAGCTTCGACACTAGATTTTTAGGTTCCAGTAATCACGGTTGTTCGTGTTAGAAGTCATTAAATTGCCGAAAGAAAAGCGGAAATTAAGTTTAAACTTTCCTGTGGACCGGCGGTTATCGGAGGCTCAACTGTTTCTGCGGTGAACAAGTTGGGATATAGATACTAACTTAGTCTAAGCGCGCGCTAGACGATGACAGTGAATCAAATAGCAGAGCTTATATCAAGTCATCCGAATAGTGAACATCAAGGTGAAAGATCAAATGGACAAGACGTTAGAGAACTTGAAAGCAGCGTTTGCAGGCGAGTCTCAGGCAAACAGACGTTACGTAGCATTTGCCCAGAAGGCCGAGGAAGAAGGCCGACCGCAGGTCGCAAAACTGTTCAGGGCAGCTGCTGAGGCAGAGACTGTCCACGCGTTGAACCATATGAGAGTCATAGGAGAAGTTAAAACAACGGCTGAAAACCTGAACGCTGCTGTTGGTGGAGAAACCTTCGAGTTCAAACAGATGTATCCCGAATACCTCAAGATGGCGAAGGAAGAGAAGAATAGTCAAGCAACATGGAGCTTCAACGTGGCAAACCAGGTTGAACAGGTCCACGCAAAACTCTTCACAAAAGCAGTCAATGCCTTGAAAGCCGGCAAAGAACCGCCAAAAGCCGAATACTACGTTTGCAGCGTCTGCGGCAACACTGTCGAAGATGAACCGCCTGAAAAATGTCCGATCTGCGGAAACCCGAAGTCGAAGTTCTTCAAGGCAGCTTAATACCGATCTTTCTCACGGTCTGTCCCGGATGCCCGAGCCGATGATCATCAAAACACCGAGAGAGTTCTTCGAGAAGACTTTGCCGAGCAGGTTCGACCCAAGCAAGGCAGCGGGGCTTGAGGCGGTGGTCCAGATGAACATCACGGGGTCCGACGGAGGAGACTGGACGATAACCATCAAAAACGGAAAGATTGAAGTAAAGGAGGGAACCCATCCGTCTCCTGAAATCGCGATCAAAATCGTTGACACGGACTTTGTTGACTTGATCAACCGCAAACAGAACGCTCTGACAGCGTTCATGTCTGGCAAAATCCAGTTCAAGGGAAGCTTGGCCCTCGGGCTTAGACTCATGGACGCTGGGTTCTTCTAAGATGCATTAAGGCTTTTCCTCCCTCATGGTCTGATGCGACAAGAAGTGATGGATGATGAATCCTACGTACAAGGGTTCCGTTGAATCGCTCAAGGATTTCTGGGAGCGCAGAAGCGAATCGTTCGAAAGGGACTATGGCATACGCACGGAAGGAATCATCAAGATAGTCAAAGAGATTGCAGAGTTGATTGAGGACAGGCTGGTCCTCGACATCGGGTGCGGTCCTGGAATCGCTGGAAAGCTTTTTCCAAAGAACAGCGAAACCGTGGGTCTAGACTTCTCCATCTCAATGCTGAGAAGTGCAAAGAATCGCATTCGACAACTGGTTCTAGGAGACTCTCTCAACCTTCCATTCGGCAGTGAGACTTTTGAAATTGTGACCTGTTTCTTCGTAGCCTCAGACTATTCACAAAAGGAAAAAATCTTTTCAGAAGCCTTTCGAATCCTCAAGGGCAAAGGGCTGCTACTGTTTGCGGACTACTCATCCGGGGACGCGCATTGGAAGCTCAGGAGAAGAATTCGTCCAGTCATAGGCGAAAGCTGCGACATTTACATAGAGGACGAGAAGAGCCTTTCGAACAAGCTGGAGCAGACCGGGTTCAAGGTTCGAGAAGCCAAGCTTATCCGATTCAACGCTGCCTTTGAACTCAGGCGGTACGTAAGAACGGAAACGGAATTACAACTGTTGAAAGAAACCGACCCTGACCTTTTTACGCATCTTCAAGGCCTGACAGAACGCAAGAGAATCAGGCGAGAATTCATACTCCTATTCGCCAGAAAATAGCAGGCTCTTCACTCAACTCTTTGTGCTGACAAGGCAACCCGTGCAGTGTAAAAGGCTATTAGTGGAGTATGACAAATATCCAACGGGTATATGATGGATTTCACAATTCCTCACACGATGGAGATAGAGCACGAGACGCTACATAAGGAACTGAGAAAAGGAACAAGAGCTGGCGGCGAAACAGGAGAAGCAGCAAAGAAATTGGCGAAGATTCTGCATCCACACTTTGTGAAAGAGGAAGACTTTGCCCTACCTCCGCTTGGGCTGTTGCCTCTGCTTTCAAAGTGCAGGGTGACTCCAGACATGAAGGACATCTTGCTGATGACTGACAAGCTGAAGACAGAGCTTAACCTGATGTTAAAGGAACACAAACAAATACTCCGTGCCCTCAAGAAACTGGTCGCCGCCGCAAAGAAAGAAAGGAAAATGGAATACCTCCGATTTGCCGAAAAACTCACTCTACACGCGCAGGCTGAAGAAGAATTGTACTATCCTGCCGCTATACTCGTAGGCGAATACGTGAAGCTTAGACTTGGAAAATAGCTTCAAGTTCCTTTGTTTCTTCAGTCACCCTTGATCTTCCTCACATTTGCCTTTTCCAGCGTCAATATGATGGGTAAGGTTATCGCAAGCGTTAGTATTCCACCAACTAGATGCCATCCTCCCCAAAAAGTCAGCGCCCATTGAAGCGTTTGGTTGGGCGTGAACATCACGCCGATCAATACTCCGGCAATATAGGCAGATACAATCGTCGCAATGGCTGCTATTGCCAAGCTGTATATTGAAATGCGGATTCTGTGCCGACTTACAAACATTAGCAGGTCAAAGATTACTGCTGAAGCCGCAAAACAGATTATAAGCGGTGGGCCTCCTAGGAGTATAGCAACCATTGAGCCTATGACGCCGACCAACAGGCTTGTGCCGAACCGCCCTGTCGCCCATGTGACGAGTAGCAATGGAAAGAAAACTGCAAAATCATGGAGTATTGGAAGCTGCAGCAGTTGAAAACTCAAGGGTCCCAAAGTCAAGTTTAAGGCCGCGAAAACGGCACAGAAGACACCTGTTAGCGCAACGTCGACTGTTGTAAGGTAGGTCCTGCTGCTCACTTTCTCACTCAGTAACACTATTTTATACAACAGTAACACTCAACCTGCATAAAAACTTTATTTGAGAACGCGATAGAACCAAGTGTGAAATAATGACGAACATAGTGAGGTTGGGCGTAACGTTTCCCCCGGAGCTGCTCGCCGATTTTGACAAAATCACGCGCAGAATGGGCTACAGCAACCGTTCCAAGGCTGTTCAGGACGCCGTTAGAATGTTCATCTCTGAGAAAGAGTGGCTTCAAAAGGAAAAGGAAAGTCAGGCTGGAGTCTTGATGATGCTTTACGATCATGAAGTCAGAGGCCTGGAGAGCGCGCTCACAGACTTGCAGCACCATTTTTCGGAGTTAATATGTTCTACGATGCACATTCACCTCAGCGAAAGAGAATGTCTTGAAGCGATAGCTGTCAAAGGAGATGGCACGGAAATTCGCAAGCTGAGCAATGAACTTGCTACGAAAAAAGGAGTCAAACTGCTGAGAACCATGGTTGTTTCCCTCTAACACCAATGCCCCGAATTTCACGTGCGCCTTTTCCCGTCTATTCTTGAGTGAAGTCGCCTGATCAAATGCGCATCTTCTGGGAGTTCCTGAGTGCATGTGCGCAACTGCTCCTGGGCTCAGCATATGCATAAGATATGACCCTAGTAGCCTTGTGAGCAACCTCCGACCGCGAACCCGATTTGACACGTGTGAAAGAATTGCAAGTGGGGCGCGCGGATGTTTGTCATGTTTGGCCTTTCCGAGATGTTGGTGCACCAGTACAATGTTATGCAGCACCTCTTTGAAAATGCTTCCTGCACGACGTGCCCGCTAAGGAACAAAGATAATAGACGCGTGGTTTCGATCAGATTTGGCAAGGGTTTAGCTTTGTCAGCCAAAACAAGACTCTTGATACTCGCAGTGTCTGTTGGGGTGGTGCTCTTCGCAATTTTCTACTACCTAGAAGGAATCAACTATCCATATGTGATTCGATATCCGATTCTTGTTGCGACTGTGATTCTGTTCATGGTGATAGTGGCGACGTTAGTATTTACGATGGGGAGGCGGGTGGGCGTTCCGCTTCCTTCATAAGCGCTCTTGAACTAGGTTCTTGGTGTGCACAATTCTATCGAATTGCTCGGGTTTGATTTTGGAATATTTACCCAACCAACAACCAATCAAGAACTGGACAGTTCCTCGAATGTGCAATACGCGTGACCGGTCGAACCGCTAGGTTCATGCCCGGCGCGTCTCCTCCGCTTGAAACCAAGTCCAATCTTTTCAAGATTCCTCCCAAACTATAGGTTTGCGGGAACCTTTACCATTAACGTTTTCGTTTTTCACGAAAAAGTTTCCAGGTTAACATTGCTTCGAGACCAACGATGTGAAGGAAAACTTGGAATATGTTTCTTTCAAGCAGCGCGCGTTTTTCCCTAGCTTGATGAAGAGAGATGCTGTGATAATGAATGCGCGTCAAGCGCGGGGATCTCCACCCATATTTCATCTCTCGTCTCAGCCCTAGCTTTTGTAGGTATGAATACTGTAGCGGTAGTTCCTCTACCTATGGTGCTCTCAAACGACAGAGAGCCTCCGTGAGCTTCCACTAAGCGCTTAGAGATTGACAAGCCGAAACCCATGCCTTTGGCCTTGGTAGTGAAAAGTGGTGTACAAATTTTGCCTAATGTTTCTTTCGACATTCCACAGCCCGTGTCTGAGAATGTGAATTTGACACCATCATTGACCTCAACACTCTTTATAATCAATGATCCACCTTCGGGCATCGCGTCTACACCGTTTTTGATCAAGTTGACGAAAACTCGCTTCATCTTTTCTGCGTCAACAGCTATTTCTGTCGCGTTTTCTGTCAGGTCTACGACCTCTATATTCTTGGGAATGTCCACTAGTGACAGTGCTTCTTTCGCCAGCAGTTTAGGAGTAGTGTCAACATATTCAAGCTGGATCTTCCTAGAATAATCCAGTAGATCGCTGACAATCTTATCGGAGTAGGCAACGTTGTCCTCGATAATCTTCAACATCTCTCTGCCTTTTGCGTCCATTTTTGATTCGTATTTTGTTTTCACGTAGTATTCAGCTCCTAAAATTCCTGTCAACGGGTTGCGCAGATCATGACCAACCATGCCCGCCAATTCCTCAATGGCAGCCAATCTCTGCGATATCGCATCCTTGATTGCGTCTGCCAGAATGGACGTTTCATCAGTTCCTAAACGTGAAACGGAATGCAAGCGGTATTCTCTTATTCCCATTCCTTTTACAGTCTTTGTCAGTTTCGATAGTGGCGATAGCATGCCTTTTTCCAAAAGAATAATCATCGCAGCGCCGAATATTCCGCAGATCGCCGCCACTATGGCAATGAAATAGGTGGCGGTTGTCAAACCTTGTTTGTAGATGTCTCTTGGCAAATCTATCCTCAATATGAGGGAAGGGTTCGAAAAGACATCGTTGAGCAGCGCATATCCACCGACAGAGTCTGCGTTCAATGGTTCTACGAAGATGGGAGCAGTATTCGACAATGATGAACGAGCGATCTGAAAGTCTTTCTGAATCTGTGGGTCGTTGAATCGGCTTACAGTCATAGGAAAGCGTAGAGTGGTTGATATGTAGCTAATTTCGCTGGAGCCGATGTATCTTGCCATTATCAGTGCTCCTCTGATGGGTCCTTCGTTTTGACTTGTCAGGATCGGCTGGGAAGAGAATATCAGTGGTTCCTGCGGGAGCAGGATAATGCCTTCCATTTTGCTGTCTATGGTTGTGAAGTTCCAAAGCGCGGGTTCGGATGATATTTCCTCATTGATGCCCTGCGGCATCGTCATTTCCGTATCGTTACTTAGGTCGAAAGCTTTCCCATAGACGATGTTTCCAGACGCGTTGATGAAGAGCATCAGATTTAGCCTTAAGTTAATGAAGACTGAATTGTCCAGATTTAATGCAATGTAGCTTTCATTGAGAGTCTGGACAAAGTCGTATGTGTCGTCCCAGAATGCCCAGTCACTCACTTTGCTGCTGATATCTGCCCGTTCATTGGACAGCACATTGATTGTCCGTGAAACGCTTTCAGTCGTCTTCTGTTTTTCCAAAGTGACGTAACTCTGGAGGAAGATGACGTTGACTATGGCATAGATAGCCACGAATATGGTTATCATCAGTGCGGCGACAATTATGAGCACTTTGCTCCGCATTTTCATATGCTCATCTGCCTCTAGCCAAGACTTCCATGTCTTTGTGTTCCCAGATGTGTTACTCTGAGACAGAGTAGTCTTCAAATCGATGGAAGAGAGTAAAAAGGATTATGAATGCCCTGTAAAGATTGAAACTCGATTAAAAACGACGCGCGGTGTTTGTATGTCTGTTTGGGATAAAACTTTACCATCGCACACGCTTGCGTGATGTTCTCAAAAACAGATTCGGTATGATAGAAACAAGGCAGAATTAGGTTTGGCGGGGTCGCTTAGGTCAAAGCCTGCGTTTGGCCTCTTAGGCCCTCTCTATTGGCATCTTGTCGGTTTTCAGCACACGCTTAGTCAATAGTGTAAATCTCTTGAATTGAAAGAATATACAGGTACCTTATGTTTTCAAGGTCCTAGTTTTCTTCTTTTTGCAGCACAAACGCGCTTTTTTCAACGTTGTCTACTGAAAAAAGCAAAAAATACTTCGAATGGCTAACTCTTAATGGATGAGTGTGGCGGATGGTGGTTCTTCCTTCTCCTTTCATTCTGCCATCCTCCTCATGAAACATGTTTTATGCGTACTAATTCCGAAAGCATCTCGGAAAATGGAAAAGGGCAAGAAATTGATTCCAAGCAGTTCACCAGGTTCTAGCGCGTGCTTGCTTGTTAATGCTCGCGGTGGGCTTATTATGGGTTTTTCGATCAAGACGACGACTGTGAGCTGGTTTTTTGTGGCTGATGGGTTGATGCTCCAGCTCTTGCCATGGTTGAGCGTGTCCTGATCTGGTTCGTGAGTTCAGCTGTGCTCAAGCTGGCAGTTTGGTTTGTCGCTGTCCTCTAACCTCATCATAAGTGGTCTTTACGGAATAGCCGAAAGGGCTGAGCATGTTGGCGGCTGACGCGTATAGAAGGAGCAGGTACTTCTTGACGTCTGAGCTCGTGTTCTTCTCTATCAGCTCTTCAGCCGTAACCCTTCGGTCGTAGCGTTTGTTCTCGGCGCTGGTGAAGAGGAACTTCACGTTTTTTCCAGCGGCAACTTCGACGCCTTCTTTCATCAGTTGTTTGGCTGCGATGACTTGACTGATCATCTGCTTGTACCTCTTTGGGTCCTTGGACATGTGCTTCGTGATTATCAGGTCCCAGACTGAAACGTCTCCTGCAAGGAGTTTCTCTCTGAAGTCTCTTAAAACCTTCAACGCGTCAGGGATCTTCTCCAGAAATTCCTTCGAGTTCTTGGCCTCTGCAAGCACTTCCAGCATTCTGGTCTGAGCATCATGCACAAATGGAGGAGTGTCTCTTCTTCTAACCTCCAGGCCTCTGACCTTGATTTTGCCACTCTCCATCACTCCGTAGTAGCGATTCAAAACGCCGACGTTCGGGTGCATTCTGGACGGTAGAAACACGATCCAGTTGTAGCGGCCTTCAAAGCTCAGTGGGATCTTGGTCTCTTCAGCGATCTGTCTGCAGAGTTCGTGATATTCTTCGTCTGTGGCCCCTTTCTTCTTCAGCCACAGAGAATCAACGATGCCATGAATGACCCTGAACCCGTTTTGTTCGGCCATTCTTGACGCTTTCAGGAAAGCATCTCTGCCGAAAGCACAGACGCCGATGTGTCCGTCTACTGTCCCGAACCTTGCGTTTCTGTAGCCGAGATAGCCAAAACACGTGACGAGAATCCATTTCAAAGCCGTCTGACGATTATCATAAACCGTCCTGAGTCTCTCGTCGTCGGTCTCCGATTTCAGCTTCTTGTAGTGAAGCCTCTTCGCGATCACGGGCTTCAGAGCCTTGGGAACGATTCCAACCTTTTTCTCGCAGATGTTGTATCCAAGCTCGGGAATGCGGAGTTTCGAGTTGGGGCAGCATTTGCAGAGAACCGTTTCGGCAGAAATGTTGTTATTAACCATCACAGTCGGGTACATTGAGGCAAAGTCAACTTCGCCAACGTCGTCGTGAACTCCAACCTCTGGCTCATAAACGAAGCCTCCTCGGTCTCCGACTAGCAGCTCGAGAGTGGATTTGAAGGCTTCTGGGATGCTCTTGTTCCTAGGAACTAAAACGTCGTCTTTTATGGCTTGGTAGAACTGAATGGACGACATGCTTGAGCCGATTGACGAACGCGCAGCCGTGTGCAACGATACCCTGCAGGTTCTGGCTATCTCATACAGCCCGTCCAGTCCACACTCAGCCAAGATGAACGTGTTCTTCTCGTCGACATGGACCCTGCCGTACAATCGTCTCATCGGAGCGCGATAGTACGTTCGCCCATAGGAAAAGAAGGTTCTCCCTCGAACGTTTCTTGCAACAAGAGGAACCCCGTCTCGGCTCAGAACAAGCTCATCCAAAACCCCATTGATGACTGCCCTGCGCACGAGATACGGGAAAAGATAGGAATCTCCACCTTTGGTAACGATTATGTCTGGGTCAAGTTCTGCGACAGTTCGTACGAGCCGAAGCAGTATGTCTTTCTCATCACCCGAATCAACGATCACCTTTTCATCGCCTTGGCTCACGACCACCTTGCCAATCGGGTCAGTGATCTTGGCGATCTTGCCCTGTTTGGCGACTTCGACGTCGACTTTCGAGATGCGCAACGGCGGAACTGCATAGTCCTCGCTTTCAGCGGAATCTAGAAGACGATATTTCAACTGGGAACCTTCAGGCGCAACCTCGACGAACGCCAGAGGAAAAACATCGCGATTGTAGAAGTACAGCTGCTCGTGTTTCAAGTCGCAATTGAAAACGCGATACTGCAAGTATCTTCCAGCCTTGAGGACTCTCCGAGTAAACGACGGTGACGCTCGACAGTCTTTCAGAGTCACTTCCAGGACTTTAGACTGCTCTGAGTCAGTTGTGTCTACGTATCTTCGGACAAAATCCCAGGAGACAACGGCCCTATCGTAGATGAATTGCCCGGCAAGTCTCTCCAGGCTGTCTTCATTGCCTGAAACGTAGATTTTGGGCTTGAAACTGTCCGTAAAGCGTAGGCGTTCTCCGTTTTCAGCTATGACCCAAACCGCGAACTCTCCAAGCCCAGAAGGATATACGTCGAGTACCCAGCCTTTCACCCGATCATGGTTGGGCAAGCTTCTGCTTGATTGCAACGAGTCCCTTCTCCAGACGATTCAGTTTCTTTTGTTGTTCCAGCAGGATTGACATGACCATCGGCTCAAAAATCTCAGGTCGTGTTGAATTGCTTCCTGCGGAGGCGTGGTTTCTGCACGCGTCGGTCATCTGTTCAAACGCGCTTCTGTCATCAGCGCGCAGAGCCTTGACAAACCCGTTCCAGCTCTGAATCTCCGTGTCTAAAGCAAGTCGATAAGACTCAACCGTCTTTCCCATCATGAAGCACCTCTCTCAAAATCTTTCAACGTCAAGTTTTCAGACTTGAAATCAACAGTCGCCAGCTTGAACACCGAGTGCTTTTGAAGGGTGAACTGCTTGTCGAAGGGGTACGTCGGTTTCTTGCCTATGGATATCGTGACGTTGGACCTTGCGCACAAAACGGCATCGAAGAAGGCACTGCGCCTAGAATAGCAATGTGGCAGACACGTCGCTAATACGATGACGCTCTTGTCTTCAGCAAACTTCGAGAGGTATGCCGTTACTTGAGTGAAGACCTCTCTGCTTTCTTCTGGCGGGATGTCTTTGTCGAGGTATAACCCTTGAAAATCCGAAATGATCACGAGTCTAGCATCGTATCTTGTGACAGCTTCGTCAAGTCTGTCAAGGATTATTGAGGTCATCTGGTGCGCTGTAAAAGCTCTTGAAATGAAGATTCGCTGCAAAACGTTCCTTGGTTTCAGATGATGAAGTCGGGCCAGTCGGGACACTTTGTAGAGCCTAAACGTGTTCCCTCCGTCGACGAACACGGCACTGGACTCCAGTCCTCCTAACTGGTATGGGAGTTGAGCTCTGACGGCAAGCAGCAACGAGAGCGTCAAGATAGACGAGAGGCCATGAACGACGGCGAAGTCGCCTAACATGAACCCTGGAAATAGAGTGTCTATGTTTTCCATGTTGAATGATAGCAGCGCCTTAGATGAAATCGGCTTAACCACCGCATTCTGTGCCAAAATTGCTCACTTCCTCAAGTCAACAGGGATTAAAACATGCGATTCTTCGAGCTTTTAACAGTTAAGTTGAACAGTAAATCGCCGGGTGTGGAGAGTAAAGTTAAAGTGAAAACCACCACGCAGCACGGATCACGTGCTTCACGAGTGCTAACAAAGTATAAGTTGCCAATTTGAAGCATAAGTTGTTGTGAAAAAGTTGCCTCGGACCTACGCTTGTCGCAAGTGCGGTAAGATCTACTCTTCAGAAGAGTATGTGAACAGTCGATTCTGCACCGAATGCGGAACATACCTGATGTCCGAAAGCATGGCTTCTGAGCATTTCAGGGCGAGCCATCAACGTGCGAAAAACAAGATTCTGAAGAGAAGCATGCTTCCTGAAAACTATCAGACCCGGAAGGAACAGATGGAGTTTGTCCAAGAGGCAGCGAAAGCACTCAAGAACAAAGAGGTTTTTGTGGGGAGCGCTCCATGCGGAGTAGGCAAATCTCTTGCGTCATTGCTTGCCGTTTTGCCAGGGCTCGAAGAAAACAGACTGATGATCTGCTTCAGAACGAGAAGCCAGTTGCACATTTACCTTAAAGAGCTGAGAGCACTCTCAAGTGACCTTTCAGCGGTCTCCTTCTTCAGCAAACAAGACATGTGTCCTTTGAAGACAAGGGGCGACCTCTCATACGTTGACTTTTTTGAAGAGTGCAAGAGACTCAAAAATAACTGCGAATCCTCTACCAAGCCTTACTGCAAATTCTATATGAACATATTGAAAGGGAAAAAAGAAGCCGAAGAATTGGCTCTGGACTGCGCCCAAAAAATTCTTGCGCCAGAGGAAACGGTTGAGATCATGGCCAGGCGAGGATTCTGCGCTCATGAAGCCTTGAAGAGAATTCTCCCTAGGGTGAACGTTTTTCTCGGAACGTACCACTACGCCTTCGACCCCAGAATCAGGGAATCAATACTAAAGAGCTTCGGAGTCGGTCTCTCAAATGTCTTCTTAATCGTGGACGAGGCTCATAATCTTCCAACCTTCGCCAGAGAATTGCTTTCTGATCAATTGACAGAAGGTACAGTTGAAAGAGCCCAAAAGGAGACTGAAATTTTCGAGCATGAGTCACTTGGATCTGTCAGAGAACACCTAAACGTACTTCTGGAAGAGGTTTTCCAGCACGCTTCGCAGACGTTGAAAGACGAAGATCTGAGACGGCTTAACCCTCAAGAACTCAGTGACCTGTTTCTGGCTCACAACAGCGTATCCGGTCTTGAAGCCGCAGCAACGCTTCTAGAATACGGCGAATTCGTGAAACAGAAGCGACTCGAGTCCGGTTCTGAGAGAATTTCAAGTTACAATTATCGAATTGGCACGTTCATGGAAAGCTTCTTCAAGAATGCTGGGTCGAAACATATGCACCTGATCGAAAGAGACCAGAAGAACAGGATTGCTCTGGAAGTCAGATGCTTCGACGGAAGAGAGGTCGTTGATCCCGTTCTCAGAGGAGCCCGAGGAGCCATCCTCATGAGCGGCTTTCTGTCTCCTCCACCCGTTTACAGGGACCTGATGCTCTACAAGCCAGACGATGCTCGTCTGAAAGAGTTTGACCCTCCTTTTCCGGCCGAGAACAGACTTATCCTAGCTGCTGAGGACGTGTCGTCAGAGTTCAAGAAAAGAACCGACTTGATGCTTGAGAAGTGGAAAAGTTACGTTGAAGCCATATCCAACGCCAGTCGAGGCAACATCGCAGTCTTCTTCACGAGCTACCGACTAATGCATAGAGTCGCATCACTGATAAAGACACACAGAAGGACAACTATGGAAGAGCCGAATATGAAGAGAAACGAAGTGATTGAGAAGCTAGCAAGTTCGTCTAACAACATTCTGTACGGAGTCATGGGAGCTAAACTAAGCGAGGGAATAGACTACCCTCACAACATCCTAAAATGTGTTGTAGCCATTGGATTGCCATATGCAACGTGGGACGCTTACCAAGAATCACTGATAGGTTATCTTGATCAACAGTTCCCTGGAAACGGGAGAACATATGCCTACTTGACCCCGGCCATACTGCGGCTGGTTCAAGCCTGTGGGCGCGTTCACAGATCAGCGATAGACAGAGGGTGCATAGTGATATTGGATGAACGGATTACTCAGCCTCACGTAAAAAGGCAACTTCCAAGCTATTACCAGAAAGAGATGATTGCTGTGAAAAGCCCGTCTGATTGTGCAGAGCGAATAAAGAGTTTTTGGCACATGCCTCACGCAAGGAAGTAGTTTGGACTACGTAGCCAACGATAAATACCAGGTCGGATTAAGAACGAAGAGAAGGAGGAGGTGAAGAAGATGTTTGAGGATTGGACTGTAACAGTGATTCCTCTCATTTTAGGAGCGTTCGTTGTTCTCGTCATTTTCTTCTTCAGCTATTACATCGTCAGGCAATGGGAGAGAGTAGCGTTAATTCGTTTAGGCAGGATAGTGAAGATCGAAGAGAAACCAGGATTGCATTTCAAAATTCCTCTCATCGACACGCTTTATGTCGTTGACATGAGAATGCAGACGATTCAACTGAAAGGGCAAACAACAATCACAAAAGACAACATTTCACTCAGCATAGACACAGTTGTTTTCACCAAAGTGGAGGACCCCATGAAAGTCATACTGCAAATCGAAGATTACAAGGACGCTGTGGCCAAGTATGCACAAACTTCCATCAGAGACGTGATGGGGAAATACAGTCTAGACGACTTGCTTATGAAACGTGAAGAAGTGGCGAACACTTTCAAGGACAAGGTTGACGAATTGTCTAAAGTGTGGGGTGTGGACATTACCAAGGCAGAGATTCAAGACATATCTTTGCCTGATAACATGAAAAGAGCCTTGGCGGTAAAAGCAGAAGCGGATAGAGAAGCACAGGCAGTTGTAATCAAAGCAGATGCAGAACTGAAAGCGTCAAGCATTCTCAAACAAGCGGCTGATAACATGAAAGACCCGAATGCTATGCAGCTAAGAATCCTAGCGGCAGTGAGCGAAGCAAGCAAAGAAGCGGCAAACACAGTAATCATGGCGTTACCGTTAGAGACGTTGAAGTATGCGAGTGTAGGAGATTTGGGAGCATTAGCTTCAATAAACAGCAGTGCGGCCAGAAGACGAGTGGAGGAGAAAAGTAAACGAGAGTGAAAGCTATGATTCCGTTTCTTCTTGGTCTACCTTGACAACAACGCTTGAACCCTAGCGGAGTGGTTTGCCTGCGCGCAGTTAAAAGAGTAGACCTCCGTCTTGACGAATAATGCAGCTTGCAATGGATACACGGTAGAGCGTGACGTGAACAAAAAGCGAATGGAAAACAAGCAAAAAAGAGAATACTTCCAGTGATAAGGGTTGAAGCCCCCATTTTGACCCCCAGGATCTCTTTTGCAAGAGGCACATGACGCAGACTAACGATTACTGAAGATGCAGAAACGTTCCACTGTTTACTAAGAGAAACTCCATATATTCTTCGCATCAATATTGGGCCAATTGAGTTCAATGGAAGTCGAGCAACTGATAAGAAAGCTTCCGAAAGCAGAGCAGCACATTCACATTGTAGGCTCAACGAGACCTGAAACACTACTATGGCTTGTGGATGATGGCGGCCTGGACAAACCCTTCAAAACCATAAGGGACGTCCAAAACTTCTACCAGTTCACGAACTTTCCTCAGTTCATCAATGTGTACGGCACCGTCGTTGATTGCATCACAAAAGAGAATCAATTCGAACGCATCACCTACGAAATGCTGGAGTCAGAGGTCCAGTGCAACGTCCAATACGTAGAGGCCAGCTTCTCACCGCTTGATCACGTACTCCGGGGCCTTGATTACGGAAAAACGCTCGACGCAACAAACAGAGGCATAGACCGTGCAAGAATGGACTTCGCAGTAGAATGCAATCTCAGACTCGACCTCGTGCGAAACTATGGGCCAGAAAAGGGAATGGAAGTCCTAGACTGGGTAGAAAGCAAGAACGATAACATCATATCAGTTGACTTAGGAGGAAGCGAGGAAAGATTCCCTGCAAAGCCATACAGGTCGGTGTTTCAAAGAGCAAGAAAGATGGACCTCCATTTGGTTGCTCACGCAGGAGAGGCCGCTGGACCAGACAGCATCTGGCAAGCCGTGACCGAACTCGAAGTTGAACACGTAGGTCATGGAGTAACCGCAATTCACGAACCAAAACTAATGGAACATCTCAAGAAGCGAAACATCACGATCGAAGCATGTCCCACAAGCAACATGAGAACTCGAGCGGTCGACACGATCAAAAATCACCCCATTAAAGTCTTCAAAGATCTCGGTTTAGCAGTTACCGTGAACACAGATGATCCATCAATTTTCGGAACTAGCATGAACAATGAATATCTGCAGCTTCATCATCAACTTGGCTTCACACTCCAAGAACTCTTCAAGTTCAGTCTCAATGCCGTCAACTCATCCTTTCTCCCAGAAGAATCGAAATCCAAGATGCGTGAATCTTTTATGAAGACTTATAACAGCATATTGAACGAAGATTAGCGCGCGTTTGAAAAATATCGAGATAGATGCTAAGGAAGCGTTTTCATGCACCACGCAGAAAGAAAAAAAGAATCATTCCGTGGTTTTGCCGTCGAATTCTTCTGGTTTCGCCAACGCGTCCGCTTTCGTCTTACGCACCGTGCCATCTTGGTGTTCAGGTGGCGAGTATATCGTGTACAGCTTTAGTTCTGTTGTCTTCGATGTGTTCATCACGTTATGTCTCGCACCAGCAGGCACAATAACTGCATCCCCATCAGAGACCTTTTGCTTGATGCCATCTATGGAGACTGTTCCCTCACCTTTCTCGAACCTGAAGAACTGGTCGATTTTCTTATGCACCTCTTCACCAATTTCCTCCCCAGGCTTAAGCTTCATCAACACAAGCTGACTGTTCTTACCCGTGTAAAGCACCCGCCGGAAATCACTATTGCCCAAAGTGTCCTTCTCGATATTCGATTTGAAACCTTTCATAGCGAGACCTCACTTATGATTCTGTACCCCTTTATTTAAGAGTTGACAAATTGGCGCGCTGCCTAGCATAGGAAAGAGTAATCTGTGACCTCAGGAAAACGCATAATGAGAGACTATGAAACCTGTCGGTAAGGCACGTGCAGCAAGAAAGCATGAACGAACGAAGAGAAGGGTCATTGCGATTTCTGCTGTGCTTCTTTTTGCGGGGTTGCTTGCAGTCGCGTATTTTTGGTCTTCTGGAAAGAATGAGGCAGAAGGGTTTCAGGTTTTCAGAGATCACTACTTGGGAATAATGAAGAGCTTGAACTCCACCGAAGTCAAACTCAATATGGCATCGGAACTCGATGGAAAATATAATTTCACTGATCTCTTCGCGTGGGAACACGGCAAGCTCACGTTTGCTCAGGATCCTGCGGGCTGGTTTGAAGATCCTGTTGAAATCCTGAACAGCGGAAAGGGAATCTGCATGCAATTCAGTATAGTCTACGTGTCCGCGTGCTTAGCCCTGGGCTATCAGAGCAGGCTCGTCGTGGCGGCTAACGTGACCAGCTGGACCTTTATACATGCCTGGGCTGAAGTCTACTTCAACGGCAGCTGGGTTCACGTAGACCCCTCAGACCAGATCTGGGACAAACCATCAAGGTATCAAGATTGGGATTGGGGCAAAAGCATAGGGCTAGACGTTAAGATATACGCTTTTGAAGACGGAGAATTCGCAGACGCAACCTCAGCTTACAGCTAAAATTCAAGCTAGAAGCGGAACACCAAATCGATCGCAGCGCGCGCCCTTACAGTACCGAGACAATTTTACGTGCTCTACGCGCGCGAAGAGCCATTTCACCTTTCCTCGTGCCTTTTCTCCTTGACTCTATTTCTGGCTACAGACTTGTGAAAACGTGCTGATTTGGTCCGGGGTTGCTCAGTTCAATGCCCCACGCTTGAACCCTTGGAGGAATAGCCAGTGTAGAGCAAGACTTAGACAGCCTCTTTATCAAAATCAAGCTCAATTGTTGCCTAGAACAAGGATTTTTGGTGGTGGGGTCGCTGGGATTTGAACCCAGGATCGCCAACGCCCCAGGCTGGTATACTAAACCAATCTAGCCACCCTACGCCCAGTATCACCACCACCGAGCTTAAGGCAGAAGCTATACGACGACCCCAACAAGAAACACCATACCAAGACCAAATAGATAAAACAATCGCCAAAGCCATAATGGAAGGAAAAGCCACAAACACGATCAAAGTGTTCAAACACAGATTAACACAACTAAGCAAAGTGGCTGACCTAAACAACCCCGCTCTCTAGCAGTCTTTTAGCCTCTTCTAACGTCGCGCGCGCTAACGAGAGCGGTGCCTCTAAACTACACTTCGCCCTTCAGCCAGCCTCGAATTCCCAGCTCTTTCACAGTAACAGGTGCTTGCTCGAGCTCGCAGAATTTGTGCTCGCCCGTTTCATCCATGTATTTGATTTTTGGTGCGAACGTGAATTTTCCTTTTCTCTTGGGTTTTAATATCATTTTTATCTCAGCCGTTTCAAGAGGCGCCAGTCCTCTCCGCTTAAGGTTAAGACCGGAATCGTTGACCACACATTTTTCAGGCTTCTCAACCAAATCGAAACCTTCTGGAATCAGCTGTTCAATGTCCATCAAAAAGGCTGTTTCTTTGCCTAGGTTAGCTAGTTGAATTTCTAAGTCAAGAGTTTCACCGACCACAAGCTCCTTTGGATGAATGACCAAGTTTGCTTGGACGAATGCTCGTGAAAACTTGACAAGACCAACTGGTTCTTCCACGGTCATGCCAGGTGGTGACATTATGCGAGTAGTAGAGGGTTCAGTAGGAGTAACCAACAGTTCTCCGAGCGACAGCGCAAATTCGCGTTTTTCCCTCAAGCGCGTTAAAGTCTTCAGAACTTCGTCTCTTCTGCCCACGTAACCCGCTTTTTCGAAAAGATTGGCTGATCTTTCCAAACACTTTTCTGCAAGAGAATACTCCTTCGATTTTTCGTTCGGATTGGCTTCTGTTTCTGCCTCAGTCATGTAGTTACTAGCGTCAAACAGCATTTCCGTTCCGCTCGTCCATGAGGAGGCACTGTCAAAACCGGCTTTCAGATAACAGTTTGCCGCATTTTCGAGATACTGTTTTGCCCTTAAGAAATCGCTTCTTTCCCTCGTTGTTTCGAACGTCGTCCCATGTTCCAAGGCTTTGCAGTACGCGCCGTTGCCAGAAGCCAGCATAGCCGTCCTGTCCTTCACGCTTTGTTCTTTCGCCTTGAGAAACAACTCGGAGGCTTCACGGTAGAGTTCCGGGGAAATTCTGCTGTCAGCGATCTTCATCTTTTGCCAAGCGCGGCACATGAAAGCGATTTGCCTTATCTCTTTCTCATCGGTTTCTTTCTCCAATATCCCTTCTAGCACTGTAGCGGCTGAATCGTACCTTGTCGCGCTTTCTGCATGATCCCCGTTTCTATCAGCCATCCTTGCTTCCTCGATGTTTATTCTTGCAATGCAATAGTCTTTTCTTTCGAGAGAGGCTTTGCATAGCTCAATTGCTTTTTCTCTTTCGTCTAGATTCTCGATTTTACTGGTCTCTTCTTCAAAAGCTTCTTTGGCTTCTTTGAAGAGTTCTGCTGATTTGTTGAAGGCTTCTATTGATTCGGTGTAGTTCTCTTTTCCGCTCAGATCCTCTGCTTTTTCGAGAAGTGACCATGCCTTAAAATTTGAAGAAAGGTGACCCCATCGCCTTGAATGCTCGAGAACGGTTGCTACTTTTTCATAGTGTTTTGAGGCATCGTCATAGTTTTCGTGATCGTGGGTAGATTTGGCTTTTTCAATCTCGCTCCATGCATCCATATACGCGGCGTAGTCAAGACAGAAGTCTGCGAAATGTGGAATCATTTGAGCTGTCTCTTTGTACTCGGCAAACGCATTTCCAAAATGCTCTGCCGCCTTGATGTGCTGACCTAGACGGTCTTGGTTAATTGCCATTTTCCAATACGACTCTGCAGCGCGGCTGGGCAACTTGACCTTCTTGTATTGTTTTGCAGCGTCTTCGTACACCTCGACTGCTTTTTGCATGGATTTTTCGTTCTTTGTCAATGCGAAAAGCTCGTTGAGAATTCCCCCAAGGGAGTCTTCGTAAGTTGCTACAGCGGCTATGTTCGTCGGTACTGGGCGAGAAAAAATCCATCTCTTGCAGTGTGTTACGCTGTCCTCTATGTCTGCGGCAGCGTTTTCGAGCAAGACCTTCTTCTTTTCGTTGTCAGCTTCAACTTTGACCATATCCACCTTTATGAGTCCCTCGTAGTTTTTGTTGACTCCGGTGAGCCAATCGTTCGATGGATATGCTTTCTCCACTAGCCTTTCGACATCGTACCTGTAAACCAAAGCTTCCTCAAGCAACTTTTTCTTCTCATCTTTGTCGACTTCAAGATTAGAGTAGAAGTGTATAGCTTTGCTCAAAGCGTGAAGGGTGGAGCCAAGGGCATCAGGAGAACCTGAGCGTTTCGCGTATTCTAACCCTTTGCGTCCCGCTTGTACTGCTTTTCCCAGAATCCTTCTTCTCTCTTCTGAACTAGCGTCAACGTCTGATCCTGAAGCAGAATAACTTTCAGCATAGTACAAGTAGGTTTGTGCGACGTAAAAATCTTGGCAAACCAGTTGAAGGCAACTTATCGCATGTTCCGAAAACTCGATGATCTTCCTATGTCCTTCCTTTTTCTTGTCCGGATCCCCTTCCCTCACGGTCCTCCAATCAGTCACGAGCGCAAGGAGATAGTATGCAACTCCTTTCAAATAATTGTCTCTTATTTCGGCCCCCTGTTTCAACATCTCTTCAGCATATCTAAACGAGTCCTCAGCGTTTTCAGTGAAGATAATAGTGGAATGGGCTGCTGCGCAGTTTGCCATAGCGACGAGTGAAGGATTTTCCACTTGCTTTGATAGTTCAAGGGCTTTCTCTGAATAACTAATGCTTCTTTGCACAAGTTCTTTACGTGTTCTCTCGTCTTGCTCACTGAAATTCGCCGCATACCAGTTCAAGAGACTGGCTGTGGAAAAGGCACCGAGCAAATCTTCCTTGTCCGCAAGCTTTGACAAAACGTTGATCGCGTCAAGGCCGTAGGTGATCGCCTCCTGAGTGAGGTCTTTCAGTTCCCTCCAATCAGATGCGATGCTAAGTCTCTCGAAAAAGCAACGCAACAAATCATTGCACATCTTTCCATAGCTCGCTTCGTCCGCAGATTTTTTGTATTTTTCCAGGCTTTCTTTTCCGAGCTTTAGACACTCATCGAGCGTTGTTCTTTTTTCCGCTGAGGTTGGTGCTAGCCATGAACTGACAAGTTCTGCGATGGCATTGCGCTGAGCCCTCTTTCCTTGATTTTCAAGCGTGCCCTCGCTCTCAAGAGCTTTCGCTGAAGACCTGTAAGCTTCCACTGCTGATTGCCGGAGTCTTGCAAATTCCTCCACGGTTTCAGCTTGCCTAGAAGCGGACTCGTAGCAATCGCCGATTTTCTCCCACAAGTTGCCTACAAATGAAGCATCCTCGATTCTGGAGCGCAGCAATTGCTCATAGCATTTCGCCGCTTTGAACCACTCATACGTTTTCTCTTGTTCTTTTGCTTTTTCCAGAAGTGACTGCGTGTCGAAATGCGAGTTCATCGCCTGTCAATCATACTTAACGGCTGGGCTTATGAAAGGTTTTCGCATGATACGTTTATAATTCTTGCCTTTCTTTCTCTCCGGCAGATCCTAGCGCGCCCATGGTGTTTCCGAAAACATTGCCGCTTAAGGTCGTATTGAATTACCAGTACGGTGCCGCTGAAAAGTTGTCGAGTCGCGAAAAGAGGCGAGTTCGTCCTCAACTCCACACTTGAACAAAACCTTTAGGCTTTTTCCTCCTCGTTTCGCACGATCAACTCAAATCATGCCTTCCTCGCGCGCACCAAGGATGGCTTTGCTAGCTGTAGGATAGTATTTTTTCAGAAAAGCATTTCCGAAGGAGAAACGGTGAGAATTCTTTGGTTTGTTTGGCACGCGCGCTGGAAAGCTTGAGATGAAAAAAGTTAAATGAAAGCAGCAGTACAACACTATTGTATATTCACAGGTGAAAGGGGAATGAGGAAAGCGCTAGAAGTGATGGTAATAGGAGTTCTGTGTTTATCTGTTTTTTTCGTTTCTTCTATAGGCTCTATTTTGTCAACATCACGAAGGATTGTCTCGCACTCCTCCGCTTTAGATGAACCCCCCACTTTGGTAGGAGTCAGTGTTAGGCTTTTTGATGGTTCTGTGAGTGTCAGTTACTCCGACTACTTCTACGTGAAGCACGGATGGGTGGCCTACAACTGGAGCGGTGTGCCCACGCCAGCCCAAAATGCGTTCCTAGACCCAGCGCAAAACAACTTCACTTTAACGACGAACGCCTCAGGCTTCACAAACCCGCCTCTGAGCCAATACACAGAATACAACAGCACGGAAGACTCGATGGCAAGCTGGTTCTGGATCCAATTCTATCCAGGAAACCTCACTCCCGGAACATACTCATTAACGGGCACCTGGCAAGAAGCTGCAGCTGCTAACTATCCAAACTATACCGACATCTACAGTCAAAGAACGATCACGCTTTTCGTAAATCCTGCAAATTCCACAACGCTGGTTTCCCTTTCACCCAACCTTGTCTCTGTCGGCCACGTTGCTAACTGCACCGCTACGGTGTCAGGACTAAACGCAACCGGCACCATCAACTGGACGACGAGCAGCATCGGAGGCTCGTTCGGTTCAAACGTCGGAATCTTGTCCGCTGGAGGCACAACAACCACTTATGTCGACAACTTCACCGGCTACGTGATGATCACGGCATGGTACAGTGGAGACTCAAACAACGCGCCGAGCAGCGGCAGCGCCGTTCTAACGGTTTTCGTTAACGTCTCGACGGGAACAAACGTCATGGTTTACCCGACCGCTGGCCTAACACTGAATTTCAACAGCGTCACGTCTGCCGGTTACACGGTCGCAAACACAACGCCAACCGTTAACGCACCTCCGTTGAACAACACGGTTGGCCCATACTACAACATCAAGGTGACCGCAGGTTTTTCTGGCAACGTGACGGTTAGCTTGGCTTTTGACGGTTCAAACATGACGACGGAGCAGAAAAACAGTCTGCAGATGGCGCAGTACACGCCCATACCCGGCGACTTCAAGGGCGAAGGCATAGTAAACATACTCGACGCCATAATACTGGGCAATGCGTTCGTTTCACATTGTCCAAACTATGACTATGTTGGAGAACCGGCTAGTCCTAACTGGAATCCCAACGCTGACCTGAACGGCGACGGCATCATCAATATCCTGGACGCCATAATCCTTGGAAACCACTTCCTTCAAACCGCCAACTGGGTAAACATAACATTGTACGTCGACACAACGAACAACATCGTCTACGGACAAACCTCACACTTCTCCTTCATAACAATACACTAAGGAAAAGATTTCACTTTGCCCTCAAACCTAGACTGGCATACTAAACCAAGCTATACGACGGCCCCACAGAGGTAGGTTAGTACTCCTTGAGGACGTAGCCCTTAAGGCTTTATTTTCTTTTCCTTCATAGCGTTTCTACGGATAGAGAATCAGATGGATGATGAAGTCATTGTTTGTCGGTTTGCGTAACTAAACCTAGGGTTTTCTTCTCAAGATATGTAGGTGCTTTCTGACTGATCAAACGTTTCTGTATGAATTCATAACCGCATTCACACTTGAACCCAACAGTCTCATTCTTTATCGTCAGCAGACTATTGATGCGTGATGCTTTGCATCCTGTTTCTAGTTTGTGCATTCTCCAAGTTAAAGCAAGATCGTCCAGATTCATAGGGTTGAGCGTTTCCGCTTTGAACAGGAACCAAAAGACATATGATATCAAGCTGACCCAGAAAATCAACGCTAGCCATTCCAGCATTCTTTCACAACCATGCTTACAACGCATAATCTAGATTTTTCACCGGTGCGCGCCTGATGTTTAGGGCAGAGCCCTAGATTAAAGAATTGTGAACCAAGCATCTTTACTTCAAATCAAAGACTGCATCACATACTCGGTAATTCTTGAAGTAATAAAGAAGCGAAGGCAGGCCTGAATGGGGAAGAAATGGATGGGTCCACTGCTCAATCCACGTCTTCTTGCAACTTGAATCATTCTGTCCAGTAGACCCGTCCGTTCGGACCCTTGGATTCTTTCAAGACTTCCTTTTTCACTCTGCGAGCGAGAAAATTCACAATCTTGCGCTCTTTGCCTTTGGTCAAGAGACCTCGGGACTCTAAGGCTTTGACCACATCTCTCACTGTTCTTCTACTGGTTTGCTTGAAAAATCCTTCGCGAACCAGACCTTCAAACGCGCGATGCGCGTGACCGCCCCATGTTTGAGCAATATTGCAGCGTCGTGTCTTCTGTGCTGTTCCGAGGACCATGAATTTCTTCTGAAGACGTTCAAAGGAAGATCCCACGACCTGGATATTCTCCATAACTCCTTCTCCGAGGTCTCTCTTCACAAATTCCTGTATCACAGGCATCTTTTGAGGGTTAAGACCAGCAATTGTAGCTCCAACTGTCTCTACGGCAACCGCATCTCTTCCAGCGAGCATAGTGTTCACCCGCACTGGAGCACCGCCTGCACCGCGCCAAAGGTACGTTCCGTCCAGCACGGCAAGGTCTATGCCGCCGACAGCTTCGTACACGTCCGCGAGGAGTGAAGGGAGAACTTTGTGATATTTTATTCTCTTCGAGTCTGGAATGCACCCGAAAAGGTTCTTGAGGATGCTTCCACTCTCAAAGGAGCGCAGAATGTGCGTGTCAACTAAGACGTTGGGTTTGAACAGTGTGTGCGACAAGTTCATTTCTCGGTCAGCAAGCTTCACTTTTTTGGTGTCTGAGTCATCTGAGAGGTTGAAGGGAATAACTCGCTCTGTGAAAAGCTTCTTCCATATTTGAAGCCTCTCTGAACCGGTGCCTTTGTAATTGTCAGATTCAGCCAAGAAAATCTTCGGCGTTCTATCGAAACAATCGATGATTGCCTCAACCAAGCTCACTGAGGCGTGGTTTTCCGCCTTATGACTGAATACGCCGACCTTAATGACAACAGGTCTCTCAGCAGTGTTCAGGTCATCTATTCCGCCGATCAGGTCGAGAAGTCGCCTCAACTGCGTCTCCTCGTCACCATTAAATTCGACCACAGCCACTTTCGAAGTCAATGTCAAACCTCGCTTTAGAACGGAACAATGTGGATATTCATTGAAAAACAAAAACCTTTCTACTACAGCAAATTGTGTTACGGCAACGCTAAGTCTTCATGGGCCACAACGCTCACCGTAAGATTCGAACTTAAAAGTGGATTCATCTAGTGTATATACAAAACGTATATGCAAAATGTATATGCTCACAGATTTTTCTTTTTGCGAATTTAGAGACAAGCTAGCGCGCTTTATATCTTGACGCGTTCAAGCCAAGTTATAGAATCTGTTATAAGCGTTGCCGTTTTCAGGTTTGTCTTGAGGAAAATGGTTGAGCTAAAGAGAACTCTGAGTCTTTTAGATGCCACGGCGATCGGCGTCGGGGCGATAATCGGTGCGGGAATCTTCGTTGTGCTAGGCATCGCCGTGGGCTATGCTGGGCCAGCCGTTGTCGTGTCAATGGTCATTGCAGCTACCGTTGCCTTGTTCACCGCGCTTAGCTTCGCCGAACTGGGTTCTGCAATTCCCAAGCAGGGAGGGACTTACGAGTTTGCTTACGAGATGATCTCTCCCTTCGTAGCGTTTATTTCGGGATCTTTGTGGCTCTTCGGCCAGACCGTGGCCGGAGCAGCTGTGAGCCTAGCGCTAGCAAGTTACGTCGTAGCGATGTTCCCGTTTTTTCCTTTGAAAGTCGTTGCAGTTTCAGCCGCACTGGTTTTCACGGGTTTAAACCTCGTCGGAACGAAGCATTCGGCTATAATCAACAACATTTTGGTTCTGGTGAAAATCGTGATCCTCTGCCTGTTTGTTAGTTTCGGAGTTCTTCAAGTGAATTCGCAAAACTATTCACCGTTTGCGCCGCATGGCCTTGTTGGAATCCTTCAGGGAGCAGGGTTCATCTTCTTTGCGTTTTTGGGTTTCGGAAGAATAGCAGCGCTCGGTGAAGAGGTAAAGAACCCCAAGAGAACGTTGCCGCTGGCGATCTTGATCGCCCTCGTCACCTCGGTGATTCTGTATGTTGCGACGGGCCTTGTCGCAACAGGCCTGCAAAACTATCAAACTTTGGCAGGTTCAGGGTCGCCCCTTGCCACCGCTGCAAGAGCGACGGGAAACTCGACACTAATCGCGACAATTTCCTTCGGAGCCATTGTGGCCACTGCGAGCGTCCTTTTGACCAACCTGATCGGCTTGTCCAGGGTCTCATTTGCGATGGCGAGAAACGGACAGCTTCCAAAGTCTCTGGCAACAATCCACTCCAAGTTCGGAACCCCCTATGTTTCAATTCTTTTGACTGGTGCGCTGATGGTTGTCTTGGCCTTTGTTGCTGATCTGTGGCAGACTGCTGCAATAACGAGTTTTTCACTTCTGTCTACTCACATCATCCTGCACGTTTCAGCGATAAGACTCAGAAAGAAAATGCCCAACCTGAAAACCTTTAGGGCCCCATTTTACCCGCTGATCCCTTCCCTTGGCTTGGTCAGTTGCATCATTCTGATGTTTTCACTGCCCGTAGAAGCGTGGATCGTTTGGGCAGTGTTCGTGATAGCCATCTCAGCCTATTATCTTCTAAGAAACAGACATTGACGGCTTGTGCACGGTGTTCTCGTCTATTTCTCACATCAAGACGAACAAGCTCTGATCCAGATGGGAAAAACCGGTTAATGAGTGAGGCATAAATAAGAAATTCATTCCACGATACGAGAGGCTAGGGTTAAATAAACGTGGATCCTCAGCGATACTCGCAAGGCTCAAGGTGTTCATCGTGAAAGAATATGATTTTATATTGTTAGGCACAGGCTCGGGCATGGAAATAGTCAACGCGCTGATTGAAGATAATCCGAGCATGAGAGCGGCAGTAATAGACAAGGATGAGCCAGGCGGCATCTGTCTCACCCGCGGTTGCATTCCGTCCAAAATTCTCCTATACTCTGCAGAATTAGTAAGGACGATAGAAAGAGCCAAGGATTTCGGCATATCTGCTGATATCAAGAACGTGGATTTTCAGAAAGTCATGCAGAGAATGAGAACCCTGATCTACGAGGATATCAACAGTTTGCGGCAAGGACTTTCTCATTCCAAGAACGTGGATTATTACAACAGCGTGGCCGAATTTGTGGCGCCCTACACGTTGAAAGTTGGCAACGAAATCGTAACCTCTAAGATGATTTTTCTATGCTGCGGGTCGAAACCAATTATGCCTGCAATAGACGGTCTTGAAAACGTACCCTACCTTACCAGCGACACGATCCTCAAGCTTGATCGCCTCCCTAAGAGCATCGCAATCATCGGCGGCGGGTACGTAGCAGCTGAGTACGGCCATTTCCTCTCAGCCATGGGGTCCAAGGTCACCATAATTGGCAGAAATCCACAGTTCATTCCGGAAGAAGAGCCAGAAGTGTCCGCGTTGGCCAAAAGAGAACTGCAGAAGCACATGACCGTGTTCACGAATCATGAGGTGCGCAGAGTCGACAACACTTCAGCCGGCAGAAGAATGGTGATTGCCGTTGACAAAGAAACAGGAAGGGAAACTGAGATAGCAGCAGACGAGATACTCGTAGCGTCGGGAAGAGGCCCCAACTCGGACATACTGCATCCAGACAGGGCCGGAATCAAAACTGACGAAAAAGGCTGGATCATCGTTAATGAGTATATGGAGACATCTCAGCCTAACGTTTGGGCCTTCGGAGACGCAGACGGCAAATACATGTTTAAGCACGTGGCAAACTATGAGGCACTACTCGTGTATTTCAACGCTGTACAGAAGAAGGCTGTCAAGGTCGACTATCACGCGGTCCCACATGCTATCTTCACTTATCCGGAAGTCGCATCGGTGGGACTAAAGGAGAAGGAGGCAATAGAAAAGTACGGCCAAGAAAACGTTCTGATCGGCTTTCACAGGTTTGAAGACACGGCTAAAGGAGAAGCTTTGGGCGTGCGAGACTACTTTGTGAAGGTAATGCTTGAAAAAGACACGCTGAAAATCATAGGCGCACACATCATCGGGCCCTACGCGTCAGTTCTTATCCAAGAAATAGTGAACGTCATGTGCACTGATGAACAAACCGCAGAACCGCTCATCAAGGCAATGCACATCCACCCCGCGTTGACCGAGGTTGTGGCGAGAGCCTTCAGCCCGCTCATGACACCGCAGCTGTACCACCACACTATCGAGGAGCATTACGGTCTTCTATTGAAGTAATGCACCCGCGTGCACGGTACCTTTGTCTTGCGATGCGTGGGACTCCTTTGAGAAGCTTCGGACGGCACGCATGAAATCTTCTGCACACTACAACAACCTTATATGTCCACATTTAACCATTGGCAAACAAGCGGTCGTCCAAAGCTGAAAAGAAGGAGTCATTTTGATCAAAGACCTTTCAGCCTTCTACTCCAAGAATGCTCTCAACATGAAACGTTCCGAGATCCGCGAACTTTTGAAAGTGACCAGACGACCCGACATGATCAGCTTCGCAGGCGGACTTCCCGCTCCAGAAACTTTTCCCGTCAAAGACCTCGAAGATATATCTTGTCAGATACTGAGAGAAAAAGGAGCCGAGGCCCTTCAGTACGGACCCACCGAAGGAGAATGGCCTCTGCGCGAAGAAATCGCCAAGTGGATCTCACGTGAAAAACCCGGAATCAAACCCGAAAACATCCTTGTCACGTCAGGATCGCAACAGGGTCTGGACATCATCTCCAAAGTCTTCCTGGACCCGAAGGACACGGTAATAGTTGAGTTGCCAACGTACATCGGCGGTCTGCAAGCGTTCACAGCGTACAGAGCCAAGATGGTCGGCGTCCTTCAAGACGATCAAGGAATGAGGATGGACCTCCTGGAAAAAACTTTGACCGGACTGGCAAAGAGGAAAAAGAAACAAAAATTCATCTACGTTGTCCCAGACTTTCAGAATCCTTCCGGAGTCACGATGTCCCTGGAAAGACGCAAGAGACTCTTGGAACTGGCATACGAGTACGAGCTTCCCGTCGTTGAAGACAGCCCGTACAGAGACCTCAGATTCGCAGGCGAAAGCGTTCCAGCCATTTTCAGTCTGGACAAAGAGAATCAAGTCATAGTCTTAGGAACCTTCTCCAAGCTGCTCTGCCCAGGACTAAGGTTGGCTTGGATAACGGCCCCTGCCGAGTGGATGGACAGGATGGTCGTCGCCAAACAGAGCATGGACCTCTGCTCGCCCACGTTCACTCAGCTAATAGCGGCCGAGTTCATGAAACGCGGGTTGATGCCGAAACAGGTCGAGAGTATCCGCAGACTCTATGCAAGAAAGCGTCAAGTGATGCTCGAAGCCTTGCAGAAATTCATGCCGAAGGGTGTGACATGGACCAAGCCCGAAGGCGGACTGTTTCTGTGGGTCAAACTTCCGAAGAGAATGAGCACAGACGACCTATTTCCAAAGGCAATCGAAAACGGAGTGGTCTACGTAAAAGGCTCAGCCTTTCACTGCAACGGCAAAGGCCAGAACACCATGAGAATAAACTTCTCCTACCCATCAGAGCAGCAGATTGAAGAAGGCATCAAGCGCCTAGCCAAAATGATCAAAGAGAACGCATGAGAAAACAGAGGCAGAAATAGCGAACGTTTGCTTTCAAAGCTTTGTCCACCGTACCAGCGATCAATGCAGAACTGCCGATACTTTCTTCGGCCTTACTATTGCTCCTCGTGAATTTCTCTACGGCTCGATGCCTGACGGTCGGGTCATAAAGACTTATTGCTTGACTCACTCAGACAACACGGGCAACGGGTACAGGTCGCTCAATCTGACTTTCTTGAGTTTCCTGTCGACTTGAACGATCACGTGCGGGTCGCCGAATTCGCTTATGAACTGTCTGCACTTTCCACATGGCGGCAGGAAACGGCCACCGTTTTTGTATGCAAACGCGATAATAGTTTCGATTTCTTCTTCTCCCTCGGAAACCATCGTTCCGATCGCTGCGTACTCTGCGCAGATTGAACATGGAGCAGAACACTCTATCTCGATGTTGACACCGGAGAAAATCTTGTTGTTCTTGGTCCGCAAGACAGCTGCGACGGACGACCTCTTGGACTTTCGCTTTCCAATCATATCCTTTGCTTTCTCGACAAGTTCAAGATCCCGCTTCGTAAGCTCTTCGAATCGCATAGACATCTAAAGCAGAACTCGCGTTAATGAACTTTCGTCTAAAATAGAATCACGGGTGACTAAGTCCCGCGGTTCTCGATTCGCGTTTTCATTGGATATGAACGCTACATCCCTGTGTTCGCGTTTTCACCTCGTCTATCACGCCTACCCCCTCCCCCTAGGGTACTAGTACTGCACATAGGCGCTCATGGAGCCCCTGGTGGGTTTGTACGGACTTGAAGCCAACGCGAGTAGAGGGCTTGAAAGAGGACTGGGCGAGGGTAGTAACTTTTCATTGTGTTCAACCGTCACCGTTTTCTGGTTTCATCTGCGACGCTGCGAGCTTGCTAAAACGCCGGTCCTTCCGTGCTAGGATGTCAGCCAGACGTGACCTGTCAAGCGTGTGTCTAGCTGAGTCTGTCGCTGCGGATCTGTTCGTTCATCAAGCCTAGGCTTTTTGCGTATTCTAAGAATGCGGTGCGCAGAGCCTCGCTTTCAGCCATTCCTAGGCTTATGCACATTCGGTCAAGAACCTTCTTCTGTGAGGGTGGCAAATAGACTTTGACAGATTTCCTCGCCAAAAAGCATCACCTCTTTAGACATCTCACCGTTTTCGGCTCTGAAAAATACGGATGCTCCTGATTCATAAAAGAATTGCCAACATGGAAGCTTCAAACCTTGCAGGGGGTTAAGCAGTGTTGAAGCGTAAGTTGACACAGGGAAAAGGCAAGGCAGAGAACGTTATTCACAGACCGTAGTTTCAAAAAAGAAGTCCATTACGGTCCATCCTTAACGTGCAGATGTTCAAGCAGGGTCCTCGACCATTAGACTTAATTATTCTGCCATTGTTGTCGCTTGCAGAGGAGGAACAAGACTCGTTTCGCAGTCGGCCACATGTCGTTGGGGTACATCCTGGGCAAGACTTCGTCCAAGTTCCTGAAAACAAACCTTAACATACCGCTTGTACTGACCTTATCTATCCTCCCTGACATGGACATCCTGGCAGAGCACGTGCCTGGTTTGGCTCCGATCCTCCAGCACAGGGGCCCAACGCATTCGTTTGTGGTTTCGTTCATCATTTTCATCCCTTTCTTTGTCGTCTATCGGAAGACCGCGGTTCCGTATTTCATAGCCTTGGTCCAGCACGCTTTGATAGGTGACTACTTAACTGGAGGGGGTTTGCAGCTTTTCTGGCCGATTAGCCAGCAACGTTTCGGATTAGCAGGGGCAAGCATAATGAGCGCAGAAAACGTGGCTTTAGAGTTTAGTCTGTTCGTTGTGTCCCTTGCGATCTTGCTGATCACCCTGGATATAGTTGCATTGTTTCAGGCTCATCGGTCCAACCTCATACTGGTTATCCCCATTTTCACGGTGTTGCTGCCAACGTTCTTGAGCTACCCGTTGACCGTGCCTGCCTGGTTAATCGTGCCGCACTTAGTGTACATGGTTCTTTTTGCGGCCAGTGTTATCTTCGAACTGCCAAGGCTCTTCAGGTCCCAGCGCAGCCAGAAATCAGAACTTGTCCTGAGCAAGCAGGTGTATAGATTATTAGGACGGCGGCGGAGGCCTTGTTCCCAGGGTTAGTAGCAAATCAAGATCTTGATTGCTCCTGACTAGGTGTAAGGTCACATTTTCCGTAGGCAGAGTGTATTCTTCCAGGTAACTGGACATCTCGTCGCCGTTTTTTATGCGAGTCTGATTGATCCCGACCAGTATGTCGTCAACGTGCACTCCTGCCTTGTCAGCCGGTCCTCCAGAGACCACTTCACCGATCCACCAGCCGTAGGTTACGTTTGTGTGCAGAGTCTGAGCTTGGAAGTAGTCCATGTCTCCTCCTCGGTCGGCCGTTGTTCCTACGCCCAGATATGAGTGGCCGTCGTAATGGCCAGTTGCAACCAAGCTTCCTAACTCCCTGAGTATCGTGTTCGATTCAACGGCAAAAACCACTCCCTGAGCCGGCGTGCCTTGAGAAACCTCAGCTGTAGCTGCAGTTATCCCCACGACTTCACCGTCGAGGTCCAGCAGGGGACCGCCAGAATTGCCCGGGTTTACAGGAGTGCTCGTTTGTATGATGTCAGCTATGGCAAAACCCCCAGCATATTCGGTCTCAGTTATCGTCCTGCCGAGACCACTTATCACGCCCGTGGTCATCGACCCCGCTAAGCCGAAGGGAGCCCCTATCGCCACCACAGAGTCTCCGACCCTCAAGGTTGAGGAACTCGCGACAGCAATCGGCTTGAACTCATCCTCTGGAGCCCCTACAACCGAGACCACTGCTAAATCTGCGTACGGGTCTGTCCCATTCACTGTGGCTGCGTAGCCGTCACCGTTTGAAAAAGTCACGCTTAGGCTTGTCGTTCCGTGTACAACGTGGTTGTTTGTTACCACAAGCAATGATCCCGTCATGTTGTAGACGAAACCTGAACCCTGAACGGTTCCGGTGCTCGTTTGGCCTTCAATCAGAACGACCGAGTCTTTGACTTTCCCATACAACTCGTTTAACGCAGTTGTGTTCCAAAATAGATTGATCGTCTGGTAGAGGTTCGTCTGGTTACCTGACATGCGCGACAGCGTACTTGAAAGGTTTGAAACATCATTCTCAAGACTGTCGATCTTCTGCAAAAACACGTAAGATGTTGCCAGTCCTCCAATTATCAGCCCTGCAACGAGGACCAGAGCTATGACCGCCGCAGAGGAACCCATACGATGCTCATTCATCTGATTCACCTTTCCCTAAGTGAGTTGAAAGACCCCTCTTAAGAGTTACGGAAAACCTGTTCCGGTCAATGCTTGAAGAGTCTAACGGCAAAAAGAGCCATGACCGGCATAGCAGCCCCTGCCACCATGAATGGATACTGCGGCGAAAACGCGTAGAGAAGACCACCAAGGTACGGGGCTATGAAGGAAACAAACATGCTTACCGTCTGAGGCACCGCCACCCAACGGGCTCTGCACGACTCTGGGGCCATAGGGCCTGCGATAGCACTCATCAAAGACCACGTTAAGTATGAACCGCCGATCAGAACAAATGAGACTGCAAGAATTGCGAAACTGCCCGACAACAACAACAAAACCGTCGACACACTGCTCAGGATGGCAACCAGTGCAAGAGGATACGATTTGCCTGACCTGTCTCCGAGTCTGCCAAGGAGAACACTTAGTACGGCTGAGCTTGCAAAGGAAATTGAACCGAGAACACCCAATTCAAAATCGCCAAACTTGTACACATCGGCCACGAACTTTGGAATGAAAGGTCGAAACATCGTCAAAACAAACATTAACAGCGCGAAGAAAATCGTCATGATCAACAGTTTTCGATTTTTCAGAAGTTCTCTAAATGAATAATCATTCTCCGTGCCGGTTTGAATGTTCTTTGCGCGTTGGCTCTTGATGAAGAAAAGTGTCAGGCAGGCCAAAGAGTAAAGAATGAAGGCCGTGTAGAAAACAGGTTTCATGCCGATGTTTCCAGACAGAAATCCCCCTAGAGCAGGTGAAAAAACGTAACCGATTGACCATGCCGCGGACATCGTCGTGAAAGTCAACGTCAACATGCTGGGGTCAGCAGCTGTCACGATGTACGCTGTTCCCGCGGGTCCTCCCAGCCAGATGCCCCACATTATCATTCCAGGAAGCATTGCAATCCAGTTGCTGGCTGATGAAAAGATCAAAGGCACGGGTAACCATGCAAGCCACCCCGCGATCATGATCTTCTTGCGGTCGTACCTGTCTGCCAGCGTTCCTGAGATCAGAAGGGTCAGGGCAGCGGACAGACTGAGCACCGCGTAAAGTATCCCTATCTGAACTGAGTCAGCGCCCAACGTGTTACTCATGTAAACCGGCAGAAGATACGCGAAGAGGCCGTCGCCGAAAGCGCCCACCAAGTTGCAAGTGAAGACCAATTTCAAATCTTTGTTCAGCACTGGCGAGCCTCCTGCGCCACTATCGTGTTAGATTGTTGTTCTTACTTTTTTCGGCGATTGCTGAACAGTCAACGACCTTCTGCGTCATGTTTCGTTGAGGCCATTTCTCCTGTCAACAAGGTCTAAGGCGTCAGGTCCAGTCCCTATGAGTGCAACCTGGACTCCTGTTTCTTTTTCAATTCTGCTGACGAACTGTTTTGCCTCATTTGGAACTTTCTCATATGATTTTGCGCCTTTACATTCTGGGTAAACGCAATCGAGTTTGGTTAACGCTATCTGTGTGGCTCCATCGATCATCACAGACCTCTTGGCAAGTTCGAAGTTGAAGGGTGCTGCACGTCTGTCTCGCCCAGTTCCTGCCGCTTTCTCAAACCATCCGCGCCTCATTGCTTCTTCTTTTGATATTTCTCCAGGCAGGGATCCTGTCCCCACGCGGGTCATGAAGGATTTCAGCACTAACAAAACGTCGTCGACTCTGGTTGGGCCTACACCTGCTTCTGAACATATCGCAGCAGCACTCGTATCTCTGCTGGTGACGTATGGGTATGTCCCATGGAACACAGAGAGCATCAGCCCTTGGGTTCCTTCGAGCAGAACCTTCTTCTGCTTGTTCAGTGCGTCATTGATTTCCGATGCCGCGTCTGCGAGGTAAGGCTTCAGTTCAGGAACATCTCTCACAAGCTTGGCAGTCCTGCGCACACGTTCTTCAACCGCCGGACCGACACCCCAGCCCGTTGTTCCTAGACCCTTGAGGTGCTCGCTCGTCTTGTCCAGGGTCGAGTGCTTCTCCTCTATTATGGATGCTCGGCTGTCAACCCCTATGCGGTTCTTCACGCCGGTCTCCTCAACTTCTTTCAGAAACTGTTCAACGTGAACGTTTGCGCCTGGCCCGATCAGCAGCCGACATGCCTCATTGACGAAACCTCCTGGAACCATGTGTAACGCGTAGCGTTTACCCTTGTACCAGATCGTGTGGGCAGCGTTCACCGAACCTGTTCTCACGCAGCAGTCCACCTTGTCTTTAAGTGACAAATAGGATATTATTTTTCCTTTACCCTCATCTCCCCAGAAGCCGCCGGCTACAACTGTGCAAGGCATTTTTTTCACCGATCAGAGAATTTGCGTGGGTTTATTTAACATTGTTTGCCGGTTTCATGTCGAAAGAATAGCTATGATCCATGGGGCTGTCTGCGACTTGCAGCTTCAAGTTCTATCCTTCGCAGAAGCTCACCGATTTTTTCGCCTTTCTTCCTCAATTCCATCTTTGAAACGGTTCGGCCTCTCGGGCACAGCTCATCCACGAGCGGTACGTTCTGTTCGGTGTAAACAGCAGGGTATAGACGGCATCCGAACGGCCTAGACGCATAAGCTTTGCAGCGTCGCCTCTCAACATCATAGAAAACACAGTGTCCTCCACGATTTTGAAGCAACGCATAACCATGCCTGTCATATCTCACGAAGCTTTCGCTGCTGTAACCTGCCTTCATCAGGAGCTGCACGTCATCTTCAGAAAGCAACATTTGAGTTTCTTTGCAGCATACTCCACAGTGCGAACAGCGCATGAAGGCTCTATAAGCCAGGCTTTTCTAATCTGCGTTTCGACTACTTTCTGCTTCTCTAACCGTCAGTAAGGATCAAGTTCAGGTTCAGCAACTCTGCCCATGCTATGTTTCTTATGGAAACTCTCAAAGTGGGTCTATTGCCATACGGAACGCACGTGACAAAGTTCTCTCTTCTGAATTCGTCCTTCTTGATCCCTGCTACTTGAACGTTTATTATCACAGAACCGTCTTTCAAGTGCAGGTTAACGTTTCTTCCGAGAAAAGACCTTGCCGTGTTAAGGCTGAAACCTTCCATGTTCTCACCACTCGAAGTCTCGGTCTGCCAGCTTGCTCCAGCAGCGTCGGCAAATCGGCAGCCTCTCTCCTTTGAAGAAAATGTAGACTTCAATGTCATTGTTCTTGCACTCTCCATCCCAAGGGTTTTTGCAACGTTCCATAATAGCACCTCTTCAGCATCTGGACACTCGCTGTTTTTGCTCTTAAGCTTCGCCTTGCCACGACATCAGCCGCCCGAAGAGAGATGAGTTAAAGTGATGCCGTCCACTGCTGGAATTACGGGTTCGACTGTGCAGAAATCTTTTAAGCAGTTGATTCCAGATTTGACGTCTGGCAATGAGCAGGTGAGAGAAGCTATTGCGCAGGTCTGCTGGCTGGATTTGGGAGGCTAAGTAGCACATGGGTCTGTTTAATCCAAACGCTTTTTTTCTATCTGACGTAAACTTGCTTCTTCAATTGGCAATTTTGGTCGTCTTGATTCTGGCGTTCTTTTTCAAGTCTAGGAAGAGTTATCTGAAGCATGGTGCAACTATGGGAATTGCTGTCACCTTGCACACGGTTTTGATATTTGCCATAATGGTTCCCTCATTTGCGTCGCTCGTGGGCTCGTTTGGAAATCTGCTTTGGCCATCTGCGTTGGCGGTCCTATCGCACGCGGTTCTCGGAAGTCTAGTGGAATTACTCGGGCTGTATCTCGTCCTGGCATGGGCGCTGAATCGCTGGAATGTCAAAGTCTGCCATGGAAATAAGAGATTCATGAAGCCCACGATCATCTTGTGGTTGATAGAAATAGCACTCGGTGCGTACGTGTACATATTGCTCTACGTGCCCTTGTAGCTCTTCACAGTTTAGGCTAAGATGGGTTGCAAGTCGGTTCGTGTCCCTAGATCTGGATTAGTTCGGGCACAATTCTCTCTTTTGTTACCCTTAGCAAGGCAACGCTGGGCTTAGCTATGAACGAAGGAAGAGGGTTCGTTGGGCTTCCAGGGTTTATGAACAAGATGTCGCCGTTCCATTTTATGCTTGAATTATGCGTATGCCCATAGACCAGGACGTCGAAACCGTTCAGCTTGGCGATTTCACGCGCTTTTCTGATCCCGAAAAGTGTGCCAGGGTCATGAATCGCACCGATCTTCCAGTTGAACACTTTGAAGGAGTTCAACTTCTGAAGACCCCCACGAACCTCTGGCCCGTCCATGTTGCCATAGACAGCCAAGACTGGAGCGAGCTGTTCCAAGTCGTCGATAACTGACAACTCAACAAGGTCACCTGCGTGAACAATGTAATCAACGTTTTCAAAAACCTTGAAGACCGCTTTGGGGATCTCCCGTGCCCGAACTGGCACGTGCGTGTCGGATATTAGGCCAACGACCTTGCCCGAACTTTCCTGCAGCCTGGGAAGAATCTGGTCTTGCTGGCTGACCATCAACTTGCACTTCCATGTGGCCTCTGACAGCTCACCGAAACGGTTCGAGCGCAAATTAACCATTCGGAACTTGGATATTAAAGCTTAAGGCGCAACCCGAGTTCTTGGCAAATTAATAAGTAACCTGAAAAGCTATGCCTTTTGCAGATGGTGCAACAGTCAGATGCATGGTGCTAAATTGTTAGAAGAAACAAGAGAAGAAGTGACGGCTCTTCTTAGAGATTTGATCCGCATCGATACGACTAACCCGCCGGGAAATGAAATCAAAGCTGCAGAATACTTGGCTGGAACATTGGAAGAAGACGGTTTCAAATGTGAGCTCTTTGAGTCCAAGCCAAGTAGGGGCAGCTTGATAACGCGTATGAAAGGATGCGGCGAAGGACCGAGTCTTCTGCTTCTCTCACACTTGGATGTGGTTCCTGCAAATCCAAAGGAATGGAGCGTAGACCCCTTCGCCGGCATAGCCAAGGATGGCTTCGTCTGGGGACGCGGTGCATTGGACATGAAGTCCATGACTGCTGTTGAAGTTATGGTCATGAAGCTCCTGAAGAAAAAGCGCGCCCAGTTGAAGGGTGACATCATACTCGCTGCAACAGCAGATGAAGAAAAAGGCGGAGAAGACGGAGTTGGCTGGCTGACGCGCAAACATCCAGAGAAAATTCGGGCAGACTACGTGATAAACGAAGGAGGAGGTCTAGCGATACCGGTCGACGGCAAAAACGTTTACACAGTTCAAACAGCGGAGAAAGGAATCTTATGGTTTAAGGTCAAGGCGAAAGGCACTCCTGGACACGGCTCGATACCAGGAGCATCGGACAACGCCATCGTGCGGATGAACAACGTCGTCCGTAAGCTTGAGCGATACCGTTCAAAAATCTCGTTAACGCCGACTGTCAAACGGTTCTTGGCTGAAATGGCAAAAGAGCACAAGACGGCAAGGAAGACGTATACCAAGCTTCTTGAGAACCCGGCTGATGCTGATTCCGTTTTGGATGAACTTGCCAAGAAAGACAGGATTTTGGCTGAAGAGATACGGGCAAAGCTTAGGATGACGGTGACTCCCACCATGATTCACGGCGGAGTCAAAGAAAACATAATCCCGTCAGAATGCGAAGCTGTCTTTGACTGCAGAATCTTGCCGGGCCAGACCACTTCAGACGCCATGAACAAAATTAGGATCCTGCTCAAGAGCGTTGGCCTTGAAAAGTTAGAGTTTAAGACAATTCAGGCTAATGAGCCCTCAGAGTCGCCTCTTAACACCAAGCTGTACCGAGAGATCGTGAGTGCTCTGCGAAAATTCGACGCTGACTGTGCCGTTGCGCCAGACTTGCTGACCGGTGGAACTGACTCTCGATTTCTCAGGAGGCTGGGTGCTGTGTGTTACGGTTTTCAGCCTGTGCGTGCAGACATGTCCTACGGAGAATTGAAGAGTGGAATACACGGGGTTGATGAGAGGATATCGATCGATAACCTTGTGTTCGGAACGAGCGTCTTGTACCATGTTGTTGAGAGGTTCATGACTTAGAGTGAACCTATAAATACGGTTCAGTACAACTCATATGATTCAGTAGGAGAACCTGTGATGCCCGCGATAGAGGTTGGCAGAATATGCGTCAAGGTTTCGGGACGCGAGGCCGGAAGAAAATGTGTTATAGTCGACGTAGTTGACAAGAGTTTTGTGTTGATAACTGGACCGAAAACAGTGACTGGTATCAGAAGGCGTAGGGCAAACGTCAACCACGTTGAACCTCTGCAAGACAGGGTGGAGATCAAGCGAGGCGCATCCGATGATGAGATTTCGGAAGCGCTGAAGGCTTCTGACAAGCTAGACATGATGGCGAAAGAAGTCAAGCCTGTCCTATCGGCGAAGTAGACTAGACGGCCGCAGCCTGTGGGCACTTTTCCACAGAAATCATGAAGTGCGAGGCAGGCAAGAAGCTGTGTTTCACATCTAAGCTCAAATACTTCAAACACTTTTTCTGTGTGCAAGGAGTGATATTGCCACTATGCCTAGGACTGCTGCTCCATGGGAAGTTAAACATGAACTGCTTGTCAAAGCTGAGGATGAAACTGACCCGCGTTTTGGATGTAAGCCTGAAGAAAGGTCGGCTGAGGATTTGATGAAGTACGGTGTGATAAACGTTGACAAACCGGCCGGTCCGAGTAGCCACGAGGTTGCGGCGTGGGTTAAGCGCATCTTGAAGCAGGAGCATGTTGGTCACGGCGGGACTCTAGAGGCTAAGGCTTAGCCAGAGAAATCCCAAAGTGACCGGCGTTCTGCCCGTGACTCTAGGGGACGCTACGAAAGTTGTTCAGGCGTTGCTTCACAGCGGGAAAGAGTACGTGTGCGTAATGAAGCTTCATAAAGACGTAAGCATAGAACAAATCAAGAAAGTGCTAGGTCAGTTTGAGGACAACATCTATCAGCGACCTCCGTTAAGGGCTTCGGTCAAGCGTCAACTTCGAACCCGGCGCATCTTCTACCTGGACCTCCTAGAAACAGAAGGACGCAAGGTGCTCTTCAGAACCGGATGCGAAGGCGGCACGTACATACGCAAGCTATGCTTTGACATCGGCGAAGTCTTAGGCTGTGGCGCACACATGCAGGAGCTGCGAAGAAGTAGAGCCGGGCCGTTCGTTGAGGCAAACAGCGTGATCTTGCATGATGCTGCCTACAGTTTCATGATGTGGCAGGAAAAGAACGATGAAAAATATCTAAGACGGTTCATTCAGCCAATGGAGCGAGCCTTGGACATGATTCCAAAGGTTCATATTCGAGACTCAGCAGTGGACGCAGTGTGTCACGGTGCAAGCCTGACCGCTCCAGGGGTCCTATCGCTTGAAAGCAGTGTCAAAACAGGTTCAATGATTGCTGTTCTAACCCTGAAGAATGAGGCCGTTTGCTTGAGCCAAGCTGTCGTTGACGGAAACCAAGTCTTGAACATGGAGCACGGAGTTGTTGCGAAGACTCAAAGAGTGCTCATGCCCAGAGGTACGTATCCAAAACGCTGGAAGAGCGGTTCGAAAAAAGATGAGTAAGAAGAACAACAGCATAGAGCATTACTTTGTAGAACACCCAAAGTCAAGGGCAAGTTTTGGGCTGGTCTGCACCTACCTGCGGGGAAGACCTTTCGAGTTCCTGACAGCCTCCGGCATATTTTCAAGAAGCCGAATCGACCTGGGTACAAGGCTGCTGATCGAATGCATGGTGCTTCCAAAAAAAGGCCACGTGCTGGACATCGGATGCGGCTACGGACCCGTCGGCATTGCCGCAGCGGCTTTCAACCCCAAACTGCACGTAGTACTGGCCGACCTTAACAGCCGAGCAGTGTGGCTGGCAAGGCAGAATGTGGAAAAAAACCTTGTCTACAATGCCGAGGTAAGGCGGGGCAACCTGTACGAACCTGTTCAGGAGCTCCTTTTCGACTGTGTGCTTTCGAACCCGCCTGTGAGTGCTGGGCTGAAGACTGTCAGAGCGATAATCTGTGAAGCGCCAAAGCATATGCCGAACAAAGGCACTTTTCAAATGGTCGTCAGATCCAAGGTTGGCGGCAAAAGATTCCGCACCTTTTTCGAGGAGGCTTTTGGAAATGTTGAGGTTTCGGCGCGCGAAAGCGGCTATCGCGTCCTAATGTCCCACAAACATTAAAGTCAATCGTCTAGGCGACTCAAAGACCTATGATAAACTGCAAGCCCTAGTGTGATTTGCTGGGTTTGAGCCGAGGTCTGCAAACCAAGTATAATGCGCGCGCTTATCCTAGGCCCTTTCTTCTGTCTCGCTTATCGCTATGCCCTGGAATTTGGGTCTAATTGTGAAAAACCCTTTAATCCTACTGAACCTTTATAGGCAAGATTCAGAATACGGGAAACAACAGGTGTATTGATGGATATCTGGAAGCTCCGTTTGTCCATGGCTGGAACGCTAGCCCTAATAATCGGACTATCAACGCTGTTCTTCACGGTTATTCTAACCCTGACAGCGTCCTTCGATCTCATAACCTTGGGCGTATTGGTCGGAGTGTTTAACATTGTCATGTGGCTTGTTTCACCCTACCTAATTGGTGCAATGTACCGCGTTCGTGCCATGTCTGCAACTGAGCAGCCCAAACTTCACGAAGTCGTCGACGATCTCAGCAAAAAATGCAACATAAAGACACCAAGGCTAATGCTGGCGCAGATCCCACTGCCGAACGCTTTTGCTTACGGTTCACCGATAGCGGGAACCCGGATTGCCGTCACAAGCGGACTTTTGACAACCTTGAACGACGGTGAAGTTGCAGCTGTAATTGGACACGAACTTGGACATCTGAGACACAGAGACGTGCAGATAATGATGTTCGTTTCATTGTTGCCCGCCGTAGCCTACTACATAGGTTTCTCCCTCATGCTCTCAGGCATGTTTGGAGGAAACCAAAAGAATCAAGGCAGCGGTGCAGCGCTGGGCATAGTCTTCATGGCTTTTTCCTTCATAATGAACCTGTTCATACTCAATCTCAGTAGACTCCGCGAGTACTACGCTGACAGAAACAGCGCATCAATCGTCGACGGAGGATCACAGAAACTCTCAACTGGATTGGCAAAAATAGTCAATGCAAGCAAAAACATGGGTAGGATGGGTATGACGAGACAGCAAACGAAGAATCTGCATGCATTCAAGGCGTTGTTCATCACCGACCCCGACCACGCAAACGTCGACTCTGCTGAATTGTCCGCAATGTCAGCCGCAGACAGTCAAAAACTGGTCCAAGAGATATTGTCAAAGAAGCTGACAACGGCCGATCGGATTCAAGAGGTTTTCTCGACACATCCCAACATAGTTAAGCGACTAAGAGCCTTGCAAGAACTTGCCTGAGCACCCAAGCTGATTCTCCAAGTCTTGCAGAGCCGCTGGACTCGAACCTCGTGAGCCATCCGCATGCTAATTTGGAAGCCATTCTGAAAAACGCTTAAATCCCCTTTCGGTCGCCTCTGTACGCAAGGCACACTGCTTCATTTGCAAGTAATGAATTAAAGGAAGAATGATGATGAAAGCCGAGAAGACTTTGATAATGATCGCATTACTTATGATGAGTTTAACCTTGCTAGCTGACGCGTCAACTGCAAAGGCAAGCAAGACTGTTCACTTCTCCAATCCAGTTCCAGCATCTTCCGCAACGTCACATGGGGACTGGAGCCAAACTTACGGCGGATCAAACGACGAATTCGCATATTCTGTTGTTCAGACCAGCGATGGCGGCTACGCATTAGCAGGTTTCACGGATTCTTCAGGTGCAGGAGGCTTTGATTTCTACCTTGTCAAAACGGATTCCGCTGGGAATCAGAATTGGACCCAAACCTATGGCGGATCCGGCGATGATTTCGCGTATTCCCTTGTTCAGACCAGTGATGGAGGATACGCGTTGGCAGGCTACACGGAGTCTTTTGGCGCGGGGTACTATGATTTCTATTTGGTCAAAACGAATTCGGCTGGCATCCTGCAATGGTCTAAGACGTATGGGGGCCCAGGCGACGATGAGGCACGTTCGCTAATCCAAACGAGTGACGGCGGATACGCGCTAGCAGGGTGGACGAACTCTTTTGGCGGTGGCGGCTACAGTTTCTACTTGGTCAAAACCGACTCAACAGGCAGTATGCTTTGGAATAGAACTTATGGAAGTGCAGGCGACAATCAGGCCTATTCAGTAATCCAAACGAGTGATGGCGGATATGCGTTGGCTGGTTACACCGATTCTTCTGGTCATGGCGGCAACGATTTCTACCTAGTTAAGACGGATTCGGCGGGCAACATGACATGGAACATGACTTATGGGGGAATAGGCGACGACGAAGCATATTCACTAATCCAAACAAGTGATGGCGACTACGCTTTGGCGGGCTATACGACCTCTTCGAGCGCCGGCGTAGACAACTTCTGGCTTGTTAAGACGAATTCAACGGGCGCCATGCAGTGGAGCCAGACTTATGGGTCACCTGGTGATAGCGAGGCATATTCATTAGTTCAGACCAGTGATGGCGACTACGCGCTTGGAGGCTTCACGGACACTTTGGGCGCTGGGGGCTACGATGTTTGGCTCGTCAAGACAGATTCAACAGGCGGCGTGCGGTGGAGTCAGACTTACGGCGGATCAAGCGACGATTTCGCATATTCCCTTGTTCAGACCAGCGACGGAGGATACGCACTGGCAGGTTTCACGGATTCTTCTGGTGCCGGCGGCAACGATTTCTACCTGGTCAAGGTTGATTCGACCGGCGCATCTTCCTCCTCGCCAGGCTTGAATTGGAGCTCTATAGAAGGATACGTGATTATCGCTGCGATAATCATTATCATAATAGCAGCAGTATTGTTAATCCTTTCTAGAGTAGGTGGCAGAAAGGGCAAGGGCAAAATCTAGCAAGTGATAGAAGTCGATGTTTCTGCCAAGTTGACTTCGCGGAGTGTACCATTCTAAATAGTCAAGCTCAGAGCGGAACCGTTTGCTGCAACAGAAAGCGAGTCATTCAGCTTCGTGCCGATGCTTGCGCGTTGCATATACGTTTTGCATATACGCTAATGATCATCAACGGTTGAAGTTTTTGTCCGAAGCACGCGCGTTTGTTGAAGCGGCAGGAACGGCGTGACAAGATGCTACTGTTAAGAAGGCCTTTAAGAAGGCAATAAGCTCTTGATTGCCATGAATTGGGCCACCATGCCGCCTGTGAACGGCCTTACCCAGAACGTTAAGGCTCGGACCGTGCCAGCATCTCCAACCTTTGGAAACAAACTTAACGGTGCAGTCGCTCTTTCCTTCACTCATCATTGAAACTAGAACATTCTTTATAGGGTGATATTGTTGAAAAATGGCATGGCGCGTTGGGTGTTTCCAGCTTCCAGAGGCGGTTTTCTCTTCTTTCTTACCTACTGGGTTGGCGCGCGCGTGCGCATGCTTCTTGTCGAGCCGTTTGGTCTATAGGTAGCGCTCTAGGATGTCGTTTCAGAGGGCTATTGCGTCCTGGGTTTTTACACGCGCTCTAAATGTGTTTGCTGTGAAGACGAAGTTCAAAAAGGGGGTTGAAGGGTCGCTGAGGCTCGATAGCAGCCGTGCATTAGCCAGTCCAATGGTTTGACAGTATTATGTCGTCCAAGATGTTTACGACGCCGTCGCCGTTGATGTCCGCGTTGTGGTTCCAGTTGGGACTGCTAGGCGTGGATAAGAAGGCGTTGCTCACTAGTATATCGTCCAAAATGTTGACTCTTCCATCGCCGTTGACGTCGCCCGTAATAGTCAAAGTGACGTTAAACTTGGCTGTGAAGCTTCCGGCCCAGGTCGTTATCTGGAGCGTGTAAGTTCCGGATGACACTTGTTGACCGGAGTAGTCTTTTTGATTCCATCCCCACTCTCTCTTTTCTCCTGGGAGAACAGAAACCAGTACATATTCCGCGATTGGATTGTAAACGACGCGTCCTGAGGCATCAAGTATGACCCAAGGAGCGGTGTTTGACAAAGTGATCGTTGTTGAGCCCGTGTTTTGGAACCCGACAATGACTGTGTCACCAATGGCATACTGCAATTTGTCTGTGTACGCAAAACCACTACCAAAGACAGCTTGCAACGCGTGGTTTGTATTCATCGTCACGCTCGTGGGGTTGGCAGGGCCCACGTTAACACCATCCAGCACCCAGTGGTCGAACCCGTAGTTGACGTTTGGCCTCGCCGAGACGCCGACAACGCTTCCCGCGGCATAAGAATAGACGCCAGGCACAGGAGTCGTCGTTCCCCCAGCAGTAGCCGAAATCGTCAAAGTGTACGTAACAGGAGAGAAGGCATACTTGAATATCCATTCGTTACCCGGACCATACCCCCCGATATCGCAGAGTTTAAGTTCGTTCTGGCCATCGTTGTTGAAGTCTGCAATGTTTACGCCAGAGATTAAACCGAATGCTCCGGTTATGGTGGACTGTTCGGCATATCCTGTTCCTATCCATGATATAACGTGCACGTTGCCGCCTCCGACGTAGAATTGATTCTTTCCAATGTTTTCGCCGTCACCTATGGCCACACCTTCAATGACTGAGTATTCCGATGGCCAGCTGCCCTCCCACACCTTGTTGTATGCCACACCGTCCCACTTGACCAGAACTGCTCCTGCCCCAGCGTATCCTGCAACGTTGTTTCCGATTCCAATCTCTGCTATTCCGTCTCCGTCAACATCTCCCACCGCGACTCCGTAAGGGATGCCGCCGCCTATCAGGCCCGCATAGACAAGCTCTGCATTCCAGGTGTTCGAGGTTGCGTTCCAAGTGAGTGCCCATGTTCCCGCTGTTGTACCAGTGGAGCTGTCTGATATGCAGGCCACGATCCTTGTCTTCCCGTCACCTTTGATGTCACCACTCCACACCATCGAGCACTCCATCGACGAGTAGCCCGGCAGCATCCACTGGGCTTTCACATAGAATTTGCTGGTTGCCTTGTTCCATCCGAGGCCAATGACATGTGCAGCATAGCCGCCCCACGGGGCGTTTGCAACGACCACCTCTTTGACGCCGTCACCGTCAAAGTCGCATGAGTATACGTCGTAGGTGAAAGAACAGTAGAAGTGGTCAAGCTTGGTGAGCGTGGTGCCGTCCCACTTGTAGGCCCATACTCCATCGTTTGCGCCGCAGTACGCCCATGACATTACGAGTTCTAGGCTTCCGTTTCCGTAGAGGTCCAGCATGGTTGCGCCAGACGGCGAGTTGTAGGTGCCGCCGCCTTCAGTCCAGCTGTACACTTGATAGTACGTGCCTGATGTTTTGTCGTATTTCAGTATGCGTGCTATACCGCTGCTTTCGTAACCACCGACTACTATCTCGTTGACTCCGTCTCCGTCAAGATCCCCGCACGGCTGGGCAAACTGAGAGTGCCCACCACCACCAAAAGTGCTATTCCACTGTAGAGACCACAGAGCAGCGGGCCCGTTCACTGTTACAGCCGCTGTGTTAGACTTTGCCGTCGCGCCGACGCTGTCGAGAACTGTTGCGTAGACCGTGTAGGAACCTGAGGATGACGGGGTGAAAGTCCAGCTACTGTAACCCCAATATTGCGGGTTACCATTCAAAAACCACTGATAAGAGTATGGAGACGCACCGCCAGAGACGCTTAACGTAAACAGCACAGACTGACCAACGTTCATCACAACAGAACTGGGCGAAACAGATACAGAAAGCGGGTTGAAAGGAGATTGAAGAGACAGAGTTTGTCCCGCGCTGACTGGTTTGGTTGTATAATCGATGAGTACGCCGTTTTGGTTGTATAATTGCAGGAGGTAGGTTCCGGGATACAATGTCACAGTGACTTGCCCGTTGACAAACGGGATTTGCCAAGCCGTAGCAACATTCGGATTGGATGCACTCGTAACGTAAAGTGTTCCTGAAGTTAACGTGGAAGTGATATTGATTACTCCCATCTGAGACTGGTAGTACAGTGGGCCAAGTTGACCAGCACCATTCGTCATCGTTTCGAATGTTTCTCCGTTTTGATTGTAGGAGAATCCGCACATCACATTGTCTATTAGTTCCCCCGTGCCACTTCCAAAATTGTAGGCGTAAGGCACGATCTGATAGTTGTGCCCGTTCCAGTACTCCAGCTGAAGTTGAACCTGAGACTGGACAGTGGGGACAGCGGTAGTTGGTGGTGGTGGTCCGCGTGCAGCTGGTGCCCCCAGTATCAACGCGGCATTATAGAAAGTTCCAGCAGGATCGTAATTGAACCCGTTTACTTCAAAACCAGCTAAAGACGTGAATCCGACCACATTTGTAAAAGTGACTGTATCGAAGGTTACCAACCCAGAACCGTCGATGTCGAATGCAAAGCTTACCGTAGGGCCGGAATAACTCATCCGTGAGGTCACATTGAGTGTGATAGTTGTCGGGTTAGTGAGAGTAACAGGTTGGAAATCGTGCGTGTTTTGGTAAGCGCTACAAACATAACAGCTCCCATCCTGCTTTATAGGGGTAGGGTTGTTTCCAGATATGCCGGAAGAGCTTGTGTTCGGAGCAGGAAAACTTGAATAGTTCCACACGTTGTCGACGAAATCGTTGAGAGTCAAGGTATTTCCAGAGGCAGAGGTAGTGACTGCCGCTACGTTTTGTACCCAAAAGACGAGCGGTCCATATATGGTGTTGATTTGAAGTTTGACGTTCAGTTGAAAGCTCGCGTCATGATTAGAGGTGGTTCCCTTCACCAACGTCGAAAGGGACGCAACCGTGACGGTTCCCACAAAACTGGTGGTGTTGTATTGGTAGGGCCCGCTTGGCTCCATTCCGTAGTCTGCTATTCCCATCGGGGCTGGCTCGATTTGATCAAAGCAATAAACATCGATTCCACCATTTGCAACATTCACAGTTGCGGTGTTAGACGTGGCCATCAATGGCTGGCTGTCGGTGACTCTTACGTAGACCGTGTAAGAGCCTGTGTATTGTGGGTAAAAAACCCAAGTAGAGAGAGTACCGCCTGAAGCAGCTGAAACTGCCTGACTATTAAGATACCACTGATATTTGTAGGGCGGAAGGCCACCTGAAACGGTTGACGGAAACGGCTGACCTGAACCAAACCCGCTAACAGGCATGGTGACAGAACTTGGCGAGATAGATACAGAAAGCAGTCCGATCACCGTTACAGTCGCAGTGTTAGACGCTGCGTGCAGAATTCCCTGGTTGTCAGTGACTCCCGCCCAGACCGTGTAAGAGCCTGCGGATTGTGGAGTGAAAGTCCAACTGCTTGAAGTCGCGCCCGTAACCGAAGACCCATTCAAATACCACTGATAGGAGTATGGAGACGACCCGCCGCCGCCGCCGTTGAAGACGCTTGAAGTAAACAGCACAGATGACCCAAGATTCATAGTGATCGAGGCGGGCAAAATGGAAATGTAAAAATTGTAAGTGCTAAATCGCACGCCAACTCCAGTTGCAAATTGATAGACGTTGCTGTACTCAGTTGCTCCGCTGGAGTTGAATAATTGGAACACACCTGGGTTTCTGACGAACGATATTGAATTTATAGTGCTAACCGAGAACAGAGAATTGCCCGCTGAATCGATTTCTTGCATCCACATCCAAGCAGATGACTTGGTGGAAGTCATATCGCTGTACCATACTTGCTGCATATTACCATAATATGGATTAGTATGCAACTGTTCTGTCATTAATCCGCTGAATGCAGATTGAGGGGGAGGAGTTTGCGGATAGTTTGGAAGACCCACGAAGTACGTTGCTCCGGAGGAACTGTAACTCCCCGAAGAGGTTGCGCCTGTATTCGGGTCGTAGACTTGCATGAGGACGTTGCCTCCCGAAAAGCTTAGGAATAAATTTACACTGTCTCCTTGATTGACAGAAAGACTCACCCAGTAATAGTAGACTGTACTTCCACTAGGATCGAAGACAAAATAGTTGGCGTTGAACCCGGGAGTATATGGAAAACCAGAGATACTCGAATTAGCATTGGTACCGAACCAGTCCCATGATAGCCCAACCTCGTACATGTATCCCTGGTCGGAAAGGCCACACAGCAGACACGCCGGACCTGTTACACTTGAGGCGCCAAACTGTAGCGCAAAACTGTCATCATAATCCTGCTGGACTGCAGTGACGCTGTAGGACATGCTGCCGGAGTTTTGTGTGAAAGTTTCTCCGAGTAGTTCGCAATATGGACCGGCCAAATAGCTGGTATATTCGGCCCAAATCTGCTGATCAGACAGTGCTATATTGTAAATCTTGACTTCGTCGATGATGCCGTTGAACCATGATGTACCTCCAGGATTGTTGCCAATACTGAGTGATTGGCCGTTATAGGCCAGATAACCTGATTGTTGGCTACCTACAAGCCTTCCATTGACATAGAGTTTTGCGGTCGCGCCATCGAAAGTTCCAACAACATGATACCATACGCCTGGTTGAATAATTCCGGGAGGTGAATAACATATTCCTGGGGCAAATTCAATTCCTGCGTTTGGGTTAATGCGCAAAAAATAACCTTCAGAATAATATGTACTTGCAATAGTCCCATAAGTACTCACATCATTCGCGTTAAACCACGCTTCTAACGTGATTGCCGCAGTTGGCATAAGACTGGAACCAGTCCCGCAACTAACATAATCAACAACTCCATCAAAGCTCAAGGCGCTACCTACTTTCCCGGCAGTCCATGAAGCTCCAATTACAATTCCGTTATTGTTGTTACCGGAGCTATCGTAGGCCGTTGTACCTGAGCCTTCATCAAGCTTCCAGTAGCCAACCAATCCTGAAGCCTGAGTGTAGCCCGGTAGGCCGGAGTAGGCGGTTACGTTGCTCGTGTCAAGTGGACCTGCGGCACCAGACGTTTTCGGTAGAGGGGTTGCATAGTGCGGCGCCACAGCGTCCCTCTTGGTCGGGTCGGGGACTAACCCGCTGGCGTTTCCCCCACGCGCAGCGGTGAACTGTGACTCAGAAACTCCAGAGCTGCCATGAGAAGCGGCTGCTCCAGAGAGAGTACTAATAGGAAACACCGAAATCAGAAAAAACACAATTAAAACGAAACTTACAACTGCTTTTCTATTCATTTTCCAAACCCTTCCCGCGCGCGCTCCCCCGTCTTCCCAAAGACAACTCGCGCACGCCAATGTTGATTAGGCCCATTAGTACTATTTAAGCCCTGTGAAACAATGTTTCAGTCCTTACGAGCGCGTGCTGAAAATGAAGCATCTGATACAGGTTCAGTTCTGACAAGCTTTCTTTCCATTCTCCATCCTCGAAGATACGCGCGCATCAGACTCTTGGCTAGACGGTCAGCAAGATTCTTCGTTAAAACAAACAGCTCTCCCGGATGCTTCCCATACAAAGTCTCCACATGCACAACCCATGATCGCGTAGTATGCCTCACATACACACTCTGTAAGAGCCCCAACAAAGCTGTCCAATTCACCATCTCAACACGCCTAAAATCAACGGGCAAACAACCCTCAGCCGGCGCGCGCTACTTGATTGTATCTCGTCTCAAAGGAGGCTTCTCTTTCCAAAGGTCTTCGGACAGAATCTTCCCGCAATGTGGCAATTGACTATCTTTCTGCTCATCCAATTCATCTCCTGCCAAACTTTGCGGCACCCAGCGGTCGCACAGCGAAAAAGAAAAAAAGGGAAAGAAGCCGTCAAGAAGCGAATTGGAGACATCGCCTCGGGGAGTGAGGCTAGGCAAACCCACAAGTGTGCGTTGACTCGGCGGACATGTTAAAACAACTGCTAGGCCTTCGAACCGTGGCTTGCAGAGCGCTAGACTTCTCTCCATCGTGCCTTGGTTTTTGCAAGCATGAAGAGTATGATTGTTACGGCTATTAGGACGCTCCAGTCGAGAACTATCGTGGCAAGTGGTAGTGACAGATATCCAGCTGCATTCTGCGCTAGCTCTGCTGCGTACGTGGTAGGCGAGAGGTAGGCCAAGTATCTGAACGGAAGCGGGATGTAGGTAATGGGGTAGTAGACAGGCGGTATCGTTGAGAAAAGCGTTGAAAGAAGCCGTGTGAACGCAAAGCTTTGGACTATGTCGCTGGAAAACGTTGAGAGCGTATAGCCGACCGCCATTGAAGCAAAGAACATGAGGAGAAGCACTACGATGAACTCTAGGACTCCAACGACGCTCATTGCCACATAGTAGTGTGCTATAATGGCGAGTACGGTTAGCGCGGGAATGGAGTAGACGATCTCTGAGATGGCGATTCCAATCATGTAGGTCAGCCATGTGGTTGGAGAACTGACCACCATGTCTTGCAGTTTGAAATCGTTCTTGAGGTGCGAAAGGTCGGCTTGCAGGGACATGCCGCTCGAGAACATGCTCATTATGAACCCGCCTTCCACGGCTTCTCCTATGAGGCTGCCGCGGCTTACGAACACTATGAGCACTAGGAAGGAGAGGGGGGACAGAACAGTGTTGATTAGGACGATCGGGTAGTTCCTCATTTCATACAGGGCGTTGACGAGTATCGCGGCCAGAAACTGGCTGAACCTACTCCTCTTCTGCGTCGCGCTCTTCTTGAATGCCAACTCCTTTACCTCCTTCTTGATTCACAAGATAGAAAAATATGTCGTCCAGCGAAACCGGATTTATCGTAAACTTTGACCCGCCCTTGGAGAGTTCTCTTGAAATTCTGAAGGCCTCTTCCTCAGTCGTGAGCACTCTGACATAGCCATCTCTTCCAGTCACTATCTCGCCCTTAGAAAGCTTAAGAAAATCGGGCGCCGGTTTTGAGAGCAGCTTCATGCTGTAGTTGTAATTCATGCTCTGTCTCAGATCCTCGAGCGTTCCGATGCGGATCAGTTTGCCCTGATCCAGGATGCCGATCTTATCAGCTAGCTCTTCCGCTTCTTCGAGATAATGCGTAGTAAGAAACGTGAAGCGGTCGTTTCCAATATCCTTGAGAATCTCCCAGAATTCTCTTCTTGAGATCGGATCAAGTCCCGTTGTCGGCTCGTCCAAGAAGAGTATTTCCGCTTCTGAAGACAGGACAGTCGCAACCAAAACCTTTCTCTTCATTCCTCCTGAAAGCTTGCGATTCAAAGTATCGTTGTATCCGCTGAGTCCGAGCTTTTCAAGCGACTCGCAGGCCCTCTTTTTTGCTTCAACGTAGTCGAGCCCTCGCCAAAGAAGATACGAAAGTACCGTTTGCATAGGCGTCATCCACGGAATCGGCCTCGCTTCTTGCGGTACTATGGCGATTTTTTCTCTGAGCCTACGAGGCTCCTTCACGACGTCTATACCGTTTATAGTGGCTCTTCCAGACGTCGGTTCAAGCTCGGTTGCAAGGATACGCACGAGCGTGGTCTTTCCAGAACCGTTCCGGCCTATCAGCACGAACACACCACGGGTGGGAATAGAGAAGCTTGCAGAGTCAAGCGCCTTCGTTTTGCTTTTGCCATAGACCTTCGTTAAATGATCACATATGATTGACTGAGAACTCTCTTCCATCCTCTCTCACACAACACGAATGCTGAATTTTTGGGGGCGCTGTTAACTCTTTCGGTTGATGGAACACAAGACAAGTGCTTCGTCCATCGGCGCGCTAGGCTGTTTAGAAAGCGCGCGCCCATCTACTTTCCACAAAGCTTTAAGCTGTGCTTGGTCAGAGAAAGGGATACGAACTATCTTCAGACATTTCCAAAAGTGCAGGGTGCACAATCTGGGGTATAGTTCCCCGTGCCGGGGTCTCCTAGCTAGGTATGGAGCAAGCCTGGAGACGATCAAATTCGCCTAACAGCTTGTGGCCTCTCGGGGCCACGTGGGTTCAAATCCCACCCCCGGCGCTTTTTTACCAGTAAATCTTATATAGATTCCGCATTTAACTTTAAAGAGGGCTGGTCGATTTGGGAAAGACAGAGAGGATCAAGGATAGATCCATCTACGTTTATCTTCCATCCGTTGACCAAAAGAAACGATGGGATGAACAGGCCAGCAAGCATGGTGTAAGCACGTCAAAGTTTGTGATACAGCAGGTAGAGAATTCGCTAAGGCAGACAGAAGATGACAATTACAAATCCATTGGTGAACTTTGGAAAGAGAATAAACAACTAAAAGAGCAGTTCGATAAAGAGGCGAGAGAAAAACACGTACTTGAGATTGCGATTGAAAGGTTGGAAGAAGAACTAAGAAAGTACCGTGCGCAGCCGTTTCTTGATGACGAGTTTGTCGGCACACGACCGTATCAAAAAGAGCTCGTGGAAATTCTCAGGGAAGGACGGATCGTAAAGAGTGAGGAGGTTCTGTCTGGATTAAGGATTAACCCTACTGAACAGGAGACAGTTAAGGCTGTTTCAAAACAGCTAGAAAATCTAGAAAGTTATGGCGTAATTAAGTCTTCACCGAAGGGTTGGAGGTGGATTGAGAGATGAGTCTTGATAATAATGTTGAATCAGTCAGTTCTATCAATGAGGCGAGACTTGCTGAAGGATTTCTGAAGGACTGCGAACTTAGAAGACTTTCTCCTGAGACAATTGAAGGGTACAAATCGAGTCTCCGAATAACTTCACAAATTCTCAGAAAACAAGGGCTAAGCTTAAGCAAATTGGACAAGGAATCTCTGAAAAGAGTTTTGGAGTTTCTAGTTGATCAAGGCTACGTCTGTAACACGCTACTCAATTATTTCGCCACTCTGTCTGGTTTCTGTGACTATTTAGTCTGGGAAGGAATAGCAGACACAAATCCTGTCGTTCCTTTTAGAAAAAGATACGTTAGGCAATTTAAAAACCAGCATGACCCGGAAAGGAAATTAATTTCAGTCGACGAGATGGCGATGCTGATTAATTCAATATTAGATCCTAGAGACAAAGCAATTGTCACTCTTCTGGCCAAAACTGGAATTCGAAGGGGAGAACTCATCGGAATAGACATAAAAGACATCGATTGGGTTAATCAAAGTATCCAACTCAAACCTCGTCCAAAAAGAAGCAACTGCACGGTCTTTTTCGACGACGAAACTGCCCGAGTTTTGAGAAGGTGGTTAAGTGCAAGGCGGGACTTTAATGTTCAACAGGGGTGCGAAGCCGTCTTCGTAAATGAAGGCGGGACGAGGTTGCAACGCCATGGAGTGACGGATGCAGTAACAAAGCATGCTGAACGCGTCGGATTACACAACCCTATGAGCAAAAGAATCGAAGACCATTTCACACCTCACTGCTGCAGACACTGGTTTACGACGCATCTCAGAAGAAATGGCATGAGAAGAGAGCTAATCCAAGAGCTGAGAGGAGATGCTAGAAACGCAGCAGTCGACATTTACGATCATATAGATAAGAAAGAGCTGAGGCGAGCCTACCTGGCAGCAATACCAGTGTTGGGCATTAACTGAACTCTCACCTCTTTCGGACGCTCCCTGTTAGGTTTTAGAAAAACGTAGCGCGCGTCAAACTCCGAGCAAAACGCTACTCATTGTCTTTTCTTGTGGAAAGGAAAAGAACCAAAGATGTCTATTGACTGCCTTTAGTGTGGGGGATGGGGCCTCCACCCAACTTTACCGGTAAGAATATGCTTGGGTTATGCTTGATTGGAGTTTAGCGCGCGCGCTCGTAGTTTCGTGTATTCTGATAATGGCACTTTCGTAGTATTGGATAAAAGCATATATAGAAAAGCAGCGGGCGCAAAACCGTTTGACGAAAAGCTTAAAAGATGATACATAAAATACAATGAAATATTCGTTATGGAGGGGGAACAAAGTTGAAAAACAGGAAATTGAAAATGAGTGTGTTGCTGATTGCAACTTTGATAGTGGCCGTGGGAATATATGGTATCTGGGCTAACGTTGGTCCGAAAAGCACTGGGTTAGCTGGAGATAACTCAGGATTCTCTTTGGTACGTCCAGCTTTTGCGCAGAGTATGGCTGCAGCAACCACATTTCTGGATCAAGAGGCTGGAATATCAATATACCTGAATACCGGAAGTTCTATGGACGTGAACGCTGCGGCAGCCAACCTCGTAAACATAGAAAACAAAACCTCTGACTGGGCCATAGGTTCTGTTCCTCTAAGCAGTCCTTTTACAAGTTCTGACTACCCACACTGCTTTGTCCATAAGAGCGGGTGGATCGTTGTCTACTATCTTAAAGCAACCTCACAAAATATGGCTTACATAAGCAAGATGATAGTCTGGAAATCTGTCGCGAACGTAAATTCTCCGTTGAATGACACCAAGCTGGAGCAGGGACTGAGAATCGCTTGTACGCCTCTTGGGATATCTACAACAAATGCGCAATATTATGACTTCCAGTACCCAAGCGCCACCAACTTACTAATAGCAGCCAAGACCACAATAAATGGATCACCAGCCACGTTCAACATAGAAATCCCAGGAACCATGACAGTCTACGAACAAGCTTGGTGCCACAAGACTCACTCTTGGACGTCATGGGGAAACCCAGTGTCACCATCAGCTTTCAAAATCGATCAAACACAAGTTGACAGTTGGATAGGAAGCGACGAGGTAACTATTGGTATGCTTGCGTTTCTACCGACCAATCCGCTGGCACTAGACATGTTTCATGTGGTTTACGTTGATGGAGACACTGGTTATTGCGGTATCTGTCTAACTATACTTTACTCCTAGTTGTCAAAGCCTCGGAAGTGCCTGTGCTTGAAAAAGATTCCAGTGACATACCTCTGCTTAATCAGCCTACTGATTGCTATCGCCACATGCTTTACGTTGACGCATGCGAAAACTTTGCAGACTTCGAGTCTGCCTCGTGCAAGTATGCATGAAAGCGCAATTCAAGGAAATAGCATAGAGCTTAATAACACAGACTACAATTCAACTACTGCTTTTGAACATCCCGACCTTGGCAACGTGACCGAAAACGTTACGCAAAGAGTGGTCGTAGAGTACGGAGATTATGCGGCTCAGCACACAGTGTATCCGCCTGTCGGCCTGCCGTCAATACTCTCGACAAGGATAATCGTAGAATATGCTGATACATCACTTCTGATAGGTCTTCAAAGGCCTGAGGTTTTGAACCAAACAATCGCGCCGAGAATAATCATAGAATATGCCGATATGTCGTTTCAACTAAGCCTTCAGAGGCCTGAGACCCTCACCCAGACAATGGCGCCCAGAATAATTATTGAATACGCAGATTACGCGACAACCATTGCCGTGTCGCCTTATATGGGTCCGCCGCCATATTCGAACGGCACGAGTCGTCCCAGCATTGTCGTAACGCGGGAGCCATCAGGGCCCCAAGTTCCTGAAAATCAGAGAGTTCTTGTTTCAGCGAATGTTACTGATGCAGAATCAGGAGTAAGAAACGCAACACTGGAATACACTCTGGACAACAGCACAGACTGGTCTCGTGCACATGCCACGCCTATGAGCCTCAGCACGACCCTGCAGCCTCAGAATTCTCTGGCTCTCTCTTTCAACGCAACAATTCAGGGGCAATCGTCTGGCACGCGCGTACGTTTCAGGATAGTTGCCTACGACTTCGCTGGAAACAATGCAACGATAGATGGTGTGATAGATACCACTACTTATCTAGTAGTGCCAGAGTTTCCATCGGTCGTACTGCTGCCACTGTTTGTAATGGCAAGTCTGTGTGCAGCCATAGTCTACAGAAGAAGGCACTCAGTAAGTGGCTAACGAAGCGCGCGCGTTTTTGTGCATAAAAGACAGCGCGCGCGATCGAGTCTGCTGACATTATTGTAATCGCTGAGTCCCCTTTCTTTTCCTTTCGTCTCTTTCTTCCTTGTTATATTTGATACAGTTCTAGGAAGTATGAGTTTCAGCTCATGCGATAGAAGATGGTTCCAAAAAACTTTAATACCTAAACACAGAGGACAATCTTCAGGTCATTGAGAAGTAAGAATTAGGGGAAAAAATCCACCAACCGGGAAGCGACTAGGATTGAAAACAAAAATGGTTGTCGTTATCGCTATTGTGTTATTGGCTCAGTGCTCAATAGCTCCATTTCTCCATGAAGCAATAGCAGATTATTCGGGAAACCATTGTCTAAGTTACAACGGGGTCAATGATTATGTAGTTTTCGGGAATTCGCCAGTTTTCCATTCAGCCGCGCTCACTCTTGAAGCTTGGATTAAACCCAAATACGACATCATATATGGAAGCAATTCACAATATGGGCACCAAAGTGGAGTGGTCGCAACCACTCGGCCGCAAGGGATGTCGACTGACACTGGATGGCAAGTGTGGTTCAGTTATTCGAATGGCTACCTTGGCTTTGCATTTTGGTACGCGCCAGCTGTTGGAGTGTCTTACCAGTCAATCAAGCAGGTCTGGTACAATGATTCGTGGTACCACATTGCGGTTACGTATGACCCAACGCTACCCAATGGAAACATAAAGTTCTTCGTGAACGGAACCCTTGACTCCGAACTTAACGAAAATCATACTATTTCTTATTCCACCGCGGGGCCTTTCGAGGCTGGTCTGTTGCCAGGTGGACCAGATGGCGGTCACCCTTTTGGTGGCCTTATTGACGAAGTGCGAGTGTGGAACATCTCTAGGCCGCAGGCAGATATTCAAAGCGACTGGAATAGAACACTTATCAGCACTGAAATGGCAAACCCCAACCTGATCGGATACTGGCGCTTCGACGAAGGAAGCGGACCGACTTCCCACGACTACTCGATTTATCAAAACGATGCCGCTCTAGCCCCAGCCCCATCTAATCCGCAATGGTTTAGTCCAGGCGCCCCGATAGTGCTCGCGTCTCATGATGTAGCCGTCACGAATGTTGTGTCTTCTAAGACTGGTTGCCTGCCAATGCCAACAGTTGGTCAAGGCTTCAGCGTCACCATAAACGTCACAGTGGCAAACCAAGGCAGCTACACTGAAACCTTTAACACAACAGCATATGCCAACGCAAACATCACGGGATCAGAAAACGTTACCTTACCAGCTGGCGGCTCCACGACAGTCACGTTCACATGGAACACTACTGGCTTTGCCTTTGGCAACTACACCATAAGCGCTTACGCTTGGCCTGTCCCAGGCGAAACCAACACGGCGAACAACAACCTCACAGGCGGAACTGTTGAAGTAACTATTCCAGGCGACCTCAATGGCGACGGAACGGTCAACATTTTGGATGCTATATTACTTGCTAACGCCTTTGGCGCCACGCCCGGCAGCTCAACCTGGAACCCCAACGCAGACATAAACGGCGACGGTGTCGTAAACATCTTAGACGCCATAATCCTCGCAGGCCACTTCCAACAACACTACCCATAGCCCCTTTTTCCTAGTTCAGCGCGCGCTGCTGCAAGCATCCCCTAGAAGGCGCTGCTCGCTCTGCCACACTCGAAAAATGGGGCCTCCACCCGATTTTACTGGTAAAACGCGCGCGCAAGCCTGCACGTTAGTGTGTAAAGTCTTTTATTAGCTACCGAACATAATAGAGAAAATGTTTGGCGTAGTGAATGGCTCTCCAGAAGGGTCATCACCACTCGCTGCGATACGCAAACTTACAGTGTGCAATTGCACACTTAAGATTTTCGCAAGAGTGGCTTTAACCCTTAGGGAACCTTCCTCCTCACGCCAAATAGGAGGGGTCTATAAAAAATGGGAATAAATCTGGAAAACCCGAAGACATTCTTGCCTTTATTACTATTCATAGGCTTTGTCTTTTCATTGATAGGGTTGGGCTTGTGGACTTGGACATCAAACGCAGGGCTAGTGATTGTTGGTTATCTGACCATGATGCTGGCAGTATTTCTATGGGTTCTCATAAATCGCAGAAGGTTCTAAACTAAATGCTTGACCTAATACTGTCACCCTTCCCTTTTTTGAAAATAATCGAACAAAGATATGATCTTATTGTCACATCTCCACCCTATCATCATTGATCCCTTTGCAGGAACAGGGTGCATGTCTGTTAAGTTTACAGTATCCCTTTGGGTTATCCGCAAGAAGGTCTAGCCACTAATGTTGGGCCCCAGCGCGCGCGCTATTGAAATATTCAAACATGATTCCAATGTAAACATAACCTGATCTTAGACACGTTAAGGATGGGTGAGTCTTAAATGGCATTTGGCAACGTCAAAGTCATAGGATTTTGAGCACTCTACAACGAGCACAACAGGTGTGCGTGCTAAGCGAGAAAGTATTTTAAGATGACTAACAGGTGTAAGGTTGTGCAAGAGAAATTGCAGAAAAACGGCAAACAGGAAGCCTCAAATCAGATCCTATCAGGTGAAGGTTTCCCTGACGGAAATGCGAAGGGAGAAGTAATTAAAGTTAGAAGATTGGAACTAGATTTAGGCAAGAAAGGACTATTCTTATCCTGCGAACCAAGGAAAATCATAGTCGCACAGGAGCTTCTCGCTATAGACGGTGCAAGTTTTGCCATAAGGGCTTTTCTCATGTCTGAGAATGTCGAACATTTGTTACCAAAAGCGATTCTACTAGAAAAGTGTAATGTCGAGCTTTTGAACGGTTTAGTGGCCGCTGAAAGTGGTAAACCTAATATTGTTTTGCCCATTTACGTATGGGATGTCCGTTCTGAGCTTTTGAATAGAATCGAGAACGGAGAAACATTGGAGATAAAGGTAAAACAGCATAAGGCAATCATCCATAGACTGTCGAAATAAACACATTTAGAAAAAGACCACTATTAGAAACCCTGGAAACACTCTGTAGTAATCCTAATGAAACCGTCAACAACTGAATCAAGGTCAAATCTAAATTCTGAATAACGTTTTATCAATCTTCTTATGGCCAGCGAGACCAAAGGAACATTCGCCATAACTTCATTTATCACTTCGAACCAACGGTTCTCGTACTCGTCAGCAAGTTTCCTGTCAAACTCCTGCAGGGCCAGAATTACAGAAACCTTGCCCAGGCTTCTTGCTGTATGCAAAACTAGACAAGGAAATGTCAAGTCCTCTGAATCAATTGACTCTCTAAGTGCCCTTATATTCAATCGTTTTTTCTCTTCGAGGAGTGCTTCAAGAGACAATTGCCGATAGCTAATGTCACTCCTAAACATCAACTTGTAAGCTTTTGTGTCCCCGATCAGATTCAGGAGTATGGACAGGTATTCTCGTGATATTCCTTCATCTTTTGTAAGCGAATAAATTCTATTCAAATTGCTCATGAACTCTGAGCCCCCGTGCGGAGGGTACTCTTTTAGAACATAGTGAGCTATTTCATGGGCCAGAGCGAGTCTCTTTTCGCTGTCTGAGCGTTTAGCAAGGTCTTCAAGGTCGATACATATTTCTGGGGGTGGATATGGCATGAAGAGAATTGCAGGAAGCGAGGAGACAAAGAATCTTGTTTGTTTAAGGCTAGTTCTTTTTTTTAACTCTCTAATAATGTAATTGTGAAAGACAATTCTGTTGTTACACATGGTAACATTGACAGTTTCATCTTTTCCAGAAAGCTGACTGGAAATCGTAGCAATCTCCAAGCAAAGGCTTTTTTTCATTTGCAGGGATATGTTGCCAATCGTTTTCGCGTTAATTGACAATAATGTCTCCCTTGAGTTCTGTATGGTCATTCTCTAATCAAATCATCTATAAAAGAGGCATCCTCTACTTTTTCGCCACTCTGCCACAATTCTCTTTCAAACTCATCTCTTAGCTGCTGGGCCCTTTCTTTGTTTTCGACCAATTTTCCCTCAAAAATCTTCTTCGTTTCTTCATCTCTGTTTGAATAAACAATGTACTTGTCGCCTATAATAGTAGCTTCAAGAAATTTTGACTTCTCGTCGATCTTACCACAACGAATCTTGAAGTTTGAATTTGTCTCTTTTAGAAACTTCTCCAATATCTTTTTTCCCTCTTTAACGTAGCCTTTGTAGTTTTCATCCCGAATGTATTGTTTGAGAACAAGTGCTGCATTGTACTTATCAAAGAAATATTTCACTTTGAGACCCATTTCAGCCTTTCCGTCCCTAGATGCAGATGCCTTCAAAAGCAAATCGAAGTATTTTCTTCTAAACTTGGACTTCTCTGAACTGGGAAAAGGAAACGCGGAAGGGTCATATTCAGAGGCTAGTATAACCCCTGGTGTCGTGGAAACGATACAAATATCGGTTGAATTTTCGACAACCCATCTGGATTTTTCGTAAAATTGTTTTGCAGTATGGAGTTCCTTGTAGTTCCTTATATTAACCGCGGAAATGACAATTCCTCCAGATGTAAGTCCTGACAACGCGATACCCAAAGCAAATGCGAGTTGATTCAGGTAGACAAGCACACCCAAGCACGCTGCTATAACAATTAGGATTAGGATGACTGCTATTCCTCTAAGACCTAATCTATCGTAAATACTACGAAATTCATTGAATTTTCTGTTTGAACTTATTTCGCTCATATTTCTTTCTCCAAGATTACCTTTAATGTGTATATTACCATATAAATAATAGATGGTGCTGCCGCGAACACGAGGAAGACGCTTAAATAGAATATCGAGGTGCGCGAATCTTCAAGTTGTGGCGATGCACCAAAGATGGAAATGAAGGAAGCCAAAAATAGGCTGAAAATTGTCCAAGGAGAATTGCGTAGAATTTGCCGACGCACCGCCCGGAATTCTCTTAATTGCTCTCCGAGAGCTAAAGAAAGAAAAACCAGAACTAATGATGCACTGGTCATGCAAAGCCCAGCTAATCCAATTAAAGTTGCCGAGTCGATCAAACCGATCACATCTTGTCTAGGTGCTTGATGTCATCCAGAAGAAGAGAGCGGTCTTTTTCGCTTGCGGTTTCTGGGGGGCCTCCTATTTCAGATATGACGGTTGGACACCTATTTTCTAATGCTGTGGACACTTCAGTGCGCACTCTGTCTGCGTGTTTATTGTCTGTGATTATGAATACGCTCGGCCCTGTATCGATAGAATAGTGAACTGGAAAATGAGCTTCTCTTAACTTGCTTACGAGGTGAATAATAGATACTGTCTCAGGCATCCAGACTAATGCTCCGCATTGCAATAATAGGCTGTGGAAAAATCTTGTATCGGATTCAGCCATCTCTCCTATTTTGAAAACATCTCTATTTTCAACATGGTTGACAAGTTCAAAGACGTGTTGTGCTTTATTCGTAGCCCATTTTTCATAGAAGGGAGATGATAAAGCTCTCCTGTGCATTTCTTCAGTGGTAATTCCTAAGGGCAATGGCACCACAACCATTTTTAAAGGCAGTTCGCCGTCATCGATTCTTACCGAATAAGATTCCTCGGGAGCTATACCCTCATATGAAAACCATAGAGCAACACCTCCAGCAGCGGATCTTGATGCAGACCCAGCGAATAATCGTGCATAAGTAGAGACAAGCCTGGATTTCCTGCTCATTTCTTCCCCATAGGCGGCCGATATAATCGCCTTAGCGAGAGCAGCTCCAGCTGCAGCGGAAGTGCCAAGTCCCTTGGCATCAGACCCATTTTGAAACCTATTTCTTGATGCAATTAGCACTTTTGTCTTTATACCAGTATCGTTTCGAAAACATCGGATTACCTTAGACGCCCTTGTGAGACTTTTGTCAATTTGTTTCCCATTCACGATAAAAAGATCATCTTCTAGACGCCTGTCAAACTTCACATAGGTGATTGTTTGCATAACCTTGTGGCAAACTGAAACTGACGGGAAATACGCTAATCGTAGTTCACTATCAGACATTCCTAGATACTTCTCTAATCCTAAAATAGGATAGGCAGTGGCTGTGGCTTCTCCCTCAATTTTCTCTTCTTTTGGTAGCTTCGGTTTTTCTTCTAATTTCCCTTGCTGTTTGAGATAAGCACGTATCTTTTCTGTTTCTTCTTTCAGTTTCTGAACAATTGATGCGTCAATCATTCCAGTTTTCTCATTCTGCAACCTTCTCTGCCTCTCCTACTAACACTCTAACTCTATCGAACGCTATGTCTAAACATTCGTCAACTACCTTATCGAAATCATCGTTGGAGATTATTGGGATTCCATTCTCTCGAGCTAAACTAACAAGATGATTTTGTATGACTCGTATTTCATTAAACACGGGGATGAATCTCTCCGCATCTCGTCGGATGTGTGTAGAAGACTTCCGCAAAAGAAGACGTTCCCTATGTACCTTAGGATCTCTTACTTCTAACATCATGGGTATGACGCTTTTATTTTGAAAGGCAGTGCTCCCACATAGTTTTTGTGTCAAGTAAAGGCTCTCAATAGCTACGCTTTCTCCATCTCGCAAGCATCTTTCTAGCAGTCGTTCTATTGCATCGGCAATGCACTTTGAATGCTCTTCATATGCTTTTATGATATTGTGTTCTGTTGGTTTTTTGTACTTCACCCTCCAACATTCATATACACTACTGAAGAAAAGCGGATACTGCTCTTCAGGCACAACACTTCTCAAGCACTCTCTGATGGCGTCAGCCCCTATTGTGTTTCGCAGTCCCATTCTAAACGCCAACTCTGCTGTGACACTTGTTTTCCCGGATGCATGGCCACCTATTACTAGAAGTATTATCGGATCTGTCAATTTGCCTGATTTGACAAGGTCATGGTACCTCAAGAACAGTTCAAATCTACTCGCATATTTTGGCGAAAGCTTTGCGAGATTCCGGATAATGTCGTTGGAATTTGAACTATGGGTTGAGATTTTGCAAGCTTGCTTGAGATCGAGTCCTGTTGAAAAGATGGCCAACTCTTTGACATCAAGAAACATAGACTTGGCCTCTCAATGAATCTAATTTTGAACGATTGAAGCTGGACCAGCAACCTTGTATTCAACAGCAGGAAAACGTTTTGTTAATTCCTTGAATATTTCTCTTGAATCTTTCTTCAAACACAATACGTTTACTGCACTACCACCGGTGATAATAAAATACGCCTGATGCCCATTTTCTCTTAACTGTCTAACGTAGTTTAGGGCTTCAAACATCTGATCTTTGATAACTCGCAACCCGCACCATTCGAGCAAGTAATGAAAATTCATTGTGTCTTGTTCCGCAATTTGCATAATCCTAATAATATCTCTCTTTTTAGCGGCCTCTTTCAATTCTTCAACCATTTTTGATCTGCTTGCAACCCGCTGTGGAAAGTCTGGGTGTTTCACGATAGCTTGATGAATTTCGTCAGAGCTGTGTCGATTGATTCCTTTAAAGCCTATTACGAAAATCGAGAGATCTTGAAGCTGTTCATTGCTCAATAGTAAACTTGCGTGGCAATTATCAGAGATTATTTCGGTCAAAGATAATCCTCCTAAAAGGCTTCGGTAAACGCTTTCAGACCCTTGTCTAGCAATATCAGTCACCTTTGCATCTAGTTTGAGGTCGAACATGTTAGAAACCGCGAGCGCTAGAGCACAAGCACCGGAATCTGAGCTACCCGAGATAATGCCAAAATTGCGTGAAGTGATTTTTAATCCCACTCTTAGCCCTGCAAGGTCTTGTAGTGCCAACACCATTTTTTTCATGTCATCTATGCGTTTGTTGTCAAGGTTTTTGCGGATTTCTTTCCCTTCAGCGACATCAACTATACCAAGCTGGATTTCATTTTTTTGGGGAAGTTGCTCCACAAGGGTCTCGGTTCTTACATATTCACGATCATCAGTAACTGAAATGCCTGCGTTGGAATACGCTGGAACTCTTCTGTCCCAATCCTTCAGGCCACCCAAAAGCAAAACTCCAATTGCCGGGTATGCCCTCGCAAGCACTTTTTCTTTCATTTTCATTCCCAACTGAAATGACGTTAAGTGGTTGTTCTTAATTGCTAATTTGCATATATAAAAGATTTGTATTAATAGGCTAAAATCGAAGCATGTTTTGAGCTTGTTTTTGCTGGACAAGCCTGATTCAAGAGTCGTCAGCATAAGTGAGAATTTGAATGCACGTTTACTTGTAGCGCGGCTCGGCAGCGCCGGAGAGATTCGAATTCTCGTCGCGCTCTTATGATGGGCTGACTTCTACTAGTAAACTGGTGCTGAAATCCCACTCCCGGCGCCAACAAACCTCTGGTGCTTCTCGAACTTTAGTTTCATTTTCTCTTCGTGGCAAGCGAATTAAGGATTTAGACTTGCTGTTGGCTTGAACTCTGGTGGTTTGCGAACTTTCGTTGCTTGCTCAAGCGCGTAGGCCAACTTGATGAGTGTGGGTTCTTGCCATGCTTTGGCAAAGAATGAAATGCCGATTGGCAGACCGAAGATGTGTCCCGCGGGCACGGTTATGTGTGGGTACCCTGCTACTGCGGCAGGTGACGTACAATCCATGTCCCAATTGGTGGCATCGCCGTTGATCAAGTCTATGGTCCACGATGGACCACCTGATGGCACGACGATTGCGTCCAGTTTGTATTTTCGCATGGTCGCATCGATGCCTTCTTTGCGTGTCAGACGACGATTCTTTGCGAGTGAATCGAGGTACTTTTTGTAATGCAGTGAGCCCTTTTTTTGCGCGGTTTCCATGTGTTCCTGTCCAAAATATGGCATCACACGGTCTTTGTTTTCCTCGTTGAACTTGATGACTTCGGCCAGCGTTTTCACGCGGGCTTTCGTGCTCGCGAGATATTTGTTCAAATCTGCCTTGAACTCGTAATGCAAAACCTCCAGCTCGGTCTTGCCGAATTTTTTGAAGTTCGGTACATCGGCTGGGTCAACAATTACCGCTCCCATCTGCTTCATCACGTCAAGGCACGACTCAAAAATCGTTATGATGCGTTTATCAGTACCAACCATTTTTCTTGCAACGCCAATCCGCGCGCCCTTGAGGCCGTTCTTATCAAGGAACTGAGTGTAGTCTTCGAACGCTCGCTTCTTGCTAAGCCTTGTAGCTGAATCCTCTTCATCAACTCCCGTGAGTGCCCCGAGCAGAATCACCGCATCCGCGACAGTGCGCGCCATGGGACCAGCCGTATCTTGACTGTGGGCGATAGGAATTATTCCGCTTCGACTCCACAGGCCAAGCGTAGGTTTGATTCCCACAATGCCATTCGTTTGACTCGGGCAAATGAGCGAGCCATCGGTCTCTGTGCCAATCGCAGCTGCGCAAAGGTTTGCGGCTACGGCCGCACCCGAACCTGAGGACGAACCGCAAGCGGAACGGTCAAGCGCGTAAGGGTTACGTGTGAGTCCGCCGCGAGACGACCAACCACTGATAGAGTGCTTGCCTCGAAAATTCGCCCATTCGCTCAAGTTGGTCTTGCCCAAAATCACTGCTCCTGCTGAGCGCAATTTCTTGACTATGAACGCGTCGTGGGGTGCGATGTGTCCTGCGAGCGCAAGCGAACCCGCTGTCGTCTGCATTCGATCATGTGTGTCGATGTTGTCTTTGATTAGGATAGGAATACCATGGAGTAGACTACGCGTTTTGCCGTGGTGTCGCTCATTGTCAAGGGATGATGCGATAGCTAGAGCGTCGGGGTTCGTTTCTATGACGGCGTTCACCTTTGGGCCGTTCCTGTCTACCGCATCAATTCGATCTAGATAAAGCTCAACGAGACGACGCGATGTCAACTCGCCTGTGTTCATCATCGATTGCAATTCAGAAATCGTCCATTCTCGCAAAGTCATCGTTCTCTACCTGTGACGTTGTGTTCCGACTGAGTTTACAAACTGTTGTAATTGCTTATAAGGTGGGACCAGAGGGCCCTTCAAGATGTGGCTACAGGCTCAACTGACATTGAGTGGCTACTGTATTGCCTTTCAAAGATTGTTCCTTTTGATTGTTTCTCCTCTTGCCTGAACTGTCGTGTTGGACGGGCTATTTCCGATGGCCAGCTCGCAAACGTATTGTTTCATTAAAGAAGGGCGCGCGTTTTCACTCAAGGACAAAGATGTTCCGTTTTCGGCCCATGTCCTTAAGTATCTTTGGCCAAACGGTGACGCTGACCTCGCCCAGATGTGCTTTCTTGAGTATTGCCATCTGTGTGCGCGATTGTCCGATGCCGCCTCCGATGCTGAGTGGGATCTCATTCTTCATTATGGCCTGGTGGTACGGGTACTTGAGAAAGTCAAGCTGGCCTGACATCTCTAGCTGTTTCTTGAGCGTTTCTGGGTTGACGCGTATGCCCATTGATGTTAGTTCGTGGCGGCGCTTTGTCACAGGGTTCCAGACGAGTATGTCACCGTTGAGGCCGTGCATCGGTTTGCCGTCCTTCGACTTCGTCTCCGTGACCCAATCGTCGTAGTCTGCTGCCCTCATTTCGTGTGGGTAGCCGTCTTTGAGGGGCCATCCGATTCCGTAGATGAAGATCCCTGGGTACTCTTGCAGAATCTTTGTCTCCCGCTGCTTGCGCGGTAGATTTGGGTACTTGTCAAGGATATCCTCAGCGTGTAGAAACGTGAGTTTGTCGGGGAGGTCCGGATACTTGTCCGTCTTCAGCTGGGGATAGAGTTTCTGGACGTGTTTCTCAGCGCCCTTGATGACTCTCCAGATCTTCTCAACGGTTTCTTTTAAGTACTTGAGGTTGCGCTCCTTCTCAGTTATCGCCTTTTCCCAGTCCCACTGGTCCACGTATGCGCTGTGATCGTGGTCGAGGAAGTAATCCTTGCGCACGGCGCGCATGTCGGTGCACAAGCCTTCTCCAGGCTTCATTCCGAACTCTTTCAGGGCCATGCGTTTCCACTTCGTAGCGGCTTGAACTATTTGAGCGTCAACAGGGTGCTTGTCATAATCGTTTGAAATGTGGAACTGGATCGGCGTGCGCGAACCATCACGGTCTAAGAGGTCGTTGATGCCGCTCTCCACGTCCACGATAAGTGGAACCTGAACCATTACCAGATTAAGCTCTTTGCACAGGTTTTCTTCAATGTAGGTCTTTATGGCAAAGATCGCTTTCTGCGTATCCTTCGGATTCAAAATGGAGTGGTAGTCGTTTGGCAGAATCTTCTCCAAATCCTCGTAGGTGCCGATGCCCGGACCCGCCAAGTCCGCTTTTTTGTCCGACATGAAAATCACACACGCATCGCATAATTAAAACCGCCATATAAATTTTCAGTAAGAGCGCCTGCCTATCTGCTATTGGCATTCAACGACGATGGGGACTAAACGCTGGGGTGACATCTCAGTTGCGGCGAGGAGTCAAATCCCTCATGGATGCCATCAATACTATCTTTGACCGCTGCAGGGAGGGTTGATCTTCACCCGCGTTAAATGGGCTTTCCTTCTAGCACTTCGGTCATTCGTTCAGGTAATCTATAGCGAGCACGTTTAGGTTGGGAATCGAATGAATTCGTTGTTATTTGAGTTGACTACTATCGCTACTGTCACGCCTATCGGCAGTTTTTCGATTCTGCTGACTGTTGTGAAGTCTAGGTTTTGCGTGTAAGCAACGTAGTCGGTTTGGTTAATCGTTAGAACGTAGATGGTGTTGCCGTTGTTGACGTATGAGAATTTGTCGGTTAGTGTTCCGGTTATCGTCGTCTCGTTTGAGGGTTGAACTGTTCCTGCTTCGAACCTGTTTTTCGCCTCTTTGACGAGGTCTGTGCCTTGGTATGTTTTGCCGTTTTCGCTGGTCATAACGATTGCATAGTGGTCTAGGTTCACGGCGTCAACGATTCCGAGGCCGGCAAGTTTGAGGGTTTCTTGTGCTGAGGTGGATTCGCCTTGTGCAGTGCGCCAATATACAGGAACGAACCAGGCGTTTTCGCCGTTAATCGGGTATATCAGTGGCATTTCTGCTTCGTAAGCGCCTGTGGTGGGTTTTAGGATGTGGGATTCGATGACGTTCTGCGCCTGTAGGCCGCTCTTGATGTCTAGGCCTGTGGTGTCATAATACTCTATTCCACTAGCCGATGTTTTGAACATTCCAGCCATCGTCTGCGCTTCGCCGACGAAGTCGACAGGGACCAGCGCGGTTATCCTGTTTGTGTCGGGGTCAACGATCCATCGGAGGTCATCTGAAATTTCCACCCTGTTGGTTGATGCAGGTATCCACCCGAAGCCCCCTGCGAAGATGTCGAAGCCGCTTCCTCTCCTAGTGGCACCCCATATACTGATCATGGTCTTCAGCCAGCCTTCATCGTAGCGTTGGGTGACCCAGTCGGGGATCTGGTTCATGCTATAGGAGTTTTCAACTTGGCCGAACTCGTTGTACACGTACACTCCTTTGGGTTGTGCGACGAACGTCCATTGTTGAACTTGCGTAGCTGTCAGGACGTATTTCCAGTTGCCGTTGTCGTCGGGTGTCAGAGTAGCTCTGCCGTAGGCGTCGGCAGTAGATAGTCCCCAATAGGCGTTTCCCTGTATGTTCCCCGTGTAGAAAAGTGGGAAATACACGAGCCCTTCGGCGACTTTGAAAGGTTTGTCGATGATCCCGACGTCGAGTTCCGGGTTGTTTGCATCGACGATCACGAGTCCCTTGATGGTATTGTCACCATACAGATTTTGCGGGATCATCGTCACCACCCAGACAAGGCGGCCCTGGTATATGGTTATGTGTGCTGATCCTACCCTTACGCTTCCAAAGTGGGCAGCACTTCTCAGTGCGATGCTCTTCGCCAATTCTTCAGTCGTCAACCGAAGCATGTTGTTGGGAATTTCATTCTGGAACAGCGGTGTTCCCGCAGGTTCGAACGTCACCACCCGGTTGAAAGAACTTGCATTGTTGACTCTCGACGCGGCTTGGGTCTGCCATAACATGACGGCTGAAAAAACGATAATAGCTATCATTGCAATAGCGGTCAGCCATCTGTATTCTTCCTTTCTGTTCCCTCGACCAAACATCGACCTGAATCTTCTGTTCTCGTATTTTTCATACATGGACCGCTCCTCGTGGTCAGATAATCTGTAGATGTTCAAATAGGCGAACAGCCACTCTCCTAACGTGATGAACAGTTTGAGAAATATGAGCCAGAGAACCATGTAGACATCGATGGTGACGGCTGCAATGGCGATCAATCCGAATAGCGCGCCACCAAGGCCGAGCAGCAGGTATCGCAACTTGCTCTTAATCCAGTGCTCAGTCATGGGAAACACGAACACAATTATCCATATCACCCACCATAACAATGGAAACATTTCCTTCTCCGTCTCCCTTTGTTTCTATTTCTTAACTCACAAGGCCCTAATTAATAGTACATAGGGCGACCCAATATATACTGTATCACACGTATCCAGTATAGCAATTTGAATTTGCGAACAGTCTTCTGAAACATTAAAGGACGACGTGGACTGTAACAAAAGGCTTCGCGTATGCTGCATGAAAATGATTTTCCTGATCAGTTCCCGCTCTTGGCGTGTGTGGAAGATAAATCTGAACAAATTTTTTCTCTTCGTAACGATGGAAAAGAGCAGTCTGTTAGATTGTGCCACAAAATCCGGAATGCAGGTTTCAGAAGCAGGGTTCTACAAGACCGAATTTCGCTTTTGCTCAAGCTGTCTTTTTCATTTCTGTTATCGCGTCTTTTATTATGAAAGCAGATTTTTCAAAGTCCTTCTTCGCTTCCGCATCTAGCTTGAGCTCCAGAATTCTTTCAACGCCATTTTTTCCAAGGACGCAAGGGACACCGATCGAAAGGTCTGAATAGCCGTACTCGCCCTGCAAATAGGTGGAAACACTCATCACTCTGTTTCTGCCTCTCAAAACAGCATCGGCCATTATCGCAATGACAGCGGCAGGGGCGTAAACTGTAGACCCTTTAAGCTTTATCACGTCTGAACCTGAAGCCCGGGTTAAGTTTACCACCTTTTCGATCTGGTCCTCGTCAAGCAATGTTGTTATCGGTATTCCTGAAACGGAAGCGAAGTTCACGAGGGGGACCATGGAGTCCCCGTGTTCCCCAATCACTAAAGCGCGGATGTCCTCCCGTGAAACGCCCAGTTCCGATGCGATGTAGGACCTGAAACGGAGAGTGTCAAGGATGTTTCCCATTCCGAAAACGCGGTTTCTTCTGAACCCTGACTCCTCGAAGGCAACGTAGGTCATCACATCGACCGGATTAGTGACCATCATCAGCAGGCTGTCAGGAGCATACTTGACAACCTCTCTTACCACCGATTTGACTATCTTCGCGTTCTTGCTCAAGAGGTCAATTCGGCTCATTCCAGGCTGTCTGGCCAGACCAGCAGTCACGATCACGAGTTCTGAACCTTTCATTTCGCTAAAATCACTGGTGCCCTCAATCTTCCCATCAAACTCGATCGCAGGGGCCGCCTGCATCATATCCAAAGCCTCGCCCCGAGCCATGTTCTCAGCGATGTCTATCAGAACAACGTCGCTGATTCTGCGGCCTAGAATGTTGAAGGCAGCAGAACTTCCGACTTTTCCAGCGCCTACTATCGTGATCATAGCTTACAAGTGACAAGCTGGTTTTACATAAACCTAACTAGAAATGCCGCAGAACAGGACCAAGAAAGCTTAATTAATCAAAATATTTCTTTACTCACTACGGCGCCTACGCCATGATAGCCCTGGTAGTATAGTCCGGTCACATTGATGAAAACAGCATCAATGTCGGAGTAGTATATGCGGCTGTCGCCCGCAGGACCCGGGTCCGAATCCCGGCCAGGGCGCCACTTCTATAGAAGATTTCCTCTGTAATGGACTGAGGCTGGGCATCCGAGGCATCTGTTGTTTGTGTAGAGAGTGCAGTTGCTGCAGTCGGTTTCGGTTTCGCATGGGATAGTCTTCTTTTTTTCCAGGATAGGTTTTATCGGAACGATGAAGTCTCTGATGGGTGTGACGATGAGATTGAACTCCATTTCTTTTATGAGAGGGTCATTTCTCATGTGAGAGTCTACACATGACATTATGGACCTCATGTTCTCTCCGACTAGAAGGACCGTTAGGTTGTACTTTCCAGAAGTCAAGAAACTGTTCAGGTAGAGAGGACACTTGTCGAAGAAGCTTATGACATCCTCGGTGCCTGTTGTCACGATGTCCATTTTGGCAAGAAACAGCTGACTCTTCTTGATGTTTGTTCCAACCGAATAGGCCAGCACACCCGTTTCTTTGAGCTTGTGCAGTCTTGCGCTGATTGCAGGCTGCGAGATCTTCAACCCCTCCGAGAGTTCAAGCTGGGAGAGCTCTGGGTTTTCTGACAATGATCGCAAAATCTTTCTGTCGATTTCATCAATCCCTTTCAACAAGATGATTCTTCCCCTGCGAAGACAATTAGCTTGTTGCAACTTCTACTTCTATAAGACATTCATTCTAGTTAATAAGTAAATCGCCACAACAACTTCTCAATGATAACCAAAACGCTTATGAGCACCAAGTAAGCACATTTACATAGAGGCTTTCTGGAGGTTAACCAATGCCCGAAGTTGAATCATGGGAGAGCAAATGTTGTCGTTGTGAAGGCGAACCCAAGGTCGATGTGCATCCTGGAAAGAGAGCATGCCACGTAGCCTGCGGTTCTTGCCTCTACCCAGCAGATTGGTCTCGCTGTCAATCATGCGAGCTCGTGACTCATTGCATGTATGCTGTGGAATATCTTAGGAACATGAAAATGAAAAGCTCCGAGAAGGGATGCATGTTCAAAGACCAGCTGAACGGAGAAGAGAGCTTGTACCACGCATTAAACTTTGTCAATGCACAACAACAGCTTCTGAACACGCATGGTGAAAGACGATACATCAAAGAACTGAGAGAAGAAAACGCTGAAAGCAGATGCCTGAAAAGATAGCATAATTCTTATCCGCTGCATGAAAGAGAAGTCGTAGCGACACATAGAAAATCTGAGAGTTAAGTGGTTTCTAGCAGTCGGCTAATCGTTCTTGCCTTCCTTTCTTTCCTGCTCGCCGACTAATTGCTTGAGCTTTTTTTCCATCTTCAGCTCGTATTCGTGTTCCTTCACAGGTGGAGGCAGGCCTTTTTTCTTGAAAAGAGAGTTTGGAGGAACGATTCGCTTCTCTCCAACCCTGACCTTGGTCTTTTTGCCGTAAACTTCATCTTCAAAAGGCTCCAGAGCCTCCACAACCCAGTTCCCACGACTTTCCGACAACACAGCGACCTTGTGCTTTCCCTTGTAGTAGCGAACTTCCCTGCTCATGGCCTCTCACGCTAAAATGCTGACGCGGCTGAACCTTATAAAACGCACGTTCCATAATAGCCAAGACCTGCCCAGAAAACATAAGAACAGGTTTAGACCATCTTCTGGATTGATAAACGTTGACGCTTTCTCAAGTACGGAATGAAAAAAAGTTTTCAGACACCTGGTTACACGATGTTCTCAAAAGCACCGGCGCAGTCCAAGATGAAATTCCAACGATCACTGCCAAATCCTCGCGAAGTGGTCTGTGCGTGGTCTGCAAGGGTTCAAGACTCTTGTGCGGCAAGACACGATGCCCGATAATTGTGAAGGTCAACTATTACTTGAAAAGTGTGCCTTTGATGAGCAGCGAAGACATCGCCGGCGCCTCACCGCCAAGCGTCTTCATCGGCAGAATTGGATATCCAAACGTTTATGCAGGACCACTGGTCCCGCCCGTGCAAGATGACACGAGCATTTATGACCTGCCGGAACTCTGGTTTGGAAAATCCATAGATGAAATCGTGGCTTTCCGCTCGATGCTGATTCGAGGCAAACAGAGAGTGCACGTTCAGAAGTTCAACGAAGCAGGAAAAATAATTCAGAAGACCCGCGAACTGGCCCTGGCTATTAAGCCAGTGGATGTTGAATTGTTCTTGACCAAGAAGCCTCATGGTTCCATATTCTTGAGCGACGAAGTCCAACCTTTTGGGCCCTCGGCTCCAATCAGAGATTTGAACGTTGGCAATACGAGATGGGATCAGCACGTGGAAAAAGTGTACTCGGACACCGACCTGAAGGCTGTCCAAGCAGTGCTTGAACTCTATGGAAAGGGTGTGTTCGAAACGAAAATTCAAAGGGCCTTCAGCGTCGGAGCCTTCGGCATCGAGAAGAACCGCAGGTTCGTGCCAACACGCTGGAGCATAACGGCTGTGGATGACATCATTTCAAAAAATCTCATGAGCCAAGTCAGAGAATTTCCTGAGATCAACGAGTTCCGCGTTTATGAATCTAACTACCTTGACAACGTCTTCGAAGTCCTCATGATACCACGGGAATGGTGTTATGAAGCGATCGAAGCCTGGTACCCAGGCACCGTTTGGAACCCAGATGGAGAACAGGTTGTCATGTTCGGTGATTGGGAGGGCCATGATGGTAGAACCTCCTATGCAGAGATAGGTGGATGTTACTACGCAGCACGCTTGGCGGTCTGCGAGCTGCTGGTGAAGGCAAGAAGGCAAGCGTCGGTTATCGTTCTGCGGGAAGCTCACCCTGGCTACATCATGCCGGTTGGAGTGTGGCAGGTCCGAGAAAACGTGAGACATGCCATGGGCCAAAAGCCATTAACCTTCAACACGCTAAACGAGGCATTGGAAACGATTGCAAGCAGGTTCAAGATCCCTCTTCAGAGCTGGATAAGACAGAGCCAACTCATCCGCAACGCCTTGTTCCAAAAACGAATAACAGACTTTCTAAGCACACCCAAGCCTGACTGACACGGAGGACAGTGTCCTTTTCCCGGCCGAAGCCTGTTCCAGCAAGCCTGCTGAGCTTCCTGTTTCATCCTCTAACTCTGCACGCGCTCTCTCTCCAGGATCCAGGTTGACACGTCCTTCCTGATCTCGTCTTCGTCCATAAACTTTGACTTAGTCGCATCTTTCTCCGCTCTGGCCTTCTTGTCGTATTCTTCAACTCGCTTGTTAGTTGCGGTGACCAGCCCCTCAAGCCAGCGAAGCTTCTCCTCCACCCTGTCACGAGTGGTCACAAGCTTTATTGCTCTTCCCACGACTAGGACTTTCCTGTCCCAAAAGTCTAAGCTAGACCACAACTCTTGTTCAAACAGCGTATGCCAAACGTAGGAAGGATCGGAATCCAATGGCAAAGTTATGATGTAGGCTATTGGATGGAACGGGTCCTTCTGTATGTCAACATGGGCCGGGTCGGCCGGATGTTTGATATTTACCTTTTCTGCCAGTTCTGCCAACTGTGACTCCAACTTAATCTAAGCTGGTCTCAAAAGTCAAAGCTTGCGTCCCAATGATAGAACACGTCTAAAAAGGGACTCTTGAAAACAATTCCTGATTTCAGAGAACACGCGATTCCGAGTTTCTCGTATCTTCACAACAGTCTGAAGTTGATGCTATTTATCGTGAAGCTCCGCCATCTTTGTGTATCTTTCCATAGAAGAAGTCACAATTGCACATGCATCCTTGACGCTCTTCCACTCTCTGAACTTTGCCCATTTGATCGGCTCCAGCCTCTTGTACGTTTCAAAGAACTCTTGAATCTCTCTGAGTCTTTGCGGATGTACGTCTGGAATGTCGCGGTAACCGTCGAATCTTGCGTCGCTAACTGGGACAGAAAGAATCTTTGCGTCCTCCCCTTTTTCGTCTTCAACGACCAATGCTCCTATCGTTCTCACCTTGACTATGCAGCCAACCTCAAGCGATTCATAGCTGAGACACATTATGTCGAGCGGATCATCATCCTCCGCCCAAGTCTGCGGTACAAAACCGTACTCCACTGGAAAAACCACAGATGAAGGTATTACCCTGTCCAAAACGAACGCCTCCCACTCAGAGCGAAACTCGTACTTGTCTCTTGACCCACTCGCAACCTCAATCACGACATTCAAAAGCGTCGGAGGCTTGTCACCCGAAGGAATATCCTTCCAAACATTCATTACGATCAGCACCTATGACAAAAAGTCACACCGACTAATCTGTTTTTCCCGAGAACACGCTGCGCTGAATAGTCAACCTTCTCATTTCTGCTATGACTTAATCAACCTCACTCACGATGAATCCAATGGACAAGAAAGGGAAGGGGAATATCTTAGAAGACTGTTGCAAATTTAGGTTTCCTTGAAAAACTCGGCCAACTTCTTTGTCTCAGCTCGAGAAAGTACCTCGGCGCATTTTCTTGGATCCACGTGCCTAAACTCCAGACCAAGAGTCGTGAGGATTCTCTGGACGTCTTTTGCGATGCTTGGGGCTACGAGTATTCCACGAACCGGGCGGTCTGCCCGCGTTCTTATCGCTTCAATGTATCTTGCAAGCTGCAGAGCTGCGGCTTTTCCAGCTGTCTTGCGTTTAATCTCCACCACAACGAGCTTTCCGTCCTTGTCCTGGCCATAGACATCGACGAAGCCTGGTTCAATCTTCTTTTCATACGTTATGGGTCTGAAGCCTTCCTCTAAGAGGTCAGGTCTGAGCAAAATGGCTTTTTGCATGTCCTCTTCACTTGCGTAGAGCGAAAACTCTCCCGAGTCGACCAAGGCAAGCGAGGCGACGAGCTGAATCTCGTCAAACAAGACCGTGACGGTCTCAAGAGGCTTTTGCCTCAAGGCACGGATCTCCAAGATCTTGCCCTTGACGTGTACGTTGAAGACCACGTCCCCACCGGGCATCCAGTTGACCGGTTCGTAACCTGCCGAACGATGAACGAGCAGCGAACCGTCTGCCTTCACGATCAGGATGCGTTCTCCCGGGCCAAGCCTAGATTTTGCCCTGCCAAGATAGTTTACCCAGCATCTGCCGATGACAAGCAGGGTGTTGTTACGTGACACGGCCTCCTTGACAGGATTTTCAGCCTCTTCAACACTAGGATCAACCAGCACCGTTGGAAGCTTTGAACCTGGCATTTTCCTCGCCAATAGCTTTAGAAGACATGTGCACTCATAAAATTTCTGAAGGGTTTGAATGCTCGGTTGGCACAAGAAACGCAGAGTCATGCTTTGCTACGATACGACGGCAACCATTTACGAAAAGCGCTACGCTGAGGAGCAAGCAGCCAAGGTTGAAGCCGCTTTGAAACACGTGAAAATCGAAAAAGAAGGGCTGATTTTGGACGTCGGCTGTGGAACCGGCATCCTCTTTGACTATATCACCAACGAAGCAAATGGAGTTGTCGGCCTTGACTTTTCCAAGAAATGCCTTCTCCAAGCAAGGGAGCGCATACGCAACAAGCGCCTGCGAGATGTGCAGCTGATCCAAGCAGATGCAGACAACATGCCCTTTCACAACGAAGCCTTCAACACGGTTTTCGCCATGACAATCCTGCAAAACACGCCAAGCCCCAACGAGACATTAGCGGAAATCAAACGCGTCTCAGGAAACAACGCCCTTTTTGTGATTACCGGTTTGAAGAAAATCTTCACCAAGGAGGGTTTTGAACAACTGTTGAAGAATTCTCAGTTAAACACTCTTGTGCTTGAGGACGAAAAACTGAAGTGCTACGTTGCTGTATGCACCAACTCGCCTATCCTTGGCCTTTCTGCGAGCCAAAAAGAGATTTGAAAGCCGTAGTGAGCCCGCAATGCACAAGAAGAATGAGAACCCAACCTGTGATCAAGCACTACTATATCAACTGACTGCAAGAGTGCATTTCACCATTGCGCCGGGCAAAATCAACCTAGACAACTTCACCCAAAACGGAGCTGAAGACACTGTTATCGCATCGATAGCCGCCTCAATGTCGCGCACCGGATTTTGAGAAACCCTTCGATAAAGCTGTGATTATCATACATTTGCACACTATACCTCGCTCCGTCTGCGGGATGCCCTTGCGCCTTATGATTGATTTGCAGGGCTGGCAAAACCTAAATATGTGCAGGGCTTCTTTTGGTTCAAGGAGAGATTACACGATGCATGCAAATGAGACTCCTGCCTCTTCAGAGACTCCTCCTCCAGCAGAACAACCAGCCTCACTGCCGCCACCTAGCAAGAGGTCTAGAAAGAAGATCTATGCCGTCTTGGGGATTGTTGCGGTTGTGACTGTTGCTTCAGCTCTTGTCTTTGCGTTTTTGGTTCCGCAAAGCTCAGGCACAATCATACCGTTGAGCTACAACTTCACTGTGGGAGACACCATGACCTACAACGTGACGGCAAATGAAACAACGATGGGCCGGAATTCCGTCTCGATTATGACGTTGAACATGGACATCGTCAGTTTTGACGGTGAAAACTACACCATCAACGAGACGTTCAGCGTTTCGTTACTAGGACCTCAGAGCTATTCTCTCACCGAGAAGATGAACAAGACAGGGTATTTTACAATCACTTATATTTCAGGTCTTCCGGCTGGAATGAACCAGACGAATTCTGCGGGCAACGGCCCGCTGGGGTTTGGCACATTTTTCCTGAAGGGTCAGGCTAGGGTGGGAGAAACCTGGCAGGTTCCAATGGGTCTAAGTAACTTGGCGAACATTGGTCCGCCGGGAAACTTGACTTACAAGTTTGGCGACATTCAAAACATAACCGTGCCAGCAGGCACGTACAAGGTTTTCAGGATAGACGTTTCAGGCAGCAACCTTACCATGAGTTCCACCATGGCTGGTGTTTCATTCTCTATGAACATGAGCCTTAGCGGCCAGGAATACCTCGAGTACGGGACTTGCCGGCCGATTGATTTTAACCTTCAAGAAAGTGCCTCCAGTCAGTCTGGTGGACAGAATTCTACAATGACCTCTTATATTCAGATGATACTCGCACAGGACAGCAGGCATTAGAAACGCGTTATGAAGCTCGACGAGGGAAGCGCGCGCTAGGGCGTCAATAGAATTCGGGCAACATCAAAGGTATCGTGGATGGGCTCTCTTGTGGACTGGAGCATACTCGACATAATCGGCCTGCCCGCATAGGAGTCTCCCACAAGAACGTCGTTTACGAACTGCACCTTGTCTAACCTAGTCGATCGATGCATGCGCCGACACGAAGTGATTTTCATTTTCACTACAATGCCCGGCTAGGCGCCATCCTGATAATGGAAAACGGTCAGTTTGCCCGGTTCTTTAGAAAATTATAATAGCATTAGTCAACAACTAGAGCGCGTCTCGTGAGCTAAAAAAGGACTCGTGAAAGGAATGAAGAGAACTTCCATAGTTTACGTGATTCTGTGCACTTTGATTCTCTGTTCAGTCGTCAGCATGCAAAGGGCAAACGCCTCGATAACTAATTACAACTGGATCGGCACTATGGTTCGAAACAGTTTCGACAATTTCTACGGCGCACCCGTCACGGCCTATGAGGAAAACACGACGGCCAACCTCGTCGTAAACGTCTACAACGACATCTTCGGTGTTCAAATAAACGTCTCAGCCGTGACAGTCGGTTTCGACTGGGGCGTGAACTACACGTCAAGCCAGTGCAGCATTACCAACCCATATGCCATACAGCCGTCTCAATCAAACGTCTTTACGATAACCTTTACGGTTCCATCCGTGCTAATAGCCTCCAACTTCGTCACACACAGCTACATTATCTACGTGGAGCACGTGAACAGCACAACCGGGAACAAAGGTATAGTGAGCACTTGGACAAGAAGTGGCGATAGCTTCGCTGTATTCTCCTCCGACCAGGCAGACGCCTATAACTATAAGCAGCAAGTCGACGCCTATCCGACTACCTCTATCAACGGCATTCCCATCCTAACCGCGAAAGCAAGAGAACTGATTGTGCAGTCCAACGTCGCCAAAACCCTAGCAGGCAACTATTATGTGCAAGGAGACTTTACCAACGCCAAGAAATACTACGGAGACTCGCTGAACGACATTCAAGAAGCCTATTCAAACGACACAGACCAACTGTCCTCTATTGAAAACTCGCTCGCAAACCTCTTAAAAAGCGGAGGCGAGCTACTGACCTACCAAGGATACTCGTGGCTCATCTTCGGAATCGGCTTCCTCCTAATGGGCATCGGCGTCGTCGTATACTTAACCAGAAAACGACCGCAGCCAATGATAAGCCAACAAACAAGCCCACCGTCGAGCCCCCCAACCTCCTAACAACCCCTTTTTTCTTCTCTTCTCGAAAAACAAGTCCATAGGCGTCATTCCCATCTTGCAAGTGCAAAGCCGTGCTCCTCACAAGATCCGAAGGCGAGATGTTGCGCGCGCTAATCAATTAGAATTGCAAGTTTCTTTTGAAGAAAAAGGGGAGAACTGAGCGGGAAAAGTGGAGACTTCCGCGAACAGGGCAATACTTTTTGAATCACTGTGAACGTGAGCGCACCGACACAATCGAGCTCACACGTTTTATATAGTCAGCTAATCAGTCTTTCTAGAACAAGGCGCCGGCATGAGAATCCGTGAGGCCGTTACGAGACACAGATCGTTGGTGGAGATATGCAACTTCTTCACTTCCACAAGGTTGCTAGTTCTTCTCGTTGGCTGGCTGTCAAGTCTTGTAATCATAAAATCAGAATTCTACCATAATCCTCAATCCATAGTTGACCTGTTTTTCAGATGGGACTCAGGATGGTATCTTTCAATTGTCCAAAATGGCTACTCTTATGTGCCTGGAAAACCGTCAAACGTGGCGTTCTTCCCTCTTTATCCCTCGCTCGTGAAGATTTTCTCGTTTGGCTTTGCAGATGTGAGGATAACAGGAATCGTTCTGTCTAACGTTGCTCTGCTGTTAGCGATGATTTACTTATTCAGACTGGTCAAACTGGACTACCAAAATACGAAGATGCCTTTGAACTCTGTTATCTTTGCCCTGATATTTCCGGCTTCTTTCTTCTTTTCGATATTTTACGCTGAAAGTCTTTTCCTTTTCCTAACTGTCGCGTGCTTCTACTATGCGAGAAAAAATCGTTGGTTTCTTTCATCACTGTTCGGATTTTTTGCCGCGTTAACGAGAGCTTTGGGCGTTTTCATATTCATACCAATATTGATCGAATACTTGGCCCCAACTTCATTCAAGGACCTCAAACTCGGCAAGATCAAGAAGGACATACTTTGCTTGCTGTTAATTCCCGCGGGCTTGCTCACTTACATGACCTATCTGTACATCAGATTTAATGAACCTTTGGCGTTTCTGAAAGCAGAAACCGCATGGAGCAGAGTATTTGCACCAGGACTTTTGACGTTACAAAGCCTTTTTTCTTACGATCCCTTTTACAGATTCACCTTTCTGGGTTTTGTGGCATTGTCCATTCTCATGCTGGTCTTCCTGATCTATTCCAAGGTTAGAATAAGCTACATCGTGTACACTGCTGTCGAATTATTCTTCATCCTTTCTTCGAGTCTACTGGAGAGTTTACCAAGGTACGTCGGCGTTTTGTTTCCAATGTACATCGGTTTTGCAATAATGGCGAGAAACAGATTCTGGGAAGAGACTCTCAAAATGCTCTCCGTGAGCCTTTTGACGTTGTTTGTGATCTTGTTTGTGAACGGCTACTGGCTGACTTGAGCAGGCTGCCTCTACTTTAGACTTTATAGACATCCTGGTAGTGTGCAGAGAAACACGGATTTTATTGGTTTTTCTGAGGTTTCTGCTTCTCAGTTTCCTCGGTTTTCTCGGTTTTGAGTGTCTCCGTTTGCCATCTCTGCGCAGAGCTTCAGAAAGCCTTTCCCATGAATGTATATGTCTTTTGTCAGTCTCTTCAACGGTGTTCTGGTTCCGCGCTTTTCTATCCATTCAACTGGAAACTCGGCCAATTTGTAACCCTCACGCACGCTTCGTACGATGATCTCTGTGTCCCAAAACCAATCTGCGCTGTTGCAACGGCTCAAGACGTCTCCCACGACCTTACTTGAAAACGCCTTAAACCCCAGTTGGTGATCATTCACGTGTGTTCTAAAGACTGCTCGAATCAGCATATTGTACGTTCTTGATACAAGACCTCGCAATGCAGGGCGTTGCACAATGGCCCCACTCATATACCTAGAGCCAGTGGCGAGGTCACAGCCATTTCTTATTGCCCCTATCAGCTGCGGATAATATTTCATGTCAGTGGCCAAATCGCAGTCAACAAAGGCGTAGATATCTCCGTTAACCTTTTTCCAAGCGTTCTTGAGAGCCAAACCTCTCCCCAATTTCCTATCCGCGTGAACATGAATGATGCGTGGGTTGTTCCTTGCCAAGCGCTCGGCAATCTCGTTAGAGCCGTCAGTGCTTCCATCTTCAGCTATGACTATGCGGTAATCGTCGCCCAGAGCAAGAGTTTCCTGCATCAGTGTTCTGACGGCGCTTTCAAGGAACTTTGCCTCATCGTGGGCTGGAATCGTGGCTATTATCAATTAGCCGCACCTGCAGGCCATGTAGAGCACGCAACTTCAAATGTTATCGCCACTGCGAAGGCTCTCAAGCTGCAAAACGGGCTTAAACAGGGAATTGGGATGCTGGCCATGCTTGTCTTGTATGCTCGGCTAATCTAATAAACCGAACGCGAGCGCGCTATTTGGGTCTCAATAATGTAAGGAGAAAGAATCTGCTCAGCGCGGGGTTGTGCTATATGCTTTAGCATCATAATGAGGGTTCTTAGTCCCGCATGTTCCGCAGAATTTCTCCGTTATAGTTACAGGTTTCTTGCAATTTCCGCAATCATACAGTAATTGCTTACCACAATCAGTGCAGAATTTCTTCTCCAAGTTATCCTTTCCACATGAGCACCGAACCATAGCTTACAACCCTATTCTTAGTATCTGCTCCGCGTTCTTAAGTCATTCTGCAATAGTCAACTAATGCTAGGACTCAATGGAGAATCATCAACAAAAACTACTCGGAAAAGTCAGGTCGCAGCTACCTTTGCGTTCCTCCGTGCTCTGCCAAAAGAAGCAATCAAGAGTCCCGCACTTCCTTTTTCCTCGCTTCCCAGTATTCTTTTGCTTCCCCGTATTCCTTTTCTTTTTTGGCTGCTCCCGATTTGCGCCTACATTCTGGACATAAGCACGTGCCTATGTGTTGCACGTACCTGGTGTAGAACATCTTCCCGCAATTCTCGCATCGGTGATCGCCCATGATTTCGCCTTCGGCGTAATGGTTATCTTCCAAGGATTTAACATGTTCTGCATTAGTCCACTAATGCAAGACAATAGGTTCTTGAGAAAGCGCGGTCTTAAGGAAATCGGTTAGTTAGGGCGCGTGTGACTCACTGTTAAATATTTTTACTCCCCATTCTCGAGCGCGTGCGAGTTTACCGTTTCTTTCTTAATTCGGGATTCTTTCGCCAATGGACAGATGGGTCTTCTGGCTTTTTGGGTCTATTGTGGTTCAAAAAAAGATTTGCGCTTAACATCGTTGTTTCGATCAGACCCAGATTTCCGTGATCTATCTTGGTCAAATTCCATCCAATTGCTGATATGTTCAGCAGTTTCCTTTTTCAGATGCTTTCTGATCATCTCCAGCAATTTCTGCATGTCGAAAGGTTTCAAAATGTATCCATCGGCACCCTCGTTAACTGTCTCCATAGCATTCTCTAATGTCGGAAAACCCGTGATGATTATCTTGACCATGTGGGGCTGGTTTTTCTTCAGTCTTTGGAGGAGCTCAGTTCCCTCCATGTCAGGTAGCTTAATGTCAATCAGGGCTATGTCAAAACGTGATTTTTCGAGGATCTTGGTTGCTTGTTTGCCATTCTCCACTGTTTCAACTGAGTATCCCTCCTTGGATAGTATCATAGAAAGGCTCTTTCTAACGTCTGCGTCGTCGTCCACAACTAGGATGCTTTCATTCAATCACATCATCTCCGCTTTCTCATGTGGGGCAACATCACATTTTGCTGTTGACGTCATAAGTTTTTTATGAAGCAGAAATATGAACTTGCGCGCGCTATTGGACTAATGGTTATTTCCAAGGACCACAAAGTGGAAGTTGCAGAAGAAGCAGAAGGCAAGAACTTAGTCTATCTAGAACCACGAAAATGGTAAGAAAAATATAACAAAGAATCTCAGCGAACAAACCCTCAACATCAGAAATATTAAATCTGCACAGGAACAGAAGACGCGCGCGCTACGGCGGCATGCCACCAGAGTATTAGGGCGCGCCAACAACTACTAGAAGCAACATTATTTCTTTAAAAGAAATTCGGTTTTCTCCAAATTGTTATCCAGTGTACATTTTCCTTCTATCCCTAATAGGGCGAACCTTTTTAGTCTCTCAGCACGCGCTAGTTTTCATGGGGAGCCCTTGTCAGGGGGGTTGGGTTCAGAATTTTACTCGCTTGTAAAAGATTCTTTTTGCCACTTCGCCCAGGATGATGTAGAGTAACACGATTATCGCCATCAAAAGAAGAACTAAGAGGGGTGGCTGAGCAAATCCGAATAGGTTGCCGAGCGGAGTGAAGGGGAAGATAAGCGTGGCACCAACAATAGCTATTGTGGTTAGCAGCAGATATTTCCCAGGAAAACTTTTGAAGAAAGGTCTCCTGCTTCGAATAACGAGCACAATCAAACTTGCTGAAATAACCGACTCTACGAACCAGCCGGTTCTAAATAGGGTCATCGGGCTTTTCAAGACAAGAAGAAGTACTCCAAAGGCGAGATAATCAAACACCGAACTTAGAATCCCGAAAACCACCATGAAATTGCGGATGAAGGTGATGTTCCAGCGACGGGGCTGTTCAACCATTTCACTATCCACATTGTCCGTGGCGATGGTTGTCTCTGGGAAATCTGTCATCAGGTTGGTGAGCAATATCTGTCTGGGAAGGAGGGGAAGAAATGACAGAAAGAGTGATGCTCCTGCCATGCTGAACATGTTTCCGAAATTGGCGCTCGTTGCCATGAACACGTACTTGAGAGTGTTGGCAAAGGTTTTCCTTCCCTCTTTCAC
>JBEKOM010000009.1:0-80345 GCA_049521795.1 Bathyarchaeia archaeon
TTTCGTGATGTTCGTCAAAACACCGCTGCTCCCGTTCAAAAGCTACTACAGCACTCGTCGAAGGTCCTAGTGACTTAAGAAGGTAGCGACGATCCCGCGCGCCACTTGCGCCTTCTGAAGATAGCGCGCGCTTCTTAAGTGTTGTTATAGCTGGTTCTGGTCTATCATCGGGTGATGCTTCTCCCTGTAACAGATCGGGTGATAGCCAAAAACGGGCCCTAACGAGTTTTGCAGATTTCCTCAAAAGGAAAGAGAGGGGTTTCCAATGATCCAACCCTGTAGCAAACTGACAGGCTCCAGTTGCATTTGTTGGATTGAACCTATGGAAACCCTTCCAAGACTGAAGGGTTCCTAAATAAAAGTGTTAGCGCACGGTTCTGTTACCTCTACGGTTGACGAGGCATTTCCATTGGGCTGTTACCTTTCGGTTGATGACCTGAATAGACAGAAAAAAGATGGGAATCTTATTGACCTTGCATTTTCCGCGTGATAGTGCAATTCATTTCATTTTTTCTTTTTCGTTCTTGCATTTCTTTCTTGTTTTGCATATAGCGCATGTTTTTCACTTCCTTACTGTTTCTAAGCTGCTTTGCCAAAAAGTAAAAGCGGAGAACCCGATTTTCTCGGTCTTACTGGGCAAAAACTTTTGCTTCTGGCAAGATGGGAAGCGGAGTATATTAACTTGTTGGATTCAGGTTCTGTAAACTCTTCGTCTGTTGAATTTCTCTGTAAACTTTCGTCTGTTGGCAACTGAAAACGGGCCCATGCGAGTTTTCCAGAATTCTGAAACGGACAATCAAAGCTTTTAAGTTCATAAGAAGGGAAATACTGAGCCATGGACCTTGAAAGAGAGAAAGTCTTGAAAGACGTAGAGTTGAGGCTAGTTTCTCAGCTTATGAAGAACAGTCGCAGGAGCGATAGGGAGCTGGCGAAAGTCCTTCATGTTTCTCAGCCTACAGTCAGCAGAGCAATCAAGAAACTTGAGAAGCAAGGCTTAATCAAAGAGTATACGATAGTTCCTGACTTCACCATGCTTGGGTTTGAGCTAATGGCATTAACTTTCATCAGCATTAAACCCACGCTGGACCTGACAGAAGCTAGCGAAGCAAGGAAATTGGCTGAAGAAAAGGTGAAAGAAAGTCCTAGAAATATCATGATGCTTGAAAAAGGCATAGGGCTGAATCATACTGGCGTAGTCATTACGTTCCACAAGAACTATTCTGCCTACACGCGGTTTATTCAGACATTCAGAGAGGCTCAGACAACTCAAGCCTACGTTGATGAGAACGTTGAAAGCTTCTTGATAGACTTGAAAGACAAAATACGCTACCGTCCTTTGACGTTAGCGGCACTTGCTGACCATATATTGAAAATGAATAAGGAGAAAGAATAGCAAGGCTTCACTTTTGCCATAGACTTCTTACTGTCCATGAGTCTTGTTTCGTTTTGATTTAGATATTGTGGGCCCTATGCGCAATTCCGATTTTTCTTTTGGTGAAAAGCGCGCGCGCTCTGGGATAAAACTTTACCCACACACACCTTCTACGACTACGACTCTCTGACTTACTCCACTATACTTACTTACTCTCTCTTCACACACAACAAGCACACATAACAAACACACATAACATACACGCGGGCGCGCGCGCAACGAATGCTATGAGCCTTGCGAAAAGGGGTTCTGGTCTATCGTCGGGTGATTAGTCTTCGTGGTGCAAGTCGGGTGATGATTTGATTTTTTGCGGTATTGCTTTTTGAGGTTCTGTGAAGTCTGCGTCGGATGGTTTTCCCTGTGAAATTTCGTCGGATGATTTCATACATGAAGATGGTTTGGAGACATATTGACATAGACTGGATAATCTTCGCCGTATCTCTTGGATGCGTTCTCTCATAGTCATAACAGGCATTTTGACACCGAGTGCTTCCCAAGTATGGGAGTAGTCATCTAGATTTCCATTAACAAGTTTGGTTAAACAACTGATAGCAGCATTCTCATTTCCTGTCAGAGATATTGCTCTGACATCGGCAGCTATTTCTTGCTCTTTAGCGATGACAGACAAAGGGGGAGGGATATTGAGTAGATACAAAAACACTTGTACCCCCTTTAGGAAGGTGTGAACATCGCTTTTGCGATTTCTTATGAGTCCATCTATGAATCCATCAATAGCACGAGGCATAACATGATTAAGATAGATGTGGGAAGTTTCATGTGCCAACATGAACCTCTGTTCATCGTAGGTTAGAGTTCTGTTCAAATAATCCTTGTTTACGGACACGTTTCCGAAAACTACATTGACTTTCAGATTCACGACAGGAATCGTGCCGTTAATATATAGTCCGATAGCCTTTGCTATGTTGTCCCGACAATTGGTAACAATGATAACTCGCATGTCAACATTCAAAAACTCTAAAAACTGATTGACTTCAATTTGCATCTCTTGTATCTGCATAAGGATCTCTGACAATTACATTGTAAACTTGGGATAAGCCTTCTGATAGCGCGCGCTAGGACTCCTTGTAGAAGGGTTTTATCTGCTTCTTCCATAAACCACATAACTCAGCGCGCGCGCTTAGCGTACGCTAATATCTACTCAGGTGACTTGAAAAAAGAATATAAAAACGGGGAGAAAACCAATCTTAGAATGGAGCTTTTGGCTTGATCTAGTATTGGCTTCTTCTTGGGGGTGCTCTCTTAGCGTAACATTCTCGGCAGTATACTGGTCTGCTGCCATCAGGCTTGAATGGCACTTCACATTCCTTTTTGCATTCAGCGCAAACTGCCTTGTGCATTTCTCTTCTCTCATATGTCAACTCACTCAACTCCTTTACGGTTGCTGTGCAAAAATCACTTCTTACACGCTGCACCTACCCTTCACACCGATACTTATAAACAAAATGCCTCATAAATCATAAAGCCTAGACTAGCGCGCACGCTTCTACAGAAAATCTTTATGCGTCGCCCGTCATGCAGCGCGCGCTGAAAGGGATTGTGACGGGTTTGTTACACGTTTTGTTACAATTTCACGGTAAAAACCGTTCATTACGTTATCGCGCGCGCTCGAACTCCAAAAGCCTGCGTCAGTGCGAACGACCAAAGAAATGAAGAAAGCGCGCGCCCAAAAACTAAAAGCCAAGTGTTCAGAAACAGTAAAAGGTGATTTGGATGCCTACGGCATATTTGTTGATAAATTCAGAAGAATATCACCCAAAGTTGATGAAAGCATTGAGGGAGATTAAGGGAGTTGAAGAAGCTTATCCTCTCTACGGCGTCTATGACATCATTGTAAGAACAAGAGCGGATACTATGAACAAGCTTAAAGAAATACATGACAAGATAAGGAGACTGGAGAGAGTTAAATCAACAATAACGATGATCGCACATGAAGGATAGAAAAAGTTTTCTTCTTTTGGCGCGCGCTAGCAGAAACAGAGTTTCCTTCACTATCCGAGATTCATAACATTTTTACATCATCTTCTTTAGTTATCCAAGAGGGAGTTTGAAGATGGTTAATTGTCCAGAATGTGGGAAACTATTGAAAAAAGGCTCGCGCAAGAAAAGGTACTGCTGCGAAAACAGCGCTTGTTCCGTTATGTTTGTTCTTCATCCTGACAATCAATCTATAATGGAGATAAAATACAAGGCCAGCGCGACCTCCAAGGCTTCCGTATGAAGCGACCCGTCTTAAGGTCTCTGTAACGCGCGCGCTCGATGAAAACAAAACGATTCTTGTGGTTGAGAGGTTGTGCTTTCTCCTTCTAGGTTGAGCCGTGTCCAAGATGGTTCAGGCTTCTACGAACTTAGACCCGAATGGGTTCGAGTCCACTGCTTCAAATATCCTGTAACCAGCATTCTCTTTGTCTTAGGCCAGCTGGTTCAGAGCGCGCGCGCAAACAGGTGGCACCTCACACAAAAGCGGATCCGACGGGACCCGTACCCAAAAGGGTTCGAGTCCAATTCCTCTTCTGAAATATGATAGGGCTACGCGCGCTCACTACTCTGCATTTCCGACGATTTGATTCGAAAGGTCTTCCCTGGAGATTTGGAAAGACATTAACTGTAACAAGCGATTTAGCGCGCAAATGCTTCTAAACGTTCCCAACAAGCAGGCGTCCCGTTGCTGCATCCATGTTGATGGTGCGTCTTGCCTTCTTCGTTTTGTGCCGCACCTTAAGGGCCCAGATGGGCAGCAGAACCAGTTCCGCTGACTCTGACTTCACGCCTATCTTCAATTCCAACGTCTGACACGCTTTATTCTTGCTTAGCCTTATCTGGGGTAACTTATCCATTTCGCCGGGCATTTTTGAAACGAATGTAAAGCGTTTGTCCTGATCCAGATTTCTGAGTTTCTGAGACGTGTCTGAAAGCAACTTGTGGAACATTATCTTCCTTTTTTCCAGCGATACTAGGTCACCCGTCTCTCCGCTGACGTAGTATGTGCGTGCCTCTTTCTTCTTGACGAGAAGCAATCGTGTTTCTTTGGTTGCCTTCACTCTCCAGAGGGGCACGTAGCGGAACTCAGCATCGTAGACTTGCTCGTCTTTATGAAACACTCCTCCCTTAAGCAGAGGAGCAGACTTTTTCACGGCTTCTGCTTGGCTGATTACTGGAGAAATCATCAACACTTCACCGCTAATGCCTATAGACGGGTCCAAGTTGAATTCTGACAGCCAGTACAAGGTTTCACCATCAGCCTTGTTTCGGCCCTTCTTGACTATTCCAGCTTTTACAAGACTAGACAAGACCCTCTCAGAGTCCCCCTGACTTATCTTCAGGTCCCTTGCTACCAACGATGCTGGAACGGCCCTTCCTTCTGAACGGAGTAACCGTTGAATCTTTTCATCCAGAGTCTTGGACGGCTCAAAATGGGCAGCATTAGTCCATTTTTTCATGGCCTCCGCCTGCACGTGTTTCTCGAAAAAGGCCCTTGATTCTGCTGGCACGTGCTGGGCTAGATCCCTCTCGTCCAACGTCAAGTGTTTACTGACCAACCACCGAACGTCAAAATCGACTACGTCACTGTATAGGTCTGGAGACAGGAGGAGAAACTCGCCCGTCCGCAGGCTGGGTAGCTTCTGCAAAACGGCATCAGCATGAGTGGGGTCGATGGACTGAATGATTTTCTGGACTCTCGCGATGTCTTGAGTTGTCATCATGCGACCTAGACACCACGTGTTGACCTGCGCCAATGCTTTGTAGTCTATGTCTGTGATGTTCTGGGTGGCCGCAACGAGTCCTATGCCGTACTTTCTCGCCTGCTTAAACAGGAGCGTGTAAGCGTTTTTTGGCGGCGGGTTCCTCGGGTAGGGTGGAATGTAAGGTGAGATTTCATCTACGTAGAAGAGCATCTGCAAATCGTTGGAAGGGTTCTTCAGCATCCAACAATAAAGCTCCTTAAGCAACGTAGCCAAGAAAAACTGTTTATCGTTCTCAGACGTCAACGTGTTAAGATAGATTATGTTCACCGGTACTTTTCCATCGCTGTTGTCCACGAACATGTTGATGTCTATTTGGACTCCCATCTGAAACATGAGCGACGAAGTGCCCACTGTCAAGAAACGCAGCTTTCGGGCAATCTCCTCAGGTTCCTTCTTCGCCACAAGACCGTTCAGAGTCGCAGTTATCTTCTCAGGAGGGTTCATTACCACGTCGGCGAGTTGAGCCATGTCACTGATTCTCTGTCCCTGTTGCCACATGTATTCCAGAATCGTGAAGATGTAGGCCTTCGCACTTTTTCCAGCGTTCGCGTTCAAATCATAACCTAGGAAGCCCGCTAGAGAATCCGCCGTGAGATCAATGGCCTGTACCGCCTCCTCATGCGGAATGTCCTGTGAAGGAGACCTGAAAGGGTTGACACATATCGGAATCGCCCTGTTGCTCGCAGGAGTAAAAATCGCAACACGCGCCTTACCAAAATAGTCCTCCTGCACTTCAACCCCTGTCCCATGCCGCCTCAACTCTTCGACGTCACCCTTTATCGCAAGGGACGAAATGTCCCCCTGCGGATCGACTATCAGGACTGGGACGTTGTTCCGCACGGCCTCCTCAATGACACATTTGCACAACACGGTCTTACCCGAGCCGCTTCCCCCGAGTGCCATTAAATGACGCTTGAAAGCCTGAATCGGCAACAGAACCTCGGCTTCATCAGCCACGGTTTTGCCTAAGAACAGGAAACCCGAAGCGGCATTTCCTGAGTCATCCTCACCTATTTCCGTGCTCATTCATGGTTCATCTCCAAAACGGCGAGTGCCAAGTAGCTCAGGCACGTTGTAATTGTCCTCTGCCCATTTAACGATTACTTTGGCGCGTCACTGTCAACTCTAGTGCGCCATGAAGAGCGGAACGTGTTGGTTCCATTGCTAAAAAGAAATGGGCTTCGGCGGTTCCATACCCAAATAGTGGCGGGCCCGACGGGAATTGAACCCGTGGCCTACGGATTAAGAGTCCGCCGCTCTAACCTTACTGAGCTACGGGCCCACGTGGTTTCTTTCAGAAAAGAACTAACGGAGGGAATTTAGAGCTTTCGGTATCGTTTCGTGCGTCGACCTTACAAGTTCATCTGTGTTTGTTTCTCTTTCCTTTTCTGAACTGCCTCCCGCATCAAATTCTTAGTCGAGGAACGACTCTCCTCCGTGGTTCCTATCCATTCTTTCGTTCAACATAACTATATTCCTAGCTTTTGCAGATCATACGACAGCGCACGAGATCGATCTGAGACTAAAGCTTTAAGTCTCCACCTTTAATTCCCGTTGTGAAGAGGTTGGAAGGTTTGGGTGAGCTGGTTTTCGTTGGACTTGGGCTGCATGATCATTTGGGGATAAGTCTTCGAGGACTGGAGGAAACGAAGACGGCAGACGATGTTTTCATCGAGCTGTATACAAGCTTGCTCCCGGACTTTTCGATGAAACTCTTCGCAGAACTTTCAGGCAAGAAGCCTCAATTGGTTGTGAGAAGAGACCTTGAAGAAGGGAACGGAAAAATCATTCTGGACACTGCGGGCGGTGGCAAGGCTGTTTTGCTTGTCCCCGGCGATCCCATGATCGCAACGACTCACGTTGCTTTGCGGATCGAAGCTGAAAAGCGTGGAATAAGAACCCGAATAATCCACGGAGCGTCAATACTTTCGGCAGCAATCGGTCTCTCGGGATTGCACAACTACAAGTTTGGAAAAAGCGTGACCATACCTTTCCCAGACGAGGTCTCATCTGAGACTCCATACGAAGTCATTGCTCAAAACAAGGAGCTGGGGCTTCACACCCTTTGCTTGCTAGACATCGAAGTGAGCGGAAATCGTTACTTAAGCATAAGCGACGCCTTGAGAGAGTTGTCGAAAACAGAGGCTAAGAGAAAAAATAACGTGGTCACCATGGATACGCTTGCCGTTGGCGTTGCGAGAGCTGGAAGCAGCAACCCTAGAGTCAAGGCAGGGTCTGTGATGCACATTCTAGACTTTGATTTTGGTCAGCCGCCTCATGGCTTAATCTTCCCCGGGAGGCTGCACTTCATGGAGGCTGAGGCATTAATAGTGTTAGCGGGCGCTCCTGAAACCTTGAGAAGGCTTGCAGAATGAGCCTGGATGAGCTTGCTTCAAAGTACATCAACTCTGCCGGACGAGTCTTCACTGAGATGACAGTCCGCGGGGACCCTCTTAGCGTGAATGTTGGAAACGTGAGAAAGGTTGTAGACTGCGCTAAGGACTACCTTGAAGATGCGAGGTATTATATGGAAAAGAAGAAATTTGAGGTGAGCTTAACTTCTGTCGCCTATTGCGAAGGCTTGCTCGACGCACTTAGAATGTTAGGAGCGGTCAGTTTCGAATGGCCAAAAAAACCGCAGAAACCGAGAAGCGCAAAGTAGTCCTTGCCTCAGGCGTTTTCGACCTGCTGCACTTGGGACACGTGCGGTTTCTTGAGGAAGCAAAAAAGGCAGGCGGTCCGAACGCCAAGCTCATAGTGATCGTGGCAAGGGACAGCACGGTGGAGAAAAGGAAAGGGAAGAAGCCGGTGATACCCGAGTATCAACGTTGCGCGCTAGTCGCTTCATTGAAGGTCGTTGACGAAGCCATGCTGGGATATGAGGATTTTAGCATGCGGAAGGTTCTTGAAAAGATCAGGCCAGATGTCGTTGCGGTCGGTCATGACAGCGATGTCAGCGGGTTAGAGCGGGAAGTAAGAGATGTGATCAAGAAAAAAGGATTAGACATAAAGATCGTGAAGATCAGCAAGTTCAGCTCAGACAAACTGGACAGTTCGTCAAAGATCAAGCAGAGAATCGTCGAGCAGGTCAAAGGTTGAAAGCGGATGTTCAGGAACTCGGAAACGTACATGCCGACCTACACACTCATCGCCGTAAACGTTGCCGTCTACGGTTACACGTCTATTCTGAGTGGAAGCATCAACAACACGAGCGATTGGGTTGTCTCGAGTTACGGGCAGAACAACTTTTTAGTCCTCAACGGCGAAGCCTGGAGACTCTTGACAGCCATTTTCATTCATGCTAACCTCCTACACATCGTCGGAAACATGCTCTTCCTGCTGATATTCGGACTGAGAGCCGAAAAGCTGTTTGACCTCAAAGAATACTTGTCAGTCTATTTCCTAAGCGGGTTAGCTGGCGGACTTCTCACGCTTCTGATGGGCCCTGATACTTGGTCGATCGGAGCTTCGGGCGCAATCTTCGGCATGCTTGGAGCGTGCACGATCTACGCCAGACGTTCTATCGGTCAATCGATCATGTATGCATTATTGTACTCTTTCTTCTTCTTAGTCATCAACATTGGCCCAGATGTTAACGTTCTTGCGCACATTGGCGGCCTGGTTACCGGATTACTGATCGGTTACCTGCTGGCAATGACGCGCAAGCCTCAGCAAACAGTCACATATCAGTACAACTATCCCAGTTTTTACAGTGGATAGGAACGAGCCCCTCACTACGCTAATTGCAAGGTGCTCTGGTCAATCAGTCTGTCGACTTCTTCAAGGAAACACACACACGTGCTCTTTTTGATGTCAGCGGGCGCTAGGATTCGACGTTGGCGAGTATGCTCAGTTTTCGTCTAGTGTTCTGCTGCTCCCCTGGCCGCTTCCTTTCCTATTGTCGCACGTTTGGATTCAAAAGCCTTTTCGGTCCTCTTCGCCTCTTCCGTATCCCTTATTGCCCTTTCCTTTTCCTTGGGAATCAACTCGTTCAGTTTGTCAATTAGGCGAGTGGCCTCTTTTTCATCGAGGGGAATCGTCAGGTCCTTTCGCGAAGGAATGTCTATCTTGACTCTTCCTTTCTTGTCTAGGCCAACAGACCTTATGTCTCGCAGCCGAACGTCGAGAGGGATCGCTGTCTGGAACAATAAACCCACACTGTCCCGAAAAGCGGGTTTTGCCTCCATCAGCTTCTCCAACTCCCTCCTGGCGCCTTCTTTCAAGTCAACCTTCAGAAGAGTCGTGTAAAGTCTGACTACAAAGTGGGGCTTATCAACTGTCATCACAGCGTCTTCATCACTCATATCAAGCCACGACTGATCGTATGAACAGTAGTTGATTTAAGATTTACTCCATGCAAAACTTGCCGCACTTGCGGGCGAACGCAAAGCTTGGAATACGTGTGAAAACGTTGTCATCACTATCAGCTTGACAGCGTCGTAGAAAGCAACGGCAGTAAACTGAACATCGAGAAATGTTCGTATGAACCCCTCGTCAATTAGCGTGCGTACAAGATGAGGTGCGACGGCGGAGCGCGTTGAGCGGTCACTATCCTTGCCCAGACTCTCTGCTAAGCCCCCTGCACATGCTCGCCTTCAAGTCCGTACAAATCCAGTGGGACCTTGCGCAACGCCTACGTGCAGTACTAGCACCCTAGGGGGAGGGGGAGGGCGGAATAGACGGGGTCAAAACGCGAATACAGGGATGTAGCGTATTCCACAAACGCTGAGCGCAGAGAAGAAAAGGGACTTCGCGTTTAGAAAGTTGTGAAGCCGCTGACCGTTTTCTTGTCGAACCTTTTGACCAGTTCCAGCGTCAGCTTTGTGGCGTTTTCCACGTCTTCAAAGCTCAGGATGCCGACGTGTGAGTGTATGTGGCGGGTTGGCACGCCTATGACTATGCTGGGGCATCCCGCTCTGCTCATGTGAATCCTGCCTGCGTCCGATCCTCCTCCTGCGACCACCGAGAGCTGGTAAGGAATCTTCAGCTTCTTTGCAGTGTCTATGACAAACTCCTTCAAAGCCTGGTTCGGAATCATGGAACTGTCAAACGTGAGTATCGAAGGGCCCTTGCCCATTCTGGCCGGTGCTTCCTGGGGCTGAACTCCTGGAACGTCGCCTGCGATGTCAACTTCTAGCACGATAGCTACGTCTGGGTCAACGATGTGAGAAACCGTCGCTGCACCCCTCGCTCCGACTTCTTCCTGCACCGTGGCCGCGCCGTAAACTGTGTTCGGATGCTTTACCTTCTCCTCCGAAAGTCTGCGCACAACTTCCATGGCGATGAACGCGCCTATCCTGTCGTCAAAAGCCTTTCCCATCCCAAGCTTGCCGCCGCGTATAGTCGAGAAACCCGAGTAAGGCACAACGGGGTCGCCTATCTTGAGACCCATAGCCTCAGCTTCCTTCTTGCTCGTCGCACCGACGTCAATGTACATCATCTTCTTCTCAACCACCTTCTTCTGCTCCTCAGGCGGCAGCAGATGCGGCGGCTTCGCTGCGATCACGCCGTGCAAGTCGCCCTTCTCGGTTCTCACCACCACGCGCTGAGACAGTAGCACCTGATCCCACCATCCGCCCAACGGGTTGAACGAGAGGAAGCCAGTTCTATCATCTATGCCCGAAACGACGAACCCAACCTCATCAATGTGCCCGCAAAGCAGAACCCGAGGCTGCTCCGCTGTTCCTCTGTGAGTGAAGATAACCGAACCAAGCTTATCCGTGGTCACCTTATCAGCATACGCTTTCACAGCCTTCTTCACGATCGCCGCCGTCTCAACCTCAAACCCAGCCGGCCCGAAGGACTCAAGCATTTCTTTCAAAAGACCCAGAGACCTTTTGTCTACCATGTTTCATTTCACACCTTCACGTTGATTTGTGGTCTCTATATATCTCTATATTTATGTGCTTTGTGCCCATACAACCTGAGCTTGAATCAGTCAAAGATTACTCCACTTCAGTTTGCTGAAAAAAGGTTACTCTCAAACACTTTTTCGCTCATTCCCTGCAAAACTCAGTTATATATAGAACATTCAGAGCTCTGAAAACAGTCAGGGGCTGTCGGTTTTGAACCGCCGCAGGTTCTATGGTGACGAAACGGAAAGGCGAAAGTGGCAGAATGCTGAAGCCATCCTGACCGCCATCGGCTTGAAAGCCAGTTTGACCTTTATCGATGTTGGCTGTGGAGAAGGCTTCTTCGCTATCCCAGCCGCAAAAATCGTCGGCAGGAAAGGCAGAGTGTACGCTCTAGACCTCGACGAGGACGCGATCACAGAGTTGAAGAAAGAAGCCGCAAGTCAAGGCTTGAAAAACCTCACCGCAGTAGTCGGCGGGGCTGAAGACACGGTCTTCTGTGAAGCCTGCGCCGACATCGTTTTCTTCGGCATCGTCCTCCATGACTTCAATGTGCCAGCCAAGGTCTTGGCCAACGCTAAGACTATGCTCAAGCCTGCGGGGCGACTGGTTGATCTAGACTGGAAAAAAGAACCCACGGGCTTCGGTCCACCGTTACAGATCCGTTTCAGTGAGGAACAGGCCTCCAATATGATCAGAGAGGCAGGCTTCAAAGTGGAACAGGCAAGACAAGCCGGACCCTTCCACTATATCATCATAGCAACTCATCGAGCTTGAGACGGTCCAGAAAAAAGTGTCCAGGTCAAAACCTCAACTGACCGGTTAGCTCTGACTTCAACGGCATTTCGATCGGTTTATTCTTTAACGTCAGATGGGTTGACGAATAGGATGCGAAAAGACGACTCAAACGCGGTTTGAAGTATGCTACAAAAAAGATGGGAATAAATTATGGCCCTTTCTTCGTGATCTCCTTGATGATGCCCGCGGCCACTGTGGTGCCCATGTCTCTGACTGCGAAGCGTCCTAGCTCTTCGAACTCGGCGAAGGTTTCTACGGCAATGGGGTGAAGCGGCTCCATCTTGACTATTGCAGCGTCTCCGGTCTTAAGGAAGGCAGGCTTTTCCTCGACAACTTGTCCGGTTCGTGGGTCGATCTTTCTTATCAGCTCTGTCATTTTGCAGGCAACCTGCCCTGTGTGATAGTGCAGCACCGGTGTGTAGCCTGCTGCGACGGCTGTCGGATGATAGATCACAATTATCTGTCCGATGAACTCTTTGGCCACCGTCGGCGGGTTTGGGACGTGTCCACACACATCTCCGCGGTGGATGTCCGTTTTGGCCACGCCTCTGATGTTGAAGCCTATGTTGTCGCCTGGTTCAGCTTTCGGAATCCTTTCGTGGTGCATTTCCAGCGATTTGACTTCGCCCTGCTTGTTGCTTGGCATGAAGATGACAACATCGTTTTCTTTGATCACGCCGGTTTCGACTCTGCCGACTGGAACGGTGCCTACGCCTGTGATGCTGTACACGTCTTGAATTGGAACTCGTAACGGCTTGTTCGTGGGTTTAGAAGGCACTTCAAAGGTGTCCAACGCTTCAATGAGTGTTGGTCCCGTGTACCATGCCATGTGCTCGCTTTTCTTCACCAAGTTTTCTCCTGTCCAGCCTGATGTGGGGACGAACGGAATCTTTTCAATCTTGAAACCCACCATCTTGAGCATTCTGCCTACTTCGTTCTTGATTTCGTTGTATCGTTCTTGGCTATAGTTGACTGAAACGTCGTCCATCTTGTTGACGGCAACGATTAGTTGGCGAACACCCAGGGTGAAGGCCAGGAACGCGTGTTCCCTGGTCTGCCCGCCCGGTCCTATGCCAGCTTCAAATTCTCCTCTTCTGGAGGAGCAGAACAGTATAGCTCCGTCAGCTTGGCTTGCGCCAGTAATCATGTTTTTGACGAAGTCTCTGTGACCTGGCGCATCTATGACGGTGAAGTAATACCTCTTGGTCTCAAACTTCAGAAACCTAAGGTCTATTGTCAAGCCTCTTTCTCGTTCCTCTTTAAGGTTATCCAGCACCCATGCAAACTTGAAGCTCTCTTTTCCAGCTAACTTGGCTTCCTCTTCATACTGCTTTACCAGTCGCTCTTCAACTGCTCCTGCGAGATAGAGCAGGTGTCCCGTTGTGGTTGATTTTCCGTGGTCTACGTGTCCCATGATCACGAGGTTCATGTGCGGCTTTCCTACTTTGCTCATTTCTTCTCCTCCTGTTTTCTGAAATCTCCATTGAATTTTGGTGAATTCGTTTACACAACTGTTCATTCAGTTATTTTAAGTTTATCATATTCGGCCGAATGTTCGTTTGGCGTTTGGGAACGATATACGGAAAATCTTTTCGGTCTTCGGTAGTAGCTGACATGCGTTTCTCCTATTTTGCGCTCGTCGTATTTCTGAAAGCCAGCTAACCCCAACTTCCTGATTTCTTCTTCGGTTGTGGCCGCGGCGACTTCAAACTTGTCGTCCTTGATATTGATCATGCTGACATATTTCATTGTGTTTTCAATTCACTTGTGTCCGAGTAGCCCTGCACTATGCAAAGATTCCAAAAATGCCTAGACCATTTTGCGAAAAATGTTGGTGCCAAGGATTTAGCCTCGTAATCTTGGAGGCTTTTTGTATATCTGCTCTCGCCATTTTCGTTCCCAGCTAGCCCATCCTGTCTTCACAAGGCTTTCTCTTAGATTGGGTCTTTCAGCAACCCACTCCAGTAACGTCCAGAAGCGTGTCTTATCTCTGAGTATTTCTTCTGGGACTCCTTCTTCAACACACCATCTTACGTAGCCTCTGTCAACCATGTCCTTCAGCTCGCCTGTGTTTTTTACCGTTTGAACGTTGAACCCTCTGTTTTGCAGGTGTTTTCGAACGCTGGACAGAACATATTCTGAACACACTTTGAAACAAGTTCCGACTTCAGGCTGCATGACCTGGATTATCTCGTCGGCAATTTTCACAGCGTCATCCAAGTATTTCTTGTTCTGGAATTCTGGCGGTTGAAAGGACGAGACTGGGATTCTGCGTTCCATGAGCATTGGGTTTGGAGGGCAAAGCGCCCCCACTACCACACCCAATAACAGGTCGCCCCATCCTACGGCGTCCACTAGAATCTCCTTCCCAGAAAAATAGCAGTCCAACGCCAAAGACAATCACCGAGGATTCAAACACGCTATATTTGGTGTGTTTGTTTTTCTGTTTTTTGTTTCAAATCGACCGATTCTGCACACCGCAGACTGAATTACCATTCGTCCCGCTTGCTAATCACGTCTTTCTTCATTGTATCTTCAATTTCTCGGTAGATGTCTTTTTCACTGTCTGAGACGACAGCTATGCCCTCACCTTCAATCCTCTTGACTATTGGGACTTTTTTCAGTCTGGATTCTCGTTTCTGTGGGAGATATTCGATCGTTGCCTCTTTCAAGGTGTAAGCACACATCTGTCCAGAAGACGACAGTTCGTACATTTCAACTTTGACCGCGTGAGGTCCTGGTTCCATTCCATTCAGGTCGACTACTGCCTTCAACGTAAACTCGTCGGTTGTGCCAAAACTATGCAGGATGTCAAATAGAACGGATTTAGTTCTTTTTTCGTCAAACCATAAATCCGACTTTATCTTTGAAAAAGCATTCTTATCAGGAGCCAGCTTGAACTCAACGTCCAGAGTCAACTCATTCTCTTCAATCACTGAGCCAATCTTCGTAATGATGATTTGCTTGTTCTGTTTATCTGGCGATTCAGCAGAAGAGGAAGGCAACAACTCTTCTTTTTCAGGTGGTTTTTTCTGAGGCTCTGCGGGCAGATTGTCCAACGTCAGTTGTTTACCTGTCTCATAGCTTGCACGCATTTTTTCTCTATCATGTTTTGTTTTCTTTCTTCTACCCATAACAACGGGGTTCATATGATAGAATAAGGATTCTCGATAAATATATCTGACCAGAAGAAGACGGGATTTTGCGGGAGACGTCTCCATGTTGTGAGCCATATAAGTTTATGATAAACAAAAATGCTGAACTGCTCCGCATCGGAACGAATATAAAACTTGGCTTTTTGAGTTATAACCTGGACGAGTTTAAGTTATGCCAGCAAACTTGCCTCATGACGCTAGAAAGAAATGGGCAGAGGTTGAAGCGACAAAGAATCCGAAAGAAAGACTCCAGCGCATGGAAGAGTTTCTGAGTTTGGTGCCGAAGCACAAGGGCACCGCGAAGACCTGCGCACAGGTCAAAAAACAGATGCGCGTCTTGCGGAGTGAGTTGGAAGAGAAGAAGAGGAAGAAGACCGGAAGAAGCGGACCCAAACTTTTCATAGAAAAAGAAGGTGCCGCCCAAATAGCTTTGATAAGCCTAACAAAAGCGGGAAAGAGCAGCTTGCTCTCAGCTGTTACCCACGCCAAGGTTGAAGTCTCAACCAATCCCTACACCACAAGGGAACCAGTGCCGGGAATAATGGATTATCAAGATATGCAGCTTCAAATCATTGAGGCTCCTGCACTCATTGAAGGAGCAGCGGACGGTCGGTCCTGGGGACCCAAGACTCTAGGCATCGCTCGGAACGCAGATGGGTTAATGCTTTTGGTCGACCTGTCGCAAGACCCCGTCAAGCAGATGTCTCTTATTTTGGAGGAAATGAGCAAGGCTCGCATATCAACGAGCAAACCGAAGTCAAGGGTTGAGGTTGAAAGAAGGTTCATGGGAGCCGGCTTGCGAATCATACTCACGGGAAAGCTTCTGGACTGCACCTTCAGGGATGTTGAGGAGTTGCTCAAGAGCTACAACGTTAGAGACGGAGTCGTGAAGATACACGGTGAAGCCACGCTGGGCGAAGTTGAAGACGCGATTTTTCAAAGCACCGTGTATAAGGCGGCCGTAGTAGTTGCAAACAAAATCGACATCAACGGAGCTGAAGGAAATCTGAAGCTTCTCAAGGCCTACCTAGGGAATAGGCTTCCGGTGGTCGCCGTTTCAAGCAAAAGAGGAACAGGTTTAAAGAACCTTGCCGAAACATTGGTCAAGGCCTTGGAAATAATACGAGTCTACACGAAGGAACCTAATGAGAAGGAATACTCTAAGAAACCCTTTGTGCTTAGGAAGAACTCGACAATATATGATTTGGCGAGGAGCATTCACAGCGATTTCAAGGACAATTTCAACTTTGCCAAGGTTTGGTCCAGCCGTCTTGTCTTCAGCCCACAGAGGGTTGGGGCAAACTTCACTCTTGAGGATGGAGACGTCGTCGAGATTCACTTGAAATAAGCCGCGAAACCTGCGCTATCTTGACGCCTGAGCTATCCTTTCGATTTCGTTGCGTTTGGCAACAGCAAAGCTCTTCATGTCGTTGTTTCCCGCCATTATCAATTCTTCTGCCAAACACTCCTCTGCTGAGCGAGGATTATTTAATGACGCCTGTCTGGCTCCCTCAGTTATGTTTCTCAGTGCTAGGTCGATTCTTCTCTGAGGTGCAACGTCCACGGAAAGGTGGTACACGATGCCACCGTAACTGATCCTTGTCGTGTCCTCACAGGGAGCAGAATTCTCCACAGCTTTTACCAGGACTTCAACTGGGTTCTTGCCAGTGCGAAGGTTGATTATCTCAAAAGCGATTTTGACCATGTTTATGATTCTGGCCTTTTTCCCAGAGTTCTTTCCAGGTCGCATCATATCGTTTATCAGCCTTTCCACGATGCTGACGTTTGCTTTCCGAAAACGCTTGTGCTCATGTCTCCCCATGCTGTGAGGAATCACAATCGGTCTCAGTGAAATATATCTCTGCAGCCCGACGTCCCTGACTTCCACACCCTTGAAACTCCATTTCGCGAAAAGCTTTATCTCTTTTTCCGGTTTCTCCGCTTGCTTCTGACTCAAAATGTTCACCGAGCTGGCTTCTGCTTTCGCCCATAGACGAGTTCGTTGAGAGAAACACCGTTGACCGTTATGACCTTCCACCGCACCCCCGGAATGTCGCCCATGCTTCTGCCTCGTGAACCTCCGATGCCTTCGACTAGGACCTCATCGTGCTCGTCAACCACGTTTAGAGCTCCATCTCCAGGCAAGAAGGCAGTGATCGCTCGGCCATTCTTGATCAGCTGGGTTCTCACGCATTTCCTTATAGCGCTGTTGGGCTGCTTGCTTTCAACACCCACTTTTTCAAGAACGATGCCACGCCCCATGGGTGCTCCTTCAAGAGGATCAGCCTTGACGTCCAACCTCAGCATTCGACGCTTGTAGTACATGCTGCTCCAGCGGTACTTCTTCCTTTTCTCCACGAGCGCTCTTGCGGCGAATTCGCCTCTTGGGGATTTAGAACCCATGCGTGGTTTCCTCTGGCTACGTCTAATCATCAGACTGATATTTAAACTGAGCTACACCATCATACCGCGCGTGTCATCTGACGGCGTTTGAAATCAAAGGCTTTAAGGAACCTGATTCCACCAGTTGAGCAGAGAGGATGAGTGGCTTTGAGATACGTGGACTTTGTTGACTTGAAATACGCTCCTAAATACACGGACGTCCTCTGCACGTTCATTGTCGAGCCAAACGGCGTAAGCATGAGAGGAGCGGCTGGAGCCGTTGCTGCTGAGAGTTCGATAGGAACGTGGACAGAACTCACAACCGTTAAGCCTTACGTTGACAAGCTTGCCGCTCATGTTTTCAGCATACGAAACAGCCTAGTCAAAATTGCTTATCCAGCGGGGCTTTTCGAGCTGGGAAACATGCCTAACATCCTGAGCAGCGTTTCTGGAAACGTTTTCGGGTTGAGAACCCTGGCCAGTTTGAGGCTTGACGACATCAGCTTTCCACAAAGTCTAGTCAGAAGCTTCAAAGGTCCAAAGTACGGTGTTGAGGGAATTCGAAAGCTTCTGAAAGTCTACGGTCGTCCGTTGGTTGGTACGATAATCAAGCCTAAGCTGGGTCTGAAAACCATTGACCACGCCAAAGTGGCCTACGAAGCGTGGGTCGGTGGGTGCGACATGGTTAAGGATGATGAGAACCTGAGCAGCCAGAGTTTCAACCCGTTTGAAGCCCGTCTCGTGAAAACATTAGAGAGCAGAGACAAGGCTGAGGCAGAGACGGGTGAAAGAAAGGTCTACATGGTGAACGTCACGGCTGAAACAGAGGAGATGCTTAGAAGAGCAGAACTGGTTCTCAGACAGGGCGGAGAGTACGTGATGATTGACATTTTGACGTGCGGTTTTGCGGCTTTGCAGACGTTTCGGGAGCAGGGCTTCAACCTTGTGATTCACGCGCACAGGGCTGGGCATGCAGCGGTCACAAGGAACTTGAAGCATGGTGTTTCGATGCGAGTGTTGGCCAAAGTCGCGAGAATGATAGGGGTGGACCAGCTTCACGTTGGCACTGTGGTCGGAAAAATGTCTGAGACTAGGGAAGAGGTGGCCGAAAACTGTGAGGCGCTGAAGACGCAGATGAGCGGCTTAAAACCAGTGATGCCAGTGGCTTCTGGCGGTCTGCACCCTGGGCTTGTTCCAGCGCTGATGAGGTTCTTCGGAGAAGACTTCGTTATTCAAGCCGGAGGAGGCATCCACGGCCATAAAGATGGCACGATATCCGGAGCCAGGGCGATGAGGCAGGCGGTTGAGGCCACGCTGGAAGGTACCCCTCTGAAGGATTTTGCTGAGAACCATGCGGAACTGAGATCGGCTCTTGAAACATGGGGATTCAGCGCGCAGTAGGCTGTTTATTCGAAGACCCAGGGGTATTTCCTGTGCATCACTTCTGTTATCGAATGCGGAGAGATCATTCCTTCCTCGCATATTATTCCATGAATGAAGTCTCTTCTGGTCACGTCGAAGGCGGGGTTTCTGACGACGAGGTTCTTAGGCGCGTCTTTCCAGATCTCGCTGGGGCTTCTTTCCTCTATTTTCTCATAGTCCCCGTACATGGTGGCCGGGTCGAATTTGAGCAGTTCGGAAACTACGTAGAAGGGCGTCCTAGACTCCTGGGCGGCGAGGGCAACGATGCTGGTTCCGATCTTGTTTATCACGTTTCCCTCGGATGTTATCGCGTCAGCGCCCACTACAACGAGGTCGACCTGGTTCATGAAGAACCGCGTTGCAGAGTCTATGATGAAAGTTGTCTTTATGCCCAGTTCGAGCAGCTCCTTCGCTGTGGTTTGTCCCTGAAACGCGGGTCTGGTTTCTGTGCAGATGACTTCGAAGAGTTTTCCTTCATGCTTGGCTCTTCTCAGCAGGCTTGTGACTGTTGAAGAGTGGCAGTGCGTCAAAATTGCCGAGTTGTTCTTGATTCTTCTGGCTCCTATCTCAGCGATTTTCCTGTTTGATTCTTCGAGGTCTGTGAGAAACTGCTCCGACGTTAGTGAAACCGTTTCAGCGAGCCTTTTCACGTTTTTCTCTTCGCTCTTTTCAACCTTGTTTATTATCATTCTCAGAGCGTTCCTCATCAGCGGCTCGGTTGCTCTTGAAGCGAAAAGGGTTTCCTTGGCCTTCAAGAGTTCTCTTAGAAAATCTTTCTTGCTGGGGGCTTCAGTCTGCCCTGCCAGCGTCTGCACAGCCTTTATGGCTGCGATGGCCACGTTCCTTGCGCCTTGAACCTCGAGCCTTCTTATTCTCTTTGCTGCGGTCTGGATCGGGTCTGACAAGTGCATCACCTGCCGATACAGATAGCCTTCTAGTTCTTGAGGGTAGAATAAACTTTCTGTGAAACTTGTCGTCTTGAGAATCTGCCGTTCTATCTTGCGAATCGGTCGTTCTTCCAAACGTCAGCGGTGTCGCTGTAGCCCAGTTTTTCCCAGTACCCGAGCTCTTTCTTCGCTGTGAACCTTATTTTTGTGACCCATAAAGCGCTCTTGTAACCGTACTTGTTCGGGACGACGAGTCTAAGCGGAAAGCCGATGCCTTCCTCAAGCGGCCTATCGTCCAGTCCGTAGGCCAGGAGAACGTCTTCGCCTGAAAGCTCCGTCATCGAAAGCGAGGTCGTGTAACCGTCGGCGCACTCGAAGGTCACGAACCTAGCAGTTTCTTTAGGCTTGACGAGCTCGATCACTTTGCTGAAACGGACGCCCTCCCATTTGCAGTTAAGGACGCTCCATCCCTCAACGCAGTGGAAATCGCTCACCGACTGGACCTTTGGAAGTTTGAGAACCTCATCCCATGTCAGCTTCACGGGTTTTTCGACTTCGCCGCTGATCTCCAGCGTGTAGGCTCTTAAGTCGATTTTGGGGTTCGAAGACGTGATGCCTGGGTGGTCTTTTCCCCATCTTAACAGACGCTTTATCGGCCTCTGACCGGGAGGCAGCTTTTCACGCTTAGTGTTCGGGTTCTGTGAAGTCATCCTTGCTCATGAGGGACTAGAATGGTGTTGGAATTAAGGCTTACTAGGATACTGTTGACTCGCCCTTTTTCGCGTTCGCTACTCTGTTCCCTTCTCATTCTCCTCTTTTGTGGAATACGCTACATCCCTGTATTCGCGTTTTTCCTCGTCTATTTCACCCCCCTCCCCCCTAGGGTACTAGTACTGCACATAGGCGCTGGGCAAGGACCTACCGACTTCACAAGGGCATGATGACGACTCGTGCAGAGCGCTTTGGGTGGGGCCCAAGCAAGGGTCGCATCTTTTCCATGCAATTTGCTTTCTCGCCGTCTGCTCATTTTATCTGCCCCGGTTAGCCCTTGCTAGCGCGCCTATCTCTGTGTCTAGGCACAGCAAACCCAAATAAGACGGGTGTGAGTTGAGGTATTTTCTGCTGGTCGATAACATGTCTGGGACTGAAAGCTTACTTCCTTATCTGCGAGAGAAGAAACGGGCCGAACAGGAACAGCCGACGATAATTGTGGACAGTCGCGAGGCAAGCACTGCGTCGAAGATTGTTAAGGGGCTCAGGGAGCGCGGTGTGAACGTGAAGACTGAGGTTTTGGAGAAGGGTGACTATGTTCTGTCTGACGTGTGTGCCGTTGAGAGGAAGACTGTTCAAGATTTTGTTTACACTCTCACGCGGCGCTTTCTTTTCGAGCAACTGTTCAGGCTTAAGGAGGTCTATCCGAAAAGCCTCATACTGCTGGAGGGTTACCTGCCCATAATCTACAAGTACAGCAGGATCCAGCCCGCGTCAGTTTGGGGTGCCATGTTCAACCTGGCAAGAAACGGTGTGGCCATAATAAACACGACGTCTTACAAGGAGACCGTTGACTTCCTCTACGTGGCCGCACGGCAAGAGCAGATAATTGAAAAACGGGCACCGACGGTTCACCCCTTCAAGAGAGTTGACACGACGGCAGACGCCCAGGTCTACTTTTTGGCCAGCCTGCCCAACGTTGGCCGAGAGAAAGCCCTGGCAATACTCAAGTGCTATCAAACTCCTTTGAACGCTGTGATAAACGTTGACGACTGGTCAGAAACCGTACACGGACTTGGGCCGAAGATAAGCAGCAAGGTTAAAGAAGTGTTGAACACGCCTTTCACAGAGTGAACAGACATGGATGTTGAAATCAGTCCGACAAAGAAGATCATACTATTAGGCTTAGATAACCGCTCGAGAGAGAACATCGCCTGGTGCGCAGCAACCTACGGTGCGAACAGGCTGTACTGGATAGACGGTTACCTCCTGTGCTTAGAAGTCTACGAGAAATCCTTCGAACAGGAGTTGAAGAAGAAAGAGTTTCCTGTAAGCCAAGTCTGTTACGTGAAGTTTCCGAAGTACGAAAAGCTCTACGAGATCGACAAAAGCTTCCAGATCCCGGTGGTCAACGTTTCCGACATGAAGCTGTTCCAAGGCATACTAAAAGCCATGCTGGAAAACGAGAAGGCAAACCCAGCACCTTCAAAAGGTGAAAGCACTTAAGTCTTCTTTTTTCCCACTTTCACGCTTTCTAGGCCCAGCTGGAAGGCTCTAAGGTTCATCTCCAAGTGTTTTGCTGGAACAAGCTCCCGGATGGCTTCTTTTAGGCTTTCAGTCTTCACAGGCAGCACCCCAGTACCGGCCAAAGCCCCGAGCAGCACGACATTCTGTGCAAGACTGCTTCCAGCTTTTTTAGCTAACCGTGGCGCCTCAACGATAAGCACGTGGCTAGTGAACATTTGAACCTTCTCAACGAGTTTTTCTACACTTGGATATTTCACATTCTTCGCCGCCAATTCTGTCGGCGGAATCCTTTCCGTGCTCATAATGACCAACGTCTTTTCTGAAGCGTACTTCAGGTTCCGCAGCGTTTCAAAGGGCTCAAACCCCAAAAGCACGTCTGCTTGTCCATCCAACACCGTTGAAGACAGAGCGGTTTCGCCTATTCTCACTGCTGAAACCACTGCTCCGCCCCTTTGGGCCATACCATGGATCTCGCTTACTCTGACGTTCAGTTCATCCTTAACAGCGGCCACTCCTATGGCTTCAGCCGCCAAGAGCGTGCCTTGCCCGCCGACGCCGGCCAGAACGATGTTGAATTCCTTCATTCTGCACAGCTTCCTTCAATGGCGCCGTAGGGACAGACCGAAATGCAAAGTCCACAGGCAGTGCAAGAGTCTTCGTCGATTTTCACCTTTCCCTCTTCAACGACGATGGCTGGGCAGCCTAGAAGTTTGATGCAGGCCATGCAGTTCGTGCATTTATTAGTGATTCTGGTCGGTTCGACTTTGATCCCTCTCTGCCTCTTCTCTCTGACGGCCATCAAAGTGCAGGGGGTCCGGAAAACGACAACTGAAGGCCCGGGTTGTTGCAGGGCTTCTCTCAACACTGCAGCGGCTTCTTTTGTCTTGAACGGGTCCACTACTTTGACGTATTTGACGCCACATCCTTTAGCAACGTTTTCAATGAGAATTCTCTCCGTTGAGGCGTGCATTCCAGTAATGCCCGTCCCAGGATGCGGCTGATGCCCAGTCATCGCCGTTGCAAGATTGTCCAGAACCACTGTGAGGACCTTGCTCTTGTTGTAAACAGCGTTCACCAGTCCAGGGATTCCCGCGTGGAAAAACGTCGAGTCTCCGATGATCGCAATGGTTTCTCTGCCTGTCGCTTTGCTCATTCCTTGGGCAGTGCCTATGCTTGCGCCCATGCACGTCATGATGTCTCCAACGTTCAACGGTGGAGCGATTCCCAAGGCGTAGCAGCCTATGTCGGTTGAGTACAGTGTCTTGTCTCCTCCGACCCTTCTCATCACGTAGAAGGATGCTCTGTGCGGACAGCCAGCGCACAGTATCGGCGGTCTCGAAGGCAAATCTCTCGTGGCTTCAACATATTTTTCACTGATCCTTTGGAAATCTATCGGCAGCTTTCTGCCCGTTATCTCGGCCAAACCTGCCGCGACTATGCGGGTTGAAAGCTCCCCTTCTTTCGGGAAGAATCTCTTGACCATTTTTCCGAATATTTCGACGTTTGGCGCGTGATCCTTAGCTATTGCCTTGACCTGCATTTCCAAGTATGGTTCAAGCTCTTCGACTACGATGATTTTATTGTAAGCTTTCAAGAATCGTCCGATCATTTTCTCTGGAAGCGGATGCGTCATTCCGAGTTTCAGGATGCCCGCGTCTAGGCTCAGCAGGTTATCTGCTTCAACCGCGTAGTTATAAGCCGAGCCTGAGGATATAATGCCGAATTCTTTGCCTTTTTTGACAACTTTGTTGTAGGGAGATGCCTCGCTGATTTCCTTTGCCTTTGCGGCCTGTCTCAGGAGCACTTCGTGCTTCGGCCTCGAAAACGCTGGCACCATCACCAAACGCTGCACGTCTCTGATGAAATTGCCCCGCTGGTTTGGTTTCACTATGCTCTTGTAAACGACCGGTCCACGAGTGTGGCTCACGCGCGTCGTGGTTCTCAGGAGCACTGGCAACTCGAGTTTTTCGGATATCTCGATGGCTGAGACTGTCATGTCCTTCGCTTCTTGAGGGTCGGAAGGCTCCAAGCACGGCAGGTTTGAAAGCAGCGCGTAGAAGCGGTTATCCTGCTCATTCTGGGAACTGTAACACTCAGGGTCATCTGCAGTGACGATCACGTAGCCTCCTCTTACACCGGCGTAAGCCAGCGTCATGACCATGTCAGCGGCCACGTTGAGCCCAACATGCTTCATCGCTGCGAGAGCTCTCACTCCACTGCTTGCAGCTCCGGCACCAACCTCAACCGCAACCATTTCGTTGACCGAGTACTCCATGTACACACCGGCTTCAGAAGCGATTTCCGACACGGAGTCGCCTATCTCAGACGCGGGCGTGCCTGGATACGTGGTCACAACACCTATCCCTGCCTCAAGAATCCCTCGGGCAATGGCCTCATTGCCTAGCAGGAGCACCCGTTTTCCCGGCTTGTCCTGCAACAAGACTTTCGAATCAGGCAACAGACTTCTCCTCAGACCTGTTAAAAATTCTCACAGTCTTAACCCTTCACATATAGCTTTTGGTGAAAAAATCGGCGATGGTTGAACAGGAATGTCAGACCGAAAGAATTATAATAACGTAAACGTGATAAGAGCAAACTCTTGAGGTTTCGATTATGTCTATCAGACTCTCTTCAGGCGAGGAAATTCCTATTGAGATGCACAAGGCCAGAATGGTGCAGAAAGTCCAGTTAGTTCCTGTTGACCAACGGCTCAGAGCCATTGAGGAGGCTGGCTATAACACGTTCCTGCTCAAGACTAAGGACATATTTCTTGACATGCTCACGGACAGCGGCGTAAACGCTATGAGCGACAACCAGTTCGCTGGCATGATGAGAGTTGATGATGCGTACGCCGGCAGCATGACTTTCTACGAGTTTGCTAAAGCGGTTGAAGACATCCTCGGATACAAGTACGTAATGAACGTGCATCAGGGCAGAGCGGCGGAGCATCTCCTGGCAAAGGTTTTCGCCAAACCGGGCGGCGTTATCCCAACGAACTACCACTTCACGACCACGAAAGCTCACATTGAGCTGCAAGGCATGCAGGTTCTGGAGATCTATTATGATGACGCGTTGAAGACCGAGAGCACAAACCTGTTCAAAGGATGTATGGACCCGCAGAAGCTCAGGAACGTCATCAAGAAGTGCGGCAAGGACAAGATCGGCTTTGTGCGAATGGAAGCAACGACCAACCTGATTGGTGGACAACCGTTCTCGATGAAAAACCTGAAGGAGATCAAACAGATCTGCACCGAGAACGACTTGCTTCTCGTCATAGACGGAAGCCTGATCTGTGAAAACGCATATCTCATAAGGCAACGGGAGAAAGCATACGAGAACAAGACAGTCGCGGAAATAGTCAAAGAGATGTGCAGCATCGCCGACATATACTACATGAGCGGAAGAAAAAACACCTGCGTCAGAGGCGGCTGCATAGCAACGAACAATCAGAAACTGTTCGAGCAGATACAACCGTGGCTCCCAGTGTACGAAGGCTTCTTCACCTACGGCGGCATGTCGATGAGGGAAGTCGGCGCAATGGCCGTCGGAATGAGAGAAATGGTCGACCCCGACGTCGCAGGCTGCTCAGTTGAACAGATCAAATACTTCGTCAACAAGCTTGTCAAGGCTGGAATCCCAGTGGTCACGCCGCCAGGCGGATTGGCCTGCCATCTTGACGCGATGAAGTTTCTGCCAAACATGCCCCAGTCTCAGTATCCGGCAGGAGCGCTCGCAGCCGGGCTTTACATTGCCTCTGGAATCAGAAGCATGGAAAGAGGCACAATTTCAATGGACAGGAACAAAGAAGGAAAAGAAGTCTTCGCCGACGTAGAACTCACAAGGATCGCACTGCCTAGAAGAGTCTACACCGTGTCGCACATCGAATACGCAGTTGACAGAATAAAATGGCTTCACAAGCACAGAGACCTAGTGAAAGGCCTGAAGTTCGTGTCCGAACCGCCAGTGCTCAGGTTCTTCCTTGGAAAGCTCAAAGCCCTAGACAACTGGGGAAAAGACCTAGCGGAAGTATTCAAGAAAGAAATTGGCACTTCCTAATCGTGGAATAGAAAGATAAAATCTAGAAAGGCGCGCTAACGACTACTGGAACCTTCAACGCGCGCTACAGAAAAATCCAGAACAAGGTTTATGACAAAACAATCAGCACATAGCGGGGAGAATTCAAGAAATGCGGCTTAAGTTTCTTGAGGGCAAGTATCTGCTTAGTGCACGCATCGAGGAGTGTTCTCCTCTAGTTAAAAGGGCGTTAAGTGATGTAGGCCTGAAAAATGTGGCGGTGAAAAAGGAAGTTCCCCCTCGTTACTTGCTGCTAGAATACAGCCCCGGATGGGTGGGAAAAGCGTTAGAGATAGAGTTTGTTTTCAAGGAGACGCAAAATGGTACCGAGGTCTCCGTCAAATGGCCCTTTGCCAGCGAGATTCCCCCTTTCATAGACGACAAAGATCACGTTGCCCTTTTGAAAAAACACGAGGAAGAAAGGAAGCAAACGGCTGAACGTCTGATCGAGGAGTTCAAGAAAAGAATCGGCGCAACTGATATTCGAGTCTCCGAGGAAGTGAACCTTCTGCAAGGGGAGAGGAAAACGAAAGACGAGTAGCCAAGCTTCACTCTTAATCTTAACCCAGCACGTGTTTTCGATTTGAAAAGAATGGTGTGCAACACGACAGCTGCTACGTCGTGCCGGAGATGACTTGAGACTGTTAGGCTAGCTTCAACTGTCTTATCTGCTTAACGATGCTATCGACGGCTACTTCAGGTGGCAGTTCAAGGGATTCACATTTAAACTCTGCAAATGGGACCCCTTTCTCTTTATAGTACTGCAATATGGGTTCGGTCTGACGCTCATAGACGCCTATGCGGTCCTTGATCACGTCTGGCATGTCGTCAGTACGCTGGTAAAGTTGCCCTCCGCACTTGTCGCATGTCCCCTCCACTTTGGGCTTCAAGAAGCGTATGTTATACACTTCTCCGCAGCTCTTGCATATTCGGCGGCTTGACAAGCGCTCTATGATTATCCAGTCTGGTACCGTCAAGTGGATGACACCGTCTATCTTGACAAGCTTCTCCAAAGCTTTGGCCTGCTCAATAGTGCGCGGGAAGCCATCCAAGATGAAGCCTTTCTCGCTGGAAGACTTGTTCAAGCGTTGTTTCAGGACTTGCATAACTACGTCGTCGGGAACCAGCTGGCCCTTCTCTACGAAACCTTTCACTTTCCTTCCCAACAGGGTGTCCTTTTTCATGATCTCTCGAAGAATGTCTCCCGTTGCGATGACGTTGATGCCTAGCCTTGTCTGCAAGCGCGAGGCATACGTGCCCTTGCCCGAACCTGGGGGACCAAAGATCACTAGTTTCATGGGTCACCACTGAGCTTTTCACTTGCTAGTGAACGGTTTCTAGGTTTCAGTGCACATTCATATATCGTTTTTGAGTAGAACCTCAATGACTCTGCTTCAAAAAAGGCTTTTCGAGGAAGGAAAAGGTTGAAGAGGGGAATCATTTGCCTTTGAAGACAGGCTTTCTTTTCTCTGTGAACGCTGAGACGCCTTCCTTAAAGTCCTCCGATGAGGCAACGACGCCGAAGCCTTCCCGCTCTAGCGCTAGGGCCGAGTCGAGGCTTATGTTCGCGCCCTTGTTGATCAAGGCCTTTGCCACTTTCAGCGCAACCGGAGGCTTGGATGCTAGCTCTAGGGCAAACTGTCGAACCGTCTCCATGAACTTGTCCGCAGGGGCTACCATGTTTATTAATCCCAACTGCTCTGCGGTTCTCGCGTCAAGCATCTTTCCAGTGAAAACAAGCTCCTTAGCCTTCGTCATGCCCACCAGACGCGTGAGTCGCTGAGTCCCACCCCAACCTGGAATTAAGCCGAAGTTCACTTCTGTCTGTCCCATGCGAGCGTTTTCAGAGGCTATGCGGATGTCGCCCGCCATGGCAACTTCCAAGCCTCCGCCCAAAGCGTAACCGTTGATCGCTGCAATGACAGGTTTCTCCAGGTTTTCCAAGGCTAGGCACAGGCTTTCGCCCATGAGTGAGAGCTCTCTCGCCTTCAAGGCAGTCATTCCCGCCATAGCTTTTATGTCAGCGCCAGCTGAGAACGCTTTTTCGCCAGCTCCTGTCAGCACGACAACGCGCACGTTTTCATCACTCTTAACATCTTCCAGTGCCCGAAGTACTTCTTCTACCACTTCCTTGCTGAAGACGTTCAACGCCTCAGGCCGATTCAACGTGATTGTGGCTACACCCTCGCTCTTTTCATAGATTATTGATTTGAATTCCATCAGTTACAACTCCCGCGCTTATTTTTGGGTCCAGTCGTAAAAGCCTTTGCCCGTCTTTCTGCCGAGAAGCTGGGCTTTAGCCATCTGCTTCAGTCCCGTGGTTGGGTGGAACTTCGGATCCAGTTCTTTCGTGAGCACTTCGGCAATGGCAAGCGTCGTGTCTGAACCTATGTAATCCAACAGCATGAGAGGGCCCATGGGCCAGTTTAGTCCAAGCTTTATGGCCCTGTCGATGTCGTCCCTGTCCGCAACTCCTTCATAGCACAGGGCTACCGCCTCGTTCAGCGCGGGGATGAGTATCCTGTTCACTATGAAGCCTGGACTGTCCTTCTTCACGACCACCGTTTCCTTCTCCATCTTGTGGGCAACAGCCAAAATCGTTTCAATGGTCGCGTCCGAAGTCTTCGCTCCTCTGATCACCTCAATTAGCTTCATGAGCTGCGGCGGGTTGAAGAAGTGCATGCCACAGACCCTTTCAGGGCGTTTGGTCGCTGAGGCCATCTCTGTGATGCTGACGGAGGAGGTGTTCGAAGCGATTATCGCGTGGCTCGGAGCGTAACTGTCCACTTCGCGGAACGTGGCCTTCTTCAACTCCAAGTTCTCCGGGACCGCTTCAATTATCAAGTCCGCGTCGGCAACAGCCTCTTTCAAGTCGAGCGTTGGATGAATCCTTGCCAACGTCGCATTCATGTCCGCTTCAGTGAGCTGACCCTTCTTCACGAATCGCTGCAGGCTCTCCCTTATCATGCCCACACCGCTATCAACGAAACGCTGTTCAACATCTCGAAGATTCACTTCATACTTCCCGACTTGAGCCGCCACCTGTGCTATTCCGTGGCCCATCAAACCCGCGCCGAGAACTGCGATTCTCTTGATTTCAGCCAAGTTTCTCACCTTTAACGCAGAATGACTACTCGACCACTTTTACTAAAAAGGTTTTCCAACAATGCGCACCATTGTCCTTCTTGCCTTACATGCGACAGGTGTTTAGAAGTCTCAACCACTAGCATCAGGTATGCGCACCAAACTTTCTGTTTCCCGACCTCTCTTTTCAAGGATTTCGGCGACGCTGCCCATTGTTGACTTCACCCGAATTGCTCACAATTACTGCTTTCTCGCCATCTATGTTTTTCCAAGAGTCACGTCAGGGGAACGACCAGCGCTCAAAGTTCCATTTATAAATGCCGCCGTTCTCCAGTAGCCAAGCGTCGCAGCCTACTGGACCGCTCACCCATTTTTTCTGGTTGCCGTTCCAGTAGTACCATATCCAAGTGTAGCCCCAGGCGTAAGATGGGTCAGTATACGTTGATTTGTTGTTGATAGAATCAACTAGGACATGGCCTGGTTCAGTGAAAGCGTAGTAGCTGTATTTGATGACGGCTATCTCTTGTGTCAATTTGAAAAGGGTGTAACCTGCTGACACTTTGGTTTCATTGTGCCATTCCACGGTTTCGTTTCCATAATTGATTTCAACGTTTACGGCCAGCGTCGTAGCTTCGCTGATTGACAGCGCTAGCTCTCTGAGTGCAGAAAGGCTAAACAAGTCATGGTACTCGCTGAGCAGATTACCAAAATCTGTTTTTGTGATGTTGCTTTTCTGCTGAAGTCCTTCGTAGTCGCTTAGGAGTTGATTGTACGTTTTGTTTATGTCCTCCTGTTCGAACAGGTTCGTATAGTTCTTGCCCAAGTTTGTGATTGCACTTCCTAAAGACGGCATTAAAGTCACGTAATTGCTACTTGCGAAGTACGAGTAGTTGCCATACAACGAGGCGTATTCAGTCAACAGCAAATCATACTTTTCGGTTGCGTCGCCGTAGCTTGACGCGACTTTGTTCAGCGAGTTTTGAGCGCTGTTTCCATTCTGGAGGAAGTAGTACCCCGCAAACGATGAGGCCAGAGCTGCCCACACGATTGAGGCGAGCATCAAGAATACAAACGTTCTTTTTTCGACCAAGGAGATTCGCCAACCTTCAAACTGTTCAACGCATTGGTGATTGGAAGAAACAGAACTCCAAAAACCACACTGTTAGAAACTATGTGTACCAACGAATAGAAGGAGCCGTAGACTACGGCGGTAAAAAAAGCCAAAGATGCGTCCTCGCCTGTCAAAATGAGTTGAACGCCAAATCCCAAGTTAGTGATCAAGTCATAAATCAGAGCAATAAAAGCGCCTAAAACAGCCGCTTCTAAAAAGAAATTCTTGGAAAGAGTAGTGTCACGTGTGAATCTTCTATAAGCGCCGCCCAGAACAGCAGCGATCATCATGCCCATTATTTGGAAAGGGATGTTTAAGCCGCCAAACCCATAAGGAGACAAGAAGCCGTTGATGAGCATCACAAAGCTACCGAAAAACGCGCCGACAATTGCTCCTTCCATCAACCCCAGTACAAAAGAGAAGAAAGATGTAAACTCGACGTTTGGCGGTCTAGGAACAATCTGAAGGGCTATGCATAGCGCGGTTAGAATTATTAAGAGAGCAAGTTTCCGCGTGTTCATTAAAGTGGCCTGCTGGTTAGATAATCCAGCCAACGTATATAAGAATTGCTATAAACAACTACAACAGCTTATACGCGAGGAAAAACACGGTTGACGGCTCTTGAAACTGTTGCCAAGGTAGCAGCCAAGATCGCGCCTGGACGACAGCCCTCGTTCGCTGAGGCTCATGTCGTAGAGGCTTTGGAGGACATAAGCAGTCTAGGAGCTGTTGGCAGGTTGAGGCTTTCAAGGGACCTCGACTTAGGGGAAGGTGAGACCCGAACTCTCCTCAAGCATCTCAAGAACGAGGGCCTGATTGAAGTTTCAAAATCAGGGATCTCGCTGTCTGAAGCTGGAAGGAAGCTACTTTCCAGCCTGAGAGCGGTCTTGAGCGAACAAGTAGAGATTTCGTCTACGCCCTTGACAGTCGGCCGCTTCAACGTTGCAGTTCGAGTGGCAGGAATGAAAAACTCCGTAAAGTACGGCCTAGAACAGAGAGACGCAGCCATAAAAGCAGGCGCAAAGGGAGCTACAACTTTTGTCTTCGGCAAGAACGGGTTAGCCATGCCTGGGACTGGAGAAGACGTATCAAAAAGTGGTTTCTCCATCATTGCAGCGTTGTCAAAACTCAGTTTGAAGGAGGGCGATGTCATAATAATCGGAAGTGCAGATGAAAAGATCAAGGCAGAACTTGGAACGAAAACAGCCGCCCTTGAACTTCTCAAAGTAGGCCATGGAAAACCCTGAACTCTAACGCACTGGCCAAACCAATGACACGTTCCATGGCCATTCTGGCAAGAAGAGGCGCGGATAGCACTCTGCACTATGCAAGTGAGAGGGAGCGCTCAAACAAGTTCTCCATTAGCGACCATAACAACCTTTCCGCCTACGTGAACCTGTATTTCATTCAGCCTCTTTCTCGCCTTAAGACGAAGTAAAGAAGGCCGACGTATTTCGCAGCCTTGCTCAACTCTGATGTCAACGATGTCGCTCCCAAAGTAACGGTAGCGAGACAGATAGCCTGCGAGGCAACCGTTGCCTGAACCAGTGGCAGGATCCTCGGGAATTCCGAACAGATCTACGAAGACTCGAACGTTTAAGTCGTTCTCCTTCTCGTATGTTTCAGGACTAAACACGAGAATGCCCGTCTGGGCGGCTTTCGTCAGTTTCTCATGGCGTTCCCGGTTGACCCTGGCACGCTTCACTGCTTCCAGCGATTTCAAAGGAACGATTGTGAAAGGAGTACCAGTGGACACTTCTTGAATAGGAAACCTGCTGTCCACGTCTTTCACTTCGAGACACAGCGCCTCGGAGATTCCTACGGCATCAAACGTCTCACCAAAAGCAGGCGGTATCTGTTTCATCCACAGAATCTCGTTGCCAGCGGTGTCTTTTTCAAAGGTGACAGGTATCTGCCCTACCTTCAAGTTCAGTAACACTTTCTTCACAGTTCGATTTAGGACATGATGTCTTATGACGTAAGCTGTGCCTAGGGTAGGGTGACCTGCAAACGGCAATTCGTTCGCTGGCGTAAAGATGCGAACATCATACCCGCCGTCTCTCTCTTCGTCTGACAGGATAAACGTCGTTTCAGAGAAATGCATCTCATTGGCGATCTTCTGCATCTGAACTTTAGATAACGCACGTGCGTTTCTGAATACGGCAAGCTGGTTCCCCGCGTATTTTTCCTCGGCAAACACATCAAGCAAGCAAAATTCCAAACTTCGCATTTTGGCCTTCACACTCCGATGGGTCCTTCACCGAGCATACGAAGCGCGCGCTAGTAGGATTTTGGCAAGCCTAGGACGTGTTCGCCTATGAACGCAAGTGCCATTTGATGTGTCACGGGTGCCAGCCTGATCAGGTTCACTTCTCTCCACCAACGTTCCACGTCGTAGTCGACGGCGTAACCGTAGCCTCCGAAGGTCTGCATGGCATGGTACACCGCCTGCGCGCCTGCTTCTTCAGCTGAGACTTTCGCCATTGCGGCTTCTGCGCCGCAAGGTTTTCCATTATCGTACAGCCATGCGGCTTTGTACGTGAGCAGTCTGGCTGCTTCGATTTTTGCTTTAGCTTCTGCTAGGGGAAACTGGAGTGCTTGGTAGGAGCCGATGGGGGCTCCGAAAACGTTTCTCTGTTTGGCGTGTTCGATGGCCTTCTTCATCGCCAAGAGTCCTATTCCTCCGGCGGCTCCGGCGAAGGAAATTCGTTCGGGGTTCAGGGTGTCAAGAATAACGTACCAGCCTTTGTCTCTTTCGCCGAGCATGTTTTCGCGAGGTATCCTGAGGTCGGTGATGTAAACGTCGCAGGTCTTTGAGTAGTTGATTCCGTGTTTTTCAATAGGTGTAACCTCTATGGCTGGGTTCGGTAGATCGACGAGGAAGACGCTTAAGCCTATCGTTCTCTTCGGCGCCTTCTCCAGAGGGGTTGTTCTTGTGATGAGGACCATTCCTTTTGCTCTGTCGACGCCTGAGATCAGGGTTTTTCGTCCGTTCACGACGAATTCGTCTCCGTCTTCGACCGCTGCGGTCTGAATGTTCAGCGTGTTGGTCCCTGCGTCGGGTTCAGTGAGCCCCAGACAGAACTCGGTGCCCTTAACGATCTTCGGCAGGTACCTCTCTTTCTGATCTTCATTTCCATGCTTCACAAGGGACAAACCTCCAAAAACAGAGGTCAGGCACAGAAACCACGTTCCTGCGAACCCGCAGCTTTCAGAGGTCAGGGTTTCCATTGCTAAGAGCATCTCGGACATTCCCATGCCTCCGCCTCCGTACTTTTCAGGCACGACGATGCCCACGAAACCGGCTTCAACCAAGGCCTTCCAGAAGTCGTCAGGGAACTCGTGATTCTTGTCCTTGTTGCGCCAGTACTCTGGGTCGAAGTCCTTTGCGACGTCACAGGCCGCACTGACTATCATCTTTTGCTCAGGAGTTAGCTCGAAGCTCAACGGTTTCACCGAGCAATTCATCTATGAGACGGTTATAAAAGAATGCTCCCTGCAAGCCATGAAACGATGATGGAAGGCTTTGGCGCGCGCTATTGTTGACAGATTAAGGACTGAAACGATCGAGCCGAACACAGCTCCCCTGCATCGCGCGCGTCTGTTCGCGGGGAAAGTTTTATAAAATAATGTGGGTCAGGGATGTTGCATTGGAGTTTTGATGTTTTTGATTCTGGACTCGATTTTGAGTCAGACGGATTTGGTCAGCTTAGTTGTGTTAATTATCGGCTTGATCATTCTGTGGATAATTGTTTCGATACCCGCGTACTTGGCAGGAAAAGTGGTGACGAGCGGGAGGTCCACTTTCGGCGAGGCTATGCTTGCGACGCTTTTCGGGCCCATAGTCTATGCTGTAACGCTGATCGTGGTGGATTATTTTCTGGGGGCGATAATAGGGGGCGCAGCTTCCGTAATTGCCTTGATTCTCGCTTTCATAGCTTGGGTGTGGGTCTTTAAGGCAAGCTTCAAGACTGGCTGGCTCGGTGGGCTCGGGATAGCGATACTCTCTGTAATCGTGTTTTGGATATTGAGCATAATTCTAGGCTTCTTGTTTGGTTCAATTACAACTACGCACTACTTCCCTAGCTTCTAGACGCTTGAATTTCGTGGTCCTTCGGATTTAAGTGGACCGTGTTCCTAGGAACTAGAGCGCTCTCATATTACTAGACCGCAAACGCGTTCAAGTCCTGCGAGCGCAATAGCGAAGGGCCTGCTTTTGACCTCAGTTACCCACATCAAATCTTATATGAGCGACTGTCAGAATAGGAGATCAGTCCAAGTTCAACCTTGTTTGGAATGTGTGCGAATGAGAAAGACGATATTCAAGAAGCTTGAGGCTCAGGGCTTAATCACAAACTACAACCATCTGAGAAAGAATCTGCCGCCGAAACTTCCTGAGAACGTTTTGATATGGGATGAGACGCTGAGAGAGGGTGTTCAGGCCTTAGCGGTCTTTTTGACCTATGTTGAGAAAGTGAAGTTGGCCAAGATGATGGATGAGGTGGGCGTGTCCATCATATCTGTGGGTTTTCCAGCACTCTCTGAAGAAGAGAAGAGTGCAGTTAAAAAAATCGCGAACGAAGGCTTTCAGCAGGCAACCCTTGTGGCTTCGGCGCGGATCGTTAAGAGCGACATAGACACGTGTCTTGAGTGCGGGATAAGAGAGCTCTCCCTGTTCACGCCGTTCAACGGGCTGCACCTTCAGTACAGGCTCAAGGAGACCAAAGAGCAGGTCTTGAAGAAAACTGTTGAAAGCGTCGAGTATGCTAAGAAGCACGGTGCAAAGGTGGATTTTGTCCTTGAGGACGCTTCGCGAACGCCCTTGCAGGACATTCTGCAGATCTTTGAAGCTGCCGCGAGGGCTGGTGCGGACCGGCTGGTGATCGCGGACACTGTTGGTTTCCTTAGACCCTTGTCTATGCATTACCTGGTATCGCACGTGAGGGACGGCCTGTCAGAGCTTATGAAGAAGCAGGTTCCGCTCTCCATCCATTGTAACAACGATTTTGGCCTTGCAACTGCGAACACGTTGGCAGCCGTGGAAGAGGGCGTTGCGTGTGTGCACACGTGTGTTGCAGGGTTTGGTGGAAGAGCTGGCTGTGCGCCACTGGAGGAAGTCTGCACAGCGTTAGAGCTGCTCTATGACATTGACACCAAGGTGGATCTGGGGAAGCTGAACAGGCTTTCACAGTTGGTCGAGAAAAGTTTTGCCCTGCCCATTCAATTTCACAAGCCGATAATCGGGGAAAACGCTTTCTCCTACGAGATGAACGAAAACCTAGGGGCGATGATTGCGAACCCAATAATCTACGAGCCTTTTCCGCCTGAAATAGTTGGAAGGGAAACCACGTTCCATCTGGGCAGACAGACTGGAAAGAGCGTGGTTGAAGAACGGTTGAAGATGGCAGAGATCAAGGCTACGCCCGTGCAGATACAGGAGATCGTTAGACGAATAAGAATAAGCCAAGAGTCTTTGGACAAGGGCGAGGCGCAGATGACTTTTTACCAGGTCAAGAAGCTGATGAAGGAACTTAGAAAAGGTCTGACTGAAGAAGAGTTTTGGCGGACAGTTGAGCAGGTCACGAAGCAAAAACCCAAGCTGGTCCAACCGCTGACAACTGCGCCTACTTAGTTCTTGGGATGTATATCCCAGTGGGGTCTATTGCTCTTAGAAGCTCAAGCTCCTCGCACGTGGGCAGGTCCGTGGTGGGCACGTTCTTCGGCACGATCAGGTTGAAGCCTGTGTTCTCAAGAACCTGCTCAACCGTCACGCCCGGATGCACCGTTGCCAACCTCAGGCGTTTTGTTTCAGGGTCAAAGTCCATCTGGCAGAGGTTTGTGACCACGAGTGATGGCCCACCTCCGCGTAACCCGGCCTTTTCTCTGGCTCCAGGTCCGTCAAGGAAGCCTGGACTCGTGAGATAGTCCAGTTTCTTCACCATTTTCCTTTTTTCATGCGTCATTATGACCACTGTGCGCTTGGCTGACGACACTATGTCGTTTCCTCCTCCGCTGCCTGGCAGCCTGACTGACGGCTTTTCGAAGCTTCCAATGTAGGTCGTGTTTATGTTTCCGTACTCGTCGATCTGGGCCGCACCGACGAACCCTAAGTCGACGTGTCCGCCCTGCAGCATGAGCCCGAGAGTCTCGAACAGACCGATAGCTCCTGACGCGCGCCAACCCAGTCTAGAGTCAGCTATGGACAAGGCTATGTCCTTCGCGTTTGAATCTATGAAACCTGCCTCGAAAACGATTCTTGCACTGGGCGCGTGCGTTCTCTTCGCCAGCAACGCTGCAATCATGGGTAGGCCTGTTCCAATGAAAACGACCTCACCGTTCTTTATCAGTCTGGAGCCGCAGACCGCCATGAGTTCCAAGGTGTTGAAGTCTCCAGGTTTTGCGATTTTGGCCGTGTTTCTCGTTCCTCCTTCTAGTACGGGAACGGCTTTTTCGCCCTGAGCTTCATCAACCGTTCGATGCCTATCTTCTGCAGGAACTCATAGTGACCGTCGACGCTTGTTATGTAGTCTTCACAGTATTTTTGCCACCCTTCCTCTGTCTTGCACTGGTCATAGTACATGCGAACATGTTCCATGTCATAGTCGTAATAGTTGTAAACCATCATCGGATACGAGCCCCATGGGCACTCAACGACGTGAGTAACGTAGATGTTTGGGATGACCGTCTGGTCAGGCTGAGACCGAATAAATTCTGTGTCCACGATTTCCTCAGCCGTGATGATGACCTTCTTTCCCGCCCTTGCCCCTTCCACGTCTTCGCCGCGGATTCCGTCTATCTGCACGTTTCCTTCTCGGTCCACGCGTGAAGCGTGCACTATGCTGAAGTCTGGACGAACCGATGGGACGAGGACCACTTTTTCTCCCGTGAACGGGCAATCGATCACTTCTGCCTTCTTGTCCCTGAACCTCTTTTTTGCAAGCATGTCCGTTGCCAGCATGCTTTTAAGCGGCATGAAAGGGACTCCGAGCGCACCGCCGAAGAAACGCAGAACCATCGCAAGGTTTGAATAATCTTCTATTTCGATGGCACCTTCACGGATTCTCCTCTGAATGTTTGGCACGAGACCTATGCCTTCGATCGCGTAGAAAGCCAGCTCATACCGTGAAACAACCCGCGCGCCTGACAGAATGTCAATGTCCATTTCTGACCCGCAAGTGTAGATTGTCAAGTCTCTCTTTTTCTGCCTGACAAGCTCGTAAGCGAAAGCCATAGCCGGACGCTGGAAGCCGAAGCCTCCCCAGAAAAGGTGAGAGCCATCTGGAACAAGCTTCACGGCCTCTTTCAACGTTATCCTCTTGTCTTCGACTGGGGCCTCAACCAAATTTTCACCAGCCATTTAGGTGTGCATAAACGTGTTTCCTGCACATAGATTTTTCGACTCCACAGTTTCCAGGGACACCATAAACATCACGATTCGCTCACAGGAAAACTAATTGTCTAATCACGTCTGAAAGCTCTTCTTCCGTCAATCTTCTCGGATAGTTGTAGATTGGACCGCTTGGCTTCTCGTTGTAAAATGGACGGTTGCAGTCAGGGCATCCGGATGTGAGGAATGGCTCGCCCGTTTCAACCACCTTCACGAGGGTATCCTCATCGACTCCGAAATTGACCAACATACCATGGTCATCGAAACTCATGTCTTCATACCGGGCAGTTCCGTGCCAAATCAGGTGCCTTGCAACTTGTATTCGCCTGTATTCTTCAATCGGAGGCCTCTTTCGGCTGGCAAGTGTTGTTCCAGGAATCGGGGTGAAGGCAAACAGCGCTGGAAGAACCGTCATATCCATACATTCTTGCATCGTTTTGATCATCTGCCGCTGGGTTTCTCCAAGTCCAACGATCAGATGCGTGCTGACCTTTCCTTTTCCAAAAGTGCGCAAGGCTTCATGCAGCATTTGGAACTGGGCCTCCCAAGCGTATGGGCCTCCGGCAGAAGAGCCTTTGATTCTCGTGAAGACGCTCTTGACTGCCGCGTCTAGAGGTATGCCTATTCTTTCGGCTCCTGCATCAGCCAGCTGGGCTATGTTTTCCCGCTTGGATGGCTGGCACGACACTGAGATAGGCATGTGAGTTTGTTCGAAGATCGTCTTCACCAAAGCCGTTAGGTGCGTGAAGACTTCAGGATAGTTCAGGGCTTGGAGGCAGACACGTTTTATGTCTGCTTTTTCGTGAGCTCGTGCTATTCCGTTCAGCATGGGTTTTGTCGGATAGACTGGCCATGAAACCCTTGAGAGCATGTCCGTTCTGCCCCGGCTTTCCCTGGCTTGAGGACAAAAACCACAATTTGCGCTGCATTTGCCCCGTCTGTGTGTCATAAGATAGATAGTCGTTGGGGCAGCGTCAAGTCTCGCGTTTAGCAGTCCGAGGATTGTTGCAGAACCTACGGAGACACGAATCTGCCTTGGCAAGCGAGTCTTTTTGCTCACACGTCTCACAGCCTAGACATGAACGGTTTGAAAGTGAGGTCTTACAGACTTGCAGAAGTTTTGAGTCGGATTAAAGAGTTTCTAACCTTTCATTCGAAAACTGCGCGAAGGGCATGTTTAAATAAACTGTGAAGTCTTCAAGTACCTTTCAAAGCCCTTAAGGAGTTCATGCTTGAAATGTCTGTGAAGATGACTTCTGAAGAGATTGAACAGTTTCTCGCTTGTGCGCGAGTTGGGAGGCTCGGCATGGTTGTGGATGATGAACCGTACGTAGTCCCAGTTGGCTTCGGATACTGCAACGGGGAGGTGTTTTTTCATACGTGCGAGAAAGGGTTGAAAATGAACACTCTGAGAAAGAACTCCAATGTTTGTTTTGAGGTCGACGAAGCTTTGTCCGACGTAACGATGTATAAGAGCGTCATCATTCTTGGCGCTGCTGAAATCATCAGTGAGGAGAAGAAAATGATACCTTACCTTCAGAAGCTTATTGATAAGTACCGCGTTCCATTGATCTTCGACGAGTACATGAGCAAACCGGGAAGGAACAGGGAAAACGAGATGAAGGCCGTAAGAATCTGCGTGATAACTCCACGAAGGGTGACAGGCAGAAGATTTGTGCAAAACAAGGCTTCAGCTGACGCTACAGCTTCACACTCAACTTTGTGAAACTCGTCCTAAAGTCTCTGGGGAACCAATAGTAGATGTGCCAAAACACTGAAAAGATAACGTGTTTTCTGCTAAAGATTGAGGATTCATAAACGATTTATCTTCAGCGAAACAAGACCCAGAGAAAGGGTGCCCAAGCATGCACAGATCAAAGCTGGAATCATACGAGGCAATTCTGGAAGTCTTGATAAAGAAACCTCTAACGGTCGACAGGATAGCATACGAAACCACCATAGACTGCACGGTCATCAATCGCCGCTTGAACTTCTTGACTGAAAACGGGCTAGTTGAGGAACGACCCTTGCCTAATAAAACGCTGTACGCCATCACAGAAAGAGGCGTGGCGGTTTTCAAGTCCCTGAATTTCAACAGGTACCTCGAGAAGATCTCAAGCACACTTTCTGCAATAGACGAAGCGTTGCAGACCATACCGGTGATTTCAAAGGACTATAGGGAAACAGAAGAAACACGGTAAAACGAAAAGTATTAAGCGAATCATGGATCAATCCTAACCGAGAACAATGACCAGACTCTCGGCTGAAAGTATCTGGCGCATGAACGAAACAGAGTTTTTGAACGTTCTGAAAAAAGACGCTTGCGGTGTTAGACGAAAGAGAATCCGCTTTTACGCGCCAAGCTTCATGTACTACAAGACAAGTCATTACGCTTCTTCTTCGAGCGATTTTCCAACTATCTCTATAACCGGTAAAGCGTGCGCTTTGATGTGTAAACACTGTGGTGGAACAGTGCTAAATACGATGTACCCTGCCACCTCGCCTGACGCGCTCTTTGAACTGTGTACCCGATTGAAGGAAAAGGGGGCAAAGGGATGCTTGATAAGTGGCGGCTGCCTGCCCAACGGGGCCGTGCCTCTCGGAGGGTTTGTGGACTCCATCGCAAAGATCAAGCATCAGCTGGGCTTAACAGTGTTTGTGCACACAGGTGTCATCAACCTCAAAACAGCTGAGGAACTTAAGAAAGCCGGAGTCGATGCAGCTATGTTAGACATCATCGGTTCGAACGAAACCCTAAAGGAGATCTTTAATCTAGACGCGTCGGTCAACGACTACGAAAATTCTTTGAAGTCACTGCATGAAGCTGGAATCGAGTTTGTACCGCACGTAATCGTGGGGCTTCACTATGGAAAACTTCAAGGCGAGCTGCATGCCTTGAAAATGGCTTCACAGCTCAACCCTTCAGCACTCGTCATAATCGCGTTCATGCCCATACGCGGAACAGAAATGGAGAAAGTCAAGCCTCCGGGACCGATTGACATAGCCAGAGTGATTGCGGCTGCAAGGTTGATGTTTCCTAAAACTCCGTTGGTCCTGGGCTGTATGCGCTCCAAAGATAAACATAGGTCCGAAACAGAGATCCTCGCCATAGAAGCGGGCGTGGACGCTATCGCGTTTCCAACTGAAGAGGCAGTTGAATTCGCTGAGAGCCAAGGAATCGAAACATCTTTCTCTCCGTTCTGCTGCGGGAAGATCTACTTGGACATGAGAACCTCCACTACTTTTCACGCATGACGACCGCTACCATGACCGCGAACTCTGACACGGCAGTAGCGAGAAAGACAGGCAAAAATAAGGATGGAACAAGGAAGAAGGCTGCAAACGCGCTGACTATCGGTATTGCGGCCACGATGTAGCCGGGAATCAAGATCGTGATGTAGGTGGTGATTCTTGAGTAGATGTTGCCGACGGCGAAGCCTTCTTTCCAGAACTTCCTCAGCAGAATCGTCAGTTCCAGCATGATCGCGGCTGCGACAGAGAACGCGTGTATCATTCCCAAAGTCAAGACAAACGAGAAGCTTTTCCCCAACAAGACTGCGACGATTGAGAGAACGATCATGGAAATCACGTAAGTGACCGTTGACAACAGCGTTTTCGCCGTTACCATTGTCCTTTTCTTCATAGGAAGATGCCTTGTGTAGGCCGATCCTAAGCCCTCAATGGCAAGAAGTGTTGGTGGAAGCAGAAGCGTGATCATTGATATTCCGGTGAGAATCCCCAGTGCAGCGCTCGGCCCGACGTCGCTGAATGAGGAGAAACTTATTGCCACAACAACCGTCTGTACAACTGGCAAAAGAAAAAGGCTTGCGAATGAAGGCGATCTGGAGGCCACTCTCAAGTCCTTCCGAATGATTCCCAGCCATGGAATTTGAGGTCTGATGAGCGTGTCCTTCACGATCTCTCTTGGACCTGCAGCAAATCCTCCGATCCCGATCTTTCTAACGGTCCACGTGACCCACCTTAGACAGTAGTACCCAGCAACCACGTAGGCGACTGACGCGAAGATCGAAAGACCCAGAGTGACACTGTTAACTCCGTTGGGGAAGGTTGCATAGGACACTAGAAACCCGTAGGAAAATGGGTAAACCAGAACTAAGATCTGCGAAATCGAGGAGAAACCCTGCGCAAGGTACGCAAACGATTGGACTATTTGTCCCGCGAAGTTCACGATGAAGTATGCTGCAAATGTTGGCAGAAGCCAAACGAGCATGAACCCAAATCTCAGAAAGGTCTGCAATTTCGACTTCCCCCCCGCTCGTGCGACTCTCTGGTAGAAAAACTGTGCAGAAACCGTGGTGAGAGCCAAAGCGAAGATCTCGGTGACTCCGATGCCTACGACAGAGACTACGCCGCCTAGGATCGAGCCGCCGATTATGAAGTACACGGACAGAAAGATGATTGCTGCTGCAACTAATGGTATGTCGAAGATTCTGATGAAACAGAGAAATATGGTTCTTGAGATGTCCTTCTTTGAAAGCGGAAGAGGACTGAGGACATCCACGATTTTTGATGACACAAACGACGTTGACATCTGCAGTCCCATGAAAACTATCAGGAAAAGTACGACGGCGAGAAAAGCCGCGACGCCGCCTTGGACCGCTATTTCTCTCGGCAAGGCTTGACCGACGCCGCTGATCGTTAGAGGAAGGAACACGACTGCCGCGAAGATAGCGATGAAAACTGTCGTGACTAGTTTACTGATCAGAGTGTTTATCCTGGCGTTGGAGACGAGTTGTTTAATGTCTCTTCTGCCGCTTTGAGGCAGGGATGAGCCCTGGCGAAGAGAGAAGATGGATTGGAACGAGACTTCTTTGTACGCTTTGCTTGACAAGCGCCAAAGTTCAGAGAATTTCACTGCATTTTACTCCTCTTCTAGGGCTTTTATTATGTCCTGCATTCCAGCTTCCTGCTCCGTCACTTTCAAGAAGATGTCTTCTAAGGAGCCTTCTGCGCTTCTGACAAGTTTGCGGAGGTCGGCAACCGTGCCTTCTCCGACGATTTTGCCCTTGTTTATTATTCCAACTCTTGTGCACAGTTTCTCGGCGACTTCCATGATGTGGGTCGAAAATATGACGGCTCCGCCTCTCTTGGCGTGAAAGGTCACAAGTTCTTTGAGAATCTTCGAAGAGCGCGCATCTAAGCCTATCAGAGGCTCATCCAAGATCAGGAGTTTCGGATCGTGCAGCAAGGCTGAGACAACAGCGACTTTCTGCTTGTTGCCCATAGACAAGGCCGCGATTGGAGTGTCAAAGTACTGCTTGAGTTCGAAAGCGGACGCGAACCTTTCAAGTTTGGAGTTTACAGCTTCCCGGTCCAAGCGTCTTATTGAAGATACAAACTCGAAAAACTCTCTCGGCGTGAGCGAATCAAGGAGCACAACCTCTTCCGGGACGTAGCCGATTTTACTCTTCGCCGCGACCTCATCCGAGATCGGCGTACCATAGATCTCAACTTTTCCCGCCCGTTTCTCCAATACCCCCACAAGAACCTTGATCGTGCTAGTCTTGCCCGCGCCGTTAGGACCCAGCAGCCCATAGATTTCCCCGTTCTTCACGGTGAACGATAGGTTTTCCACCGCCACGAAAGAACCATAACTGACAACAAGGTCTTGAACGTTGACCGCAACAGTCTCCATGTTTAGCCCTTCAACGCGTGAATCATAGTTTTTCTTGACTGGTTGCCTTAATACGTTTCCCTAAGCAACAGCAACTGGCACAACCTGACCGTGGATTTCGAACAGGTTCGAAGTTCATTACCCACGGGTTCTGTCACAGCGTATCTTGGCTGCCTTGGATATAAGAGGAAAAGACGCCTTCAGTCCGAGCGTCGGATCAGGAGGAAACAAATCGTCTAAGTCTCTGTAAACACCGTAATCTCTCTGTGCTGCCAATCCTTGCCTCTTGAACTGACTGTCTTAGCATTTGGATAGACTCATCCATTGCCCCGCGGTTAACAGGGTAGCGCACGCCGTCCTTTCCTCCGTAAGCGAAGGAATACTTCACAGGGTCTTTCCAGCTTGGCTTTTCGCCATAGAGCAGTTCTGCGATCAACGCGAGTCCTCTTACTGTAGCCGGGCCGACGCCCTTGAAGCCAAGCAGCTCCTCGTAGTTGCTGGGCTGGAACTCGTAGACTTGCTTCATCGTCCTCCAGTTTGTGTTCCATGGCATGGACAGAACGTCCGGCAGTTCTTTGTTATGTCCGGCTTCTGCGTTTGCTGGCAACCATTCACTCAACGATTTTTGAAGATGAGGCCTCACGGACACGACCAGTCGCATGAGCTTCTCGGTGGGTTCCTTGGCCACGTCTACAGAAGCTTTCCTGCTTCCTTCACTTTCTCGAGCAGTCATGTCTAATGCGCACTGGCGTTTCCTGTCCCCGACGATCGCGCTGTGAGGTTCGACGACGAACTCTTCCAGTTTCTCGGAGAGCCAGTGATAGCGTCTTGCGGTTCGATCTTGTGTGCACATGCCCTGTTGGACAACTGCCCATTTTCGGTTCTCCGCAACGAAGAAAGCGTGATGATAAAGCTGATAGCCTGCTTGGATTGCGGTGTTGTCAACCTTTGCGCTCATCCTGCTTGCATAACGCAGACTCTCGATGCTTTCAGTTGGAAAGCCAAACTTCTCTCCGACAGTTTGGATCTCATCGGGCGCCAGACGGGAGAACTTGCCCTTGCCACCGCAGACCGCGATGCCGTGCTCCTCAGGAACGATTGCCTGTTTGAGGATCGCTGTGACAACGGTGGTCACTCCTGACGAGTGCCAGTCATATCCTAAAACGCAGCCTAGGGCCTGAAACCAGAAAGGGTCAGAGATTCGCTTCAAGAACTCGTCTGAACCATACTCGTCGACGATGATGGTGACCATTTCTCTGGCCAGTCTTCGCATTCGAACGATGAGGTACATCGGTGCTTTTCCGTAATGAAGTGGAAGCTTGGCAATCCCTGTCCTCTGCACCGGAACACCGTCATAATACAAGTGCTCAACAAATGGTTTAATCATTTTCCTTTCTTCGTGAAAACGTGACCTTCTCGGTCGATCTCGCCCGTGCGAACCCGTGTCGTCGAGATTGCCGCGTGATTTTGGGCGGGAACCATGTTAATCACGATTATTTCAAGGGGGTCTATTCCGATTTCTCTTCTCTTTTGGTTGATTTTGAGAGCGACGGGCTCCGTCTCCTTGCTGACGACCAATGCTTCGATCGGGTCTTTGGAGAGTAGCACACCGCCGTAAGCATCGTTTATCGGAATAATTTCCGCTCTCTGAAGTAGTCCCTGATTTCTCAGGAAATCTCTCAGCTCTCTCGTGCGCTCCTCATAAGATGCTGTCTGGTGAGGCTTGTCCATTTTTCTCACAAATTCGTCTGAAGAGACGCCGATCATCACGTGTTCGCCTATTTCAAAAGCTTTCATGAGCAATGCTCTGTGTCCCTTGTGAAGCTCGTCGAAAGTGCCGCCAAGACCCACAGTTCTGAACCTTTTCAGCATCGATTTCACGTTTAAAGCGTCTGGACCGTTTATAAGACTATTTTGGTTTCATCCTGTCAATCGTGACATCGAGTATCTTCCTTGCAACTTCTCGCTTCTTGGCCAGCGGCACGTGCACTATGCTCTTCTTCTTGTCAATTATGAAAACCTCGTTCGTGTCGGCTGCGAAGCCAACTCCCTTCTTTCCCACATCGTTTACGACGATGATGTCTGTATTGGCTTCAAGTAGCCTCTTGTACGCGCTCTCAATCAGCCTCTTCTTGGGAAGCCTGTATTCAGCGCGGAACGCAACGAGAAAAGTCCGGGGACTTACCTTTTTCACGCTGTCTATGATCTTCGCAGTGGGCTTCAGCTTCAAATCAAGCGAACGCAACTCGTGCGACGAAACCTTGTACGAAAACGGTTTCTCAAGCGCCCAATCGGCAGCTGCAGCAACCGCTATAACCAGATCATACTTCCTAGAATTCAGTTCAGAAACGACCGTCTCATGCATCTGCCGTGTGGACTCGACTCTGAGCACACGAGCTCTTGAAGGAGGAGCTTCTGTTCCTGAACCGTAGACGAGTGTCACCTCTGCTCCTCGGCTCAAGGCTTCCTCTGCTATTGCAACACCCATCTTTCCAGAGCTCTTGTTCGTGACGATGCGAACCGGGTCTATGTGCTCCAGGGTTGCGCCGGCCGTGATCAACACGTTAAGACCCGAATAATCCTGTCTTGCCGTGAGTCTGCGGATGACCGCGTCAACGATTTCTTCGGTTTTAGCGATCTTTGCCTTCCCCTCCTCGAATCTTGGACCTGCGAATTCTACTCCTAGAGCCTTGAGTTCGTTGATGTTGTTAGTCAATATCGGATGGTTGTACATGGATTCATGCATTGCTGGAACAATGATTATTGGACAGTTTGAGCCGAAGGCCGTTGAGACGACGGATGTGACCGTGGTGTCATCAATCCCGCAGGCGATCTTGCTTATTGTATTTGCTGTAGCGGGTGCCACCAGAACAAGGTCGACCTTCAGGGAGTGTTCCCCGACCAAGGCTACGTGTTCAATTTTGCCAGTGAGCTCTGTTATCACCTCATTCCCCGTCGCCCATTCCATCAAGTAAGGGTGAACGATTTTCCTTGCCATCGGCGACATCACAGCGAACACTTCGGCGCCGTGTCGCATCATGGCACGTGCAATCTCTGGACTCTGAACAGCCGCGACGCTGCCGGTTACGCATAGAACTATACGCTTTGACCTCAGCTCACTGCCTTGAGTCCCAATAATGTGCTTTGACGGATGCGTTGACAAGACTGATCCCTCCAACCTACCCTCTTAATTGTTTGACTATCTTGTTTAAATCTTGCAGCAAATCCTCAACGTGCCGCTCCTGAACGTGAGGCATTATGACGATTCGAATGTGGCGCGGAAAGAGAGAGATAGCCCATTTTCTAAGCCTCAATTCCTCAGCTATCCTGCGGACATCGAACACGTCTGATGTCAACCCAACAACGTTCATCGTCGGCTCCATTGCCACGCTCAGCCCTTCAATCTTCGGAATGTCTTCCGCAAGCCTCAGCGTTAGCCGCATGCACTTTCCAACGATTTTCTGGTAACCTTCTCTTCCAAGGTGCTTCATCACGGTCCAGACAGCGATGGCTGAGGCGCCTGAACGTGTTCCGGCAAGTGTCGCTTGTGCGGTTTCTCCGCCCGACAGGTAAGGGATGTCCCATGACACTTTCTTTCTAAGGTTTTCATCGCGGAACAATAACCCGCCAGCCGGGATTGCGGCTAGACCCATCTTGTGCGGGTCAATTGTTATGGAAAGGACTCCGGGGACGGCGAAGTCAAAATTCTGCACCTTGTATCCTAGGTCTCTCAAAAACGGAAGCACGAACCCTCCGAATGCGGCGTCCACGTGCAAGTACAGGCTCTTTTCCAAGGCGAGCTCGGAGAGCTCGTCTATCGGGTCGACTGCGCCTAGCCCCGTAGAGCCGGCTATGCCCACGATCGCTATAGTTTTCTGATTTACTGCTTTCTTGACGGCTCCCATATCGACTTGGAACTTGTTGTTCAACCTCGCTTTGATGAGTTTCAAGCCTAGCAGGTCTGCGGCTTTGTCTAAGGAGCAGTGGGCTGATACAGGCACTATGACTTCACAGTCGGTTTTCTTGGCAAGCTTCTTGGCTGTCCACAGTGCGAGAACGTTTGCTTCCGTTCCCCCCGTAACTATGTGCCCTGATGCTTCTGGATTCGATAGAAGAGTGCCGAGCATGCCAATTGTTTCTCTTTCTATTTCTGCCACTGCAGGGAAAAGTCCAGAGTCCCCCAAGTTCTTCTCAAGAAAACGAGCGTACACTCTCCTGGCTAGTGGATGCGGACATGTGCACATTGAACCGATGATTCTTCCAGAATTGTACGTGAAATCTTCTTGCAACCTTGAATCGAGGTCTTCCATGAGTGTTTTTTGAGGCAAGCCTTTGGCATTCATTCTTCGCGACCGCCATGTGCCCTAATGGTAAGTGTGTTCCTCGTCTGGGTATTTGCCCGTGGAGACTTCTTTGATGAACTTTGCCACGGCTTCCGTTATCGTCTCGTTCAGATTCGCATACAGCTTTACATATTTCGGTTTGAAGGCCTCGTTTAAACCGAGCACGTCATTTACAACCAAGACCTGCCCGTCACAGTGTTTTCCGGCTCCGATGCCTATTGTGGGAACGGTTACGGATTCGGTTATCGTTTTTGCCAGACTTTCAGGAATGCATTCTAGCACTATGGAAAACACGCCGAGTCTGTCCAGAGCCTGAGCGTCCTCCAAGATCTGTGCGGCTTCTTCAGGATTTTTTCCTTTAACGTGGTAAGCTTCTGCCATTTGAGGGAGCATTCCGACGTGACCCATCACGGGAATTCCGCTGCTTATCATGGCTCTTATGGCATCTGTTTTCTTTCCTTCGATCTTGACTCCGTGCGCTCCTGCTTCGAGAAATCGTCTGGCGTTCTTTAGGCAGTCTTGTACGGCGTTGCAGCTGTTGATCGGCATGTCTCCGATTATCGGCTTGGATTTGACTCCTCTTGCCACTGCCTTCGTGTGAAAAATCATGTCTGCCATCGTCACGCTCTTGGTGTCGCTGTAACCCTGCACAACCATGCCTGAACTGTCGCCTACAAGAATCAAATCGACGTCAGTGTGATCAAGTATCCTGCCCATCTGAAAGTCGTAGGCCGTCAGCATCGTGATTTTTTCTCTGCCTTTCTTTTGCTTAATCTTCTCTTGGAAATTCACGTTTTTCCTCCAGAAATTTTATGAGATGAACGAGGGTTTCGTTAACTGGTGTTAGGATATGGTGTCTTGCACCTAGCTCAACTATTCTTCCGTTGAGGAAGTCAATTTCCGTTCTTTTCCCCCTCATTATGTCTTGGCACATAGAAGAGTAATTTGCGTAGCTGATGATCTCTTTGCCTATTTCTTTTTCTAAATCCTTCGGAAAGGTTACGCCTTCAGCGTTTCCAACTTGGACGCATTCTCGGATAATCTGATGCCTGACCTCTGCTAGAGGCTGCGTGAAGATTTCGCGATTTCTAACGCGAAAGATTGCGGTCAGCGGGTTTATCACGCTGTTGAGGACGATCTTTCTCCAAGTCTCGTTGTTGATGTTCTTGGAAACGCGTGTTTCGAGACCGGAGTTATTCATCACGGCTGCGATTTCCTCCCCCACACCATCGCGTTCGATTGCAGTTTCACCTGTCCAATACTTTACTTCTCCTGCCTGGAAGAACTCTGCCGCCATGCTTGTTATTCCCCTCAAAACCTTAGCCTTGTGGCCCACAGCGCGTTTGACAATCTCTTCGTTTTCAAGACCATTCTGCAGAACCAGAATGACCGTGTCCTTCCTGAGAAGTCTACTTATTCCTTCCACCGCCTTTTCCGAGTCGTAAGCCTTTGTGGTAAGGAAAATCAGAGTTCTCTGAGGTATTTCTCGAATTTGCGCGTCAGCCTCCAAACGAAAAGTTTCATTAATGTTACTTGAGACTAGTAGACCCTTTGATCTTACGGCGTCTACGTGTGCCTCATTTCCTATTAGAGTTACATCGTTCTTTTTTGACAGAAGAGCGCCGATGACACTTCCTATGGCGCCAGCGCCTAGGATGAAGATCTTGTTGAATGTCACATTGCTCGCCCTCGCTCAGTAGCCCCTTCTGCTGCGAACTTCGAGAGATTTTCTCTGATCAATACCATGGATTTGGCAAGGTTTTTCCCGTTGTTAAAGTTTCTCAGGATTTCTCTGCAATTGCCCATTCCTTGATTTTTCAGCTTCTCAACAGTTTCGACAAGCGTCGGTATTGATCTCACGACGTTATCGACAATCGTGATCGTCGCTTTTTGCGCTGTCCGAGAAAGAGGGTTCAAGTCTACTGCTATCACCTTTTTCCCAATCTTGACAAGAGCCTCCGTCCTATCTCCATCTTCCAACGGCACCATAACCACGTCAGCCGCAAGTATCCCCCTCGGATCAACGCGCCGCCTCTCGCTGCTTAGCTCCGGAATTCTTGCAGACGCTTTTTTTCCTACGCCAAAGATTTCACGTGCGCCTGCTTTTTCAAGCAACTTCTTTATTGCAAGCTCCCTTGCGCGGGATCTGTAGAAGAGGTTGACTTCAATCTTCGAACCTGTAACGTTAGCGAGCTTCACAACTTCTTCAGCAACTAAAGCCGCAGTATTCCCGTTGACGGAGATAACGGGGTTTCTTGCTGTCAGAAACATGGCTGCTGCAGCTTCAATGGCTTCCAGAGCCGGTTTGCTGGTTTTTTCGCCCAGCAAGTAATCGAAGGCTTCTCCGCGTCCGTGCGCGATGAGGCCTGAAGCAGCGACAATTCCTTCGAGATAACTGTTGATCAGCTTCTCCCGTGTGAATAGGGACTTTGCTCTAGGATGATCATCAGGGATTTTGGCATCAGTCACTGAAGTCGCGCTCCTTCATGATCCACCTTGCTCACGACTGTATGACCGCCTGAGCCATATTTACGGAAGACCTCAAGAATTCGCCCGAGCCTATCTTCGTCGGTTATCGTGAAAGCGCATTCTCCGAACATCGGCATGCTGCACACTACTCCTGCTTCGTCCGCCGCGTTCAAGATGTTTCTGACTTTCCCTGTTATCAGTCCAACATGTTCAGCGAACTGCCGAGATAGTCTCATGAAGTTGGTGATGGTTGGTGCTTTGACCAATTCGTCCACTAGTTCCCCGCCAAACCTGTTTATTCGCAAGCGAGTTTCCGGGTCGGTCAAATACTTTCTCGTGGAAAGGGGTCCGAAAACATGGCAGGCAACCACAGCGTTTTCTATGATCGGAAGGCACTTAATCTCCCCGATTCCAGGCGCTCCGGGTTTGACCCTGATTTCAAACCCGCCGAACGTTTCGGCTATGACTGTTCCAAGCCCAGTCCTGCATTCAATTTCAGCGATATGCGCAATTTGGGCACACTGTGTTTTGGTCATGTCTAATCCAAGGGCTTCGTTCAAGGCAAGTCCAAGACTTAACGCGCCAGCTCCACTCGTCCCAAACCCCGCACCTATAGGAGCCTCTACCTGATGCTCAACTGTAATCTCAAAGTGAGATGCCTCGCTCAACCGCGAAAGAAAAGCGCTGACAACACGCTCTGACAGCTCCGCACAGTCTGTAGCTTGATGGTTGATGTTGACTCGCAAACGGTGCACGGGACGTTTTTCGACTTTAACGGCCGTCTTGACACCTAAAGCCAATGAAACGCCAGCACCTTTGGAACCCGAGCATAAAATGTCTCCGGATTGATCAAATATCTGGAATATCCCCGTGATGTGGCATGGTGCAAACGCCGCAGCCTCTCCCATATTCAACGCCCAGAGATCAAGTTTAATCAAATGGCTTCAAATAAAAATTCTGTATGGATAGTTTAAACATGTATAAACTCACCATGGTTTTTGCTGAACCATGCTAAAGATTGCATTCAAACTCTGCATCGACCAGGCCGATGCTTCTCCTACGTCGTAGGCCACTCTCATCGTGAAACCTTCGTTTGAACTGTTGAAGAGCTTGCTTTCCAAGTCTATTTAGATCAGCGTGTTCTGAAAGGTCTTATGGCCTAGAAGCCTTTGAACATGCAGAATGTCTTTGGTCCTGTGGTATTTCGTTGTTCCTAAACAATGTCGGAACGTGATGAAGGTGATGTCTAACAGTCGTGGATTTGCAAGTTTCTTAGCCGTTGTCTTTCGTTTGTAAGATCGTTTGTAGCAGAAAGCTCTGCTGGGAAAGAAATCGTAAAGATTCTTTCCGAGTAGCGCCTGTTAAGATACGCTTCAAGGATTCGAGGTTTGAGCGTTTGTTTTTAATGGGCAGCCTGCTCCGCATATGTTTAGGCTTGGGCACTGGTAGCATTTGTCTGGGGCATATTTTCTTTCTCTAAGTTTCTTGCAGATTGGGTTTTGCCAGATTTTTTTCCAGTTGTCTTTGAGGATGTTGCCCAGTGGGGCTATCGAGTAGCTTTGGCAGGGAATCACGGTTCCGTCGGGTTCGATGGCCATGTTTATTCGGCAGGCACTGCAGCTCTTTATTCCCAACTCAAGCTGGAGTGGGTTCACTTCGCAGTATTGGGTGGGCGTGTACCACGTGAACTCCATACTCAGCTGTCTAGCCTTTTCCTTTATGCGGTTCAGAACAGGTTCTAACGATGTTTCTTCTAACGCGAAACTCTTGGCAACCTCAGGAGCCTTTCCCGAATAGATCAAGCTGTTGCACGCAAACTGCTTAACTCCCAAACCGTGTAAAAACTCTATGGTCGCTTCCACATCTTTAACGTTATACTGGCTTAGCGTAGTGTTGCTAACCGTGTAAATCGGCGAAGCGAGAGCGTTCTTCAGGCCTTGAACAGTCTCGTTCCAGCTTCCATCAGCGCCGGTAATTTTATCATGCACTTTCGGATCGTGAGACTCAACAGTGATCTGAACATGATCTAAACCCGCATCAGTGAGCGATTGCAGGTACGCCTTGTCTTTCAGTTTTCGCCCATTGGTCACCAGACCGCTAACCAACTCCATCTTCCGCGTGTAGGCAATCAACGTGGCCAAATCATCCCTGAGAGTCGGTTCGCCACCCGTGAAAACCACTTGAGGAATACCAAGCGTGCGAAGCTTGTCAATTCCTCTGAGCCATTCTTCAGTGGTCAGTTCGCTTGTTTGTCTTGGGCCTCCGGCATAACAGTGAATGCACTTGTTGTTGCAGCGATAAGTTAAGGCTATGTCCATTCGGTAGGGTGCGCTCAATTCTTTCTGGAACGGCTCAATCTTATCAACGTTAAGATAGCTGACCGGACATATGTCGGGCGTCTTCGCAATAGAGTTTACTGCAAATAAGGTTTCCTTAATGTCTTTTCGGGCGGTTTCGGCGTCGACCTTGTAGCGCTTAAGAAGACTTTTGAGAGTTTGGTCTTCGTTTTCGCCTCTTATGAAGTCGTGCACGATTTCAGTAGCGGTCTTGTTGAGGAAGACGACCCGAGAAGCGTTTATGACTAGCACGCCCGATCCGTCCTTTTCAAGTCGCAAGTGCAGCCTCAAGCCGCGATAATCGCCCTCTTCGATCCTGAGATGATGCAACGATTCTCTTGGTTTTGCTCTTAGCCAATCAACTATTCCCAACTACCTTGCACCTCCACCCGCACAGGCACACGCGCAGCTCACACAAGCACACGCGCAAGCACAAGCATGACACGCGCAAACACAAGACGGCCTACCAGCAACTGACCCCTCTTTAGGAGCGGTCTGGAACGGAATCAGCTTGTTGGCAAACTCCTGCATATTCTTCACCATGTTGTTTGACGTAGTCTGAAGACCCCGCACGACGTTGTTGGCGAAATCCTGGCCAGGCAGCGGTGCCGTCTTAAGGGGAGCTGATGTTGGCGCGGTTTGCGAAGGGGGCTGTAAGGGGGTCTTTTGGCCAGACGGAAAATGTGGACCGCTCCAGTACCACCACCACGCTGGGTTTGGATAAATAATTATTGTCGCCGGAAAAGCCGTCGTGAGGCGATCGTCAAACTTCTCATCCGCCAAGAGCCAATCTAGGCTCTTGTCTAACGCATCGCCCTTGAGCTCGGGGGTCCCCGCCTGCGCAACCTGTGTCCACGCTTTATCAACAACCGACTTGTAATAATTCATAGTGTCCTCTCTGGAGTAGCCGCGCAACTTTTTGTTTACCATGTCTACAAGGCCTCGGTACGCGCGGGCAAGAGCCGTCTCGTCAAGAGTCCCATCCGGTTGAATGGCAGTTAGATAGTCGATCTCGTAGTACCGTGGCAATGAGACTGATTCGCCTTGTGGCTTTTCGAGTTTCTTGAGTTTGATAAGCGGGTCCGTTTCCACCACGGCAACCATACGCTTCAGGAGAAGACCGTACAGCATCATAGTGAGGACCCGAACTGGTTTTAGTCCCATGACAAGTCCAGCCTCCACGGCCGTTAGACTCCTGTTGGCGCCTAAGGCTTCGATAGAAATGCGGGGGTTCACATAAGCTGCCTTAGCGCGGGCGAAAATGTAAGCGACCACAAACAAAAGGACCACAATAACAGCGATAACTTCAGGTAATATGGTCAAAAAATCAGGCGGTTGGACCACATACTTTTCTGGGAAGGACACGCCAGAATCGAACGTTTGGCTTGGTGGCCAAGCAGTCCTGTTCCAATAGACCGCTGTCCTGTTCTCATCTACGAAAACGTTGTCAAAGGGCAAGCCCTTTGGGTACCTCACCTCACTAGTTTGTACGCCAGGCGGAAGAACAATTTCCACACGAAAATCCGCTATTGATCCAATGGCAGACGTAAAATTGCTTGGAAAGAACTGCACACCGTCATATCCAAGAGTGTTGTTATCCGGAGAAATCATGCCTTGAACAGTTGCATAAACAATGAACGTGATAGGCTGGTTGAGGACGACGGGTTTTTTCAGGGACACCCGAATGCCGTAATAGTCACCAGCAGAAATATCCTGATATTGAAGCGATAAACCGGAAAGGTCCTCAACATAACTAACTTGGAAGCCTCCTTTGGGCATTCCAACGTCGAACAAGCCCTGCGGCGAACCCGAGAGATATGTAAACGTAATGTTGTACAGGAAGTTCACTGAGCTATCTGCGTTGATCCATACTTTCGTCCACTCCTGACTCACACTATATGTCATGCCCTGAGCCTCCACAAGAGGCACGAACGCCAAGAATAACATGCCCAAAACGGTCAGTAATACGCCTAAACCAGCAAGCTTTTTGCCCGCTACCATGTTGGCTCCTCAGTAAGTTCAAACTTGTTGCGGCAATAGCTACAGGTGACGAACGGTTTTCCGTCAACAACTTCGGTTTTCGTCGGATCCACCAAGGCGTTGCAGTTGGGACAGTGTATCTCCTTCACTTTTAGCGGTCCCGTAACCGTCACCGTCTGCTTAATCTCCAAAGGTTTCTTTTCCCGACCTAAGAAAAGCAACAAGCCCGCGACTATCAGGAAGGCTAATCCTTCAAAAAAATAGACGATCCCAAGGTTAACCGAGATCATGAAAATCAAACCCAGAAAAACCAGCACTGCAGAAACCACGTAGATCAGTATTCTTACTGAAACTCGAACCATCCAATGATACCTTCAAACCAATCTCATCTCAACCCAGCAGAGTTATAACATTTGCTAAGTCGTTTTTTGCATATGTAGCACGCACGGGTAAGTTTCTCGCATATGTTCGATACGTTTTCCCTGAACCTCTGCAAAGAACAGGAAAAAAGGGGTTGCGCTGGAAACATCTCACCCTTGCATTGTCTGCTTAGCCACTTAGACCCATCTTCGCTTCGTGTGCCACCTAAACATGCTAGACTCGCCCGTCCGATGCTTTCGAGCCGCTTAAATATGGAAACGCCTACTTCGTACTAAACGCGAATCGAGGCGCCTGAATGATTGAAAACCATTCTTCTCGGCACGTGTTCACGCTGCTTAAGCTGGCCGAAATGGGGGCCCATCGAAGAACTGCCAAAATATCCACTGAGTACCTGGCTCAGAAGCTGAGCATATCTCAGCAGACAGCGTCGAGATATCTTATCGAGCTTGACCGTAAGGGATGGATCAACAGGACCATAACGCCTGAGGGCTGCCTCATAAGAATCACGCAGACAGGCATCACAGAGTTGAACAAGCTCTATTCAACCCTGCGCTTCCTGATGGAGGCAACCTATCCACCGTCGATAACGCTGGAGGGAACGGTTTTCACCGGCCTCGGTGAAGGAGCCTACTACATCTCAAAAGAAGGATACAGAAAGCAGTTCATCGAGAAACTGGGGTTTGACCCTTACCCTGGAACCCTTAACCTGCGGCTCACAACTGATTATGACGTCAAGGCTCGAAACGAACTTGAAGCTTACCCCGCTGTGGAGATTGAAGGCTTCAAGAGTGAAGACCGAACGTTCGGACCGGTGAAATGCTACCCTGTGATAATAGATAACAAGGCAAAAGGCGCCTTGATCCTAGCGCTCAGAAGTCACTACGATGCTTCCGTGCTCGAAATCATCGCTCCAATTCCCCTGAGAAAGCACCTCAAGCTTAAGGATGGACACAAGGCTAAAGTTGAAGTCTTAACCCTCCCATAAACCTGAGCGCGCCGGTAACCCTGCAGCTGATGTGTAAAACAGGTTTCCGTGTTGTTCGAGCCCCAGACATTATCCTCCCGCCTTACAGTGGAGGTTCAGTGGAGGTTCTCCGCGTGGACAGTCACATTGCTCTTCTTGACGATGGTTGACAACTATTCGAGCCGTTGAGCCAGAGTTGGCCTCAAGCTGGTTCAATGAAGCCTGTTATCTGCTTCTGACCTTTCTGCAATCCTGCAAAGTTTGAGACCTTAACGCCGACTCTTCGTGTCTCGATCTCAGTGTCGCTCTGAAACTTTTCAAAAAGCTCGGCCACAGTCTTCTTTATCAAGTCAAGGCTGTTCGACGGGTTTTCGAACGTTCTGGATCTGGTGTGAAGCTTCATGTCTTTCGTGATGGCGATTATGCTTACTGTTTTGAAAGTGAGTTTTTCCTCCACGAGTCTGTCGTATACGTCGTTGCAGATGCGATCAGTCTGCTCCAGGATCAGAGCTAGATCCTTTGTGTCCTGTTTCAAAGTGGCAATCCTGCTTATCGATTCTGCTTCGGCCCTTTCTTGGACAGGTTCGTTGTCCACGCCGAGTGACGCGTTGTGGAAATAGGTTCCAAGGGTCTTGCCGAAGACTGCAATCAACTTCTGCACGTCATAGTTTGCGAGGTCGCAGACCTTGCTTATTCCCAGCGTCTGCATCTTTTCCAGTGTTTTGGTTCCAACACCGATGAGTCGATTTACCGGAAGTGGAGCCAGGAAACTCTTCACTTGATCGGGTGCTATTACGGTTAGACCGTCCGGTTTTTTCTCGTCGGAAGCGATCTTTGCGACAAGCTTGTTGGGCCCAACCCCGATTGAACAGGTGAGTCTCTGCTGATTTCGCATCTCAGTCTTTATCGCCTCAGCCAACAGCTTGGCTTCTGGAAAACTTCCATGCACCCGTTCGGTCACGTCAAGGTACGCCTCATCAATACCCACCTGTTCGAAGTGGTCAGCGAAGGCTTCGAGAAGGTTCATCACCTTCCTTGAGACTTCCTCATAGAACAGATGGTCAACGGGCAGAAATGCTGCATCAACGCTTTCGAGTTTCTTTTTGGCCAAAAAAATCGGCATGCCAGACTTCACTCCATATTTTCTAGCGATGTAATTTGAAGTGCTCACGGCTCCACTGTCTTCGCTGCGCCCAGAATAGACGCAGACCACTACTGGTTTGTCTCTGAGCACTGGGTTTCGCAGTTCCTCGCATTGAGCAAAGAAGTAGTCCAAGTCAACCAGCATTATGACTCTTGTCGACAAAGGCTGCCACATTGGATGAAGAATCAATAAGATGATTTACGTTTTTCCTCTGTTGATTCTCCTTCAGGCTTCGTCACTTGAAGCGTCAGCTTTTCTCCGCTGCGATTGTAGACAGCCACGTCTTCCTCGTTTCTGAAAGGGAACCCCGTGATCAAGAGGACCACGCCGAAGGAATGGTTCAGGTCAGCGTGTGAGGGCGTCACGTTCCCGGAAGGGTGACTGTGCGCTGTTCCCACGATAGAGAAGTCCATGGGCAGCATGTGAAGCGGAAGGCTTGAGAAACCCCGACCGTACCTGGCGAGCGGCGGAACGAGAAGATCACTTATTTCGATAGACTTCTTGCTTTTTCTTCCTCTGAGAAGCAAGATTGTTTCCCTAGGATATAGCCTCCTTGCACCCTCAAGAATTGCTTCAAGCAACTCTTTGTCTATGGAAATTATCAAACCCTCGTTCATGACCTTCACATGCTCCTAAATCTATGACCACGTTGCGCCTAGAGTGGAACGTTGGCTCTGGTTGCCTTGGCGAAGCGGCGTGTCTCTGATCCAAGCGCAGGTAGCATTTTATTTCCTGGTTCCGCCGCAGTTTGGACACTTGTCTTCTGTCTCATCATAAAGATTTCCACAGTAGGGACACCTGATCTTGACTACTTCCCTTGTTATTTCTCTCTCTTTAACCGGCGACTGGTTCTCAGACGTTCCCGGCCACATGTTCCCACTTGACCTCATAGCCCTCACGATTGTCAGAATAATGGAGACCGCAACAACTATGAAGAAAAGCACGAAAAACATTCCAAACATCGGGTCTGGAAACATCGGAAACGTCACATTCACCGTTTACTAGACTGAGACACGCATATTTAAAAGTAGTTTGAACCCCCGCACTAATAGAAAAAGAGATACCAAACTGGCTGATCTAGCGCGGCGCCATGAAATGTGACTCCGACTCTTTGCTCAGCACTTCGTTCTGCCTACGGAAACCGCTCTCCGAAGCAGCTAATCGCTATTCTTCTCTCCACTTGCTCTTGAGAGCAACCAAAAGCAAAGAGACCACGGTTGTTATGATTAGAACGAGCCAGCGAAGCAGGGCTATTTCAGACGTTAAGGACGAAATACCTGCGTAAGACTTTATCAAACCTGCAGCATTCGAAGTTGGAAAAATGATTGCTAACCACTGGAAACTCCCCCAAAGCTGCTCAGAATAGAAAACCGGCGGCAGGAAAATGAACAGTATTCCAAGAATGTTGGACACATTGTTCACCGTGTTCACGTTCGCGTTCCTCAGATAAGTCGACATGACGAACCCGATGCTGCTCAAAGCGGCCCAGCACAGGAACACCGAGGCTACAACCCAGCCCAACGACATAAGAGGAAGGATCCCAAAAACAGTGGAGATCACTATGAAGATTATGAAACCGGGAGACGCGTACAACAGCTTGGACAAGGCCACACCGAAGGAGTAGGAAAGAGGGTCAACAGGCATGGCCACGATCATCTCTCTTATTTTCACGTACCGGTCCCAAGTAATGTCCTGCACCGCCGAGGCCAAACCGATAAAACCGATGGAACCGACCATTCCGCCCACGAGGGCATAGATGATTTGTCCCCCGAAGACGTAGGTGAAGAACATCGGAATAAAGCTCAAGAAGGTTATGATGATCAACGTCAACGGCTGTCTCTTGATGTCCGGAATGGCCTTCATCGTTGCTATGATGTAGACGTCTTTCAAGGGTTTAAGGTTCAAACTGTTCCCCTCCGACAAGCTCAACAAAAACGTCTTCAAGCGTGGTCGGCGCGATCTCAGCCTTCAACCCCCTCTTCAGCGCCGCCTTCGCAAGATCCAAAGCCTCATCCTCAGCCTTGAAGTAGCAGATTTGCCTGCTGCCAAACTTCGCAGTACGACAAACCACCTTCAGAGCGGAAATGTCCTCCAGCTTGCCTTCCACGACAACGCGATACTTCTCCTGTGCCAAACCCCTTATCTCCTGAGGGCTTCCCTCAGCAACGACCATTCCCTTGTTAATAACAGCAAGCCTGTCGGACAGCATTTCGGCTTCCTCCATGATGTGAGTCGTCAACAAGATAGACCTTCCCTGTCCAACCATTTCCCTGAGTACCGCCCACACCTTTCTTCTTGCTACTGCATCCAACCCGCTCGTCGGCTCATCAAGCATCAGAAGGTCAGCATCAGAACACAGCACAGAAGCTATCACTGCACGCTTCCTCTCCCCGCCGGAAAGGCTCGTACACTGCCGGTTTCTCAGACTCCATAAGTCAACAGCTTTCAAAGCCTTCTCGCCGTTTCTCTGCACCTCATTCCTTGACATGCCACGCAACATCGAGAAGTAATAGCAGTACTCCCAAGGAGTAAAACTGCCATAGGTCTGAACGTCCTGCGGAACAACAGCAATGTGCCTGCGCACATCCTTCGGCTCCGTCGTCACGTTAAGCTGAAAAACATACGCTTCCCCGCTGGTCAGCAGAAGCTGCGTAGCAATTATCCTCAAAAAAGTAGTCTTCCCTGCACCGTTCGGCCCCAAGAGAGTAAAAAGCTCACCCTTCTTTACAGAGAGACTTACCCCTTTTAGAGCCTCAACAGTCTCTTTGCCCTTGTAAACCTTGACCAGGTCAACAGTTTTCACGGCTTCCATCACTTTATGCTCCTTCAAGCATGCTGAACCAGCGTAAATGACAGTTCTCAAGCAAAGAGAAGCTGACAACCTACAGCTTCGTTTCCCATTCATAAAGGCCAGATATAAGAGTTGCCATAAAAACAGAAAACAAAACGAACGCAGGCTGAACCACGGTCCCTCACGAAAAACAGCCGTGCAAAACAGTACCCATCAGCGTAGTTTGTGGCTTCCAAGGTTCCAAGCCCTGTTCTTCCTCTCTCTGACTCTAGAATACCTGTCAGACTGCAAAGGACAGCACCTGATGAAATCAAAACGTAATTAAGAGCAGTATGAGCTTCAGTCTTGGCGGATGTTAACTTGACTGGCTGGCGCCTGCTAGAACTTGAAACTAATGACGCCTTCATGAACATGGCTATGGACGAAGCTATTCTAAGAGCGAGAGTTCAAAGCGTAGTCCCGAACACTCTGAGATTCTTTCGCTGGAAACCCTCCGCTGTTTCTGTTGGAAGATTCCAAAACATAGAGAAAGAAGTTCAACTGGACAACTGTAGAAAACACAACGTTGATGTCGTAAGACGGATAACAGGCGGAGGCACGGTTTACCATGACGCTCAAGACGAGATCACGTACAGCGTGATCGCCAGAAAAGAGGACTTGGGAGCTGAAGAAATAACCACAGTTTACTCGAGAATCTACGCTGGCCTAGCTGAAACACTCCGAATACTTGGCATTCACGCAGATTTCAATCAAGGCACTGCAAAAGCCTGCCCCAACTTAACGGTCAACGGAAAGAAAATCTCTGGAAGCGCTCAGGCTCACAGAAGCGGGGTCTTTCTGCAGCACGGGACGCTTCTCTCTGAGGTCAACTTGGAAAGGATGTTCACTTTCCTCCGCGTTCCCTGGGCCCAAACACGTATGCAAATCGTGAGCATTGCAGGGAATAGAATCACTTCAATAAACGCTCAACTTGGAAAAACTGTTTCAGCAGAAGAAGTCAACGATGCTCTGGTTAGGGGCTTCGAAAAAGCCTTAGACATCAGACTCACGAGGGGAGAGCTAACCGCGGGTGAGCTGGAGCTTTCTAAACATCTTTGCCAAGAAAAATACGCTACTGACGACTGGAACTTTCAAGGCAGAACCAACGATCAGAAGCAAAAAGACTTTGCAAGACGCGTGTTGCATTAAGACAGGTGAAAACAAAGTCAACTGTTGTCGTGGCGATCAATGCTTGCAACTGACGTTCAGAGTCTTCGCAAGCCTTTTAAGATCTTCAACGCTCATCCACTCTGTTTTTAGGTATTCGCAGATTCTCTCATCACTCAATCCCATTCTCCTTGCCTCCTTGACCGCAACGCGATAGGCTTCAACCTCAGTTGGCCTCGCAGTGTAGCTGTAATGAGAGTCGAAAAGCTCCTTGCCTTCCATGAACTGTTTCACGTGAACGAGCTCGTGTATGAGGTCAAGGTAAATGTCAACTCTGTCGCCTTGGTTAAGGTATTTGGAGCTTACCATGAGGCGCCCGTCTACGCCGTTGACCCACATGTAGCCACCTACCCAGGTCAAGTCGACCTTGAGATCGCGCAGAACGTCATCTGTCCTTTCTCCAAAGATCTCCCTGACAGCCTTCACTCTCTCCATGCACTTGAAGTAATCCGTGAACCTGTGCGTTGACGTGCTCAACCGGAGCGCGTGCGCTAGTATCCTATCGGTGCGGAGCACCGTGAAAATGCGAAACACGTTGAACATCAGTCGCTCGCGCCAGTCCATGATTGCCGTACACCCTTCTTCGTTTGAGGAAGTTCTAAACAAAAGAACTGCTCAGCTAGTGCTTCTCAAGTCTCCATTTAACGCCTTGAGACGTGTCCTCTATTATCACGCCCATGGCCTTAAGCTGCATTCTAATCTGGTCGGCTGTCTTCCAGTCTTTGGCCTTTCTGGCCTGCTCTCTCTTCTGGACAAGTTCTTCAGCTTCTTTCGAGAGCTTCGTTTCCTTCTCGACTTCACCGATCACACCGAGAACCGCGTCGAAACTATTCATCAGACTCCGGACTTGCATTGCTTCTTCTTTGCTGAGCAGGTTGCCGTCCAGAAGGACGTTGACTTCCCTCACGAAATCAAAAAGTGCAGCCAGGGCCTCGCTTATGCCCAAGTCGTCATCCATTGCTCCGGTGAAGTCTTTTTCCACGCGTTCCATGAGCAGTTTTACTTTCTCTCCGGAACCTTTTCCATTCGAATCTCTGAGTCGGTACATGAAATTGGTCAGGCGTTCAATTGCTCCTTTCGCAGCCTCGAGCCCTTCGAGAGTGAAATTGAATTGTTGTCTGTAGTGAGTTGCCAGTAGCAGATAACGAACGGCCTTCGCGTCATAACCCTTCTTCATTAAGTCGCTCAGCGTGTAATAGTTGTGGAAGCTCTTGGCCATTCGCTTTCCTTCGGACAGCAACCACTCGTTGTGAAGCCAGTAATTCACGAACTTCTTTCCCGTGGCCGCTTCGCTCTGGGCAATCTCGTTTTCGTGGTGCGGAAACAGGTTGTCCACGCCGCCGCAGTGAATGTCTAAGGTTTCGCCTAAGTATTTCATCGACATCGCCGAGCACTCGATGTGCCATCCGGGTCTTCCCTTGCCAACCTCTGTCTCCCAGAAAACGGGGCCGTCCTGTTCGTCCCAGGCTTTCCAGAGGGCAAAATCGCGGGCTTCCTCTTTCGCATATTCGTCGGCTTTCACTCTGGCGCCGACCTTGAGCTCTTCAATCTTGATTCTTGCGAGCCTGCCGTAGTCCTTAAACTTTGAAATCTCATAATAGACTGAGCCATCCTTGCCTCGGTATGCATAGCCTTTCTCGAACAGTTTCTTGATTAGGGAGACCATTTCAGGAATGTGTTCTGTGGCTCTTGGGTAGTACTCTGCTTTTTGAATGTTTAGTCTTGTTACGTCTTCAAAGAAGGCCTTTACGTACCGTTCCGTGTACTCGTTAAGCGGTATGCCCTCTTCTTGTGAACCTTTAATGGTTTTGTCGTCCACATCCGTCAGGTTCATGACCTGGGTGACCTTGAACCCGCGGTATTCGAGCCACCTCCTTAGGAGGTCTTCGAAGAGGAAGGCTCTGAAGTTTCCTATGTGACTGTAGTCATAAACTGTGGGCCCGCAGGTGTACATCTTAACTTTTCCTCCTTCTATCGGGACGAACTTCTCCTTTGTGCGCGTCAGAGTGTTGAAAAGACGCAGGTTTTCAGCTTCTGATGCTTTCATGAGTTTTCCCATAGAACTAGCGATGGAACATATTTAAGCATTTTAGATTTAAGCCGACGTGCCATAGTCATGAAACACTGAAGGAGCTTTGAGCAACCGATATATGCAGTGTAAATAATACATTTGGACTCGTCAAAATGAACTGCTGGGCGGTGCATAAATTTAGGACGTTCAAAGTGGTCCATCTTCTTTTGATCATGGTCATCCTACTTTCAGCGGTACTTCTTACTTTCCGTTCGTTCTGCCAGTCTATTAGTGGGAATATATGGTACGTTCATGACACCATCGACCCATCATCGGACACGGTAAAATGGCGGGAAGAAGGAGCCATACAGCAGACGCCAGACTGGATAGCGGACGGAAGATGGTTTGAGATGTCAAAACGTGAAAGCCTGGTTAGTGCCAACGACATCTTCGTCTCCATGTATGAAAGCTTCAACTGGTCAGTTGTCAGTTCTGCGTACCTCTTGCCTTTTGCTTCATTCAACGAATTTGCTCAAAATCTTACCAGTAACCCGCTGTCGTGGCTGAACGACACTTGGTTGGTTGACACAGCGTGGTACGGAATATCAGCCAACACGACAAAGATACAATATTCCTACGACGAAGTTACATCGGAGGCCCAGCTGTGGACCTGGTTCCACATCACCCGCATCCCTGAGTACTTCGTAGGCGGCGAGAAACTAACGGGCTGGCTCACGGGCTTCGACTTGAGCCCCATCTCCACGGGAGACCTCAGAATCTACGAGTTCTCCGAGGACTCGAACGCAAACGGAACCGTGTATAGCGTTTACTTTGAGGCGCCGGCCAACATGCTCTCTCAACACGGCGACAATTTTACGCTGAGCATCGGAATCTCCCCATCTTACCGTGGCCAAGTTGTCGATATGCAACAGACCATCGACATCAACATGCCCGCAAACACTGAAGTGAAGGAGATGTCACCCGCCAGCCTCTCCGTCGCATCGAGCAACACTGCTTCGTTTGTCTTAACCAAGGACGACGTATACCCAGCATCGTTCTCAGTGGTGAGCGGCCCGCCAGCGAAACCGTTCGGTCAGGTCGTTTGGGAAAGCGCAAGTCTGTGGCTGGTCACGCCGGGTGGTTGGGCAGCGATCGCCACTTTCATCGTTCTCGGTTTCACAGGCGTCCGCGGCAGAAGAATATGGCACCGAAACAGGCTCTACCATCGCATGTACAAGAGCATGGTTACCGTCTACCATCTCTATTCAACGGACATGCTGAAGTTTCATCAGGAAATGGCGACCGTTTCAAGTTCCATCTTTCAACTCGTGATAGAGGACAGGATTACTGACGAACAGTTTGAAAGACTTCTGGTCAGAAGGGACGACCTTCTGAAGAGAGTGCAAAGTGAACAACCGCCCCCTCCGAAACAATGATCGATGAACTTCAACGATACCGATCCAAAGTGAGCAATCCAGAACAGATTCCGAACATTGATAGAAACAAAAAGTGGAAGAGCTTGAAAGAGGCCAGCATCTTCTGACAATCGTGACTACGGTGGCGGCGGAGGTGGGGGAGGCGGCGGAGCAGCCGTGAAAACTTGCTTCACGCTGATCACAGTTGTGCCAGCGATACGGTCAAAGTATCTTTGCCGCGGGTCGGGTCCAGGAGTTGCAAAGCCTATCAGAAGGTCGATGAGAAAGATGATCCAGAAGATCTTGCTCAGGTTTCTGGTCAACACTTTGTTGGACGGTGCTTTGCTACCGTCAAGCATCTGCACCTTCAGACCCATCACTCTCTTTCCGAGCGTAGCCGCAGAAGTCGACGATTCCATAACGGTGGAATAAATGACGTAGAGCAGACCATAGAAGAGGGGCACTAGGAAAACCCACACTAGCCACCAAAAGGACGCAAACGCTCCATAAAGTGGTGCTCCGGTCCCGTTCCAGACAAGCACCCACCAAACGACCCAACCTACGATAGCCCAAGGTACACTGTCGATCAAAGCAGCCACGATTCTCAACAACCAATGAGTTCCGACGTCAACTTGACCGCTAGTATTTCCATATTCTGTAGACATCTTTCCATCTCGCACAGATATTCAATACGATTCGTTTTTATTGCTTTCTATCGATCCACAGCAACAATGTCATTCATCTTGAAACATCGCAAGCTCCGCGCACGCTTTCAGAACGAAAACAGATTCAAGAGTCTGAAAGCTTATAAATCGATTCGCCAACTGAAATCTGTCAAAGGGTGAAGTGATGAAAATGTCTAAACAAGAAAAAGCCATGACGAAAGACAGGCTGATTGGAATGCAAGTGATCGATGCCGAGGGAAACAATTCTGGAACCATAAAGGACATAGCGTTCACCGTTGGAAAAATGGGTATGACTCTAATCGTTGAGACCGAGAAGAGCGGGGACATGGAAGTCCCGTGGGAACAGATTCAAGCAGCAGGAGACTACGTCCTGCTAAAGCCAGCAGCCACTCAGACCCAGACTTTCGGGCCGCAACCAACGTTGCAGACGCAGCAAGCACAAGCACCTGTCTGCCCCACGTGCGGCGGACCACTAACCTACATTCAACAGTATCAAAGATGGTACTGCTACAAAGACAAGAAGTACGTGTAAGAAAACTGCGCAATTTGCACCTCTTTCCTTCTGCATTTTTCCTCAACAGCATTAGGGGACGACATCGTTATCTGCATATCAGACATTTTTCTATAAGTTCGGGCCCCGTGGCAATCATTGGAATAAAGTCTTAAATACTCATGGAAAAGAAAACATGAGCTAAAGAAAAAAGGTTATGAGGAATTTGCATGGCTTCAAGAGAAGGATATCTACACGACTATCTTGTAGCAAGCTTCGTTGGAATAGCTTTCGGCATGGTTGTTGCTTCTCCCGCGGGACTCGTGCTTGGAGACTGGGGAAGATACATAGGCGCAATGGTCGTAGCAGGTCTATTTGGCTTCGTCCCAGGCGGTCTGACATCAGGCTACATCAACTTTAGGTTCCATCAGATGGGAGAAAATCCGGAGATGAGCGGTCTGAGCGCTGGCTTCTTCACGGCCATTGTCTACACCATCGTTGATCTCATCATCACTTTGGTCTATGCGATACTGGGTGCTGATGCCGGCAGGGTCTTCATCGGTTGGGTCATAGCGGTGGTCTTCGGATTCATATTCTTCACACTGGGGGGCTATCTTTCAGGCATGCTCGAAAAGAGACCGTTTGCGATGCCTAGCATGTTCAACCTTTCGCGAATTCAAAGAGGCGCTGCCGCTCCCCCGCCACCACCGCCAGGAGCTGCGAATACATGTCCGAGCTGTGGCAGTCCGTTGAGATACATTCAGCAATACCAGCGATGGTACTGCGACAAAGAAAAGAAGTACGTCTAAGCACTCCTTCTTCCTCTATTTTTCTCTAAACTCAAGTACAGAACAGATTCTTCCCTCCACCTGACGAAACGCATAAAGCACCTCAGGCAGAGTAGTTCTTGAACGAGATGTTACCTGAAGAAAGAAGTACCACAATTTTCTGGCCGTTGATAGGGCCATGGTACGAGTCCTTGAAGAAACCCGAAGAGACCCAGAGGCAAGTGCTTTCTGGCTTACTGAAAGAATATGCAAAGACGCGTTACGGAGAAGGGCACCACGCATCCCAGACGGAAGACATCAGCGACTTCAGAAGAAGCTTCCCAATAATCAACTATCATGAACTTAACCCTTACTTGTCAGACGTAATGAAAGGCGATTACAGCTCGATTCTTCCAGAACCACTCGCATGCTGGGTGATGACCCGCGGTTCCACTGGCCCCGCAAAAGTGTTGCCAGCAACAAAGACACACATTGAGCAGATCCTTACATGCGGATCCAGAGCTTTGATAAACCATGCGCTAAGAAACAAGGACTACGAGGTTCTTGACGGCAAAATCCTGAACCTAAACTTCCCATCCAACGTCCACACAATAGTTATGAACGGGCAAACGATGACTTACGGCTACAGTTCAGGAACCTACGCAAAACTGATCCCTGCACTTGACAGGGTCGGACTTCTACCAAGGCAAGAGGAAATAGACGAGCTGGGATCAGGAATCAGCAAGCGAGACTGGGAAAAAAGGTTTGAGCTGGCTTACCAACTAGCGCTTCACGAAAACGTGACTGGTGCGATGGGCGTGACTCCTGTGATCCTTTCCTTTGCCAAGTACGTTACGCGAAAACATGGCAAAAGGCCCAAAGAGCTTTGGAAATTGCGCGCACTATTCTGCACGAGCGTTCGAAAGATCCAGTTCAGGTACGCACCAGGACTCAGAGAATACTTCGGAGATGTCCCAGTGATTGAGATATACAGCGCAACGGAAGGAGTTTTCGGTCAGCAACTCGACGAGTTACCATACATTACTCCGAACTATGACACCTATTTCTTCGAAGTCAAAACGGACCGAGGCATAAAGATGCTGTATGAACTTGAACGCGGACAATGGGGCGAGTTAATAGTGTCCTCATGTCTGTTCCCAAGGTACGCTATCGGAGATATGATCGAGTCTGCGGGGAAAAACTATTTTCGAGTGTTTGGCAGGCGCAATGCTCAAACGCTTCTTGAGCACAGGCTTCACAGATTCTTTCTAGGATGGCTGTTCTAAGGCTTCGGATGCCTCTTGACCAGCACGAAAGCGTAGTAGATTGCCACGACGATCACTATTAGCCCAATCAAGAGAAGGAAGAAAGCCCAGAAAGCTCGCAGATCGTAGTGCGGATAAGAAATCCCAGTAAAAGCTGCCACACCCAGAAATATTAGGATTAGACCGCCGATCAGTGGACCCAAGAACCCAAGCTCGTGCTTCTCCCCTTTTTCACCTTTCTCGCGTTTCTCGCTCTTTTCGCTTTTCTCGGATTTTTCGCCTCTTCTGTATTCTCTGAACTTCGGCTCAGCGGGAGCTTGTGCCGCTTTCAACGGGGCACCACATTTGGGGCAAAAAGTCATCTCTTCAGTGATTTCGGCACCGCATTTCGGACAGTATGACACATTCCTTCACTCCTGTTTTCCGCATTCTTATTTTGAACACTTAGTATTTAAGAGATGCTCAAACCGAGAAATTTTATATACGTTCACGTGCTTAGAACAGTTCAAGAGGGGAATATTGCGTGAACTTCGGAGGATTTTCAAGAAGGCACAGAGAAGGACTTTTGAGTGCCGTCTCAGTGGGTTTCTTTTTGCTGTTGATCGGTGCCCTCTTCGTGATCAAACCCAATCTCTACACTGACACCGTCACATTCTTCAGCAACTTCAACACCACGTCAGCTGTTCCCAACACGCAAATACAGCCCCCTGCTCCAGACGCTCAGAGTTCAGCAACTAATTCCACTGTGCGCAACGCGAATTTGGCCGTTTACTCAGCGGCACAGCAATTTAGCTTGGCCTGGGGAATCTTCCTCATTGCACTGCTAGTCCTGAGGTTTGCGTTTGATTCAACATGGCGCAGAAAGGCACAGAACATCTCAGACATTGTCTTCTGGTTCGGAGCGATCTATCTGATCCAGACGTGGCTCATAGGCCCTACGAGCAGCTTACCCTACCCAACGACCGCTCAACCATGGTTTGAGTTCTGGTCGATGATAATAGTGCTAATAGGAGCATCTTTGATCGTGAGAGCAATTTGCTTGGCTGCCGTTGGGAGAGAACACGCATACATGGACAAGAGTTGAAGCTAAGATCGGCAGACAGAGGCGGCCGCGACAAGTATGCCGATAGTGTATTCCGAAGCTTCAGACGTGAAGAAGCTGGCCGATGAGATCGCTGAAAGTCTGGGGTTGTTCCACGTTGTTCCACAATATGTGTTCTGTGTCAGAAGCAAAGGATCAGCATCTAGACGCACGATCGCTCGGATTCATGGCCTCGGCAAAGTCTGGCAGGAAACTCTTAACCTTCCAGCCGCATACGTGATCGAAGTGATCTCTGAAAAATACGACAAAATGACCGAGGAAGACAAGGAGAAAACCGTGATCCATGAGCTCCTGCACATCCCCAAGGCGTTTGCAGGTGGATTTCGACCCCACAAAGGGTACATTGACGACCAAACCGTGGAACATCTACACAGGACTTTTCAGAAAGAGAGACGTTCCAGAGGACAACTTTTTAAGTCACACGAGGAATGAGAAAAAGAAACTCAGTATCACGGTTTACGCAACATCATGAGAGACAAGAAATGAAATACTGCATGAAAAGTCTGGCCCACAACGGGATATATGTTCCCCAATATGAATACCGAGGGTTTTCCGTCAAGATTCAGGGACAACCAGTAAAGTTGGGTCCGAAGACCGAGCAGATGGCAGTCTTCTGGATAAGAAAGAGGCAGTCGCTAACGTCTCCTCCCGACAAGGTTTTCTACAGAAATTTCATCCAGAATTTCCTGACAGCTTTAAGATCAGAAAACGCCTCACTGCGGTTTCTTGAGGACTTCGAAACCAGGCATTTGAACAGCTTGGACAAAGATGGCAGCGAATGGCTGAACGACGGAAATACCGGGGTCGACTTTTCTGAGGTTGCGGCTTCCCTGCTACATGAACAGCAGAGAAAGCTGAACATGCCCAAAGAGGAAAAGAAGAAACTCGCGGCCGAAAGGAAAGCGGCGAGGGAAGCTTTGAGAGAGAAGTATGGTTACGCTGTAGTCGACGGGAACAGACTTGAAATTGCAAACTGGACCGTAGAACCATCATGCATATTCGCAGGCAGAGGAGATCATCCGAAACGGGGGAAGTGGAAAGAGGGACCAAGGCAAGAGGACATAATTCTCAACCTGCATCCGGACAGCCCCATGCCTTCAGGGAACTGGAAGGGCAGAGTCTGGGAACCCGAAAAGATGTACCTTGCCAAGTGGGAGGACAAACTTACTGGAAAGATGAAGTACGTCTGGTTTTCCGATTCGGCCTTCTTGAAACAGAAGGCTGAGGAAGCGAAGTTCAGAAAGGCTGAGAAGCTGAGCAAGGAGATTCCAAAGATTGTAACTCACATAATGAAAAACTTGGAATCTGACGATTTGGATAGGCGGAAACTGGCTACTGTGAGTTGGCTGATTCTTGAAGTGAACATGAGGGTCGGCGACGAGAAAGATCCTGGAGAAGCAGACACTGTCGGAGCAATAACCCTAAGGCCGGAACACGTCAAGGTTGAAGGAAACACTTTGAACTTCGACTTTTTGGGTAAAGACTGCGTCAGATGGACCAAGAAAGTTGAAGCACCTCCCATCGTCATCAAGAACATTGAGAGATTCTCAAGAGAATGCAAAGAGTATCTTTTCGAAGGAACAAACTCGAGAAAAGTGTCCAGATTCCTCTCCGAGAAAATGGAGGGCTTAACAGCCAAGGTGTTTAGAACGTGGAGATGTACAACCACTGTCCGCGAACACCTGCAAAACTGCAAAACAAAGAAAGAAGATCCAGAATATGCGAAGCAATATTGTGCCAAGAAGGCTAATCTAGAAGCGGCTAAAATAGCCAACCACAAGCGGAAGATCCCTCCAAATTTCGAGGAGAGACTTGCCAAGAAGCGTGACAGAGTCAAAGAACTCGAAATGAACCTAAAAGAGAAAACAGAACAGGGCAAGAAGACAGACACTCTTGTTAGAAGATTGGAAAAGAGCAAACTTGATGTGAATCTCTCGGAGGAGACAAAAGAATACAACCTTGGAACCTCTCTCAGATCCTACATTGATCCCATGACTTACGTGAAATGGGCCGAACAAGTAGAGTTTCCTTTGGAAAAGTTTTATCCGAAGACCTTGAGAAAGAAGTTCAGTTGGGCTTTAGGAAGAGAGTGCTAAAACTCTTGTTACTTTGGGTTCGCTGAGGAGAATGGTAGAATGGCTTTTTGAGCGGGGAAAGGAGAAATCAAAAAACTGGCTTTCTACCATCCTCCACGGTTAAGACTAAATTGCGTTATACTCTTAACCTTGTCGTAATCTCTGACTCTAAAGGACTTCATTCCATCACAAGTGGGACCCATGAGAGACAATGATTAGACTCTGGTGGACGGGCCGGGATTTGAACCCGGGGCCTCCACGATGCCAACGTGGCGATCGTACCAGGCTGATCTACCCGCCCGTTGATGTTGTTTCTGCAACTTAACCGTTTATGACAAGCTATAAGCATTTCTTAACGGTGCTAGCACAACTAGCCGTAATGTAAGTACTGCGATAACGCCTTCGGCGATGCCTCTGTTTTGCTGGTAAGTTCCTTCCACAGGTTTCCGTCTTTGTAGCTGTTCAGCGTCGAAATTGTCTTGTCAATCAGCGGTCGCGGAAAGACGCCACCGGCTTCGTAGTACTTTCTGTCTTTCGCAAGGTTCTTTGCAGCCTCGGCGCAAGAGCGAGGCAGAACTCTGAATCGCTTCTTTTCATGACGCGCAAGGTCTGCGTGCAAGTCTTCGGCGATCTTCAGCGATTCCTTAGAGTTTTCCAACCCGTAGTCTGTGGCTACGGCTAATCCTGCAAATAGCAAGTGAGCGTTAGCGAAGGCGTCCGGAGCTCTGTATTCGAAGGTCTCTCGGCAACTTGCAGTCTTGCCGGTTTTTTCCTTGAACTTCCACCAGAGAGGTATCCTGATCAGGGCGAGACGGTTTCTGGCACTCCAGCAGATGTGCATGGGCGATTCACTGCGCGCAATGAAACGCAAGTACGATATTGGAGTTGGGTTTCCGAAGGCTGCGAGGCTTGGAGCGAACTTCAACAATCCACCAATCATACTCAGGGCTTCAATGCTTACGTCTCCTTCATGGTTTGCAACGGTGTTTCGCCCATCCTTCAGCGCGCACATGTGAATGTGCATTCCACTTCCAGCATGGTTCAAATCAATCTTTGGAGCAAACGAGACAGACACACCGTGTCTCAGGCACACATTTCGGACAGCCCACTTTGCTACTGCTATCGTGTCAGCCATGTTTGGGAGGTTCTCCGGTGCGAACTCGATTTCATGCTGCTCCCAAATCTTGCCGTTACTTTCCACTGCGTAGCCAACTTCACCATGTCCGTACTTGGTCGGGACTCCAATAACATCTAGCGTGGCCAAGACTTCGTTCCGAATGTCTTCAAACTTTGCGAAGGGGGACGATTCATGATAGTTCTTGTCTGGTGGACCTGGAAAAAGCATATCAGTCTGTCTTTCAGCAATTATGTAGAATTCAAGCTCAGCCAAAGCTTTTAGGGCAATGCTGCTCGAAGATCGCAGCTTTTCTTCAGCTCTCCTCAACACGTTTTGTGGAGCAATGGCCAATGGTTTTCCATTTTCATCCAAATAATCGCATAAGATATTCAACGTTGGCAGTATCGCAAACGGGTCTGCGAACGCGCTGGCCACACGAGGCGATATGTAAATGTCACTCTTCGCCGGGTCAATAAACGAAAACAGGCTTGAACCATCAACTCTTTCGCCGAACTCCAAGATCTCATGAACCCTGTCTTTATTTGCGGTGGAAAAGCTAAGGGTCTTCAGCCTCCCCTCCTCGGGAATGTGACACAGGTTCAGTATCTTTATGTTGTTTTCTGAGATGAACTTGACGACGGCCTCTTTCCCAGATATGTTCAACGGGTCGTGCATGAATACGCCTTCACGCGGGCACCTAAGTGACTCTAGAAACCGATATTTTAACTCTCTCCAAGGGGCTCTTCCATTCAGCACAACCTGCTGCACATTATTCTTAATAAGTATAGGTAGCTCTTCACAACGATACATTTTGAGGATTCGCTAAGTTTATTTATAAAGCATGGTCTGTAATAGGGTGACCAGACAACGGAGAAACCGCGATGTCGAAGAAGATTCCATCAAAAGATGAAGCACTAGAAGCACTAGACTTCATCGTCAACGTTCTTAAGGAGCACGAAAAGGACTTGGACAGGCTGATCAACGAACTAGGCAGCGTAACAGAAAAGATGGGCGACACAGGCGAACTCAGCGGGAAAGTCGAAAAAGTCGAAGAACGATTGACCACGCTGCAAAACGAAATAACAAACCTCATCACCTACCTTTCTGCCTCACAAGAGGCACAGCCAGCTACGCCGCACCTTTTAGAGGGAACAAAAAGCGAAAACGTGCAGACTAAAGAAACCAGAGGGCCTCCGGTGATTCTTCGATGCAAGCTCTGGGAAGACTTTCAGACGATGGCCACTCAGGCTCAGACGCTCTCTTTCATGTACCGAGAGGCAGAGAAAGCTTTCCAAGTGGACGCAATGAAAGACAACCAGATCATCACGTACAGCGGTCAGCTTCCTAAGGAAGCATCGATGTTGAAAGCATGGCTTTCGAAACAGCTGGATGTTCCTGAAAAGAAGATTTTAGAAGGCATCTTGGCCATAGGCTAGCATCATTTTCAAATTGGCGTATGTTTTCCAGCTAAACAAAGTTTTTATATTGGTCTTGACTCTTACGTCTTACGATGTGTTGGAGGGCCAAGGTTGAAGGCTAACCACGAAAGCCAAAGCGATTTTTTTCCGTTCTCGAAGCCTTCTCCTTTCTCCTCAGTGACGGAAAATGGCTGAGTGGTTAGCCAAAAAACGATGAAACCCCTCAGCACACCACAAAACTCGGAGACCAAAGCCATGGACCAAAAGAACGCGGTCGTACAAAAAATCAACGAAGAATTCACTAGTTTCCGCAGTACGATGGAAGAACTGTATATGCTGAAGAAAGTGGCTTCAGACTTGAGAAGCTATAGGAAAATGATAAAACTGAAAAAGTATGACTGACGCGCGCTCCAATTTGGTAAAGATCGCCATTCAGCCCTCGCCTAAAAGTTGCTACTTAACAAGTCGTTCTCTTTGAAAACTGCTGCGACTTCCAAGCCCGATTTCCAGTTGCAGATGACCGCCTTTAAACCATAATGGGTGGAAATCTACTGCATCTCAGTTCCTTACTCGCGACATTCTCCCTCACTCTTCAGGATGACTTCATATTGTAGCCTTGGCCCTAGAAACGAGGCTAGCCAAAGTTCCTGTTCACACGCTTCTATCAACAAATGCGTTGGTGTGCAAAAACTTATCCCGTGCCAAACCATTGATTAGAAAGATGATCAATTATGAAAGAGAAGACCTCAAACAATGTTCATGAGGCTTTCGTCGGGGAAGCCAAGGCCTATCAAAGGCTTTTGATGTTCGCAAAAAAAGCAGAAATGGAAGAGCTGCCGCAGATTGCCCACTTGTTCAGAGCTGTCGCCGCTGCTGAGAGCGTCCATTCGCGCAGGCATTTCGCTTTGCTGGAGACCGTTGCAGACACGCAGACCAATCTGGAGAGAGCGTTCCAATCAGAGAACGCGGTGAACGGAGTCTACTATCCGAGGATGCTTCAAGAGGCTGAACAAGAAGGTGAAGAAGCAGCCGTTCTGGTTTTCTCGCAGGCCCGGGACGTCGAAGCGGAGCATGCTAACCTCTACAAAAGAGCTTTGAGCCACCTAATAGCACAACGCTCCACAGACTATTATGTCTGCACAGTGTGCGGCCACGTCTCCGAACGCGAACCGCCCGACACATGCCCGATCTGCGGCGCATCCAAATCGGCCTTTGAAAAGGTTCCCTAGAAACGCTACTAAACACACACGTTAGCGCACGCTATCAGAAAAGTATTGAAGGAACCTTCACCATTATTCTTTGGAAACAACTGCGTGAATGAGCATGGAGTTTTGTGATAAATGCGGCTCCCGCATGACCAGAACAAAGGAAGGCTTTCTGTGTCCAAGGTGCGGAGTCACAATTTCCGCGAAGTCTGAAACGCCGGCGAGCAAGCAAAAGAAAAGAAACGATTCTGGGTACATTTATGTGTCCGGACCCCCAGAAGGCAGCTATTCAAAGGTTTCCCGCCGATGTCCAATGTGTGGAAACAAGAAAGCGTTCCGCTCGTCCTCCGGAATTCTTGGCGAGCACGCAGGCATCGGGCGAGAAAGAACATTAGAGCATTTCAGATGCACAAAGTGCGCCTACTCTTGGACAGAACAATCCTAAGACGGTGACGGGTGATTCGGGGTTTTTGGCCTCTCGAAATGAATAGCAAGAATATATCCGCCAAAAACACCGCAAAGCAAAGAAGCTGAACACTGAAGCACCCACAATAAAACAGTCTCTCTGAGGAAGTAGGTTTGCGCAGGATAGGACGATATTCTCCACACAACGTAACTGAAATTAGCCAAAGAGATTAGTATTAGCGCAATCCCTACAGCCAAGTATTCTTTCATCCGTCTTTCACCATGCCTATTCCTCATTGTTAAGAATTTATGGTTTTCCAATGGTAATGCTGAAAATCTTTTGAGACGACCTGTTAGCGCGAGGATTCTGAATTGAAATACATTTGTGACTGACTTCGAACGTTTCTTAACAGTTGATGGTCATTGAAAAGCGCATCCGTTGTTTCTTGGTGACCACGTCAGGTTTTCATGGAATACGCTTTTCTCATGCGCCCAGTCTCCGCTTCTTCGAAGCCAAGGAAGGAAACAGGAGCGCCGTGATGCATGGCAACACCACTTCCGTTTGGCCCAAGACTGTTACGCGTAATGTTCCAAGCGTTTGGCGTACCGCTTGTAGAACACCCTTTTCAGAGACTCCACTAGTGTCAAGTAAGCCACGATGAAAGCTGCCAGGAACGCGAAGAACTTGAGCGGAGGCCCGACAAATCCAAACACGGTCCCTAATGGTGTGAAAGGCAAGAATATACCTACGCCGACGATCGCTATGCTTGTCACCAACAAGGGCTTGCTCGGCTTGCTTCTGTAGAAAGGTGACTTTCTTGTTCTAATTGCAAATATGACTAGTGTCTGCGTGCACAAGGACTCGATGAACCAGGCCGTCTGAAACAGCATATCGAAATGAGCGTACATACTGAAAACTTGAAACATTATGAGGAATGTCAAGAAGTCGAAGATCGAGCTTATCGGTCCGAAGAAAAGCATGAAATTCCTTATGTAAGTAGTATCTAGTCTCTTTGGTTTTTGGATGTATTCTTGGTCGACGTTGTCTGTTGGGATGGTCACCTCGGACACGTCGTACAGCATGTTGTTAAGAAGTATCTGTGTTGGAAGCATTGGATAGAATGTCAAGAACATGGATGCTCCAGCGGCGCTAAACATATTTCCGAAATTTGAACTAATAGCCATCAAAATGTACTTCATCGTGTTGCCGAAGGTCTTTCTACCTTCCAGAACCCCTGCACTCAACACCGTTAGGTCCTTGCGCAGCAGTATGATGTCAGCTGTCTCCTTGGCAACGTCAACAGCGTTCTCAACGGATATCCCAACGTCTGCTATATGCATTGACGTTGCATCGTTTATGCCGTCTCCGAGAAAACCAACGACGTGTCCATTCTTTTTCAGAGCGCTCATGATCCTATCCTTTTGGGCTGGGCTAACCCTCGCAAAGACATTGGCTCCTTCCACAACTCTTGCAAGAGCATGATCTTGAGCCCTAGCAACATCGCTTCCGAGAACAATCCCTTTGATCTCGAATCCGAGCTGTTCACAGACTTTCTTGGTTACTAGCTCGTTATCACCGGTAAGAATCTTCAACTCTATTCCAGCTTCTTTTAAGAGCTGTAGCGATTCTCTGGAACTCTCCTTAGGTGGGTCCATAAATGCTACGAAGCCCAAGAAAATCATGTTCGTCTCATCTTTCACGGAATAGGCTGATTTTTCTTCGACCCATTTGTACGAAACTCCGATGACTCTAAACCCCTGTGAACTTAACTTGTTGTAGATGTCCTTCATTATCTTCTGCTCTTCACTCGTCAAGCGAGCCATCTTGTTTTCAAGTTCAAACTTTGAACACACATCGGCAATTTCTTCAAGGGCTCCCTTGGTGATCATTAATCGAGCGTTTTCATACTCAACAACGACGGAGACACGCCTTCTTATGAAATCGAATGGCACTTCGTCCACTTTGTCGAAGTTCTTCACGTTCAACTGCTTGTACCGAAGTATGGCATCGTCAAGAGGGCTCTTCAGCCCCGTTTCAAAGTAGCTGTTGACGAAGGCATACAACAGCACTTTTTCATCGTCTCTTCCTTCCATATCAACGTGCAGAGTGAGCGTAATCACGTTCTGCGTTAGCGTACCTGTCTTGTCAGTGCATAAGACATCCATGCTCCCGAAATTCTGAATGGACGCCAGACGCTTAACTATGACGTCCTTCTTCGACATCTCAAGAGCTCCCCTTGCAAGGTTCACCGAAACTATCATGGGCAAAAGCTCAGGCGTCAGCCCTACTGCGATGGCAACGGCAAACAAAAGGGACGTTAGAACATCTGACTGACCGACCTCGCCCAAAAACACCGGCTTGAGGAAGACGTTTATGAAGAAAATGAATATGACCAGAACCAAGGCGACTTCCATTATAAGAAAACCGAATCTCCTAAGCCCTCTTTCGAATTCCGTTTCAGGTGCTCTTGCAACAAGCTCTTTTGCGATTTTTCCGTACTCGGTTGAGCCACCAGTTCTCACTGCAACCGCGGTTGCAGTTCCACTTACGATCGAGGTTCCCAGAAAAACGAGGTTTTCAGCTTCGGTGACCGTTGCACCCTTAGTCGCTGCCGGTGCTGCCGCCGTTTTTTCAACCGGAAACGACTCACCTGTCAATCCTGACTGGTCCACGTACAGGTCCTTCAGGCTCATCAACCTCGAGTCACCCGGCACGACATCCCCGGCAGAAAGATAGACTATGTCGCCTGGAACCACTTCGGAAAGCTTCACTTCGGTCTTGACAGAGTCTCTGAGAACCGTTGCGGTGGTTACCACCTTTTTCTTCAGCGTCTCAGCGGACTTTTCAGCTTTGGATTCTTGATAGACATCAAGAGCCACGCTAAAGAGCACTATTATGAATATGATTATGGCATCAGGCAACTGTCCAATAGGAATTGAGATCAAACCCGCAAGAAGCAAAATGAATACAAGCGGATTCCTGAGGTGGTAGAAGAACTCGATGACGCCAGTACGTCTCCTTCTCTGAGCAAGTTCGTTGTAGCCGTACGTTTGAAGACGACTTCTTGCCTCTTGAGAGGTCAGGCCTGACTCAGAAGTGCCCAACTTTGCAAGAACATCTTCGATGGGCAGAGCCAGAATCTCATCTAGGCTCGTTGATTGGCACCAGCTCGGTGTCTTCTCCATGCCCTTCTTTGATGCACCCGTAACTTCCATGACCTATGCCTCCATCAACCTTGAAGCTCAAGAGCCGAGATAGCCTCTGGCTTAAGAGGCAGATTGCCCACATGATCTAATACGTGTTTTGGCGGATGGCTTGTTGTCAGATGGTCACTTTCACAGTTCGGACTGCGTGCCTTCGTGCTCACATCCTCCCCCCGGGGTATCCTATATGACCCAAATATGATGGAAGAGCAGAATGAGCAGCACAAGCCTCTTCCCAAGATTCAGGAACAAACTAGCGCGCTAGGCATAATTGTTTGATACCCTCGCAGGTTTCATGGCGTCCGTCAATAACGCTAAATACGCTACGATTATTCTAAAGCAAATGGCAGGATCGCTTTCATGTTGAAGAGGGAAGCTAGGAAGAAAACAACTCTGCTCTTGATCGTAATAGTCGCGATCCTCTTCAACTTGTACACGTTCATTCAAGCATATCCTGAGACCTTCATCGTGGATTCTGGATGTTGCGCTAATCAAATTCTCGCGAAGGATTTCTCAGCATACTACACGGCCTCGTGGAGGCTCATTCATGATCCGTCGAACGTTTACAATCAGGGCGCGGTGAACGATGGGGAACCTTCAATCTATCCGCAGCCTGAGCCTTTCAAGTATCTGCCCTCATTCCTAATTTTGGCCAGTCCCCTGCTATTCCTGAGTTACCAACAGGCTTTGATAGCATTCGACTTGATACAATTGCTCCTTCTACCCGTCATGGCGTTCTTAATCTACGAGTTGCTAAAAGACAGAAGCGTCCTAGCAATAGCAGTCGTAATGATCATAGCACTGCTTCAACCATCGCCAGTCCCGCACTGGGGATTGTCAGTGAGCTACTATTGGCAGTGGGCTGAAGGACAGGACAAAGTGTTAAACACGACTCTTCTCTTGCTCTCATTCTATTTGGGTCAGACTCGCCGACCGATCATGTCGGGAATAGTTCTGGGCCTGGGAGCTTTCGACCCGAGGTTCTTCTTACTCTCGCTTCCCTTGTTCGGCCTTTACAACAAGCTAGATTTGAAAAAAGCGGGATTATCACTGATTGCCAGCCTCGTTTTGCTCAACTTCCCACTGCTGATCGATGGAATAGGATCTGGATTCTTAAAGATGGTAGTCCAGGGCGGAGCTTCGACGCCGCTTTATTATTATGCTTTGATCCCGCTCCTAACGCTAGTATCGCTGATAATCCTTAACGGGAAGGAGATTCTGCTTCTTCTCAGAGAATTTCTTTCGAGGATACACCATTATTCCAGATGGAACAGAGCTCCAAAGACTATTACCGGACAAGCTCCGAAATGAGGCACGTGACTGAGGCACGCCCCAAGTTGTGGTGCGGGGGTGGGACCCCCACCCAAGTTTACCGGTAAAATATCTCAGGACAAGTTCGGTGAGAGTTCGAATCTCTCCCGGGCTACGATTCCTACACTGTAAATTATACCGTTTTGGATGTTGCGATAGGCTTTTCGAGTAGCTCTTCTTTGAGTTTCTGTCTTAGTGCCTTCAGTAGCGTTTCCATCTGACCTTCAGACGGCTTATTGCCCGCTATTATCACGGTTCAGTTGGGCATTGACATTGCTACTTTCATCAAGATTTGCTCTGGGTTCATGCCGAAAGCTCTAATCGTCTCTTTCTACGTTTTCATTCTGCTTGGTTTTGTCTTAGAGCGCGCGCTTATGTTCTAACAAAAAAGGGAGGAATTGTGCGATTGGTTTCGTTTTTGCTGCTTACGTCTTCTTGCGTGCAAAAAGGGCAAGGAGGGCAATCAGAAGTATCAGATCGATTGCTGAGAGGCCCAGAGCTGCCAAGCTATAGTTGGCTTCGTTGTTGGCTGTTCCTTGCAAGTTGCCAACTGATGTTGGTAGTGTTCCCAGGTTGGTCTGAATTGTTGAGTTCAATGAAGCCAGATTGTTTAGAATGGTCTGTGTGTCAGAGTTGGGACCCGTTATGTTGAAGTTGACTTGGCCACCTATTTCGCATGATAGCCATATCGGCGTGTCCTTTTCGCCTGCGTAAGCTCTGATGGAGTGTGTGCCTACTTCTCCTACTGCTGTGAATCGAATCGATATGTTGCCTCCAACGTCCCATCCCGTGAATCCTCCAGTTGAAACTGGTCCTTCTGTACTCAAGTGAGAAGTGTCGAAACCCCACATCATGTTGTCATACGTGAATTTTAGAACTGTAGCTGAGCTGGCCTGAGTTATCGGTAGGGCAGCGGATCCAAGTGGTCCTCCAGTGATGTTAAGGAAAATCTGCTGTCCGTTGGCGTAGTTGGCAGGTTGAGGGCTCAGAATCAGCGTTGGTACAGTGGTGAAGGTTGCGTTGGTTATTCCTGTTCCGA
>JBEKOM010000010.1:0-68911 GCA_049521795.1 Bathyarchaeia archaeon
AATTCAGTCATGAACTCTTTGTCTTGCATCAGTCTGTTCATGGCTTTTTCATAATCCATCAGGTTCTCAAACTCCCACATCTCTACATACCCGCCCGAAATGCCACCATACAGGTGAGCGAATAGCTTCCATGATTTTACCTCTTTGAACAAGTCTGCACGTTTTTTTGTCCATTCGACATACTTCTTGGCGAGTTCTGCATACTCACCAAGTTTATCTGGCTTCACGACGTATGTTTCTACCACGAAAACGGTCGTTCTTTCACCCCCCTTTTTCAATACTAAGTGAACGATGTCCGTTCGTTTCGTTTATAACTTTTCCGCAAAATCGAAAAACGGACTACTCTCAAGCGGTTTTTGTTAGTATTTTTGGTTCTTTCCATTCTTCTCCGAGTATACTGTAGATATAGGCATCCCTCCATTCTCCTCTCATGAAAAAGCTTTTGCGAAGCGTTCCTTCCTTCTTAAACCCAACTTTCTCTAAGACTTTGTGAGAGGCTACGTTTCTCGGGTCAGTTTGGGCTTGAACACGTTTTGTGTCTTTTGAGAGAAACAAGTAATCCACCATTATCTGTGTAGCTTCGGTGCCGTAGCCTTTTCCTCTCTCACTTGGCACCAAACTATAGCCGATTTCCAGTTGCTTACCCGCAACATGCAGGACATAAAAATGACCTATGAAACCAATCTTGCTTCCGTCCTTTCTCTCTATGATGAATGACTTCTCTTCATGAGGACCCTCAAACATCTTTTCTGCTTCTGTTCTGGACACCTGATGCAGAGGATTGTATTCACCAAAGACCTCAGGCTTGTTGAACCATTCTGCAATTAGTGGCAAATCCTCTTTCTCCACAACCCTCAAATTGATATTCTTGCCTTCAAGCAACCCAATTCACCAATCCATAGTTGCTCGGGGTTCAGCTATAACTTTTCCGCAAAATCAAAAACTAGTCTTGTTTCTTTTTCGGTCTCTTTCTCTCACATAGTCCCAGTATTCGCTTGGTATTCTTTCGTTTTCTGTTGCAGTCATTTCAAATATCTGAACTATATCCTTCATCTTGTCGTTGAAAACAGATTGCAAGCAACTTGGAATGTGCTTCTTGAAGTATCTGTGCTGTGCAACACATTTCTTGCAATCACCATGCCATTCACACTTGGTGTTCGGGCAACTGCACTTCAAATTATCTGGATTCGCTAAGATAGAGCGTATTTCTTTGATTTTCTCGTAGTATTGTTCTTTTGTCATTTTGGTTTGCACATAATTTGGTGGTCTGAATTCGGCTATGACTTTTCCGCAAAACCAAAAACTGGCTTAGAAGTCCCAGAATCCTCTTCTCTTTTTCTTTTTGCCAGCGTCCTTCCACTTCTTTCTCCAAGTCTTTCTGTTACGCGCGCGCACTGAGGTGGTATTTTTCTGTATGATTGAGAATGACAAAATGTGAGCATTGCGGAGTAGAAGTGGAACTTCCTTTTGAGTGTAACTTTTGCGGTGGTTACTTTTGCTAGCGCTAGCTAGCTGGCTAGCTAGCTCTAACTTACGTCTGTCACCATTATGATATCATCTACATACTTCCCGTTCCAGTAAACGGCTTTCGGGATTCTTCCCGTTTCATTGAAACCTAGCTTTCTATACAGGGTTATTGCTGGAAGATTTGTCTCGTTGACTTGCAGGGTGACAATCTTTAGCCCTTGCTTCTTTCCTTCACTCAGTAGCTTTTCTATCAGTCTGGTGCCAATTCCTATTCTTCTGGAACCAGATTTCACAACTATTCCCATTGTCCCCACATGGCTCTGTCGACCCACATGCCTTCTGACTTCTGCGTTGCCAACAACTTCTCCATCAATCTCTGCTATGAATTGAACTGTCTCACCTCGTTTTATTTCACCAAGACGTTTAGGCAAGAATTCTACTTCTTCTGCTCTGCTGAGTTCAGTCATCCTATTGATAGGGGCACATTCTCTGACGGTGGAGTTAACCAACTCCAACAAGCCATCCAAGTCTTCCAATCTCAGTTCTCTGACAACAACAGCTCTGCCATCTTTAGCGATGAACTCAGACATCCGAAGCCCCAACTCCTTTCCAGAAGCGTGTCCTAGAAGGGATAAATCCTTTACTCCATTTAACCATTAATCAGGAGTAACAGCGAAGTCCCTAGTATTGGTTAATTGGAGAAAACTTTAACCCCCAAACCAAATGGCTGTTAGCTAGCTAGCTGTTCGTCTAAAACTTTTCCGCAAAACACTAAAAACTGATTCACAAAATATGTCAAAACCACAGAATAGAAAAACGCTAACGCACAGACAAAAAACAGCTAGCTAGAAACTAGGACGGGTGCGATGGTTGCCCTTTATTGGTTCGCCACGCTTCAACATACATGCCGATAGATAAGCCGCCTAGAAGACCCAGAACGGTGCAAATCATTGCTACTTCGAATATTATAAGAGGTCCGTCTTGACCTAACTGGAGGTGGTTCTCAAAGTAGGAATAGGAGTATGCACTCGATAAGATTGCCATAAAGACCAAAATGATTCCAGCCACTAGGAAAATTACTCTTGCTGGTTTATGTGGTGTGGCTCCCATGATTTATGCCCATCTAGGCAATTTGGAACCTCAGTTATTTAAGTTAGAATGTGCGTTCCGCAAAACCAAAAACTGGCCCATAAAGAATATGTCGAAAGAGTAGAACATAAAAACAAGAAATGAATGAAAAGAAAGTGATGGTATGACATGGTTCTGCTGTCTTTAACTCTTCTTTGGCTTTCTAAGCGCGCGCGCCAGACTGAACTCTTCTGCGAGAGCTTTCGCTGCCGCGCGCGCTTATATACTGTCACAGGTTACAATTAAGAATAAACAGGTTTTTGGAGGTGAGTGAAATGTCTGAGGAAAAGATTGAAAGTGTCATACGTGGTTGGCGTGCGGCGCTTGAGAAAAAGGATGTGGAAAAGGCGCTTTCCTTCGTCGCAGAAGATGCAGTCTGGACGAATGATGAGGGCACGTTCAAAGGCAAGCAGGAGTGGAGACGGTACTTAACCTGGATGGCAACGTTTGGTGAAGGAAAGTTCAAGGACGCAGGAATTGGGATCATGACGAAGGGAAACAAGGCTGTTAGCCAGTATACTCTGGAAGGCAAAACCACAGATGGCATGAAAATTGAAGTGCCTGGTGTGTGCCTGTACGAATTCAAGAATGAAAAAATCCAGCAACATTACACGATTTCGGATAGGCTTTTGCTTGCTAAACAAGCAGCTAAGGGAACGGTCGCAAGAAGATTGGTGGGCTCTCTAGTGAAGCGTATGGAAAAGGGATTGCAATAGGACAGGCGAAGCAAAAAAGGAATTTCATAGCTGAAAGCGCGTCGTCACTTATGCGTCCGCTACATAGCTTTTCTTTCTCTTTTTTGCATCAAACTAATAACTCACTTTTTGCGGTTTTGTCACTACAAACCGTGATTTTTCTTGAGGCTCAATTCTCGTTGTTTTCTGTTTCGTTCTTCTTGTCTGTGTGCGTGTGTGTTTTTTTTATTTGTTTGTTTTTTTAGAGAGAGTGAGTGAGAGAGTGAAGGGTAGAGAGTAGTAGAGTAAGCGTAAGAAAATGAGAGAGAGAAAGGGGTAAAGTTTTATCCCGCACACTTCTACTACTCACTCTCACTCACTCTCTACCTATTATCTCTCTAACAATTACACTCTCTCTATTGCAGAAAGCGCGCGCTAAATTCAAACTTCAAAACGAGGATTTGAACCCTGCCCTGACTAGGGGTTGATGGTAGCCCGGGAGAGATTCGAACTCTCGGCTTTGAAGAATGCGAGTTTTGGCGTGCTCGTCTATTAGTTTGGGTGAGTGGGACTTGAACCCGTTTGGGTTCAAATTCCTCCGGACCAGCGTTAAGACCGATCGCCGGTTAACAAATCCTTTCAGGATAAATTTCTATGCGGATACCTACCAGTCCACTTCCGTTTGGGTTCTAGTCCCCACCTACTCGTTTCGTAATGAGCCAGATCGCCAAGGCTATTGAAGCACAGAAAAAAGACAATTGGACTCGACCCCTTTTGGGTACGGGTCCCGGCGGGCCCGCCACTATTTGGGTAGCACGCGCGAGGATTTGCTCTGCTACAAGGTTCCAGCAAAACCGGTTTAGCCGTCATCTTTCTCCTTTTAGCCAGCCCTTAATTCCGAGTTCTCTTACCGTTATTGTTACTGGTTCCACTTCAAGTGACCTATACTTGCCGTTCTCATCGAGATACAATATCGTCGGTTTCAGAGCGAAAGTGTCCTGAACTTTTGACTTGAGAACGAGTTTTACTTCTTCAGCCTTTAAGGGATCAAGTCCATTTCCCTTCATGTTGACAAAGCTGTCTTCCACTCTGCACGTTTCGGGTTTTTGGTTCAACTCGAAACCTTCGGGGACTACTTCATTGACTTTGATTAGCAGCGGGGGTCTTTTTCCAGCATTTACAAGCTCCATTTATAGGTCAAGCAGTTCGTCGATCTTCGGTTTCTTTAGCGTGCGCTCGATAAAGCTGTTTGCTGGCATGCCTTCCGGGCTCGCCCAGTCTCCATAAGTTGCAGGGGCAGACTTGATCTTTGCACTCTGCTCTCAATGTTGGTATTCCTTCGGAAGCTTCCCGAAAAGGAAGGTTGAAAACGCGACGAGAATTGCTTGAATCTTGTTTCGAGGCTATCACTTGCATTCGAAACTGTTCGATCAGGAATTTAATTATAGAAAGATGTTTCACAAGTTTTAAATATGCAAAAATAGAAAGAGCACTCTCAAGTTTCTAAGCGGAGCAGGGAAGGAGAAGGAAAAGATGAAGAGAGTGGGAGAGGAAGCGCTAGTTTTACTTCTTATAACCGTGTTGTGTGTATCAATTCTGATGTCCGCGAATTTGATCAAGATCTTCCCAGTTCACGCTTCGACTTTCTTGAAAACTTGGGGAAGCTATGGTTCGGGTATAGGTGAATTCAACAATCCAACTGCCGTGGCAGTTGATAGCTATGGACACGTGTACGTTGCGGACGCTGGAAACAATCGGGTTGAGGAGTTTGACAATGATGGTGACTTTGTTGCTCAGTTTGGAGGTGTCGGGTCTGGTACTGGCCAGTTTGGTTGGACCTGCGGGGTTGCTGTTGACGCTTATGGTGACGTTTACGTTTCAGATTGGACCAACTCGCGTATCGTGGAGTTCAGCGAGGGCAATCTAACGTGGGGCACCTTCGGAAGTGGGCCAGGCGAGTTGGAGGGCCCATTGGGTATTGCGGTCGACACGAATGGTTTCATCTACGTCTTGGACAGTCAGTATGGTACTAACAACCGTGTTGAGAAGTTTGATTATTCTGGTACCTTTATAACTCAGTTTGGAAGTGCCGGTTCTGGTCCTAGTCAATTTAATGGCTCGTTCGGAGTTACAGTTGACAATTATGGTAATGTCTACGTTCCAGACTACAACAATTCTCGTGTTGTGAAGTTTGGTGTTGATAGCACTACTTCAAGCTGGGGTACCTTCGGAACTGGTCCGGGACAACTCTACAATCCTATGTACGCCGCTATTGACGATCTTGGATATGTCTACCTAACAGACAATTACAACTCTCGCGTTGAGAAGTTCGATAGCACTGGCAACTACATAACTGAACTTGGAAGCTACGGTACGGGTGACGGTCAGTTCCGTGCCCCTGAAGGAATCGCTGTTGACGGTTCTGGCGACGTCTTCGTGGCAGACGCTGCTAACAACCGCATTGACAAATTCCTGTTACCAAACCCTCCGGTAAGGTTTGTCATAGATTCCGTTTCCGAAGGCTCTCCCGTGGCCGGACAGCCTTTTGATGTTATCGTAACCGCAACTGACGTGTTTGGAAACGTAGTTACGGGTTACGCTGGTACGGTGCATTTCTCGTGCAGCGACAGCTTAGCCGTTCTGCCTAGCGATTACACCTTTCAGACTGATGACAACGGCGAGCATACGTTTTCGGTGACTTTTGACGCTGCTGGTACGCAGACACTTAACGTGTGGGATACGCTTGATCCGTCGATTTTCGGATCAAATTCTTGGACTGTTCTTGGGCTGACTGTTGTTAACGTGGAGACTGATGTACCCCCAAGCTCTGACTGGAACTACATCATCACAGTTGTCAACTCGCAAATGGAGGTCGCTCCAGGAACTGTAATTGAAAACTTTACTCTTCCAGCTGGCGGCGGCAACATAACATTCTCAGACCCAGTGTTCTTGGAAGGCGGCGTCTTTAACATAACTGCGGCCTCCAAGTTTGAATACACCACAGAGATATCTACCCAACAATATGACGACTACAGCTCCTCTGTTATCGAAGATCTCAATGCGACCCTTTACCTTCACGAGTATTCGGCTATGACAGTAACTTTCGCTAATGCCTTTGTGGGGGCCTTCACGACTCAGCCATTGGGGTCGGCTCCTCCCAGCGGCATAAACTTTTCCATTCCAGCTAATCAACCATACCCTATTCAAGCCGCTTGGAACGTCACATTAAAAAATGACGGCAGAATCGATCTTGTTGTCAATAAGACCATGGCCATACTAGTTAACTTCACCCGACCAATGCAGTCAGGGCAAGCTGTCAACGTCACCGTGACATTTAACGGAACAACCTACGGACAGGTCGTTCAACAAAGTGCTTTAGCCCAAAACAGCGTAATCATCTTCCAACCCATAATACCGAAATACAATGGAACCATGACTATAACCGGCACATACCAAATAGGAACCTCAGCAAACCCAAGCTCTCTAACTGGGAACCCAACCTCTCTAGCCAGCACTGCCGTCACAGTCAAAGACACTATGATCCTGCCTATTTACTTCTACTCCCTAACCAATTCCAACTATGGGTCAGTAAACGCGACAGACATCACACAAATGGTGGGAAACACTACAGCCTTCATCAATGCAACCTATCCAGTCAAGAACGTCGCTGTTAGCGCATCTACCACCACCATCGCAGGCAGCGCCGCATCTAACAGTCCAAGCAAGTTTCAAGGAATAATCAATGACTGTATAGCTATAAGTACGCAGGCTGCGAAATCAAGTTACGGCAAAGCTACACGCGGCATTGGGATAGGACCAAACAACGGTCCTGGCCAAGACTATTTCACCTACCACGGTGCACCAGGAGGGGCTGGCTTTACGGTGAATCCAAACTGTCACGGTGTGGTCGTGCTGGACGGCTACTACACCGCAGCGGCCCATGAAGTTGGGCACACTTTTGGTCTGAACTGGCCCCCCACATCGGAAGAATATGTTACGTATCCCCTGAATGGAAAAGCCACCAGCGGCATTTGGCCAGCGCAAAATCAGTGGAGAACGGGCTACGATATTATGGGCACAGCACCTTACAGAACACTGGACCTAACATGGATCGATAGCACCTCGTACGCACAACTGCTTAGCATGACCAAAGCGGCAGGAAATGATCCTCCATTACTAATAGTGTCAGGCCTAATCTACAAGGATGGCACCGTCGTACTGCCTCAAACCTGGTACCAACTGCAATCCGGCGTTCCCGACACTGTAGTGCCTGGAAATTACGCCCTCCAATTCTATGACTCCAGCGGAAGACTTATTTCAACAACCAGTTTCGACGCTCCTTTCTACGTGCAGATCGACCCCGGAGTTACCGTGGGGCAGAACATGCCAGACCTTAGCAACTTCGGAACCGTGCAAACCGACGTGACAGGTTTTGCCTTCACAATTCCTTACCCACAGGGAACAGCGCAAGTGAACATTGTAGACAACACTAACCCAGGCAGTCCAATTGTTTTGAAGACGGTTTCGGCTAAGGACATAGTTTACGTCCCACCGCCCACTGTAAACATAACGTTCACAACGAACGGGATAGGAAGCGACACAAACAGCGCAACAGTGATGACCATAGACAGCATACCCTACGGTTACAGCCAACTGCAATCCCTCTCCGTCAACTGGGCGCCAGGCTCAAACCACACGATAACTGTTACCAACCCGGTGGCCGCTACCTATGGAAAACAATATGCGTTCATAAACTGGACCAACGGAGACGGGCTAAAATCGGGAACGTCGAACTACACAGTACCAAATACTGACACCGTAGTCACAGCCAACTTCAAAACTCAATTCCAACTAACAGTAACCACAAACCCAGTTGGTCTGACTCCTCGACCATGGGTCACGCCCTCTGGTACAGGCAGTGGAGGCACATGGTACGAAGCAAACACCAACGTCACTCTGATTGCTTCCCCCCTCGCCATAAACACTCTGAGCAACTGGTACACATTCAACTATTGGGTACTAGATGGGACACCACAGAAAACAAACACCATTCAGCTAAAAATCAAAATGGATCAAGCTCACACAACAATCGCCAACTACGCTCACTTCAAGATGAAAGGGTATTTCACTGACAGCAACTTCAATCCGATAAGCTCTTTCACCTGCATAACCGCGCCCAAGACAGGGACCGGCTACAAGATAAGCGCTACCTACCCAGCGACGTTTTACTACAACCTGCAAATCACAAACAACGACCCAACTGGAACGTTTACAATTACAATGCTCGTCCCTTCAGACTTCGCCCTGACGCCACTCTCACCACGAGCTAGCCCAGTGCAAATCGACGGAAAACCCGTCACCTACTCAATCTCAAATCCTGGGGTACTCACTATTTCCAACGTCCAAATCAAACAAAACCAGATGATAACCATATCGGTGCATCTGAAGTACACGGATTCCTATAGCAGCAAGGCCACGTTCTCAATAGATTATCCATTTATTGCGACGGTGAACCTTATACAGCTAACAACCACCACCATCACCGCAGTCGGCAAACAAATGACCGCAATAGGAGGATTCATAACCAATAGCAACGGCGCGCCAAAGGCCGGACTCACAGTCACTGTCACAACGCAGAACGGAATCGTTGGAACAGCTGTCTCAGCAAATGACGGGTCCTACTTCATTACGGTTCCAGCTGGAACCTACACCGTGACAATCACCAATTCACTGAAGACTCAATTAGCCCAAGTCAAAAACGTCATAGTCACTCAAAATCAATTCGCAGAACAAGACTTCACGATCAAGTAGCGGACACCACAATCTACAGTCACAAAAACAACCATGCAAACAAAACTAGACACGCGCGCCTCGCTGACCCGAACAAGAACTTCCCCATCAGCCAAGACGACAAAGAACCTGTAAACAAAAAATGATAAAAGAGGAGGTGAAAACCCAAGATGAACAAAAAACTTTTCTTAGCCGGACTCCTGGCAATATCGGTAATTGCTCTTGGAACAGCATCTTTTGCCGGAGCTCAACTTGCTGACTATTACCCCGGACCTGTTAATTACACTATAACCAAGTGGATAGTAATCTGGTATTTCAAAACAGTTGACCAGTATGGCGGCGGCTCGTTCGATGGGAGAACTGTCATAAAGAGCACGGTCACTGCCTATGCCCTGGATGCCACTGGTAATTACAAGCCTGTAAAACCTCTCTGCATCCTTACGACTAAAGACTATGTGATGCTCATTTTCCTTCCTAGTGCCCTCCCAGCCCATAATACGGATGGCAGTAGTGCCGTGACCGGAACATTAACTAATGGCCAAACATTCGACGCTACGGGCCCAGGCTGGTCTCTGATCACAATCCACTAAGCGCGCGCGACCTACGCAACCGGCAACGTCATCGAGTCATCTTCGCCCGCCGTGGCAGACAACAACGTTCATCGGCTCCGACGACAATTACGTGTACGCTCTCAACCAACGCAACGGGAGACTATTATGGAGCCTCAAGACAGGAGGTTGGGCAGGAGAGTCTTCACCAGCCATCGCCGACAGAGTTCTGTACACAGGTTCACTGGATGGAAAAATATACGCGCGCTAACCGCGCGCTACTATATATGGGAATCTGAATCCAAGACTTCGAACCAAACTCTCACTTTTTTCTATCAATCGAACATTGATCATACGCGCGCTACTACTATGTTGAAAAGTGCGGGGGTTTACGCAGGGTGGTAGTTGCTGGGGCTTCAGTATTTTCTCTTCGCGCGCCATATGGCTGGTATCTGCACCTAATTAGGTATGAATACCTGCGGGCCCGCCATCCACGGTTGCGAATTTGTACCGTTTTCAGGGTGTCTGCCGTGTCGCAGCAAATTAGAGGCTTCGCTCAGTATTTGAATCTCACTGCTTTGGGTGTCTTCATGGTTGACAAAGGTTTTGACATGGCTATTTGCCGATGCCATCAAACATGTCTCCTTGCTTGCCGACGAGCGCCATGCAAATTGCAACGTATGATGCAAACTATCATGTTCATCCTCGAGACATTTGCAACATGCGCGCACATATAAGGGGTTAATGTGAAATTGCATCAATGACAAATCCATTCTTCACGCCATCACAACATCGCTTGTATCGCGCACTTTAGCGCGCGCGAAAAGTCTAATTAACAAGACGGCTAACTACTAATTGAATGGAAGGGGTTGCATATGGGTATTTTTGACAAGATAAAGGAAGTTGACTTGATAACCGAGCTGTGTGAGCATCTTCGACAGATCGGTATAGAAGCAACAGTGTTGGATGTCAAGAGCCCCGAAGCCATACATCACACTCCAACCATGCACATCATTTATAGCATAAAAAACATTCCCCCGCTGGGCTGCGTCAAGGTCGAAGGCCGAAACATCGACTTAGTAGAGGTATGTAGGTTCTTGGGAAGCGCAGGTGGCTTGAGTGGTAGCGCAAGCGCAGGTGGCTTCGGTGGTAGCGCAGGCCCGGGTGGTCCTCTCGCGACTTACAGGTACAACTATATATTAAAGGCAAATGTGGGAAAACTGGAGGACAAGCTTAAGGCGGAGGCCGAACGGATCACGAAAGGTCTCCTCGGCAGGGAAATCATCGATTACATGTGGTTGGGCGGAGAACTGGCGCAACTTTTGAACGCTGACACGGAACTGAAGAATATGCTGCTTGGATTTGGATCGCCAAAACTCATGGTACATCCTAACAAGAAGCTTCAATATGTGGAGATAACGCCCATAGTTTCATCGACAAACATCGTGATTGGCGGAATTCCCATAAAGTACAATCTGACTGTGGGGAGAAAGGCGTTTCCAACCCGTGAAGCCTTCGAGGCCTACGACAGAATCGCTCAACACATACGAAGTATCCTAAGCTCTCAACCATAATTTCAAAGAAATAGAAGCATGAGCTCGAAGTGCCGAAAGCGCCAATTCAGAGTGACAACATGCCCTTCCGTCGCAAGACCAATCTACCAGGCCATCATATTTGGATCCAAATATCCATGGCACATTGAAACCGAGGAGGGGTACCCACCACCATCCCACCTCGGCACTCATGCAAAAAAGACTCACCGCCATCGCAGAAAAATACAGCGTCCACGTACAAAACGTCAGGTTCCAACTGATCCTCGAACTCAAAGCCCTAGCCGAACTCGCACAACAAAAAGCCAATGACACTCACCCAGCGAAAGAAGAAACCAAACAAAACTGGATCCACCTCGCCGCATACATCGCCAGGTCATAAACAAATAGGCAAAACCATCAGCTCTGAAGCCATCTCAAGGATTACGTAGCGAATGGCTGTCACACATTGGGTGCCAGAAGCGCGAATGAGAAAGCAATGGGGCCTGCCGCTATCATGTGGTCGTCGTAGAGGAATCCTGGTATAGAAGATTACTCCATAAGGGATTTATTCATAGAGAGAACTCATAAGGATGTGGAGAGGGAGAAGTAGAGGTAGGCTCAGAACAAGGAGGTGAACGTGTGGAGATTTCGATAAACGCAAAGCAGATAATCGCAGTGATTTGGACAATAATCGCTTTCGTAATATCACTAGTAATAGTGCTCGCACTGGGCTTTCCAGCGGCTGGTACGTCCAATGTCTTCGGTGGCCCATGGCAGTACTTGGTGGCATTGTTCTTCGGCCTCTTCTTGGTAATAACCGTTCCAGTCTACTTGCTCATAGCCCTTTGGCACATAGTTTCAAAGTGGGACACTACGTAGGTCGCAGGACTGCCAGCGTGCAAGCGCTGTGTCAAACACGTCGCACTGAAGTGGGTTCTATCAAGATTTCACCACAAATTAACGAAGATTCGCACACATTTCTCGACTTGTGAGTGCCTCTTTGTTCATCTGTGCGACATTTTTGAGAAACAATATACTCATGATCGGCTACTGAAGGACTACTGCATAACAGATAAATGAAACCTCTGACCTACAAAAGCTCGGGATGGAATTTGAGCCTTGACGAAATTGAGGCCTTCGCTAGTTCTTTGAAGAACTGTCCAAAATGCGGTTCAGAGGAAGGATTTTGGCTCGCCGCAAACCGCGAAAGGAGTTATGTCCAATGCAAGCACTGCGGAGCCATTTTAGAGTTTTGCGAGGTTCTATCACATCCAGAAAAGGCCAAAGGCTCAAAAAGTGCCTTCAGAAAACTGAAGCTATAACGTGAGAACTGAACGTTCTGCTTTTCTCTTCTCGAACATGGTGGTTCACACGAAATCCAACGCACATTCGAGTTCTAAATGGTAACAGGCTTAAATGCCCGAGTTCTTGAGATGCTTGGGACCTCGGGCAAACGGAAATCAAAGTCGCCTTCTCCTTTTCTTCCTCTCAGGTCAAAAGTTAACAATGTGTATCTTCATTAAAACGTTTACTGCACCGTTCAGTATATGTCACTTTTCTACGTATATCCACTTTCCACTTCATTTCCAACGGGGCAATCTAGCGCGCGCAAAGCCTAGTCTCTTTTTTTCCGGCGTAGGCGACAAGCAAGATCTCTCCAGTTTCAGGAAGCAGGCGTCGCGGAAACTGTTCACGGCGCTCTCCTATTCGCATCTTCAAAAATGGTTGCGCGAAACATACAAATCGTTGCCAGAAAGTTTTTAGGCCCGCTCTTCGCTAAACTACTTGAGACTTATCGGTGGGCATGGCCATCAAAAGAGGCGTTATTTTTGATATCAAGAAATTCGCAATTGATGACGGACCTGGGATACGCACAACCATATTCTTCAAGGGTTGCCTTCTGCGCTGCAGGTGGTGCCATAACCCTGAGGGTCAGCTACAGACACCGGAATTGATGTACAGAAGAACTAGGTGTGACGGCTGTGCCGAGTGCGTGGGGATCTGTCCGAAAGAGGCAATTTCATGCCCTCTCAAAAGAATATCCATAAACAGGAATCACTGCAATCTGTGCGGAGAATGTTGCCAGGTATGTCCAACAGGGGCCCTGGCGATTGTTGGAAAGCAAGTGAGCTTAGAAGAGGTCTTAAGAGAAATTGACAAGGACTCAATCTTCTACGATGAGTCAAAGGGCGGCGTGACAGTTTCTGGAGGAGAACCTCTCTTGCAACTCGATTTTCTAGACGCGCTTCTCAAAGAGTGCAAAGATAGAGACATTCGCACCGCAGTCGATACTTGTGGCTACGCCTCGCATGATGCCTTCGACAAAATCAGCAATAAGGTAGATCTTTTCCTGTATGACATCAAGACTATGAATGGGAAAAAACATATGAAATACACAGGCGTGTCAAACAAGTCAATTCTCGAAAATCTCAAAAGATTAGCCGAAGATGGAAGTAACATTCAGATTCGTTTTCCCATTATCCCAGGAATCAACGATGACAAGGAAAACGTCACCGAGACAGCTGAATTTGTAGCTTCGTGCAGAATAAAGAACATGAGTCTTCTCCCTTACCACCGAGCGGGAATCGAGAAGTACAAGGGCCTAAGCAGGGCATACAAGCTGAAAAAGATCCAAACTCCATCTGACCAGGACCTAAATCTAATCAAAGAAGAACTCGAGGCTTTTGGGTTGAAAGTGAAGATAGGGGGAGGATAGCATGAATGAAAGGGTTAGGAAACTGAGGGAACAGAGCATTCATACGAAGCCGTATATCACAGCTGAAAGAGCGGTTCTTGTAACAGGGTTTTATGAGAGCGACGTGGCGAGCCAGCCGTCCGAGCCTGTGCGAAGGGCACTGGCGTTCAAGCATGTGCTTGAAAATAAAAAAATCTACGTCGGGGAAGAGGAGCTGATCGTCGGTGAAAGAGGGCCCGCTCCTAAGGCAGTTCCCACGTATCCCGAAATATGTTGCCATAGCCTTGAAGACCTCGAAATTCTGAGCACGAGAAAAAAGACGCCATATGCAGTTAATGAGGAAACAAAGAGGACATACAAGGAAAAGATCATTCCGTTCTGGAAAGGTAGGTCAATAAGAGAGACAATATTCAGTGAGATGTCTCAAGAATGGAAAACCGCTTATCAAGCAGGGGTGTTCACTGAATTTCTGGAGCAGAGAGCTCCGGGGCACACAGCTCTAGACAACAAGATTTACGGAAAAGGATTAGTCGACTTCAAGAAAGACATCGCAAGAAGCATTCAAAGCCTCGATCTCTTGAATGATCCGAGAGCGCACGAAAAGATGGAAGAACTCAAAGCCATGGACATTGTCGCGGACGCTCTTATCTGCAATGGAGCGAGATACGCAGAAAAGGCGAGAGAACTGCAAAAAAAGGAAAAGAACCACGCGAGAAGAAAGGAACTGAAGAAGATAGCTGACGTGTGCACTCGTGTGCCAGCTCACGCGCCACGAGACTTCTGGGAAGCCTTACAGCACTACTGGTTCATTCACCTCGGAGTAATAACAGAACTCAACCCTTGGGACGCTTTCAACCCTGGCAGGCTCGACCAACATCTCTACTCTTTCTACACGAAGGGTTTTGACGACGGAACCTTGACGAAGGAAAGTGCAAAAGAACTCCTGCAGCTGCTTTGGATAAAGTTCAACAACCAGCCAGCTCCGCCGAAGGTGGGAGTCACGGCAGAAGAAAGCAACACGTACAATGATTTCGCACTGATAAACACGGGCGGAGTCAAGACTGACGGTTCAGACGGAGTGAACGAACTTTCCTATCTGATACTTGATGTCATAGAGGAAATGAGGATTCCTCAGCCTAGTTCGATGGTCCAGATTAGCAAAAAGACTCCTGACAGTTTCTTGAAAAGAGCATTGAGAATCATAAGGACGGGCTTTGGGCAACCATCAGTGTTTAACACTGATGTCATAATTCAAGAGCTTCTGAGGCAGGGAAAAAGAATCGAAGATGCGAGAAACGGAGGCGCAAGTGGGTGCGTTGAGACAGGAGCCTTTGGCAAAGAGTGCTACATTCTCACGGGGTATTTCAACTTGGTCAAATTGCTCGAGACCACTTTGAACAACGGTCTGGACCCGAGAACAGGTCAAAAGATTGGACTCAAAACAGGCGACCCTACTAAGTTCGGCTCTTTTGACGAAGTTTTCGACGCGTTCAAGAGGCAACTCAACTACTTTGTCGATCTCAAAATCAAGGGAAACAACATAATAGAAAGATTGTATGCCGAACACTTGCCCGTACCTTTCTTGTCCCTCCTCATAGACGATTGCATAGCGAAAGGCAAGGACTACAACGATGGAGGAGCTCGATACAATACAAGCTACATTCAAGGCGTGGGACTCGGCACGGTAACAGACTCGCTCGCAGCAATCAGCTATCAAGTTTTCGACAAGAAACAGATCACCATGAGAGAGTTACTCAAAGCCCTAAAAGCTGACTTCAACGGGTACGAAACCCTCCGTCAGATACTCCTAAACAAAACACCGAAATACGGAAACGATGACGATTATGCAGACAACGTGATGAAAGCCGTTTTTGAAGCCTACTACGAGGCAATAGAAGGAAGACCCAGCACGAAAGGCGGCAACTACAGAATAAACCTGTTGCCAACGACGGTACACGTCTATTTCGGAAGGGTCACAGGGGCTACGGCCGACGGGAGAAAAGCGTTGGAACCCCTCTCTGAGGGAGTGTCGCCGGTCCAAGGAGCCGATAGAAAAGGCCCCACAGCGGTGATAAAATCCGTCTCCAAAATAGACCATGCAAGAACAGGCGGAACCCTGCTTAACCAGAAATTCGCCCCCGAACTCTTGGCCGATGAAGAAGGACTAGACAAGCTGGCCCATCTAATTCGCACGTATTTCAAACTTGACGGGCATCATATTCAATTCAACGTGGTGAATGCTGAGACTTTGCGTGATGCACAGAAACATCCCGAAAAATACGGAGATCTCTTGGTAAGAGTCGCAGGATACAGTGATTACTTTGTTAATCTCAGCGTAGAACTGCAGAACGAAATAATCAAGAGGACTGAACACAAATCCTTCTGAAAGAATCCCGTTGCATCTTAATCGAACGATAATCTGAACCCTTTTGTTTGTCTCCAGCAGAGATCAATCGAATCCATACGCTGAAAATGCTGTATATAAGTCCTGTCGGAAGTGACGTCTTCGATTGACGCATATTCTCTGTCAAAGTGAAAGTGCTTTGAAGATGACAGCTGTATTCCCATCTTCGTCCTACATATCTTCTAGGCTTGCTTGCTCTTCTTTCTCTTAGAGTGCACTGCATTCCCAGATAATCCGCGTGCCTGCGAAGACTTATTAGACTAGGAATGTGGAACAGAAACAAGTGAAATTATGTCTAGTGAGCAGATTTTCAAGAAAGTTCTAGTTGCTATTGATGGCTCACTTCCGTCTGTTATTGCTGAAGAACTAGCAGTCTTCATGGCTAAGAAACTTGATTCAAATGTGACGGTTCTTCACGTAATATCCCATGAGTTCATGGGTTCCCAGCTTGAGAAATATACTCCAATACTCTACAAGGATGTGCCTCTAGGCACTGGAAGTGGTCCCGAAGAACGTGTTTCTGCAGTGCCAGCCTCGGGCGCACAGGAAGCTGTTGCAAAAGAAATCATGATTTCATATAGACAAAGAGGCACAGACGTGATTGAAGAGGCTGCAGCCCTCTTTAAAGAAGAAGGCATACCGGTGGATCAGAAGCTTTTAGAGCATGCTGATCCAGCCGAAAGCATCATAAGAGAGGCTGAAAAGGGAAACTACGATTTAGTAGTTATTGGGTCTAGTGGAGAGGAAGAGAAGAAGCCGCATTTGGGAAGCGTTGCTAAGAAAACAGCGTTATACGCCAAGACCTCTGTCCTAATCGCCAGAGAAAAAACACAGATATCAAAAATAATGGTTCCAGTCGACGGCTCTGAGCATTCAAAAAAGGTTGTCCATTATTCCACAATTCTGGCTAAAAAGTTGGGCGTTGAAGTCGCATTACTTTATGTTCAAGAGCCTGATTTGCCTCCCAGAATCATGAAAGAAATAGGAACACGAATACTGTCCGAAGCAGCTGGCCAATTTGAAGCGATAAAGCCAGATCAGAAGCTGGTATCGGGCGATCTAGCCAAGACTATTATTCAAACGGCAAAAAAAGGGGACTACGACCTGACCCTAATGGGACACAAAGGGCACGGCGTCGTTGCCCAATTCTTACTGGGAAGTGTAAGCGACCACGTAATCCAATACATAGACCGTTCAGTACTCCTAATAAGATGAGAAATCCTTAACCGGCGCGCGCTGGACAAGATTTTTATTCACATAGACATATTCTCAGATGGGTGAAAGAATTTGTCTTGGTACATAGAATTAGGAAAAGCTGCAGACACTTTGGTAAATTACGTTCTAAAAGTAAAGAAAGAAGAGGACGTTCTCATATATGGAGATGACATTGTCGATGCTGCCGTACTGAATGCAACGGCTGCAGCAGTCAAATCCGCGGGAGCGACGCCCACCATAGTTATTCACGAGACGCGAGAAATCTCTTTCACCGAACCTCCTAAGCCTCTTGCCGCAGCAATGATGGACTCTGATGTCACGGTGGAATTCTCAGCTAGAGCCATATTATATACCAGTGCGCAGACAAACGCCCTGAAGCGGAACCGGGCCTACATTTGTCTAACTTCTCTTGACCGTGAAGCAATGGTTCGAACCCTAGGTTGGGTGAACTATCCGAAAATGGTTGAGTTGGGAGACAAACTTGCAGAAATAACGACAAAGGCTGATGAAATCAAGATAACCAGCCCCTCAGGAACGAACTTTTCCGCCAAAATTGGCGGACGAAAGTTCGAGAATTTCGGCAGCACTGCTGACAAGAGAAAAGTGATAATGTTAGGTGGACAGACGGGCGGTTCTCCGATCGAGGAGACCGAAAATGGCGTGTTAGCATTTGACGGAAATGTGTGGCCTCCAGACGAGATCAAATCGAACATAAGGACCCCGATAAAATGCAAGGTTGACAAAGGCGTATTAACTGAAATCTCTGGCGGCGTAGAGGCTGACATACTCCGGAGGTATTTAGCAGGTCTTAAAGATCGCAATATGTACCGGATAGCTCACATCTGCTACGGATACCATCCTAAGGCAAGAGTAACAGGCGACATATCAGAAGTCGAGAGAGTCTGGGGTTGCTTCCAAGTAGGCTGGGGTTCCCAAGGGCCGCTCCTCAGACCAGACCTTAAAGGCGCCTTTGGATGGAGAGCTGCATCGCACGACGACGGCATCATACTGAAGGCATCGATATACCTTGACGGTGAACCCGTGCAGAAAGATGGAAAGTTCGTCCACCCTGAGTTGTTGCCAATCATAAAAGAGATGGGCGTTGAACAATAAGATCTCAAATCCTCTTTTCTTTTTAGTGCAAGACATGAGGTTTTGAAAAACCTCTTTCGCTCTTCCTAATGATTGCTTGACCCACTCGAATGCACGTAAACAGTGATCGAGAGCGTTTTATCGCGCGCAAGGATCTATCGTGAAATGCCCTGCATGCGAATTTAGGAACAGGCATGCGCGCGCTCAAGTTTAAATAGCCTCTTTGATCTAAGGAGGCGTGTGGTGAATCGGTTTGCTGAAGATCTTGTTCATAAACCCGGTCGGAACTAGCGCTCTAGATGAGCATATGCTGGAGACGATAAATGAGGTTAAGAGACCGGACGTAAAACCTAAGGTCGTTCATTTGCGCAAGGGTCCAGTCCACTTGGAGTACCACTACTATGAACATCTGAATCTTGATGAAACTCTAGAGTGGGTGAAGTGGGCGGAAAAAGAGGAGTACGATGCGGTGGTCATTGGCTGCTTCTATGATCCAGGAGTAAGAGAGGCCAGAGAGCTTGTTTCGATTCCGGTGATTGTTCCGGCAGAGGCTACGATGCACGTTGCCGCGACTCTTGGGCACAAGTTTTCCGTGATTGTGGGCAGACGGAAGTGGATTCCTAGGATGGAGAGCAACGTGTACGTCTATGGGCTTGAGAGGAAGCTTGCCTCTTTCAGGACTATAGAGTTCACGGTTCCGAGGATGGGTTCTGAGCCTGAGAAGCTGAAAAAGGCGATATTGACGGAGGCTAAGAAGGCTGTTGAGGAGGACGGTGCGGAAGTCATAGTCTTAGGATGCACGATGGAATCTGGATTCATGAAGGAGCTGACAAACAAGCTGAAAGTGCCTGTTCTGGATGCGGTGGTCACTTCGTGGAAGTACGCTGAAATGATGGCTGACTTGTATCGCAAGGTTGGCCTAGCGCACTCGAAGCTCTACGGGTACGAACCTCCACCGGACGTCTAAATTGACAATTCGCCAAAAATGGGCAAAATATGTGTTAGCACTATGATACGACTGGACACTTGAGAACCCGCCCATGCAGAAAAACATATATCGTGTATCATAGCAACAGTGTTCCTAAGGAGGAAAAAAATGAAGTCTTTCTTAAGCAGATCAGCTATTTCAAAAGTATACGCCGCTATCCTTGCAATAATCGTCATCGTAGCTATAATTGTAGGCTCGCTGTACGCCGCAGGTTATTTTCCCAGTTCGACACCAACTGCTAGGATACTGCGTTTCACTCATCCTGCCCCATGGCACATTGACCCAGCCGTCGGCTCAGACCTAGCCAGCGCGTCTTCCCTCATAAACCTGTACGATCCGCTGGTTTTCCCACAGACTGTGGCAGAGGGCTCAGGCGTTAAACCCTGGATTGCAACAAGCTGGACATCTTCGGCAGATGGTCTAACATGGACGTTTACAATCAGGCAGGGCATAACGTTTCACTCAGGGAATGAGCTGAACGCCACGGACGTTGCCTTCAGCATGAACAGAATTCTGACGATAGGCCAGGGGTACTCATACTTATTCACCCCCTACGTGAGCTCTGCAACTGCAACAGGCCCGTGGACAGTCGTATTCACGCTTGGCAAACCTTTTGCACCGTTCCTACTTTCGCTCGTTAGGCTGTGGATAGTTGACTCCGCTACAGTGATTGCCCACGAGACGAGTGGCGCCTACGGCGCAAACGGTGACTACGGCATGGGCTGGCTTGATATTTACGATGCTGGTTCGGGTCCGTTCACGGTCAAATCAAACTCAGTAGCGCTTCTGACCATGACATTCTTCTCGAAATACTGGGGAACTGTTGCACCTCTGCACCCAACTGAAATTGACCTTATCGCAGAACCGACCTCAACGACGGAAATAAGCATGATGGATACAGCCCAGCTGGAGATAACATCGCCTTGGCTTTCAGACCTGCAGTATGAGTCTCTAAATGGTACGAATGGTATCTACATAGCAAACGTTCCTGAACCCAACGAGTATTATTACATGATGAACACCCTGAAGCCTCCATTAGATGACATACATGTGAGGGAAGCACTGGCCTACTGTTTGAACTATACGGGCTTGATACACGAGTTGTATCCACTAAGCACAGTGTCTACAAGCTGCGTGCCCGCGAGCGTTGCAGGATACCTCGACTGTTCACCCTACTATTACAACGTGACCATGGCCGAAAAGGAACTCGCGATGTCCAAGTACGCCAATAACATCAATGACTACCCCATTGACTTCGATTGGATCTCAGCGGTTCCTATAAGGGAACTAGACGCAGAATACTTCGCAAGTTGCGCTGCCGCAGTAGGCATAACAGTCAATGTTATCGCTGAACCATGGACCAAGTTCGAGTCAGACGTCGCTAGCAAAGCCACGTGCCCCGGCATGGCAAACGTTGAGGTGGATTCGGACTACACTGAGGCAGGCTCACTTCTAGAGGCCCGGTACAGCTCAGCGTCTATGGGAACATGGGAGAACATGGAATGGCTTAATGACTCAACGTATGATAGTATGTTGGAGCAGGCTCTGGGAACGCTCAACCAAACCCAAAGATACGCCCTATATGGAACGCTGCAGCAATACATAGTGAACCTATGCCCAAGCATGTTCATCTTCGACTATACAATGATTTGCGCAGCTCAAAAGTACGTCAGCTGGCCTATGGCTAACGTAAGCCAGTCTGTCCCATCAATGGGTTATAACTACGACGGAAGGCTGATACAAATAGAACCGCATTAGTCAACGCGAAGCATGTGATGCGCAAATACTCTTCCTCACCCTTTTTCTTTGGCAATAGTCTGATTCTGGGAAAACAGCTACGCGCGCTAAAGTTTTTTAAAGAAGGATTTAAGATGAATACATAGAAGTTGAAAGCGGGTTAGCTCATGAAGTTTTCATCATACTTAGCGAGGAGAATTGTATACATTGTGTTCAGTTTATTCGGTTTGTCTGTGCTGGTTTTCGCTTTAGCGCGGGTGTTGCCAGGGGATGTGGCGCGAATGACTCTCGGACCGAGAGCCCCCCAATTTGCTGTTGACGCTCTGCGAAAGCAGCTGAGACTGGATGAGCCTCTTCCTGTGCAATATTTTTACTGGTTGATTGACCTTTTTCACGGGAATTTGGGCTTCTCTACGTATACTCGGGGCAGTGTCACGGCAGCTGTTCTGGAATACCTTCCTGCGTCGCTTGAGTTGATAACGCTGGCAGCAATATTCAATATTTCAGGAGCATTCCTTCTCGGCGTGATAGCCGGCAGATACTCCTTCAAGTGGCCTGACAACCTTGTCAGAATTGTTTCTTACGTCGGAATATCCGTTCCGGCTTTCGTGATGGCCATATTACTCGAACTGCTTTTCGGTTGGTGGTGGCGTATCTTTCCTGTATCAGCAAACCTAAGCGTTGCTGCTCCTACAAGGATAACGGGGTTTGTTACAATTGACTCTTTGATAACCGGGAGATTCGACGCATTCGTCGATGTCCTGTGGCACATGGTGTTGCCTGCGCTCGCACTGTGCATAGGAGGCATGATGCAAGACGCGAGAATAATAAGGGCAGGCATGGTTGAAAACCAGGACAAGGACTACATAACGATGGCGAAATGTGAAGGCTTACCCGAACGGCAAGTCATGTTCAAGTACCTCCTCAAACCGTCGGTCATACCGGCGATAACAGTTATGGGAATGGACATAGCCGCGCTACTTTCGAATGCCTTCCTTGTAGAGATGGTCTTCAATTGGCCTGGGTTCTCAAGGCTGGGCATCGCATTCTTGTTGAACAAAGACCTCAATGGGATAGTCGCCCTTGTCTTAATAATAGGCATAATGTATGCCGTAATAAACGTCGTCACGGACATCATTGTTGCCTATCTAGATCCAAGAATTAGGCTGATGGAGAGGGGAGAGTAGGTTGAGAGTGGACCTGCTCAACGTGTTGAAACAACTGCCTCGAAGGTTGGATTTGAAACGCAGGTGGTACAGGTTCTCAAGAAGCCCCTTATCGATAATGGGACTAATAATCGCAGTCGGAGCCGTCATGATTGCCCTGCTTGCTCCCTTCATCGTTCCCTATCCGAAAAGCGCAGGTACGTATGTCAACCTTCCAGGTCGCCTCCAACCTCCGAGCTGGAGCCATATTTTCGGCACGGACGATTTGGGAAGGGACATTTTCAGCAGAACCCTTTTTGGGTTTCAGTATTCTCTTTTGATGGCCGCTGTTGTCATCGCACTTGTGGCACCGCCAGGCATAGTTCTTGGTCTTGTCGCAGGCTACTATAGGGGGAAATGGCTTGACACGGTAATAATGAGAATAGCTGACATATTCATTGCTGTTCCCCCATTAGTCTTGGCCTTGGCAGTGGCTTCACTGCTGACCCCAAGCGCGTTCAATGCCATGATGGCTGTTTCTTTGATGTGGTGGCCATGGTATACTCGTCTAACATACAGCACTTCGTCGGCGTTGAGGAATGAGTACTTCGTGCAGGCGGCGGAGGTCATGGGCGCCAGCCCAGGCCACATAATGTTCAGCGAAATCCTTCCAAACTGCCTTGGCCCTATTCTGACAAAACTAACACTTGACGTGGGCTGGGTGATACTGCTAGGGTCGGCACTGAGCTTCGTAGGGCTTGGCGCACAGGACCCTACTCCTGATCTTGGAACAATGGTCTCCAAAGGAGCACAGTACATGCCTCAATATTGGTGGTTGACCATTTTTCCGGCGCTTGCGATAGTCTTCATAATCCTAGGATTCAACCTGTTAGGTGACGGCATCCGAGACATGTTCACGGAAGAGTCGAGGTAGCAAAATGGAACTGTTGGATATCAAAGATCTCAGCGTCGGCTACAATACATACAGAGGTAAACTAAAGGTATTGAACGGCGTACGCTTGACAGTGAATGAGGGAGAAAAGGTTGGAATAATAGGCGAGTCGGGCTGCGGAAAGACAACCACCATGAGGACAATTCTGAGAATCCTAGCTAACAACGCTGTTGTCGACTCGGGCGAGATTCTCTTCAAGGGTAAAGATCTGCTTAAGATGAGTAACAAAGAAATGACCGATGTAAGAAGAAAGCACATAACCATGATATTTCAAGATCCGACGGCGGCTCTCAACCCAGTGTTTAAAGTTGAAACACAGTTGATGGACGTCATCAGGTATTCAGGAACGATAAAGGACGAGAAGGTTACGAAGGAGAAGCTCATGGCCAAGTCTCTGTTACTACTCAAAGAGGTGGCGCTACCAGATCCGGAAAGAGTGTTGGATAGCTTCCCATTCCAACTGAGCGGAGGCATGAGACAGAGAATCTGCATCGCAATGTCATTGGCTACGTCTGGCGATCTTCTGATAGCCGACGAGCCCACAACAAGTCTTGACGTGACAATACAGGATCAGGTTTTTCGGCTCATGAAGAGCCTCGTGGAAAAGAGGAATCTGTCGGTGATTCTGATATCTCACGCGCTCGGCGCCGTACGAGGAACCGTCAACAGGGTCTATGTGATGTACGCTGGAGACATGATTGAAACTGCAGAAACTGAGGAGTTATTCACAAACCCGTGGCACCCCTACACACAAGAACTCATAAAATCCGTTCCGAAACTGACGGGAACTGGCTTTTCAGAAGGCATAAAAGGCAGGATTCCAGACTACATGAACCCTCCGCCTGGGTGCAGATTCAATCCCCGCTGTCCCTATGCACTTGACAGGTGTCTAAAGGAGAAGACACAGCTCTTGGGCGAAAGCGGCGGACACCAAGCAGCTTGCTGGCTGTACGACAAGAGGTGAACTCAACGGAAAGAAAAGAAGACTTACTTGTCGTACAAGACTTGACTAAACACTTCAAAACTCCTCACGGCGTCGTCAGAGCAATTGACGGGATAAACTTCAATATTAGGCTAGGCGAAACCTTTGGCCTGGTGGGAGAATCGGGCTCTGGCAAAAGCACAACGGGCTATGTAATAATGGGAATCTACACACCGACATCGGGCAAGATACTTTTCAAGGGCAATGACATCTCGGTGCACGTAAAGCAGCGCCCCAAAAGCGTCAAAAAAGAGATGGCAATAGTCTTCCAAGATCCGGCCTCATCACTGAACTCCACGAAAACCGTCAAAGACATAGTCGGCTTGCCCCTGAAAGTGCACAAAATGGTCAAGAATGACGAAGAATTGGATAAAAGAGTGACCGAGCTCTTTGAGGCTGTTGAGCTGCCTGCTGAAGATTTCATGTATCGACGACCGAGAGATCTCGGAGGCGGTGAAAAACAGGCCGTCGCCGTCGCGCGTGCCATTGCCACAAACCCATCATTCATAGTTCTAGACGAACCCACATCAGCATTGGACGTTTCAATTCAGGCAAAAATCATGAAGGTCCTGATGAAGCTGCAACAGGAGCTCAACCTGTCCTACTTGTTCATAACCCACGACCTGAGCCTCATGAGAAACGTGGCCTCCAGAGTGGCAATAATGTATCTGGCAAACATCGTCGAGTATGCACCTACACCAATCTTCTTCAAAAACCCCGTGCACCCCTACACTCAGATGCTGCTCTCTTCCGTGCCGGTAATGACAAAAGAGGAGGAGAAGCTCAAACCCAAGGGAGTAACATCAAAAGGCGAAGTCCCCAGCGCCATTAACCCACCGCCAGGCTGCCGCTTCCACACCAGATGCTCCCTTGCCAATGCGACGTGCAAGACAAAAGAACCTGCCTTCGTGATGGTAGAACCTGAGCACTTCGTAGCATGCCACATGGTGGCAAAGTAAACCGTCGTGCGCACTAACGCACGTGGTCTCTGGTTACGAACCGGTTTCTTTCAGCATCAAGCCGCAGACTGCCTCGGCACCGGTGAAGGCGGTGCACATGATGACCGCTGGCGTGAAGGATCCGGTGGCCGTGGAGAGATAGCCCGCCAACCAGGGAGCAATAATGGCTCCGATGTATCCTCCAACGAGTGTTAGCCCACCCGCCGTTGCTGAGTATGACGCTCCCATGAGCTCAACAGGCATCGCTAGGATTATGGGTGCCATGCTTCCGATGAGGAAACCATAAACTATCGCTGATGTCCACAGTGGAAGGCCTAGGGTTGTTCCGGTGAAATAGAGTGCGACTGCAGCGGCGATGGACGTAACCCATATGAAAGGTTTCCTTATGTGCATGCGGTCAGAGATCACGGGCGTGATGAAACTGCCCGGAATCATGAACATCATTATCATCAATGTTACGAGTCCCGCAGTGGTCCCATCCATTCCCTTCTGTGTTAATATTAGTTGAAGAAATCCGAACAGGCCAATTTGAGGTGCGAGGAGAAATAGACATGTAATCATCACTATCCACATCTGCTTGCTTCTAAGCACAACGAAAAGAGACTTTTTGAAAGGAACCCCCTGCTCTTCGCTGGAGAGCATATTCTTATCGGTCCTCAAATTGACTGGTCTTTCCCTTGCTAACAATACCCACACTAGGGTCATTGTCAAAGCAAGAATGCCGACGGCGAAGAAAACGCCTTGCCAAGATCCAGTGAGAGGAAGCAGCACGACTGGAGTCAGTATGAATGAGGATGCCATGCCGACCTCCATACCCGTGAATATGATGCCGCTGGCTAACGCGTATTGTTTGTATGGGAACCATACGCCTGTCACTTTGGGCATGTTCGGGTAGGCAATAGCGTAGCCTGCTCCGCACAAAAACATCGTTGTCGCCAGCATGGGGAAACTTGTCGCGAACGCCCTTAGAAGCCCAAAGACACCCATTATCAGTCCGCCCATTAGGACGGTTCGTCTAACGCCGAATCGGTCTGCAAACAGACCTGCTGGAATGCAGAGTATAACCAGGGCTAGTGGAACTAGCGCTAGTAGGAACCCATATTGCGCATCAGTTATGCCTAGCTTCTTCTCCATTGGCGTGATGCAGAACCAAGAAAGTCCCAGAGAGAACATCATCAGCCATGTCAGGGCTACCATCGCCCATCGATAAGACGAAACTTCAGTCATCTTTTGCCTTCCAATTCGGTGAGCTAGCTTTCACGTTGTTTTGAGTCCAAGTATCTTGCTTTGAGTTCTCTTGCAAACTCCTCAACTATTTCGTTGATGGCTTTCTTGAAGCCTTCCACATCATACATCACGAGAAACTTCTTCTCATCCACTATAGCCTTTATCCCCTTCAAAAACGGGTCAGGAGCCAATCCTGTGACGTAATTCGGAAACTCGGCGAGCTTGCTCAAGGCGTCAAGAAGCCTGAAAGGTCCGTAGAGCGGCGGCTCATTCAAACAGCCCTGCGCACTCGTTGCCAGAAAGACGGCTATTTCCAGTAGATAGTCATTTCCACTAGCTTTCTTCCCGGGCATTTCTCATCAGTCCAGACTAGTTGGAAACTTGCGACCATACTTGTTCAGAAAAGCTATCTCCGTCAACGGAATCCGCGCGGGCGGCTTTGGAGCCTCCGCTGGATAGCCAACTACCACCAAAAGCTCAGGCTCTACACCGTCAGGAATTTCAAGCATTTCTTTCACGGCGACTCGGGAAAAAGATTTCACTACGCACGTCCCCAAGCCAAGCGCGTGGGCTGCCAAAAGCATGTTTTCAACAGCCATCGAACAGTCTGCCACTGACATGTAATCCCGTCCTAGGGTTCCACCGTCCCTGTACTCTTTCTCCCTGTCTGAACAGACGAGTATTGCTAGCGGGGTTTCTCCAAGGTAGCCAGGCGACATTTTTCGAATAACCTCAAGAAGATTCCTATCGCATACAACGATGAATTTCCAAGGTTGAATGTTGCTTCCCGAAGGAGCCCAACGTGCTGCATCCAGTATTTTCTCTATAAATTTTTCAGGCACAGGATTCGGCTTATACCGACGAACGCTTCTCCGACCAAGAATAGCTTCAAAAACATCCATTTTCATCCATCCGCTTCCAACATGTGAGTTCTTCAGAAAGTCTTATATTAATTTTCCAAAGAATACTCGTAATCTGAAAGGTGAAAGAAAATGCCACAGTTTTACGAATACGAGTTGACCAGAGCAGCGCACAAGCTGGTCGCTGAAATGTTCAAGTTGAAGAAAGATGAAACCTTTGTGATAACTGCGGACACCGAATCAGACCCTCGGGTGGTTGAGGCAACCGCTGGCGCAGCATTCGCCGTCGGAGCCAAACCCATGGTCGTTTGGACTGCGTCACCCTTGGGCGTAGGCAAAGCGGCAGACCCGATGCTCCCGGTAGAAGCGTTGACGGCTGCGTTGAACGAGGCTGACGCGTGGGTTGAATACAACAACGAGTGGCTCCTCTACTCAACGCCGTACGAAAGGACAATGAAGGAAAACAAGAAGCTCAGGCACATGTGCTTGGTCGGCATGAACGTCGACATGATGGTCAGAGTCATTGCGAGAGTCGACTTGCCCACGTTAGGCAAGTTCCAAGACAAGCTGATCGCTCTGACAAAGGCTGCTAAACACGTCAAAATGACGACACCAGCAGGAGAAGACATTGAATTTAGCAATGACCCCAAGAGACCGATGATATGCGAAGTCGGATACGCTGACACGCCAGGGTCCCACATGCTCGGTGGCCAAATAGGCTGGTCGCCGGTCTTCAAATCTATCAACGGGGTCATAGCCTTCGACGGCTCTGTCGTGCCCCCAATCGGCCCAGTGAAGGCTCCCATAAAACTTCACGTCAAAGAAGGAAACATTGTCAAAATAGAAGGCGGAAAAGACGCGCAGACCTTCGAAGCTTGGCTAAGGAGCTTCAAGAGTCCACTAATGCTACGAATGGCTCACGTCTGCTACGGAGTCAACCCAGGTGCCAAGCTGACTGGAAACATAGTTGAAGACGAGAGAGTCTGGGGAGGCACCGAATGGGGAATAGGCTACGTTGGTCAAATGCTGACAGGCGGCGAACCGATTCCGGCGCCCTCTCACACGGACGGCATATGCTTGGACACCTCAGTCTGGCTCGACGGTAAACAGATCTTTGACAAGGGCATGGTAGTTCACCCAGAGCTCGCCAAACTTGCAAACAAACTCGGGAAATCCTAGTTCCTTTCCATTTTCATGGTCTACAAACGGTGAGATGTATGATTGACAAGAGAAAATTGGCTGATGGCGCTGTGAACATGCTCAAAGTGAACATGGGACTCAGAAGAGGCGAAAGACTCCTGGTCATCACAGACATCCCAACAGTTGCGGAGTGGGAATCAAAAGGCAGCGCCAAGTTGACAGAGGCATTGGAAAGATCGCTTCTAGCCAAAACAGTGAGCGAAATCGCCGGTGAAAAGTTTCCAGACTGCAAGGTTGAGTTCTACGTTTATCCATCCGTAGGTAAACACGGCACGTACCCGGGAAAAGAAGTTGAAGAAAAAATGAAAGCCGCTGATGTGGACGTTGCAATAACCACTTACTCGCTGACACACACCGACGCTCGGGTAAACTCCTGCAAAGCAGGAGCTCGAGTTGCAAGCATGCCCATGTTTGTTGCAGAAATGTTCTATCCCGGCGGACCGATGGCATCCGATTATCGTGAAATAGACAAAGAAACGAAGAAAATCGCGAACCTGATCACAGGAACTAACGAAGCGAAAGTAACGTCTCCAGGGGGCACAGACATCACTTTCAGCTTGAAAGGCAGAAAAGGAATGGTCGACGCTGGAATCTTCACTGAGAAAGGGGCATGGGGCAACCTTCCCTCAGGAGAAGCCTACTGCGCACCGGTAGAAGGAACTGCCAACGGCAAGCTCGTCGTAGAGCCAAACTGGTACCCAGACCTCAAAGAAAAGATGACGCTGAAATTCCAAAACGGTTACGTCACCGAGATAGTTGGCGGAGGAAAAATCGGCGACGAATACAGAGGCCTACTCGACTTCAGCAAAAAAGCAGAACCCTACACTTCCAGAAGGAACCTCGCAGAGCTTGGGATAGGAACAAACCCAAATGCGAAACGGCCTGACAACATTTTAGAATCCGAAAAGATCAAGGGAACCGTTCACTTGGCCATCGGCGATAACTCACACATGGGAGGCAAAGTGTCCGCAGACCTGCATCAGGACTTCATCATTCCAAAGCCCACGTGGATGCTCGACGGAAAAGCCATGATGAAAGATGGGAAACTCGTAGTATAAAGCGAATTTCATTCTCCACTTCTTTTTCAATTCTGAATTCCGTTCCTCATCAGCTTTTTCCAAGTCCTTATGAAAAAATGTCGCTATGTCCCAACTGAAAATCATTTTTTTTATCTCAACCTCTATGTTTCTCGCGCGCGCTTTCAATTCTCGAGAAGGAAGCCCAAAACAGGTGCCAAAATGGATCTTAAAGGACAATGAATGTTTCTTTCACTTTCCATCTGGTTACTTTGACTCAGAAGAATCATAAACATTACAAAACATGCGATTTATGTCGATATCCGGCTGTGGCTGCACAGCGAGGATCTTGAGATGTTCAGGGTGTGAAGATGATCTACTAGCCTGCTTAGACATCCAATTCTTCGCATAGCGCAAAAAAAGGTGAAAGGAGACATCGTAGAGATTACTGGCAGCTGGACATCGATAGACAGAGGATCATGAAAACGACACGCTCAGAGATTCAAACCAACCTAAATGTACGGATAGTTTGCCAACGAATTAAGGTTATATACTATTTCGTTTTTGTTATTCTCGGTCGGGCACCGGGCGGTAGCTCAGCCTGGCAGAGCTTCCGAGTCAGCGCAGAACTGACAAAGCCTAGCTGACGGAGATGCTGTAGACGCCCACCCACGGTGGGTATCACCCAGCCTACCAGGCTAACACGCAGAAACCGGATCGCCGCAGGTTCAAATCCTGCCCGCCCGACCAAATTCATCTTGTTGAAATTGTTGAGAATCATGCATTTTTCAGCAAAATTTCTATTATCACCTCTTTTGATTTGCAGTTTCTCAATTGGGAAGGCTGGATTGTTACTACAAGATTGGAAACTTCTCACTTTTCCATTTAGCTCGCGCTGTATTGTCTCTTCATTATCAAGAACGTTTGTGAGATGGTTTGTTGGATAACTTCAAAAAGTTTAATTTGCTCGAGAAGATCAACAAGTTTAACGAGTTGAGAAATGATGAAACCGAGAGAAGAAGAACCGATATGTGAGCGATGCGGTTATCCCATCAATGACTGCAAATGTGTTTGCCCATACTGCGGTAAATCTTCTGGTTGCGATTGCGCCATTGGCCCTGACGCCGTAACTGGCGGTTAGAAACCGAAGCTTTGTCCCGAGATAATCGTTTGGTGAGGGAGTGAAAGATATGAAAGATATTAACTGGATGGCAGGAGGCCCACAAGGGGCAGGTGTTGATTCTGCCGCAAACATTTTTGGAAGAGCATGCGGTTACGGCGGACTCTACGTTTACGGAAAAAGAGAATACCATTCCAACATAAAGGGACTTCACAGTTACTTTCACCTGCGCGTCTCCGACCACGAGGTTGGGGCAAATGTAAACGATGTTGATCTATTGGCCGCGTTTGACGCTGAAACCGTGGTCAGACACATAAGCGAGGTTGTTGCTGACGGTGGCATCATAGTTGATAAAGAGCAGATTGGGACAAAGGTCCTCAGCATACCGACCTTCCCCTTAGAGTTTAAGGAAGAACTTCGGAAATATATGGATCAGAAAGGTCTCGGAGAGACTTTGAACGACTTTCTTGATAATGCCAAAAAAGACGGCGTCCATGTTTTTCTGGTTCCCTACATGGATCTACTGAAACAAACCGGGGCAAAATTGGGAATAGACAAAGTGAGTACGCTCACACGAATGATAAATGTGCTCACATTAGGCATCTCCTTTGGAATTCTAAAGTACGATCAAAGCCTTGTTGAGAAAGCTATCAAGGCGATTTTCTCGGATAAGCCAAAGATCGCCGACATGAACGTCATAGCCCTCAGAATAGCCTACGACTATCTAAACCAGACTTTAAAAGCAGATTTTCCACGCACGCTTCAAAAGTTTGAAACGAAGGAGGAAAGGATTTTCTTATCAGGAAACCAAGCTGTCGCCTTGGGCAAGGTCTTAGGCGGATGTAGAGTTCAAACCTATTACCCAATAACGCCCGCTGCAGATGAAAGCGAGTATCTGGAGGCGCATGAAATTCTCAAAACCAAGTCCAGCGACGGATCGGTCCTTGTGGTTCAAACTGAAGACGAAATAGCAGCCATAAACTCTGCTTCTGGAGCCGCACTGGCCGGTGCAAGAGCTGCAACATCCACGTCTGGCCCAGGATTCTCGCTTATGGTTGAAGGCTTAAGCTGGGCTGGAAACTGTGAAGTGCCAGTGGTAATCACCTACTATCAGCGGGGCGCCCCAGCGACAGGTTTGCCAACTAGATTCGGTCAGGCTGACCTAGGATTTGTCATACATGCTGGGCACGGAGAATTTCCTCGAATAGTGCTCGCGTCCGGCGACATTCAAGAGTGCTTCTACGACGCCGCGGTCTCGTTTAACTATGCTGAAAGATATCAGCTTCCAGTGATCCACCTTATCGACAAAGCCATGGCGAACAGCTCTCAAACATACAAAACCTTTGACGCCAGCAAATTCAAGGTTCAGCGAGGGGAAATCGTCACTGAAATAAAGCCTGAAGACCAGCCCTATAGGCGATTCAGATTCACCGAGAGCGGGATCTCTCCAAGAGCGTTCCTAGGCACAAAAGATGTTGTGCAATGGTACACGGGAGACGAGCATAACGAAATAGGTCACATCAGTGAAGAACCTTTCAACAGAGACAAGATGGTTGAGAAAAGAATGAAGAAGCTGGAACTTGTGGAGAAAGAGATACCCATCGAGGAGAAGGTCAACTTCTTTGGAGATAAAGGATCACAAAACCTTATCCTCAGTTGGGGTTCACCGAAAGGAGCCATTCTCGAGGCGCTCGACATGTTGAAGGGAGAAGACTTCAGTCTGGGATTTGTTCAGGCGCGTATGCTTCTTCCACTCCCAAGTGACTATTTCACCGACCTATTCAAAAACGCAGAAAAAATAGTCGACGTTGAAAACAACTACTTGGGACAGCTAGGAAGAGTAGTTAAACAAGAAACGGGAATCAGTCCCAACTTCTATGTCTTGAAGTACAACGGGCGACCAATAAGCACGACCGAACTATATTATGCCCTGAAAAACATTTTGCGTGGACAAGCTACAAAAAGGCAGGTGCTCACCTATGGCTCTTAAAATGACAGATTTCAAGACTGACGTTTTCGCAGACTGGTGTCCGGGTTGCGGAGACTTCGGAATAATGACAGCTCTGCAAATGGCTCTTCCTGAACTTAATCTGCAACCTCATCAGGTCGTGATGGTCTCAGGCATCGGTTGCTCAGGCAAAGAACCGCACAACGTGAAAGTCAACGGCGTGCACACTCTTCACGGGAGAACGTTGCCGTTTGCGACCGGAATAAAGCTCGCAAACCCAGACTTAGCAGTAATTGCAATAGGCGGAGATGGCGACGGACTCGGCATCGGCGCGGGACACTTTGTAAACACGGGCAGAAGAAACTTGGACATACTCTACATTATCCACAATAACGGCGTTTATGGCCTGACAAAAGGTCAGGCGTCACCTACGCTGAAGCTCGGATTGAAGACAAAAGCTCTTCCGAAACCAAACATCAACGAAGCGATAAACCCGATTGCGCTGGCGCTCACGTGCGGGTACACATTCGTGGCAAGATCTTATGCTTATGATGTTAAGCACTTGAAAGACACTATAAAGCAAGGTGTTCAACACAAAGGCTTAGCCTTCATAGATTGTCTGCAACCGTGTCCAACCTACAACGACATAAACACCAAGGATTGGTACGCAGGTGAGGACAGGAAAGACCCTAAGACTGGAAAACCTCAATCAAGGCTCTATAAGCTGGAAGAGACGGGCTTTGACCCTATCGTTCGCGATTGGTCAGAGGAAAACAAGAAAAAAGCAGCAGCCATAGACAAGGCCCAAGAATGGGGTGACCGAATTCCAATCGGCGTCTTCTACAAGAACGAGTTCGAACCGACCTTTATCGACCGCATCGTCAACAGAATACCCTTCTACCGAAGCAACCCACCAGCAAAGCAGAAAATCAGCGACGAAAACGGCTTTTCCACAGCAGACTTGAGAGACTTTTTTGACGAGTTGAGAACGAGCTAGGAGCAACTAGGAACTGACACTTCATTCTCGTTCCTTCTTTGTTGCCAACTGCAAAATAACAACAACCTGCTATGAGACTATCCGTCTGGCGTCAGCAAGATGTCGTCCAGTCATCCAGTCGGCTCCTAACGCGCGTTGGCTTGTCCCTAAATTCGCAAAATGCGCGTAATTGAAAGCATATACATCTTGCATATACACTTTGTATATACAGTTGACGCACATTGAGGCTGTTCAGGTGCGCACGCACAATAAGGGGACAGGGCAGCGCTCTAATCCTGACGCAAGGTTGGAGTTTCGTTTCTATCAGGTGGCACGGTTTTCGGACGGAAATGCGAAGACTATTTGATCTTGAGAGGTCTGCAATAGAACTGGTTGAAGCCCGCAAGGAAGGAGGAACCGCTCTTGAGGCCCGTGTAACAGTGTTCTTCAATCGTTAAGTCATCGATCATGCGGTGTTTCTCGTAGGATTCTTGACTTTTCCATCCCATGAATCCGACGAATTCAGCGGGGTTGTAGTAATTGTAGAAAGTGCGGCAGAATTCCAGTCCTCTAACTGAGCGCAGATTCTTTGACGATTCACGTACCATTTTGTTCCAAGGGTCCAGTTTTTTCAAGGCCATTAGACCATGGCAGATTACAACCATTTCAGGCTGGTTTTCGCCAGGCCTTGCGTAGGAGACTTCATCAATTTCCTTGCAGAAGATTTCAAAGTACAGTCCTGGCTGAAAGTAGGCTGCGCCAATCCTGTCGTCTCGTCTCACCTTCATGATGCTTTGAGCCGCATCGTTGTGAGCTTTCTCGCCAGTCCACTTGGTGTTACTCCAGATAATGTGCGGCTGCTGGATACACTGGTAAAAATCTCTCTCCAGCACGCCTATTTCTCGAGTGAACCTCTTCTCGGCTTCACGAAACCCGCTGACCTGCTTTTCAAGTTCACCCTCGGGCACGATGGCAGTGCAGATAGTAAACATGGGCATACGTTTCCCACCGACGTTTTTCAGTATTAGCGATCCATGCAAGATAAGAATTTTGCGTTTTTCTCTGTGAAGATGACAAGGATTCAGATTCCAAGGACTTGGACGGAAACATCGTGTCTTTCAGTCTCATGGAGACTAAGGACTTTGATTTGCTACGTTGGCCTAGTCTAAAGGCTAATTCTTATATTACTTTCTGCGTGAATACGTTTTCAAAGACTTGAAACAGGTTTGTCAGATGGCATCTAATGGTTCTAGAAGAGTTGAGCTGATAAAGCCTTCAGCAATCCGCAGAATGCTTGAGCTTTCAGCCAAAGTAAAGAATGTGATTCATCTGGAGCAGGGCGAGCCGGATTTCGTAACTCCAGAGCACATATTGGATGCAGCTGTCCAGGCAGCAAAGAAGGGTTTCACGCATTACACGGAAATCGACGGAACAATGGAGCTGCGTGAAGCCATAGCCGAAAAGCTCGCAGGGGAAAACGGTATCGACGTTGACCCGAAAACAGAGGTCACGGTGACTTCTGGTTCTCAAGAAGCCATGTTTATCGCTGCCCTGGGTTTTCTGAACGCTAGTGATGAAGCCCTAATCCTCGACCCCTACTATCCAGCGTATTTCGAGGACACTCTACTGGCAGAAGCTTCGCCAATTTCCGTGGAGCTTATCGAAAAAAAGGACTATGCAATAGACATTGGACTCTTGGAAAGCAAACTGACGAAGAAAACCAGAATGATCTGGATGTGCAACCCTTCAAACCCAACGGGACACGTGTTCTCAAGACAGGACCTTGAAATTATAGCTGAATTCGCCAAACAGCATGATTTGATCGTCTTCTCTGACGAAATATACGAGAAAATCATCTACGATGATGCGGAACACATCAGCATAGGCTCGTTGCCAGGCATGGAAGACAGAACGGTAACAGTGAATGGTTTTTCAAAAGCATACGCCATGACAGGCTGGCGAATCGGATACGTAGCGGCTGAAAAGGGGCTGTCTGCCACCCTGCGCAAACTGCACTACTACGCAACGCTATGTCCAAATGCACTCTCGCAAAAGGCAGCGTTTGCTGCACTAGTGGGCCCTCAAGACTGTGTTCAAAGAATGGTTGAAGAGTACGACAGAAGAAGAAAATGCGTGTTCGATGAACTTGGCAAGGTCAAGGCTGTATCGTGCACTCGGCCGAAGGGTGCATTCTATGTTTTTCCAGACTTTTCAAGCTTCGATGAGTCTGATGAGGCGCTCGCCTCGTATCTGTTGAAAGACGCTGCGGTGGCGACTGCACCGGGCTCAGGTTTCGGGAAAGCAGGAGAGAGTCATCTGAGAATATCCTACTCAGTCTCTTATGAGAAGGTTAAAGAGGGAATAAAAAACATCAGAGAAAGCTTAGAACGCAAAGTGTGAGCGCGCGCAAGGGCTAGTGCACTTGATAACGTGCTGATATCAGCCTTACATTCTCCAGCCATTAACGATGGATGTCTAGAATACGGCTCAGCGTTCGCACATTTTCGCGCTAGCATGTCGTTTTTTGCATTCAGAGAGCGTTGAGATCATTACTCGGGATATCCGGCTGGAGGGAAAGAACCTCGGAGTTGGTCGAAAGGCTCCGTCAGGCGGATAGACAGAGAGAGACGACGCGTATTTATTAGTGGAAAAGTCTATTTCTTTATTGTTATGTCGTCGGCCGACGTCGCGGTAAGAGTCTTTCGTGAACTGCAGAGCGAAGACCTTCGAGTGTTACAGGCAATAGAGACTGTGATGAGTCAACACGAGTTCGCGCCGAAAGAGCAGATCGCAAGGTTCACAGGGTATGATTTGGCCCGAGACACAGACTTCAGGCTAACTCGAATCCACAAGCTGGGTCTAATCTATCAGAAGCGCGGTGCCTATGTGGGCTATACGCTGAATTACGCAGGATACGATTGCCTAGCGATAAACGCCTTGGTCAAAGCAGGAGTGCTTGAGGCGTTCGGCAAGCCGTTGGGCGTGGGCAAGGAAGCCGATGTTTATGACGCTTTGGACCCTAAAGGCAAGCGAATAGCCGTCAAATTCCACAGACTGGGAAGGATCAGTTTTCGACAGACAACACGCAAGAGAAGCTACACGACTGAGCGCAGTGCAGGATGGCTTTATGAGTCACGAATCGCCGCGGAAAGGGAATTCCAGGCTCTTAGACTTCTTTTTCCCTGCGGCGTAGCTGTGCCGGAACCGTTGGATCAGAGCCGTCACGTCGTGGTCATGGGGATGATTGAGGGTGCGGAACTCGGTAATTGGAAAAGGTTGGCCAAGCCCGATAGAATTCTTCGAGAAATTCTGCGCAATGTCCGGAAAGCCTTCTTGAAGGCAGGCATCATTCATGCTGACCTGAGCGAGTACAACATCATCCTGAAACCCGACAAGCACATCTTGATAATTGATTGGCCACAGTACGTTAAGAGGGATCACCCTAACGCCGACGAGTTGCTGAAACGCGACGTCCAGAACGTTCTGCAGTATTTTGAACGCAAGCATCGGCTAAGTGTGAAAATTGAAGAATGCTTGAGTTATGTTACTGGAGAGAGCAGGACCATTATCTTGTAGGAACGTCAAGCATTATGTAGAGAACGTTGTTGCCGCGCAGCAGGACGCTTCCATAGTTCGTGATCAGCTGGTCGTCCTTGGACTCGGTGGCTCCTTCCAACAGAATGTTCATGTGGCCATCGCACTTGATCATCTTGCCCTTGTACTCGCCGCCGTTCTTCAGTACGACTGCGATTCCTGCGTTCAGCTGCTTGATAAGGACGTTTAGCGGTTTCTTGCTGGGTTCCATTTGAGCACCTTGGTTTCTGAACGTAATCACACATAAGCTCAAGTCATCACGTATAAAAGCCTTATGAAAGGCAACCTCGCAACCTCAAGACGCGTAACTGTTGCGAACAGAGTTGAAGCGGTGCTGTATAAACCGAAAATAACCCTCACGTGCTATCGACGTTTTCACCGTCCATTCGCGATCGCAAGCCACAGGAAAATCTGGTTTTCTCTGGAATAAAGACTTAAGGGACTTTCCACATGGTAGGAAATGATTGAAAATGAAGATAGTCGTCTTAGACCATGTTTACTTGGAAGAGAGGCATGTCGAGAGACTGCGGTCGCTCGGCGACTTGAAAGTTTTTGAAGATCCGCCTAAGACAAGTGAAGAATTGAAGGAGAGAATTAGAGAAGCACAAGTGGTCATAGTTGGGTGGAGCAACCTGACCAGAAGTATCATGGATTCGGCTGAGAATCTGCGAATGATTTCGATATGGGCCACAACCTGCCACTACGTTGACCTTGAAGCGGCAAGAGAAAGAGGAATCGTGGTTACTCATGTTCCGGGTTACGCTACGGAAGCCGTCGCAGAGTACACATTCGCTTTATTGCTCGCGGCAGTCAGAAGGGTGACGCTTGCCGACAAACATGTTCGAGATGGAAAGTTTGACTGGAGGCCCTTCACGGGCAGCGAACTAGCCGAGAAGACTCTAGGGGTCATCGGCACAGGAGCCATCGGGTGTCGAGTGGCCGAGATAGGTCGAGCCTTCAGGATGCGTGTGCTGGGCTTCGACAAGTATCCTAACACGAAGAGGGCTGAAGAGGTTGGCTTGAAGTATGTTACTCTAGAAACGTTGCTGCAGGAAAGCGACGTAGTGACTTTGCACGTCACCTTAACCCCAGAAACGGAGAAACTTCTCGGGAAGAAGGAGATCGCTGCCATGAAACGAGGTGCTGTGATCGTTAACACTTCTCAGGGAAAGGTCATAGATCAGGAATCGCTGGTTGACGCTTTGAAATCTGGAAAACTGTCCTACGCCGGGTTGGACGTCTTCGCGGATGAGCCTCCGGCCAAGAATAATCCGCTTTTCAAGCTTGGCAACACGGTGCTTTCGCCTCACATCGGGTTCAACACTGTCGAAGCAGAGGCAAGGTGCACAGATATATGCATCGACAACGTTGCAAAGTTTCTCGAAGGGAAACCGCAAAACGTTTGCCAGAGGACCTGAGCTTGTTTCAAGGTGAACTGCCATGCATCTGACTAGAGAAGAAGAGCAAATACTCAAAGGAGAACGGGGTGAAGGGGCTCAGAAAGCAATTGAATTGCTCGTGGCAATAGGAGAAGCGTACGACGCAAAAAGAATGATTCCCGTGAGTCGGGCGCACGCTGCTTCAAGCGGCCAGGAGGGAGACTTGTACTTCGTGGAACTCTTGGCTGATGGAGGGGCAAAATGCGTTGTGCCCACGAGCACGAACCCAGTTTATGACATCGGCTATTTTCACGGCTTTTTTGATAACATTCCGAAGGATGAAGCTGATGTTGCTCGGAGAGTGATGGAAGCTTACAAGCGGGTAGGCGCCATGCTGACTTGGAGTTGCGTGCCCTACCTTTCGGAGAACATACCGCTGTACGGCGAGACAGTTGCGTTCTCTGAATCGAGCGCTACGCCGTACGTTAATTCTGTCATCGGCGCAAGGACTAACCGCGAAGCAGCTCAGAGTGCCCTAGCATCTGGAGTCGTAGGCAAGACGCCTGAATACGGTCTGCACATAAAGGAGAATCGTAGGGGTACTGCTCTCGTGGACGTTGAAGCTTCTCTGAAAGACGAGTTTGATTACAGTCTCCTAGGCTACTATGTCGGCAGGGCGTTAGGCTACGGAATCCCCGTGTTGACTGGAATAACCAAAGGTCCGAGCACGGAGGAATTGATCAACTTCTGCGCCATGTCTAACACTTCAGGCGCCATACCCATGTTCTACATTCCAGGACATACGGTCGAGGCTTCAACGGTTCAGGAAGCCTTCCAAGGTGATGTTCCAGGAGACAAAGTCGCTGTCACAGACGTTGACCTCAAGAAAGTTAATGAAGAACTTCAAACAGCAATTGGAAGAATCGATTTCGTCCAGCTCGGATGTCCGCACTACACTCTTAAACAGCTTGGTCAGGTCGCGGGACTCTTGAGTGGAAGAAAACTGCACAAAGGCATGTCCTTTTGGATTTGTGCCTCGGCCATGACGAAGATGTTGGCCGACAGAGCTGGGTATACACGAACTATAGAGAAGGCGGGCGGACATGTTGTGGCAGACACGTGCATAGATGAGCCTTGCTGGGTCTCGTACAAAGACAAAGTCGGCGTGACGGACTCGCCTAAGTGCGCCTACTATCGTCGATTCAAGGACGTGAAAGTGATGAGACTTAGCGACTGTGTCAACGTTGCGGTCGAGGGCAGGTCGAGGTGAAAGCGTTGGAGACTTCTTTGAAATGCCACAAGATCGTAGGCGGACGCGGAGAAGGCGAGGCTCTCGTGTCTCATGAGCCGATCTGCTTCTACCTTACTGACCCCAAAACTGGCGTTGTAAGGGAGAAGACGCATGAGCTGGCCGGAAAGAACATTGCGAACAGAGTGCTCGTTTTTCCATCTGGCAAAGCGAGCTCCGTGGTTCAGATAGACGGTCTGTTCAAGCTTGCGTCACACGGCCTCGCTCCGAAGGCGATGATAGTGAAAGACGTTGAAACGGTTCTCATAGTCAGCGCGTTCATAGCAAAGGTGCCCCTAGTTGACAAATTGGAAAGGGACCCGTTCGGCATCATTCGCAACGGCGACTATGTCACGGTAGACGCGGACAAAGGAATGGTCACAATCGCAAGCCGCAAAGGTTAGTGGCGCTCATGAAGGAAGAACCTCGGGTTGTCGTGGTGGGAGCTGGAGCGATCGGGTCAACAATCGCTGGCTGGATTGCGCCCAAGTATGGGAACTTGTCTTTGCTGGCACGAGGCGAGACGCTCGAGGTCATCAAGAATCGCGGGCTGAAGTCTTACTTGAAAGGGGAAAGATCCGCTGCAACAGCGTTGCCTGTGCACGCTATTGCGTCGTTGAGCGAAATCGAACTGCCTGATATCATCGTGGTCACTGTTAAGAATTACGACCTTGAAATGACCTGCCGCGAATTGAGGGCACAGCTTGGAGATCATGAACCCGTCGTCGTGGCTTTGGAGAACGGCGTCCTGAACCAGCAGGTTCTGCCCAAATACTTTGCCAGAGTGGTCTATGGCGTTGTCTGTTACAACGCTTGGCGGGACGGTCCGGGAGAGGTGGGCCACGAGCCTCGTGGGTACGTCATTCTGGGAACGCCTGCAAATGACCTGCAAGAGGAGACGCAAGCGGTTGCGAGGGTCTTTGCGTTGGGCTTGGACTGCGTGACGACGAATCGTTTGCAAGATGCGGTTCACTGTAAGTTGGTGATCAACCTTGCGAATGCTTTGATGACCCTTGTTGGGTTTCAGAGGCGACCTATCAAATCTTTCAATCTGTTAGCCCATATCACGTTGAAGCTTTTCTGGGAAGGTATTCAGCTTCTTCAAGCAGCCGGGTACCATGAACATTCACTAGGGCGGACTTCTTCGTGGAGGTCGATCAGAATTGGGGCCGCGCTGCCAGCCTTCATGACCGGTGCCGTCTTTAAGGTCAACACAAAAAATCTCGGTTTGAATAGCATGGCTCAAGACGTTTTCGGCGGCAGGACTGACACAGAATTGGGAATGCTCAACGGCTACATGCTGAGCCTCGCTAGGCGAGTGGGATTCTGCACTCCGATTAACGAAACGATTTACGAGGTCGCGAAAGAACGCTTCCGCCCAGATTTCCAGCCCATCTCCGAACAGGAGTTGTGGGGTACGATTAAGCAAAGAGTGCGAGAGATGAAATCAATGGACAATACAAAGTGCAGCGCGCCAGTGCTGCTGGAACAAAGAGGAAATTCTGATCCAATCAATCTATGATCGCATTAAATATTAAATGCGAATTTCCTATCAGGTACTGAGGGATCATTTCGTTCTACGGTGAGATACTTGGCCTTGTTGGAGGCGCCTTGACGACTTTTGGTTATGTCCCTCAATTTGTTCGCATTCTGAAGCTGAAAAGCGCTCGTGAAATCAGTCTTCCCTTCACGCTATCATTCCTCGCAGGCGTGACATGCTGGCTGGCCTACGGAGTGCTGTCGAGTTTAATGCCGGTCATCTTATGGAATGGAACAGGAATCGTTTTCCTGTGTTTGCTCTTGTATGGAAAGCTAAAATACGGAAGATAGCCGCTGATTATCCAGAGCAGTGCCGGAAAACCTTGGCGCCTCTGGCTTTAACTTGCCTCTGACACGTTTTCCATTACGTCTGCGATTATCAGATAGAAGGCTACCAGTCCTTTCCATTTTCCCCATTTCTCGGAAACTTTGCGAGCTTCTGTGCCTGAGATTTTTCTGTCGCCACAGTAGTGATGGGAAATGATTCTTCTCAAGCCCAGGTCATCAGCGGGGACAACGTCAAGCTTGCGCATTCCTCTGGCTATGGTGAGTTCAGCCGTCCAGACTCCTATTCCGCGTATCTTGTCGAGTTCGCCCATGATCTCTTGGACATCATCGCAGCGTTTGAAACCCTCCAAGTCCAGCTTCCCATCAACAACCATCTTGGAAACCTCTTTGATGTACTCCGCTTTCTTCCCAGACAAGCCGCATCTGCGTAGCTGTTCAAGCGTAGCGGAAGCCAACTCCCGTGGCACTGGATAAGCATAGTACACTTCACCATCCAGTCTGAGAGCCTTCCCAAAGGTTTTGATCAGCTTTCTCTCCAGTCCATGTGCCACATTCAGTGAGATCTGTTGTTCAGTGATCGAGTCGATCAGAGCTTCGAAGACAGTGGGGGTTGTAGGGATTTTTAGCCCTCTCAACCTCTGAATGATCTCCGTAAGGATTCTGTCTTTCTTGGCGTGTTCATAGAAGGGTTTAAGGTCCAAATCAAGGCTCAGAATAGCACTGACTGTTTGTTTGGCTTTTTCTTTTTCTGCCTCGGACAGTTTGTGATCCGACCTTAATTCAACTGATATTTTCGGGTCATCTACGGTTCCCAAAGCTTTCATCGTGACAAGAACCAGAGTATCGCCGAGTCGGACAACTTGCCAATATTTTCCGTCTTGATACTTGCGAATACTTCTGTCACCATTAGAGAAGATCATGACACTCAGGTTGAAATCAAAGGGAGGCACGCATCTTAGGATCAACGTTTCCGTGTTGGTCAAGAGGGTTCCCCTGCATAGGCTTTCCTTTTCATGTTTCATGCTAAAAAGACTTGGCAGACACATAGAACAATGCACAAGGCAAAAATCAGGGACTAACTAAACTAGTCAGTTATGACGCCTGATTACCGCATAGTGTTTCTTGGGACCGGCGGCGGCCGATTTGTGACGATGACTCAGAGGCGACGCACCGCTGGGATTCGAATCATAGGTAAAGGACTGAATTTACACTTGGACCCCGGTCCCGGCGCACTTGTGCATTCGATAGAAGAAGGGCTCAACCCTCAACGTATCAACGCGGTGCTTGTTTCACATTGTCATCCAGACCATTACACCGATGCGGAGATGCTCATTGAGGCCATGACGAGGGGCATGACCATAAGACGAGGCTTGCTTGCAGCGCCTAAGAGTGTCTTAGAAGGCAGCGACGCGTGTGAGGTTTCGATCTCCAAATATCATCAACAAATGGTTGGACAAAAAATCGTGGTCGCGCCAGGGCAAAAGTTCGCGTTCGGCGGCATCAACATCTCCACGACAGAGGCGAGACACACCGATCCTGACGCTGTTGGTTTCAGATTTGAAACTGAGTTCGGAGACTTCGCCTATACAAGCGATACAGAATACTATGAGGGCATAGCCGGGTACTATCAAGGAGTGCGTCTTTTGGCTCTGTGCGTTATGAGGCCTTCAGGAAAACCTTGGAAGGGCCATATGTCCACGGAAGACGCGGTAAGAATTGTTGATGCAACTCATCCTGAGCAGGCTGTCCTAACGCATCTTGGGATGAGCATGCTTCTTAGGGGACCCGAAAAAGAGGCGAGGCTGATTCAGGAGAAGACAGGTGTTCCCGCAGTCCCTGCGGTCGATGGCATGGTCGTTCTCTTCGGCGAAACGATCAAGATGGAGACAGGAAAAGGTCAGAAGGACCTGACAGGTTTCTTGTGAAGGATTTTTAACTCGCACCAATTCATAGTTAGACCTGAAGGATGTTAGGTTTCATGCGAATCGTGCTGCGGATAGGCGGTTCCGTCGTTGCTTCGCCAATCAACCCTGTCTTGATACGCGAGTACGCTGACCTATTGAGAGAACTGAAAGCGCAGAAGCATGAGTTGGCCGTTGTCATCGGCGGGGGAAATCTGGCGAGAGAGTTAATTGCTGTTGCCAAGGACATTGGACTTAAAGAACCAGCTCAGGACGAAATCGCGATTTCCATCTCAAGAGTCTTCGCCCAGCTTCTCATGAAAAAACTGGGCAACCTTGCCTGTGAAAGGGTCCCCCTGACGGTGGAGGAGGCTGCAGAATGTCTCGCTAAGGGAAAAGTCGCGATTATGGGCGGTTTGAAGCCAGGCATGACAACCGACACAGTTGCGGCGATGGTCGCCGAGAAAGTGAAAGCCGACCTGCTGCTGAAAGCAACAGATCAGGAAGGTGTCTATGACAAAAACCCAAAGAACCACCCAGACGCGGTGAAGCTCGATCATCTGAGCTTTGAAGACTTGGCAAGAGTGTTCTCCCAAAGCGAGCATACGGCTGGCATTCATCAGGTAATCGACCCCGAAGCCGTCAAGATTCTGATGCGTCATCACGTTAGGGTTGTAGTTGTTAACGGGTTCAAGATCAGGAATGTCTTAATGGTCATCCAAGGGAAACGTGTTGGCACTTTAATTGACTAGGCGAAGTTCCTGTTTTCTTTCCAACAAGTCTAGCCGCCACTGTTTGTGCGTACGCGTAAGCTTACAAGAAATCAATACTGTTTCGGGGCTGTATGAAATGGCAACGCAAAAACTTAAGGCCGTAGAGCCCTGAAAACCAGTGAAAGAGCTGTGCACAGGAGTTTCAAGCCTTGAGTAGACTTTACCCGAATCGGCCGATTGTGGGCGTCGGCGCAGTAATCATGCAGGATGGTAAGATTCTGCTTGAGAAGAGGAAAAATGACCCGGGAAGGGGTAAGTGGAGCATTCCTGGGGGCCTAGTGGAACTGGGTGAAAGTCTCGAACAGACCGTGATAAGAGAGGTCCAAGAAGAGACGGGCCTCGTGGTTGAATCCCCTGAACTCGTCGATGTTGTCAGCCAAGCTACTTTGGATGAAAGTGGTAAGGTAAAGTATCACTTCGTAATAGTCGACTACCATGTCAAGCTTGAGAGCGGAACAGCTAGAGCCGCAAGTGACGCTGCAGAACTTGAGTGGGTTCGGCTTGACGAAGTTGAACAGAAGGATCTGATAAGAAGTTTCAGAGGTTTTTTCGAGAAAAACAGGAAGAGGCTAGAGAATATGGTTTCTTCTCCAGAAGAGTGACCTATGCTTGTGCAACGTGCGATCGTTAGTCAATCTCCGAAGAAAAGTCTTGTTTCCCCCATGGTTTTGACATCCATTGCTTTGATTCTGGCAACGATCGGAAAGTCTCTCACCGCTTTTCCGAGGACGAGACAGTTATGTGGTGGCAGGTCTCTGGCTATGGATCTTACCGTTTCTGCATCTACTCTCGAAGCTCTTGAAACGACGTCCAAATCATGCTCGTTCGTGAAGTTGAAGAGGAATATGTTGTCTGCTTGACGATAGATGTTTTCTCTGATCGTGTCAGGCTGATTGGTTATGAATGTTGTGAAGATGCCGAAATGGCGCATGCGGGTGACAATGTCGTCCCAATAAGTCTCACGTAAGTAGAGGTGGGCTTCTTCTGCGAACAGGAACACTGCCTTGAGCTTCCAATTCGTCAGGGATTCAACGAGTCTTCCAAGAATGTGCTCGACGACTATCTGCCGGTCAATCGTCGACGTGTTCCGCAGGTTTATGACTATGGCACCACCTTCTTCGCTTGCTTTCAACAAGGATTCTTCAAGCAAAGCGGCCTCAGCAACGTTGTCCGTGAAAAAGCCCGAGTTTACTAACGTGTGGTATCGTGAGAACAGTGCGTCGCGCACGTGCTGGTTGCAGTTACAATTACGTATCGCTTCTCCCAGCTCATGCAACGTCAGGCTGTCTCTTTGTTTCAACTCTTTCCATATGCGTCTAAATTCACGAGCAGATGTGCCGGGCAGATGAAGCGCGTGAACAAGGATGCCGAGTAGGACGTGGAGGCTCAACTGTTTCAGAGCTACCTTGAAGTTTTGTGAGGGTGTCAAGACATGTATCTTGTCATGGTTGATGTTTCTTTTTCCGTCAGACGCTATCCCCAGGCTGAGGTACTCACCGTTCAAGTCGAAGACGACGACTGTGGCCTTGTAGTTCAACAGGTTTATCATCAGCAGCTTGGACAGGTGGGATTTGCCTGTTTCCTTTTTTCCTGTTATGATGTTCAGTCTTCCATCAAGTGATGAAGCGTCTATCGTTAGAAGTGAGGAGTCTTTCATGGCGCCCAGGACTATTGGGAGTTTTCCGCTTATCTTGGCGAGCTTGAGCAGTGTCGAGATCGGTAGTTTTTTTATCGTTGATTGTGAGCGTGAGGGAAGCCAGGAGCTGGTCGGGTTCAAGTTGTCGTTCTCGACGGTTGCCCTGATCTTGCAGATGAGAAGGCTTGCGTCTTGAATGTAGGTGATGTGTGGAGCGATTTCAAGAGGATCAACGTCCTCGCCTTGAAGCATTTCTCCACCGTCTGGCAGACTGCGGAGAAGCTCTTCTAGGACGCCTGGAACTGCGGCAAACTGCACGTCGATCACCTGCGCGATCAAGGCTCTTCTTGCTTCGTCGTCTTGAACGAGCAAGTAATCTCCTTTTTCTACGGTTTCGTTCGGGAAACTCAGAACGTAGATCGCATTGCCCTCTTTTTTGTAGAGCTTCATGGTTAGCTCTCTCCTTTGCCGAAGGGTCCGAACAAGAGTTTGTGCATGTCTGGCCTGTTGATGATCTGAAGCCCGCATTTGCGCGTGATGAAGTGCTGCATTGCTAGCACTTCGTTGGCTGTGAACGTGCACAGGATGTGGGCTAACCGGAGGGTTTCAGGGTAGCTCTGCGAGATCAGGTCGTTGCCTAGCAGTCTCTCAACTGCTTCTACTCTCAGCTCAGGAGGAACCTCTGCGTCGATGTCGAGCCTGAAGGCACAGTTTCCACTGCTTAATTTGGCAACGTAGACTTCTCCCAATGGAACCATTGGAGGCTTGAGTCTCAAACCGATGGTCTCAACCAAGTATGGAGGTCTTTGTTCGAACGCGAGATCTGTTATGAGGGAGCCGTTGACTCTTAGATTTGTCATTTTTGAAAAAGCCAAGATCGCATTGCCTCTTTCCCTTCCATCTTTCAGAATTTCTTTCATGCGATGTGTCGGCGTGTCTGCTGTTCCAGAGGTTAAGGAGCCGTCAAAAAGGATCAATCCGTTGTTCAAGGTTTTTGTGAGCATCGCTTGTAACCATCTTTCGAGGAGGTTTGCTATTCGTGTCGGCATCTGCAAGAGGCTCGGCGCGCTTTGGTGGCCTGATTCGCGTGCGGAGGTTAAGTATGCTCTTTCCAGGGTGTTGTAGACTTCTCTTCTGTTTTCTTCCGTTACCTGGAAGATGAATGGGCCTACTCGAGTGTATCTGTAGTTTTCTCCCTGTTTCCAGACATTTGCCCCTCTAACGGCTATCACTATTCCTGCGCTTGTTTCGGCGATCTTCATTGTCGACGTGTCTACTGCTGCAACAACGGTTTGTTCATGTCGGGGTTTGAGGAGCATAGGTTCAAGTCTAAGCCTGAGTGTTTGGACTGTTTCCTCTGTGCTGACTTGTTGAATTAACTGCTCCTTTTGTTGAAAGTAATGATTGTGTCGGTGACCTAACGAGTACAAACTGAGTGTGGTAAACTGATGCGGGAGCGTGGTGTCCATTGCGGGTTGTGGAAAGTTATATTTTGGTGTTGTTGTAATAGGGTATTGTGCAATCACTAAGATTCACCAATAGCCAATTGTTTGAGGAAGACATATTTAAGTGTTGTGCATGTACAAGATGTACAATACAATAAACAACAAGGTGAACCCTTGACGGAGACAGAAGCAAAAAAGCCAATACGGTTAAAGATGAAGATAGGCGAAATAGAGTTCGAAATTGAATGTCAAGAAGATCAGCTGCAGACGACAGTAGACAAGATTCTCTCAACTGTTACTGACAGATTGAAAGAGACTCCTCTAATGATGGAGAGGCCAGCCCAACCGCCAAGGGCAGAAACCTGCAAGGGTATAATTCAGAAGCTGTGGGAGGAAGGCTGGTTCGCAGTTGCCAAAGGTCTAGGCGAAGTGCACAGTGAGATGGCAAGACGGGGCTTCCACTATGACCGGACCGCGGTCGCCCATGCCTTGATCGACCTAGTCAAGGACGGCGTTTTGACGAGAGAAGGAAAACCCCGCAGGTATCAATACGCCCAAAAAAGACCGGCTTCCTAAACGATGTATATTTATATAGCTAGGCTAGAGTGCCAATTCTTGCCTTAATTCTTGGTAGAATGTCTTTTTGAAGCTGAACTAAGCCAAAGGTTGTGATCTTGTAGGTGTCGTCAGCGGTTTTCATCGCCATCTCGTTTTTTACGAGTTCGCCCAGGCGTGTGCTCGTTATCTTTGCGTCTTTTCCGAGTTTTGCTTGGAGTTCTTCCTTGGAAAGACCATCGGCCTGTATCTTGCCCAATCGGCGTCCCATATGATTAGCTAGAAGCAGCAAGGCGAGAGTCTCGTTGTCCGTCAACTTGTTTCTTGGCACGAGTATGTAGGGGCCCTCTTCTGCAAAGGCCAAGACTTTCTCGCTGTCCTTTGCCAGGGTTTTCAGGTCAACGCTCAATGTTAGTTTTCTTGCAGTTTCGAATGAAGGAAGTAGCTCGTTAAAGAATTTGTTCAGTAGTAACCAAACTTCTTCTGGGTTGCCTGAAAGCGTTTTTTCAAGGTCCTTGTACCTGATGTGAACCATCAAGCTGTTTGGCTCTTCGCTCAACCGATCTTACCTCTGAGCTTGGCTAGGACTTCGTTTTCAACCCATCTCTCGCCTTGGATTGTGAGCTTAAATTCAGGTCTGTTAGGATCTGGTTTGAAAACTTGCCCTCGCTTCGTCATTTCGTTGAGTCGAGCTGGGACCATACATTTTATTCCACTTGACTCTAGAAGCTTCGTTATCTGCGCTGCAGTGTTCTTCTTCCCTTCTGAAGCAGACAGGGTCAAGCCTATCGCTTCATAATGTGTTAGGTTTTCGTGGGCTACTATGACAGGTCCCTCTGTGGTGGATTCAACAATGCCTTTCAGCTGCGCCCCTGACGGAATCAAACGGCTTGAGACAAGTTCAGACACTTTTTGCATGAAATTGTCTGGAAAGCTCTCGAGTATCTTGAGAACTTCTTGGGGGTTTTCGCCTTCGACTATGATTTCGCCGAAGGGCGTTTTGATTCTTGCTTCGACCCTGTTCATTCAGCGTCTCCTCTTGAACGTAGAGCTTCCTTTTCGGCGAGGATGTACACGTAGCCGGTGTTGGTGCTCCAACGTCTGATCTTTACTTTCTTGACTAGCTCCATCAGGACTGCTGCAAGGGTGCGCTCTGAGTGTTCTAGTTCATTTGCCCTGAGTGCTTCGCTGAGCTCGTCGATCGTGCGTGGCCGCCATTTTCCCCAATCAGTTTCGAGAACTTTTAAGAGTGCCTCATCGAGTTTTGCCGTATGCGATATCTGTGGGTATCGTTGGCTTGGAGGCCTTTCCGCGTTGGGAGCCCCGGTCTTGACGGTTAGTGTTGCCACCTTCTTAGGTTTCACTTTTTCAAATGCCTTGTCGATGTCGCTTATCAGGCTCGGCAGAGCTTTCATCGTATCAAGAACCTGTTCATAAGCGCCGGTGACCTCGACCTCATAGTCTCCCATCTTCACTCGAAAGGTGAAACTTCCAGTTTTTCTAGTTTTCTTCTGCAAACCTATCCCAAGATATAGGAAAGTGACAAGTCCTTTTAGGATTTGCGCATTTGGATATGTATCGGTTTTCGATATATGTCGGAGGTCGGAAGCATTGTATTAAATATTAAGATACACTAGTTGACTTGTATCGCCTCCTCAAAAACGGTGAAAATCCTTGGCAAAGAAAGGACTTTCTGTCTGGATCTTCAGCTCTCTGACGTTTGTATCGGTTGCGCACCTGATTGAGGCGATTTACGTTTTGGTTTCTGGAAGCGAGATCAAGCTTCTTAAGCTCTGTCCCTTTGTCGGCGGGTCTCTGAGCAGCGTTTCTCCGGTTGCATATCTATGGCTGTCTGCTGCGGCGAGCTTGGTTTGTTGGGGGATCACGTGCGCAATAGCTTTTGAGAACCCTATGGAAACGCTCTTGAAGAAGGCGGTTGCTGACGCTAAGAAGCAGAGTGCTGTCGAGACCCAGGTGGTTGAAGATAAGAGCGAAATTCTCGATGCGATGTACGAGACGCTTGAGTCTAGCAGTGAGACTATCGCGTGCGTTAAGGATATGATCTGCAACGTGAGGACTGAAGTGAAGGAAATTCAACCTTTGACAACGACCGTTGATCTGATCAGGTTAGAGTTGAACGATTTGGGGAAAGAAGTGGAAAAACTCGAAGACAACGTGAAATATTCTTATGTGTGCCTGGCTTGCGGAAAGCCTTTGTTGCCTGAATTCAAGATATGCCCATACTGTGGCGAAGATGCCAGACTACTGAGGACTCCTGTCATAGCTGTGACTGATCAAAAGCAGAAGTAGGTCTCTATTCTAGGGCTTCTTTAAGCTTTTGTCTCAGCACCTTGCTCACAAGTGCTGCGTTCGCCTTGCCCCGCAAGTTGTTCATGGCTATGCCCATTAGGACGCTGAAGCTGCTTTCTCCATGTTTCTTGATCAATTCTTTGTTTTCCTCAACGATCTTGGTCACCAACTTCTCCAGTTCAGCCTCAGGGATGGCTTGCAAGCCAAGCTCTTTGATAGCTGCTTCAACAGTTCTTTCCTCATTCTTTGACAGCCAAGTGAATACTTCCGAGATTGCTTCTTTCGCAAGTTTTTCTTCCCCTACGAGTCTGAAAATGTCGCCCAGTTGTCTGTCTGACACTTTTTCCACTGTGACGCCGTCTCGTTTTAATGCCTTCAGAGTCTCAGTCATGAATGCTGCGATGGTTGTTGGTGGCACTTTACTCTGTCTTACTATGTTTTCAAACAGTTCACCGTATTCGGAGTTCAAGACCTGCTTAGCCAGCTTGGCATTAAGCCTGTACTCTTTCTGCAGCCGTTCAAGTTTCTGTTCTGGGAGTTCTGGTAGATGAGAACGAATTCTGTCCACGTTAACATCTGAGATTTGAACGGGTGGGATGTCTGTCTCCGGATACATTCTTGCTGCACCTGGGCGAGGTCTCATGTAGCGCGTTGTCCCGTCAGGGTTTGGCGCTCGCGTTTCTTGAGGTACGCCTGCTATCGCTTCTCGTGCTCTTTCAACCACGGCTCCTAACGCATCTTCAGCGTTTTCTCGATCGTCCGCGACAAGAACCACGGCGTCCTCGGCATGGGCATCAAGGTTATTTCTGAGTTTTTCAACCTCTTCTGCCGTTATTCCGTAGGCTGGCAGTTCATCCGTGTGGAATATCCCGCCTACTCTTCCCCAAAACTTGGCTCTGTCGGCCATCTCTGTTCCAAGCCGCAAATTAGGGCCTAGTTCCAATTTCAGGAGGCCATTGAACTTCGGCAATTTGACGGCCAGAACCTGCTGCTTTTTCTCTAGGGCTTTTTGAATCACTTTGCACTTCGTATTCTTGAAGACGTCCTCTACATTGAAGAACTTGGCCTTTAATTGGTCCTCTTCAAGTCCTCTGTTCTTCAGTTCTTCATTTATTCTTATGAGGTTCAGTTGGCGGCGGACTTCGTACTCGACGACGATTGAGACAAGTTCGAGTTCTTGCAATCCTTTGATTTCTATGAGAGCACCTCTGGGGATGGATATGTTTATGTCTTGCCGGATTGAGCCGAGGCCGCGCATGGCTTTTCCAGTTGCTCTCAGTATTCTTCCGATTGCGAGTGCCACTTCTTCGGCTTCATTAGGCGACTTTATGACTGGCGCGGTGGCAACCTCTATCAATGGTATACCCAGTCGGTCAATGCGATACTTTATTGTGCTTTCTCTTTCTTCGCCTGTTTTTCTCGCGGCGTCCTCTTCTAAGCTTGCGTGTTGAATTGGAACCGTTTTTAGGCCCACTTTGATTTCTCCGTTCAGGGCTACTACGCATGTTCTTTGAAAACCTGTGGTGTTTGAGCCGTCTATCACCGTCTTGCGCATGACGTGTATTTCGCCAACTGGCTTAGCATTCATCATTAAGGCCGCTGTCAGGACTGTTTCGACGGCTTCCTTGTTCAAGGCGTGTGGAGGTTCTTCATCCATTTCAACAAGGCATGACGTCGCATTGTTTGCCTCGTAGAGAATTTTGACTCCCTTTTGAAATTCGAAGAAAGCCGCAGGGTCCACCTGACCCAACTCGCTCTGGGTCGGTCTGAGTCTGCGAAGAAAAGTTATTTCTGGTTCTTCTTTGAAAAGCGCCGGCTTACAGCTGCAGAACAGTTTTGTCGAAGTGTTCAGTTGCTGGTGAATTTCTAGGCCGACTTTCAACCCGATTTTCTCGTAGTCTAGCTCCAATCACAACCACCTTTGTGTTGCTCCCAACTCATCTTTTCAGCGAGGGTTCTTGGCGAAAACTCTCCCGCGACGTTTGTTTTCAATAGTTTCTTCGCCTCTTCGCTGTCCTGGGTCTGTCCAAGAACCCAACTGAGTTTGACAAGAGCCGTTTCGGGAAGCATATCCTCTAAGGGGATCACGCCCAGAGCTTGCAAATCGCGGCCTGCGTCGTAAACGTTCATGTTTACGCGTCCCCAGATACACTGAGAGGTCATCGCAATGATAATGTCCTGTCCGACAGCTTCTCTCAAGGCCTCGTAACAGGCTTTGCTGATGTGACCGAGACCCGTGCCCTCGATGATAATGCCCTTGTATTCTTTCTCTGCATAGAAATGCATGATTGCCGGGTCTATTCCAGGGTAGAATTTTATCAACGCCACTTTTTCTTGGAAGTCTGGCCTCAGCACGAGTGTTCTTGATGGGTCTCGTTTCCGATAGTCTTGTGTTAGCATGACTATCTTGTTTTCTTCTACCCTCGCAATCGGTGTTGCATTCACTGACTTGAACGCGTCTCTTCTGCTCGTGTGGCATTTTCGAACTTTTGTTCCCCTGTGAAAAGCTATGCAGCTGTCTGAGGGCGTCTCGTGCATTGCGACTACCACTTCAGCGAACGGCGCTTTTGCCGCGGCGGAGACAGCTCCCAAGAGATTTGTGGCGGCATCTGAGCTCGGGCGATCTGCCGAACGTTGCGAACCAACTATTATGACCGGGGCTGGGAGGCTTTGTAATGCGAAGCTAAGGGCTGCGGCAGTGTATCCCATGGTGTCTGTTCCGTGGGCTACGACGACGCCGTCGACTCCTTCTGACATCTGCTTTGCGATGGCATGAGCGATTTGACCCCATTGTTGGGACCCAATGTTTTCGCTGAAAATGCTCAGAAGTATCTGGGTTTCTATGCGTGCCACGTCTGCCAGTTCAGGGACTACGCTGTAGAGGTCGTTTGCGGTCAAGGCTGGCCTGACTCCGCCTGTTCGGTAATCCACGCGGCTGGCAATTGTTCCACCCGTGCTTATTATGGTGGTTCTTGGAAGCTCTGACTTCTGTTCTGGAAGAGGTGGCGCTGCAAAGGTCGGTTCTATGCCTTCTCCGACTTTCTCAACCTTCGTGTCTGCCGTTATGGCTATGCCGATGTTGTAACCATTTTTCAGCTTCACGACAACATGCTTTTCATCACCGTACTCGGATCGCGGGATCAGAATTCCTTCGTATGCCTCTTTTTCTCTGGTTACACGAATCACATCGCCTATGTTAGCCCGGGCCTTTTTGATTGCCTCCAGAGCTTTGCCTCGGTAGCCCGTTTCTTTTTCAGCCATTTTTAATTCTCCAACGTTTTTGACATGTAAACCCCATCGTAATCGTAACCGAACCGCTTGTAGTATTGTTTTGTACCGAGGGCACTTATAACTAGAATCTTCTTAAAACCATACTCTTCCAGGGTTATGCGTTCCGCTTGGGCGAGCAGAATGCCTCCGTAACCCTTATGCTGCCAGTCTTTTGCAGAGTGTTTGCCAACGGGAACAAGTGAACCGTAAACATGCAGTTCCCGCACTATTGTGCACTTTGTGGCTTTCACTTCTGGCCGATGCGCCTTTTCAGAGGGAACTCTAAGTCTCAGATAGCCGATAAGGGCGTCGTTTTCAGGGTCTTCTGCGGATATGAAGATTTCTTGGCCTTCTGAGGCCTCGTATCGCATGGTTAGAGTTTGGATTTTTTCTGGGTCAACCTCTATGTTATCGCTTCTCATTCTGTGGCCGACTTCTCTGCAGCGTATACACCTGCATCTAAAGCCTTTTTCTTGAACCTTCTTCTGTACTAGTTGGCGGAGGTTGCTTTTGTTGACGCCTGCAACTATCAGAGGCGCAGGGATATCGCGTTGGACTCGCATCACTCGTATCCATGGCGGTATGATTCTTTTGACTTCTGCGATGAGATCTACTGCTTCCTCGTTTGTGTAGGGTGTGTACGTGCCCTGACGGTACCAGTCATAGGCTTTTGTGGCTTTCAAAACTAGGCACGGATAGATTTTGACCATATCTGGTTTGAATTTCGGGTTGGTGAAAATTGTCTTGAAGGCTTCAAGGTCTCCTTCTCTGTTCGTGCCGGGAAGCCCGGGCATCATGTGGTAGACGACTTTCAGCCCAGCGTCTTTCATTATTCGTGTTGCCTCAACAACATCTGCGAGTGAATGTTTTCTACCGACGAGATGATAGATTCTGTCGCTTGGGTATTGAACGCCCATTTCCACGCGGGTTACACCCATGTTGAGCATTTGGTTCACGTGTGCTTCTTTTGCCCAATCTGGACGCGTTTCAACAGTTATTCCCACGTTGCGCATTCTGCTTGTTTCTGCGTTCTTCTTCGCCTCTTCCAGATTGGCTGAATCTTTCTGAGTTATTGCATCAAGGCAGCGTTGGATGAACCAGGTTTGGTAATCTGCTGGAGTGGCAGGAAAAGTTCCTCCCATGATTATAAGTTCTACTTTGTCGACTTTGTGTCCTATTGCTTTCAACTGTTGGATGCGCGTCTTCACTTGCAGGTAGGGATTGAACTCGTTCTGGAGTCCACGCATTGCTGCGGGTTCAAAGCCTGTGTAGCTCTGGGGAACTCCTTGTTTTGGTCCTCCTGGACAGTATGCGCAGGGCTCATCTTGTGGGCATGGGTATGGCTTAGTCATTGCGGCCAAGACTGTGACGCCTGATAATGTCCGGGTTGTCTTTCTTCGTAGCAGTGGGAGAAGTTTGCGTTTTTCTCCCTGCTTGAGCATGCTTATTACTTCCGAGTTTGAGGGTATCCTTTGGAGTCCGTACTTGGAAGCCGCCTTTGCCTTCGTGCGGTCCAGATCGCTGGAGCTAGGTGCCGGAATGCGCATGAGATTTTTGATTATTTCTTCTATTGGCTTGTCCTCGTTCAACGTGAAGGCCACCGTAGTGGGTTAATTTGAAACACGCAAATAAACCGAGCTTCCAACTTCACCGTTTAGAGTAGACGATCTTTCCATCAACGATGACCATTTCCACCCCTACATCGCGTATCTTCTCGGGCGGAATCTTCGTAAGATCGTGCGACAATACCGTGAGGTCTGCATGTTTTCCAGCTTCAATCGTCCCCTTCTTCTTCTCATCGAAGGAGGCATAAGCCGCGTTCACAGTGTACGTTTTCAAAGCCTCCTCGACGTTGAGTCTTTCTTCAGTATTGTCATTCCTTACCACGGCTGCCCATATGCCAAACAGGGGACTGATCTGTTCAATTGGGCAATCTGAACCAGAGGCAACTGTCACTCCTTCGTCTAGAAGTGTTTTGAATGGGTAAGCCCAGCGTGCTCTTTCGCGGCCGACACGGTCGAAGATCCAGAAGTCAGAAGCGACGAAGTGAGGTTGCACCGAGGCCACTAGGCTCAAGCGCTTCATTCGGGTGATGAGTTCCGGGTTCAAAATGGAACAGTGTTCGATTCTATGTCTGTGATTCTGTCTTGGCAACTTTTTCAGGGCTTGTTCAAAGGCTTTCAGAACGTTTTCCATTGCTCGGTCGCCTATGGCGTGAACGCCGAGCTGCAGCTCGCCACTGTGAGCTTTCAAAATGACTTGACAGAGCTCTTTTTGCGTGTAGAGCATCATCCCCCGCTTTTCAGGATCATCAGAATAAGGTTTTTTCAGTGCAGCCGTATGGGCTCCGAGGGAACCGTCGGCTAAGACTTTGATGAAGCCCATTCTTATCATGTCGTTTCCAAAGGTCGGAAGCAATCCTAGGCTGAGAGTTTCATCCAAGAGCTTCACGGGTACGCCTATGTAAACTCTCAACGGGAGCCTGCCCTCGGAGTACAGCCTTTGCAAGACGCGCATTTCTTCAGCGGACCTTACAAGCCAATGGACTCCGGTAAGCCCAGCCTCCACGGCTTTCCTGCAGGCCAGAAGGCATGCTTTCTTAAGCTCTTCCCTGCTTGGTTTTGGGACTACTTTCCAAACAAGACTCATGGCGTTTCCTCGAAGGATGCCGTTGGGTTGACCGGTGGCTTCTTCCAGATCTATCTTTCCTCCTTTGACTGTCGTTTCTTTTGTTATCCCAGCAAGTTGCAAGGTTTTGGTGTTGGCGATACTTAAGCATCCGCAGACACGGCTCAGGAAGACAGGTTTGTCTGTGACCACAGCGTCCAGGTCAATGCGGGTTGGATACCGTTTTTCTGCAAGTTTCTCTTGGTCCCAACGTCCTCCGAGAATCCAGTCTAGTTCCGGGTTCTTATCCATGTGTTCGCGCAGCTTTTCTTGGATCTCCCGTATCGACTTTGTTTGTCTCAGGTCGAGGTTCTGCAGAGAAAGGCCAAATTCTAGCATATGCGCGTGGCAGTCAACCAGTCCTGGAATAATCGTCCTGTTCTTGCACTCGATAACCTTTTTGTTTTTGCGCGCGTGTTTGTGGATTTCCTGGTTAGAACCTACGGCAGTTATCTTGCCGTCTTGGATGGCAATTGCTTGGGCCCTAGGCTGCTTAGGATTTAGCGTCACCACATTGGCATCAAGAAGTATGAAGTTGGATTTTGACATACTAGAGGAATATTGAGGGGAAAAATAAAAACCTTAAACCCAGTTTTGTCCAGGCTTTCTCTGAAGAATTACCCTTTTCTCGTAGTTTCGCCTGTTTCTGAACCTTGGACTTGGGCTCTTTCTGGATGTAGCCTGTATTTTCGGAGTTTGAGACCTGACTTTTCCGGCTTTAGAAAGCGAACCGTGAGTAGGCATTTATATGCACCGACTCTACGTAGAACGTAGAGTAACTCTTAAACATTTCCAGTTGTCATCCTGTTAAGATCAGGCGGGGGTCGCCGAGCTTGGCCAAAGGCGCAGAGTCGCCTAGTGCGACGCGGTAGCTTCAGGAGCCTGTCCTGTAGAGGTTCGTGGGTTCAAATCCCACCCCCCGCACCAGAATTTGGGCAATGGTTGAGCTTATTTTATCAAAAGAAGCTTGATTTTGGGCTTTGTTGTTGGGGGTTGAAATTTGAACACGCGTTTACCGGTAAAACCTAGCGGTCATCTATTCTAGTTGTTACTAAAGCCTGTAACACTGCAAAGTTGTAGGCTAATCCAGCAGAAGCCGCTGCCGCACCTAGTTCTGCCGCGGTTCTCGCTCCTAGTATCTTCAGAGCTGCACTTGCCAATCAGATGAATGGAAATGGCTCCCCAACCAACTTCAATTACCGTAAGCATCGTTAACGCGTTCGCGAGCTAATGGATGTTAATTGAAGCTACCAATCACGGCGGATTTGAGTTGAAAAGCAAGCTCGCGCTACAAGTTTTCCCCAAACCGGTTTAACCGTCATTTTTCTCCTCTTAGCCAACCCTTTATTCCGAGTTCTTTCACAATTATCATTACGGGTTCAGGCTCGTGTGACTTGTACTTGCCATTTTCGTCCAGATAAAGCACGGTCGGTTTCAATGAAAACGTCCCTTGAACAGTTGGCTTAAGGACCAGTTTCACTTCTTCCGTCTTCAGGGGGTCAAGACGTTTTCCTTTCAAGTTGATGTAGCTATCCTCCACTCGACAGGTCCCGGGTTCTTCAGCCAGTTCAAACCCTTTGGGAATGATTTCGGTGACTTTGGTCAAGAGGGCAGAGCCCTTCCCGGCATTCACCAGCTCCAGCGCTATGCTGAGGTTTTCGCCGATTTTCAATTCCTTCTGCCTGATTATCAGGTTTGCTTGTATATCAGCGTGTTCAAACCTTTCTGAACCCACTGCTTCTTCGTGGGTAGGTGTAGGACTGGCAAAAGCCGTTGTCGCAGAAACGATTGAAGGGGCATGCAACGCCTCTGTCATAGAAACGGCCAGTTCCTGTTCTTCCTTTGCCTTCTCCAACAGTTTCAGCATTTGTTCTCTCTTCTCAGGGTGTTCCGCCTTTGTATAGGAACCAGCCGATGTTTGAAGTACTCTTTCAATCATAACGTACAGCTTGGCCTTCTTGTCTGGATCTTTTTCTTTTTCAGCGTTGTCCATGTACACGTAGGCATCGAAAAGCAGTTTTGTAGCTTTAGCGTATTCCGAAGCAGTTTGCAAGTCTGCTTTCATATAATAGTTTGAGGCGCTTGCCAGATGCTGTACAGCTATGCCATGCAATGCTTGGTCTCTCGTGTCAGCGAATCTTGTTCCTGCTTCGAGTGCTTTGCAGAATCGGCTGTGTCCCAAGACTAACATTTTTGTTTTTTCGTTTGGGCTAAACTCCTCGGCTTGCTCGAAGAGTTGCGATGCATCCACGTACAGCGTTGGAGATGACTTTGCTTCCGCCATGGTCATTTTCTGCCAAGCCCGAGAAAGCGTCGTAATGAATTTCATCTCTCTTTGTTCTTGTTCTGACTCTAACGCTTGACCCATTTTCTCGAATTGTTCCGTTGCTGAACCGTATTTTTCGGAGCTAGAGTAATGGTCGCCTTTCTTGTCGAGGATCCTTGCCTCTTCAAGTGTGATTCTGGCTCTGCAGTACTCGAGTCTCAGGTCCGTCGCTTTGATCATGCTTGTTGCCATTTGCTTTTCGTCGGCGTCTTCAATCTTGCTGAGCTCGTTTTGGATGGACTTCTCGGTTTCGTCGAAAAGCTTGACGGCTTCTTTGAAGGCTTGGATGGCCTCTTCACACTGTTCCTTTCTACTCAAGTCTTCTGCATATTCGACACTAGCCCATGCGCAATAGTTTGGAGCCAGATAACTCCACTTTTTCAACGATCTATGCAGGTCAGCAGCTTTCTCGAAATGCTCTTTTGCCAAGCCGTATTCTTGTCTATCGTGGTGATATCTTGCTTTTTCGATTTCGCGCCACGCAGCCATGTAGCTCGAATGTTCTTGGTAGAAGTCTTTGATTTGGGTAATCCTTTCAGAGACACTTTTGTAATTATCTGACGCAAGGTCAAAGCATTCGGCAGCTTTCAAATGCTCACCCAGAGCATCATAGGCTCGAGCAGCCTTCCAGTAGCACTCAGCGATGCGGTTTTTTGCGTCAACCTTCTGATACGTTCCAGCTGCGTCAACAAAAGCTTTCGCGGCCTTTTTTAGATGTTCTTTATTGTTAGTAAGTTCATAGAGATGATTTAACCAAATGCCAAGTCTGTGTTGATCGTATCCCAGAGCCCAAGGAGCCGCTGGGAATTGCTTTTCAAAGGCCTGCGACTCTTCAAAACAGAGATTCTCGCCGTTTTCATAGTCCATTATGGCCTCTTGGAGCATACGCTTTTTTGTCTCAGAATCTTCGGCTAAGTCGGCAAGCCCATATTTCACGACAGCAAGCCCTTCCCGCATTACACCGCAGTTCCAGAGAAGCAGAGGTTCAAGTTTCTCGGTGATTTTAACAGCTTCTTGCTTGTGTTTCAAAGCTTCTTCCAATAGCCTCTTCTTCTCTTCAGAGCTTGATTCCAAATTAGCCAATCTTACAAGCATCGCACTCAACATATGATTCGCATGATCGATAGTGCTTGGGTTTCCAGAAGCTTCAGCTCGTTTCAGCCCTTCTGAGTAAACTTCTTTCGCCTTCTCATATAAACTACGCTTTTCTTTCAAATCAATCTCATAGTAACCCAACATTGAATAGTAGTCGGCTTGTGTCGTCTCCACCCACATAGCGTCCCCACGTGGACTGATGAACGAGATTGGAGCATACTGCTGCTTAGCATCTTCAGCTAACTGCAGGATTCTTTTAGAGTATTTTGAACGTTCTTCCGGATCTTCGTCAAACCTCGGCGAGGGCCGCCAGTTGCTATGATATACCAGCCAGTCGAGAGTGCATCCGATGATGAACTTGTCCTTTGTTTTTCTGCCGTGCAACAGGGCTTTGTCAAGATTCGCGAACGCTTCTTCAGTGCCGTCTCCCCACAAAAGATACTGGGCTCCAAAGATAGGATATAAGAATTCGAATAAAGTCAAGTCTTCGGAACGCTCCATTGCTTTCTGCCAATACTCTTGAACCTTTTGGAGGCCTTTTTGCCGGTCAGCTGTATCTAGAAAGTAATAGTCGAACACACCCAGATAGAAGGCGGTTTTCGCAAATGCCTTTGCAAGTTCGCCGCGGTCTTCGGGCTTAGAAAGAAAATTGATTGCCTGCTCTCCATGTTCCAACGCTTCTCTCATTAACTTCTTCCTAGTTTGAAAATCCCACTCGAGACAGAAACCAAAAACGATGCTGCTAGAAAGTTGGTTGTACGTTTTTCCATATTCCCAGTTTTCCCCAGCATCCAAGAAGGTCTTCAACGCTTCTTTTGTCAATCTCCAAGACTCATCGATCACCTTCTTCTTTTCATGTGCTTGTGGGGCAAGCCAATAGTCTATGTAAGCAATCATAGCGTTACAACGCGATGTTCTCGCCGTTTTCACGGGTCCATTCAGTTTTCCATAGAACTCGCCAGCCTTCTCATAAGCAACAGCAGATTGACGCAGCCTTTCTCTAAACTCGTCCTTGCTTTCAGCCTGAAACGCAGAACGGTAAAAAGCATATCCCAATTGCTCATGGAATTCTCCCATCTTCGAGAAATCATCTTCGGCCAGCAGATTCAGCACTCTATCATACGACTCGGCAGCTCCAACCCAGTCATACTCCTTTTCTAATTGTTCAGCTCGATGCAGAATCTCCTCCACACTGAGCGCCTCTGATAACAGCAAACCATTAGAAGGTAATAACAAGTATCTGAAAAGGCTTTTCATGAATGACATCTTCAACGATTACAAGCATATGCAAAGCATATTTTGCCGGTAAAGTCGGGTGGGGGTCCCACCCCCCGCACCATCTTCGAACCATTGGATTCGCTCAAATTTCGCTCGTTTTAGACGTAGGACAGTAGAAAATCGGCTTCAAATTGTGGGCAGCTTTTGATTTCACTTGAGCGTTTAGAACTGTCAACCTTGAGAAAGCCGATTTGGGGAAAGCATCTGCAAGAAAACCTGAAATTAATAGGTTGAAGAGCCTCTGGATACTTGTCTTTCTTCACGCTGTGACAAGATATGCATGTTCATTGTCCATTCTCCACTGCGGTTTTTCCCCTAGATTTTGAGGTTTAACATGATCTGGTGCTCCTTTACTAAGTGGAGTCTGTTTTCCACAGATTATGCATTCTGCCTCTTGCTTGCTTTATTGTCGTGCTTCCTTGTATGCCCTAGTATAGATAGCAAGCTTCTGTTCCAATCGAACTCTCTCTTCGGGTCTTGGGGTTCGATCATGGGCTCATACTCTAAATTCCATTTGATTTAAGATGACCATTCGATCTCCTATGCTTCTTGTTGTGCCGCTCGCTATCGCTACAACTGTCAGTTCCTTTTATAACTCTCATCACCCAGCATGATGCTGTTTGATGCGGGGTAATTGATATATAATGGGCTTGACCCAGTTAGAAGCGAAGTTAGTATGACTAGCGCGCGCGCCTTCTTTCGTGGAAGGTGCATATAGCTCTCGTGCGCGCTCGGCTTGAACCGTTCTTGGGATATTTACATAGTCTAGCATGGGGTAAGCCTTCTCTGGTTTGTGATTTTCAAGAGCTCTATCGCTATTTGATGGATGACTACGTTATCCAGTACGCTAGAGGTCTGAAGACTAGAGATTTTACGTTGAAGACAGAAGACTTTTCCCAGTAAGAAGAAAGGCAAGAGAGAATACCTCAACGATTCACTGACGCACAGTCTAATCAAAAGCTTGAATGAATACTTCCAGAGCAAGGTAGGGATTCCAAGAATTAGGATGGGAAAGGAACAGGAAATTGAGACGTTAATCAATGAAGAAGCTTTGCTGTTGGCTATGTATCTCAGGAATGAAAAACAAACATGGACTCCGAGAATAGCTAACTTAGTCGATTAGAGATGAAGCGACATCTTCAACGTTCCCGACTGTTTCAAGCCTAGGAATGCAAAAATAGACCTGACCAAACGCCCAACAATATCGAGGCAATGGACAGTAAGATGAAGTATGTTAATGCGAAACGTCGGTTGGTGACTAAGGAGTAAAATCGCATATGCCATTCTTTACTTGCTCTCTTTTTTTCTTTGAAATACCAGTATGTACTGGAGGATAATCTGTCTATATCAGTGGCAACTAATGGCACCTTAGGTATATCTGATTTGGATAGCGCGGAGTTTCTTTCACTGTACAAGTTCGTTAGAGTTTTTTTCAAGTCGTCTTCTATTGGTTTGAGGTCAAACATGCCCACAATAAGAATTGCCGTTGTCAATTCTCCCCAATAGACTAGTCTGCTCGTTTGCCGTATCACCAAATATGCGATGACTCCGAGACTCGATATCAAAAATACAATTCTCAACCATTCTGGAACAAAGCTGAAAGCATTGTATGTTTGAACATCGGCAAAAAAGGCGACAGCAAGACCGAGAAGTATTGTCGTTTCGTTTGTAGACTTGGAGGAATAATGTGCAAGGAGAGAATTTCTAGCATCCGCTGCAAGGTTAGGATCATCGACTTCATTTTGGGTTTTCACGGATTTCTTAGCCCTCTCAATAATCTCCGAACGCGCACTATTTGAATGCGTCGTAATTTGCCATCAAGTTATACTTATCTTAAATGCTATTGCCTTGAATTGGTCTATAGCCTTCTTGAGACGGTCCTTGTCTACAGACGGGAGAGGTTTTATACCATCTCCTGAATCTGTAAAGTCACAATAGAATATTCCTAATCGCGCTTCAAAATCTGCAATCACACGGATTTTCTCAAACCCGTTTCCGAATCCATCCCCAAAACCAGCTTCGTAAAGTCTCATGCATTCTTTCGGAAGATGCTCAATTGCAATACGGAATTTTTCTGTGTGATTCCTGAATTCATCCTTGTATTTTACTTGGATCTTTCCACTAGATGGACTATAGTTCTCTAATAGTAGAAGTTTCCCATACTCTTCAACCGCAAAAGTATAAAGCCCTGCACATATTGCTTCATTACCCCCATTATTCAAGAGTCTATCTACAGATTCCAGCAATTTGATTATTCCTTGAAGTGTCTCTTGCATCATTTCTTTCCACAGTTTTTCATTAATCTCCAGAATCTTGACCCATCTTCCTTTCTTATCCTTCAACATGTAAGACATCTCATTTTCTCTTTACTCATTTTTGAACCCCTAGTTTGTCTTCTGTTGCCGTGCAGATAGATATATGCGCCGTCGTTCGTCGTCTTCACAAGTTTGGGTTTGGGGTTTGGGGGTAAAGTTTTATCCCACACACACATAACAAACGCCCGCGTGCGCGCTAGTTTGTAGGGGCGCGCAGGTAGTTCATGCCTGAGGAGGAGGAGGTGGTGGAATTGAAGTTTCTTCGGGAGCAGCACTTGGCTTCTTCCTACGCATCATTACAACCACGGCAACAACGACAACCACTATGATTATGATAATTGCTGCCCATATCCAAGGGTCTATTCCAAGAAAGCCGCCGCCAAATCCGCCGCTCCAAAGGTCAGTTCCGACCATTTCCACTTTGTAGTTAAGCGAATAGACATTCTGATAGTTCAATGTGGCGCTCGAATACATGAAGACCCCCGTGGTTTGATCATAATATGCGTTCCCTTGACCCAGGCTGAGCATGCTCGAATTGACTATGACTGCGTTTCTACCTCCCCAGCTTCCGATTTGCGCACTGCCAGCACCTGGAATGCTGCTTCCTGCTGTCATGTTGGCCGGTATTGCAAGAAGACCTATGAAACCAGTGCTTCCATAACCCGATGCGACATTCCCTGAAAACGTCTGGTTGGTTTGAGGGATATTTAGTATGCCTTGTGGCAGACTTCCCCCAGTTACGGTGAACTTGGACGTGCCTGAGTAGCTAGATCCAGATACATGTTCGATGTTGACGTCTAGGGTTCCGCTTATGCTGTAGCTTTGTCCCATCGTTGACGCTGTCATTGACCAGTTATACTTGAAGTATTTTCCACTTTGGAGACCGCAAACGTATTGTGCCATGGCTGGAATAATTATTGTTTGAAACATGCATACCACTGCAACTGTGAATGCTATCAGAATAGTCTTCTTCAAATCTATCAAACTCCAACGCGGGTTATGGATATCCGATCTCTCCATTTATAAGACTTCTGGAACTAAACAAATAGCGCAGCGCGCGCGAGATCATTCTGTTATCACACGGTTACTCGATGAGCTTAATTGCTTCTTCTCTGGTCACCGCGACGAGGGTCTCGGGTGAGAGCTGGTCGCCCCATCGAATGGCTGCCTTCATCATGCTCTTCTCATCCTTTCCCTCTGTTATGACGACTGTGTCATATCTGCCAAGCGTCCAGTACCAACCTAAGATCTTACCGCCAGCCTCCTTGAGTCCCTGCTCCATGAACTTCGATGACTCAACGATCATCGCCTTCGTCGGTTTCTTTCTAAATCTCGCTAAAGTGATGAAGATCATCCTATCACCTCCCGATATAAGCTCATGTTGAACTGCACTTAACACTTCCTTTAGCGCGCGCGCTTGAAAAAGTTTAAGAGCAATCTCTCTTAACTTCGTTGGAAGGCGATCGAGTTTTGGTGATGAGAATTCTTAATGATGTTTCAGAAGCGATAGGCAATACACCGCTGGTCAGACTGAATCGCTTGACCGCTGGTCTCAAATGTGATGTCGTGGCAAAGTTGGAATCAAAGAATCCGGGCGGCAGCGTGAAGGACAGGATAAGTTTGAGCATGATCGCGGAGGCCGAAAAACAAGGTATTATCAAGAGAGACACCATCATAATAGAGCCGACCAGTGGAAACACGGGGATAGGCCTTGCAATGATTGCCGCTGTCAGGGGTTATCGCCTAATTCTTACAATGCCCGAGACGATGAGTGTGGAGAGACGCAATCTTCTAACAGCGTATGGAGCAGAACTCGTTTTGACAGTCGGCGCTGACGGAATGAGAGGAGCCATCAAGAGGGCTGAGGAACTCGCAAAAGAAACGCCCAACTCTTTCATGCCGCAGCAGTTCAAGAACCCGGCAAACCCGAAGATCCATCGGGAAACGACGGCTGTAGAGATATGGAACGACACGGAAGGAAAAGTGGACATTCTTGTTGCTGGTGTCGGGACTGGCGGCACCATAACTGGCGTCGCCGAGTACATAAAACCCAAGAAAAAACAGTTCAAGGCGATTGCAGTCGAACCATTTGACTCTCCTGTTCTCAGCGGAGGCAAGCCAGGTCCTCACAAGATTCAAGGAATCGGTGCTGGTTTCAAGCCCGACATCCTGAGGATGGAGCTGATCGATGAAATTATAGGGGTCAAGGACGAGGAAGCCATGGAAACGGCCAGGCAACTTGCTCGGAAAGAAGGGTTGCTCGCAGGCATTTCCTCTGGAGCTGCCACCTCCGCCGCACTGGAAGTCGCGAGAAGAGGGGAGAACGAAGGTAAACTCTTAGTCGTCGTTCTCCCTGATACCGGAGAACATTACCTGAGCACTTCTTTATTCAATCAGAATTAGAGTGAATAGCTATGAGAAACAGCAGAAAAAAAGAGAAGGGTCCAAAAATGGATCCTAAGGAGTTATCGAATCAGGAATTTACCTTGGCGAAGAGCGATAAGATGCTCAAAGAGGCAGATGACTATTGGTGCCAACGGAGTCTGCCGAAAATCGCTGACAAGCTGATGAAGGCCTACACGTCCTACAACGACCTTCAACATTTGGAAGGAAGGGATTTGCCTTCGAAGGAAAGAATAATCGGAATTCTGAACGATATCATGACGATTCTCTTCCCCAACTTGCTCGGCGACGCGTCACTTACAAAGGCGAGCATCTGGTACTTCTTAGGTAGCACGATGCATTCTTTGCACATCCGCCTCGAAGAAGAGATAACCAAGAGCTTAAAATACGTCTGCCTCCGAGAAAAAATCTGCCCTGTCGATATTTGCAAAGAAAGAGCGCAGAAAGTAGCCGAAGATCTTCTTGAGTGCATCCCCGAAATAAAAAAAAGCGTTTCAGGTGACATCCAAGCTGCGTACGAAGGCGACCCGGCCGCAACGAGTCTTGATGAGATCGTCTTGAGCTATCCCTGCGTCTATGCGATTGCAACATACCGCATTGCCCACGAGCTTTACACTCGAAATGTCCCCTTAATACCTCGCATGATGACCGAGCACGCCCATTCGCTTACCGGCATAGACATACACCCCGGTGCAAAAATCGGGGAAAACTTCTTCATAGATCACGGGACTGGAGTGGTCATTGGCGAAACTTCAGAGATCGGAAACAACGTTAGGATATATCAAGGAGTGACTCTTGGGGGCAAGAGCTTTCCCCGCGATGAAGTCCCTAAGCTGAGGAGCAAGAAGCGGCACCCAACAATCGAAGACGATGTCATCATATATTCTGAGGCAACCATCTTGGGAGGGAAGACAGTTATCGGGAAGGGTTCTGTCATCGGCGGAAACGTCTGGATAACCTCTTCCATACCACCAAACACAACAGTGACCATAGCCCCATCCAAGCTTTCCTGGAAATCAGAGAATAAGAAGATGCAAAAACAGGAGCTGGCAAGCGGGCGTCACCCAAAAACAAAACCTGAAGTTTCAAGAAAAGTGCAAAAAGCCAATCAGCGAACACGCAAAGACTAGAGATGATTTCTGGGCTAGCGCGCACATTGTTGAGGGGTAACTTTGCGAATGTTTTTTACCCCTCGCATTATTAGTCTTTATTCATTATGAGGGGGTAAGTTCTTGAGTGAATTCTACCCCTCGCAGAATCAACTCACTATCCTATCCTCATCCTGCTCCAGTAATATCCAGATGTATCCTGAGCGTCCATTTGGAAACATAAGGATAGCGCGCGCGTTAGCGCGCGTTCATAAAATGCGTGTAGTCAGTTTTCGATATATTTGTCAGTTCACAAGCTCGCTTATATTTCGTCAGTATCTTGTTTCTGATAGCAATCCCTAGCATATCGGACGAGCGGACAATTCCTCACCGGGAATTGATTGAACCGCCGAAAAAAGACGTGTTAGGCAACATCACAGTAGCGCGCGCGAACATTCGGAGACATCCCTGAATGGACAAGCGACGGAATATTTCACATCGGTTGGAACGTTGTTACAAGGTCTTGGCTTTGCGGTACAGTGCGAGTCGTCGACCTAGAACAACAGTCCGAAATACTCGAAAGATCGAAAACCCCCATCGAAGAATTTATGCGGAAAAAGGGGTTTCCAAGAGAAAGGTTACAAGTCGGAAACGGCGACTTCCCACCATCAGAAACGGACATCGACGTCATCAAAGTGGCCAGCACCTGAGACATTACGCCCGCACATACTCAAAATCGAAACCCAAAAGGCCGTCTGGTTACATCCACAACTGAAGAGTTTTCGAATGCCAAAGCGAGAATTGGCGGAGAACCCCACTTTTCCTCATAGAATAAGGGATAGCCAATATTCTCACTCATAGGCGCTCCTGTAGGGGATGCGTCAACACGAGTCCACGTACAATTCAGTCTAACTTCGTCCCAAGCATGGTTCCCAAAAATGCTTACTACTATTCTGGCTCGGTATCCTTGAGAAATGCATAATTCTGCATATAGGATAGCATATCCGCCACAGCGGGCCTGATGGTACTGGTAAATCTCTATTGGATCTGTATATACGATCATGTTCGCCGAGTTACTCCAGTGAAGCGCTGCGTCCTCCCACTGAATTAGCTCTGTGTAATTGTAGGTTCTTCCGAGCAAGTTCTTGAAATATTCCATTTAGCGCCGCGCGCTCTTGCTACAGGTCTTCCCTAGCAATGGATGCGAAAAGCGGGTCAACACACATACTATGGCGTGTCGGTTCCTCATCCTTGCTCTTTGACAATATGGATCATACTCCCTAGTTTGTCTGTGATATCTCCACTTGCCGGGTTCAAATCCTGGTGACCCTCGACATGATGTACGCGAACTGATGGGTACAAGGTAGTCAGTTGCCCGAACGATTTGACAGTTTTAAACGACAGTATAAACCTAACCCCCCGCACTACAATTTCAACTCCTATTTCGAGCTTATTTCAGTTAGACAAACTCAATTTATGACGTTGTGCGTGGACGCGTGCGGGGGTTAAGAATTGAACACATGCTTACCGGTAAAATTGCTTGCCTCCTGTGGGTTCAGCGCGCGCAGAATTCTTTACACCCAGAACGCCAGTCGCGAAGGGAAAATGAGGCGAGATGTCCTACACGGAAACGCTTGATTCAGTCAAAGCAATTTCCGTAGAACCAGACGCGCACGCACCTTTTTCTCATCATTCATCTATAGTGAAACTTTAAAATTCACTTTGATTGCATATACTGCATTCCTGATTTTTATGTTCCCTCAACGAGCGCGCGCTATTGCTGGAGAAATGTGGTTCCGATGCCGAGAAGATGGTCATGTTAACAATCTCCGTTTCTTCAACTTTTCGGAAAAAATTCTCCAGCAACGCCCGAAAGGCTTTCTTATTCGGACGTTTATTCAGTTCCAGTGCTTCATATTCATGTTTCTCTATAAAATCGCTTATCGTCAACGGGTCCTCGTATTCGCGGACGAAAACTGTGGGTATCAAGATCACGAGCCTTCCACTTTCTTTTAGTACTCTGCCCCACTCTCTCAGGGCTGTCTCCACAAGATCGTTTTCGGGAATGTTGGCGACCACTATCAGGTCAGCATAACCATCTTTTAA
>JBEKOM010000011.1:0-103633 GCA_049521795.1 Bathyarchaeia archaeon
ATTCCTGGTGTAACAGCGCCTAAATTGTAAGTGTATGTTCCAGCCGCAGGCGTGGTTGTCCCACCGCTCGCGGCTATGATGCTTAGAGTACCTGTATTGGCCGTTGCTGTGAAAACAGGCTGTATAGTTTCTGCGGCTTGGAAGATGCTGACTGTTAACGGATTGTTTGGGTTGCCCGTTTGGTATGGTGCACCATTGAAGACCCAGCCCGTAAGCGTGTAGCCTGACGCCGGCGTTGCCGACACTTTTGTAGAGCCGCCTAAACTGAGAGTGTACGTTCCAGCCGCGGGCGTCGTTGTCCCGCCAGTCGCAGCAACAACGCTTAAGGTGCACGATGTCTGTAGCGCGAAAACGATGTTGAAGCTGAAGCTGGAAATGCCAGACGCGTTCGAGAATACGGTTAGGCTGGGGTTGATCTGAACGGTTTGGCCTGGCAGGATCTGTGGTTGCTGGCAGCTGAAGGTTGCAACGTTAGAGTTGTTGTTTGCTTGCCAATTTGCTTCCGTGACGCTTAGGATGCCGCTGACGCTTCCTTGGTTTTGTACGTACATCGTGAGGCTTTTCGTCGCTCCGACTGTTAAGCTTCCCCAATTCACTGAGGTTACTGGTGTAGTGCGATTCGCGTCCCAGTACACTCCCAGAGGCCCTGTGATCGAGGCTGCTGACACGTTCAATGGGGACCGTTGGAAAAACAGGTTTGTCATGGACATCATCAGCAGCAGGGCGATTGCAGCAGTCATGATTAAACGGTTTTTAGCGTTCAAGCTTAGCACCCTTGATGTAGCAGTCTGTGTGGGTTGGAGAGATCGGCCGGAAATGGATTGCTTTTGAGTCTCTGCGCTTCATCAGCCAGCCCATTCGAGCGAGCTGGTTGAGGTAGCTGCTCTCCAACGCTCGGCATCTTCCAGTGGCGTTTGACACTTCTGTGGCGTTGCATTCGCCTCTTGAGGCGACGGTCATGTAGGTTTTTCGAATGTGGTCCGGCAGCGAAAGCAGCTCCGACTTCGGTATCTCCAACGGCAGCGGGTTCCAGCCTGAGAAGCTGCGTTCGATGTCGTCAAGCCGGTAACGTATTCTTCGCATCTCTTTGAAGATCTGGTCGAAGATGGATCTCCTCACCATGCTTTCTTCTCCCCTTCATCCGTCTTTTGGCTCTAAGGACATTGATCCGTAGCTTAAGGTTTTTTGAGAATGATGTTTGAGTAGCCTGTGAATTCCGTTTCTCACGGATTGTCAATTTCTCTTGCTAGTCTTGTCAACTTTGCATAGAACCATTGTTTTTCGAGATTTTTCATCTTTATTCTTGGTGAGTTCGTTGAGTAGGTTTGTCTGTGTCATTTCCTAGGCGCCAACCAAATCGCGCGCGCTTCTATCTAATCCCATTTCTTTCTCATTTACGACGCACACGGCTTCTTGTTCCTCTGCACAATCACCCCCTAAATAGGCATAGCTGAGTCAACGTTCTAACTACTCTTTTTTCACCGGCAATTCACACTTCAGATGATGACTCTCAGATCAACGCGTTGGTCCGAAGTACGAAATCGCGCTGGAAGAACGAAAATTCTTGAAAGAGCTGTACCCTGAGGCCTATAGACGTGTAGTTGAAGCGTGGCGCTTGCGCTTCTCGCTCGAGCCAGCCAGCTAGAATTTAAGCTTCCGACATGGGTCTTCGTTGAGGAACAAAAGTTAGACCTATAGTTCTCGAATCCGCGCGCACGGTTCATTTGTGCCGCTGTTTCTGACTCGCTTTGCGCCACGCCTGAACCCACTCTTCGTCACATTCATCCATCATCTGTAAATAATCCTGATCTATAGCTTCAACTGATTTTTCTCCGAGTTCTATAAGTACGCCTTGAAAAAGAGCCGTATCGAGTTCTTTTGACTGTTCTGTCGTCTTCCTAGGCTTCTTCATGGAAACAAGCTTTCGATCAGATACATATTAGATTTGTGAACTCACAATCAACATGGAGGAGCTCGCGCAGCACGAGCGGTAGTTAAATATCGGATTAATCTATGTTAAATGAATAGCCTAGCGTTTTGTGGCACATTAATAACACAATCTATTGGTAACGTGTGTGGTTCGCTCTTGTGTTATGCTGGTATCTTGTCAACAAATCTATTATGAGCCCGCTCGACAAGATGATAATCGACCTCCGTGAAAAAGCCCAAGACGGCAGAATCAGATTCGGATGTCTTCCAAGGCGCAATCGTGAGGCTAGAAAACCCCTCGGTTGCCATGGTGGATCAAGACGAGTTGCAATTGATGGATGAGTGCGACGAAGAGTGGGTCCGGGCATGGCGGAGCGGACTCAGCAGAAGAATTGAAGAGAAAGCGTGCGCGCTAAACTGAGCCAGCTTAATCACAATCGCTCGGCGAAGCATCCTGATCATTCGATTCCCGATTCCGCGTAATTGTCTTCAGGACGAGGATTTTGTCACGTTGTTTTTCCAAAGTTGTTGGCAAGTGTTATTGCATCTAAAATGTTTACGATACCATCGTTGTTTAAGTCAGCATAAGGATTCCATGTGGAACTGGTCGGTGTAGACCAGAATGCTGAAGATAATAAAATAGCATCTAGGATGTTAACCACGCCGTCACCGTTTACATCTCCGGGAAGGCGCGCCATAGTGTGGCCAACCGTTATTGCAATGGTGGGTTTAAGGTCTGAGTACTGGGTTATTCCCAGAGCAGCCTTGGTGGCGTTCTCATCCACGATTTTGCCCGAGTCGGCAACGAGTCCCCATGCGGCACTTTCCAGAAAAACATCTTGAAACGCGCAACCCGCCTCAGTGTACGCCCAATCTATGTTTGAATAATCCATCCTGCTCGTATTCAGAATCGGCAACAAAATCATCGGGGCTGAAGCCATCCAGGTTTCCCCCGTCGCCTGCGCTATAGCACCTCTTTCGTCGCCTGAAGATTCCTTCAATACAGCTTGTGTCCAAAGATCGTACAGGTATGTGCCCGTGGAGTTTAACATCCACATCGTAAACACATAAGCTCCCCCGGCGCTGGGCACCGTGCGGTGTTGAGTTGGATTGACATAGGGGCGAACGTCAACCAGGTAGGAAAGACCGTAAGCAGACCATAAGATCTGTGAAATCTCCTGAGACGTGAGCGGCGTTTCATTCCATTCGTGTGATGTTCTCGTCTCCAACAGAGCATAGTCGAGGAAAACTGAGCTTTGTTTAACCGAAGGCAATAGCTCCCAACCAGGATAAGTAGAGGACGGCAGGGCTGCGCAAGTGAAATTGTAGAAAGAGGATGGAATGGGATGTCCCAGAGGCATGTTGTACAGAATGACTTCATCCGTCGGAAGATCAAGTACGTCATGAAAGAGAGTTGCATTTATTCCTCCTACGCATACTGTGCCAAGGCCAAGAGCGTCGGCTTCAAGGTAGATGTTCTGAACGACAGCTCCAGCTTCGAGTGCACCTAAGTTAGTGTCAGCAAACTCGTACTGACTAAGGTTGAGAGTGATGAACAGTTCAACTGGCGCAAGAAAGTAGTCGAAATAGTTCTTGTCATAGCCTCTATAATCACCGCGTCTCCACAGTTCCAGTACCTGCTGGGCCGGATCGTATCTGTAGACAGCGGTTTCGTTGCAGACATAGATGACCAGAGGATAGTTTCCAGAAACATTGGAAACAGTTCTCCCCCAAGAGGAAATACCGTACCCTGCCCACAGCACCCTTAAGAGCTGGTCCGATGAAACCTCGGGAACCGTGTAGTTCTCTGTATATGGGAAATCTCTTAGGGAAACCCTGCGCGCCATAGCAAGCTCAAGCGGCACACCCGGAATGTATGAATAACTATTCTGAAAGTCATATATTGCCACGGGGATGGATGTGGAATCGAATGTTTGATTGCCACTTATAATCGTGAATTTCTCAATTTGCCCTTGATTTCCATTCACGGCGTCAAACACTCTGAGAAACCATCTGTGCTCCTCAGACGGTGGCAAATACTGGGCTGCCCCGGAAGCGTCAACAGTTAGGTTAAGATTGCCTGTGCCAGGCTCCTCGTTCCAAACACGGATCGACCAAATGGGCTTTCCTGGGTCACCCACACCCAAGTCGACCACAAGGTCGCTAATGGAACTGTGTTCGATGTAGATTTGGGCAACTGGCCCGGGGTCTTGTGGATTGAGCATGACTGCTGAGGGAACAGTTAGAGACACGTTGCAAAAATCAACGAGTCCATAGGACATCGTTATTGGAAGACATAACAGAAGAATCAAACTTGTACCGGTTAAAAGCCTCCTCATAAACAACACCTTTGCGCGATCGCTCTTTCTTCTGTCTGTCCGTGCGTTAGCGCGCGCACGCGCGCGCTACATATATATGCACGCGCAGTCTTATACTTTTCTCGCCTTCAAAAAAACTGAAGATAGAGAGAATAAAGCGCGCTGTAGGGTTTATTTTCGCGCGCGCGATGCCAAATCAATATTTTGGAGCGACACTTACCAAAGGAATGACGCCCATGGAGTAATCGTTCGACAACGACAGGCTACTGCGCTCAAATATATCGACGAATTATCACTTCCAAAAACCGCTCGTGTCCTCGAAATCGGATGCGGAGCAGGGTTCTTAGCAATAGCCCTTACGCAGAGAGGATTTGTTGTGGAGGCAGTGGACCATGCCCCTGCAATGATCAAGCTGACCCAAAGACACGCAGAACAGGCAAGCGTGGATGATCGGATTCGCGCATCAATTGAAGATGTTCACGAACTCAGTTTCGAAGATGAATCGTTTGACATAATCGTCGCTTTAGGAGTAGTCAGTTGGCTACATGATCTGAAGAAAGCACTGGTTGAGATTGTAAGGGTCTTAAAACCCGGCGGATACGTTGTTCTAAACACAGGGCGCGCACACGCGTTACTTAATCCTTTATCGATCCCTGCATTTGAGTCGATCTTAGAAAGATTGAATCGTAAACTTGAAAGAATCGTCACCTGTGATCCGCAGAATCTTGCTCGCGCTCACGCCTATTTGGACAAGGAATTCAATCGGTATCTCCGTAACGTGAATCGCGCGCGCGCTCGGTGAGGAAGATGGCTTACCATGTCTCCAAGAACTCTGTCTGTGGCGTTTCGGATTCTGTCCTGCGTTGGAATATAGTGAGACTGGCTTCTCTTCTCGAAGCCCTTGAGATCCTCTCTTGAGAGATTAAGCATCTCTAGCCATAATTCGAGTTCGTGTGGTTCCCGCAAGTTTTGCTCTTCCTCCTTCAACGTCAATTCCAGGGCTTTATCTCTTGAGATCTGTTCATTTCTTACAAGCATGCTATACCATGCAGCTGCTGAGAAGCCCCATTTTCTCTGTCTGAGATAATCGTTCACGGATTCCATTGTGCAATCTATGTGATGGAACCTGTCTGCCTCTTGTTTCCAGTTGAGTTCATCCTTAAGCGTTTTGAGCATCAGATTTATGTCCCATCCAATGTAATCGAAAATAGGTAGAATGTTTATCTTTCTTGTGGGAAGAAAATGTTGCGATATCTTTCTCAACGTGCCGTTGTGGAAATCTCCTTGCAAGTGAAGATATTCTTCTGCATCTCTAATTGACATTTCGCCACGTATGACTTCTTTGAAGTAGTAAGGGGACCAGCTGTAGATGCGATTGCCCCTAGGAAGTCGTTCGCTTATTCTGTTTGATGATCCTGAGACCACGAGAGGGATGCCAAAATCCTGCGCGATTTTGTAGCTGAAAGACCATATTCCGAGGTTGCATGGTGTGCAGAATTCTCCTGTTTTCCTGAAGAATAATGCGTAGAGTTTGCTAGCCTTCTCCCAATCTGGACCTGTTGAAACAAAATCCACGGATAGTTTCCTAGTGGCGTTCGTCAGGTTTCGTCTTGCTATTTCGGATTGGAAGCCATTGTTGAAATTGAAAGCCAACGTTCTCAGATTGTAGAATCTACTGCAAACATAGAGAACATAGGTGCTGTCCAAACCGCCGCTTATCGGAACGAGGCAATCATACTTCTTACCCTTGTTTTTGAATGAATTAATGATTTTATTCAGTTCTTTCTTCCTTTGAATCGTGCTATGTTTGAAACCGCCCCACTCTTCATCAAAGTCATGACATACGTTGCAAGTCCCGTTTGAATCGAAACTTATCCCGGGGCAAGTTGCCGGCAGAACGCATTTTGCACATATCTTCATTACTTCTCCCTCTTTTTCCCGCAGGCGATCGTTTTCCTGAGCAAAGTTCCTCGGCAGTATCCGCTAGCCAAAAAGCACACGCATGAACCTGTTTTTTCGAAACCGTTGTTTTCGAACACGTGTCGGGAGACTTTCATAAACTTGTTTTTGATGTAGATGCCGGCATAGGCCTCAGTGAAATTCTTCTCCCCTAAGCGTTTTACGGCTTCCTCGACAAGTTTTGTTCCTACGCCTTGATAACGATGCTCTGGAAAAACATACAATTTTGATATCCACCCGCTGTAGATTTTCTGTAGCAGATTATCCAGACACTGGGTAAAACTTTCCTTCCAACTCCCACAAATAAATGAGATATCCTTGCTGCCGACGCTTACTGCTCCAAGCATTATTCCGTCGCGTTCAACAATTAGAATGTCTTCTCCATCTGATAGAAGATCAGGCTTGCTCTTGGAATAAGGAGGCATCTTCGCAAGAGATACCATGTCTTGTTTAGTGGCAAGCCTCGTATTTGTTGAACTCGTCCATGTTGCCTGCTTTGTTCTTCATTCGTTAATTTGTCGAGCGCGCATGCGTCTATGTGAAGCTCTCATTTATTCTTTTCCGTCTGAATTGGCCAGAAATTGTTTTTATCGTTTGTTTTTCGGGATTTAAGGTCAGCTTCCTGCGGCACATTTTTGTCTGACTTGTTTGGCGCGCGCTATGCTGAATGAGACATCTAGTGTTTTGTAGCATATTGATGACACTATCTTGTTGACGATGCGCGTGGTTTCGTTGTGTAACATGTTGATTTCTAATAAACAAACCTAATATAGCCTGCATAAGACAATGATAGTTCGACCGTTGTGAGAAAATCCAAGAATGCAGTAACCGATATGAATGTTTTCAAAGGCGCAATCGTGAATCTTGAACGGCCCCCTGTTGCAGTAGTGGATCAAAGATGAGTTGCAACTAATGGATGAATGCGACGAAGAGTGGGTCCGAGCATGGCGTAGCGAACTAAGCAGAAAATCGAAGACAAATAGAACACAAAGAGCGCGCGCTGTTTTGCGTATGTGACGAGAGAGATAGTAAAGGAAAGACAAAAACTATTTCAGAGCGTGATGATTTATCGATATTGAGGAAGAATAACTGAGCGAGGATGGGCATAGTACAATTGTGGGCAAGGAAGACTACAACCATAAGCAGAAGCTCGTAGACAAGCTCTTCGATGCCAGATCAGCGTTCTGGAGAGACACTTACCAACAGAATGATGCCCATGGAATCATTGTTCGACAGCGGCAGGCTATTGCGCTTAAATACGTCGACGAATTGTCACTGCCAAAAACTGCCCGCGTTCTCGAGATCGGTTGCGGGGCAGGTTTTATGGCAGTAGCTCTTGCTCGCAGAGGATTTACGGTGGAGGCAGTGGACCATGCCCCCGCAATGATCGAGCTAACCCAAAAACACGCAAAACATACAGGCATGGATGATCGAATTCATGTGGCAATTGAAGACGTTCACGAACTCACTTTTGAAGATCGATCGTTTGACCTGATCGTTGCTTTGGGAGTAATTAGCTGGCTCCACGATCTTAGAAGAGCACTAGTCGAGATTACGAGGGTCTTAAAGCATGGCGGATACGTTGTTCTAAACAGTGGGCGCGCGCATGCGTTACTTAATCCCATGTCGAACCCTGCATTTGAGTTGATTCTAGAAAGGTTGAAGAGAATTACTGCTCGTGATCAGCAGAGTATTGCTCGGCCTCACGCTTATTTGGAACAGGAATTCAATCAATACCTCTGCGAGGCGAATCTGACGATCATAAAGAAGACAAATGTAGGGTTTGGGCCATTCAAGATCCTCAACCATAAAATATTCTCTGATCAGGTAGAAATCAAAATCCAGCAGAAATTACAACATTACGCTGATAACGGATATCCAATAATACGGTCGGCCGGAGGGCAGTACATCGTTTTGGCGAGAAAGAAGTTATCCGCACGCCTACGAAACGTATCCACTTTTTGATGATGAACAGATTAATTTGCGAGCGCTGAATCTTTTCTGGTCTGCACGCGCGCGCTAATTTTGAAAGGTCTCAGTCGGACTGAAGACAAGGTCATGTCTACCGTCAAGGGCACGCCATGATACTCTGCTAGAGTCATCGGCTCAACATTAGGCGTTGTGATCTTCGCGATTTCATACATCGACATTCTCTCTTCACCCCGTATATGAACGATCCCAGTAAGCCCCTGTGGAGCGCGCGCGCGCTTAACCACAGACTTTACTGCGGCCGCTACGTCAGAAGCGAAAAGGTACGTGCCGTACCTGTCGACGAACGCTCTTGGGTACGGCCACTTTTCCTTGGCCACAAAATTGGTCCTTACAATGAGAGACTTCAATCGCGAGCATTTCACCACAAATTCCGCAAGCAACTTTGTGAGGGAGTAGTAGTTCTTGGGATACGGCAAGTCCGTTTCAACGTAGTTACCCACGTCGCCACGGAAAACGCAGGCCGTGGAAATCTGCACGAAGAAGCACTTGGCATTGTGCACTGAGCAGGCGCCCACAAGATTCTCTGTGCCCGTGACGTTCGTCTCATAGGCTTCTTTTCTGTTCTCCTCGCAGAAAGGCACGCTCGTGAGGGCTGCAGCGTGAATTACTACGTCTGGCTTTTCCTTGGCAATGTACTTGTCTACCGAGGCCTTCACCGTCAGGTCAAGTTCTTGCCTAGTCGGATGCAACGCCTCTGGGAAAACCCTGACGAGTTCTGTTCCTAGCTTGCCTGAGCCTCCTGTTATCAGAACCTTATCCATCAGGCCCATCCTGCCTCTTTCAACAAGGCAAGTATTTCTTTTTTCTTCAGTCTGCTTGTCTTGTCGCTCGTGAACTCTTGTGCCAGGTCCTTATGGTTAAGCAGCGAGCCGGGATGGATGATGAAATATTGGCCAACCGAAGCAGTGCAATTGATCTCGTACTCGTTTATGAGACACTCATGGACTTTCTCCCCTTCCCTTAATCCAACGATTCTAAGCGGGTATGCTTCGCCAGCCATTGCCTTAGCAAGATCCAGCATGTTACAAGCTGGTAGGTTTGGAACGAATATTTCGCCACCCTTCATATGCTCAGTGGTGTACAAGACAAGTTCTATGGCCTGTTTCAGCGTGATGAGAAATCTGGTCATTTCTACGTCAGTTATCGGCAGAGGTTCCTTCTCCTGAATAAGCTTTTTGAAGAATGGAACTACAGAACCGCGAGACCCTATGACGTTACCATAACGAACAGCTGAGAATTTAGTCCTGCTTGAGATTTCATTGGCAACCCATATCTTCTCCGCTATCCCTTTTGTCATGCCATATAGATTGACTGGTTTCACTGCTTTATCGGTTGAAACAAATATGGCTCGCTCTATTTCATTTTTAATCGCGGCCCTCTTCACGTTCCATGTCCCCTCTACGTTTGTTCTAACGGCTTCCAATGGAGCCTCTTCGCATGAGGAAATTATCTTTTGGGCTGCTGCGTGATAAAGCGTTTGCACATCCTTGCTTGTGTCTAATATCCGGTCATAATCACGAACGTCGCCAAGCACAAAGTTGAGTCTTCCATCGTGAAATTCTCGGTACATATCCAACTGTTTTTCTTCATCACGTGATAAAACTATGATCTCTTTCGTGTCACCTTTCAGCAGTTCTTTCACGATGGCGTGACCGAATGAACCCGTACCTCCTGTAACCATTATTGTCTTTCCAGCATTAGATTCTGTTCTCATTCTAACCGCACCCTTTAGGATTCCAATACTTCCCATATATCTTTTGGCTTTTTCCTCTACAGATCCTGCGCGTGTAGATCAGAAGTGCGCACTAATGAGTCCCTCACAAGCCGATGAGGCGTTGTATTGATTTAGCGTGTGCGCCCAATAGATCCTGAACGCCCGAACTCATGAACGGTTGTCAAGATATCGACAAGCTTCTCACCAATCGATGCGGCACTATGTTCTTCAAGATAGTGTTTGTAGCCGTTTTCTCGTAGCGATTCATAGAGCAATTGGTCGTCGTAGATTTTGTTGACTGCAATATCGATGTCTGCCGCGCCTATCACAAGGGTATCTACCCCTTTTCTCGCACAGTAATCGTTGTGAGTCATTACAAGAGGGGTTTTTGTCGCCCAGCACTCTCCTATGAACCCCCATCCTCCGATTTTTGCAGGAGTATATGCATAGTAACAACTTGAAAGCAATTCAAGGGTTTCATTCCTTGACAATTTGATAATATGTCGTATCTTGGAACCGTATTTTTTCTTTAGCTCTGCAATCACTCTAAGATCTCCACTACCGACAAAGATGAATTCTTCAGTAGGTGTTCTCTCCATCAAGAGGGGTATTGTTTCAAGAAATTCATCGGTGTTCTTGAGTCTCGAAAAAGCACCAGCATACATGGCTCTTCCTTTGAATCGACTATTTGCAGGTGTGTATTCTTGAGGGAGTTGGTTTGGCCAAGGTACATAAAAAACCGGCGTATCCATCGTCGAAAGTTCATTCAGGACGTATTTGTCTTTAGGATAACATGTAATGATTGCATCTGACCACTTACAGAGCCATTGCCAGTATGCCCTACCATAGGGTATTCCCTGGATTTGCATTGCAAGGCTGAAAAGCTTGCTTCGGCTTTTTCCCAGAGCTATAGCGCTTGCCACTTCAACCAATAGAACAATAGGGACGCCCAAGTGTTTTCTTAGTTTCACAGCTATTCGCATGTTTTGTTGTTGCGAACAAAAGATTACATCTGGATTAAACTTGTTTGCTATTCTGAGCACTTCACTTATGTGCCTTTCAGGAAAAAACGTCATTTCAAAAGTGTTTTTGTATGGTCTGTAGACTTGTATTCCATCCATTGGTTCATATCTTGGAGACCTATCGATGCTCTTGGACGGATTAGTCTGCGCCGTGACTATGGTTATTTCGAGACCCATTTGACTCAAATGTAGAAGTAGTTGCGCAACATCATTCCCTTCTATGTTCAATCCGGGATATAAACCAAAGATTTTCATTTTCTGTCCTCTATTCCGGTCTTCCCTGCTGGTTGGGCGCGGACGATCCTATTATCCTGATGGCACTACCGCCCTGGAGGCTTCGTAGATTTCCAATCAATAGGTAGAGCGCTCGAATTTATGTTAACCTGTGGGCGCATATGTGAAGTTTGAGCTTTTTAGTGCTATGTATGAAGAACCAGCGTCATATATCACGTTGAGTATGTTTTCATGAAGAATACTATCTGTGGTATAATTATATCTTAAGAGGTTAATGCCCAAACCCACCGTATAAACTATGCAGTCATATTCTTCAATCCTCGGGAAAAGTGGAGAATACACGTCGTCCTCAAAACGGACTGGGCTGGGTTGTTTGGCTTCCAAATAAGTTATCACTCTATAGTGCGCAAGCATGAGACTTGGATTTGTCCAGTTATAATGGTCTATTAAAAAGTTTTCAGTTTGATAGTCCACTCTTGTCTGGAAAAATATCTGAGAGCTACCAAATGTGCCGTGAATCGGAATAAAAACAAATAGAATTATTAATACCAAAAAAAGTGCTATCACATATGGCCTAAATCTGGTTTTTAAGAAATATGCCGCTCCTAGAGAAATTGGCATGAAAATTAGTGGAATTGCACGTGAGCCTAGCGCAGAAAGTCCGATACCAACAGTGGAATAGACCACTCCTGTAAGGAAAATTGCTATGTCAAGATCCCTCATTTTTCTTTTAATTAACAATATAGTAAAACCGGCAAAGCATATCATTATAGTTGCTATTGTGACGTATCTGGAAAACATTTGAGCTATTTCGTCAAATGGAACGGAAACAGGTGCCAGTATCGCTTTGGTTATGCTAGAGTATTCACTGGGGTTAGTAAATGCAACTATTATGTTATTGAAAAACGAAGAACTTGCTTGGGAGAGTTGTACCAGAAGATAAATGATCAAAGTCATTAAGGCGAGGCGACCATGTTGGCTGCTTCTGTGGAGCATAAATCGTATTAATAGGTATAAAATAAAGAACAAAGGAACAAATGCGTGGGTAAATGTGATACAGGTAAACAAGACTAGCTCCGTCAGTATCACATTAAGGTTCTTCTGTCGGGTTTCCAGCATAAACAGAAGAAAGAGAAGCCCAAAAGCAAGTGAAAAAGGAACATCTTGATAGTTCAAGAAATAAAACATTGCAGCAAAAAAGGTCACTACCGCTAAGAAGCCTTCATGCTTGTAGGCTCTGGAAGCATATGCATACATGCCTGTAGCCAATAGAAAACCTATGATCGTATACAATAAGAATTCAAAATTCGCTAACCCCAATCCGCTGACGGAAGTTGCCATGTCGCTTAACAAGAAGAAAGAAGGCCACTGAAAATAGCTATGACCTAGTTTTGAAGCATCCAAATCTTTTGTTTTAATAAAATATTCTGTCATGCCTCTGAAGGCTTGCGAATCAGAACCTGGCATCATGTAGTAGAAGTAGGATAATGAATATATAGTCAATACAATGCCAATGGCAGCTATCCATTTCACGTATTGGTTTTTGAAAGAAATGCTGATCATGCACATTGAGCCTAGCAACAATGGCACACTGACCCAGTATAAGAGCGACACATGGTTAAAAATAACGTCAAATATGGAATCCATTGACAGTGGATAACTTGACCACCAGGCGTAAACCATGAGTATTAAGCCTGCGAAAAACGGCAGGAATAGTATGAATAGTACTTTATTCTTTTCCAAACTTAATACCACAACCACTTCTGCACACGTATTCGTGCAATATGTGTGCTTGTGTCGAACATGTGGACGAGAACGTTTATTAAATCGTAGTACTCATCTGGTCGCTAGGATCATAGCGGAGACAGGAAGAATTGCGAAAACCAACTGGATTTACAGTATTTTTAGCTCCGGCATTCTTGCTTTTCATTATCTTGTGTAGCAGCCTTGTCTTTTATGAAGTAAACGCCTTAAGCTCCTCCACAACTACAATATCTACTTCAGGTTCCATTTCTCAAGCCGTTGCTAGTACCTTCTTGCACACGAGCGGAACTAACATTTACGATTCAAACAACGAACAAGTGATCTGGAACGGCATCGTCACAAAAACCCTTTTAGGATATGAAATGTACGCTTCAGCTGGGGTTCTTCCTGAGGATCTATCTACAACCGATATAGACACCATTAGTAGCCATGGTTTAAACTTCGTACGTTTGGGCATAGCACTTTGTTCTGCCGTTTACGGTCAAGACTACCACAATCAGACACCTACAAAACTCAACTATTATCCTCGTTTTTGGAATCTGTTAGATTCAATCGTAAATGAAGCGCAAACCCACGGAATGTGGGTTGACATCACTTTTATGACCACTGACTTTGTATGGTCGGGTATCGGTGGCTACTGGGGTGTCGGTAACGGTTTTCCAACATGGATGTACAACGGATCATGGAGCTACTTCAACAAGATTTACACAAACGATGCTGCTGGCAGATCAGATGCAATACGTGACTTCTGGAACATAAACGATGGCACTGCGGCAAACGTGAGAACTGCATATCAAACATTCTGGAAAGACTTTGCCTACCACTTTAGGAACACGCCGAACGTGGTTTTCAGCTTGTACAATGAGCCTCAAAACAAATATGGAGGACCCGAACTTTGGGACAGCCTAAACGGTCATCCGACGCAAACCCAAGGAGCTCAGATGTACGAGTCTTTCATGGAAAACACCATTGACATTATCAGAAGCCAAGATAACGGAAAACATGTTATCCTTATCAATGATGCATATTTCTGGAGTTACAGCACCAATCCACAAATTCAGCGCCCAAACATAGTAGTTGAATGCCATTCATATTCTGGCGTAAGCACTAGCTTCTTCAACTTAGGCTGGCGTTACAATCAACCTTTTTATGTTGGTGAGTTTGGTGGTATAGAGCAGGGATTGCAAAGCGAGTCAGCCACTATTTCAGTGATGCAGACATGCAACAGCTACAACGTCAGTTGGTGTTATCTACGGTATAATAATCCTGCAACTGGAGGGAGTGCGACCCCTTCAGTGCAAACGTGGACTGACCTACGGAACAATCTGAATCCTGACTTAACCTATTGCTCGTGAGCAGGATAACTGTACTAGGTTCAACAGCAGCACTATCGCTTTCATTTGTTTTCGACCCATCTTAAATAACGGTCGAGGTTCGTTGCGACTCTCTCGCACGTGTACTTGCTTTCCACAATTGTCAGTCCCTTTTCACCCCATTCTTTAAGTTTCTCTTTGTTGTCGTGGGCAAACGTAATGGCCCCTGCGATTTCAGCGGGGGAGATGGATGACAAATAAATTCCACAATTGTTGGTTCCAACGATTTCTCGATGACATGGAATGTCTGTTAGAATGACTACTTTTTTCATGGCTAGATATTCAAGCAGTTTTAATGGGCTTTGATTCCTCCATTGCGGTATATCAGGCAATGGAACTATTCCAACATCACACATGGCAATGTACTTTGGAACCTCTGTATAACTCACGGCGTCATGAAGGACTACTCTATCTTGAAGCCCGCCGTTTTGAATTGCTTCTCTCATGTCACGAACTGTCTGAATTGGTCCTGTGCCTAGCATAAAGAGGACAGCATCAGGACATCGATCCTTCAATATTGACATAGCACTTATTGCATCCATTAGCCCTCTACTTTGCCCGAACCCTCCATGATAGAAAACCATGAATTTGTGGCTTAATCCAAGGTTTTCTCTCAACTCTATTCCTTCCTGGACGTGGGATTCGGGCCGAAAGAGCTCCACAGGTACACCACTTGACCAGACCCCGACCCATTGTGGGTCGATACGGAACCTACTGCAGATTTCTTTTTTCATTAAATCGGTTATGATCGTCATTCCATCCAATGTGCTCTTTGCTACGTAAACAGACGCACTAAACATAAGATTCAGTAGATACATACGCAACCCAATTTCTCGATTCGTGTTTTCAATCGGCGTCGGCGTACTTCGCACATCAAGGATGACTTTGGCTCCTAGCAATTGATAAAACGGGAGCATCAGCATCAAGCCAAAAAGGCTATCCCAGTCGACTATTACGAAACGTGGTTTCACCCTGACGAGGTAGAGTGGAAAAGAGAAAAATTGAACGAGACCGGAGATAACATGGTATTTTAACGGTACATTCTTTCCTAGAGCTATCGAAAACAAGTGTATTTTTGAATTTCCGAATTTAGGTTTCTGTTTGGAATAGCTTGAAACGTAAAAGATCTCATACCCGCGTTTCGTCAAACAGTGCAAGATCTTTGTCTCAGCTTTCGCGTATAGGTCGATGTCTAGCAGCATGTTTCTCACCCAGACGATTCTCTTCGGTTGAAGGCTTGTGCTTCTTTTCATTGCGTGACAAGTCCACTCCAATATGCTGATTCGTTTATAGACGCCTTAAAGCTCAAAACAAGTCATGGATGCAGACTCTTAAAGCAGACGCTGCTGCGTTGGAATCATGCTCCTGCGGGCTGCCAAGTGGTGATATCATTCTGCTTGCAAGGTGTACTCCTCATTGGAATAGGTAAGGAATATTCGATTTTCCCGTGGGGAAACAAGATTCTACTAAAATCCGAAACTTCTGAAAATAGAGCGTTGCCTCGTCCTGATTGGCTTAAAATGGCTGTTATTCTTTTTTGAGCTTTGAGATTGAGTTTCCGTGCGCGCGCTAATATCAGTGTGCATGCTAGTCTGAGAGTCGTTGCCAAATGTTTGGCGGAAATGCTTTGCTGGCTAAGCTATATAGAGGAAGCAAAGCTCTGCTTATTCTCGGAGACAAAGAGTATTGAAGTTCCTTGTGGACTCTTAATTTGATAGCCAACATGCCTTTCTTGGAAAGCGGAACATAATATCTTGGGATGACACATTCTCTAAAGCCATTATCCATCTTGAAAGAATCTAGACTGGGCAGATAGCCCATTTTCCCATAAACAATGAAGCGAAAACCTTTCTTAGAACATCTTTTAAGGCCCTCGGCCATTAATGCATTGTTTGGAGATTTGTTCCGATGTTTGATAAGAGACACGAAACTCCTAATCTCAACCACTCTGTCTCCATAGACCATCCATAGAAGACCCACTAATCCACCATCATAATAAGCACCAAGAACCTCAGACTTGCTTAGATTACTAAATTTTGCTCTTAACGTCGCTAAATTCAACCCATAACCAGCATACCTCCGACCTTGTCTAATCGGCGTCTCGTTATAGATTCTCTGCGCGCCTATAACGAAATTCTCATCTATTTCAGCCAAATTTATCACAATTCCCTTTCTTTCTGCATTGCGTATTCTATTTCGTACATCCTTCTTAATCTGAAACCTCCACCAATCCTCAAAGGAATTGATTTCCAGAAGCGAGATTGAATCATTTTCACAAGGAAATGCGCGATTTTGTCCAGATCTCAGGAAGCTTCTCTCAGCGAAAGTAAATAGATCCACACCTTTCTTCTTGAGATCCATAAAGGTTTCGTTTGTTATATCAGCTTCGTAGATGTATCCTAGGGAGTATTTGGCCTGTAGGTAGAAGAAACGTTTTCCTACAGTTAGGACATTAGTATCTTCTGGGTACTCATGACTCCCGCTATTGACAATTAGTGTTCTCATTGGTGAACGACTTCTGCTTAGACAGTTGTAAATCGGGAGTAGCCCTTTCTCGATCTCTTCCGGCAATTTGATGTGAAAAGCGCGCTTAGGCGCTGAATCAGCGTACGCTAGCATTTAGATGCGCAGACGATGATCCATGGACTAATAACCGATAACTTGTCCAGCCTGAGCAGTCTGACGATTTTGCCAAAGAAAGGAATAAACTTATTGTTTGATTCTCTGTTCAACAACAACCAGTTGTATCCCTCTTCTTGGATGATTCTGAAATTGAAGCGATTGAGCAATTGAACAGCCTCCCCATATGAATAGGCATCTTGCACGTAGTATTTCTTGCGAAGTCGTCTCAGTCTTGACTTTAGACTAGACGTGTTTCCAAATGAGAGAATTAATGATCCTTGTTCTTTGAGAATTCTATACATTTCTCTCAGTAGCGTTTTCGTTTCTGTAACATAATCGAAGATTTCGATCAAGAACAGGATGTCAACTGTGTTTTCCCTTAGTGGAAGAGCTGTAACATCTCCAAGAATGACATTCGATGAATGATCCCGGGATTTTAGCCACTTCAATGAGCCAAGGTCCCTGTCTAGCGATATGACGTAGGCACTCTTTCGCAAGGCAAGAATAGAGAATTTGCCACCTCCAGAACCTAAGTCGGCAATAGTTTTATGGTCAAAATCGACGGATTTTAGAATAAAAGCGGTTTCGATGCTCGTCAAATAGATGCCCATCTTAGTTTTCGCCGTTCTTTCCCATTGCGGCTCAGCCATAATATTCATTTGCAGACCCCTCTCAAAGGAGCACGTTGATTATTTCTTTGTGAACGAGAAAAAAAGGCTGATTAGCGTTGAGTATCGGAATGTTCTGGGATTCTGCAATCAGGCGAAAATCGTTTCTTCGACGTGTCAAATACTTAAGATCTGGGACATCACATTTTCTTTCAAAGGCGGTCATTTCATCTACGTCAATCAAGAACACGATGGCAGATCGAGGCTTCAGGTGGAGTATGAGCTGCCCAATCCGTTTGTGGTGTAGCTCTTCATCATCTACGTCGACCATGATTTCAACAAGAATGTCGTAGATAAAACGATCGCACACAACTGCAAATCCAAATAGAAGCGACATGTATACTTGCATAAAGACGAAAAGTGCAAGATCCATAAGCTGAATCCAAGGCCATACCAATGCAACCGGTCTATTTCTGTGGTATTGGTGCTCAGAAAAAATCAATCGGTTTGATAGGTAGCGAGTCTCTGTAAGGCCCAACATGCGGCAGATGACCATGAAAGGATAGGAAAGAAAATAGGGTGCACCAAACCAAACGTATCTGCATTTCTTGCCAGACTTTTGCAGGCAAGAGACTATTTCAAGCGCGTGGGTTGTTTTCCCGCTTCCATCAATTCCACTCAAGCAAATCAGCGTCATCCCATACAACTCTTCTAATCATAGCGCGCTAGTGACGTATGCTAATCCATGGACAAACCGAGTTTAGTTTCATCATTCATTGGAGCATTTCTCACGGGGTTGAACTTCCTTTTCATAATATCCGCAACGACAAAGTCTATGTTGTTCAATCTTTCCGATAAGGCCAAGTCTGAGTCGCCCATTACTTTTCGTACAAAGTAGAAAGCTGAAACAGCGTAGGGTATGGTGAGAACCGCGAGGCCACTTCTGGTGGATTTCGCAGTCTTGAGTATGAGTTTGTCACATGGTCTTATCGATTCTACAATCCTGGAGAGCACATCTTTTGGAAGCAGATCCCTACTGAACAGAAGAGCATAAGACTTGTTTGCAAGCAGCAATGCTAAATTCAGCGCATTAATCCATCCCAGTCTATGAGCATGATTGAAAACATAATCCCATTCTATGTTGTGGCTCTTGATACATACATCCAGTTTCAACAAATCATGAAGGGCAATTTCATGATTCTCAAAAAAAAGATGCGCGATTGTCACTAGTATGCAATCCTCTGGAGACGGAGCATAAAAGCCTCCATTTTCTGTTACAGTCGTACGTCTACTCCAGAGATCTCTTGTATCTATGAACTTTGTTCCCTCCCATTCCACCCTTGTGTGAATGTGAACAGGTAATTCATCAAAAGCGCCCACTTTTCTAAACAGAAATTTATGCTTCTCTCTTATTTGTGGAAGCTCGGCGTATCCGATGCGTTTCAGCATTTGCACTACTTTCGTGAGATCATAAGGCTTTATCAGAACGTCGAGATTGTCACTCTCGTATGGATAAGAATCGGCGGACTTTATCAGTATGAAGTCTATGCCCTGTCTTGAAAACTCATTCTTGACTTTGTCGAATGCGCACGAGTCATTTTCGATTTTGGAGTGTAGGCCTTGACAGAAGAGTTTGATGACGGGAAGCTCACTGAGGAACTTATCGCTTGAACCAAAGAGTGTTTCGAGGTTCTTCTCAAAATCGATTGCCACATGGTTTCTTTGGAGCGTTTCAATAAGGCGGCGCTCGTTCAGGCCGTGGAGATCAGACAAAGAGCTCGTTCTTTTGACGGGGGGTAGGTCAAAGGATCGAGCCACAAAAATGAGCTCTTTGCTTGTTTGTCTCAACAACCACCGACCTCAAGCTTCCTCGACTACTTCTTTGAGCAGATTCACGAAATCTAACGTTGAATCATCCCAATCAGAAAGGCTACTCACAAAGCGTTTGGCGTTCCTTCCAATTTGCAATGACTCTTTAGGATGTTCATACAAGAATAGAATTGCCCGAGCCAACGCATCCGAATCTCCAGGTTCAATGACAACTCCACGATCCTTGCCTAACGTCTCTGGCAGAATCCCCAGATTTGTTGTCACAACTACCTTGCCAAGACCCATAGCTTCAAGAACTGATAAGGGTGGTTCGCTGAACATCATCTCAAACGGAAGCGCGATCACATCAGATGTAAGGATGTATCTTTTCAATTCTGACCAGTTCAAAACACCCGAAACTATCTCGACGTAACCTTCAACTCCCAATTTTCTAATCAGTTTCTTGAGATACTCTTCTTCCGAGGCCAAGTAGCCTTTACCGATTTCTGGCTTAGACACATTTCTTCGTGAAAGTATGACGACCTTGACGTTTTTGCATTTCATAACGATCTTCTTAATGCTCCGAATAAGAGTGTCCGTTCCTCTCAGTGTACAGGGTGAACCCATGTACGCGACTGTAAAAACCTCAGCCTCACCTCGGGATTCTCTTTCGGGTTTCTCATTTGCAAGAGACGTGTCTGAATTCTTGATCCTGTTCATTTCAACAGCTAAGGGCATTATCGCAATCTTGCTCTCTTTAACGCCTAACCTGCAAAGTGATTCTCTGAGATATTGACCCGGAACGATGATCTTGCTTATCATGGCCGAGTTCGCCACGCTCCTTATGACAAACTTCGGCAATGCTGCCATGAACGCCTGATACAACAAAAAAGTGTGATGAGGATGAAAAACCTCCCGAAGGGACAATCGGCGGAGCAGCTCAATGCCGTTCATTCCCGTTTCTATATCCCAAACCAATGGCTTCATAATAGATTTTAGCCTAGTCAAATAGATGGCACTGAATAGTGTTCCGTACCAAATGACAACATCCGGTTTACTTCTCGCTATTGCTTCCAGCAGTTCCCTCCTCCTCATGAGCGGAGCTAAAGAAAAATTACTTATTCGTGTTATCTGTATCCCATCTATTTCCTCCACTTCAGATTGTCCACAGCTTCTGTCAGAGACTATCGTTACAGAAATCGATCTCCTTGTTGCTCTTCGTGATATCTCATAGATGCGTCGCCAAGGTTGAAGCGATAGTGACGACCGATCAAACCCCTGACAAACGATTGCTATGTTCAGTCTAACTACCTCTCTTCACATCTGAGATCGGTTTCCGCTTCAGAATATAATTCTACGTACTTTTCAGCCAAAGTGTTCCAATTGTGTTCTCTTTTCACGTATTCATAGGCGTTCTTCCCAATTCTGGAGCGTAGTTCCTCATCTTCCAAGAGCACCTTGATTTTTCCAGAAAGATCTTGGACATCACCTGGTCTCGCAAGAAGGCCAGTGTGCATGTCGTGTATAATCTCGCGCGAAAACGGAAAATCGAAAGCGACGACTGGTTTTCTGCAAGCCATTGCTTCTAAGAAGGAGATAGGCTGAGCTTCATGCAAACTTGGCAATACGACTATGCTTGCCTTCTCGATTTCCTGAAACAATGTGGCCCTCGGAACATAACCTCTTACACTGATATTCTTGTTGAGACCAAAATCTGAGACTAGACGGTTTGTCTTCTCCTTAAAGGGTCCATCTCCAAATATTCGAACCTGAAGGTTTGGAAAATCCTTGCGCAATTCAGCAACGGCTTCTATAAGAAATTGCACACCCTTTGCCCATAAAAGACGGCCATAGAATATTATTGAAGGGTTCCTCTCCTTATAACTGCTGGCGGTTGAGCTAAACTGGTTAAAGTCAACGCCGTTAGGGATTACTGTAGCTTTGCCTAACGCCAAATTGGGATAAATACTCTTCAACTCCCCTAGTGTGCTCGCGCTGCAAACCGCAACCCTGTTGGAGTGCTTCAGGCAACGACCGTACAGAAATCTGTGCAACGGATACCCAAGAAGCTGAGTACCTACGTCTCCAAAAGTCCAAGAAGAAAAAGGTGAACTCAACATCTTCTTGATAGGATATACGTAGGTTCCGTGAACTGACATTACAACAGGCTTGTTCAATCTTCTGCCAACGTAGGCAGTCGTAGCTCCTGCTTCTGGGTTAACTATGTGCAATACCGCATAATCTTTTAGCAATTTTGATAGCAGCTTGAAGTTTTGAAGCTGAAACCACAAGAACCGAGGGGGAAAATCAAGGCACGGCAGACGGACAATTTTCAGGTTCTTGTTCACCTTCTCGAGGGTCACTCTTTCTGCTTTACCACAGAAAACCGCTGTAGATACCCCATTTCTCGAGAGGGCATAAGCCAAGTCATGGCAAACTGAACCGATGCCACCAAACGTGAATGGCGGAAACTCTTCCGAAATTAGAGCGACTCCAGACAGGTTCAAAAAAGACACATCCGCACCAGTTATCGCGCGCGGGCGCTAAGTTCCAAGAGGTTTTTCAATAGTATTTGCTCCAACGTTTCCGCGAGGACGCTCACATCATATTTGTTAGCAAACTCCAGTGCCTTCAGAGACAATCGGCGCCTCATGCCTTCATCACTTAGCATAACTGAAGCAATACGAACAAACTCGTGTACATTATGATAGAAAAAAACATGTTCACTCCCGAGTGCGATTACTTCTGGCAAAGGCGTTGAGATTATAGGCTTCCCGTATGCAGAGTACACGAAGAGCTTCTCAGGGAGACGTATTATCGAACTGAAACTATCCGTCTTGTACGGCATTACGCAGCAGCAAGCTGAACCCAGATAATCAGCAAGTTGCTGATCGGAAACGTACCCAACAATTTCAACTCGTGAAGCAAGTCCAGAAGTTTCTACGAAGCTTTCTATGTATGTTCTGAACTCTTCTTTTCGCCATGGACCAATGATCACAGTTTTGATCTCTGGAAATTTCGTACTCAATAAGCGCGTGGCCTCAAGAGGTGTTATTAGATCCAACCAATTGTCAATCACTCCCATGATTGCCATAATACTACAGGATTGATCAATATTCTTATCAGATATTTGTTCGCTTGAGAGACTTCTGTGTTTGGTGATGTCAACACCATTAGGCAAGAAGTAGCAAGATTTCTTATTGTCAATACTGCGAACATTGTTAACCAATGAGCGGCAGACGGCCAAGCATACATGAGACAATTTTATGTTCAACTTAGTTATTGCTAGAGTGACTCCTTCCACCATCTTTTTCATTATTTGCGATGAGCCTTCATAATATATTGAAGCAGATTCTGGAAAATAGTCAGAGAAATCGAACACTTTTAGAACCGAATCGCTAGAAACAAGAAAAGCGATTAAGCCACCGAGAATATTCTCATTGATCACAACATCAATCTTAAGCTCACGAATAGCCTTGAACATTGCAGGACCTTGAAATAGAGCATTTATGGCAAAGAATATGGCTGGATCACTAACCCAGAGCGTTCTTGGTTTGATTAGATTTACCCTTTTTGCGGTTCTCTTAACTCGCTCACCTCTGTAAATGTCAAAATGCCATGCATAGACGTTGTGCCCTTTCTCGGCAAGTTTTTCAGCAATGTTATCAATATGACCATGCCCAGGTGCTCGCATCCAGTCATTCGTTGGGATCACAAGTATATTCATAAGGTCCATATCCTTCTGAGCTTGGAGGCTATCACAGTCATTCGAGTTTTGGGAATATTCAGAGGTGAAGTCGCCACAACGCCGTCATTGGATGCAAATTTCCTTGCCTGTGGGCGTTAAAATTTGGGCCTCAGACCCGGAATTCCGCTTTTGTTTCATCTGTCAAGGTGACTATTTCTCTTGGCAAACTCAGTAGCAATTCATTGTCAGAAGTCAATACGTTCAGCAATTCCTCATATGTCCCCAAGTTCGTCTGGTCTGCGAGTTCGTAGTCAGGATGTACAAGAATAGTACAAAGACCATTCATTTGCTTAATAGTATTGATCATGCTTACCCATTGATGTATGGCTTCATGGGGACGCAGCTTTGATATCTTCATCAATTGGTGGTCCTGTGGCAATGAGACGGGAATTTCGAGAACACTTCCAATAAACAGAGGGAACACGGTCGAAATCCCGTGAGGTTTCATAGTTGTCGGGTGTCTGGGCTCCCACGTTGGTATTGAAGTGTCATAAGAATAGCCAGCGAGACCCAAAGCTTGCAAAATTGAAGAATTGTGTTCAAGAAGAGGCGCCCGAAATCCAGTGATTTTTTCCCTTACGATTATTTCCAGCATTTGCCTCGCTTCCCTCAACCTTGGAACCAATCTGTCCATGGAAATGGCACCAAGCCTCCCATCGTGCTTCGTATCATGCGCACCCACTTCTCCCCAATCTGCAAGCTCTTTGACTATCTCCAAGTCCAGCCTATATCTTTTCGAAGGCACAAACCAAGCCGAACGTACGCCGTACTTAGATTCGATTCTCTTTAGCTGACCCGCTCTTCGCAGACCCCTCCCAGTATCAATGTCATGGGTAAGAAGAACTGCGCACTTCTTGCCTTTCCAAGTGTTCGTGACGAGTTTCTTCTTAGACAATTTTTCTATTGCCGTCGCAAGAATGTGTCTTAAGGCGTCTAGTGACAGAACGTCGCAGAGATTTGCGACGTTTTGTTTCTCAGTCTTGCCCATTAGAAATTCCCTAGTCTTCGTTGGGGCATAGGTGTACGGGATTGGCAAGCCAGTGAGGAACCGATAAAGAGGCGTTGGTTTAACGTTCAACGTCTCAAATAGTATATTCTTGTATTCTTTCACAACATCTACGCTTAGAAATAGTAGATAGTCATCTATCTGTCTGAATATCTCTTGTGTATTATGAGGTCTTGAGCCACCTCGTCCATCAAAAGAGTATGCCACTCGCGGATGCGCTTTCAGTTCAATTCCTGAATTAGTAAATAGTGAAATAGGTTCACCATGACACGTCGAAACCCTCAGTTTTATAGCTTCAGTCCATCTTGCGAAACTGGAAGAATTCGAAGGCACAGCGATCGTTTTTTTTGTTTCAGAAGGCTTTTCGTTGTAGGCAATTGCAACTTCAGCTTGGTCTAAACTGGTAAAAGAACAAGCCCAAGGGGACAGAAGTTCACGTATTACTTCCGCCTCTGGGGCGCGCGCTTGAACAGCTACTTTCAAACGATCCTTTCTCCACGTGAATATTGCTGTGCTAATCCTTGGCACCCAACTTCAAGTAGACCAGTGGTCCAACGATTTTCCACCAGTCTCGAAAAGGAGAGATCTTTGAATATCCACCTTTGTAGTTGTATGGATAGATTTTCGATACCGGAACTTCCTTCATTTTGTAGCCAAGCGTGAGAACTTTGTAGTGAATATAGTACTCTAATTCATAACCGTCGAGCCAGTCTTGCCATATGTTGATTCTTTTGTCCGAGAAAATCTTCAATCTGTATGCTCTAAACCCATTTGTCACGTCAGTGCATCTGGTGTTCGTCAGAAAAGTCCAAAGGTATGGATAGAGACGACTAAAAACTCCTCTCAGAAAGGGGTTCTTTACACGCTTTCCTCCAGGCAGAAATCTTGATCCTTGCACGTAATCATATCCATCGTTCAATATTGAACCCAAAAACCGAGGAATTTCCGCAGGATCATCCTTTCCATTACCTGCCATGATCACGGCAGTGGAGTATCCATTTTCAATCGCATACTTGATCCCATCTCTTATAGCGTGTCCTACCCCTTTTCTTTTCCTGTTGCTAATAATGTGAACGGGAGTTCTGATTTTGTTCGCTCCTCTCCTCATTTCGTCCAGGTCCTCTGGAGTTGCACTGTCAACAACTAAGCATATCTTTCTAACAGAGCCGTCCCTGAACCTGGGAAGAACTTTCAGCACATTGTCCCTATCCTTGTAGACAGGTATTATTGCAATGACCCCTGAGACAGAGTTATTCATTCTTTATCCCTGTAACCTATTATGCAACAAGGATTTCCCGCTGCGATTGCCTTGTCTGGAACATCCTTCGTCACCACTGAACCCGCTCCAATCAATGCCTCTTCTCCAATCGTCACACCAGGCAATATGACGCTGTTGGCTCCTATCGAAGCTCCTCTCTTGACTGTCGTTCGGAGAAGGTTCCATTTCCCTTTGACCTTGGGGTACTTGTCGTTAGTGAACGATACATTGGGTCCGACAAAGACATCATCTTCAATCGTCACTCCAGTAGGGATAAAGACGAATGGTCTGATTTTGCAGTTGTCGCCGATGACAACTCCTTCTTCAATGTAGACGAAGGCATCGATTTTGCAGTTCTTTCCAATCTTGCAATTGTACAGATTTACCTGATCATGTACGATTGTTCCTTGACCTACGCTAACGTTTTTCAGCAACGAGTATCTAGGCATTCTTTTGGCTCCCGTCTCGCAGGTCATTCTTAACTGTCGCGCCTGTCTCAAGTGACTTCTTCATGTTTTCAAGGACAGCTACGTTTCCAGCACCGACCATCCCTGGGTTTCTTGAGTTTTTGCCGGTTATTATGCTTTCAGCAAAATGACTCACTTCGTCGAAAATTGTGTTGTTCTTAACCACGTTGAGGTTAAGACTTTCCTTATCACCATTCTCATTGACCTGGATTGTCTGTTCTAGGCAATCGACAGTCGCAGCTCTTTCCGACCCTATGATTGTCACTTGTCTAGCCTTTCCTGGTTCTAGCCAGCTTAGCTCTATGTGAGCAATCAGTTTTTGGTCGAATTCCAACGTGGCATAGGCTAATTCTTCGAGGGTTTTTCTTCTATATGCCTTTGCCTTGCAGGTCACCGTTTCAGGCCATTTGCTCAACAAGAAGTTCAAAATGTCGACTGGATGCGGACCAAGATCGAAAATTATGTCTCTACCCAACGGGGAGGGGCAAAGTGTTGTCCACTGAAGTTTCAGATAATACAACTCACCCAGATAGTTCTGAACCATCAGGTCCCTCATCATTTTCAAAGCATTGTTAAACCTGAATATGTGCCCTACTTGCAGAATCAAATGTTTATGTTCGGCCATTCTAACTAGCTCCCACGCGCTTTTCGCATGCAGTGCCATGGGTTTCTCCAATAGCACGTTTTTGCCTGCATTGAGCGCTTCCATGCAGATCTGGTTGTGCGTCTCGTTGGGAGTGCATATGTGAACAGCGTTAATAGCCTCAGAACTGAGCACCGTCGAATAGTCATCAGTCAACTTCTCGTCTGACAGATGAAAGGCTTCACTACACGATTTCAGATTCTCACCTTTCAAGTCGCAGACCATCAACAGATGGACCTTGGGGTTGATGCTGCTGAGGCGAGTATACTCTGATAACACTTTTCTGCCCCAATATCCACTGCCTATGACGGCCACATTCACTGATTCTGCCAATTTCAATCCCTCCTTTTCATGTCGTCTCAGAAAATTCATGAATGCAGTCGCTGATGAAAGTGATTTCATCACTCGACAGGTCAGGATACATAGGTATGCTTAGGCATGTTCTACAGAATTCCTCGCTTTTCGGATACATCCCTTCTCTAAATCCATACATTCTCCTGTAAACTGGCTGCAAATGAATCGGCAGCGGGTAATGTATCCCGCATTGTATCCCTCGCGTTTCCAACCATGTCTTGAGGCTATCGCGGCGTTTCGTTCTGATTACGTAAAGATGATAGACAGGTCTCGTTTCACCATCGCCTTTCGGAGGCAGAACCACTCCATCAATGTCAGACAATAGATGATCGTACGCTTTCGCGTTTCTTCTTCGCTTTTCATTCCACTCGTCAAGACGTTTAAGTTGTACTCTGCCAATTGCCGCGTTGACGGTGTTCAAACGAGCCGTGTAGCCAATCAAATCATGAACGTACTGGGTCTTTCTTCCGCAATCTCTCAGCTTTGCAGCTTTGACAGCCATCTTCTTATTGTTAGTGACCAGGATTCCGCCGTCACCACAAACTGTCATATTCTTAGATGGGTAGAAACTGAAACACGCAACGTCACCGAGACTCCCGATCTTCCTGCGCTTATAAACAGCCCCATGAGCCTGGCAAGCATCTTCAACCACGCTCACTTTATGCTTGTTAGCCCACTCTCTTATTGCATCCATCTCTGCTGGATACCCAAAAAGATGAACAGGAATGACTGCTCTCGTTTTCGGTTTCATGGCTTGCTCTATCATTTTAGGATCAATAGCATATGTTTCCATGAGGATGTCGGCGAAAATGGGTGTTGCACCAGCATGAATAATTGCATTGGAAGAGGCGACAAACGAGGTTGTCGAAGTAATCACCTCCATACCTTCCGCAATTCCCAGAGTTGTCAAGGCGATCTGCAGGGCATCCGTTCCAGAATTCGTGGAAACAGCATAATCTACACCACAGTACCTAGCGAACTCTTCTTCAAACCTGAAAACACTCTCCCCCAAGACAAACCGTTCAGAAGAAAGAGCATTAAGAGCGGCCTTTTCCATTTCCTTGTCAAATACCGGTTTCATCAGAGGGATCTTCACTTTAGGCATCCCATGTTGAGCTTTCACGACCATCACATTTTCCTCCTGAGGTTCATCCTTCAAACACGTCCAGCTTCGAAACGACAGAATTCAGAGCATAATATATGAGGCTGGCATCAAATTGAAAGCAACCGAAACGTCTTGTAGGGCCGGAATAGGATATGAACTCGGCGACGCATTAGTGCCTTTAATGGAGAATATGGTTGCACGGATTATCGCTGATTCCCTCTCAGCCATTCTAGGTCGGTTCAATCTAAGGTCAAATTGTTGATAAGGTTTCTGGCGATATAAGTGTTGATAGAAGACAGTTCTATAACGACTCTAAACTTTCCATAACTCCGAGTCCAACTTCTCATTCTCGTTCAGTACGGACTCCAAATAGACATCACTTTCTAAGCTACCCTTTTTGCTCAAATGCTGGATCCATTGGTCACTTGTTTCTTTTAACCCAATATTCACAGCATAATCTATTATGCTAGGTATCAAGCTCAAAACATTCAAGGCATTCTCAATAATCTTCAATTCATACTTAACCACTGAAAGATGAGACGATCTACAGATTTCAGTGTGACTCATAGAGACATATCGAAGCCTTTCTTTCAATTCCTGATCGTTTGGGCTTCTGCTCAACTCCTCGATGAGGCTCCTCTTTGATGTCTCAATTTCATGAAGTCGCTCATGGATCTCAGAGATACGAGACATTAGCATATTTTTGGCCTCAGAAAGATTCCGAGCTCCTGAAGCATCACAAACCCGCCGAAGTTCCAACAAAGCCTCCACCTGTCCAACGCCAGAATATTTATCACGAGGTCGCCAGATAACAATTGGCGGGAAGAAAATCTCAAGTCCTTTTGCGACATGCTGAGCTTCCGCCAAATATTGTGCGCCAGCAGCCCCTCCAACATAGGAAGAAGGCTGCAAACCGTTGAAAAACACTAATCCCATCGGGATAGCTCTTGCCGAAATCTGCGAGGCTATGCCCAATATATCAGGATTGTCTTTACCACCAAAATCTAGCTCGTAGTGTTCTTGGCAACGAACGCAATTCCCATTCCCAAACAACATACCGTCTTTCTCCTCCAAGAATAACTTAGCTTTGCTTCCACATTGGCAGTGATACCAGAAAGGAGCCAGATAAGGCTCTTGATCCGAAACGCCGCCCGTTATGCCCTCAGCGTGCGGCATCTCCATGGCTTCCTGCAGCAGCCTAGAATAGTCCTTGAAACGCGAAAGCAGGAAACAAAACTCGGGAGCAAAAGTCTGTTGACATTCCGAGAACCGCGCAAAAACCGTGTCATACCCCCAAGCGTCATTCACAATTCTCGACATCAAGAAGCTATTGAAGTCAGAGTACGTCCTCGAGCGCTCCCAACAATCTTCGGTAATCTTCCAAAAAGAACCCAGATTTTCATGTAACACCGACACTGTGGAACTTGGACATGCTTCCTGAAGACCCAGCTGCCTGCAGAGCCTTTCCGTTGACCCAATGGTCTCATTCAGCCATTTTTCAATCTCAGACTTCCACTGCGACAGCAGATCACGCGAAGGCTTCGGCACCTTGTTCAGCATCAACTTTTCAGGAAGCTTCACTTCTATTGACAGCAGGCCACCGCTTCTCTGAACAGCAGGAAGCTCACAAGACCTTACCCACCGGTCGTCCGTGAAATCTTGGTCGGCTATCCCGAAAAAACTGACGACCGGAATCTTCAACGCACTTTCCAGCTTCTTTGCCAGGACAAAGTTCAAAGTAGCTTTGCGCAGGACACCACTGTAAGCAAAAAAGTTCGGCTGATGAGCAGTCATGAGCACGATGCAATTTCCACTTTCTAAATCTTCCAATCTCTTTTTAACGGAAGACGTTAACGTTCCACAGTCATCATGGAAAAGTCTCGCAAACCCCGCGAGATCAGCTCTCCGTTTTCTTACACGTTCCAAACTTGTCTCGTTCTTGTTTTGTTCAATAAAAGAGACACATGCTTTCAGAAGCTCCCCAAAACTATTGGGAAAAGCACCGCATGTCTCGATCATAAGTTGTCCTCAAATGTCAAAGATGAATTTTCCAACCTCGAAGGCCTCTGCCACGTCTACTCCGGCCTGATAGCCTCGAAACTTGGCCAATCCTTCAATAGCCTTCATGGCCACTGTGTACACTCCGTGATTGCTGAATTGTGACCCATACACGTGCGTCATCTTCATTTTCAATTCGAAAGTATTCTTTACGTCCACAAAAACCTGAGGAGTGAAATCCCTCTGCGTGCTAGCCCCCTCATACATCAAGATGATTTTACAGCGTCGGCAAGCCGACAATGTTGCGTACCCCGCATTCCTATGGTCTTGGTGCGTGTCCTTTAATGTTGGCGCATATATGATGTCAGGCTTAACCTCATCAACAACCTTCTCGATAGCGTCAATCGTCTCTCGCCCATCATGAACCTTCGTGTCAGGAAGATCTCCGAAGAACAGACCATCAACACCCAGAATTCCAGCCGATCTCCTACACTCATCCTCTCTAACTCGTGCAGAACCTGAAGCCTCCCCCTTTGTCAGCACAAGAAGATACACTTTGTCCCCTCTCAACTTGTGCAACGCCAGGGTCCCTGCGCATCCCAATTCGACGTCATCAGGATGCGCGCCAACAGCCAATATAGACTTCATCTTTTAGCACCAGCGACTTTGAACCACACTCTTATTCTCAGGCAGCGATTTAAAATCATGTAGAAGAAAAATCTAGAACAATGTTACATGTTCTAAGGAGAAGCTGTCATGTTAAGCCAAAGGGTGACGAAACGATTATGATAACCGAACCCGTCTGACACTGGATCGTAAATCCAAAGTTCTGTGAAAAGCTGATAGTAATAACCGCTGTTCACCGCATCCCAAGAAACAGACTTGTCGACACTGGACGAAACTCCATTTATCAGGAGATTCCCAACATTAGATTGATTGTTAGAAAAAGACACGTTGGAAAACGAAAACGTCAAAGGAAACTCGCTGCTACCGTTGTCCTCGATGAACATACGATACGTGTACAGAGGCGAAAGAACACTCGGCGTCCCAGCCGTCGAGTTGGGCAAAGGCTCAGTCTCGTTCCTAAACTTCACGTACAAAACATAGTACGTCGAAGAACCCATATGGCAACCAACACCGACATTAATCAGATAATTCACGCCGGCAGTAACGTTGCCTGGAAGGTCCTCAGCCATATTCTCAGGCCCCAGAATATACAGCTCAGAAAACCTTTCACCGCCCGGCAAATGCAGGACCAAGCTCAGAACGGGAGTGGCAAGAAGCAGAACGCCAATCAAGCCAACAGCAACAAAAACAACCCTATAATCCTCAAGCTTCATCATGCGCCACCTCCGGCTTCATGCCAAACACCTTCCCAACATGGCTATGCTTGAACCGTCGCCAAACAAGCGCCAAAACAAAGACAAACACGGCCCCGCCTACCACAGAAATGGTGAAATACGTCCAAAAAATCGTCTGCGCCTCGTCCAAAGCCGGCGCCCTCAGAACCTCGGCGTCGCTCTTAACGCTCTCTGCAATTTCAACACACTGGCCAGCCTTGGTGGAAGCCTCGCTTGAATTCCCGTTTGTAAGCGCGACCTCAGCTTCGGTCAGAAGCCCCCCAGCTTCATTCAGCTTCACAATCAAACTGGAAACGTTCGCTCCAGCCCTCTCAGCGTCCAAAGTAGCGTTAAAAGCCAGGCGAACCGCAACGTCCGCGTTTTCAACACTCCCGGAAGCTTCGTCGGCGCCCTTGGCAAACCGCGACCGGTACGAGATGAAGCCCGCAACCATCAGAATCAGCAGCAGCCAAGCAGAAGCCTTGAGGCATCGTTTGAGGAGGCGGCTCACTTTCGACGTTTCCCTCCGCACATAGCTTTAAGCTTGCCATTTCTCGAAGGCTGGCACATCCTCTTCAAAACTTCTCGCTCGTACATGACGCTCTGAAGTTCGCTCTCCACCATTGAATATTTACTGGAGAGAGCAAGGTATTTTACCAGAAAATCCTGACCCTTCTCCGTAACCTCGTAACCCTCACCATTCAACCGCAAGAAACCAGCCTGAACCGTCCTCCCCAAATACTTCTCAAAAAGCCTGTAACTCAAGTTCGCAACACCCATAATCCGAGTCTTCTTTGAACCGCTGCCAGCAGCATGCAGCATATCCGCTATGATCCCAAGCATATCCCTGTACTTACCCATCCAAACCACAACCAAACACACAACAACAGCCGAAAGACAACACAAACCCAAAACTCAACTAACACAAAGCACACACGCTACGACACACACGCACCACAAACCCGCCTGCCCCAACAAGGAACTGTTACCACACAACATTACCAAAAACGTTACCAACAAAAAGGCGGGGGTCCACAACACAACATCGCGACAGATCACAACTACAGACTACATCTGACCCGGCAACTGAAGAAAGGGGGTCAACTTTCACAGGCGTCTCTCCTGAAGCACCAGCTTTACACTCTCAGAAATCAACATTCTAAGGATCAGAAATCGGATACCAAGCTCACTTGTGAAGCCAGCCCCTGCCGCCCTTCTTCAGATGCTGCCCATCCTTCTTAGGCTTGGACTCACCGTTAACGAAGGCTCTCGCCCTCGAGTGAGCAACAGTGCCCACGTGCAATCGAACAAACTTGCCCCACCCACCGACATCAGGATCAGGAGAATAAACCAGACCCTGAGACGCGTAAACCGCCATTATCTGCGAAAAACTCAGAACCTTAGCGTTCCTAGTCGCAAAAATAACGTGCCCGCGACTCGTAAAAACCAACGGGTAATCCCGAACAGAAACCGCTTCAGCCCTAACCCTGTCATCAAACCGCTCCCTCCACAAGAGCTCCCACTCCTCCTTAACCTTACCCCGAAACACATCCCGCTCAACCCTGCTCGTGGTCTGCACTAGACCAGTCCCTCCCTGACAGGAGCGGAACCGAACACATTTTCAAGCATGTTCACACATTCGCCCGCTATCTCTTTCTCCTAAACCCTTCAAATTGAAAACCTGCTATTTAAACAATATTCTATGTAACATCTACGCAAATGTTCTAGAACAAAACCCCACATGTATAGCGCGTGCGAGAAACGGCAACAACACCAGAACAAAATCCGGCCTAGGAGCTCCAACAACCTGCTCATTAACAACCAGAACGCCCGAGTTCTCAGAAGCCAAAGGCTCCGCTTAGCGCGTTGCCTTGTCCCTTTATTGTGTGTGCGCACTTGAACAGTTCACACGGCTCCAGATCCCACCTGAACAGCCTCAGCGTTTTCAACAATGCTCGTCAACTGTATATGCAAAACGTATATGCAAAATGTATATGCTCTCACGTGCGCGCTATTGGCGAATTTAGGGACAAGCCAACGCGCGACAGTTGAGCAAAGGCTCCTCTGCTTGGCAAAAGCCGAGGTCACAGAAGACTCAGAATGGTCGAACATGAACCGAAAACAAAATAGAACCCTTAACTATAACATGAGTTCATAGGCATAGAATACGGAGCCAAGGATCATGAACAAGCCTTTCAAATTCCTCATGGCAGTTTTCGTTCTCATATCTCTGATAGGCTCGGCGGCCACTCAAGTGAGAGCGCAGGGCAGCCCGATAGAGGCAGAAATACTTCCTTCACAAGGGACAGCCACCACGATTATTCTCCTGAGATTCACCACGACAAACGCAACCGTGGGCAACGTCCAGACAGCCGACATCTTCTGGGACGACACCATCGTAGCCCTCAACCAGCAGGGCACGCTAGGAGCAGACGGCTCATACAACTACAACCTAACAGTCCCAACCGAGCCTCCCCTGTCCAACGTGGGAAACCACACGATCCGAGTAGACTCAACCGTCTTCAACTACGGCCCAGTAAGCTTCAACTTCACCTTCACAATAACAGAATTCGTCCCATCCCCAGAATACACGGCCCTGAACGCCACCTACAACTCACTGCTCACCAACTACACCAAACTACTCGCCAATTACGCCCAGCTACTCATCAACTTCAACGATACCTCAACAGCCTACGCCAACCTTCTCAGCCAGGCCAACCAACTCAACCTAAGCTACATCACGCTACTCGCCAACTACAACAGCCTAACCGCAAACTACAATTCACTAGCAGCCAACTACAACTTACAAGAAACAAACTACGACAGCCTCCACACAACATTCAACGCACTGCTAACAAACTACACCAGCCTACAAAACAGCTTCCAATCCCTCAACTCCAACTACAACAACCTGACACAATACTATAACGCACTAAACTCAACCTACACAAGCCTCACAGCAAACTACGACGCCACACGCGGCCAAGTAGCCCTCAGCACAAACATCAACTACACCCTCACAGCATCAACCATCATCCTAGCAGCCGCAACCATCTACCTCGCCACAAAAAAATCAAAACCACCCACAAAAACAAGATAACCCACACCCAAAACACCAACAAACACAAAACCACCGCGCGTGCTTCTAGAACAAAACCCAACATCTTCCACAACGACAAAGTATCATCCGAACCCAGCATTACTTCAAGAGCATCAATAAAGAAAACCGCGGAAACTTTGAGCGCGCGGGAGAATTGTGACAAACGCTTCAATTTCAGCTGGTGTCCAACGCCACAAATGCCTTGTTTCTAACTTAGACTCCGACCCGCACAAACCGATCCAGACTCACCACAACGTAATAAGATACACATACATGTCAAAAACACTTATCTCCTCCATCATGCGGAGCTGCATTCAGGCATGATCTTGAAAATGCCCGGAAACATACGCGTACGCAGCAGGGCGGTTATACTGGTACTCCTACCCGTCACAACCCTCCTCTGGCTAGTCGGATGGACACTCTATTGGACAGGCTCCAGAACCAAACCCCAAAAACCCAAACCCACCCCGCAAACAGACACTATGATCACCACAGCCATACTCTTAGAAAACGAAGAATACAACACCTAACCCAACCTCGTCACCACAAGAACACAACAAGAACAATCAACATCGCTAATCGAGTACCCCAGAACAACCTCCTCCAGAAAATCCACACCTCACGTGAGTAGCCTATTATGAACAAAGATCTTGATACAAGCATTACAGTTCTCAGAGTAGTCGGCGAAGCCCTCTTCCTGTATGGACTGCTGGGCTGGATCTACGGAGTACTAGTGGACATAACACATCCCGACTGGCTGCCGCTCGCTTTGTCTCATCTCACAACATGGATTAGAACAGACACGTTCGCAGTGTTGTCTTTCATCTTAAGCATCATCGGATTCTTCGTCTGGAGACTAGCTCAAAAGATAACAAGACAGCGTTAAGCGCGCGCTTCCGACAGCTCGGCTTCGTTGCAACCATAGAAACAACAGACCTGCAACGTTCACTAGCGCGCGTTTTACGAGGAGGCAGACGATTTGCTAGTTTAACTTTGCAATTTTGCAAACCAGACTTTGCAGCTTTCCTAACACAATTGGCTAACCACTCGAAAACCATTCTCAAAAACTGTTAAGTGCCCATGAAATTTCCTTAGGCTTAACGGAGACAGAATCGGAGGGAAAGAATAAACTTGGTGAGGAGATCTGTGTTTGATCAAATCTTCCGAGAAATGCGGGAAATACGTTACCGCCTTGACGACATTGAAAAATCCTTTTCAAACTGGAACCCTCGGCCTCTGAAGATTTCCCCTTCAGAGCTGTTCCTATTGCCAGATCACCTTAGAAAAACCTACATGACCGTCGCGTCGAAAGGCGAATGCAACTCTATACGAGTATCAGACCTCACCGGTCGCTGCCGCGCGTTAGAGAGCAGCTACCTCAACCAACTAGTTCGAATGGGCTGGCTGACAAAAAGGAGAGGCTTAAAAACAATGTACTTCCGCGTAGTCTCCGCCGGGATATTAAAAGAAACAGCAATGGCGGAGGCAAAAAGGGCATACGGCGCGCTACTTGGATAATGAAAGGATACGTATTGAATCGGGTTTTGAGTCGAAGGTGCTAGGGTGTGAGGCGTAAGCGCCGGTTGGCTTTGGTTTTGGCAATCGCGGCAATATTATCCATCTCCATGGCTAGGCTGTTCTTTGATAGTCCAGCTATTTTGAGGGTGTCAGCCGTCATAACGTCAGTGCCTCTGGGAGTGTACTGGGACGCGAATTGCAGCACACCAGTGTATTCCATCGATTGGGGCAACGTGACCGTTGGGGAGACGAAGACGATTACAATGTACGTTCGAAACGAGGGGAACGAAACATTCGTTCTGAGTGTTGAGGCAGAGAACTGGCAAGCAGGCAACACCTCTAACGTTGCAACTTTCAGCAGCGAGGAACCAAAGATAGGACCAGGCCAGACTGTTCAGGTTAATCCGAGTCTAACGGTATTTTCGAACGCGTCTGCGATTTCCAGTTTCAGCTTCGACATCGCTTTCGCGGAAACGTTTGTCAGGCTGGGCGATTTCGACACGTTGTTCTCCAACAACACAAGTGCGGTGAGGATGATTTATCCTTCAGACAACACTACTAAACCGCTTAACTGCAGTGCGGCATTGGTGAGTGACTGGACAGCGTCCGCGTTCGTCTACACAAAACTTGCAAATGTCACGGAGGGCCTCGACACTCAGGCCAGCTTTGTAGATCAAACCACAGGAAAGCCTGTGGGGGCCTCAGGAACGGGCATAGTAAGCTTTGGCGGCCCTATAGTAAACCCCGTCGTGAAGTATTCGGAGAGTAACACCAGCACTCCTTCGTCGGATAGAGCACCCATCCAATTCTATGATGCAAACGGAGTTTTCTACTTCCAATACTCGAGCGGTTCAGCCATTTCAGGGACCAGCATGCCTGCCTCGACTGTCAATGGAAATCAAGACGTCTTTGTTATCGAGACGTTCAGTGATGGGGGCGGCAGATACATAATGCTATGCTATGGCTTTGGTTGGAAAGGAACATATGCTGCAGGCAAATACTTTGACACAGTCATATACCCAAATCTGCAATCGCAGAGCGAAAGCTGGATCATCGTAAAGTGGAATGATACCAACGGAAACGGCTTTGTAGATGGGCCTTATGATGGAGAGACACGTATACAATCATCGCACAGGGCAACTGAACGGCACAAGCGCGCGCTGCATGAGCTGTGCATGCTTCTGCATAGACTCAATTACTTCCTGCTTCACGTCAACATCATTGCAACATGAGAGCAGGATCTCCAGACCCTAGCGTCCGCGCACAACGCTCAAAATCCTGCTCACAAGCTCGGTCAGCTTCAGTCATAGCTCATGCTATTACTGTTTTGCTTCAACTGCCCCGCCTGCAAGATGGCCTCAAGCCGACGAAACAGTTAATTCCTGCGCGACCGCGCGTATAATCAGCAATCTGCAAGACGAATCTAGGTTTATGTTATGGCTGCCGATCAAGAAAGCGTCACGCGAATACTGTCAGCGCTCTCGCACCCCACTAGAAGAGGGATCCTCCTCACTCTCAACGAGAAGAGCGAATGCTCCTTCACCGACCTGATGAACGCTTTGAGCATCGATACCGGAAAGCTGAGTTTTCACATTCGAAATCTGACGGGGCTGATCGAGCAATCGCCGTCGGGCAAGTACCGGCTAAACAAGATGGGCGAAAACGCCGTCAGACTCGTCATGGACCTGCAATCTTGGGCCTCAGAGCTGGCCAAAAGAGCCTACGCCTTCCTCATCGACTTCGGAGTCGTTCTCGCCGTGTTCACGGCAGCTTCCTTGATAGCCACCGTGTTCTCATTAATCACGGGAGGAGGATTCCGCCCTGACATCAACGTCATCCTCTTCGTCCTCGTATTCTGGGTCTATTCCACACTGCTCGAAGGCTTCTCAGGCCAAAGCCTCGGCAAGAGACTCCTAAGACTCACCGTTGTCCGCCTAGACGGAAAAAAAATGTTCTACGACCACGCTGCAGTCAGAAACTTCGGAAAAATCTTCGTCATACTGCCCTTCGATCTACTCGCAGGACGCCGACTGAAGGACAAGAGGTACATCAGATACTTCGACAAGTTTGCAGGAACAACAGTAATAGACCTTAACCCAGAACACTCACAAGAATCTCCAACGAGTGCCCAGACATCATAGCATTTGGAGGGCACGTGCACACCGCCAACAGCCAGAATCCATTTCAGGACAAATCTTGCACCACTGATCGCCTACAAAGTGCGAACATTCGCGCGCGCTAGACTTGTTGTGCTCAGCTGCACATCGGCCAACAACTCTGGCGATCCTATTGTTTGTTGAGAAAAAGTGTGGATGAGTTGAAGTGTTTCTGCCCAGAGCTTATAAGCGCAGCTGTTGACTTGCTTCTGGAGCGGCCAAGCGGGGGTTGACGTTTGAAGGTCACAAGAAGTGGCGTCAATAGTGTCCGAGCGAAGCAGAAACGTAGATTGTGGTTTGATGAGTTGAACATGAGAGACGTCAAAGAATGCGCTAAGTCAAACAGCGCCCTCATTGTTCCTGTTGGGAGTGTTGAGGAGCATGGGGCTCACTTGCCTCTGTGCACCGATAGTGCGCAGCCTGAGTTCGTGGCGGTTGAAGTAGCCAAGAGAACTGGGTGCTTGGTTGCGCCGCCTTTGAGGTACGGTGTCTGCGATTCGACGCGGGGTTTTCCTGGCACGATTTCAATCGGGTTTGACTCGTTGCACAGGGTTGTTCGAGACGTTCTTGAGGAGTTTGTTCGCAACGGTTTCAGGAGGATTCTCGTTTTGAGTGGTCACGCTGGTCAGGCTCACATGGCTGCGCTGAGACTTGCGGCGCAGGAGGTTGTTTGGCATCATCAAGGCGAGGGTGCGGAGAAGAGGTGTCGGATTATGGTGTGTTCGGATTATGACTTTGCTTATGAGTTGAGGGGGAAGTATTTCAGCGAGAAGGATGGTCATGCTGGAGCGATTGAGACTTCAAGAGTTATGGCCATTAGGCCTGACTTAGTTAAGATGAGGGGTAGGAAGAGTTTTCCGGAGCTGCCGAGGTTCGAGATAGTCGCGGATGCGCAGAAGTATTTTCCGAGCGGTGTGATCGGTGACCCGACAGCGGCGTCGCGGAGGAAAGGTCGGATGATTAACAGTTACGTCGTGGAAAACGTGGCTAAACTCGTGGAAGATTTGATGCGTTGACAGTCGTGATTTTGGATTAGTGCGTGCCAATGAGACAATTATCACAAATCCTTAAACGGATCAACTGAGAGAATCTGTTCACTGCAAGAGTCAAAGAGTAGGACGTGATCTTCATGAATCTTCAGAATCGAGTAGTTATTGTCACTGGTGCTTCTTCGGGGATCGGCCTTGCGACCGCAAAGCTTCTTGCTAAACAAGGCGCCAAACTTGCTCTCGTCTCCCGTTCCAAAGAGAAACTGGAGCAACTGTCAGCTGAGCTCCCCAACTCCTTAGCGGTCCCCGCAGACATGACGAGAATTTATGAAATCGAAGGGATGATCAGGAAGGTGATGGAACACTTCGGGAGGATCGACGTTCTACTCAACTGTGCGGGTCAAGGGTATGATGCTCCGATTGAGAAGACTAACGTTGACACTTTTCATCGTATCTTCGACTTGGACGTTGTGGGTCCGCTTGTTGCGATGGAGCAGGTTATTCCTATCATGCGGAAGCAGGGCGGAGGAACAATTGTCAACGTTAGCTCCGGCACTGCGCTGATGTATTTGCCGTACAACGGTGCATATTCGGGCTTGAAACGCGCGCTTGCCAATATCAGCTTGACTGCAAGGGAAGAGTTGAAGAAGGACAAAATCGTCGTCAGTGTCGTGTACCCGTACATGACGCTCACAGATTTCGAGAAGAACACGATTAAAGACGTTGTTCTCGAGGGAGCGGAGCAGAATGGTGGCCCTCCCTTTCCAGCTGACACGGCAGAGTATGTGGCACAGAAGATACTGGAAGGAATAGAAACCGGAGAAGCAGAAATCTTTGCACACGACTGGATGAAAGGAAGAGCCAACACAAACTCGGTTGGATGAAGCTTAGCGCACCGCGCGCGTGGCATAAAGTGTGCGTGCAACGGTGATAGGCCCGCCTATTCGAGGGCCCAAATATGTTCTGATTTCGAAAGCTCGCTCTTGAGGTTTAAGGTTTATATGTTTTCGTGTTGAAGCTTCTGTTATGCCACATAGGCGCGGGAGGTCTCACGGACTTAGAAATGCGCTCATCGTCGCAGTAGTCCTGATGCTTATCCTTGGCATCGTAGTTGCGGCTTATCGGATGAGCGGCGGCGGACCGGCTAGTGCCAGTCCTCCCACGTTTTCGTATGTGTCGAGCAATTCAACGGTAGTAGGTTCATCATGTACCTTCAGTGCTCTATGGGCGGATAATGCGAACGTAAGCGGTTACATTTTCGAAACCAACAACACTGGCGCATTCGTTAATGACACGTGGACACCGTTCTCCCGTTTCGTAGGTCCCACATCCAGCAATGCCACGGTTACCAAGACGTTGGATAACACGATCGGCGACGTCGTTCAATGGAGATTCTGGTGCAACGACACTGACAACAATTGGAACGCGGTTCCAACGCAGAGCTTTTTCGTTGACAAGGCGGTTCTTCTCGTGACAAGCATGGGAAATATAACGATCGAACTCTACGATGACATGCCAATTACAACGGATAACTTCAAGAATCTAGTCGGCACTGGAGCGTATGATGGAACCCTCTTTAGCAGAGTTGCCTATGGTTTTGTGATCCAAGGCGGAGACACTACGCCCAAGGGCATAACGGTGCCTCCGATTCAGGATGAACTTCCTAACAAGCACAGCAACGTGCGCGGAGCAGTGGCCATGGCCAAAACAAGCCAAGCCAACTCTGCAACGAGCCAGTTTTTCATAGACTTGAACGACGCCAACGCTGCCAGTTTGGACGGCAATTACACGGTCTTCGGCAACGTGATATCAGGCATGGACGTCGTCGACGCTATCGGCCAGGTGCCCATCACCCCCACGAATCCCCAGAACCCGACTGACGGCACGCCAAATCAGGACATAACCATCATATCAGCACAATTCACCCAATAACAAGCAAGACGGGCGCTCTAAATGGTATGCAATCATTCGTTCTCTGAGGGTCAAGTAATCAGAGTAGTGCGCCAGGAAGAAATGTTGATCTAAACCAGTCGGTCCTTGTTGGTCGTCATCACGGAGAATTTTATCTGTTTCACAGGCTTGTTTGCTTTCAGGCCGTCTACGAGGCTTTTCAGACGCTTAGGAGACCCTTTTACCACCATGACCTCCAGACAGCTGCTTTCCGTCAAGTGTGAATGAAGGTATGCGGCGATCATGTCGCTGAACTCGTGCTGGAGCCTGAACAGTTCCTCGTTTTTTTCTGTTTTTTCATAGAGCACCGTTATCGTGGCCATTATGTCTCCTTTGATTTCGTCGAGTTCTTTGTACTCTGAAATGTATGTCCGAAGAGCCTGTCTTATCACCTCAGACCTTGATGCGAATCTTTCTTCTCCAAGGATTGCATCTAGCTCTTTCAGCAGCTCCTCGGGTAATGATAGACTGATTATTCCCAACGTCCTCGCCTCAGCATCATGCAGTGTATTAACGTGGTCTTTTTCTAATAAGACTGACTGGAGCAGCTTATGAATCGCCCGCGCGATAACGTTATCGAGATGGGACCCTCGCATGAGTCGTTGTGTTCAAGACGGCTTAGTCTCGTTTCCTTGAAGAGATGGTGGTGATGGCGGTACCAGTTTTTGGATGCGGGTTCTTACGAGTTGGTGTCGGGCTGCTATGAGGTAATTTTCTCGCGCCATCTGATTACTATTACTACGGCGAAAATGGCAACTCCGGACACTACCACCAAGGGGCCGGGAAGCACGTTGAAGTAGCTTGACAGTAGTATGCCTGAAATTGAGGAGATGGCACCGAAAATGGCGCTTAATGCAAGGTATCTAGAGAGATTTGCGCTTACTGTTCTTGCTGCTGCAGCGGGAGTCACCACCAAGAAACCGACGAGTAAAGTTCCAGTTATTCTTATTCCTATGGCCACAGTGAGGGAAACGAGTAACAGATACAGAAGATTCGTTCTAGCGATGTTGATGCCTTTTGAAACCGCGAGTTCCTCGGAGATCAATCCCAAGACAATTTTCCTGTAGATGGCCCTTGTTAGTGCTACAACTGCAATTGAGATTACGATTGCAATTAACGCGTCTATCCAGCCAACTTTGGTTATGTCGCCGAACAAAGCTTCCAGTAAGTCGGGTTGGGGGACGAGAAGTATTCCTATTGCCAGCGCCAGAGTAAATACTGCGCCCACGAGGGTTTCGAATGAAAGTTTCGTGACTCTCCCGAGATACCATATTAGGACTGCCGAGGTGAAAAGGAAGGCAAATGCGCCGACAAACGGGTTGAAATGCAGCAAGATTCCTATTGCCAGTCCTGGTAGGGCTACGTGGGACAAAGCGTCGCCGACGAGGGCCATTTTTTCGAGTACCATTATGGATCCTAAGTAGCCCGCGGAAAGCCCAACTGCGATCCCCACAATCAGACTGAACAGTAGCGGCTCAACCATGGGGTTCACCATATTCTCTGCAAACTGGCTCTCCGTAGATCAACTTCTGCGTATCCGGATTCATCACATCCTTGGATTTCCCGAAGAAAATCACGTGTCTGTTCAGGGCCAAGACATAATCCGAATATTCCCTGACTATGTGGAGGTCATGAGAAATCAGAAGGAGTGTAATCCCGTTTTCAGCCGTCATTTTTTTTAACATTCCATAAATGGCTTCTTCACCACCTAAGTCGATCCCGCTTGTAGGCTCGTCAAACAATAGAACATTGGGTTTGTCAATTATTGCCCAAGCGATCAAAACCCTTCGCAGTTGACCTCCTGACAAGGCATCGAGACTTTTTTCCAAGACAGTCTGACTATCCAGTCCGACAGAGGCAAGAGCGTTGCTAGCGTCCGAACCATCCTTGAATGACAAGAACTCCTTGACTGAAATCGGTATATCGTGCACCGACAAAATCTGAGGCACGTATCCTACTTTGACCTTCCCGTTCCACTCGATCTTTCCCTTGTAGGGAATCAGACTTAGCAAAGCTCTAAACAGGGTCGTTTTGCCGGCGCCGTTTGGTCCGACTATCGACAAGGTTATGCCTTTCTTGATCGTGAAACTAACGTTCTCCAGAATTTTCTGGTTTGAAATCTCTAAGCTCAGGTCGGACACGTTTAGGAAATACTCATCAGTTACCATAAGAACCAATCCAATTCAAATTAGAATGTCTAGCCCCACCGCTGACGCCACCAGGGCGCGTCTATGAAGAAGCGCATATGTCATTTTGGACCATCCATGATCCGTGTAAACAAGGATATTATTAACTTTTGCGCAAAAGTTAATAATAATGTCGGCGGCCGGGGCAAAGGACCAATAATCATGCCGAGCCACTCAAGAAAGTGCACGCGTCGGAATGTTCCGTTGAAGCTTCAGCTTCAGCGCGTGAGGATTTCAAGGTGCTTTGCGGCCGGCCCGCTTTGGAATAGGGTGATAATGCTTCTACGTGGGGATGACTCGGAACCTAGCTTTTGTGGAAACAGTCTCGGATTTTCGGTCGAATTGGTCTGAGAACAAGCCGGCTGCACATTTGCCCGGAGAAGTGATGAAACGTCTCAAGTATTCCTGTTGGCACTGTGGATGAAAAGAAAAGGGGGAGGAGCTGGCTTTATTTGGCACTGATTCTCTGTGGACTCGTGATTGGCACAGAGGGCTTCTGCTTGCGGACGAGCGTTGCGTTAGCGATTCTTTTCAGTGCGTTCATGTAGGCTGCGATGCGCATGTTGACCTTGTGTTCTTCTGCAACTGCAAAGACTTCGTTGAATGCGTTGACTATGGTACTCTGCAGTTTGCTGCGTACCTCTTCTTCAGACCAGTAGTAGTTCATTTGGTTCTGAACCTGTTCGAAGTAGCTCACGATTACGCCGCCTGAATTTGCCAGGATGTCTGGGATCACGAACACGCCGTTTCTGAACAGTATTTCGTCCGCCTCAGGCGTCGTGGGCCCATTTGCTCCTTCGGACACTATCTTTGATTTGATCTTGCCTGCATTCGTCTCAGTGATCTGGTTTTCCATTGCCGCGGGCACAAGGATGTCACATTCTAACTCCAGAAGTTCCCCGTTGGTTAGGCTTTTGCAGTTCTCATAGTCGATGACAGTTCCTCTTTCGTTTTTGTATTCTGAGACTTTTGCTGGGTCTAACCCTTCTGGACTGTAGATCGCGCCTTTGGAATCAGAGATTGCCACGATTCTGCATCCAAGCTCATGGAGCAGTTTTGCTGCGTGGTAGCCCACGTTTCCGAACCCTTGAACGGCAACGGTTGCTCCTTTGAGCTCTATGTTCAAGTGTCTTGCAGCTTCGACGATGGTGTACATCACTCCTCTGGACGTTGCTTCGACTCTTCCAAGTGAACCGCCTATGCAAACTGGTTTCCCTGTGACAACGCCGAAAGCGTTGCATCCGACCATCTGACTATACTCATCCATTATCCATGCCATCGTTTGTGCGTCCGTGTAAACATCTGGTGCGGGCACATCAGAGTATGGACCGATGAATCTTGCCAACGCGCGTGTGTAACCTCTTGTTAGCCTTTCCAGCTCTCCAGAAGACATCTCTTTCGGGTTGCAGCGTATTCCTCCTTTGCCGCCGCCAAGAGGGAGTCCTACGACCGCCGTTTTCAACGTCATCCACGCAGACAGCGCTATGACCTCCTCAAGTGTCAGTTCAGGATGATATCTTATGCCGCCTTTTGTCGGACCCAAAGTGTCGTTGTACTGCACACGGTAACCCGTGAACACTCGCATGCTTCCATCGTCCATCACAACCGGGACATTGACGATCATTGTTCTCATTGGACGTTTGAGCATTTCGTGGATTCCCTCGTCCAGTTTCAGTTTTTCTCCCGCGATCTGCATCAGTTCCAGAACGGTTTTGTAGGGATTCGGCATCGTCGTTATGGGCGAAAGCGTTTCCGTTCTGATCGACAAAGCCGTCTGAGTCTTCTCAACCAGGTTTCGGAAGTTTTCTCTAGCCAGTTCACCGTTTCCTTCAGAAGTTCCAAAGAACCACTTGTAAGCCTCTATCACTGATTCAGTTCTGCTTGCGACGAAGCCACTCGCAGATGTCATTCTGGGATTCGGAGAGAAGTAGTCGATGAGCACTCGAACCATGTTGACTTCGTCTCTGGACAGGGCAATCCATCTCTTAACCGGATAAGGCGCTTCCACGTGAACATATTCCGCTTCATTGATTTTTCTCTCAATTTCCTCAAGTATCTTCCAAGCGTCGGCTTCAGGAACGTCAAAGTTCTCCGAATACGTCGTTGTCAACGCATAATGAGCCGTAGAGTAGCTCTCAATCTTTGCGGCCAGCTCAGGTTTTTCAGAGAGAAACTCCGCCATCAGTTTTATCATTCCAAGTTCTCGGCCTGAAAGTTCTATCGAGCTTAACATATCCTTTTCATCTCCCCATAGTCTCGATTTCAAAGCACATCGCTTAGCGCAATCCTCTGTCGACCGTTTTTATACCTTTGAAGCTCAGTGGAACCTCGGATACTTCCTCTTCAAACCTGAGCTCATACACATCTTTTGAACCACATTCTTGGCACTCTCTGGCTTTCAATCTGCACACTTGGCACGCTTCTGATTCCATTCCGATTCGAAGGCACAGGTCTTCCTTTCCGTCTCTGTGGCCGATGACCATGCCTACAAACTCAGTCCAAGTTATTCCGCAGCTAGCGCACGCGAATCTTCGCTTTCTCAGCTCCTCACTTGAATCTCTGCTTTTCATTTCTTGAAATATCTGTTCTAGTTTCATTTTACTCTCCCAACATTTTAAGCACATTTGGCCCTATTTATACGTTTTGTCCGATTTCAACTTAAATATTCGCACATTTTAAGATAATCTCGCTATATAGTGCGGATAATGTCCCGCGATAATCGTTTTTCTTCTTGAGACATTCGACACTGTAAGATTTCAAGGGTCAAATCATAGGATTTAAAAGCTTTGAACGCCTATTTTTCGGTTAAGAGGATGTAAGTTGGCTTCCAAAACGAAGATTGACGAAATTGACGTGAACGTCATTCGAGCTTTGCAGGAAGACGCGCGCACGAACTTTGCGGATATTGCCAAGGGTTGCAAGGTGTCTGTGGATACGATAAGCAAGAGGTTTGGGAGGTTGAGGAGAACCGGTGTTGTCAGAGGAACAACGATACTGCTGAACCCTAAGAGCTTTGGCTGTGATTGTGTTGCGAGCTTCGGAATTCGCGTCGAGTATCCTCACGTAGAGGATGTCGTGGACTTTATCGAAAGGATGCCAGGGGTGGTTTTCTGCAGCCCATCTATGGGCAGACACAACATATTTGCAATAGCAGTGCTGGAAAACGTTGGCAGGTTGGGGCAACTGAAGGAGTCTATACAGGGACATCCCATGGTTAGGGAGGTGGCCACCAGCATATGGGTCGATGAGATACTGTTGTGTCCAAAGAACTTTGAATTCGAACAGCTTAGGAAGAAGTGACAAGGATTGGACAAAACAGACCTTGCCATAATTGATAAGCTTACTGAGAATGCTCGCATGTCTTTCAGGAAGATTGCCAGGGAACTGGGTGTCTCACCTGATACGGTGGTGCACAGATACACTGCGCTGCAGAAAGAGGGAGCGATTCGCGGGTCCACGATCGTGATCGACCCCCAGAAGATTGGGTACCAAGCAATGGCCGTGTTTGTGATCGACACCTCGCCTACGCACATACTGCCGCGTCAAAACAATCCTCCTGATTCATCAATGATCTTGGACAGGCTCATTCATATGCCTAACATAATTGTGGCTGCGAAGAGTGTTGGAGACCACGATTTACTCGCTATCAGCGTGGTGATGAGTTTCGAGCATTTGATCAAGGTGAGAGATGATATCGCCAGAATACCTGGAGTCAAAGACCTTCAGGTGTCTTTCTGGGTTAAGGATATGGAGATCTGCCCTAAATACTTCATTGTTTGACCGCGCCGCACGTTTTTATTCTACAATGCAGGAAAGCTCAGTGTTTCCCAACCATGAGCCTAAAAGATTATCTCCCGCGAGAGTCTAAGAGAAGAGACGATCGCTTCTCTGCAATGGTGGGGCTTCGGATGATTTTTGTACGGAAAATCTGTTCTCCAGCCATGAGAACAAAAAAAGTTCTGAAGAGGAATCAGAAGAACATCGGGATCAGTTACGTGACGAACGCGTTAGGACTTCTTTGTTGTCTCTTGTACGGCTTCTTGGAAGAGTTTCTTCACCGCTGTGATTCTTGCCTTCTGTGCCAGGACGTCGCTCGTGACGAGGTCTAGGGCTTCTTCTGGGCACCATTTGATGCATTGGGGCTCGCCTTTTTCTTTGCACAAGTCACAAATGTAGACTACTTTGTCGTCTGGATGCAGCATGACTGCGCCGTAGTCGCAGGCTTCGATGCACCATCCGCAGCCGTTGCACTTGTCTTTGTCCACGGATACGAGTCCTGTTTCTTCCGACTGAGTGAGCGCCTCTCTTGGGCATGCGGCAACGCAGGGCGGGTCTTCGCAGAGTCTGCAGGTGACTGCCATGTTTATCAGCTGGTTTATCCTGACGACGCGTATTCTGGATTTCAACGGGTTGAAGGCTTTTTCCTTAGTCCATGAGCAGATGTACTCGCACACTTGGCATCCTACGCACTTGTCTGGGTCTGCTGAAACGAATTTTCTATCATGAATCTTTACCATGGTTTTTCCTCCGGTCACTTCTGAACTATGGGTGTTAGGTCTTCCATCCCAAGTTCCTTGAGCTTCTCCACTGTGGGTACTCCCTGCTTTGTCCAGCCTCGGGCTTCATAATAATCATCGAGAAGCAGGTCCAGCTCCGCTTGAGTGAAGACGGCTCCTTTTGACGGGCCCTCGTCGGGGATCGGCAAGTGCATAACCTTGTAAGGCAACGTGTCGTCCTTCCTGCCCAGTCCTTCTCTTATGTTGAACAGTCTGCCGAGGTTGTTTATCCTTTCACCAGCACGTCTGAGTTCTTCAGGCGTCATCGGGTAACCTGTGACGACGCTGTAGAGTTTAGCCATGTCCTCCCATTCCTTGTAGTAAGTGCCCCTTGAGAACTTGCACACGACCAGTGAGTCGATGACTGCGTACGAGTCTTCCATGCCCATCACCATCTTTCCCCTGCCCTTCTCAGCGATCAGTCGGTTGACTTTTCCCTTCACGTCGAACGCGTAGGCCCCGTGTCTGTTGTGGTCTGCTCCACGGAACGAAACTGCGAAACCCAGCGCGGCCGTCTTCAGGCATCTCAGGTCGTAACCCGTTACTTCAACGCCTTTAATGTGTGCAGCCAGCTTCTCCGAGCCTTGGCCGATCTTTTCTGAGGCAACTTTGACCCCGTCGGCCAACACTTCGCCTATGCCCTCGCGTTTGCCTATCTTCTCGACGAGCTGAACCATCGCTTCATGGTTACCGAAGTGAGCGTCTATCCCGCCGAGGTCCTTGTCGGTCAGTATGCCCTTCTCGTAGCAGTCCATGGTGAAGCCCGCGATAACGCCGGCGCTGATCGCGTCTACTCCGTAGTAGTTTGAGAGTTCCATCCCCTTTATTATCGCGTCAAGGCGGTCCACACCGCAGAACGGACCTAGCGCCCACAAGGTCTCGTACTCCATACGCGTCATCGTGTTCTTGTACGGGCCCTCTGCGACGACGCACATGTGTTCACACCGCATCGCACAGGAACTGCATCCTATGATCTTCGCGACGTACTTCTCGTTCAGGACCTCTCCGCTGATTTTCTCTGCACCCTCAAAAGATGCGTTGTTGTAGTTCCTCGTAGGCATGCAAGCCAAGGAGTTGTGAACGAGAACATTCTCCGGAGTCCCCAACGTGCGGTACTTCTGCGCTGCGGGACCTTTCATCCTCTCGTGAAACTCTTTGACCATCTCCATAAACTCTTCAGGCTTAGCCACCGTGATGTCATGCGTGCCACGGGCAGCGATTGCCTTCAAGTTCTTTGACCCCATGATTGCGCCTAGTCCAGTTCTTCCACAGGCTCTGGTCTTATCGTTGATGATGCACGCGATGCGCGAGAGTTTCTCGCCGGCGACGCCTATCGCCGCGACGCGGATATAGTAGTCTCCCAACTCTTCTCTTATCGCGTCCTCTGTTTCAGCCGGCGACTTGCCCATCAATCGTGAAGCGTCCAGAAGCTGAACAGCGTCATCGTCAATCCACAAATAAACTGGTTTTTCAGCCTTGCCCTTGATTATTACGCCGTCGTATCCGGCTCTTTTCAACTCTGTCCCGAACGTGCCGTGAGCCTTGGACTCGCCGACGCCGTAGCTTGCTGGCGACTTTGAGACGAAAGCGTGTCCGTTTCCGCCCGTGGGCCACATTGTGCCCGCTATCGACCCAGTCGTCAGGATGAGGGGGTTCTCCGGGCTGAACGGTTCCACTCCGGGTTTAGAGTTGTCTAACCACAGGCGCATGCCTAAGCCTATTCCGCCGATGTATTTCTTAGCGTACTCTTCGTTCAAAGGCTCAACATGGGTTTTTCCTGAGGTTAAGTCAATATGAAGCATTCGACCAGCGTATCCTAACAATGTTTCCTCCCCTTGCTGTTTGTAAAGGAACGATGCGCGGTTGATATTAATTTATCGATTTGCAAACGAGAATCTCCATGGAGAGCAACTAGGGCAGGTGAGAAATGGGAAGGCACGTTGAAAAAACGCGTGTTGAGAAAGTCGCGAGGTTTTCGGGGCCCTATGTTGCTTCTTTGATGAGTTCGAGGATGTCTTTCACGGCAATCTTGTTTTCGACGTCCAGCACTTTGACAGCGTCTTCGAGAGTTGTCACGCAGTAGGGACATGCAACGGCCACGGTGTCAACGCCGAGTTCAAGGGCTTCATGAAGTCTGTTCGTGCTTGGCCTCTTCTCTGTCACCGCGTCTTCTGTCCAGACTCTGCCTGCTCCTCCGCCGCAGCAGAAGCTACTCTGTCTTGTTCTCTTCATCTCAACAAGCTTGATACCGTTTATTGACTGCAAGATCTGTCTCGGCGCGTCGAACACGTCGTTGCGCTTGCCTAAGAAGCATGGGTCATGGTAGGCAACGGTTTTCTTCACTGGCTTGCCGAGTTTGATTTTGCCGCTGCTTAATGCCTCGGCCAAGAATTGTGTGTAATGCTGAACGTTGAAGTTGGCGTCTTTGTATGGTTTGTCATTCTTGAAGGTGTTGTAGCAGTGCGGCGACAGCGTCACAATCTTTCCAGCGTCGAACTTCTTGAACATGGAGACGTTATGTTCGGCCAGTTCTTCGAAAAGTCCTTTCTCGCCCATTCTCAGCATGTGGTCTCCGCAGCACCACTCTTCGGCGCCCAGTGTTGCGAAGGACACGTCCATACTGTTAAACACTGCGGCCATGTTTCTAGCGGCTTCTTGGTTCCTCATGTCATACACGTTTGAGCAACAAACGAAGAAGAGCACGTCCGCTTTCGTGACTGTTGGGTAAGTTCTTACGTTCAGGTCTTTTGCCCAGTCCATTCTTTTTGCCTGCGGCGTGCTCATTGGGTTGTGGTATTTGTAGACGCTCTCAAGCACGTCTTTGACGGTTCTGGGTATGTTGCTGCCTTCTACGAGAAGGCTGTGGTCGTCGACTATCGCGTCGGCGCAGCTTAGTTTCTTTGGGCAGAAAAGCGTGCATGAATTGCACTGAGTGCACAGCCACACATTGTCTGCCATCGGCTTCAACCGTTCATCCGCGCCTTGATCCCTTGAATCTGCTACAAACCGGTAATTCGACGTCAAAGCCGAAGGGCCCAAGAATTTCTCGTCTATGATCGCCGGGCATGCAGAGTTGCAGATGGAACATTTTATGCAGAGCGTTAAGTCCCAGTACTTCTTGAGGTCGGCCGGAGACTGGACAAATTCGATTGGTTTTTTCAGCTCGTCTCCAGGTTTGATTAGGTAAGGCTTTATCCTCTTGTACGTGTCGAAGAAAGGCTGCATATCGACTACCAGGTCTTTTATGACCGGTGCGTTCGAGAGCGGCTCGATGAGTAACGAGTCTGAACCGAGATCGAGAATCTGCGTGTAGCATGCCAGCATAGGTTTTCCGTTGACGTTGATGGCGCAGTCTCCGCATATGCCCATTCTGCACGACTGCCTAAAAGTGAGTGATTCGTCCAGATTGTCCTTGATGTAGAGAAGAGCGTCCAGCAGTGTTGTTCCTTTTCGAACTGGAACCTTGAACGTTGAAGTGTACCTTCTCTTTTGCGTAGGGTCAAAACGGTTTATCTTGAACTCGACGGTTTTCTCAACATGTGTGCTCATCAAACTCACCCTTCTAATAGGTTCTGGCCGCGGGCAGCCACCTTGTGATCGTCACTGGCGAGTACTCTAGTCTCGGCCCGTCTTTCGTGTAATAAGCCAATGTGTGTTTCAGCCATTTTTCGTCGTCACGTTTCGGATAATCAGTTCTCGAGTGGGCTCCGCGCGACTCGTTTCTCGGAAGCGCTCCGACAAAAGTGACCTCAGCTAGGTCTAGCATGAAATCCAGCTGCAAGGCATTCAGCATGCCAGTGTTGAAGGGTCTGCCCTTGTCTTTGACCCTTATTTTTTTGAATCTGTTCTTCAGCTGTCTTATTTCTTTCAGGCCGCTTTCAAGCTGGTCGCCTCTTCGGTAGATCCAGGCTTTCTCATTCATCGTGCGCCTCATCTCATCCCTGATTTTGGGCACACTTTCACCGCCCTCGCTTCCCAGTATCCCGTCAAAAACCCGCTTCTCTTCTGCTATGAGTCTTTCGTGTTGAATCTCGTGCACACCGTTCTTAAGAGCGTGCTTGGCGGCTTCTTCGCCTGACACGGCTCCGAAAACTAGACATTCGCTTGTTGAGTTTGTTCCCAGCCTGTTTGCTCCGTGTATGCTCAGACAGGAGCATTCTCCGGAAGCGTACAATCCAGAAATCGGCGTTTCAGCTCTTACGTTGGCTTTGATTCCTCCCATCGAGTAATGAGCCGCGGGCCTGATGGGGATCAGCTCCTTTACAGGGTCTACGCCGCCGAGTTTCATTGCAACGTCCCGGATCAGCGGCAATCTCAGGTTGATTTTTTCTTCACCCAAGTGTCTCAGGTCTATGGCTATGTAGGGCCCGTAAGGTCCTTGCAGACCTCTTCCTTCCAGGATTTCCGTCTGTTCAGCCCTTGAGACTACGTCGCGTGGGGCAAGCTCCATCTTCTCCGGCGCATAACGTTTCATGAAACGCTCGCCTTTGGCGTTAACCAAGTAACCTCCTTCGCCACGAGCACCTTCGGTTATCAGCACGCCGGGGGGAACCAGCCCCGTCGGATGAAATTGCACAAATTCCATGTCTTCCAGTGGTGCTCCGGCACGGTAGGCCATTGCCATTCCGTCGCCGGTCGTTGTGTGTGAAAAAGTGGTGAACTCGTAGATGCGCTCGTGACCTCCGGTTGCCATCACGATCGATTTAGCACTGAACGCATGCATTTCCCCACTTTTCATTTCTATGGCAGTTAACCCTGTTGCCCTGTCGTTCTCGACTATGAGCGACGTGGCGAACCACTCGTCGTAGAACTTGATGTTTGGGTATGATGTTGCTTTTCCGTACAACGCGTGCATCTCATGGAATCCAGTCATGTCCGCTGCAAAGCATGCTCTTGGAAACGTGTGACCGCCGAAAGCTCTTTGGTCTATCTTTCCGTCTGGGGTTCGGCTCCAGGGGCATCCCCAGTGTTCAGTGAGAACTATTTCTCTTGGAGCCCTTTTTACGAAGAATTCTACGACGTCTTGGTCTGCCAGGTAATCCGCACCTTTCACCGTGTCGAAAGCGTGCTGTTCAAACGAGTCTTTTTCACGCATCGCCGCTGCGGTTCCACCCTGCGCGCACACCGAGTGTGAACGTATCGGGTGGTGCTTTGAGATTACGGCTATGTCCAGTTTGTCGCTGACGTCCGCGGCGGCCACTGCGGCTCTGAGACCGGCTAGGCCGGCTCCGATTATGGCTACATCATGAGTGAATTTTTCCATGCCGTTCACCTGATTGGCAAGTATTTAGGGATAAGGTAGACTTGTTACCTTTGCTTTATAGTTTTCCAAACCCGGTTCTGTTAACTCTTCGGGGTCTAAAGGAGTTTGTTAACTGGCGGGGCTTTTTCTCCTACCATCCGCGTTGTTGCGAGAGACCTTTTCGTGATTTTTGTTGTTGAAATGCGCATGTCTCATGTGGACAAAGGAGTGCCTGCCTGCTGGGTGTCTCATCAGGTATTTGACGGTTTCAACGATTAACAGCATGCCAAAACCGACGCTGAATACTAATATCCAATCGTTAAGGTGCAGTGGTACGACGCCTAAGATGTTGTTCAGAGCAGGAATATAGAGAGCTAAGAGTTGCTGGGAGAAACCTAGACCGACTGTGCCGAAGAGCCACTTATTTGTGAAGAAGTTGCCTGATTTGGCCAGGGAGTGCCTAAGGCTGCGGTAGGCGAAAATGTATATCAACTCTTGTACGGCTAGGACTGTAAACACTATGGTTCTGCCTGATTCTATGTCGTGGTAGATTTGCCAGAAAGACCAGAACAGAATTAGAGAACACGCTGCAGAGATGAGGCTTATAGCGAGAATCAAGGTTTTGGCCCAGTTATCCAGAATGTTCTCTTTCATGCTCTTTGGTTTCTCATTCATTACGCCTGCTTCTCCTTTTTCGAAGCCGAGGACAATGTCAGACGGGCCATCACATATTAGGTGGACCCACAGGATCTGCGGGACTGTCAATGGGGCTGGCCAGCCTAGAATCATAGCGCCGAAGATTGTGAAGATCTCGGCGAATGAGTTGGAAAGAACGTAGGCTACGACTTTCTTTATGTTGTCGAAGACTATTCTTCCTTCTTCAACCGTGTCTACAAGCGTCTGGAAATTATTGTCCAGAAGGATTAAGCTAGCTGTTTCCTTTGCTACGTCGGTAGCGTTTCCAACTGAGACTCCGATGTTTGCTTTCTTGAGAGCCGGCGCGTCGTTCACGCCATCTCCGATCATTGCCGTTACTTCGGAGCGTTTCTGAAGGGCATTGACAATTTTCAGCTTATGGTGTGGCGCGACGCGGCAAAACAGTACAACATCATCCACAATCTTCGCGAGATCCGACTCGCTCATGGTTTCAAGCTCTTTGCCTTCAAGAATCTGGTTTGAATTGACAGAAAGACCGATTGCAGCAGCTACCTTCTGCGCTGTGCCGCGGTAATCTCCAGTCACTACTTTCACTTTGATTCCAGCCTTGTGACAAAGGGCCACAGCGTCTTTGACGCTCGGTCTTATTGGATCTTCGATTCCGACAAGTCCGAGCCACTCGAAATCCTTCAATTCTCTGCGTTGTCCATCTCGTTTGTATGCTAGAGCGAGGACCTTCAAGCCTGAGTTAGCCCACTCTGTGAATTCACCGATTGCTTCCTTCTTTTCTTTCTGTGACACCGAACAGAAGTCCAGAACTATTTCAGGTGCTCCCTTCAGGAGTGCAACTTCAGCTCCTTCTATGACGTTGACCGTCAACATGTGCTTTCTTTCACTTGAAAACGGCACTTCGTGAGTGCGCTTACATTTTTCGGAGAGCGCTTGAGGATCTACGCCCATGACTTTCGTCCTATTCCACATAGACACTTCCAAAGAGTCTGCAAGATCATTGCACAATGCCATCACGTGCACTGCCATCTTCTCGTTGCGAAAATCGGTTCGCACAACTTGCATGATTCCTTCGGTAAGGGTTCCTGTTTTGTCAGTACAAATGACGGTTACAGAGCCAAGTGTCTCCACGGCCAATAGCTTTTTGACGAGACCTCTCCGGTGCAGGATGGCTCTCATGCCAATGACAAGAATCATTGTGACAGCAATTGGCAACCCTTCGGGTATGGCGGCAATGGCCAAGACCACCGCTACCTTGACCATCTGTAAGAAGTCGATTCCTGAGAGCAGCCCGATGCCAAGAATTACAGCACTTATGACTATTACGATGTAGGTTAAGGAGCGACCGAAGCCTTCAAGTCTCATTTGCAAGGGTGTAGGTCCTTCTTTCATCTCGGACAACGAATCGGCGATCTTTCCGAGTTCGGTTGATATTCCTGTTGCAGTGACTTTCACGAGACCTCTGCCGGAAACTGCAGTTGTTCCCATGTAGACAGGGTCGCTGACATCTTTGACCACGGGCTCGCTTTCACCAGTCAAGATGGCTTCATTGATGTTCAGGTTTACAGCTTCAATGAGCTCGCCATCCGCAGCTATTTTGTCGCCATCGTTCAGAGCTATTACATCGCCGGGCACAATTTCCGAGGCATCTATTTCGGCCAATTGTCCGTCTCTGATCACCCTTGCAGTGGGCTTCAGTAAGTGCCTAAGAGCTACGACGGCTTTCTCAGCTCTGTGTTCTTGAAAGAAGCCAACGACAGTGTCTAGGAGAATTACGATTGCTATTATCAATGCATCGTTGTAATCTTTGAGAATAACGGATATGATGGCGGCGGCTGTGATTACATAGATCAGCGGGTTTTTGAACTGCGACAAATAGATGGTGAGAGCACTTCGGCCTTCTTTCTGGGGGAGCCTGTTCAAGCCAAAGCTTTTCTTCAGTTCCTGCACTTGCGAACTTTGCAGTCCTTTCCTTTGGAGGTTTTCGCCAGAGTCTGCTTCATGCAAGAATCTCAATCTTTCCTCCGGCAAATAGACGTAAATGCAATCTTCGATGAAGACCTCCGAACAAGCGGGGGAGTAACTATTTTTTGGTTGTGCCTTATAGGCGTTGCGCGCGTGCTATGAAAAGAGCAAAACTGGGTTCATCGTTGGCTAAAACCCATACCTTGCTTAGGGAACTCTAATCCAGTTCATTACAGTGCCGAGTCTCTGAGAGTTGCCAGAACCTTGGACCATAGCCAAAACGTCTTTATTCCTCATTATCGCTTTTTTGTGCGTTTTACAAGATTTTTATAGTCCCCCGTTTATCCTAGCTTGTGATGGTCTGATGTTTGATGCTGAGAAATTTATAGAGGGCACTGTTGAGGAGTTAAGACGCAGGATAAAGGGCGTTGCTGTTATCGGCGTTTCCGGCGGCGTTGACTCTACTGTTGCCGCGGTGTTGGTGAACAGGGCGATCGGGAAGAGCCTGCGGTGTGTTTTGGTCGACACTGGCTACATGAGGAAGAATGAGGTAGCCAACAATCAGAAACTGCTGGAGAAGCTGGGGTTAAACGTACTTGTCGTGGATGTGAAGGAACGATTTTATGAAAAGCTGAAGGGTGTTGTCGACCCGGAGAAGAAGAGGAAGGTCATAGGTGAGCTTTTCATAAGGGTCTTCGAGGAAGTCGCGAGGAAAGAGAACGCTAGATTCTTTGTTCAGGGAACGATCGCGCCGGACTGGATAGAAAGTGGAGGGGGACTCAGGGACAGAATCAAGTCTCACCACAACGTCGGCGGTCTGCCCGAGAAAATAGAGTTTGAAATTGTTGAGCCGCTTAGAGACTTGTACAAGGATGAAGTCAGAATCGTCGGACAGGAGCTGGGGTTGCCTAAGCATATTTATGAGAGACAGCCTTTCCCAGGCCCCGGGTTGGCCGTAAGAATTCTCGGCGAGGCTGATCCGGACAGTGCGAGAATCGTAAGAGAAGCGTGCGCCATAGTCGAAGAGGAGATCGAGAACGCCGTAGCGAACAATGAGATGAGCAGGCCCTGGCAATACTTTGCTGTCCTGCTGCCCTGCAAGACCGTTGGCGTTCACGGCGACGTCAGGGTCTACAGAAGCACAATATCTGTCCGCGCTGTTGAAAGCCTAGACGGGATGAGCGCTGCTTACTCGAAGATTCCTCACCTAGTGTTGGAGAGAATATCCGTCAGAATAACAAACGCTCTAAAGGATGATGTTGGAAGGGTTGTTTTTGACGTTACGAACAAGCCGCCGGGGACGATCGAGTATGAATAAACCCGCGAAAATCAACGTTATCGACAACGGCGGACAGTGGACTCACAGGATCTGGAGAGTTCTGCGAGAGATAGGATGCGAAACCAAGATTATCCCAAACACGACTCCAGTAAGCGAGATAGACGCGGATGCACTGGTTTTGAGCGGCGGCGCACCGCGAGTCGTCTGGGAATCTCCTAGGCTGGGCAACTGCACTGACTATTTGAACGAGTTTCACGGTCCCATAATGGGAATATGCGTCGGGCTTCAACTGATGGCCATCCACTGCGGAGGCAAGGCTGGGCCGTCGAAGGTTCCAGAATACGGGTTGGCCAAGATCAGAGTCATCGAAGAGGATGATCTGTTCAAAGGACTGCCGAAAGAGTTCCTTGTTTGGGAGTCGCACAACGACGAGGTCAAAGATGCACCGGGCTTCAAGGTTCTTGCGGTTTCAGAGAACTGCAGTGTCCAAGCTGTTAAACATCTGGAAAGGTCGTATTATGGTGTTCAGTTCCATCCAGAAGTGAACAACACTGAGCACGGTGAAGAGATTTACAGGAATTTTGTACGCGTAGTCGAAACAAGATGACGAACGGGGCTCATTCTCTGAGTTACGTTGCCACGAATTTCGAGAGATGTCCACCTCCACTTGTAGGTGAGTCATAGTATGATTCTTACAGTCTATGATCATGTTTGGGCTTAGCAGGCATTATGGGAAATAAAAAGAGGAAGGGATTATGGTGTGCGCGTCTAGAATATGGTGGGCATTTCGTCTGCGTGTGCCAAGAGTTCTTTTGTCGGTGTGACGAGGTGGAAGTCAATTTCCAAAAAGTGCATGAAACCGGCTCTAGCAAGGAAGTCTCTGACGGCCTCTGCATTAGGGGCCTCGAACAGCATGAAGGCCTTATGGTTTGGGTCAAGATGAATGTCCATCAAGATCTTCACGTTTAGCTGCTTGGCCAGCTTCGGAACTTGTCGGTAAGTTTTCTTGGCAAACTCCCTGACTGCTTTGTTTGTCATTGGACAATTGTCAGGCGGATGGCTTCCTATTATAGCATATTGCGGCATAACATACCACAATTCAGAATTGCGCTGGTGGCCTTTTTGAGTCTTGGGACTATTCACGGAAGACGTTTCGTCGTTTTATGTCAAAGCTCTTGGCGCGTGTTGATAGTTACTTCAGGAACGGAATATTTCTTTTCATGCGACCAAGTGTGCCCATTCAATCGAACTTCTCGATGTCAATGACGCAGGTAACGCCATGTTGCTGTTGACATCGACCGTTAGAAAACTTCAGTAGGGCTTCAGTTTCAAGTACTCGAGCTAGAACTCATTAATTGCAACGAATTGAAAGGCGCGCACGCAACTTCCAGGCTTCAGCATTGCACGTAGCCGATTTGGAATTCTATTCCAGCCGTTTTATAATGTGATAGCCGAAAGAAAAGTTTGGTTATCAACGCCCATGAGGATCATCCTAAAATACTCGGCGCAACTTCCAGTTTCACCTCGATAATGACGATGAACAGAAAATCTCTGTTTATAATATGCTTCGCAATCATCGTGCTTGCATGTCAGCAGAGGGCGGCAATGGCCTTAATTCCCAGTGAGGAAATGAGCAGTAGTTCCCAACTTCTGTATGTAACGCGTTTGTCAGACGGTACAGTCGAGAGGCATTATGCTAATGGAACTGTTATGCATGACTATGCCGTAACGATGCAGTTTCACACGGTTGAAACATGGACGATGGCAGCCACAACAAGTACGATTATTGTAGAACCGAAGCCTCCAGACACTCCCGATGATGACTCCAACCCTTTCAACCACACTGAATTGATATATTCATTCTTGGTTGTTATCGGAGCAGGAACCATTCTAAGTGTATGGGCAAAACAGAAGAAATCATGTCGGTTACCAGCGCCGTTGGGCCGCGCTAATGTTGGTCGCCAATAGGAAGATGAACGCATGATGAAATACAAGAAATGCGCTGCGAAAACGCTTTTGCCCTTGATTTTTGTGTTAGCATGCATAGTCGTTGCCGGAAGAGCTGTGAATGTAAAAGCATCGAACACGACGCCTTCCCCGCAATTTGACATGATGATGCAGCTCGAAATCTATTCTATCGACCTCAAGACCGAAACACTGTATAGCTCGTATTATTCATTCACGATGTATACGACCGATCCATCAGTCCAGTGCTTCAGGGTCGCGGTCTTACAACCCGATATGAACCAAGGACTTGGAATGACAAGCTGGAACTCGTCCGGCGAGCAGCTTGTCAGTGAAAGCATCAGCACTGATCCACAGAAGGTCGCGGTTCCTTGGCAGTGGCACATGAACCCGATACGCAATGCTGGCCTAGGAACCCCTTTTGACTACTATGAACTTTCCTCTTTGATAGCTGTCAACATGTCAACGCATCTGATGATAAACGACGGCACGGTGATTATGCCGGTGTATTTGCGGGGAGATTGGGTTTGGTCCTCAGACATATCGGCTGAGAAACTGGTTTCAGTTCCGACCAACGAAACATTAAGATCGTGGGGCTTGAGTCCAGAAAGGTTCTATCAATATGGGTGTGAAAACATGCCAGATTTCTACTTGTTCAAGGTGAGTCTGAGTGCTCCAGCTATGAAAGCATTAAGAATGACTGTTGCATTTCTGCTTCCTTCTCTGGCCCTCCTTGGAGTTCTCTCAGTCACAACATACTATCGGCGCAGATTGGAAAGGGGGGATTTCTTGGCCATCTTTGTCGGCGCCGGTTTGTTCACATTATCTTTCCTTGTTTCGTTCTATCAATATGCCCCGCCAGATGTTTTCACCTGGGAAGAGCTGTTACTCATCGTCGATTTCGTCTTCGCAAGTATTCTCGCAGTGTATTCCATAGTCAAGCGAGAGTGATCGTGCTGTTGCTCGTATGCGTATACGCATATCATGACCGCGTCGCTCAATCATCTGATAGGTGGTTTGCTGCGAGGTTCAACTATGGCCAAAAATAACAAGTCTAAGGATAAGGCCATTGACGATTGGCTTTCCAAGTCAACCTCAAACCTCAAGTCTGCCAAGATACTCTACGATGGCGGACAATGGGAGGATTGTTTGAGTCTTCTGCAACAGAGCCATGAGAAACTGTTCAAAGCATTGCAGCTTTCCTTGGGAAGGATGACCCTGAAACAAACAAAGGCAGATTTGAGAGTACAGAAAATGTTGGGGTTTCTGCCAAGGGAACCACGAGCGTATAGGCACAGAACAACGATGCCTCTCATTTCTGACATGGAAACGGCTGCTCCGTTCATAGAAAACTTTTTGATGCGAATGAAAGGTAGCGACTTAAGACCTCAAATTGAAGGCTTTATCGAAGGTGTTCGGAATAGTCGGAAGAGATTGCAGGAGCTGAAGAAGAAACCGTTTGGTCTAATCAAGACGACAGAGCAACTTGAGACAGAAGTCAAGGTGGCAGAAGACATTCTTAATTTGCTTGATCAACTTGAAACGGTGGCAAAGGAAACAGCTGCCAAGTTTGATACTGCGGAGCTCTTGCGCACCGCAGCTTCTGTGGCGAACAGTCTAGGGTACAAGGTAGACATGAGTGAAACCGTTTCCGTTGATGGCGTGATAGCTGATGTTCTGCCAAGGATAAGAATCGCCGAACTTTCATCCCTCTCAGCTGGGCTAGGCACCTTTCTCGATCCCTTATTCAAAGTCACTCGCTACCCGGAAGAGCCGCATGAACCTTTCGACGAGAACAATCCATACATCAAGAATTTTATGGGCCTCTACGGTGTGTTGGATCGTATGCTCAAACAGAGCCGCGAGGCCGTGAAGAGTCCGTCAAACATCAATGCTGGCCGCTAAAGCCCAGTCAACCTTGTTCTGAGGCAGCGTTTGGAGACTTCCAGAACCTCGCGGATCACTCAACACTTCGCCGCGCTCACATGACACAACATTCACGATGGCGCCGTCACTGAAGCGTTGTGATAAACGAAGTTACAGTCGCTTTATAATGTGACACCCAAACTTTGTCCTTACTATCGGCGACGTTTGACCCTTTTGGAGCCCAAACGCGGCTGTTTCGAACTCTTTAACCATCTTCCCTCTTGTGAAGGTCCCAAGGTCTCCACCACGTTTTCCTGAAGGGCACAGAGAGACCTCCCTTGCCACGTTCGAGAACTTTTCGCCCTTGTTCAGACGGTCCAGCACGGTCTTGGCTTCCTGCTCGGTCTTCACAAGAATGTGGGCACAATGAACCTTGTCTGACATACGCTAACTGTTCCATCATTGAACTTATTAACACTTCTTCAAAAAGGATCAGAATACCTGAAGATGGTCACTCTTGGTTTTGCGGAAAAGTTATAGCTGAGCCGAAGTGATGTACCGGCGCGCCTTGAATTAGACCAAAACATTGAAATTTCCAGTTGCTATTAGAAAGGTTGGACAATGAAGAAATCGAGGTACGAGTACGCTTTTGCGGATGACATCTTTTTCCGCTCCTGAGTCCAAAAAGACCTTTGCATGCTAAACTCCACCGCGCAGTGGAGGCTCTGAAAGCTAGATTCTGCGTACAAAGAAAGGGGATGGGGGAGAGCTGTTAACGTTCTGGAGATCCGCTGATGTAGGCCCAAATAGCCACTAGTGAAACTGTTAGCAAAGCTCCGGCGAGTCCTGACAACAGGTACCCTGCGCTGAGGAATGCAGGGAGCACTGCAGCGAGAGCTGGAATGGCATATGTGGCTGCGAGGTCTGCTATGACTCCTGCGAAGAATCCTAAGATTGCGATGAAGAGGAACATCTTTAGCCTTTCGCCCATTTTTTCACCTTTTGCTTAGCTATTGAATTCAAGCCGCTTTTTAGTCTAACTTACACTTATTTGTCTATTCTCAGAAAAGCGGCAACATAGTCTTTTAGTTGGAAAATTAAAGGCCAAAACCGCTCTGACCGAGACGTATAGCTCCACATATATCCGCGCATATTGTCATCATGTTAACAATGCATAAGCTGGTTTTATGCGACTTCTGTTTTTGGAGGTAATTAATTTGTCAGAAAGGTTTAGCAAGAAATGGGAATCGAGAAGAGAAGAACAACCGTTTCCGAACAAGCTCAAGGAGACAATACGGCCACCTGGTCCTCTGAAGCCGCGGCTAGACTTTGCTGTCCGACGCATTGAAATGCAAGTTCAGAAGCTCGATCAGGCCACAGACAGATTCGGTCAAAGAGACAAGACGATCTTTGCGAGAATAGTTGACGCTTACACAAAACACGACACTGCTCGCGCAAATGTCTTCGCCAATGAGTTAGCAGAGATACGAAAAATGGAAAGGCTCATCATAAATGCCAGGCTCGCGCTCGAACAGATCGTGTTAAGATTACGCACTGTGTCAGAGCTAGGAGATGTCGTGTCCACACTGGGCCCAGCAGTCGGTGTCCTAAGATCAGTCAGAGCGGGACTCGTAAGCGTTTTTCCAGAGGCAGAGAACGAACTTGGCGAAATAGGCAACATGCTGAGCGGCATAATGATGGAAGCTGGAACAAATTCAGGAATGACAATGGACTTCAACACGGTTAACGAAGACGCAGCCAAAATTCTCACAGAAGCCTCAACAGTCGCAGAGCAGAGAATCAAAGAAAAGTTCCCAGACCTGCCACCAGGAATCCCAGGACTTCCAGCAGCCCCAATAGGCGAGAAATCTTCGACAGAGACCTCATAAACAGGGGATGTAAACCATGTCACAAAACCCCAACCTTTTTCTTTCCCTTGGAAAGCAAGTTAAAGACGAGTATGGATATGCAATAGGAAAGATTGCATCCTTTGCTGTCACCCCAAGCGGGAAATTCGACTCCGTCTTCATCGAAGGTGGCGACGGAAGAATCTCGAAACACTCTTCTGAACTCCTCAAGCTGGAAGGTGCTAACGTAACTCTAACATCTAACATAAAGGCTCAAGCGAGTATCCTGTGCGATCAGATCCCCCTCATCTGGCGCAAAGACCAAGCCCTCAAAGACTTGTCGGAAAAGAAGAAGATCTCCAAAGAGATGTACACTGAGCTGCACACCAGCTTCGACGGTGTACTAACCCAGCTTAAGACCGAAGCTCAAGCTCTCACGGAGGACATAGACAATGAAATTGCAAGGTGCCTTGACGAAACGAAGGCCCTGAACTACGCATTCGTGCACCTCGAACTCGAACACGAGATAGGAAAATTGGACAACCAATCCTATGAAACGGCCTTCGCACTCGTTCAGGAAAGCCTCAAGAGAGTCCACATGGAGAAAACCGACCTAGACCTCACGAGAGGCAAGCTGTCAAACATTCTCTTAGGCGATCAAGCCAAAAACAAGGGGATCGAAGGATCGAAAGCAGGGACTTCTGCTTCATCCTCTCCAGGGCTTCCAGAGCCGCCTGTAGTAGTCTACGTGAAGGAAATCGGAAAGACCGGCATTTAGAATCGAAACAGGAAAGCGGCGGCGGAGGGAGAGCTATCAAAAGTTTCATTCGTTCGCACCCTCCACCATTCCGCGAAATCGTTCTAAAGTCCGTTCAGACCTTGAGAATTGAGCAGGGCAAGCTTGGTCAAGCAGCTCACAGACTCAAAAACAGGCACGATATCCTCTTCCAAACATGCGTCAGCGCATTGAAAAACAAGAACAGGGAAAGAGCCGCAATATGTGCAAACGAGATTTCTGAAGTTCGAAAAATCCTACAATTTCTCCACAGCGTAGAGCTGGCCATAGAACGTGTAGTGCTGAGACTTGAAACCGTAAAAGAGCTAAGCGATGTCATCGTCGACCTGAAACCAGCTTTGAGACTTCTCCAAGGTGTCTCGCAGGAGCTGATTTCGGTTCTTCCTGACGTCTCGTCTGAACTGTGCAGGGTCAACGATACTATTAGCGAGACGCTCTACTCGACCAAGATAACGACTGATGAATCTGTGATACCCATGAATTGGAAAACACCTGCCGGTCAAGAGATAATGAATGAAGTCTCAAACTATCTTGAGAAGAAACTTGCTGAGGATCTTCCAGAACCGCCCGCCGCTCAGAAAATTGCGGATGCTGAGAAAACCACGATAAAAGAGATGGTTGCAATAGCTTCTGGCGTGACAGAGTCAGCAGGCAGGAAGGCCGTTGAGGAATCCGGAAGAGATTCTTCTCAAACTCTCTTTTCTTTTAAGAAAGCCGAGATTAAGGAATTCTCCTTAAAAGTTGAAAATTCGCAACTAGAAGACGTTCTTCTAGATTATGTTAGGAAAGTCAACGGACAGATCGACTTGGCACGTTGCTCAGTTGATTTGGAAACCTCGAATGAGGAGATCGAGAAGGCCCTTCATAACCTAGGGTCTAAGGGGAAAATAAAGATTGAAGTTAAAACGGGGGAGTAGAACGTATGAGCGCTTCACAAGAACTTGAGAAGGCTGCAACCAACTATGCGTTGGAAGCGGTACGCTTGGACAAACAAGGTTCTAAAGGCATGGCAATAACCATGTACCAGAAGGCTATCGAAAGCCTCTTGCAGCTTGTCCAGCTTTATCCTGAGTACAGCCTGAACAAAGTCTACGTGCAAAGAGCAATAGCGTATCAGGAGCGGATTAAGGCTATTCAAGGCGCTGTGATCACTTTTCGGGAGCAACCTCACGTTGAAGCGAGAAACGGTGAAGTTGACGGCGAACCTAAGAGCAGTGAGGGTGGAAAGTCCAGTTATGAGGAGCTGATAATAACAGAGAAGCCTAACGTCAAATGGGAAGAAGTTGTTGGGCTTGACCCGGCAAAGAAGGCAGTGAAGGAAGCGATAATCTACCCGGTTGAGAGGCCTGACCTGTTCCCGCTGGGTTGGCCACGGGGAATACTGCTCTTCGGACCACCTGGTTGCGGAAAGACACTGATTGCAGCGGCCGTCGCGACAGAAATAGACGCAACCTTTGTTTCAATAGACGCAGCTTCAATAATGTCGAAATGGTTAGGTGAGGCTGAACAGAACGTTTCACGTCTCTTTGGTCAAGTGAGAAAATCAGCCGTGGAAGGTAAACCCGCTATAGTTTTCGTCGATGAATTGGACTCGCTGATGGGAAAACATTCAAACGAGGTTGGAGGTGAGATTCGCGTTAGAAACCAGTTCTTGAAAGAGATGGACGGAATAGTGGACAAAGGCAAGAACCTTCACGTGTACGTTATTGGAGCAACAAACAAACCTTGGGACTTGGACTGGGCCTTCATAAGGAGGTTCCAGAAAAGGATCTTGGTGCCTCTGCCAGATCACCATACGAGGTTGATGATGTTCAATCTGTACACCACTAATCTGCAATTGGCGCCTGACGTTGACCTGCATGAGCTCGCAAGACTTTCAGAAGGGTTCTCGGGAAGCGACATAAGGGATGTTAACCAGTCGGCACAGCTGAAACTCATAGGTGAATTCTTCGAGTCAGGAAAAGCAAGCGATAAAATGGCGAAGCCGCGACCCTTGACGATGGATGATTTCAGACAAATACTTGAAGACCGAAAACCCAGCGTATCCCTCGACATGGTCGCCTTGTACACGCGATGGTTTGAAGCCTTCAAGGCTCTCTAGAAGGAGATGATGCAACAAGAGTGTGTTGAACTGTCGGGTGGAAAGGTTTGGAGAATTACCTTTGAATTTTTAACCTATCTCCTTTCTCCCATCTCCCCCTCAGATAATATCTCCAAACCCCACAGCCCTGACACAACACAACTCAAGTTGCAGCCTTTTTCTTAACAATCCTTTCAACCAGGTCTGCAAGTTTTTCAGGGTCTTTTCGTATGTCGACGTATGGAATTCCCTTCAAGCCTGACTTGGGCTGATAAGGTCCTGTGAAAGCCAGTATAGGCGGAAAAATCTTGAAGTCTTCCGCGATTTCTTCAGGGGATCTCACGAGGGCAATTTTGTAGATAGACTTGTCTTGGGCAACTAGTTTTCTAAGCCCCTCAAGAAAAATCAAATCGCTTCCCCTGCATTTTCGCAGGATCGCTTTCAAGGAAAGGTTTCTCGTTTCCGTTTTCTCAATCGTTGCGATCTCGGCAGCTGATACGCCGACGATAATCTTGGCTCCCGACTGCGCGAACTTCCAAGTGTCTTTTCCCTTTGTGTCAATCGTGAAATCTGGTTCGGGGATGTGCTTCACGGCTGCGACCTTGTATCCCCTTTGTGTAAGCTCTTTGATCAGGATCTCTATGGTTTCTGTCTTCCCTGACTTTTTTCCTCCGACAACGGCGATCGCAACGGGTGCCATGGTGATTTCCTGCTACTCCGTTTCTTCCATGAAGACTTTTCTTAAAGTGCCTTTGTCCATGTGCAGTTTCTCTGCAAGGTCTGTCACCCATCGAATATAAGCCCTGAAAAGGTCTTGCAATATCTCTGCTTTCTCCTTTTGAGAAAGGTCTCTTTGTTCAGCTAGCAGCAGCGCAAACCACCTTCCCGCATCCGAAAGCATATAGGCTTTAACCCACACGTTACGTCCCTCTTGCTCAACTTTCTCCATGTGTTCCTTCATTATTCGAAGTCTTGTCAGCGATTTCAAATTCCCGATGATTGTTTTGTTTGAGTAGGGCAGTTTTTTCATGAGGTCCTTCTGGTAGATCTTATTCGAAATGCCCTGTTTCAAAGAGAACCTCAAAACGTCGACAGCTGCTTTTGAGCCGAAAATCGCACTCAATATCTTTGTTTTTTGTTCGGACGGAAGGAACACTACATAGGGATGTAAATCTTCCACTACGACTCACTGCACTCAGCTCTGTGGCATTCTTGTCTTAAACGTTACGGGTCTGTGCAATATGTTTTTTTAACACTGTGAACCAGTCTATCGCGGTGCGCTAAGACGAACATTGGCAGCTGGATTCCTGAGGACGGAGATACCTTCGTGACCAAAACAGGATTCATATTCAACGTTTTCGGATATGAGCATCCGGCTGGTCGAGTCTTTGCCTTCTTGAAGTACATTCCGGCCAAGTACAAGAAACTCTTCAACATCGCATATCTGGACAACACTTGGAACTACGGAAGGCAGAAAGTTTTCAGGGCAGAGAGGCTTTACACAGCCCAAAACTATCAGAGTTTCCTTGAGACTTTCAGAAAGAATTTGCCCAGCCACGTATATTTCTGCCCTTACAGAGGCAAAGAGGTTATCACAGCACCCCTGAACTCTGTGAAAGACATCTATGTTCCAAAAGAGTGTCTGCGCCGCTTGGCAAAGCTTCAGACCAGGGACAGTTTGCAGAAAGTTGCTCTGGACCTTATCAAACTGCTGTCAAGCGAATCACAAATAGACACTGAAGACTTTGGAATCCACGGTTCAATTGCCTTAAACATGCACACGCCAAAGTCGGACATAGACCTTGTAGTCTATGGAGCACAAAACTTTCGCAAACTCGAAGCAACAATAAACAGACTTGTCGAAGCAGGGACACTCAGCTACATGTCCAAGAATCGTATAGACGCAGCGAGACAATGCAAGGGAAAATACCAAGGCAAAATATTCATGTACAACGCAGTGCGAAAGCCCGAGGAAATCAATTCAAAATACGGAATAGCTGAATATTTTCCCATTGCCCCTGTCAGTTTCTGTTGTACGGTAAAGGACGACTCTGAAGCGATGTTTCGCCCAGCCATTTACGGAATTGAAAATTACGTTCCAGCGGACAGGGAGGCAACCTTCAGCGAGAACAAGGTGCCCAACCAGGTGGTCTCAATGATTGGGTGTTACCGAAACGTTGCCCGGCGAGGCGACAGGATCCGAGTTTCCGGAATGCTTGAGCGCGTTGAAAACCTCGAAACAGGACAGGTTTCTCATCAAGTAGTCGTCGGCACGGGCACAAGTGAGGAAGAGCACATTTGGCCGCTCTGAAACTCCGTGACCGTGACGCGATCATCACAGAAGAAGGGTTGATCTTTCGCGTCTTCGGCTACTCGCATCCTTCAAACTCTTATATTTGCGATGTCGAGTACGCGCCTTCCAGCATCCTCAAGTCCGACAATCCAAAAGCCTTCAGAAACGAGCGCCAAAACGTATTCTACAAGTTCTATGAGGATGAAGGCTGGAAGTTCGTTGAAAGCAAATACCCACGATACATGATTTTCCACGAGATGCTGCGAAAAAAAGTGGTCGGAGTCAACCACAATGACATACTTGAAGTCAGAAGACCGAAAGAAATTCTTCAAGAACGTATCGAAACACTACGAAAGGATGAACTTCTTACAGCATTGCAAAGAGTACTCGATACGGTGACAGAGTCTGCAGGTTTGCGCCTCGAAGACCTCGGGGTTTTCGGCTCTTTGCTGCATGGCTTTTATCATCCAAGGTTCTCTGATATTGACCTGGTCGTTTACGGTAGAAGGAACGTTGCCAAGCTTTGTGAAACGCTCAAAGAACTTTATGAAGGTGATTCCTCGACGCTTAAGAATGAGTTCGAAACCGGACATTCAATCGAAGGCAAGAATTGGTGGTTTCGGAACTTTAGTCTCGAAGAATACTTGTGGCACCAGAGAAGAAAGCTGATCTATGCCCTGTTTGACGACGCACGAAATGGCAGAAAAATAAAGACAGAGTTTGAGCCCGTGAAAGACTGGAAAGAGATCAGCAACGAATATAGCCCCAAAACAAGAATTCTGCGAAAAGGTTGGACTAAGATTCTGGCCACGGTGACCGATGCTAGTCAGGCGTCATTCATTCCTTCGATCTATGGCATTGAACCACAACAGGTTCTTGAAGGACCAAGGGAAGCCGCTGAAGCGAGAAGAATTGTCTCCTACATGGAGGAATTTCGAATGCAAGCATGGGACGGAGAAACTGTGTGTGTCGAAGGAAACCTTGAGGAAGTGACAGCTCCGAAACGCAGTTTCTATCAGATAGCGTTAACCTACTGCGAAAGATACTATGAGCAGGTTCTGAAAGTGAAGAATTGAATTACTACGCCAGCACCATATAGTCCGACGGCTTGTTCCCAATCAACAGTCTAAAGTACTCTAGATTTCGTTTTGAATCTGTGACGCTCTCGACTTTTCCCTGTGCGATGATAGTCTCTCCGTTTCTGGCCTGTTCACAAAACCTGCCACGGAAAGAGGAAATCTCCGTTATTGAAGGGAGCCGTGGCCCGTCTATGATCGCCGTTTTTTCAAGCATGTACTTGCATGGGGTGAAAATCGATTCAGAATCGTCTGCGATTGTTGCTTTGATTCTTGCATAACCAATATTCTTGTATTCAACATCGCCATACTTTTCGCCACCTTCATCCCAATTCTTCACGAAGCGGACAAAGTAGTCGGTCTCCTCAAACTTGCCTTGCATGACTTTTCTCGATTCAATTCGAACAAAGCTCTCAAAATCGGTCGCAGTGTCCTTCGAACGAAAGTCGAACAGAGTTCGCAGTTCATCTCGCGTGTAGGAGCGCATTTGTTCATGTCTGCTGCCAAGCATCGTTTCAAGTGTAGAGTACACTTTTCTACAATTCTGTGAACCATAGACAATGGGGTCAATGTCTGAATTTGCCGTGTGAAGCCCGACCAAGATGGAGCCTGAGACCCCGATTGACTCCCAAGAAACATTGGCTTCTTCTTTCAGCACCTCTGCCAACTGTCGGGCTTTTCCCTCAAGCAGGTCCAATTCTGCTGAACCTCGCAATTCCTGAAGCTTTTCAGCGGGTCTATAAATATTCTTCACGTCACCGGTTGGAACTTCACATAATGTCTCATCGAAAACTGGGTCAAAAACGAGGTATTGCGGAAATCTCTCACTGAGCAAAGCATATCTTTCGGAAAGAGAATAGACCTTGCCGTAGATGGTTCCTTTCCTTCTCCTTTCTCCTTCCTTGCTAGGGAAATATCGAATGAAAGCGATAATCCGATTTGGTGGATGAACTGAGCCTTTGACATCGAAGATCAGCCCTGCAGCGGTTTCTATTAGGTCTCCCTCGCAGGTTTTCATTCATCCATTCACACCTGTGGTTGCAGTATTGACTTCTCTTTTATAGTCCATCCTGTATTCTTAAGCGCTAGCATCAACGGCACGGCTATGAGGGTTGCGAGTATTGCCTGCACGAACCGTATTGCGGGATATATGAAAGGGCTAACGACGAAGGCAACACGAACGCCCTCTAAGGGCATGCCAAAAATACCCCCATAGACTGTGGGAACTGCGAAGATGTCTGCTCCCCACATGTTGTCCGCCTGATTTCCGATAAATGAAATCAAGAAGAAGAGTATCGCAGCATTTTTTGGATTTGAGAGTCTTGTGCCGAGAGCTACAATGGGAATGATGAGCAGAACAGCAATAACTTTGTCCCAAAGTACGGCGGCAGAGACGTAGTAATATGTTGCGATTGGTTGGGAGGGTGGAAGAAACAGAAAGGCTACGATTAATAGACCAAGTGAAGCAAAAGCCCACTTGGACTTCCTGTAGAAGATGAATCCGACAATCAGGGCGTTTAAGGGAGGTGAAAGCAAGAAAGGCGCGCCAGTCGGAGTCAAACTCGCTGGGGGCAATACCCAAGTTACAAGTCCTCCCATTAAAGCGGTGAAAGCGCCTAGGTAGGGGCCTAGAATGAATCCGAAAACAGAAGCCATCATAGCTTCGAGCTGAATGTTGAGGCCTGGCACGCCAATAGAAGGGATTTTTGGAGATATCAAGGACAAAACATAATAAAGTGCCGCGAAAACTGCCGCCAACGCCATATTTCGAGTGGACAGCTTCAACAATGCATACGTCCAGTGTAGATTTGTAGCTGGCGATGTATTTTTTTACACAAGCTTAATAAGACTTTCTTATGGACTTACGCGTGGTGTTAAGCCTTCCGCATGTTTGAGGCCGCAAACAACGTCTCCAAGTGCTTAGAGCTAGCGATTCTTCTGGAAGCTAGCGCACACAAACCGGGAAATGTGAGCGTAGTTACCAACTTTGAGAGCACACGTTATGAGCATTTTCTTGCTTCTGCAGTTGCTGCGAGGTCTTCTTTTGAGTACGCAACTGAACGGGGAATCGCAGTTCATAATGGCAAAAGCCCCGTAGCGAACGTTAATGTTGGACAGATCATAAAGAACTGCGTCACAGAAATTGACCATTGGCAGCACGGGGGTAACACGTTGCTGGGTACCGTGATTCTGCTTTCTCCGATGGCCGTCGCTGCTGGCATGACTATGTCGAGAGAGCGTTTTGACGTGTCCGCTTTGAGGAAGAACTTGAAGCTGGTTGTGGAGTCAACCACGGCCAAGGACGCCGTTGACGTTTATGAGGCTATAAGGATCGCTAATCCCAGCGGACTTGGGAAGGCTCCTGAATTAGACGTCAACGACCCCACTGCGACTGAAAGAATAATAGGTCAGAAAATATCCCTGTACGAGGTTTTCAAGATAGCTGAGAAATACGACACGATCTGTTCCGAGTGGACGAAGAATTATCCAGTAACTTTTGATCTTGCTTATCCCTCCTTGGCAGATCGGTTGCGAAACAGCTCAGATCCAAGTTTGGCCATCGTTCAAACCTTCTTGCAGGTGCTTGCTGAAGTTCCAGACACTTTTATAGCCAGGAAGACGAGCATAGAGAAAGCGCGTCAGATTTCACTGAAAGCCAGAGAGGTCATAGAGCTCGGTGGAGTTGAAACATCCAGCGGAAGAAAGAGCCTAGACAAGCTGGACGGGGAACTCAAGAAATCCAGCAATCTTTTGAATCCAGGCACCACTGCTGACATCATAGGAGCTGCACTGGCCCTATGCATTCTTGCCGGTTACAGGCCCTAAACACTTTCACTGTGCACCCATCATTTGACGAGAAGAACCATTGAACCCAATAGGAGCTACGTTGCCGCTGCGACCTAGAGCCATTATTGATGTTCAGATGGGAAATCAGTTAGGCTAAATAACCCGTTGATGCACTGAGACTACTTCTAAGAGCCGAAAAGATGTCGACGCAGAAGATCGAGTAGGAACGTGAAATGAGGAACGAAGTAAGACTCTCCGTTACGTTGCTGACAGGGCGAACGATTGAACAGGGCGTTGGCAAGGAGCGTGGAAAAGCTTCAAAAGAGTACGCTGAAAGTGTTACTGTCTGTTTCATTGACCCGCAGGACATGAAGAAACTCAAGGTCAAAGAAGGAGCCAACGTGGAAGTGTCAACGAGCCACGGTTCTATCGTTTTGAAATCCGTTAAATCCAGAAGAGGCCCTCATCCTGGCATAGTTTTTGTTCCCTACGGCCCGTGGGCAAACGTCATCGTTGATTCAGGGACAGACAGCATCGGAATGCCCTCGTTGAAAGGAATCCCAGCCGAAATAGAATCTGCGCCGGAAAAATCAGTACTAGATTTACCCAGACTTCTTGCACAGCTCTTCGGGAATGAGTGACATGCCAGTCGTCAAAGCGGTGACCTGTCCGATCTGCGGATGTCTCTGCGACGACATAGAGTTAACGGTCAAAGATGATGCGATAGTCAAGGTGAAAAACGGCTGCTCCATGTGCGAGTCGAAATTCTCCAGTTACACGGGGCACAGACAGTTGAAACCTCTGATCAAGAGGAACGGGCAGCTGGTTCAAGTTTCTTACAAGGAAGCTGTATCTGCTGCAGCTGAAATATTGGCCGAAGCAAGTTACCCGCTGCTTTACGGTTGGAGCTCCACTAGCTGCGAGGCCATACGCGTGGGTCTTGAGTTGGCCGAAGAAGTAGGCGGGATAATCGACAACACTTCAACAATCTGCCACGGCCCGTCTGCCTTAAGCATTCAGGATGTTGGATTGCCATCGTGCACGCTTGGACAGATAAGACACAGAGCGGACCTGGTGATCTATTGGGGAAGCAACCCTTGGAGTGCTCACCCGAGACACATCGAAAGGTACACATCGTTCTCGGAGGGAAGGTTTGAGAAGAGCGAGTGGGAAGCGTACCTGAAGAAAACGAAGGCTGCGACAGCCAAGAAGAAGGTTGAAAGCGCTCTCAGAAGAGTCAAAGCAGAAGAAACAAGACCTTTCCCGTCATCTCCCGTGGGAGCACCATGCCCGGCTATCTTGAAAGGAGGCAGAAAACTCTTAGTCGTGGACGTCAGAAGGACCAGGACAGCTGAGAACGCTGACTACTTTATCCAAGTTGAACCGAACAAGGACTACGAGCTTTTCGAAGCTCTGAGAGCCCTGATTCGAGACGAAGAGCTTGAGGTTGACGAAGTTGCAGGAGTGCCTGTGGAATACTTGGAAGAAGTGGCAGATTTGATGATCGGATGCAACTTCGGTGTGATTTTCTTCGGACTAGGCCTCACTATGAGCAAGGGAAAACTGCGAAACGTGGACGCAGCTCTCTCTTTGACCAGAGACTTGAACATGCGCACCAAATTTATGATACTGCCGATGCGAGGGCACTTCAACGTTACAGGTGCGGACACGGTTTTCACTTGGCAGACCGGTTACCCGTACGCTGTTGATTTTTCCTTGGGCTACCCGAGATACAACCCGGGAGAAACGTCAGCAGTAGACGCACTGTTGCGAAAAGAAACAGACGCAGCACTGGTGGTGGCTTCAGACCCCGTTTCAAACTTTCCCAGAGCTGCTGCGGAACATTTGGTTAAGAATCCTTTGATCGTCATAGACCCGCACATGAATGTGACAGCTCAGATGGGCGATGTGGTTTTTCCCTCAGCTTTTGTTGGAATAGAGACAAGTGGAACCGCGTACCGCATGGATCACGTGCCCCTTTCACTTAAAAAAATCGTTGACCCGCCAAGAGGAGTCCTTTCCGATGAAGTGATTTTAAACAGGGTCCTGTACGAGGTTAGACGGATAAGAAAGAAGAAGCGAAGGGAGGCAAAGTAGATGGAGCTTCTGGTGAAAAACGGCTTTGTCTACGACCCGATTAACGGCATAAACGGCGAAAAGATGGACATTGCAGTAAGAAATGGTAAGATAGTTGAAAACGTGAACGAACGCAAAGCTAGGAAGATAGACGCTTCTGGAATGATGGTCATGCCCGGAGGCGTTGATATACACTGCCACATTGCCGGGTCAGAGGTCAACACTGGAAGGCTCTTGAGGCCAGAAGACCACTTCAAAGATTTTGAAGTGAAGACATCAATAACAAGGTCCGGAGTCGGACGCTCGATTCCGTCCACTTTCACGACTGGCTACCGGTACTCCAGGATGGGTTACACGACGATAATGAACCCTTCCATGCCTCCGCTCGAAGCGAAGCACACGCATGAAGAGTTAAACGACACCCCTATGGTTGACAAGGCTTCTTATCCGCTTCTCGGCGACTGGTGGTTCGTGCTCGAGTACCTCGCGCAAGGAAACATCGAAGAGTGCGCAAGGCACGTAGCGTGGCTGATGGACGCGACCAAGGGGTACGCGATAAAAATAGTTAACCCAGGCGGGCTAGAAGCATGGGGATTCGGCCACAACATCAAAAGCCTCGACGACCAGGTTCCGCATTTCTGCACAACCCCACGCGAGATAATCAGGGGCCTGTGCAAAGTGAACAAGCTTCTTGCATTGCCCCACACGATTCACGTTCACACGAACAACCTTGGAAAACCTGCAAACTATCTCACGGCGTTAGAAACGATGAAGTGTGTTGAAGACTTGGCCGTTGAAAACAAGCCTGTGATCCACATAACGCACTGCCAGTTCAGCGCCTTCAAGGGCGACGACTGGGCAACACTCGAATCCGGTGCGGAGGACATCGCAAAATACGTTAACGGCCACCATCACGTCACGATGGACATGGGCCAAGTCATATTCACAGACACGACGACCATGACGGCTGACGGTCCGTTCCAGTATGACCTCTACGGGCTTACAGGCAACAAATGGGTAAACCATGATGTTGAAACGGAAACAAGCGCGGGCATCGTTCCCTTCCGTTACCGCCGCAAGAGCTACGTTCACGCAACGCAATGGTCAATAGGCTTAGAGCTGGCCTTACTGATCAAGGATCCTTGGAAAATATTCATGACCACGGACCATCCGAACGGCGGACCATTCACAGCGTATCCCAGAATCATCGCTTGGCTCATGAGTTCAAAGGCAAGAAATGCAACGATGAAAAGGATCAACAGGCGGGCGAGGAGCAGAAGCCTCCTTCCCTCAATAGACCGTGAGCTAGACTTCTACGAGATCGCGGTCATGACGAGGGCCGGACAAGCTAGGGCGTTGGGTCTCAAGAATAAGGGACATTTGGGCGTGGGAGCAGACGCTGACATAGCGATATATGCTGTGAACCCTGAAATAGCCGATCCTTCAGGAAAGTACAAGACCGTGAGAAAAGCGTTCAGGAGAGCAGCATACACGATCAAAGATGGAAAAATAGTTGTTAAAAATGGAGAGATCGTGAGACACGCTGATGGTGCTACGATGTGGCTTGATGTTCACGTGTCTGAACCCGTCAGGTTGACCGATGACATGAAGAAGAGGTTCAGGGAATACTGGACGGTTGAGTATGAGAATTATCCTGTCGGTAAAGAGTGCCTTAAGGTTTCAAACCCGATCGCTGTGAAGGCATGTGTTTAGATGATAGGGCTTCGACTAGCGAGAGAATTCAGGTTTCCAATAGTTGCCGAGTGTATAAACCCGGATGTGCTTGAAGGCAAGAGCGCTGGCGAAATTGGAGAGTTGAAGGTTTGGGAAGGGAACAGACAGAAGAAGCTGTGTGAACTTTTCCGGATTGACGAAGTCAGGGACGAAGGTGCGCCGGAAAGCGTTGCCATAGCGATCCATGGGGACGTTGGCAAAGTTCGAAGAATTGGGTCATGCATGAAAAGCGGAGAAATCGTGATTAACGGGGATGTTGGCATGCACTTGGGTGAAGAAATGAAGGGAGGAAAAATAACTGTTCACGGAAACGTCGGCGCTTGGCTTGGCTCAATGATGACTGGCGGCGCAATCGAGGTTCATGGAAACGCGAGCGACTATGTCGGCGCACCGTACCGTGGAAGCACCAAGGGCATGCAAGGCGGGAAGATGACCGTTTATGGAAACGTGGGAAACGAAGTTGGAGCGTGGATGAAGAAAGGCACGATCAAAGTGTACGGAGGCGCAGGTCAATTCGTCGGCTTTCGCATGCGTGACGGTACGATTTACGTTCAAAACGGTTGCGAAGCAAGAGCTGGCGCATGCATGACGGATGGGAAGATCGTTGCCGGCGGCTGCCTAAACTCGGTTTTGCCCAGCTTCACGATAGACAGCGTTAAACCAAGAGTCAAGATTGAGGAAAACGAAACGGTTGAAGGGCCCTTCTATCTTTTCTTGGGAGACCTCGCCGAAGGTGGAAAAGGCAAACTCTACGTCTCTAAAGTCAAGAACCCACATCTAGCCTGCTATGAGAAGTTACTCTGAGGAGAAATATCCTTTGAAAAACGCTCTAAGTGTAAACCGGTTGGCTTGGAAGCTTCTGGAAGAACTGGTCAAAAGCCCAGACTTCTACGGCGTCAAAGTGGAAAAGACGAGCAACGGGACAACGATCGTAGATGCTGGCGTGCAGGCAAGAGGCGGCTTTGAAGCTGGCAGACTCATCACGGAGATCTGCATGGGCGGCCTTGGAAAAGCCCAAGTGTGCTCCAGAAAATACGGGGACTTGGAACTTCAGTCAATATTCGTTTACACTGACCACCCGGCAATAGCGACTCTAGGCTCGCAGTACGCTGGTTGGCAGATAAGCGAGGAGGGATACTTCGCGATAGGCTCTGGACCAGCAAGAGCATTAGCTTTGAAACCGAAAGAAGTTTACGAGGAAATCCAATACAAAGACGAGTGCGATAAGGCCGTTGTCATCTTGGAAACTCAGACATTTCCACCGCCGAAATTGATAGAACGCTTTGCAAGAGACTGCAGAGCATCACCCGAGAATCTGGCGGTAATTCTTACCCCAACAACCAGCTTGGCCGGAGCAACTCAAGTTTCAGGAAGAATCGTTGAAACGGGAGTACACAAACTGAGAAGGCTAGGGCTGGACCCCAAGACAATTCTCTACGCTTGGGGATGTGCCCCCATTCCGCCAGTGCATCCCAAGTTCGCGGACGCGATGGCACGAACGAATGATGCAATTCTTTACGGCGGCACATCCTGCTATGTTCTTGAGTGTGATGATGAAGAAAAGCTCAGCGAGATAATAGAGAAGGCTCCGTCGAGGGCGTCCAAGGCTTACGGCAAGCTTTTCAAAGAAATATTCAAGGAAGCTAATCATGATTTCTACAAGATAGATCCAGACCTGTTTGCCCCAGCGGTAATCATCATCAACAACGCAAGGACTGGCCGCACGTTTCAGAATGGCAAGATAAACGCCGCCGCATTAGCAGAGTCATTTGATCTTGAGAAAGACGGGCAAGACAGATGATTTTTGCTGCTAATTCCTAGTTGATTTGTTCGCTTTTTGAGTATTAAGGAACCTGTTGACGAATTCTCTGAAGCCCGTGTTTCCGGCAAGTGCACCCATTAGAATGCTCATTACGGTTATTTCCACCCATGCTTTCGCAGTGACGACTGGAGCAAGGGCCGCCATACCTGGGCCAATGACCGCAGTCATGATATATAGAAAGTACAGAACAGTGTAGATTGATTCTGGAACATACGACAGAAGTGTTGCTGGCACAGCCAGATATGAATGCTGCGAACCGCTTCCTATCTTCAGTTTCTTGTAAAGTATGCCCGCCATGAGTCCCGTCATTGCCTTTCCCAGTGGGACCCCCACTACAGCAATCAGTCCCTGGCCATAAAAAAACCCAAAATAATAGCCGGAATAGAGGCCGCCCAGAAGCCCAACAATCGCTCCTACGATCGGACCCCCGAAGATCGCTGCTATGAACGTGGCAATGTGGGAAAGGTCTAGGGCGGCGCCGCCTTGTCCCACGGTGCTAAGAATGGGCGCAACGTTAAGCGAAATCGCAGAAAGGGCTATTCCTAGGGCACTCAGCATTCCGATGAATGCAACCGTCTTTGAATCCATGGCCTTTCCATCCCGAAACGACGCGTCATGATAGTTTGAGATAACTACTTAAGAGTAACTACCCATAAAAGAGTACAAGACCAGTGAAGGTTCTGGTAACTTAGCGTCAGACGGCTTCTAGCTGTTAACTCTCGTCAGATGACTCTGAGCGCACGCTAACTTATGCAAATGCAGAAGTTCGAAAAAAGAGAAAGTGTGGGTTTCTAGGTTGCGAGGTCTTCTATTTCTGCTTTGGAAGCATTTTCCTTGACTGATGCTATTCCTTTTTGGCATCCCTCTTTTGATCCGTAACCTTGGCTTTCCGCTATAATCTCCCCATTTTGAGCTCTAAGTCTGAACCTGAATTTTCCTACCGCATCTTTGAATATTTCAAAACGTTCTCCTGCCAATTTCACACCTCTTTCATTCTTGGTTTTGGTTTGTGAAAACTTGTATTTATAAATTTCCATCCGTGGTGCTGATTCGGGTTCTGGTGCATCTTAGGGTGATGGTTCTTCGTGGTGCAAATCGGGTGATAGCGATGATACTGACTGTCTACTTCGCCAAGTAATAATATTGACCTTTTATAATGTTTATTCTGATCTTGCCTTTTGCAACCAAATTGTTAAGAATTGTGGGGAATCCAAGGATGGCAATTCCAGAAAGCAACCCTACAACAACATTGCTAAAATCAGTCTGAAAGTTTATGCCATCCATTATTTCATCTGAGGTAAAAGCTTGTGCGTGACCTTTTTCTAAGAAGCTGATTATTCTTTTTTCCAGATCACTTAAGATTTGTCCTGATTCAAATTCGCTCCGACTTATGGGCAATTTACCACCTACCCCAGTTTTGCTTTTTCAGGTTAAAAGGTTTTACTTTTCGCTGGATGCACTCTACCAAAATGAGCCCATAGTGATTTTTCTTTTGGTGATTCAAAGTTGCCTTATCAAAGGAGATATACGAAGTACAAGAAGAGACAAGCTCAAAGAAGAGTCACGGGAGTTCGCCACTAAAAAAGAGTCCATATACGATTTTTCTTCTGTGAGCCCTTTATGAGTTATCGTCGAAGACCGTCTAAGCCTTGGCTTGTCGTCAGAAAACAGGGCAGACTTCCCGTAAGAGTTGTTCCCAGAGCGCATTTTCGCACGAAGAAACGAGCCCAGAAAGAAGCAAGAGCCCTGCAAAGAGCTTACAAACCTAGAAAAGACATAAAATTCGTCGTGCGGAAAGAGGGCTGGAACAGAAAACGCTGGTGGTCTTGAATACTATCTATTTTTCTCCTGAGGCGTTAGACCAAAGAAAAGGGGGAAGGACTAATGCGAGTTAGTCCTTTTCTAACGCCTTCTAGTTCGGCACGCTAGCTCGACAATCCAAAGCAATGCTGAAGCGGCAATCAAATACCAACCTGCTTGAGACAGGGTGGAGTTTGCGGTGAATCTCTCGGTTGTCGTTCCAAGGATTTCAAAGAGGCATCCGAAGAACAACATTTCAGGGGGAAGGTTCTTCGGATTTTCGAGCTTTATGTGCACTCTTGCTTTTTTCATGTTTTACACTGCTTTTTCTTCCTAGAATGGCTCGTATTGTGCACATCTTTCCACCCTGACTGCGCATAAGTTTTAAATGCTACAAGTAGCATTATCCTTATTGGCATTAGTAGCTAGGATGGCGATGATATGAGTCATTCTGGTTTCTATTTCAACCTTTCCTGTATAAAGCACTTTGTTTTAACCTACTATTGTAAGTTAGAGTATTTTGCTATTGTTTGGTGTCTTGATGGCTTGCGTTTTGGATTAGGGTTAACCACTTGTTTTTTCCTTCTACCTTTATTCCGCAAGCTTCAGCAGGTGTTTTTCCTTCTAATGCTCCATGTGGTCTTATGTAGTTGTGGAAAATCTGATAGCCTGAGAGTATGGGCGTGTCTTTTGTCTTGAGTCCTCGCATGGTTTTTTTCTCGGTCTCGGACCTCTCCGTTCATGCGTTCCATTTTGTTTTTGTTCATGTCGCCTCTTAGTCTGATGTGGCGTATGTGTTGAGCTTGAGAGAAAACCGTACGACGACAACTTCAGAACGCCAGTGAAACTGAAACATAAATATTCCTAATGCATATTTGCTAGATGGGAAGAAACTGTTGTCTGAAGCGCTGAAATTCTCCTCAACAGCCGTTAAGGCGTGGCTTGAACGCGAAACTGGGTCGATTTTCACTCCTGTTCATGCGAGGGCGCAGAAGCTGCTGAACGACGTGGGCAGAACGCTTGATAACCTTTCAGAAACTTCGAAGACTCTTTTGGACAATAGCGCAAGAGAAATCGAGAGAAGAAACATGAAGACCTACGGAAGAGCAAGAGCGATGAACAAGCTGGCCCGGCTGTTCGTCGACAGAAATCGCCAAATGAAAGTTCCTGAAAAGGTGACGTATGAGAGTGCCAGCGACTTTGTACGGGAAACTCAAAAGGCGTTCTTAGCAACAGAAATTGACATTAGAAACTGGTTTCCACGGATCTCGCCCTTTTTCATCCTTGACAGAAGAAGATTCTTATCCGTTTTCGAGAAGGCAAAAGCCTTGTTGAAAGAGCTCGACGGCTTCGTCAGCAAGGAGTACGTTAAAACCAAGACTTTGGAGGACACGTTCCAGCTGATCGACGAGCTGTCGAGTCTTGAGAGCCAACTGAAGGTTCTGAGCGAACGAAAAGCGAAGGTTGAAAGCGCGAAAGCTTCGCTGGAGAAGGAAATCGCCGAAGCAAAACAGAAAATAGGTGACTTGAAAACGATGGGCAGCGTGGGCCAGCTTAGTCAGACGGGAACTGAGATAGAAGCCTTAAGCTTGGAAATCAAGCACAGCTTGCAACATCTTCAGAAACCTTTCATCAAGCTTCAATCTCTGGCAAGTCATGGTTCAGGAAGCGGTCTGACGCCTGAAGAACTGAACAAACTTGCCCAATACTTGGAAAATCCGTTTGAAGCTCTTTCAACAGAGGACGAAGGACACCCGCTGTTGAAGCAGGTACTTGAGAAGCTGCACATGTCTATCTCTGAGGACAAGCTGAAGCTGAAACCCGAGAAAGCCCGCAAGGCTGAACAAGACATAAGCAACATCCTCAGGAACAATTCACTAGTAAATCTGCATCAACGATGCAGGGACGCGATGAGCCGAAGAACACAACTGTCCACATCAGAAGAAGTCGCTGCCACGCAGAAAGACCTCACAAAACTTCACGAGCACGTTGCAAACCTAACGAGAAGCAAGGGAGTTCATGAGGGAGAAGAGCACTCGATCAACAGAACCTACGTTGAAACGGCTGAGAAGATCCAAAGTCACAAGAGCGAAATAGAGAAGAACATTTTCAGTTTCACGAATAAGAGAGTCACGATCACGTAGTTTCGAGGCGAGCTTTTTGCAGACAGGCCTTGCGCGGACTGTGAAGGAAGCGATGGAAATCCCGATTGATGGTTTCACTAAACTGGTCGCGGAGGCAAGGCGGTTTCTTGAAAAGGAAAGCGGCAGAGTTGGCAACCTTCAAATCCTCGGAAGGCTCGTCAAGATGAAGCCCTTAGGCGAGGCAGTCGTGGTCGGTGATTTGCACGGCGACCTTGAGAGTCTGATTCAGATACTGCAGCAAAGTGAGATTCTGCAAAGAATGGAAAAGTCTCAACTTGTCTTCCTGGTCTTTCTTGGAGATTACGGTGATCGCGGTGAGTTCTCTGCAGAAGTCTACTACACGGTTCTAAGCCTGAAACTTCAACATCCAGCACAAGTGGTTTTGATGCGGGGAAACCACGAGGGACCAAAAGACCTTCTAGCATCTCCTCATGACCTGCCCCTGCAGTTTCAAAACAGGTTCGGAAAAGAATGGACCGAAGCCTACAAGAGCATTCTCGAACTGTTTCCGCTTCTCTGCAATTCAGTGTTGGTAGAAGAGCGTTACCTGATTGTTCACGCGGGCTTACCTCAGCAGGCGCGGACGATTGAGGATTTCGCGTATGCCCACACGAAGCATCCGAAGGTGACGTTCCTTGAGGACATGCTTTGGAGCGACCCGGAGGAGTCTCTTGAAGGAACATATCCTTCTACAAGAGGTGCGGGCCATCTGTTCGGTAAAGACGTAACAACCGCCGTTCTGAAAGCGCTGAAAGTGAAAATACTGATACGTGGACACGAACCATGTAGTGAAGGCTTCAAAATCGACCACGATGGCAAGATCTTGACGCTCTTTTCAAGAAAAGGTCCTCCCTACTGCAACACGTACGGTGCTTACTTGGACGTGAACCTGTTCAAAAAGTTCCAAAAGGCAACGCAACTGATTCCGTACATTCACAAATTCTGAGCGCAACATGGCACAGAAACTTTAAGAAACACAGCCTACAGCATTTTTCACAGGTTGAACACTGGAGAGTTCCTTTTTTGAGATTTGGAATCATAACGCGGAACAGAAACTCTTACAGTTCACTCCAAGTGCGGGAAGCCCTTGAAAGACGTGCAATTCCGTACGTGTGCTTCAGGTTTCCAAGGCTGATTGCGAGTGTAGGACATGCTTCGCTGACAAGGGTCGATAACGTTGACGTGCAGAAAGAGTTGGACGGACTAATAGTTCGCCCAATCGGGCGAGGCTCACTTGAAGAGCTGGTTTTCAGGATGGATGTCCTCTACAGACTTCAGCGTGCAGGCCTGTACATCATAAACCCGCCGGAGGCGATTGAACACTGTGCTGACAAGTACGACATCCTTGCTATCTTGGAAGAAAACGGCGTACCCGTACCGCGCACAGCTGTGACCGAAAGCATCAGCGAGGCTCTGAGAGCTTTCAAGGAGTTAGGAGGCGACGTTATCGTGAAACCGATATTCGGCTCCAGAGGCATAGGAGCCACAAGGGTAAACGATTCGGAAGTGGCTGCAACAGTTTTCAGGGCTGTAACATTCTATCATGGCGTCATTTATCTGCAGGAGTTTGTTGACCACGGTTTTTCTGATATTCGCGCTTTCGTGGTTGGCAACCGGGTGGTCGCAGCGATGAAGCGTGTTGCACGCAGCTGGAAGACAAACTACAGTCAAGGTGCTAGGCCTTTGAAAATAGAGCTTGAAAAAGTCCATGAAGAAATCGCCGTCAAATCGGCCAAATCCATCGCTTGTAAGATAGCCGGAGTGGACATTCTTGAGAGCCCTTCTGGGCCTGTTGTGGTCGAAGTGAACAGTCAGCCAGGATGGCGTGGACTGCAGTCAGTTGCGACCGTTAACATTGCGGATGAAATTGTGGACTTTGTGCTTTCAGAGTTGAAGAAGTGAGAAGCGTGCGAGAAGTTGAAATTCTGAGAATCGACGTTTCTAGCAGACAAGCAAATCAGATGAAAGACTGCGTAGCGCAGGAAAAGCCAATGCACCTTTTCTTAAACCGAACATTGTACGCCACCATTTTCTGCACTCCTTCAAAACTGAAGGAATTGGCGGTTGGGCATTTGGTCTCTGAGGGAATCTTAAAATCGATTGAGGAGATTGAAGAAGTCAACCTGAAAAAGGATGTTTGCAGGGTTAAGCTGAAACCCAGCGTTGACTTGAACAAAAGGCTAAGCTTGTCGAAGCATTTTCAGCGAGTTATTCTTTCAGCCTGCGGAAGCACGGGAACGTATACTCCTTCGCAAAGGTTGCCCAGAATCAAGTCAAACTTGACGATCAAAGCAGAGACGGTGCTTGATTGCGTCAACTCTCTGAATCGCGCCGCAGAAATCTTTAGAAAAACCGGCGGGGTACACGCTGCTGCGATTTTCAGCAGCGATGGAATTCTTATGGCTTCAGCTGAGGACGTTGGTCGCCACAACGCGGTCGACAAAGTTATAGGCATCACGATGATGCGCAAGACTAATCTTGGAAAATGTTTTCTCACCTTGACTGGAAGAATGACAGGCGACATAGTGATGAAAGCGGCAAGATTAGGAATGCCCGTCGTAGCTTCCATGGCAGCGGCCATAGATTCTGGAATTGCTATTGCGAAGAAAGCCGATTTGACTCTGGTTGGGTTCGTCAGAGGGAAGCGCATGAATGTTTACAGCGTTCCTGAACGAATTTTGTTATGATGAAGCTCTTTCAACAGACGGAGGCTCTATGTCTGTCAAGAATTCCCTTGAGTGATGTGGCCGCTTGTTCAGGGCTCTTCGCTTTAAGGATGGCTGAGGTGACGGCTATTCCATCCGCTCCAGCTTCAAGAACAAGGTGGGCGTTCTTTGGAGTTATGCCTCCAGCAGCAAATATCGGAATCGTGGTTCTGGATTTCGCAGCTCTGATCGTCTCAAGAGGCACGGTCTCGCATTGAGTGGCAGAAGACGTTGGAAAAATAGAGCAGAAGGAAACATAATTCGCTCCCATGGATTCGGCCCACTCTAGCCTTCTCAGGTTATTTCCCAATGTGTAGCCAACTATGCATCGTTCACCAAGTATTCGCTTGACCTCGTCTGGTACGACATCGTAGCTGTCGAAGTGTAACCCGTCGGCTTTGATCTCCTTAGCTAAGAGACAGTTGCCGTTGATGAGGAAAGGTACATCGAACTGTTCGCTCAGCTTGGATAAATCTTTGGCCACCTCTAGCGCTTCGGAGTTTTGTCTCCCAGGAACGAATTGAAGCACGTCGACGCCTCCCTTCAAGGCTTTCTTGACCGCACTCAACACTTCATGAGAAGGTAAGATAGGGGCAATAACTAAGTACAGGCCTTCTAGCCTTTTCAAATTGGTTACTTCCGTCCTTCGCGGGAAGCTTTCCAGTAGGCTTCCCAGTAGGGGTCAGTCTTGGGTTTTTTCAGAGGTTGTTTTGCTCCGTCTTTTCTAACCCATCTGCCATCTTTAGAGCGTTTGACTTTGCCAATCACTTTGCTTCTTATCCCTTTCAAACTCAACTCATGTATGACTTCTTCAGCCTTTTCAGGATTCGCGCTGATCAACAGAGTTCCTTCGCTCAGAGTTGAATAGGGCGATAGGCCGAAAAGATCACACACTCGTTTTGCTTCCTCAGTAACTATGACGTCGGTAAGCTCTATTTCCAGTCCAACGTGCGAAGCTTCAGAGAATTCGTAGAGGGCTCCAAACAAGCCTCCCTCTGTAACATCATGCATAGCTGTGACTCCTCGATCTCTTAAGCCAACAGAAGCCGCTGTCAATGCGTCCTCGACTACGCTAAACTGGCTCAGATATGATTGAGCTCTTTTCAAGAAAGATGTTCCGTAAGCCTTCTTAATTGTCTGAGGGAAGACTCTTGCAAGTATTCCGGTTGTCGCTATCGCAACACCTTTCGTCATTATCAGCAGGTCGCCTGGCTTGCTCATGCTGCTTGACACGTATTGTCTCTCTGGTACCACAGACATCATCACGCCTCCTCCTACAACTGTGTAGTCGGAACCAACGTATCTGCCGGTGTGTCCTCCGATGATGGCGATTCCTAGTCTTTTGCATTCAACGTGTATGTTCGTCCAGTATTCTTCGAACTCTTCGTTGCTCATCCTGGGGGGAAGACTGAGATTTACCATCATGAATTGAGGCGGAAAACCGCAAGTAGCCAAGTCTGAGGCAAGCAGTTGTACTGAGAGATGTGCTGAGTCCTTAAGTCCTAATTCTGGGATCACCGATAGCGGATCAGCCGTCACGACGAGAACCTGATTGCAACCTAAGCGTACGACCGCGTTATCACGACCATGGCCGGGTCCAACGATGACGTCTGCCCTTTCTGCTCCTAATCTGGGGTAGACAGCTCTCTCAATTAGATCCAACTCGAATTTCCCGATCTTCGGTTTAGTCATAAGCATCACGGAACTTTACTGCTAATCCGAGGTAAGAACCAAACGGGAAAAAGGCTGATTCTTGGCTGCCGAGAGCTTTCGGAAAGACTGTTGTGCTCCAATAGTCAACGGTGTGCGTGTTGTGAAAGGTTTTTCTCAATATCCGCTTTATGTCTAGGATGGAGTAGAACTTCGCGTTTTTGTAAAATGGGTTCTTTCCCATCTTAACTTGGGCAATCCTCCGGATAGTGCTTAGGCTCCACTTGTTCATGAGTCCGATGATCATTCCTTTTCGAGCGACCCTTGCGGCTTCCTGAAAAACTGTGCCGACATTCGGCATGTACTCTAGGCACGCTATAAAGGCTATTACATCAAAAGACCGGGATTTGAAGGGCAAGTGGTGAGATTCACCTTGTATCAATTGTCCATTAGGCCAGTGCTTCCTCGCTTCAACAAGCATGAGATGTGACAAGTCAAGCCCGCAGCATTCCAGCCCAAGAGATTCCATCCATCTTGTGAAATGACCTGTTCCGCATCCCACTTCAAGCACTTTCTGTACATCACCAAACTGATTCAGAAGCTTCCTCAACAATTTCTTCTCAAGCACGTCTGCACGTCTGTACTTAGTCTGGTAGTATGCCTCGTATCCCTTGACTATTCGTTCCTGCAAATACCACGGTTCTTCTTGCATTCCACTCATCTAGGCTAGATAGGTAATGTCCAAATTTCTCCTGACTGCCACAAGAATTCCATAGGTTACTGGAACGAAAACAAGGTCCACCAATGTCCCGAAATCTAAGATAGCCGTCCCGAACCCGAATGCATAGAAGTCCAGCCCAAAAAAGAGTAAGGTCTCAACTGCCACTCCGAAGATCATCGCGATTATCTCGTTTTTTTTACGAAGCAACCCCACGGTGAGACCCATCGGACCACGGGCAACTACTATTCCAAACAGAAACCAGTACGAGAACCCACCTGAAATTGTGCCTAACGTCGAGCCAAAAGAGTAGCCGATCGCAGATCCAATAACAGTCGAGATCAGTCCTGCTGCAGGGCCCAAGAGAATGCTTGTTACAAAGATAATAATCGGTGCCAGAGTTATTGCGGCAAGCGGAGTGGGCATCGGTATGGCGATCACCGTTCCCACTGCAATCAAAGCAGCCAAAACAGATATCAAGGCAACTATTCTCGTTCGAGATATTGGCACAGGTGTTTTCTGTTTCACTTTTTTCCCTCCGCCAGCATTACCTGGATCAGGTTCTAAGGGTCGACGATGTTCAACCGTCCTCTCAGCCGGGTCACAGTCCCAGCTCCCCGAAACCTATGAACGGTAGTGCCATCAATCGGTATAAAAGCGTTCTGGATGACACTTAACACTACGTAACCAACGAAACATGCGTTGCTTGGGAGATCGTGATCTGTTGCTGCTTCTCGCCGATCACACAGACTTAAAAACTTCATTGATCAATTAGTCTTGATGTTTCATGGACAGACCAATCAGGATTCTGGGTTTTGCGGGGAGCTTGCGAAAAAACTCGCTCAACAAAGCACTGCTACGCGCCGCTGTTCAACTGGCACCAAAAAGTGCTGTGATTGAGACCTTCGACCTTGAAGGTATTCCGCTTTTCAACCAGGACTTAGAGACTCAACCGCCAAAGAAGGTCAAGGACTTCAAGGCCAAGATCAGAGATGCAGATGCAATACTGATCGTCACTCCTGAATACAACTATTCCATTCCCGGCGTTCTCAAGAACGCGATCGACTGGGTTTCAAGACCATATTCAGACAACGCGTTTGACGGTAAGCCCGTGGCCGTTATGGGAGCATCGACAGGGATGCTAGGCACAGCGAGGGCACAGTATCACCTGCGCCAATGCCTCGTTTTCCTTAATATGCATCCAACTAATCTTCCTGAAGTCTTCGTAACCTTTGCACGAGAAAAGTTTGATGAAAACGGCGGATTGAAAGACGAAGACACCAAGAAACACATAGTTAAGGCGCTTGAAAACTTGACCTCTTGGACTCTGAGGCTGAGAAAAGATGAGTGAGTTCCATCCACAAGGATGCTCGTAGGCCGTTCATAGCGCCCGCGACGCTCTTGCAAGGGTCTCAAGGGAAACGTATAAACGATCACCTGTCTTAAGCAAAGAGAAAAGGGCGCTTCTCCAGCATGAAATGTGAAGTGTGTGGCCAAGAAACATTCCTACCGTTCCAGTGCCCATACTGCAACGGACAATTCTGTGAAGCTCACCGTTTGCCAGAAAACCACAATTGTTCAAGGATACATCTTGCCCGCGCACCGAAACAGGAGGAAGAATATGTTGTTTCGAGACCAGCCACGTATGAGTACAGGGTTACTCTTGGATCAACTCGGCAACATAAAGGACGAGTTTATTTCAGCCCGAAAGAAGTTAAGCATTTGACCATAGCTGCGCTGCTCGTCATCGCCGTCGGAATGTTGTCCGTTCTCTACGGCGGCATGTCACCTGAGGCTAGTTTGAGCATCTCTGTCGTCGCTTTCACCGTCATCCTGACCATGTCTTTTTTCACTCATGAAATGGCACATAAAATAACGGCCCAGAGAAGAGGTCTCTGGTCAGAATTCAGATTGACACTCTGGGGCTCCGTTGTGACTCTAATCTTTGCGTTTCTGCCAATCAAATTCATTTCTCCAGGCGCCGTGATGATCGCCGGAGCCGCCGATAGAAAAGAAATAGGAGAAATATCCATAGCTGGACCCATCACTAACATCGTCTTGTCAATACTATTCTTCGGCACAGCGTTCGCATCAGGCCCGTATTCCCAGATCTTCCTCTTCGGCGGCTTCTTCAATGCCTACGTAGCCGCATTTAACCTCCTACCAATCGGAATTTTCGACGGACACAAAATATTCAACTGGAGCAAAGTAATCTGGGGCCTAGCCTTCGCCACAAGCGCAGCCTTAACAGCAATCGGCTTCATAATGTACTCACAATACCTACAGTGAAAGACTTACAAAGCGGGCAGCGCGAGGGCCCCCAGCTAGCACAAGAGGCTTCCAGAAACGATGTATTTCTGTCGTTCTCGAGTTTTGATCTTGCATGCGCTGTCTACGCTGAGCGCGCGCTTGAGGGATGACGTATTCCTCCGTACCCAACATGACTTTAACTCCACTCTCTCCACTCTTCAAGAGCGTCGCATTGACAAACGCCTTTTAACTCTGAAACTCAGCGTTTCAACCGTGGCAAATCCTGCCTTCACCAAGGCGAACCTAATGTCTAATGATTGTTTGACCAAACCATGCAGCGTGTGCGGCACTCGTATTCAAGGCGCCAACTACTACTGCCCAACGTGCAAGATCTGCATTTGCTTCGGCTGTGGACTGAAAATGGTCAGCAAAGAGAACTATCCCCTCAGATGCCCTAGGTGTAGCGCAAAACTTCACTGACAAGCTGTCAAGGTCATTTCCTTAACACGCTATCAGCGAGCGCTAGATTGACAAACACCGCTTTTTGGTGGTTGGTTGGGGCAAAGTTTTATCCCAAACCCAAACCCCAAAACGTGCGTGTACCCTGTCTGTCTCTGTCAGTTAGTAACACACAACTGCATAGAAAACCAAAACTCACACACAAGAAAGAGCGCGCGCTTGTTATGGGATTATTTGGGCGTCTGCGCAACCACTGATTAGATTTGTTATTTTTATTTTTAGGTGTTCGTTGGGTTTTGCGTTGCTGATGAAGATTGGAAAGCCTTTGATTCTGGCGATGCCTTCCCCGTTTGGATTCATATCTACTATGTCTACTTCGTATTCTTCCCCAATTTTAATAGGGTAATTTATGCCTTTGCCGTGTTTGTTTTTTGCGTTTCTTGGAGCTCGCTTTTTGGGACTAAAAAGACATTCCTCGCTTTCAACATTAAATACTAAGAAATGCATTCCAAAGGCATAAGGGTTTTGTCTCAACCCTGCTAAGAAAAAAGTTAAAGAAACAGACTAGTAGGCTCAGGTACTATACACAGCGCGTGCGTGTCTAGAATTATTCCTAAGATTGTGTGGGGTAAAGTTTTATCTTCTCTCTCTCCCCTATTAACTCTCTCTTACTCTCTCACTCACTGTCTGTACAAAAACAAAAAAATAAAGAACACACGCACACAGACAAACTCACCCGAAAAAGAATTAAAACCATTTTTACACTGAAAAAGTTCATGAAAACGTGAATTAGTTTAATCATAACTTCGCGCGCGCTAAAGAGGGAGGCTATTTCTTCCTTCAGCTTACTGGTTATTAAGTAGAATCGTATTGTCATTTCGGCATAGTAAAGGTATCGCGTAAACGAAAAACATCAGCCGATGGCGACTTTCACGCTGAGCCAAAAGCGAACCGCCTCGATAATACTGTTTGTTCTAGGCTTAATTCTAATAGGTGTCGGAACGGGCTTATCCAATGTCTCTGAAACAGGCATGACAACGAGGGGTCCGTGGACGGATTACCCATATCTAAGCGAAGGTGCGGTTGTAATTATCATCGGGACAGTTGTTCTGGTTGTTGCCTATCTTATGATGCTTCTCAAGAAAACCGTTTCAACGGCTGGCGAGATGCCAAAAACCGTGCTCAAGCGGAGATTTCGGGAGACATTGCCTTAATTAGGAAGATATTTACTTTTCCTAGCCATAGTCCACAATTTGCGTCAGGATGCAGTTGAGTGCAATGAAGAGACTGCCAAAAGTGCTCGATATTTCGGCTATTGAGAAGAAGTGGCAGAGCGAATGGGAAAAGACGGGCACCTACCGTTTCGACTGGAAGGATAGTGGAAGCCCAAGGTTCAGTATTGACACGCCTCCGCCGTATGCGTCTGGAGAGTTCCACATGGGAACGGTTCTCAACTGGACATACTTTGACATCGTGGCTCGTTACAAACGCATGAACGGCTACAACGTTCTCTTTCCACAAGGATGGGACTGTCACGGTTTGCCCGTTGAGGTCGAAGTTGAAAAGGAGCACGGGATCAAGAAAACGGACATTCCTCCCGACCATTTTAGGAAGCTGTGTGAAAAGCTCGTGAACGAATACATCGGTTCCATGAAGGCCGACATGACCCGGCTTGGATACTCAATGGATTGGACGACAGAGTACAAGACGATGGACCCGGACTACTGGAGACGCACGCAGCTCTCGTTCATTCTCCTCTACAACAAGGGCTTCATCTACCGCGGAACGCATCCTGTGAACTGGTGTCCAAGATGTGAAACCGCAATCGCTGACGCTGAAGTCGAACACGAAACAAGAAACGCCCAGCTGCATTACATCAAGTTCGAGCTTGAAATGGGCGGCTTCCTCGAGATAGCCACAACAAGACCCGAGCTCATTCCAGCTTGCGTAACCGTGACTGTGAACCCCAACGACGAACGCTACAAAAAGTACGTTGGGAAGAGTGTTAAGGTGCCAACGACGAACAGAACGGTTGAAGTTGTAACTGATGAAATGGTCGACCCGAAGTTCGGCACTGGCGCAGTGATGATCTGCACGTACGGCGACAAGGCCGATGTCAAGAGCGTCGCAGTGCATCATCTGCCTGTCATAATGAGCATAGACGAAAAGGGCAGAATGACCGAAAGCGCCGGAAAATACGCTGACATGCAGACTAATGAGGCCAAAGAGGCCATTCTCAAAGACCTGCGGAATACTGGGCTGCTTGGAAAGACCGAAACTCTCAAGCAGGAGGTGAGCATCTGCTGGAGATGCAAGACTCCGATAGAAATCCTTGAGAGGGAACAATGGTTCATGAAGACACGTGTCCTCACCGACAAGGTCGAAAAGAACGCTCTGGAGATCAAGTGGTATCCTGACTACATGAAGCATCGCCTGATCGACTGGGCGAAGTCGCTTGAGTGGGACTGGGTAATATCGCGGCAGAGAGTGTTCGCAACGCCGATACCCATCTGGTACTGCAAAAAATGCGGTGAAATAGTCCTTGCCGAACCTGAGTGGGTGCCGATAGACCCGCGGCTAGAAGGACCAAGAACTGCGAAGTGTCCGAAATGCGGCCACGGGGAGTTTAGGCCAGAAACAGATGTGTTTGACACTTGGTTTGACTCGTCGATAACGTGTGCTGTGCACGCTGGGTGGCCTGACAGGAAAGACTGGAGGAGACTGTTCCCAGCGGACATGCACCCTTCAGGTGTAGACATCATCCGTACGTGGGCTTACTATTTGATGGTCAGGCACTTGGCCCTGTTTGACGAAAAGCCGTACAAGAGCTGCTTGATCAACGGCATGGTGCTGGGAACAGACGGGCGCGAGATGCACAAGTCTTTGGGCAATTATGTGTCTTCTGAAGAAGTTCTTGAGAAGTACGGAGCAGACGCGACGAGGCAGTGGGCCGCAGGCGGCGGAGCCACGGGTTCAGACATTCCGTTTCGATGGCCCGACGTAGAATACGGCTGGCGCTTCTTGATCAAACTTTGGAACGCATCGGGCTTCGTGAGCAACTTGTTGAAAGATTATGCGCCGAGTGAGAGGTCTGGAGACGATCTTCAGCCCTTGGATAAGTGGATACTGAGCAAGGCTGAGAAGGTTACTGAAAAGGTGACTGAAGCTCTGGAGAACTGTCAGTTCAACACGGCTTTGGAAGAAACACGCAACTTCACTTGGCACATCTTCTGCGACTGTTACCTAGAGGCTGTGAAAGACCGCCTTTACAGGCCAGAAATCTACGGAGAAGACAAGAAGAGGGCGGCGCAGTACGCGTTACACGTTGTCTTAAACAGAATCCTGCATCTTCTGGCACCGATAACGCCTCACGTTACCGAAGAGATCTATCGCACTCTGTACGCGGAAGAGGGAAAGCAAGGAAGCATCCATCGTTCTTCTTGGCCACGAATTGACAAGACGCGTCTTGATGAAGAAGCCGAAAAGGGTGGAGACCTGATCATGGCGATCATCACGGAGGTTCGAAGGGAGAAAGCTGAAAAGCATCTGCCATTGAATGCGCCAATCAAGAAGCTGACGATCTACGCTGGAGAAAAAAGCCTTGGAGAAACCCTTGCGGAAGGCAAGGAGGACATATCTGGTGCTTGCAAGGTCGCAGAGATGAAGATTCTGCCAGACAAGGGTGAGGGCAGAGAGGCCAAACCGTTCAAAGTCAGCTTCGTCGCAGATTATCAGTGATCTTCGGAAGCGGTGGACATTGAAGACCGTTGGGATAATAGGGTGCGGCGTGATCGGCACCGTTATCGCAAAAGCGGTTGATGAAGGGATCGTCAAGTGTGACATGCTCATTCTCTACGACTACGATCATGAGAAGGCGGAGAACCTTAGAAAGTCTCTGCGCGTCGAAGTCGAAGTCGTCGGAAGCCTTGAGGAAATGCTCAGAGCTAAACCCGCAGTGATTGTGGAGGCAGCGTCGCAGCAAGCGGTCAAAGAGTACCTGCAGAGGGTTCTAGCGGAGAACGTTGAACTCATAGTCATGAGTGTGGGTGCCCTTCTTGAAATTGACGTCAGAAGCTGCAAGATTCACGTGCCCTCAGGAGCTATAGGCGGCTTGGACGCAGTTTCCAGCGCAGCGCTCGCTGGGATTGACGAGGTGACCCTGACTACGAGAAAGAACCCTCAGACTCTTGACCTAAACGATCAAAGAGAAAAGACTGCTTACGATGGGTATGCTGAGGAGGCTGTTAGGCTTTTTCCAAGAGAGATGAACGTCGCTGCAACTCTGGCTTTGGCTGTGCGGCCCAGAAAAGTGATGGTCAAAGTGATATCAGATCCTAAAGCGAACAGGAACATCCATGAGATCAAAGTCGCTTGGAAACATGGCGATATGCTTTTGAGGTTTGAAAACGACCCGTATCCAGACAACCCTAAGACAAGTGCGCTTGCAGCATGGTCCGCGATAAAGCTACTGAATGAAGTGCTGGAAAAAACTCCTTAGCCTCACGGCCTTAACCCCGTGCCCACATCTATCCAGAGTTTTTCGCCGATTTTTCTATAACCGATCTTCTCATAGACTCTGATTGCAGGATAATTGTCTGACCTCACAAACAAAGCCGCCGCTTCCGAATGCCCTAAGGCTTCTTCGGTCACTGCAGACGTGGCTAGGAGTGCGTACCCTTTGTTCCTGTGCTTGGGGTCAGTGTACACTCCTCCTATCATCCAGACCTGGGGAAGTTGAATGAAGGAGCCTGCGTACGAGACCAGCACGTCTTTCTTGAAGACCCCGTAGATCGGCAACTTCGTTATCCATTCAATGTACTTCTTCATCATTCTCTTGGGACGATCTGTCCTTTGGAGAAGAAGGTTAGCTAGCAGAGCTGCGTCCTCTTCGGTTAGCAATCGCTTCACAAGTCTTGAATTGTAAAAGCTTGCTTCAGTCTTCCTTATCAACATCCAGTTTTCGATGTAGTCTTTTGCGTTAGGGAACTTTCTCTTTATGACTGGCAGAAGGTTTGGTGTCGTATGCATTATGAAGTGGTTCTCGGGTGCGTGGGCAATCAGCGTTTCAGCAGCATCTTCTTCGGATTCTAGGATTACGCTTAGAACGTCTGTGGCCGTGTATGTGAGGATGTATCCTATCATGTGGTTTTTTTGGAAGGCCGCGTAGGTTGCTGTGTGTTCAGGGTCGTTTTGAACATCGTAGAAGGCGAAAACATGTTTGATGATGTCTGACTTGATACATTCAACGAAGCGTTGTTTGTTGTGCTCGTCGATCTTCTCAACTTTGAACATTAAACTCACGGTGCAGCAATGTTCATTATCACGCATTAGTCCTTCAGTTTCTTGATTTCTTCTATGAGCTGGTCAATCTCTTCCTCTGTGTTGTAGAAATGTGGTGAGACCCTTATTCCATTGGCTCTTGCAGAAACGACTATGCCTTTCTTGTTCAGCCTATCCGTTACTTTCTGCGGTTTTCCAATCTTGAAATTCACTATTCCGGAGCGGCACTGCTTCTGTTCCGGCGTTTGAAGTTCAAGCCCCAGATCCTTGATTGAATCTATCAGACGATCCGTAAGCTTGATGATTATTCGTTTGATGTTTTCAGTTCCGCAGTTCAGCAGCATCTTCATCGCTTCCGCTGCACCCACAAAGCTTGTCGTTGCCGACGAGCCCACCTCGAAACGACTTGCCGTCTTCGAGAGCTTCAGGTTCCAGATGTCCCAAAAATCTGTCGTCTTAAATACCTCTGGCTTCACGCTTGCCCAACCGACGTAAGGTGGTTCAAACTCTTCGATAAGTTCGTCCTTCACGTACAAGTAGGCTGCTCCTGGCGGGCTCAGCAGCCATTTGTAGCAGGCGGCCATAAGGAAGTCAACGTCATCAGTTTTGACGTTGATCGGCATGGTTCCAACGGATTGTATTGCGTCAACGATTAGGTAAGCTCCGTGTTCATGGGCCACTTCGCTTAGCACTCTCAGGTTGTGGCGGAAGCCGTTGACGTATTCGACGTGGCTTATGGCAACGGCCACTGTCTTGTCGTCAACAGCCTTTTCCATGTCGTCTAACGATACTCTTCCGTCGACGCTCTTAACGTAGTGGACTCTTGCGCCGAGGTTCTTGCGGAGCCAAGGATAGACGACGGAAGGATACTCCAAGTCTGTCGTGACCATCTTCGAGCCTGGTGGGTATTGGAGGACGCTTGCGGCTATGTTTAAGCCTACCGAGGTATTTTCGATCAGCGCTATTTCCTCAGACCTGGCGCCGATGAGTTTGGCGAAGTGGGGTTTCCCCCACCTGTCACATTCGATCGAGCTTGTTCCAAACTTGGAGAAGTCATCCGTGTACCTGTGAATCGCATCAGCGACTGGTTTGGGGAGTGGAGACTGCGCGGCATGGTTCAGGAAGACTTTGTTCTCGGTGACTGGAAACTGTTCACGGATTTTCTGGGCATTATCCATACAAACTTACATCCGCTGCGATGTTGGCAAGCCTAGACTATTCGCTTCTGAGTTATTAAAGTCTCAAGTTTATGCGAGGTCATTGTCAGTGTTTTTGGCGCCTATTGTAGGCCTGAAATCGAGAAGCCTTCGAAGCACGTCCAGTTTTTTCTCAGGAGTCTCTTTAGCTCGTCGATAGTGTTTGCGACGGTGCTTCGGCAGTCAGGCGGCTCTTTCGGCGGAGCATAGGGCTCCGTGGCAGTCATCTTCTCTATGCCGGCTATGCCTGCAATGAGCGCGTACCAGCAGAGGGGCAGAACTTTCGGGTTGTATCCGCTTCCAGGCATCAGCACAAGCTTTCCGCCGCAGACTCTGTCAGCGGTGTTTCTGATGACGTTGGCAAGTTCGAAGAAGCCGTTGGCTGTCAACGCTAAGCCTCCGAGCGTGTCTGCAAAATGTGGGTCGCTTCCTCCGTTGGTGATGATGATCTCGGGCTTGAACTCCTCAGCCAACGGGACAAAAATCTCATTCAACGCATACAGATAGGTGCTGTCGCCCGTTCCTGGTGGCAACGGTACGTTGATGTTGTAGCCTTCTCCTTTTCCTTCTCCGATCTGCCAGGTGAAGCCTGTTCCAGGATAGATCGTTCTCGGGTCTTGATGCAAAGATATGTAGAGCACTGTGGGGTCTCGGTAGTAGATGCTGCTCGTGCCGTTTCCAAAGTGAACATCGTGGTCTAGGATCAAGAACCGTCGAAGACCATGTTCAGCTCTCAAGTACTCGGTCAGGACTGCGACATCATTGAATAAGCAGAATCCTCCTCCGTAGTTTTTTCCGGCGTGATGATAGCCCCCACCTATGGAAACTGCTCTTCTAGCTCTGTTCTCGACAACTGCTTTGCCGCTTTCGATTGCGTTGCCACAGATGATGAGGGCTGCTTCAAGAATCTCTGGAGAGACGGGTGTTTCAATATCGTATGCTCTGTCCTCTTTTGCCAGGCCGAAGATCAGGTCGACGTATTCCTCATCGTGAACCCTCAACAAGTCTTTTCGAGAGGCTGGCTCAGGTTGAACAAGAACGATTCCAGGATGGTTGAACAACCCTTGTGCACGAAAGAATTCCATTGCGTTAACAAAACGGTCGCCTCTGAACGGATGTCCTTCGCCCAGGTCGTACTGTTTCATTTTTTCGTGAAAACCGATGATGATCCTCTGATCCAATTGCGGAGCAGCCTCAAACAGGAATGAATACAAACCAGTATTAAATCCTGCACGGCTCGTCTGGGCACGTTTGAAAAGAAAAAGAGAGGAGAATAAGTGGCGTTGTTAAGCTGCTGGTTTTTCTTCAGCCTTAGCCTTGACTTCTAGCGACCCGGCCTGTGCTGTACACACTACTGATTGAACCACGGTATCCTTGTTGAGCTCAGCAGGGTCTTTTTCCTCTGTAGATGGCGACTCTTCCAAGAATCTGACTTCTTGCTGAGTAGCTTCGGTTTCCTGCGATAGCTGTTCAGGCTCTCGGTCCATCGTCAACTCGCCACCGGCGAGCTCGTCTGCCGCTTCCTTTACTTCGTCTAGTTCATGTTTCGTTGTTTCAAGTCCCACAGAAAGAAGGTCGTTCTCCCGCTGATAGACCTGGTCATCAATCTCACCTGTCACGTGTCCAATTTCAAAGTTTGCAATAAGAACCTCCAGAGTTTTCACCTGTCCCTCGAGTTCAACTACTTTAGCAGCCATCTTCTCCAGCAAGGCCTTTTCTTCCTTCTCGACTTCTGCGAGCGCATCTTCTATCTCTCGATTGAAAACGTCGAAAGTCGACTGCGAAATTCTGCCCTTTTTCAGCAAATTGTCCAAAGCTTGTTTCTTTTTCCTCGCCACTTCGTATTCTTCGCTTAATCTCTTAAAAGAATGCTTCCACGAGATCAATTTCAGCACCGTGCAACTTTCTCGATTCGAAGTGACAAATAACCTTTGTTAATATGCAGATATATCGCAGACTGTTAAAAATGGCTTCTTTCGCCATTTACTAGAAAGATTGAGGTCTAAAAACGATGCCCAAATGGTCTTATCTAGCCTTGAAAAGAGCAATATGTACAGGCGCCGAACGAGGCCGCTCACCTTCCCTATGAAAGGAATGAACCTAATAGAAACACTAAAGAACACCTTCCCTGCCTCTCTGTAAGCGAAAGATCAGCCCAGAATGGGCCCGTAGCTCAGTAAGGACAGAGCACCGGGCTTTTAAGCAAAAAGCTTTGCGCGGAAACCCGGGGGTCCCGGGTTCAATTCCCGGCGGGCCCGCCATAGGACTCGACCCCTTTTGGGTACGGGTCCCAGCGAGACGAATCCTGGAAACGGTGCGAATCCTTATGGTTCTGCTTTTCTTTCGCATGCGCAAAATTAGCGCGCGCTTCTAGAGTTCTGCGGAAAGCGTCGCAAAATCCTTCGCAAAACCTGAAATCTGCATGTAATGGTTGAAAACGTCATTATTGAAAAGCCTTTTCAGATACTTGTTATTAACCTTCCAATGGTTTACTGTTATCAGAGGCGTTAAGTGTGGAGGAGATTCTGCATCAGGCAGAACGATTAGAAAAGGAGTATGACTGGCTTAAAGCTGCCGAGTCGTATGAGAAAGCGCTGAATCTGCTGCCTGAAGATGATTTCTTAAGTAAAGGCGAGATTCATGAGCGGCTGGGTTATGCTTTTTACCGTGCTGCATTTCAAGCTGAAAGCAATGATGAGTTTAGAGAGAGAATGCGCCAAGCCGTTGCAGGTTTTGAGAAGGCTAAGGAACTCTATCAAAAACTGAACGAACCAAAGAAAACGGGGATAATGCTTCATTGCGACGCCATGAATGCTTACATAGGTCACTGGCTTGCTTCGGACGTACCTGGGAAGAAGAGAAAGCTCAATGAATGTTGGAGGCTGACAAAGGAAGCTCTAAAGAGTTTCGAACAGACTGGAGATACCTCTCAATGTGGAAGAACCTACAACCAACTTTCAAGCAGCGTTGTCTTTGGATTCCCATTTGAGTGGGACTTTCAAACAAGAAAAACGATGATTGGCGAAGCAGTGGAACATGGAGAGCAAACAATCAAGTCTCTCTCCTCAAATGAAGATAGCCTTGAACTTGCAAGAGCATACGCAAGAACAGCCCTCTATCTAGAAGTTTTCGCCTTATATTTCTTGGACGCTGACGAGAAAAAAGCAAATTATCAACAAGCTCGCAACTATCGGGCAAGAGCCAAGGAAATATCCGAGGATGTAGCCCTAAGTGAATTGACTTGGCCTATTTTTGGGTCTGAAGGGGTCTTCTGGGGCGGAGCCGCTGATGAAGCTGTGCCCAACCTTACGAAAGCCTTAGAGGATGGCAGAAAAACAAAGGACAAATTCACAATCGGCTGTGCGCTCGATTGGTTAGCATATCATACTTCCTACAAAGAAGGCGCAAGCCAAGACCCTGATGAACGTCTGCGTCTTCACGAGGCGATATTGCAGTACGCCGAAGACGCTAAGCAACATTACTTCCCAATCTCCTTCACCAGTCCACGTGACGATGAATATTGGGTCGAAGACGTTGGCGCTAGAAGTTTCCGTTTTCTGGCCAGCCGTGAAACAGACGTGAAGAAGAAGCAAGCCTTGCTTGAAAAGGCAATAGTGGCCGCGAGAGAAGGACTGAAACGAGCTGAGGCTTCAGAGTACATCGAAGTCATAATGGAGGAGCATTTCGAATTCAGCTCTGCACTTGAAGACATAGCTCAGCTCGAAAGGAAGACAGAGGAGAAAAAGGCAATTCTGCGAGAGGCAATGAAACACGCGGAAGAGTCCGCTAGAATCATGGAAAATGTCCAGCAATTCAGTTACTGGAATCGCGCAGTCTATCAAGGAAACCTGGCCAGCATTAGGCGGCGTCTCGCCGAGGTGGCAAGAGACACTCCGGAAGAAAAGAACTTGATCCAAGGAGCAATACTTGACTTAGAAAATGCGACGAGGCTTGGTCTGACCGAATTATCGATGGCCCCATCAATGGGCGGAACGGGCGCAATCGTGTTCTTTAGCGGTGCCGGTAACAGCCGTTATACGATTGGGAGACACTTTAATCGCCTGCACGAGATTACGAGTGACAGAGAGTTTCTGAGAAAAGCCTTGGAAGCCTTTGCTAAAGCAGTCGAATATTATCAAAAAATCGGTCTGAGAAGCCGAATTGCAGAGTGCCAATGGAAGGCCGCCACGACCTACGACCTACTAGGTGAGCATTTGAAGGCTGCTGAAGACTTTGCCCTTGCCTCAGACAACTACAAGAACGCTGCTGGAAATATCCCACAACTCAAAGACCTCTACCAAGATCAAGCTTCTTACATGCTGGCTTGGACCGAAATTGAGAAAGCAAGAGATCATCACGAGAGACAGGAGCATGACCTGGCAAAGGAACATTTCGAAAAAGCTGCCAACATACACAAATCATTGAAACAATGGAGCTACTTGGCTCCAAACTATTTCGCCTGGACCCAACTGGAACAAGCAGAAGAGTTCAGCAGAAAGGAGCAAGACGAAGAAGCAAGAGAATTATTCGAACAAGCGGCAAGACTGTTTGATGAAACCAAGACATCAATCCAATCGCAGTTTGACAAGATCGAGAACGCTGACGAGAAACGAATGGCAACCAACATGCTCAAGGCGACTGACATGAGACACGAATACTGCGAGGCCAGGATCTCGGTCGAAGAGGCGAAGATACTCGACAAGAAAGGCGATCACTACTCCAGCTCTAAGAAATACGGTTCGGCCGCTGAAACTTTTGAGGGAGTAAGCCAGAAACAAGAGTCAGAGCAAGAGAAGAGAGAAATGCAATTCATAACCGCACTCTCTCGCGCTTGGCAAAAGATGACACTGGCCGAAGCGGAAGCGTCACCCACACTGTACGCCGAGGCGTCTGAAGTTTTCGAACAGGCTCGAGACTACGCTTCGAATGAAAAAACAAAAATGCTAGTGCTGGGACACAGTCGATTCTGCAAGGCACTTGAAGCAGGTACAAGATTCGCCGACACGAGGGACCAAGAATTGCATGTTCTAGCTGTACAGCATCTGGCAAGCGCCTCAAACTACTACATTAAGGCAGACGTGCAAACCGCTTCTGAATACTCTAAAGCTACCAAACTACTATTTGACGCGTACGCGTACATGGACAACGCTGAAAAAGAAAAAGACCCAGATAAGAAAGCCAAGCTGTACGTTATGATTGAAAGAGTCCTTCAAACGTCGGCTGGTTCGTATACAAGAGCGGAACACCCTGAGAAGAGGGAACAAATACTGAAACTGTTGGATAAAGCAAAGGAGGAACAAGAATTAGCTGCCTCCATGACAGAAGCGTTGCATGCGCCGTCAATCGTTTCTGCGACAACAGCTTTTGCCAGTCCCACACCTACCCAGGAGGAAGCAGTTGGTTCAGAAAGGTTTGAACACGCTGACATACAGGCAAACCTGATAATTCGGCAGAGGGAATTGAAAATCGGGGAGAACCTCAGCATAGAGCTGGAGCTGGTAAATGCTGGGAAGGGTTCTGCCCTCTTGACTAAAGTCACGGAAATCATTCCTAAAGGGTTTGAACTTGCTGGAGAACCGGAGACTTGTCGAGTGGAGGATAGTTATATCAACTTGAAAGGAAAGCGCCTTGACCCGCTGAAGACAGAAGAAGTAAAGCTCGTTCTCAAGCCAACCTTGCAGGGAACGTTTTCACTAAAACCGACGGTGCTTTATCTGGACGAAAACGGCAAGTACAAGTCACACCAACCTGACCCCGTAACGATAATTGTGAAAGAACTTGGAATAAAGGGCTGGCTAAAAGGAGAAAGATGACCTAGTCACTAGTTTTGCGGAATCTGAGGGCGTGCACTTCTTCTCCAAAGCGCGCGCGTCACGGGACTTGAACCCGTTTGGGTTCGAATCCCTAGGAGGTCTGAACTCGTTCGAGTTCAAGCCCATAAGAAATAGCGCGCTGCCTTTTCCCGAAATTAAGTTAATTCTTATTTTAGCAGGTAAGGGCTTCTTCAACCTGCAAAATCATATATAAAACTTTAGGTTAAAACGGTAAGATTGAGCTGTGTCTAACCTCAAAATGTAACACACGGGGGGTGATATTTTGGCAAAAATAGAAAAGTCAATCGAAATCAAAGCCTCGCCAGAAAAAGTCTGGCCCATGGTTTTATGGGATAGAATTCCGGAATGGTACGATGATTTCAAGAAGGTTCAGTATACTTCTAAAGAAAAGCACAAAGTAGGCTCAACCGTCCACGTAATCGCTGAAACAGCGGGCATGAAAGCGGAATGGGATGCTGAGATAACAGAAGCGATAGAGAATGAGAAGGGAGCATGGCGAACCACTGGTGGAAGCTTTACAGGTTTTGGGAGTGTTACTCTCAGTCCCACAAAAGCGGGAACTAAAGTAACCATTGCGATGGATTATGAATTGCCCTATTCGGTTCTCGGCAAGCTAATCGACAAATTGCGGGTTCACAAAGCATTGGAGAAGGGCAATGAGAGAGGTTTGGAAAAGCTGAAAGGTATGCTGGAGAAATAGAGACTTCTAAGGCGCGCTGAATTAACGCGCAGTTTTTTCTTTATTTAGCGCATGCGCATGGGTTATTTTGACAAAAGAAGTCGAAAAAAGACTGCTATTACATAAATACCTCCTGAAAACCTCGCGCGCGCACGGCAGTTCCCGTCGTCGTGGTTTGGTTGGTTGGGGTAAAGTTTTATCCCCAAACCCAACTGATACAAGTTCGTGGGGGACTGTTTAGTGTGAAATCCAAATGGTTATAAGAATATGATACTTTTGTTTGAACCAAACGAGTGGTCAAAATGGTAGAGATTAAAGAAATGCCTTATGATGAGAAGTATTCGAGTATGCTTAGTTACTTGAAACTGTTGAACGATAATGTTTTGTCTTTCGTAGAGAAGGAGTTGGGTGCTCAGAAAGTCGCTGAGCTTGGAACTATTTGGCAAAATGGGATACAAACTATACCTGAAGACGCTACTTATGAGGAGAAGTATAACATAGGTTACGGCAACTGGGTGCGAAAATACGTGAGTGCCTTCAATTTTGTAAGTGACAATCTGGGCGAGAACGGCGTTGAAAAGTTCAAAGACATGAGCGTTGAAGCATTTAAACGGAAAAGCTCCAGTCCAGCCCTGTTCCTGCTGAGGCTAATGAGGGCAGTTTCGCCACAAACAGCTTTTCGAACATTTGCCAAGCAGATGTCCTACCAATGGCAAGTGTTTACGCCCCTCTCCGTTTCGGAGTTGTCTGGAAACAGGCTCGTTGCCCATGCGAGCCCTTGCAAAATATTTGACTATTCTGACTCTGAAGTCTGCTGCACAGTCAGCTGCCAATACGTTAGCGCTCGCTGGCTAGAAGACCAATTTAAGCATAAGATGACGACGAACCTTCAAGGCAAGAATTGCACAATAACCATCGATAGGAAGTAAATAGGTCAGCGCGCGCTTGTGAGGGGTAAGTTTTCTCTTCCTTTTACCCCTCGTTGTCTTTGGTTCATTTGTAGGGGTAAGTTTTTGATTGAATTTTACCCCTCATAGCATAAACTGACTTTCCTATCCTTGTCCTATCCTTTATCCTCTTCCACTAGTATGCAAATGTATCCTGAGCGTCCATTTGGAACCACAAGGAAGATACTTGTCCCTTAACCGTCCGTCGTCGTTGTTCGTGGTCGTAGTCCGTCGTCCGTTGGTTGGTTGGGGTAAAGTTTTATCTTTCTCTCTCTCTAAAAAAACACAAAAATAAAAAAAACACACACGCACACACAAGAGACAGACAAACTGGCGCGCGCGCATATTTGCTTGCTAAGTTTCTGAGGAATGAACGGGAAACATGGGTTCCAAGAATAGCGAGCCTAGCCTAATGGAAATAAGCGGCGATATCTCCCGTATTCCCGCTTAACATAGATATCGCCAATAAATAACGAAAAGACGAGACTTTTAAGGAATATGTCGAAAGTGTAGAACAGAAAAACATGAAATGAATCTTCACTTTTTGGTTTGGGAGTAAAAAAAGGAAATTGGTTTTGTTTACCTCTTAGGTGATGTAGTGTGGAGAAGGGTTGAGGTTTGAGCGAAGAACTCCATTATGGTTTCATGCAAAAGGGTTCCATACGTTAACTGAATACGTTGCAGGCACCATCATAGCCATGACTTTTGTGTAGAATTCAGTCATGAACTCTTTGTCTTGCATCAGTCTGTTCATGGCTT
>JBEKOM010000012.1:0-59237 GCA_049521795.1 Bathyarchaeia archaeon
AATTTGCGAAATAACAGGCTATTCATTAGAAGAATTGCTCAAATTAGGTGTAGGTGACATTAATCCTGAGAAAGATTTGCCTTATGTAATTGACAGTTTTGAAAAGCAAAGGCAGGGGAAAGTAGCTCTTTCGAAGGACATTCCTGTTCTGAGAAAAGATGGAAGAGTGCTCTATTGCGATGTTAATTCTAAATCCCTGAAAATTGGAAGCCAAGAATACTTGGTAGGCATATTCAGAGACGTCACTGAAAGCAAAAAAGCGGAGGAGAAGTTAAGACAAAATAGCGATAGAATTGAAATGATGAATGAGAAGTTACGTGTGGTTGGAGGCTTGTCTAGGCATGATGTTAATAACAAGCTTTCAGCGGTGACTGGATATGCGTATTTGTTGAAGAAGAAGCATGCTGATCAGGCAGACATCGTGGAGGGATTGGGCATGATGGAGCAGGCTGTTAAAGAGGTTGGAAAGATTTTTGATTTCGCTAGACTGTACGAGAAGTTGGGCGTTGAAGAGTTAACTTATGTTGATGTGGAGAAGACCTTAGATGAGGCTGCGGCTCTTTTTTCTGGCTTAACCATTAAGATGGTTAATGGCTGTCATGGATTAACCGTGCTGGCGGATTCGTTTCTTAGGCAACTATTCTACAATTTCATTGACAACACTAGAAAATACGCCGGGAAAGCCACAGTGGCAAGGGTGTATTATGAAAAAGCAGAGTCGGGTGAGTTGCGGCTGGTTTATGAGGATGACGGCGCAGGCATCTCCGCAGAGAACAAATTGAAACTCTTCACTGAGGGCTTTAGCACTGGGGGTAGCACAGGCTTTGGCTTGTTCTTGATTAGGAAGATGATGGATGTTTATGGCTGGCAAATCCAAGAAACAGGCGAACTAGGCAAAGGAGCACAATTCACCATAAGCATACCCAAGGCTAAACCAGACGGAAGACAAAATTACAAGCCTAGCTGAATCCAAGCCTGTTTGGCTACGATTGATATGCCTTAGTGTTGATTTAACTCCATAAAAAGTCGCAATGGAAGTTCAAACCGCCACATTGAAGGTGGCATATAAACTCTACTCGCGCGCGCAATATTTGAGATCTACAGGTAAATTGGTGCGGGGGATGGGGTTTGAACCCACGCAGCCCTGCGGCAACAGGTTTCATGAAGCTCGTGCATCGTCGACGCTTTCCTAAGCCTGTCTCCTTTGGCCAGACTCGGACACCCCCGCAACAGTGGGCTTCAGGTGTTGAGACTGTGTCTTCTTTTATATTTGTTTAGTTGTTGACTTAAGGAATGCCTAAAGCATAGGAAACAGTACCTATCCACGTGTGAAGTCAACAAAACGTGATGAGCCTCTTCCTCAATGCTGTTCTAACTGACTGTTGAGATTTCTCGATGGAACTTGGCCTCGTCACTGCTCAATTTGCCTCGTCAAGAAAGGACTTGCCTTTCCCTTATCCATTCTTCCGTCTCCCAAGGTCTATGCCACTATTTCTTGCTCATGGTATTCAAGAATTCTGATACTAAGTTCTATCCAGCACTGGACACATGTTGAACCATTACAAGACTAAAACACTTGCAAATAATGACTTCCTAACCTGAATGCGGCTACATTATTCCATTCAGCGCCTGTTGCGAAGAATCGGTTCTTGACGTGAAGGGCCGGAAGCCTCAAAACATAAAAAACCGTTCGCTACTAGTAAGGTGTGCGCAGTGCCTCGGTAGCCTAGCCCGGTGGGGCTCCGCCTTGGTAAGGCGGGGGTCGCGGGTTCGAATCCCGCCCGAGGCTCCATGTCTCTTTCATAGCGGCTCTCTGCTTCAATCCGCAAATCTCAAATAACCTTCACTCGTTTAATTCGTAAGAGTGATCGTGTCATGAGTACTGAGAGAAAGTTCACGCTGGAAGAACTGAAAAACTACGATGGGAAGGATGGAAGGCCGGCTTACATAGCTTACAAAGGCAACGTCTACGATGTCACTGAAGATTTTCTTTGGGTCGGAGGTGCCCATCAGGGTGAGCACGCGGCTGGGAGAGATTTGACCGAAGAGATGACGCTAGCGCCTCACGGAGACGATGTTGTTGAAAGGGTTAAGCTCGTCGGCGTCCTCGTGAAATAGCGGTGTAAACTGATAGCCTAGGCTGAAATCTTTTTTGTTACGGGGCGGAACCTTCCATGCGCTTCGATTAAACAATTTATATATGGACAGTAAGCAATGAAGATAGAGAGGGAATTGGTTATTGCCCCTTGATCCCTTAACCATCACACTGATCGCCGTAGGGGCAATCATCGCCTGTGTAATCGTGATTTTCGGGATGAGAAGGCGGCCGAAGAAGGAGAAGACCTCCAAAGAGGCAATAGTTCCACCTGAACTTAGAGGCTACCCCTTCAAAGTCGTTAAGAGTGTTCCAACAGAAGACGCTTCACACGCTAGGAACGAGCTGCGAATATTGGACTTGGAGAGGGAAATCCTGAGCGACGCTATCCGAAGGCTGTACGAGGCTCATGCCGAAGGAAAAATAACTGAAGAAGAGAGGGAGAGACTTGCACAGACGTACAAGTCCAGAATGATGACCGTGAAGGACGCTATTTCGAAGGACGAGTCTCTGGTTGCTCTGCATGAGCTTGAAACTATGCAGGCAGACCTGATGAAACTGTTCAGCGACCGCTTCGACGAGCTCACCTCAAAAATCGATGAACTGCGCTCCAAAACAGATCTAATGCCGATAAAGGAGATGGCTGTCACACCTCAAACTGCAGAAGCCGAGACATCTGGTTCGGAGGAGAAAGCTGGCGCCGAGGAGAAGGCCAAGAGAAAGAAGAAGCAAGCGCCTGCCAAGGCCAGCCCGAGAACTGAAGCTGAAAAAAGGATAGAGGAAATTCGGTCAGAAGTGGAAAAGGTTCTAGACAGGCTGGGGCAGATGGAGATTGAATCCTAAGAGCGAATGGGCTGAAAAGACCAAGAAAATGGCGGCCCTGGAAGCCGTTAAACACGTGAAGGACGGTTTCATCGTGGGTTTGGGAAGCGGAAGCACGGCGGCTTATGCTATTGAAGAGATCGGGAACGAAATTGCGCGCAAGAAACTGCGTGTTCTTGGCGTTCCAACCTCGTATCAAGCTTTCATGTTTTCCGTCAAGCATGGTATTCCAATGACGACGCTTGATGAGCACCCTGTGTTGGATGTGACGGTTGACGGTGCAGATCAGGTTGATGTGGACCTGAACCTGATCAAAGGGATGGGCGGGGCTCTGACGCGCGAGAAGATCGTTGCCTGTGCCTCCAAACAGAACATCATCGTTGCGGATGCGAGTAAAAAGGTTAGAACACTCGGCGAAAACGGTCAGCCAGTGCCCATAGAAGTGTTGCCCTTTGCGGTGCCTTTCGTGATGCGCAGACTGAAAGAGATCGGTGGAACGCCTGTCATGAGGGAAGGAACGGGAAAAGTTGGGCCCGTTATAACAGACAATGGGAACGTGATCCTTGACGTGGGTTTTGGACTTATTCGCAAGCCTGCTGACTTGGTGCGAGAGCTAAAAGCTGTTTCAGGAGTTGTGGAGACGGGGCTCTTTGTTGGAATGGCAGACATAGTGTACATTGGAAAGAGTTCTGGCGTAGAGAAGTTGAAGAGGGAATAGATTTTTCCGTTCTCGAACTGAGCCTTGTCACTTGAATAACGTTTGGAAGCACTCTTTGTGGTAGTGGCTTCGCTCCACGCCGTCAGAATCTTTGACCGCAACTTGCTGCTCTGGGTCCAATGCGCGTCCACACTTGTCGCACCGCAGCGTGCTTTCTGCATCTTCATCTTCCGTGCGCTCTGACCCCATCTGTCGGAGTTCTTCGCATTTGCGCTTCAGTTCCGCAACTCTTCCTTTCAGTTCTTGCAGCCTGCGCATGGTGATTTCTATCTTCTCTCTTATGTCTGCCTCTTCATCTTCGTCGGTGTGCTCGCCTATCTCCGTTTTTTCCAACATCTTACTACGCCTTCTTTAACGCATACATGGTATCTTAATATATAATACTTTATTCTGTGACCGCAATATTCCCAAAAAAGAAAGCCTTACGAGAAGATGTGCGGAGCCAGCGATGCCTACCAAGGAATTGTGACTTCAAACGGGACAAAAGCCGTTCTCTGAACAAAGATAGGTAAAGTTTCGAGAAAAGTGAAGAACCAAATACCCTTAAATCAAGGCTTAGCTAATCCAAATTTGCCGAGGCAGGACGGCCGGGGTAGCCTAGCCTGGCGCGCGCGCTCAGTGGCATCCCTAATCAACTCTTTGTACTCTTCAACCTTTTTTATAACATACTCTTTAGATAACCGCTCCAAGAACGTCACTTTACTATTTTGATTAATCCTCAGGGTTTTATGGGCGACTCGGTATTAAAAGTTGCTTTCCTAGTTTGAACCATGCAGTACAAGCACAGAAATCTTAAATCTGACTAAATATAGCCGTGTTGTTGACATGCCTTGTAAAGTTCTTGGAAAAGAGTGTTCTTTCTAGGGTCTTGGAAAGGGGTGCTTTGATAGATAGAAAACAAACCTTGAAGAACGGTTTTCTTCAGTCCACTTGACCGAATCATCCCTATGACCCAATTTAGGTTTTTTTCTCCTCTCAGATAAGAATCCATGGAACCCATCACATATTTTTCGACTATTTGTTCTGCAGATTTCACTTTAACCATTTATCCCACCTCTATTAATACTTAATATTTCATATGTACTGCCATAGTTCACCTAATATATTTTGCCATCACATGCCGTACAAAAGGCTCTAGTCAAGCTGAAAGAGGATTAGTAGAAAACTTAAATCTACATGGCAATAGAAGACAGACTAGAGGCGTCTTCAAACCGAATAAAATGTGAAAGGAGGTGAGGTACGGTGGTGTTGATTATGGTGACTTCGTGGTATCCGCCTAGCAAGGCAACTGAGGTTGCGAAGAAATATGTTGAAGTTATGCTGAAAATTCCTCAGGAATTCTTTGAAAAACCGCTTGTACAAGCGGCTTGCATGTCAGATAAAGATGGCATAGTAGCCATAAGCATCAATAAGGTTGCACAAGGAAAATATGAAGAAGCATTCAATCTTATCGTTAGGCGTATGGTTATGTTCTATGAAATCGAGGGATTCAGGTTCAAATTGGAGAATCTTCTGACAGTGGAAGAAAGTATGCCATTATTTGGAGTAGTTCCATTATCCACGACAGAAAAGGCTTTACACGATGGAAAAGAGACTATGAGAAAGAAGGGATAACTCATAGAGCCAGAAGTTCACATAATCGAGAAGTATTTTCAAGAAATCATGCATTGCTTTACTATGACTAACATCAAGCTGAAAGACCGAGAGGCAAAAGAGAAAAACCTTTATTCAAAACAAAGAATACTGCTTGGACATGGCTATCGGCTATACAGTTGATTGCATTTACAAGGGTTTCATTGCCGCTAGGGTGTTTCTGAACGTGTAAGGGTTCGAGACACTCAGGAAATCTTTAACAGCTTGAACGAATCTAGGCTCTCCAAGTGTCATTTGGACCCCGTAGATTTTCTTGAGAAACGCTTTTGCGATTCTCAGGTATTCGTATCTCACTTTTTCGGAAACCTTGCCTTTCAGGTACTCCTCAAAGGCATCTAGGAAAACTTGTTCCTGATTCGGAATAGAACCGCTAATCTTTCCCAACAGAACGCCTTCGAATAGCTTTTTAGGGTCTTCAATGTTTATGGGTTGCTGTTGCCGGGGTAGCATAGCTTGGCATTGCGTGACCTCCGTGTCGGGGTCAGACGAAGCCAGACTCATAATCTGGAGAACAAACGGGGCAAACGCCCAATGGTCCAGAGGTCGCGGGCTCGAATCCCGCCCCCGGCACCACTGAGAGCACGTCGCTACCTCCAAAGTCGGTGTCATTGAAGGATGGTAATGGATGTGTGGGCTCTAGTTGATATTTCGAGTTGGTCGCCGAACCCCTTTTTTGCGTAGGCGTCTTTGACGATTATCTTGTCGCCCAGCTTGAGGCGACCTGCGATGTCTGCTTGTTTTCGCCATGCAGAGACACATATTCTGCCGGTTTGATCCTGGAGTTCGAACGTTGCCAGCTTCAGAAGTTCTCCCTTAGCAGTTTTTACGTCTCTGAGCATTGGTTTCGTGGCGACTTCCCCTTCAACTGCAAAACCGCTCTGGCCATCTTTCACATCAGCTATGCTTAAGAGCTCCTCATCCTGCCCCAGTGGGCCGGCGTGAGTGGCAGCATCAACGTGAACTTCCAAACCTTCTCTTCCTAGGGTTTTTTTGACCTTTGCGTTCACTATTTTCAGTCTGGCATCGACCAGAAGCGTCTTTTCTAGTTCAACAGCCTTTTCGTTCCAAGCCACGACTGGCACCTCACCGGTGTGATCGCTTAGCACGAAATGAATTACTCTTCCCTGACTTGAGTCTCCCCTCTGAAAACTTGACGCAGGAAATGTTTTCTTGACCGTGCCGATGATGTTTATTCTCTTGTTCTTGTGGCTTGCGTTCAGTTCCCCGATTGTTGTCATAAATTTCCCGATGCCGGGGTAATCCTTCGTTTCCAACCCTTGCGGATTGACCTCAATCTCGCATTTGTCTCCAGTGTGCAGTTCTACTTTTCTGCTGAGGTCTTCTCGTGTGTAGCCGTGAGAAAACCGTACAACCTGACCTACGCTTATTTCGCCAGATTCAACCAGGTTCGCCTTGTCGTTCCACAAGACAACTCGCAAGATGCAGCTCTTGTCGGCGATGAGCAGGCTCGCAAACTTTCCTTTTTTTGTTCCCTCAAAGGCTTTAGGAGCGAAGGTTGCGAGAACGCGTCCAACAGCGGTGACGTTGTTTAGACCAGGAATCAGGTCTGCCAGCGACAGGGAAGGGACAGGGTTCTCACCTCTTGAGATCGTGCAGCCGAACTCGGCGGCAATCATGCTCAGAAGGGTTTCGTCTGTAATGAAGCGGCCAGTTTTCCGCTTTTCTTTGTCAAGTCTATCCAGAATTTGGTCTGTTGAAATCCATGGACATGCCGTACGGATCTGTCCGATGATCTCCTCGGTCTTCATTTCGGTTCCAGCATAGCTCAGGCTGACAGACAACTGATGCTAAAAGACTTTTTAAAGCCATTGACGATTTTCAACGTGCAAGGGGCGCGCGCGACACTAAATAGGATGAATAGGGAGGCCGTCTATTCCTGTTTCTCTTCTTTGCCGTAGAACAGGTCCAAAAATACCAGAACGAGGACAACGAACGTCGCCGTCATGAGCATGTAAATGATTAATTGGAAGTATGCTCCTATGTCCATGGAAACGTTCTCCTTTCGCGAATCTATTTGAGTTTAAGTATTTAAGCAGTAGCTTTTTTCCATTCGTTCATGAGTGATTCGTACAGCTCGTCGTGCTCCTCTATGGCCTCGTACCAGTCTAGATTTTTGGCAAGCTTCTGTGCGATGAGATGATAACACAGGTGCACTTCTCTATCTAACACTCGGAAGTAGAAGTCGTCGCATGTGCAGAACTCAGCTTCAGGCATTATGAGGTAGTCGCGCTCCCTTCCCACGACGATCCAGACTGTTTTGCCGCTGGGCTTGAAAACATACTTTTTCACCCTGTTTTCTTTCAAGGCTTCGAAGGCTCTCGTGAACCTTTGACCAAAAATCTCGTAGAGACTCGTCAGGTTCTTACCGGTCAGCTTGCCTTCTGTCTTTGCTTTCTTGCAGACGCTGTTGAGTGTGTCGATTTCCGATTTTTTATCCATGCCGGGTGAACTGCCTACGTGGTTCTGATAAGCTGAAAAGTGTGAAGGAATCAGTCTACGTGTATTGGTTCACCTTTGGAGTGTCTCTCGTCAGTGACTTTGGGAAACGTGACCTCCAACACGCCGTTCTTGTACCCTGTTTTTGCTTCTCTTACCTTTATCTTCACTGGCAACTTGACCTCTTTGTAATACTTGCGTTCCGGAGCATCGACTGCTATGGTCAACGAGTCTTCTGTCCCGCTGAGTTTGATGTCCTTCTTATCAACGCCTGGCAGTTCTACCACAACGTGAACTTCACCGTTTGTTTCAACAATGTCCACCAGCGGCTCGCGTTCTTCCTGCACCTGGGGGAGCCCGTGCCTCGTCGGCTTGACGTTTCCAAACTCGTGGGCCTCAGGCTTTCCATCTGGACCTATCTTTACGCTGTAGCCATAGACGAAAGGTCCCAGTTCACGCGCAGTCGAGCCGTCTGGAAGCTTGCGTTCTCTGACGTAGTCCTTCGGGATTCTTGAAGAGAACGTCTTGAACTCTTGTTCCATCATTTTCTCCATCTCTTCAAACATCTTGTCGATATCGTCAAAACCCCAGCTTCTAGAGAATGGAGAACGTTTCCTCCTGAGCCACTCTGGGGAATCGTCTTCTGATGACATTCCATCACCGAGTTAGTGTGAAGAATACCTTTCTCTATAAGTCTTATGCACGCTTTTCTCTAGCTCAACGCTTTCAGTTGTTCAAGCGTCCCAAGGAAGGTCCCGTCGAGGAGATACGTTTCCGCGTTTTTCATGTCGACCGCTTCCGACCTGAGAACGGGTCCCACAACCATCTCAGCATTATTCTTTCCAAGTCGTTTTCTCTCGTTGAGCGGTCTGCCTCCTAAAAAGTCGTTGAAAGAAGGCATTATGAAAAGCTGCGAGGCTTTCGGTTTGATCTTGTACTGTTCGCGCAACGTTTTCTCAGGGTTTCCTTCAATCTTGACCTTCTTTTTTCGCAGCAGGACTTCGGTAAGCTCGGCTGTGTTGCAGCGCGCTTTCACCCACACTTGGCGCGTTACTCTGAACCCTGCAGGATCTCGAAAAGCCACAACCGGATGAACGTGGCCCATGACTAGAGTTCTGCATTTAAGAAGCTCTGGTGAGGGCCATTGATGTCCGTGGAAGAAGCCAACATCGTCTATCGCTGAACCGGTTGCAGGCAGCATCTTGACGTTCTCAGGGAGTAAGGGTTCTAGGTTTCCGTCGTGGTTGCCGCGGACAACACATATTTCCTGTACGTGCTTTCTTAACTCGGTGAAGAAGTCTGGCACGTCTTTCCACTCGGTTTTTTCAGCTCTTGCCACCGTGTGTTTGATGTCTCCTAGGATGAGCAGTTTGTCGGGTTTGTAGGCGGACAGTAACTCTTCGAGTTTCTTCAGCAGCTTCGGCGTCTGTGTTGGAACGTGTATACCTTTGTTTGAAAGAGCGATTTCCCAGCCTATGTGAAGGTCAGCTATCGCTATTGTCCTCATACCATGCGTCTTTACCAGTGCGGCTGCGTACGGTGGAAGCGGGGCTATCATGTTTTTTCCTTTTCGGGTTTTGTCAGGCTGAGTATTCTCCTGTGTACTTCCTGGTTCGCAGCTGCTATGAACTCTACCTTCTGTTTAGGATCAAGCTTGACGTGCAACGGTTTTCCCAGAGGCGTTGTTATTATGGCTCCTGCTTCTTCTATAATTAGCCATGCGGCCGCCATGTCTGTCGTGCGGAGTTTTCCGCGGATGTCGATGAAGGCATCGATAGTGCCGTCTGCCACATAGCACAATTCGAGCGCGTTGGCTCCGAAGTGTCGCAAGTGCTTTGTTTTTCCTAACAGTTTCGTGAGTCTCGGAGCGATCTTCTGGATTCTGTAACTGTTCAAGTCGATGCCTATGACTGCTTCTTCCATCGAAGCCCTTGTGGACGGCGTTATTTTTCTGTCATCTTTGTAGGCCCCGCATCCCTTCTGTGCAGTGTAGGTTGTGCCGTGAAACAAATCTGTCACGAGGGCTGTGTGCACCTTGGTTAAGGTCGGTTCCGTGGAGACCGCGATGGACGTCGCGTAGAAGGGCGCGCCCCTCATGAGGTTGGTTGTGCCGTCTATCGGGTCAGCTGTCACGTAGCATCGACGAGGGCTTTCGCCGTATTCTACTATGCCAGATTCTTCGCTGATCAACGTAAAAGTGATCTTTTGCTCTCTCAGCGTGCTCACGATGGCGTTTTCAGCTGCCAAATCTACCTTCTTAACAGGGTCGCCGCCGGCTCCTGTCCCTAGGTTAGGCTGAGGCTGGTTCAACGTTTTGAGAAGTGGTTTGATCTTTAACTGTATGTTGTTCTTGCATTGATTGAGAACGTGGGCCCAATCGGCTGGTTCTCGCATCCCGAGTATTCTCCGTTCATCCTTATGGCTGCTTTTGATAAAGCCTTTGCTGAATGCTTTGGCGCTTTGAACTGAGTTTTCTCCAGAAGTCGCGGTTTAGAGCACGGGCAGTTTTTCAACGCTAATTCTTAGGAACAATTTTCTAGAAAATAGTTCTGCAACAGAGTTTCAGAAACGCTTTAAGCAACGTCACAGAGAGTAGTGTCCGCGGGGAGACATAACGCCAAGAAGAATTGCTGAAGTGCTTGAGATTCTAGGCGATGGCGAGTGGCACTCGATAGACGAGGTGCGGAAAGAGATGGGGCTGAACGAGGATCAGGTCAAGCGGATCACGGAGTTCTTGAGTGAATACGAGTTCATAGCGGTTGACAATTCGAAGAACAGGATGAAGATCAAAGAGGCCGTGCGAAGTTTCTTGTTGCAGCCAGTTACTTCATGAGGGCTTTCAGGTTTTTGTAGGCTCGCAGGAACTCCTTTCCTTTGTCGGTGACTTGAAGCGTTCCGTTGTTGGGTTCTTCTTTTGCAACGTGCAGGAGTCCGTTGCTGAGCAGAAAGCCCGAGTAGCTCTTCAACTGTTTGAAGCTTAAGTTGCAACGGTACATCAGGTACGTTTTCTTGGTGCCCCTATCAGAGGCGCCCAGAATATCTGCGATTATGTCTAGGTTTCCTCGATGGCTGTTGCTGCTGTCGTTCTTGTTATCGCCCAATGAACCCACAGGTATAGCCCCCTTCTCTGAGGCTACTTGTGACCGCTTTCTCCCATTAATAATAATGCAGGTACGTTGATTTAAACGTTCTGAAAACTGAAATATGCGAAGAAGATGAGGCAAAAAAGAAGAATAGGGTTGCTTGAACTCTAAGACGCTTTGAACTTCTTCAACACTTTCTCTGTGTCTGCGTTGTTTTCCATGAAAATGCTTATCTTGTTTTGCTCAACAATCAGAGACAGCATTTTAACGTTCTTGCCGTTGACGATGATGTTTTTGACCGTGCCCAATTCGAAAAGGTCCAAGACTTCTTCGGTCGCGTCAAACGTTGTGGAAGAAAGTATCGCATAATCTATTATCTTAGCCGGCTCTTTGAGGTCAATCGAGGCGGACGTGGTGTTCCTGAGGATGTAGCCTACCACACCGTCATATTTTTTGATTTCTTCCAGGTTTGCGCGCAAGTTGCTCTCGTGGTCTGTGCTCTCGATCAGTGTCGGCTCTGACAAGGTTGTAATTTCTAGTTCATCCTTCTTTTTCTTGACCATGATCCATGAACCTCCATCATTCGACCGCGGGCTTAATTCTCACAAGCTCGCCCTTCTTGATGTTCAAGGTGAGTTGCACTTTGCTAGGTATCTGTATCTTTCCCTGTCCGTCAAGCTTCGATTCTTTTATGGGTTTGACCTTGCATCGGGTTGATTTTCCGCCGAAGGTTTCGACGTCTGCTTCCTCTATGGTCCTGTCCTCGTAAAGTTCGGTCCATTCTTCTATTATGTTGCTGTCTATGCGGACCGTGTCTGATGGCGTAAGTAAGCCTTTCAGGTCTTCCACTATGAGCTGGTTGACTGGTGTTTCTGGTAGAATCTTCTCCATTTCTTCTTTAGACTCTGACTGCTCTTCGTGTTTTTCCGTCTTAGGCTCTTCAACATTCTCTGTCTCAGGCTCTTCGTCGCGTTCGACAGCTGGTTCTTCAGGTTCTATGTCGGGCGTAGGCGGGTTTTTCTTGAGGGGGGCAGGGCTGAGTTTCTCCAGTAGCCTTAGAATCGTTGGGACAATGACGTGGGTCACGGTGTTCACGTAGTTTAAGTCTGCCTGCTTGGAAGTGACCGTTACAAGGTAAATCTCGTCCAATCGAGAAACGTTCAGCCTACCGTTAATGCCCTCGATCATCACATCTTCAACTCCGCCTATAGCCTGAGCTTTCTCCAGCATCTCTTCGAACGCGTTTACGGCGCTATTGATAGTTTTTTCAGGCGTGTCCTCGTCTCTTGCTATGAGTTCACGGTTTTTCGTGAGCACGAAGGCGTTCTTGATGTCGGGGCAGACTTTCTGTATCTCGTCCAGAGTGTTCTTTAGGGCAAACGCGTAGACTTCGTTATCCATTGTTTCACTTCGCCATTTCTGTTTAGGATATCCTGAAGAGTATTCGTTCAGGAACGCCGTCGTTTTCCACTACGAGATACTTGAGGCCTTCAGTGTCTCCGAGCTGGTCTAACCACTTCAGTGCTTCACGAGTCTTCTGCAGGACCAGAAGCCTCTCTTGGTGGCTGCGTACGACCTGTTCAATCGCTGTCAATTCATGGAACGGGTTTGCGTCCAGAACAATGTTTAAGACGCCGATCGAGATTTCACCGAGGCTCTCTGACGCGGCTTTCTTTCCTGCGAGCTTCATGACCACTTCATGGATCTTCTTTGATTTTTCAGCCAGGGCTCTGATGTCGTCCAGTCGACGCAGGTATTCGCCTAACGTGCTTTTTGTTTCAGATATTTCCTTTTCCAGTGTTTCTGCAATCTCTACTGCTGAACCATACTCTTTTATTTCAATTGCCATTCACTACACCTCCACGTATGAAACAAAGGGAAACTGGGGAACTCCATTCTCACCCTACCCCCAATCTCAACAAAGCAAAGGGGAAACTATGCTCCAGGCGCGTTCTGCTGAGTAGAGCCCACTCCGGTACCGGCAGCATCGTACAGGTCGATCTTGTATGGGTTTCCATTTGTCCAGGGCTGATAGACGTTCAGCAGCACATTACCCACTCCTGAAGCCATTGTCGCATTGGTGGCGTCAAAGGTTGCTATGGCGTTATTGACTTTTATCTGGGAAATAGTCACTTGCTTTGTTCCAGTGTTCTTCAATGTCAGAGTCATAGAGGCGGCGGTAGTGCCGTTGACTGGATTGAATTGCACGTTGGTTATCGTTAGTGACGATGATCCCATGAAGCCGAATGTTAGGGCTCCCATCCATGCTGCGACGGCTATGCTGACTGCGACTGTGACTGCGATGAGTATGATTGAGGCTACTACGGGGCTTAGGGCTTTTCTGCTCTTTGTTCTCATTTTTGTTTTTATCCCTCCTTTTTGGGACTTGTAAGTATGCTAGGGGAAGTGAAGCTTTTAAATCTTACGACTTACTACATCATATTTTCTGTTTGTAAAACACGAATACACCAATCAGGAAACATCCATCGGCGTAACAAGTGAAAAAACGTGAAAAAAGAAGGTGTGCACGAGCGACGAGCAGCTAGGCTTCTTGGCTTAATGCTCTAGTTCGTCGAAGAGCCCGAGCAGAAGCTTCGCAACTTTCTCGCCTAACTCTGTCTTCAAGTAGTACTTCTTCAAGGGGTCTATCTTTTCGCTCTTCGCCAACCCTAACTGTTCAATCTCGATCATCCTGGCTCTGAAAGTTCCATCGCTCAGGGTCAGCTTGTTTTCACGCATGAATTCTTTGGCTTCCTTCCATTTTCCACGGTTTATGTGGAGCAGTAGGATGCAGTCTATGGCATGGTCCTTCTCCAGCATGGCCTTGATCGGTGCCAATTTGGGGTCAGTCAGTATGTGCTTAGCCTTCTCCGTTTCTCGGTCTGTTTTCATGATCATTACCTGTTTATCCCTTTTTTCTGCTTTCTGATTATATCGTACATCCTTAAAAGATTTAACCTATATTACGATTTATGACTTATTATAGGACATTACAGCTTAATCTTCGCGATGCTATTTCCGTTTTCGGTATAAGTACACTCCATCTATGGCAGCGAAAAGCTCAAAGGACTTGCGGGAGACATCTCCATTCAGATTTAGCAATATCCTCAACGTCGGCCGGCTCTTAAACGAGGATTCTTACGTCAACTGAACAACTTTTCATAGAAAAACGATGAAGCACAGTGCACGAATCCGAATTATGTCCTATGGCCGCGCCACGCGCTAGCGTGTTCAAAGTTTTTTGGGAAGTGGCTTGTGCTGCTCATCTTGGTTCTTCGGTCATAATTGGGTCATATAGGATACCCGGGAGGGAGGGTGAGAGAGCGAGAGAGCACCCGGGCTCAAACCGTGACAGTAGCCATCGACCGTCGAGAAACGTCATGCCTTCCACTTGAACGGAATTTAGGAATCTAGGAACAAGCATGCGCGCTATGCGTTAAAATGGCCGCCTTGAACCGTGTGACTTATGGCCGTGCTGTTTGAATTAAGCAGTTGGGTGTCATAAAGGTTCAAGTTGCATGTACCACTTCCAATCACTTCAAATTCTACGGTCATTAGCGTTCCATTTCCGCTCACTCCAGTCACGTTCGATCCAAACGATAGGAGACGCGTGCAAAGTGCGCTAAGATTTCCTGCAGCCTCGTTCACTACGGGGCTAAAAAACGTGCTGTTGCCGCTGCTTTTCAGCATCGGGCCTTCTATGACGTTTGTTACATTCAGCAGCGACGAATTCCAACTGAGTGCAATTTGCCAACCGTATAGATCAGCAACGTTCGAGATGCTTACGTTGATCATGAAATTCTGTCCGGTCGTCCCTTGCACAGTCTGTGGTTCAACAAACAGCGCGGTTGACGGATGAGAGGACAAAATCACGAAGGCTAGAACTGCAACGAGAATGGCGAGCAGACAAGCAACTATGATGATTTTTCTGTTCATTATGGCGGACCCGCGTATCTAGTAGCCTTTCACTTCGCTAATAAGTCTTGTTTTGTAGATGAGAAAGATTTAGGTGCACGTTTTCTGGTCATTTTCTTGGAAAGCACGACGGCTGAGACGGTTAAGACCGTGAAGACAAGTAGAATGGCCGAATTTGGAATTTCTGCAACTGTCGTGTGAAACTGTCCGCCGCTGGTAGTGTGTGGTATTGGTAAGGATACGCGTGGTTCTCGGTCTGGCGGGGGATAATCTCGTAATTGGGATTCTAAATCGATGTTAGAATAGCCCGAATTAGTCACGTTGAAGGTGATTCGGACTATGTTTCCGCTGCCGTCGAAGGAGGGTGCAGGAGCCGTGGATGTGGCAGCAATAGCGTACTGGCCGTTTTGCGTAGAGTTTTCAGCGATGAAAGGTGGACTGGTGGAGCTTGTGTTGTACAGGACTCCATCGGTATCCGTGTGCCCTAGGCGGATGTCGATATTGCTGAGTTCTAGTACGGATGAATTCCAATTGACTGTAGCTTCTACGCCGTACAGGTTTTGTACGTTAAGAACTGTTATGTTTATGGTGATTGATTGGCCCACGCCAGCTGTGTCTGCGTAAGGAACTACTTCTACACTTGCTTCTGGAGATCCTCGAACAACGTTTGTGCGAACAAACAAACTTGACGAAGAAAATAGGGCAAATAGAGCGATTAGGATTATTCTTGACTTATTGAATCTGAGCATCATCATGTTTCGTTCTTCTCTTGTTCCAGAAGGACTACTATCTTGTCTCTTCCCTTTTTGTATCTCCTAATTGCTCCCTTGTGTTCCAAGATTCCCAGAAGCTGACTGGTCTTCGCCTTCGAGAATCCAAGTTGATTGGTGATGGCGGATTGATAGAGTTTTCCCCCCGAGGATCTGATGAGGTTCACGGTTTTCTGTTCATCACTCTCCATTTCTGGATGACTTCTGAATTCAACGTTTTCGGGAATCTTGACTTTCTTTTTCTTATTATGTCTGAATACGTAGAAGCCTATCGAAGAACCGGCGGCGATTGCCAGGAGACCTGCAATTAGAAGAGCGTTGGCTTTCAACGTGTCAATGAAACTCGGAGTTGTCGATTCTTGCATCAAAACTATTCTTGTGCCGTTTTGGACATCCTTTGTCCCAAGCCACTCGAGGGTCTGGATGGAATCGTTCCGCGTAAAGGGTGCCGGCTGGACCGTTTGAACGACGTACTGTGGCGGGTACGTTATGTAGACCTCACCGTCACCATAGAGATGATCGAAGAAGTTTGGACTTCGAAACACATCGCCTATCACAATTTGTGCATCTTGGACCTCGCAGAAGTTTTGCCACTCGAACCTGTATTCTGCCTCAATGTAGGAGGAGTTTGTTGGTCGCGTGAACGTTAACGAATCTACGTTGGCAGCCATGGTCCTTCCCGTTGTGCTTTCTGATGCTTCAACAAGCCGTGTTATCCTGTTCTGAAGCGTTTCTAGGGTTTCAATAGAAGCATTGATTTCCAAAGTTTGGGTCACGGTCCACGTTGCCGAGCCATCGCTGCCAATCTGAATTGTGTAGGTGGGTTGGCTTTCGCCCAGCACTGTTGCATAAGGAATTAGGAGCAAAAGCAGATAAGCCGTAGCTATCAGCAGGAAAGTTTTCATCAGTTATCTTCATGTTGGAAAATGTTACGGAGGTATTTAAGAATTATAAACTTGGAATCCAAATTTCCAGCCGCGACTGTTTGTAGCTCTGAGATGCTGTCTGGACAAATTTCACATCGAACAGCCAATGAGCCGTTCTGAGCACTTGTTGCGTCTTCTTGTAAGAATCCAATCTTTCCGCTGCGAAGATATTAAGGGTCAAAAATTGCGCTTCTAAAGCAAAACAAGACTAATATGAACCATATTGAACCAAAATAAACTATTAGAAGCGATGAAAACGGAAAAGCACCTTAGAAATGCTTTTATTTCACGTTCACTACAGTGGCTTAAGGAAATTGGAGCGGAAACACATGAAAAAGGCAATAACCGGAATTATGCTTGCAATAATGGCAATGAGCGTCTTCAGCTTCGTTCCGAATTTTGCTAATGCGGATTTCCAATCTCAGGGCACATGGGTTCGAATGAATGGATATATCACCCAATGGAACACGACCGACGGAAACTCGACTAGAACTTTCGGTTGGATCATAGCCAACGCTGCAATAGTAAACAAGAATGGAACAACTCACGAGTGGGCTACGGCGTACGCAACTTGGTCGGACATCTTGCGCGCGTACCCGATGGGTGAACATGCACTGGGCGACGTCAACGTCAGCGACATGATCATGGGTAACTTTTCCTACACGTTCTCCTTCTACACTGCAAGGTTACTCAACGTTTCTGACTTAAGCTTTAACAAGACAGAGACAGGTCACGACTTCTACTTGGCAGGCATTTGGAACGTCACGCAAAGAACAGAGACAATCAACATAACATGGAGCGACCCGACAACCAACGTGCCATGGGGAGACCATATGAGACAGATAACAATCACATGGACGGATACCCCTGTGGCTATCAACGCAAACGGTATACTCGTTGCCGACTGGGGAAGCCCGTACGGATGGGTAGGAAAATTCGTGCTCAGCATTGACGGCGTAGGAACTCTCAGCGGCTTCGCATGGAAAAGCATCATCTGGACCAGGGAACTGAACATATGTGACTTAAGCGAGCGCGGCAAAGTTGACATAAACGATCTCGTGAAGGTTGCCAAGCACTACGGTGAGGCACCAGGGTTCGGCAACTACGACCCCAGCTTAGACGTAAACGGCGAGGGCCAAATCGGAATAGGCGACCTAACAACGATTGCAGCAAACATACAGGGCTAGGCTCTAAACCATTTCCTCTTCTTTTTTTCGAGAACAACGTAAATTAGCCGCGACTATACATTGGTTTTATACGGGAGCTGCAGCGGCGCCATGAAAAAAGGCAGGTTTGAAGAATACATCTGTCTTGTCTTGTGCGTTTCCTTGTCTGTGTTGCCGGTTTCCGTGTTTGAAGCATCGGCTCAGACAGGTTCCGCAACAGTCGCTGTGTCTCCTCCGTCCATAAATGCCAACGTCGGTCAAAACTTCAGTGTAAACGTCACAGTCGCGAACGCATCAGACCCTTACGGCGTCTACGGTTGGGAGTTCACGCTCAATTGGACCGCGTCCTTGCTCGACTTAGTTGACGTGACCGAAGGCCCGTTCTTGAAGGCCGGCGGCCCCACATTTTTCACGTATAATAACAGCACGGAAGGGCACGTGATCGTGGACTGCACGCTTGAAGGACCAATTCAGGGAGTAAGTGGCGACGGAATATTGGCCACATTAACCTTCAACGTGAAGGGCGCAGGCCAATCTTCTTTAGATCTGTACAGCGCAACACTTGTGAACGGCGACCCTAATAATCCCACGGATATTCCATGTCAGGTTGTGGGCGGTCATGCCTACTTCAGCTCTCCGCATGATGTGGCAGTCAATGATGTTGAAGTGTCGCCCACCACAGTGCCAATCGGAACTCTCGTGGGCATCAACGTCACGGTTCGGAACCTAGGCGGTTTCGACGAGGACTTTAACGTAACCGTTTACGCTAACTCGCAGGTCATCGGAGTGCAATCTGTCCTGTTGACTGTCGGCTCTTCAGCAAATCTTACCTTTACTTGGAACACGGCCAGTTTTGGAAAAGGAGACTACAACATCTCCGCTTCGGTAACCCTTGCTCCCGGAGAAGTGAACACGGGAAACAACACTGGAACAGCAAATACGCAGGTGACTTTACTTATCCTGGGTCATGATGTGGCCGTGGTCAGCGTGAAACCGATAAAAACTGCGGTAGGCCAGAGCTACAACATGAGCATTGAAGTCACCGTTAAGAACTACGGAGTGTTCAGTGAAACATTCAACGTCACAGCTTACGCCAACACGACAATCGTTGGAAAGCAGACTGTAAATCTCACAAGCGGTGCAAAAGCAGACCTTCTCTTCGTGAAAAGCACTATGAGCATGATAAAGGGTAAGTACAACGTGAGCGCGACGGCTGACCCTGTTCCAGGAGAAACAAATCTGTCTGATAACAGCGGTGTTGGCGGCTGGGTTGTAGTTGCAATTCCAGGTGACTTGAACGCGGATGGAATCGTCAACATCCTTGATGCAGTACTGTTATCCAATGCTTTCTTCTCCGTGCCAGGCACATCAAACTGGAACGCTAACGCAGACATAAACGGAGACAACGTAGTAAACATCCTTGACGCCATCGCACTAGCAAACAACTTCGGGCAGACAAGCGTGTACTAGGAAATCAAAGAGTCTAAGTGCTGTTGGAACACCGATATTCTTAAATAAAATACGGTTTATCTCTAGGTAGCTTCACTCAATGATGGATGACGACGAATGTCAGAGGAGTTCAGGTATAGGCTTAGAATCATAGACGCTGACGTTGATGGCATGTTGAAAACGTCTTACGCGCTGTCAAAAATCAAAGGGATCAGTCTGAGTCTGGGAAACGCTATTCTGAAGAAGGCAGGAATAAACCCGAACAAGAGAGCGGGTTTTCTGACGGAAACAGACATAGATACGTTGGAAGAGATCATCAAAGACCCCGCAGCGCACGGTTTGCCAAGCTGGCTTTTGAACAGAAGAAAAGACGCGGAAACCGGAAAGGATGGACATTTGATCAGCGCCGGACTTGTTCTGAGGACCAAAATGGACATAGACCAGATGAAGTCCATAAAGTCTTGGCGGGGATACAGACATGCTTACGGGCTGAAAGTGCGGGGTCAGAGAACCAAGACCACTGGCAGGGCAGGTAAGGCTCTCGGGGTCAAGAAGAAAACGCTCATGCAAAGGCCGGGCGCTGCGGAGAGTAAGAAGTAATGGGCGACCCTAGGAAGCAGAGAAAGAAGTACGAGACTCCGCGATTTCCATGGCGAACAGACATAATGCAGGAAGAGCTCAAGCTAATCGGCCAGTTCGGTTTGAGAAACAAGCATGAACTTTGGCGGCAAGAAACGATGTTGTCTACGTTCAGGGGCACGGCACGCTCGCTCATAGGCAAGACGCCTGAGGAACGCAAGAAAATGGAAGAAGAACTCTTAACCCGTTTGAAGAGACTGGGCATTCTTGCTGAAACGGCAGTCTTGGACGACGTTCTGGACATGACGATAGAAGACATCCTTGAACGAAGACTGCAAACGATCGTCCTGCGTAAGGGCCTAGCAAAGACGATTCAACAATCCCGTCAACTTATTACTCATGGGCACGTAACGATAGGGGACCAGAGGGTTAAGATACCTGGGCACATGGTGACGAAGCCTGAAGAGGGTCAAATAGGCTATAAGGCTCAAAGCTCTCTTGTAAATCCAAGCCACCCTTTGCGCCAGACAATAACTGTGGCGCCCCAGTCACAGGGTAGCCGCGAGAAGGCGGGAGGGGAGGGAGAGAATATTTGAGCTCCAGCAAGAAGACCGAAAGGTGGGCGGTTGTTCACATTTTCAGCTCATATAACAACACGATAATCCACATGACCGACCTCTCTGGTGCAGAAACAATAGCCAGAACGTCTGGAGGCATGGTTGTGAAAGCCTCCAGGATGGAATCTTCGCCGTACGCTGCGATGCGTGCAGCTTCACTGGTGGCCGACGCGGCCAAGGACAAGGGCATAACCGCGATACACATCAGGGTGAGAGCTCCGGGAGGCGCGGGTCCAAGAACGCCTGGACCAGGCGCTCAGGCAGCTATCCGCGCGCTGGCAAGAGCGGGCTTCCGGATAGAACGGATTGAAGAGGTTACACCTATCCCGCATGATGGCACGAGGAGGCCAGGCGGCAGAAGGGGAAGAAGAGTCTAAGAGGTTCCTCCTGTTCTTCTTCTGACAGAAAAATTGAAATAATGCACCAATGTCTTATTGAACGGCACGCTGGTTAGCATAGTCCGTTATGGAGTGTCCAAGCAAGTGGAAATAAAGGTGCTCAAGAAAGGCGAAGACAATCTGCGCCTGCTCATTCGAGGAGTGAACGTTCCGTACGTTAACGCTCTGAGAAGGATAGTGCTCTCAGAGGTGCCATGCATGGCCATAGACGAAATCGTGATGGTCGAGAACTCCTCGATACTTCAAGATGAGATCATAGCCCACAGACTTGGGCTTATCCCTCTTAAAACCGACTTGGACAGTTATAACCTGCCTGAAGAATGTCCCTGCAAAAGCGAATTTGGATGCAACCTCTGCAGGGTAACACTTGCTCTTGACGTCGAAGCAAAGGATGGGTCTAGGACAATCTATTCAGGCGACCTTAAATCAGAGAGCGAATCGGTTGTGGCCGTGAGCGACAAAATTCCAATAGTCAAACTGGCCAAAGAGCAGAAACTAAGGCTTGAGGCCTACGCCAGACTTGGGAAAGGAAGAAATCACGCAAAGTGGCAGCCAGTTTCAATGTGCGCATACAAGTACCTCCCCAAGATCACGATAAGCAAGAACTGCAGTGTCTGTGGAAAATGCGTGGAAATGTGTCCAAAAAAGGTCTTGGTCAAGACTGACAACAGAATTGAAGTTCGCGACCTGATGGCTTGCACACTTTGTCAAGACTGCGCTGAAGCTTGCCCAGAGAAGCCGCGCGCAATAACTGTTTCTGGAGAAGAAGATGCCTACATATTCAGTCTCGAGTCCACACAGGCGCTTTCTCCTGAACGAATCATCACGGAGGCCGTCAAGACACTGGACAAGCAGCTGAAGGAGCTTGAGACTCAAATCAAGGTGAAAAAGAGTGAAGAAGATTAAGGCTACAAACCCAGAACTCTTGGAAGTCATCAATTTCCTCAAGAAGCAACGCAGAGAAAAAGATGCTGAGATCTGGTGGACCATTGCTGAACGTCTTGCCAAGCCAAGAAAAAGAGGCGTCGTCGTGAACCTGAGCCGCTTGAACAGGTTCACGCGCAGAAGCGAGACAGTTGCCGTTGCTGGCAAGGTGCTGGCCACGGGCAAACTAAGCCATCCTGTAACGGTAGCAGCGTTTGCGTTCTCTGCAAGGGCAAGGGAAAAGATAGCGGCTGCGAGGGGGAAGTCTTTGTCTTTCTTCGACCTTATCAAGAAAAACCCTAAGGGGTCAAACGTCAAGATTATTGGGTGAAAACATGGAGACAACTACTAAACCTGTCACGGTAGTTAATGCTGACGGGCTTATACTGGGCAGAATGGCAAGCAAAATTGCCAAACGCCTGTTGACCGGTGAGGAAATAGTCATTGTGAACGCTGAGAAAGCAGTGATGTCCGGAAGACAGAGAAGCAAAGTAGCCGAAGCCAAAGAGTTTCTGGAGGTGGGAGGCGTTAACCGGGGACCATTCCACTACAGACGACCTGACAGAATAGTCAGAAAGACCGTTGGAGGCATGATACCGTCAAAGAAAGCTAAGGGAAAACAAGCGTACAAACGGCTGAGAGTGTTCATAGGAATTCCGGACGACCTCAAAAACCAGAAGATGGAAACCGTGGCGGAAGCTCAGGCAAAAAAGCTAACATGCCCATGCTTCACAGTCGGCGAGTTGGCGAAACGAATAGGGTGGAACCAGGGTGAATAAGAGTGCCTGTTAAGAAAACTCTCGTCGTGAGCGGAAAGAGAAAAACAGCCCTTTCACGCGCAGTCGTGAGACCCGGGGTTGGAAGAGTCTACGTAAACCGAATCCCCTTGGAGATTTTTGAACCCGAAATCGCACGTGAGAAGATGATGGAACCCCTCGTGCAGGCTGGAGATGAGATTTGGAAACAGCTGGACTTGGACGTGAAAACCTCGGGGGGAGGTTACATGGGTCAGGCAGAGGCCGCCCGAACGGCCATCGCTAACGCGATATTGAAGTGGACTAAGAGCACTCATTTGCGGACTGTTTTCGCGGAATACGACAGAACAATGATTGCAGGAGACTCCAGGAAGAAAGAGCCTAAAAAATTCGGCGGATCAGGCGCTCGGGCGAGAGACCAAAAGAGCTACCGGTAAAGAGGTTGAACCTGGTTGATCATCCCTGTAAGATGTTTCACCTGTGGCAAACTGATCGGGGACAAATGGGAAGAATTTGCCAGAAGAGTCAAAGCGGGTGAGAACGCGGGTGAAGTGCTGGACAACCTGGGAGTAACACGCTACTGCTGCAGGCGCATGCTACTTTCGCACGTGGAGATTTTGGACGAAGTCCTGCGCTTTTATGAAGAAGCTGAGAAACGAAAAGAGGCAAGAAACATTTACTGAGGACAATCGAGGAAAAAGCAATGGCAGCTGTGATTGAGGATGTCATAGCAAGAAAAGTCTTCAACAACCGAGGAGAAGAAACGATAGAAGTTGACATAATAACCGCTTCAGGCTTCGGCAGAGTCGCAGCGCCCGCTGGAAAGAGCCGTGGAAAAGCGGAGGTCGTCTACTATCCGCAAGGCGGGGTTGAACAGGCAATAAAAAGGGTTGACGAACTTGTTGCCCCAGAGATCATAGGGTTAAACGCAGATTGCCAAGAAGAAATCGACAACACACTGCACGAAATCGACGGCTCAAAAGACTTCAGGTCGATCGGCGGCAATGCTGCTTTCGCAGTTTCACTGGCCAGTGCCGAAGCAGCCGCAAACTCCAGCGGACTCCTCCTCTTCCGATACTTAGGCGGACACGTTGCCTGCGAACTTCCATATCCATTGGGAAACATTCTAAGCGGCGGACAACACACGCGCGGAAAAAGTCCGGACATTCAAGAGTTTCTGGTGATTTCTCACGGAGCTGAGTCCTTCTTGGAAGCTGCTACAGCAAACGTTCAGGTTCACAAGAAAGTCGGCGAAATGCTGAGCAAGAAGGACAAGCTTTTCACCGGCGGAAGAAGTGATGAGGGAGCTTGGGCCGCCAACATAGGAGACGAGGAAGCATTCGAGGTTTTGACCCAAGCCTGTGAGGAAATAGGCAGCGAACTGGGTTTCGTTTGCAGCATGGGCGTCGATTTTGCATCGTCTTCCCTCTGGAACGGCAAAGAGAAAAAATACAACTACGAAAGGGAAAAGAAGAAGCGCGATTCAGGCGAACAGTTGGAATTTGTTCTCGAACTGACCAAGAAGTATCACATGGTCTACGTTGAAGACCCTTTTCACGAGGAAGATTTCAGCAGCTTTGCAGAACTCACGAAGAAGATCAAGGGCTGCTTGGTCTGTGGAGACGACCTTTTCACGACAAACAGTGAAAGGCTTAACCGTGGGATAAAGATGCACGCGGCAAACGCGATCATAATAAAGGTGAACCAAGTGGGAACTCTCTCTGACGCTTGGGAAACGATTGAAACGGCAAAAAGACACGCGTACGTTCCAGTGATGTCCCACCGTTCGGGTGACACGTGCGATTGGCACATAGCCCAACTGGCCGTGGCTTACAAGTGTCCAGTGATAAAGGCTGGAGTCGTCGAGGCTGCGCGCACGGCAAAGATAAACGAGCTGATACGGATCGAGGAGTTCCTCGGAGACAGAGCTAGAATGGCGGATCTCGAAGTTTTGAAGAGAGGATGAAAGGTTTGTCAGAAGACGAAGAAATCAAAGAAGGAAACGAAGAAGAAGAAAAGCAGGACGAGACGAAGGAAGAAGTAAAACCTGCAGAGAACACGGAAGCAGCAGGGACAACCGAGGCGGTTGCCCCTGAAGAAGAGCTTCTTCTGCCGCAGGATACCTTGCTGTCTGCTGGGATACACATCGGGACAAGAATGAAAACAGGAGACATGGAACAATTCATATACCGCGTGAGGCCCGATGGACTTTTCGTGCTGGATGTCAAGAAGACAGATGATCGAATACGTGTGGCAGCTAAATTCCTAGCTCGGTTCGAGCCTGCAAAAATCGCTGCGGTGGCAGCTAGGCTTTACGCACAAGAGCCTGTTACCAAGTTCTGTCGGGCCACAGGAGCAACTGCCGTGGTTGGAAGGTTCATTCCTGGCCTCTTATCAAACCCGCTGTATCCTAACCGCATCGAACCGGACGTGTTGATAGTGTCCGACCCGCGGGCAGATATTCAGGCAGTCAAGGAAGCGTCCACCGTCGGCATACCGGTCGTGGCCTTGTGCAGCACGGACAACGAGTTTGTGGGGGTCGACTTTGTTGTTCCCACAAACAACAAGGGTAGGCGAGCCTTGGCCGTCATCTACTGGCTCCTGGCAAGGCAGGTGTTGAGGGAGCGCGGTGAACTTGCCGCAGACAAGGACTTACCTCTTACGATTGATGATTTTGAAGCCAAGATCACGAGGGAGGAGGAGGAACCCTAAAAGGATGGTTGGGGTTCGGCGTCCATGCCAAGCCGGAGCCTTCTACGAGGCGAAGGCTGAACCGCTGAGGCGCCAGATAGAAGCGTGCTTCCTCAACAGGCTTGGGCCCAGAGAGCTTCCAAAAGTTGTAACGCCTGGGCCTAGGCGAGTTGTAGGCCTCATATGTCCGCACGCTGGTTACATGTTTTCAGGCCCCGTTGCCGCTCACGCCTATTATCGTCTGTCTGTTGACGGCAAACCGGACGTTGTGTTCCTGTTGGGACCAAACCACACAGGAGTGGGAAGCGGCTTAGCCATCGTAAACGAGGGTTCTTGGCGCACGCCGCTGGGCGACGTTGAAGTCGACGGTGAAGCGGCCGATCAAGTTATACGAGATTCTCGCATCATTGATGTCGATGCTTCTGCTCACAATTATGAACATTCAATCGAGGTTCAGATTCCATTCCTCCAGTATCTTTATCGCTCAGAATTCAAGATCGTGCCGATCTGCTTCATGATGCAGGACTTATCCTCGGCAAGAGAAGTGGGAGAGGCCGTGGCGAAGGTTGCATCTCAGAAAAACGCTGTTATCATAGCTTCTTCGGACATGACTCACTACGAGCCTCAGGAGATCGCTGAAAGAAAGGACAGAAAAGCGCTTGAAGCAGTGGAGGCGATGGATGAAGCCCGTTTCATCTCAACCATCGAATCTAATCAAATCAGCGCGTGCGGTGTTGGGCCGATAGCGGCCCTGATACAGGCTGCAAAGGTGTTGGGGGCAAAAGAGGCAAAATTATTATGCTATAAGACCAGCGGAGATGTGATTGGCGACTACTCAAGCGTCGTGGGGTACGCCGCCGTGTGTTTCACAAAATAGTGGTCTAGAATGGGGGTCGTTGCCTCAGCTCCAGCAAAAGTCATACTTTTCGGAGAACACTTCGTAGTCTACGGCGAGCCTGCGATTGTTTTGGCCATAGACAGGAGAGCCTACGCAACGGTGGACCGCAGCGAGGACAAACGCGTCCACGTCCAGTCGACAAACCTGAACCTGAAAGGTTACTTTGAAGACGGAGTTTTCAAGGTTGAACAGGGAGACATAAGAGAAGCCAAGTTGAGGTTTGCACCAGTCAAGCTGGCCGTGGAAAAAGTCCTAGCTGCACACAAGAGCGATATCGGTCTGGACATCGAGATCAACTCAACCGTCCCTGTTGCAGCTGGTCTTGGGTCCTCTGCCGCAGTGGTGACCGCTGTAACTGCGGCGGCTGCCGCTCTTCTGAGCGTGAAAATGTCGAAGGAAGACATTTTCCGCGTTGCCCTCGAAGCTGAGAAGCTTGTGCACGGAACACCTTCAGGCGTGGACCCGGCGATAGCCACTTTCGGTGGGGCCCTGCTGTTTCAAACCGACACAGGGTTCAAGCCTCTTGAAGTCAAAACGGACATTCCCCTGGTCGTCGGAGACACCGGTGTTGAAAGGTCCACGAGAGTTCAGGTTGAAAAAGTGCGGAACTTGATGGATAACTATCCGCAGATCGCAGAACCTATGAGGAAGGCTGCGCGGGAAATCGTGCTCAGAGCCATAGATGCCTTAAGATCGAACGACCTTAAGACTATTGGTGACCTCATGAACATCAATCATGCCCTGCTCTACGGAGTGGGCGTCTCCGATGAATCGCTTGAATGGCTGATAAACGCGGCGAAAAAATCAGGCGCTCTGGGGGCGAAACTGACTGGAGCCGGCGGAGGCGGATGCATGATTGCCTTGGCCGAAGATGACAAACTTGAGGATGTCTTACAGGGAATCATGAGGGCTGGAGGCAGACCTTTCAAGGCGAGGAAAACAGACGAGGGAGTAAGGGTTGAGCAGCCTTAGACCTACGATCCTGAAAATCGGCGGTTCAGTGATAACAGACAAGGAAGGGCAGCTTGCCGCCAAGACCCAGGAGATAAACCGCCTAGCAGGTGAGATACACGGGGCTAACGTGCAAAACCTGATAATCGTCCACGGAGGCGGAAGCTTCGGTCATCCCTCAGCGGAAAAGTATGCGATAAAGGAAGGTTACAAAGAAGACTCACAGAAGGTCGGTTTCTCCGTCACTCATCACTACATGACCGTGCTAAACGGCTTGTTCATGGACTCTCTCCTTTGGCACGACTTGCCAGCGGTAAGCGTGACACCTTCATCATGCATAATCACAGAAAACGGAAGAATCAAACAGTTCGAGGATGCAGCGTTGACGTCGCTGTTGAAGATGGGCTTCACACCCGTCCTCTACGGAGACGCAGTGTTGGACACAAAGCTAGGTTTCACGGTGCTGTCGGGCGACCAGCTTGTCTCAACGCTTGCCATACGGTTCAAGGCAGCCCGCATAATAATCGGAGTCGACGTTGACGGAGTGTATGATGCCGACCCGAAACTTGTAGCAACAGCCAAGATGCTGGACCATCTGACACTCGAAGAACTGAAGGGTCTTCAAGGCAAACTGGGCAAGGCAACGGCCTGCGACGTAACCGGCGGCATGTTCGGCAAAATGGCGGAGCTCATACCAGCCGTCGAACTGAACATTCCTGTCACAGTCGTCAACGCGTCAAAACCCCGTTACGTTTACAAGGCCCTTGAAGGAGAAGCAGTAAGAGGCACGGTGATAGAGAGGGAATAGACTCTTGTCAAGAGAAACAGCGAAGCGAAAATCAGAGCACATCAAAATCTCGTTGAACCATAACGTTCAGGCAAAGAGCGTAACCACAGGTTTCGAAGACATAAGCTTCGTGCACAAGGCCCTGCCTGAAGTTGACCGGAAAAGAATAGACCTCTCCACTATGGTTTTCAGCCACAGGTTTACCGCGCCATTGATTGCAGGAGCAATAACGGGTGGAACCTGCGAAGCCGAAAAGATCAACGCAGCGATAGCCCAAGCAGTCGAAGAGCTGGGCTTGGGAATGGGTGTAGGAAGTCAACGCGCAGCGATAGAAGATAAAAGACTTGAGAAAACCTTCGCGGTAGTAAGGAAAAAAGCTCCAAACGCCTTCCTCATCGCAAACATCGGTGGTGTGCAACTTGTCAACGGCTATGGCTTGAAAGAAGCAAGAAGAGCCGTGGAAATGATCGAGGCAGACGCCTTGGCAATACACCTAAACGCGCTCCAAGAGACTGCCCAGCCAGAGGGCCAAGCAAACTTTCGAGGCGTTCTCGAACGCATAGGGGAGGTCGCTCAAGAATTAGACAAGCCGGTTATTGCAAAGGAGACAGGCGCCGGCATAGCTGCTGAAGAGGCCAAGAAGCTTGAGAACGTGGGCGTGAAAGGCATAGACGTGAGCGGAACAGGCGGCACAAGCTTCGCAGCCGTCGAATACTACCGTGCAGAAGGGCCAGAGAGCAGTTCAAAGCGCAGGCTAGGCGCCGTCTTCTGGGACTGGGGAATCCCAACAGCGGCAAGCATCGTTGAAGTGTCTCAATCTGTTAGCATACCCGTCATCGCTTCCGGAGGAGTACGCAGTGGAGTGGATGCTGCGAAGAGTCTCGCGCTGGGCGCCAGCTTGGCAAGCCTTTCCCAGCCAATTCTGCAATCAGCAGTCAAAGGAGTCAAAGAAACGTCCAAAACGCTTTCCCTCCTCATGGACGAGTTGAGAAACGTCATGTTCCTTGTTGGGGCCGATTCTACCGAATCATTGCGCAAAGCACCAATTGTGATAAAAGGCAAAACCTCAGAATGGCTTCGCACGAGGGGCTACGGAACTGAAAACTACGCGCGCAGACAGAAGGCTTAACCATGGACATTGAAGAAATTCTTCGGGAGAAGGCTCCTTTGATAAACAAGACCGTTGAAAAATACGTTCCAAGAGTATTCTCCAAGAACGCCGTTCTGTTCAAACTGAGTCCACCAAGATACTCATACAACTTGGAAGCCTTGAACAAGGCAGTCGCAGACCCAGTATGGGAATTTCTTGACAGAGGAGGCAAAAGATGGCGGCCGACCATGTTCCTGCTCGTGTGCGAAGCATTAGGCAAAGATCCAAAGGACTTCGTTGACTATGCTATTATGCCAGAAGTCATTCATAACGGAACCATCATGGTCGACGACATAGAGGATTCATCCGAATACAGAAGGGGAAAACCTTGTACCTACAAAATCTTCGGGCTTGACGTGGCCATAAACGCTGGAAACGCAATGTACTACCTGCCCCTTCTTCCACTTATGGAAAAAAAGCAGAAGTTATCGCCTCAAAAAAGCAGCAGGATCTACGAGATCTACGCTCAAGAAATGATCAACGTAAGTCTCGGTCAAGCCATGGACATAGCCTGGCACAGAGGCTTAGCAGACGCTGACGCAATCGACGAAAAGGACTACTTGCAGATGTGCGCATACAAGACGGGTTCTCTGGCAAGAATGGCAGCAAAGATGGCGTGTGTTCTGGCTGATGCGAGTGATGAACTCGTCGAAAAGCTTGGGAGTTTTGCAGAGAGCGTAGGGGTGGCTTTTCAGATTCAAGATGACGTTCTGGACTTGACCAGTGAGGAGTTCGGGGAGAAGAAAGGTGGAAGAGGGCAGGACATAACAGAGGGGAAGAGGAGCTTACCGGTAATCCGCGCATTGAAGGTTGCAGAACCCCAGGATAGGAAGAGGCTCGTTGAAATTCTGGAGATGCACACTTCCAGCCAGGATTTGAGAGACGCTGCAATCGCCATGATGCAGAAGTACGACTCAATAGAATACGCCAAGCAGGTGGCAAGAAGAATGGTTAAAGAAAGCTGGAGTGCGGTCGAGATGTTACTGCCTGCCTCAGCAGGAAAGGAAAAACTAAAAGCCTTCGCGGTCTTCTTGATCGAGAGAAAAATCTAGAGTGTAGAACTGTTGAATCTAGGAGAAGAAGCAGGGTTCCGAGAACTTGTTCGCAAGTTCGCCCTGCTGAACGCGGTTAAGCATGGTGGCAAGGCGCAGACGGGCGCGGTTGTTGGAAAGATACTGGGTGAGAGACCAGAATACAGAGGCAAGGTTAAGGAATTATCAGCTCTCATCTATGAAATCGTTGAAAAGGTCAACGGTCTTTCACCGGTTGAACAAAAGCGCACGGTCGACGCAGAGTGGCCAGAAGCCTTTGTCAAGGAGAAGGCTGAAGAAAAACGTCTTCCGCCTCTGCTGAACGTTTCCAATTATCCGCATGTAATCACTCGTTATGCGCCTAACCCTGACTGTGTGCTGCACTTGGGCTCAGCCAGAGCGATTATCCTGTGCCATGAGTATGCGCAGATGTACAAGGGCAAGTTTGTTCTCCGCTTTGAGGACACTGACCCGAAGCTGAAAAGACCCGTCTTAGAATTCTATGACGATATCAGAGAGGACTTGGCTTGGCTTGGTTGCGAACCTGACGAGGAGTACATTCAAAGCGACAGAATTCCGATTTACTACAAGCACGCTGAAAGACTGGTCAGGGATGGAAACGCTTACGTCTGCACGTGCAAACCGGAAGAGTTTCGAGAGAGAGTACTTGCTCAAAGGCCATGCGATTGCCGCAACCTTTCAGTTGAAGAGCATCTTGAACGATGGAGACGCATGCTCGACGGGGGCTACGGCGAGGGTGAAGCTGTTGTTCGAGTTAAAACAGACTTGGACCATCCGAATCCCGCGGTTCGAGACTGGCCGGCGCTTCGAATCATTGACACTCTGAAGTATCCGCATCCAAGGGTTGGAAGCAAGTACAGGGTCTGGCCCCTTTACAACCTTGCAAGCGGCGTGGATGACCACCTAATTGGCATAACACACATCATCCGGGGGAAGGAGCACCTGACAAATCAGGTTAGACAAGAGTACATGTATCGTCATCTAGGCTGGAAGTATCCGGAGACCATACACTATGGTAGATTGAAGATCACCGGGGCGTCTCTGAGCAAGTCAAAGATAGTTCAAGGGATGCGGGACGGGCTGTACAAGGATTGGGATGACCCGCGCTTGGCAACTTTCGTCGCCTTACGCAGGCGTGGAATAAAGCCTGATGCGATCAAGAAGATGATTATCGATATCGGGCCGAAGACTTCAGATGTGACTCTGAGCTGGGAAAACCTTTACGCGTACAACCGCAAGATAGTGGATCCAACCGCTGATAGGTACTTCTTCGTGAATAGCCCAATAGAGCTAACGGTCAGAGGAGTCCCGCAGCTTTTTGACGCTAGGCTCAAGCTGCACCCAGACGAGCCTAGCAGAGGTCTCAGGGAATATACGGTGCGGCCCGAAGGCGAAGATGACCACGTGACTCTATGGGTTTCGAGGAAAGACGTCGACTCATCAAGCGTTGGCGCGATGCTTCGCCTGATGGACCTGTTCAACGTAAGGATCGAGAACGCAAACGTGTATTCAGCTCAAAGCCTTTTCGTCAGCGAGTCCTACGAAGACGCAAGAAAGGTTAAGGCTCAGTTGATCCAATGGGTGCTCATAGGACAGGACATGCCTTGCCGAGTTGTCATGCCTGACGCAAGTGTGTCAGAAGGAGTGGCAGAGAGCGCTTGTAAGAAGTTGAAGCCGAACGACATAATACAGTTTGAACGGTTCGGTTTTGTCAGAGTTGACGAAATCAACGATGGGTTAACAGCCTATTTCGCCCAAAAATGACCTAAGGAGAAAAAGAACTTGCGAAAACAAGATAAAGTGATCATCTGGCCAGCCTACTTTGACGTAGTCAGAAGCAGAGAGGATGGAAGGCGAGTGCCAAAAAGCATCGCTGTTGTTTCTCCGAAAATCGCAGAAGTGAAAGAGGCGGCGGAAAAACTGAGTCTGACCTGCGAGGTTTTTCCAGAAGCTGGCTACCCCAAAACGTCTTGGTTGAAAACCGGTATGGTTCTAGTAGAGAAGAAGGGCTCTAAGAACCAAACGATCACGATGATTGCGAAACAACTTTCAAACATGCGCTCTGTGGCTAAAGTGGAATAAGAGTTTAGCTTTTCTCCGCAGTTATGAGGACAGCATTGAGTATTCCGTGTTGTCCAGGGCGGGATGTTATCCTTGCTTGGCCCAGAGAAGTCTGCACCACGGCTCCCTTAGTGATCACGCCTCTGCGGTCGTAATCGATGTTCGCAGGGTTCTTGACAACTCGAACAACCTCTGTTTTCTCTGTTTTTCCAGTCTTCGGGTCGGTGACGCAGACCTGTTTTTCACTCAGAACTTTCATTTTCAGGTTTCCACCCCTTCCCCTAACAACTTTACTCTTCCGCTCTCCCAACATGGTCTCTGCTGGAAACGTGCCCTGCTCAAACTTTCTCTTCTTTCTGAAGACGTGTCTTCTGCCTCCTGATGGCTTTTGCTTGTGCATTTTGCCATGCCAAACTGACATTCTTCATTTCTCCAGTGTTGCCGAATTTTGAGTGTGGACTATCATGGCTCTTTCGAATATAAGCCTATCCGTTTTCAGTCTGCCCGTTTGTCTGCCTTAGGAAATTCATCGAAAACGTGTTTGAGCTCTTTTTTCATCGATGCTGTGTCTGGACTAAGCCCGAAGTAGTCCGCGAAATACTCTGTGGTCCTTAAAACCGATGACCTTCCGCTTCTTTCACTTCCAATCAGTCCCATTTCCCTTAAGGTTCTTACGTGAGTGTAGGCGTGACGACCTCGCACTTCAATCACTCTCTTCTGAGACACTGGCTGTCTGTAGGCTATGTACGAAAGGGTCTTTAACGGACCGAGAGAAAGCAACGGTCTGTTGACAAACTTCTTGACGTGCGGTGTGAAATCGGCCTTAATCTGCAGAACGTACCTCTCGTCCTTCAGTTCCAGAATTTCGAGAGCAGTGTTTCTGCATGCGTACTGCTGCATTAGAGTCTTCGTTGTTCTTCTGGCCCTGTTCTTTGACCGGGTCTTCAAGACCGAGCATAACTCGTTCAGGTCCAGAGGACGTCCAGCAACGTACAAAGCTGCCTCCACCATCGACAAGTCATCATGTATCCTTGCCGGAGTCGGCTTCTCACTTTCCTCTTCACCTAGGCTAGGTGCCTGTTTGTCCACTTCCTGCAAGGTTCAGATCACCAACAGCTATGTAAATCTCCTCTGTCTCTTCGTTCTGCCACAGGCTGATTTTTCCATCCTGCGCCAAGAAAAGTAAGAGAATGAACGTGCGGATCGCCTCAAACCGCCCGACTCCCTTAATCAGCGTTGAGAACTCTACTATTCCCGCGCCTTTCACCCGTTCCGAAAGGGAGGCATGGAGTTTTTCCATCTGGAGCTCAATTTCCATCAGGTACATGTCCAATTGAGGAAGTATTTCCGAAGGCATTGGCAAGACGGCCTGTTGGACAAGCTTTTCTGGGCGAATCAGCTTCTCCAGCTTTAGAATGTCGTCCAGTACTTCCAGAAGATTTCCAATGGTCGTAGACGTCAATTCGTGTCGAAGTGGCAGAAACAGGGGCGGAGGCAAGAAGTCCATTGGCGGCTTCGGCGGCGGTGGGGGTTCTTCAAGTTTCAGCAGAAGCCTTGACTTCATTAGGTATATGAGGGCTGAAGAGTCAAGGGCCACTCCTGATGCCCTGAAATCTACTTGGCCCGTCTTCTCCATGTTTTCAAGAAACGATTCTAGCAAGTATGCGATGCTGACGTTCCAAGGTGCAAGCTTTTCCAGCCTGTGGAACTCGAAGAGAATGTTCCATGGAGGAAACATGTAGAACGGCTTCTTTGTCGCCGTGGCCGACACTAGCTTGGGACCTCCAGCAGTTTGAGGGAAATGACGTTTGACACTCCGTTGCTCATGTAGGCCCCGTAGACTTTCTGAGCTTTGTTCACCATTTCGGGTTTTAGGGTGATAACTATAAACTGAGTCCTGTCCGATTCTTCTAGCAGAACCTCAGCCAGTTTTGAAACGTGGAAAGCGTCTAGGTGAGCATCGATCTCGTCAAGGATGTAGAAGGATGCTGGTGTGAACTCCCTGAGAGCAAACAGGAACGCGACGGCTGCTACTGAGCGTTCGCCTCCGCTGGCACCGCTGACGACTATTGAGGGTTTGTTGGGGAACTGGACGAGCATGTCTATGCCTCCTGCAAAGGGTTCTTCGACTTTTTCAAGCGTCATCATGGAAGTGCCGCCTCCTGTGAGCTTCGAGAAGTATACGTTCTGGTCTCGGTTTATTTTTTCGAAGGCTTCCATGAAGATTTTGCGTTTCTTCCTGTCGATCTCGTCCATGAACTGCACTATTGCCTGTTTTTCTTTTTCGAGTTCGTTCAACCTGATCGAAAGTTCCTTGTAGCGTGAGATCTGGTCGGCGTAATGCGACAATGCAAGCTGGTTGACTGCGCCTATTCTTTCAAGTTCAAGCTGCATCATCTTCATGGACGTTTCGGCTTCTTCAACCTGTTTCGGAGTCACGGTCAGCGGTTGCTCATAGCCGGAAAGTCTCAGCTGGTTTCGGTATTGCTCAAGCTGCAGAAGAGACGTTTGAACGTTCAGCTGGAGCTGGTTTTGCAGACGGTCGACTTGTTCATATTCAGCGTCCAGCGTGCGAAGTTCCTTGTCTATGTCGTCAATCTGGCTCGTGAATTTCTTTGCTTCCTCCCTCGCTGAAAAAACTGTCTTTGAAAGTTCAACTCGGTTCTTCTCCAGTTGCGAAAGTTCCAGCTTCAGCACTTCCCTCTGCTGCAACGCATCCTCCACTTCTTTCTCTACCTTCCTCAGTTGCTGCTCAACCTTTGAGGTCTGAATCTTTGAGTTCTGGTACCCAACCCTCAGAACGTTGTCGAACTGTGACTGCAGCGTTGAAATTTCCGTCTGGCTTGTCCCCAGCTTCTGTCTCTGAGTGATTATCTCTTCTGACAGTTTCTCCCTCTTTACTTCCATTTCCTGAATGTGTCCAGGGTCTGTCCTTTTTCTCAGAACTGCCAACTCGTTCTGGAGTCTTCGCATCTCCTTCAGGATCGAGCTCCTCTCAGCGCTGTGCACCCACATCTGGGCTTTCTCATTCTCGATTTCTTTGTTGATTCGAACGATATAATGATCAACGCGTCTAACGTTGGACCCTGTTCTCCTAACGCTTCTCTTCACCCTGAAGATTTCCCCGTCTAACGTCGTTGTAGCCTCGGACAAGCGGGCGATTTCAACGCGAGTTCGGTCGATCTCGTCTTCATAGCTAGCGATGTCATCGTTTCTCCTCGAAAGATGCTGATGAAGAGCGTTGACAGCCTCGTCTAGGCTCTTGATGGCTGTCTCACTTGGGATTATCGTGGAAAAGTCTATTGGAGCGCGGTAGTAACCGCTTTCAAATGCGCCGCCAACCTCGTAGACGTCTCCCTCAACTGTGACACTGCGATAGCCCTGGCTGGCCAACGTGAAAGCGGTCTTGTCGTCCGCTACCACAAGCGTGTCTCCGAAAACGAAGCGGACCGCAGGTCCACAACTCTTTTCAGACTTTACGAAAGCTTCAGCAGCGCCGCGGATGCCTTCCTTTTCGGGAGTTTTGAAGGGTTTGGCAGAGGCTGCCCCTTCGAGGGGAATGATCTTTATTCTCCCAAGCTTCATCCTTCTTAACGTTTCTGTACACGTGAAAGCCGAGTCGAAGTCTTTTACGACGACAGCGTCAAGCCATCCTACTGACGCAGCTTCGATTGCTCTTTGGTAGGTCTTGTCGATTTTCGCAAGGCTGCGAAGTCTACCGTACACGCCCTTGATGACGCCCAGTTCGCCCAGCTCTTCTATGCTTCTGAGTGCTTTCTCCTCTGCGGCCACGGTTTCTGCAAGTTCTCTTTGGGTTGCAAACTCTACGACCGCTTCACGTGCTGAATCAGCTATCTTGCTTGCTTCAACTATTTCTTTCTCAACAGCTTCTTTTTGAGCGCTTCTTCTTTCAAGGTTCCGTTCCAGGTTTTTCAGCTGAGTTTTTTGTTCTTTCTGAACTTTTTCAAGGTCAGAGAAAGATTTTTCAAGCTCGGTGAGTGTTGATGCAAACCGTTGCTTGCGGTCGTTCAGGTCCTTCTGTCTTCTCGTCCGCGCCTTGATGGCTGTCTGATTCTTTACGTATTCCGACCGCAAGGATACGAGTCTCTTGTTGTCTCCCTCGATTTTGAGCTCGATCTCCCGTATTTTCTTGCTGTTTTCTCCGAGGTTTTCCCAAAGCTGGGCGGCTTCTTGTGCTAAAGTATCATGTTCTGCTTGTTTCTCGTTTATCTGGCCAAGAATTCCTTCATGTTCGCTTTTGAAGTGCCTTATCTTTAGCCGGTTTTCGTGAATTTCCTTTTGAATTGCTTGGTGCTGTTGGAGGTTGTTTTCCCTGATTCTCGTGAGTCCTTCAAGGGTTGTTTTCCCGGAGCTTATCTTGGTCGCCAACTCTGGTAGTTTTGATTTCAGCTCTCCGATTTTTATCTGCACCTTGACTACCTGAGAGCCTCCTTCCTCGACCATTTCGGAGCTTAGTCTTCGCCATTCACCCTCAACTTCTCTTCTTTTCGACCTGTAACCGTCACGCAGCTCTCGGAGTTTTTCTACTCTGGCCTTAACCTTGTCTGCTTGCGATGAATTTTCCTCTACCCTCTTCTGTATCCGTGTCATATCGTTTGAGATCTTGACCGCTTCAAACTGTTTCAGTTCGGCCTGGATGAAGCTGACTTTGAGCAGTTCGTTGCGTTCTCTTTCCAGGTCGTCAAGCCTCTTCTGCACTTCGTCAATTCTGCCCATGGCCGTGCGTATGGAGATGTCTGCTGCTCGCAGCTTTTCTTCTGCTTCGGCTTTTTCGGTGTCGTACTGGCCTATTCCAATCAGGTCTTCGATGATTCTTCTACGTTCCACGGGGGAGATGTCCGTCAGTCGAGTAATAGTGCCCTGCAGGATTATGTTTTGGCTCGCGGAGCTTATTCCGGCCATGGAAAGGATTTCCATGATGTGGGTTCTCGAGATTCGCCTGCCGTTAAGCCTGTACACGCTTAGTCCGTTCCTGTAGACTTCCCTGGAAATAGTCACTGTTGTAGTGTCGACGGCCATGCGCCCGTCTGAGTTGTCGAACTGGATCACCACTTTGGCCATTTTGGCCCTTTCCAACCCGGCCTTTTCTGACCCGTGGAAGATCAGTTTGGCGGCGGTTTCTGCACGGAGTCTTCTTGTGCTCAGTTCACCGAGTGAGAACAGAAAAGCATCGAGGACGTTTGTTTTTCCGCTTCCGTTTGGGCCTGTTATCGCCGTGAAGCCCTTGTCTAGGACTATTTTAACGTCCTGCGGCCCGAATGATTTGAAACCCCTGAGCTCCATTTTCTTGATGTAGGGCATTGAATCTGCGCCCTCACGCTTCGAAACGTCCGCATTTTTCTTTTGCAGACAGTCTGCGGCACTTTTATGAAAGCATTTATTGTGCTATGAAGCTTTAACGGTTATGTACTTTTTTGCGATATTTCTCAGCCGTTGACTCGTATTTCGAAGCCATCTTTTTGACAAAATCTTTTATGTTCTGGTCTTCGCCGTAAACGAGCAAGGAGCCGTTCTTGTGAACGTTGTAAGAGAGGTTCATCTGATCCGCAATTGCCGTCAGTTTTTCAAGGGGTAAGTCTGCCGAGGATGTGACGCGAATCCACTTTCGGTGCCTTGGGAGTCCAGGGATAAACCTTGTTTCTTTGTCCTCCTCGTCAAGGATTTCTTTGTTGGCTTTGTCCAATCGCTCAAGCCATTTGTCAGCGTATTCGATCCCGAACTCTCTTTGGCCTTCAGAAATGAGGTAGGATTCCACGTTTTCCAAGCATCGCTCAATTTTCTGAACGTTTTCTCCGCGGGTCGGTTCAGCCTTCAAGATTTTAATCAGGGTCTTCGCATTTTTAAGGTCGTTCATGATTTCTGTTGGAACTTTCAATTCTTTCTTGCGAAAGTCTGTGACCATCTGTTCCAGAGCTTTCCACACAGCAACGTAACCCATGTAACGGTCGCCGCTCCAAAGGGGTTAGGCAAGCAGCATTATATAGCGATTGTCATCCAAACAGGATCAAGTCAAAATCAAAACGTGAAAGATTCGGCGGGTCTTGTATTCTAACGTTTTCCGAATTTTTCTCGGTACACTATCTGGCGAAGCGTCTTTCTGTCCTTCTTTGGAACTTCGTGTTTAACCTTGCCAAGTGGCAAGAGCGCGATCACTCGATGGTTTTTCGGAAGTTCAAGAATTTCCTTAACTTTGGACTCGGCTGAGTTCTTCTGGTTCATTAGGTCGTAGATTCCGATCCAGGAGGTGTTTAGTCCTAGGCTGTGAGCCGCCAGTGCCATGTTCTGTGTGGCCGCTGCCCCGTCTTCAACGTGGTGATAGGGGTCTTCGTTAGAGTCAACGGTGACCGCGATGCAGACTGGTGCTTCCTTCAGTCCCTGCACGAAGGTGGTTGGAACGGTCTCGCTGAGTTCGTCCTTTGTTTCTTGGTCTCTGATAACTATAAAACTCCAAGGTTGCTTGTTGATCCAAGAGGGTGCCCACCGGCCGGCTTCGAGAATGGCTTCGACCTTATCTTCTTCAACTGGGGTGCCTTCAAACCTTAAGACGCTGCGCCTGTTCCTAATGGCGTCGAGAACCTCATTAGCCACGGTTTCATCCCTCTCTTCGAGTACATATTCAACGCTTTTGTTTAAAAGGTTAACGTGCGTGGTGAGAGCAAGAGCAGTCAAAGTGTCTGACGACCCTAAACGGAGGTTGAGCGTGCTCTGGGCAAGCTCTAGACATTGTTTCGGTAGGCTGAAAGTGGATTTCCAATTAGATTCTTGTTTTCATAAGTGTTTAATTCCACAAGTTGCAAGTGTTGCTTGCAGGGTGAAGTGCCTTTGAACGAACAAATCTTTCAAGCTTGCAAGGAATTGATTGACGACGCAAAAATGGGATGCGCCGACTTGGTTTTTAAAGAAATCTGCCTTGAAATTCTTTCCAGAGCACGACATGTTCTGACAGATCCTCAGTTTAAGAAATTAGCAACCTATGCGGCTCAAAAAATGAACGAGAAGATGCCCTTTGAACTGCGAGAAGAAATTGCTATGAACAGATAGAACATAGCTTCCATTTTTGATCAACCGAACATCAGCGCTATCCGCAGGCATCTTCGCCCTGCGGCGCCAATTTTTTTCTGAAGAACTCAGCTGAGTTTGTAACCTATTTTTCTCAGAAAATCCTTTCGTGCCTTGATGTCTTTTTCGGCTTCGATGCCCTTGCTCGAGAAGCCGTCTACTACGCCGATTATTCCTCGACCCTGCTCAGTCTCTGCTATAATTACCTCCAACGAATTAGCCGTTGCCGCGTAGATTGTGCATACCTCTGGCACAGTCTTAATCTTATCCAAGACGTTTATTGGGTAAGCGTTTTTCAGGAAGATTATGAAGCTGTGGCCGCAGCTGATTTCCAGAGCTTTTTTCCCCGCCTGCTGTCTCAAATCGTCATCGTTTCCTTCGTGCCTGACCAAGCAGGGTCCTGAGCTTTCGCAGAAGCCTATCCCGAACTTTGCGCTTGGAACGGCGTTTACAAGGGCCTCATACAGGTCTTCAACGGTTTTGATGAAGTGTGCCATACCCAAAATCACGTTACAACCTTCTGGCACTTCAACCTTGACAGTCTTGAATTCCAGCGTAGTTTCCCTCAGGTCGATTCTAAGACGCCTGAATTTAAGACTTCGCTAATCGTGTTTCAGCCTTGCGACTTTCATGGCGAACAACGCCGTGCCAACGGCCACTATGATTGCCGCTGCGTAAAAAGCGTTCACGTATGACGCGTAAGATGACAGTCCTAACCTTTGGACCTGCAGATCCGCGAACGGTCCGCCGATAAGGATTCCAGCAGGTCCCCAACTCAGCGCCATGACAGTATTGAACCTGCTCAGCAGTCTTCCTCTCCTGTGCTTCGGAATAAGGTCTCCTGCGAGTACGAAACCCACTGTTTGAATAGTCCAGAACGAAACGCCGTTCAATCCGTAAATAAAAGCCATCAAAGGCACGGTGGAAGCGTGAAGATAGAACAGCGGCGTGACTGTTGACAGAATGAGTCCAAGAAGCAACACCTTGCTCCTTCCAAACCTGTCTGAAAGTCTTCCTGCGCTTAAACTGGCTATCATTCCGCCCACGGTCCATGCTGACGTCACAAGAGTGACTTGGGTGTCAGTGAAGTTCAAGCCTTGTGGAAGCTGTAGGAAGAGAAGGAATATTTGGTTAATTGAGGCTGCGCCCAAGACTATTATCACGAGGGACGCTAGGAACCAATGGTAAGGTTTCTCACTTTGGATAACTGGCTCGTTTTCTTCTGTCTCTGTTTGTGCTGTAGTAGCTTGCTGCGGTGTTGCACGTGTTGCTGCGATTCGTCTTGACGTGAAAGCCATCAGAGCGGCGCCTATGAGGAGCATGATGATAACTATGTAGAAGATTGTTCCGTTCTCGAAGCCTTCGCCTCCGAGGTATAAGAAGCCGGAGTAGAGAATTCCCACCATCCTTCCTAGTGAAGCGATGAAGTTCATCGAGCCTACGACTCTGCCCCGATTTTCAGGAGTTGTGATGTCAGTGAGCAGGGCCGCCCACCCCACGTCTGACATGGACCAGAAGAACTCGAGAATTGACAGACCGATGATTATTGCTAAACCCGCTGCGAAATTGTTTCCACCGTCAATCAATGATTTGTGAACCAGAAAGACAATCAAGTAGGTGAATGCTGCGATCGTTTCGCCCATCACTATCAGCTTTGCTCGGATCTTGTACTTGTCGCATATTCTTCCCCACAGCAGATTTTGGCCAAGCGAAGATGCCACCATGGTCATGGTTCCCAGGGCGGCTGTCGACGTTACGGTGTTCATCAGTTTGTAAAGGTAGTAGATCATGAAAGTGTAGAATACTCCTCTTCGAAGGAACGTGAGAAACTCGAAAACACTCAGGTTGAAGAAAGTGTTTCTATATGTTCTTCGCTTCTGAATCTCAGTCTCATTGTTTGCCATCCAAAGAATCACTCTTTCAGTTTGACGGATTCCTGAAAATGGTGACGATCGGAAAAAAGTGTTTTGCTAGATTAAGAACTTGCCGTTCTTGTAGAACAGCTTGTCATCTGCGTAGATCTCTCCGTCTTTCTTCATGTCCTTCAGTATGTCCCAGTGTATTGCTGACCTGTTTTTGCCTCCTGATTCTGGGTAAGAGTTGCCTAGAGCCATGTGCACCGTGCCGCCCATTTTTTCGTCAAAGAGCATGTTTTTGGTGAATCTAGTTATTCCGTAGTTTGTACCAATCGCGGTTTCACCGAGGCGGTCCGCTCCTTCTATCTTCAGCGTTTGCTGTAGAAAATCGTCACCCTTTGCTGCTGAGGCCTTCACTACTCTTCCGTCTTTGAATGTGAGCCTGATGTCTTCGATTTCTCTGCCGGAGAATATTCCTGGGAAGGTGAATCTTATGGTTCCGTTGGCCGAGTTTTCGACTGGTCCTGTGAACACTTCACCGTCAGGCATGTTCTCTTTTCCGCTGCAGTTTATCCATTTCCTTCCTTCTGCCTTGAACGTTAAGTCCGTGTCCTCACCCACCACACGAATCTCGCTTGTTTGGTCCAGAAATTCGCAGATTTTCTGCTGCCCTTGATGAACTTTCTTCCATTCAGCAATTGGGTCTTCCTTGCCGACGAGGCAGCTGCTGTAGACAAAGTCTTCGTACTCGCTCATTGCCATGCCGCCTTCTTGCGCTTGAGCGTTTATCGGGTAGGGTAAGCCAGTCCATCTAAGTTTGCCCTCCGCAATACGCCTGTAGAAGATCTCTTGTAGCTCTTTTCCGGAAGCCATGCGTGTTCTGATCTTCACAGGGTCCACGGTAGACAGTCCCCTCGGACTCGGTTCGCAAAATATGCTTATGCGCACATCTATGTTTTCCATCGTGAACTTCTGAATGGGGGAAACGAACTTCAGTTGATGTTCTTTTGCGTACTTGAAGAACGTGTACTGCGTATCTAGGTTTGCGAGGATCGTCGGGTGCGCGCCGCTTATGAGGCATTCCTTGAAGATTTCGTTGATCAACGGGAAAGCCTGTTCGCTTCCTTGTATAAGCACCAGCTCATCAGGTTTCACGTCAACGCTGTATTTGACGCAGAGTGTTGCGAGCTTTTCGATTCTTTGGTCGACCATTCGCTTCACCGTTTGAAAGAACCCTAAGTGAGCAAGACTGTGCTTAAAAATGTGATGCTGAAAATCGCCAGATACGACAAGGAGTCTGCTCTAGCTGGCCTCCTATTGAACTGCGTTCATTGAAAAAGATGGGCTAACATTATGGAAGAAGTCACCGTTGGGCCTTGTTTCTTCATGGCAAGTTTTATAAGTTGCCAGTCCATTTCATAGCGTCGTGCAAGAAGCAATTTCTGCACAAACCAATCAAAGGAGTTGAAATAGTATATGGCAGAGAAAGAAATGCATAAGGCAGTTTGTGCTGATTGTGGAAAGGAGTGCGAAGTTCCCTTCAAACCCGACCCAAGCAGACCTGTTTACTGCCGAGAATGCTGGTCTAAGCGAAGAACTTCGACAAGAAGATTCTAGACCAAACTAATCGATCCTGCAGAATCGACCATTCTAACTTTTTTCTTATCCCAGTATAAACTTTTTTCATACGTATTCCGAAAGACTCAATAATAAATCACGAAAGCACGTCTTGCCAAGCTATGATACCGAAAGCTCTAAATTCGATACCGCTGGTTCTTTCCTGAACGCAGCCCGGGCCGGTAGTTCAGTTGGTATGAATGCCTGACTTGCACTCAGGAGGTCTGGGGTTCAAGTCCCCACCGGTCCACCTCTTTCCAGAAATAGGGTTCAAATCAGGGTTTTCTGTTTGCGTCCTGTTTTGAGGTCCAGTTTGTGTACTTCCTCTAACAGGCTTGAGTTTCTGATAGGAGTACTCTTTGATGTTGGTTGACTCCTCATACTAGTAGGGGGCACCATAATGCTCTTGTGCAGAAAAAGGAAACTGTGGCAATTGGCTGAAGATGGAAACCATCAATTTCAGAGACTCCTTAGGAGTTTTTCACCGAATATGGAAAAACGAATTGATTCAACAGAGAAAAAAGGATGATGTTTCGACTGTTCTATTTGAGTGCTATCTTCACTGTTTTTATTGTTTTCTTCAAAGGTAGGTTGAGGCTTAGAACCCCATCTTTGAATACTGCTTCAACTTTCTTCAAGTCCACTTCATGAGCCAAGCTGTAATAGGCAGAATACAGTACGTTCTTCTTCTGACCTTTAATGGCAAAACTTATTTCGGTAGCCTCAATCTGAACGTCTTTCTTCTTTACTCCTGGCAATTGAGCTTCGATCAAGTATTTCTCAGAATCATGGTAGATGGCACTGACAGGATTGACCAACCATTCCCACACAGTCGAAGGAACAATTTCAGTCTTCTTTGGCACTATCTTCTTCTTGCTCATAGAATTTCCCTAGCCTCTGGTATCTGACGATAACTTGCATTTATAATTTCCCAATCTCCAAGATTACAGGGACCCCCTAAAAGTCTTTCATCGAAGTTTCGAGATTTCAAGCCTAGAGAGAGGTCAATCACAAACCATAAGAACTGAGCACTTGGACTTGCTAGGTGGTGCCAGAGATTGCTTGAAGGTAGGACTGTAAATCTGAGAGTCTTGGAGAAGGAGGATTTGGCACTTTTTGCAGAATGGATTAACAAACCTAAGTTCTTTGGCGAATACATGAGTTTAATGCAGTTGTCCAAATCAGAGACAGAGAAAATGCTTGAGAATGAGAGAGCATATGAAATGAAGGATTTCATTATAGAGAAAAAGGACGGTGGCAGAATAGGTCTGATATTCCATTTCTATGTCTTGCACCCAGCAGGTAGGCAACTAGAAATCGGCTATGCTCTTGTTCCAAGTGAGAGAGGCAAAGGCTACTGCACAGAAGCTATCAGAATTATGGTAGACTACTTGTTTCTGTCGAGAGACACTATGCGTGTTCAAGCCTGCACAGATACCGGGAATCTGGCTTCTCAGAAGGTTCTGGAAAAAACAGGCTTCAAGAGGGAAGGAGTGTCGAGAAAGAATTTCTTCACCAGAGGAAGATGGACAGACGACTATCTTTACAGCATTCTTAGAGAAGAATGGAAAGAACCAAAGATACTGACAAGAACCGACAACAAGTAGAAAGATTCTGTCTGCCATTAGCGTGTAAAGATGCGTTGGTGTGTGCAGTGCCAACGGTTGAGATGCTGGAATCTCCAGTAGGTTTTGTCTGCTTCCTCTTGGCCATTCCATTTAGCACAAAAGCAGACAAGAACAGAATCAGTGAAGGAAAAACAAGGTAGAAGCCAAGCTGATATTCTCCAGAAATCATCATGCCTGTGTAGACCATTAGTGCTATGGTTAATAGGCTGAGCAGAACTGATGCAAATGGCAAAATTCTTCTGTTGAAAATGATGGAGGCTACACCGAAGAGCAGAGTCAAGGCTTGAATTGTAAACATCGGTACAAGTATCCATGGTATCCCAAGCCCCACATCCAGATAGGGACTGAACCAATAGTCAGAGAACCAATACTGACTTGAACCAAAATGAAAATCGAATGAATAGTGATAATCAGACTCGTAGGACCAATAGTAGGTCGTTGTTCTCCCGGCAGTAGTAATCCCACTGATATTATAGAAGGGAGAAATGAACGAAATCAGAAATAGCAAGCATCCAAAAGTAGCAAAAAATCTTTTCAGCGTATTGATACCTAGATGTCTGGTAACCATGCCCTTGATAGTAGCCATGTTACCCTCTACAGAATATCACTCTAGGTTCCCTAAAACCCTGTTGGAACAGCATCTCACCAATATAGAACATAATCTCGGTTCTGTGATGGCTTTGAGCGTTCTGTCTCTGAGTTGCCTGCTTACAGAAGATTTCTTAAATGAATTAGGTTCTAATTAGATGTTTGACTGTGGAATCGGGGGAAACTACGTTGAAGGATATTGAGCTTAGACTGATTTCTGAACTGGTGAAGAACAGCAGGAGAAGTGACAGGGAGCTTGCTAAGGTACTTGGCATTTCTCAACCAACCGTTTCAAGAACAAGAATGAGACTTGAGACACAAGGGCTCATAGATTACAGTGCAATTCCAAATTTGGCTAAACTGGGTTTCGAAATAATCGCCGTAACATTTGGAAAGCGAGACTACCGGAAGCATCCTGAAACAAATCTCCAAAAAGCTAAAGACTTCGCTGAAAGACATCCGGGCATCATCTTCGGTGCTTTTGGCAGTGGGCTAGGTTATGACAGAATAGTAATCTCGATTCACAGAAACTATTCCGACTATTCCAAGTTTTTACAAGAGATGCGAAATGAATGGGCAGAGATCATCAACGTCAAGGACTCTTTCAAGGTAAGTTTGAACAGCAAAGAAGTCATCCAACCACTCTCTCTAAAAAACTTCGCAGACCATCTGAAGAGTGAAAAAGAGCGCTAAGAGACAACGCCTGATAATCAAGACTTCAAAGACCCCCCCTAGAAGCTTTTCATCGTAGTTCTATTGATCACTTTTACAGAAAAAGAGAGATTGGGTCACAGGAGAGAAGAATATCTGCAAAGCGCGCGCAAAGAGTTATTGGATCAAAGATAAATGTAGCCATGCGTTGGAGACTTTTCATCGTTTGTGCTCGGCTCTAAGCTGGTCTTAGTGACCTAGCGTACTTCTTGAGAATCTCTGCTTTGTCGGTTTTTTCCCATGTGAAGTCTGGGTCGTCTCTGCCAAAGTGGCCAAACACAGCCGTTTTTCTGTATATTGGTCTAAGCAAATTCAGATAATTTATTATTGCCTTGGGTCTCATGTCGAAATGTGTTTTGACCAGTTCAAGAATTCTTTCATCAGGTATCTTCCCAGTGCCAAACGTGTTTACCATCACAGAAACTGGTTGTGCAATGCCAATGGCGTAAGATATCTGGACCTCGCACTGGTCTGCCAAACCTGCTGCCACAACGTTTTTTGCAATGTACCTTGCCATGTAGCAGCCAGACCTATCGACTTTTGATGGGTCTTTTCCGGAAAAGCATCCTCCGCCGTGACTGCCGACGCCTCCGTAGGTGTCGACTATTATTTTTCTTCCAGTTAAGCCCGAATCTGCTAGAGTTCCTCCGACAACGAACCTTCCCGTCTCATTGACATAGTATTTTGTCTCTTTATCCAGCATGTCTGAAGGTATGACCTTTCTTATGACTTGACTTATCACGTCTTCTTTCATCTTCTTTTTGTCAACGCTCTCAACGTGCTGAGCAGCTATCACAACGGCTTCCACTCTTTTGGGTTTTCCATTCACATATTCGACTGTGACCTGTGACTTTCCGTCTGGCCTTAGGTATGGCAAAACCTTGTTCTTTCTGCACTCGGAAAGTCTTCTCACAAGGTTGTGCGCTAACATGATTGGCAGGGGCATCAGTTCCTTCGTCTCGTTTGTGGCGTACCCGAACACCATTCCTTGGTCTCCAGCTCCCTGTTCATGAGCCTCGGACTCGTTAACTCCCATAGCAATGTCGGGGGACTGTTCGGTTATCGAAACCAAGACGCCGCAGGTCTCCCAGTCCATTCCATCTCTGGCGTTATCCAAGCCTATTTCCTTCAAAGTTCTTCTTGCAATGCTGGGAATATCCACGTAGCAAGAGGTTGTGATCTGACCTGTGACCACAACGTTTCCTTGCATAACCAGTGTTTCACAGTCAACTCTTGCTTTGGGATCCTTGCTTAAGACAGCATCAAGGACAGCATCTGATATCTGGTCGGCGACCTTGTCTGGATGACCTTCTGCCACAGACTCCGAAGTGAACAGGTACCTTCGATTGTTAATCATGAGAACCCCCCACTTGAGTTTGTAACACGGGGTTTTAACGATTTCGCATTCATTTCTCAAGAAACTCTGCCTTCCATAAGACTTCGAAATTTCGAACCTAATTCGTACGCCGAGTTCAGCGCGCGCTGGACATGCAGCATAATCTCTGTCTTATTGTTGGTAAGCAGGTTTTTGCTCTGAGCGGTAGTGCATACGGCTGCAAGAAGGAGGATTTTCGTCGTTGCTTAACGACCAGAAAAAGGAAGGCCGTCGAAGAAATAATGGGCTTCAACAAGTTCAGCGAAGCTTAGACGTTGAGCAAATGTTTCCATTCACTGCTTGGTCTTCTCTCCGTTTTGAAACAGGTAGATGTCTCCAACGCCGGATACAGAGCCACTGTCATAAATGAGTGCACAGCGCTCGGGAATTGCGTATATTTTTCTTGCGTATGAGAGCTGTTTCAACTCGCTATCCTTTGAAGCTTTGTAGTGAACTTTGACGCTGAAGTCCACCAGACCGAGGCCTGGAATTATCACGGTTCTCTTGTTGCGTTTACCCCTGGTGAGTATGCAGTCTTTGCCAAGCGCTAGGGCGCCTGCACTGTTTCCAACGATGAGTTTGTCGTATTCTCGCAATAAGCCGTCGACCTTTGCATCTAGTATACGTTCAAGCAGAATTCTCGTAACGCCGCCGGGCAGGTATATCAAGTCTGAACGCTTAGCCTTCTGAGCAATTTTCTCCAACGAATCTGAACATTCTGCAAATTCGACAGCGCTTGCACCGATGTCTTCAAAGTAATCGAGCAATATCTTCCCGTATTTTCCCATTTTGTCAGCCGATTCTGCTGTCCAGTTGAAAATCAGAACAACAGGTGTCCCACCAGCTTCCATAAACGCCTTTTGATTAATCCCTCTAGAGTCTCTTTCTGCCACATCTTCGCCGCCGAGAAAATACAGCTTTGTCATGCACATATCAAGCAGGATGATCATTCTTAAGACATTCTGTGCCAAAGACGTGCAGAGGCACTTTCCACGTCGTGAGCTTGGCGCTTCCAGTTTCTCTAATGCGGACGGTGCTGGAACATGCGTTTTCTTCTGCGGATCACTACTGCAAACAACGCCACTGCCATAGACGGGGCGGAATAAGCAATGAAGGAAGCTTCAGAACAGCGCGCGTGCGAAACCAGCCCGTTAAAGGTCTTGGTTATTCCTTTGTGTAGAATGGTTCACTTTCAGAACGGAACGTGTTCACGAACTCTTCGCTTAGGACTGCTTTTTCCTGCTTTGGAAAACACTTTGAGATCTGACTCTTGTATTTGGAGATGGCTTCCATTTTTCTTCCCAATTCCCCGTGAATATCCATCACAAACACTTTCAATCCTGGGCGAGGGATCTTTCCATTCCATACGGAGTATTCGTACATTTTGGGCAGCAGATCAGATTCCCTGACGCTGCCAGCAACTACTTCGTAAGTTGTCCGGTGATCTTCATTGGCGTCGTCTCTGTAAGGCATGTATATCTCGACTGGATGTACGTCGCGAAGAATCCGAACAGTCATCTCTCCTGCTTCACTCATGTGCTCCCTTAGCTTGCCATCCTCAAAACCCAATAGAATCAGATTACTAGGATTGACTCCCAAGACACGGGTGGCTTCCCTGAACTCCATCGCACGTATTTCCGCTATTGTTTCAGGCGAAGGTTCCACGAGGCCAAGCGTAACGTCATGAGAATGACGCCCATCCGTCATGACAACGACGTGGACATCAAGTCCTTCTTGGATTTTTCTAATGATGGTTCCACCGCAAGCCAATGTTTCATCGTCCGGGTGGGGAGCAAACACGATCATCCTTCCATTGCTAACCATCTTATTCAGGTGCTCCGTAAGGCTTGGAAATTAACTTCTTTTGCAACAAGAAATCTTGGTGAGGCTAAGTGATTAAAAGGATTCGCAAGCACCAAGACCGTGTTTTTAGGATCTAGCAAGCTCGTGCACAGGTCAGGTCATGGGCTTAGCTATGTTGGGCACAGACTTGTTTAGCGACTGCGTTTAGGGCCTTACGCACTCTGCCTTAGGCCGGTAAGGTCGCTTTCTTGTTCGTCTCTCTTTGTGGTAAGCGCATTCATGGACACGGACAACCATGTATCCATCGTCTTGATACTTGCATCCGCAGGGCAAAGTGGTCGTCTTTCCTGTCACTCTCTCAACTTCTCGTCAAAGTCAGATTGGGCTTCGAACCGAGTGCGCTTTCCCAGCACTTTCACTTTCAGACTCTTTCGCCACAGGATCACGGTAAGAACTTCTTGTACACGGGGTGTCCCTTGAAGCGCAAGGTCGTTTCAGACTTTTCCACTGTTCCGCTCGGTAATCGCATGCAAAGGGAGTTCACTACGGCGCCTTCTGGGATGAAGCGAACGCCGTCTAAGAGTTCGCCCTTCGTCACGCCTGAGGCTGCAAAGACAAGTTCGTTGCCCTTGGCAAGCTCGTTTTCGCAGTAGGTCTTGTCCACGTCTACTCCTTCGGTAGCCAACCTTTCCAGCCGTTTCTGATCATCTTTCTCGTCTCTCCAAACCTTGACGAGCATCGTGCCCCCCAGACACTTGATCGCGGTTGCGGCAATAGTCGCTTCAGGACCCGCGCCTGCGCCAACGAGAAGGTCAATGCCTGAGCCTGGTCGGCACGTGACAACCGCTCCGGCGATGTCGCCGTCCGGAATGAGAATTATCCTTACGCCTAGCTTCCTCAAACTCTGTAGAATCCCCGTGTGCCTGTCGCGTTCCAACATTATGACAGTGAAGTTCTCAAGGGGCAAGCTCTTCTCGCGGGCAACCGTTCGCACAATGTCGTCCACTGACATTTCTAACGAGATCTTTCCGATTGAACGGTGGTCCGTTGCCACTTTGAAGTAATACCCATCGTCTGGAAGCACTTGGAAACAGCCTGGTGGTGCGCACGCGAGAGCCGAGATCGCGTCTTTTCTGCCCTTTGAAGCAGCCGTAGTACCGTCAACGGGGTCCATGACGAACTGAACCTTGGGGCCCTTCCCCGTTCCCACGAGTTCTTTGCGCAGGAACGCAGGTGCATTGTCTTTAGGTCCTTCACAGGCAATCACTTCTCCCTCGACATCCGTCTGAGCCAGCACAGCTCTCGAAAACTCAACAGCCTTCGCATCCACCAAATCTCCGTTCCCTTGGCCGATGTGCAAAGCCGCTCCGACAGCAGCGGCCACAGTGATCCGCGTCAAAGAAGGCGCTAAAGCCCTCAAAGAGACCAAACGTTACAACCTCAAGCTTACGTAAGCCCTGTCGTCCTAAAGGCTTTTCTCCCGGCGGCCGAAGCGGCAGAAAAGGCTAGATGTAGCGTTCTCTTCGACACTGTGCCGTAATAAACTGACATCCTTGGGGGGAAGAACAGACCCACGTGCAAGCCAAGTACGGCAGGATGAAGCCAGAAGACGGGTAACGGGGGGTCGCATTGAAAAATCACGCCCTTGCGCAGACTCTCTGCGAAGCTTTCAGCACATATTTAGCCTCGGACCCGCGCCTAGCCACTACGGCCTTCACGAAAGCCTGCGTGCAGTACTAGCACCCTAGGGGGAGGGGGGTGGAATAGACGAGGTCAAAACGCGAACACAGGGATGTAGCGTCAGCCAACACTTGTGGAAGCGTCTAAATAGATGAACACTGCACATCTAAGACCGACCGAAGAGGCGGTAGAATTGAAGCTTCTGCTTGACGAAATGTACGCAGGCTTGAGAGAGTACTTTGAAACCCTAGGCTGGGAAGCGGTCACGGCTCAGGATGCTGGGCTAAAAGGAGCGAAAGACAAGGACATAGTCGAGTACGCAAGAAGAAACAACCTTTTGCTGGTCACACAGGACCAGAAGCCCGCTGACTTGGCTGACCTCAGGGGGGTCAAACACGTGCTCATCTCCAGCGCCATGATCGCCAAGATAGCAGACGAAGAGATAAGAGAAAAATACCCGGAGGCAGTGGGAGAATAATGGGTGAACAAGCATGTCAGTTGTCGAAGTGACAGTGAAGAGTCAGAAAGGAAAGTGCAACTTCGGACACAAAGTCGGCGATAAGATTGTCTTCGACGGAAAAATCGTCAAAGGAGACATCTGCTACAGCGCCCTGATGGTTCTGCTTCCAAAAGTCTACGCGATGCGTTTTGGCGCCGATTTTCCCTGGGCTGAAGACAAAGACGTTATCTTCAACGCGTGCCCAGACGGGAAAAACCCTGTCGTGTTCGAGATCCGGCGAACAAAGAAGAAAAAACCAAAATAGTGATCAAAAGTCAGGCGTTTGCCATCCGCCAGATGGCCTTCTCCATTTCTTCGCCGTGCTTCATTCCATAATATAATCCTGCAACTTTACCCCCGAACGGTATCGCAACCCTCTTCACAAGCTTGAATAGCAGCGGGTTTGGAATCCGGTGCTGCAAGAAAGTGTCTCCCCATATCCTGACGTTGTATTCCCAGGAACGCGCGAAAAGCTCCCAGCGCGCCTTCGTGAGAGAATCAAGCTCCGCTCCACGCCTGTTCATCAGGAGACAATTCTCTAAGGGAACAAAGAACAGAGGAACATAGAAGGCGCTGTAATCCCTCAGGTCATCCATCAGTCCGAGCGTCTCCAAAACATCTTCTTCACGTTCATCTGGAAGCCCAATTATCAGTGTGGCAAGAGGGTACCAGTCGTTGTCATTCATTATTCCAAAGGATTGAGCCACGACTTCCTTCCACTGCTCAGGCTTGAAGGGAAGCATCTTCCCAGCCATGTACTTCCGCATGAGCCTAACGCTGCCAGTCTCTAAACCTACTTCAGAAGTCACAATCTTCTTTTTCCCGTGATAATACCAATTGTGCTCGATCAGAACGTCAGCGACTTCCTTGACCATCGCAGGGTCAGCAACAACGGGAGCCAAAGAACTGTGCGACGGCTGCACAGCCTTGACGCCTGGAACCGACGCAACGCTCTTAACTAGCCTTACAACAGCCTCTCTGTTCGGTACAAAACCAGGATTTTTCGAACCGTAGAGGAAAAGGTCCTCAGTCACCAAGGTGATACGAGGGGATCCTCCCTTTGTAGTGACTTCAACTTCCTTCAGTATCCTTTCCAGGGGCACATCCCGCTTTTTCTGCATCGTGGGAGTGCAGAACTGGCAATTTCTGCCGCAGCCTCTGGAGATTTCTACGCAACCGTGGATAGCTGGATGCCTGATAAGCGGCACTTTGTCACATTCAACGGTGCTCTTAACACGAACGACGCGGGGAACGGGCTCGCCGTTTACGGCCTTCTTGAAAACGTTTGTGACAGCCGTTTCCCCTTCGCCGATGACTACGCAGTCCACACCGTATCTTTCAGCCACTCTCTTGCGTTCCAGCTGCCAAGACCCGAAGCCTCCAACGATCACCTTAGGTCTGTATCTTCGGATGCTTCTCTGCTTGACCAGCTTCCTGAATTCAATAGCGTTCATCGGCTCTCCACCGCCGACTATTGAAGAATACGTCTTGCTGACGTACGCCATCCCAGTGGGATCCATGGAAGTTATGCCTACGACCTTCGTATTCGGCCCAACGAACTCGTCAAGGTTGATCGGATGAACGACCGCCACTTCTGACTCTTCAAAACCATTCTGCAAGAGCAGAGCTTCGACCTTCCTTAAACCGTAGGGCGCATACTTTGCCCTTGCGTTACCTTCATTCCGTTCGACCGGCGGGTACAGCGCTCTCCTCAAAAACCACAAAGGCACTGGTCCTTTGGCAAAACCACCTGCGAAGGCAACAAAGGGATTATCGGCGAAGTCACTCATCTCAGTCGCTGAAGCTGTCAGCACAACCTTCACGCCCGACTTGTCCGGCATCTTCCTTTCCCTTTCGCCTTCGCTCTATAATCTGAACGCACAGAATTTCTCAAATGTCTTATTAATAACTATTGTTGGCCGGACATAAAAGTCCAGATCCTGCTCCCACACGATAATTCTCTTCAGCCTACGGCAGACTAGAGGAGCTTCTTCTGATTGAAACCGGAAACAAGACTGGACACTCTGACGCCGACGAGCCTGATTTTCCTGTCAGGTTTAAGGTAAGATTGCATCAGTTCGCCAGCGGCTTTCTTCAAATCCTGCAAGCGGTCTGTCATGAACGGCAGGGTCTTGCTGTGTGTGTGCGTTTCAAAATTCTCGTAACGCACTCTAATCGTTACTGTCTTAAAGTAAAGCCGTTGGTCCAAAACGTTCTTGCTCACCTCGTCGGAAAGCTCGTTCAAAGCATTCATAACATAGCCGAAGTCGTCAGTATCCTCAAGGAAAGTCATGTCTCGCCCTATGGATTTGACCTCACTTCTTTCTTCAACCTCGCTTCTGTCAATCCCATGAGCCATAAGGTAAAGCTGAGTGCCCATGGCACCGAAAGATTCAGTCAAGACCGCTGGGTCAAAATGAGCTAGGTCTTCAATGGTCTTTATGCCCATCTCCTCGAGTATCTGCCCAGTCTTCTTTCCGACACCCAGCAACCTCCGAACTGGCAGAGGAGCAAGAAACTTTTCAACATCCTCCTCCCTGACGATTGTCAGACCGTCTGGCTTCTGGGCTTCGCTGGCTATTTTGGCGACAAGCTTGTTCGAGCTTACCCCTATCGAGCAAGTCAGTCCCTCGTTCTCGTAGATTTTCTTCTTTATCTCCCGCGCCAAAGCTTCCGCTTCCGCATAATCTCTCACTCTTTGGGACACTTCAAGGAAGGCTTCGTCGATACCCCACTGTTCAAACTTGTCGGCGTATTTCCGCAGAATATCCATTATCTCGTTAGAGACCCTTGCATACAGCTCATAATTGACGGGCAAATAGACCCCCTGTGGACAAAGCTTCCAAGCTCTAGAAATAGGCATACCCGACCTCACTCCGAACCTTCTAGCCTCGTAGTTACCGGTGCTCACAACCCCTCTGCCCTTTCCACCCAATGGGGCAGCCCCAACAATGACAGGTTTACCCTTGAGCTCCGAATGCTCCCTCTCCTCAACCGCCGAAAAGAAATGGTCCATGTCCAAATGGAATATTATCCTCTTCCTTTCGCTCATATCATTCCTTTTCCAGCCAGAACCGCATCAATTGTAAGACAAGCGTCCGCTGATTTGAACCTGTCGAAGCACAAGCAGAAACACACTGCACTTCAGTCGCACTTATTTTCGCTAAGTATCCCTCGTTCATAACCCTTTTTACGTCGCTAATGAAGAAAGTGAAGCCAACGCTTCGGAGGAAACGCGGTGAAGGAAAAGAGCATCAGCGTAGAATCAGCCCAGCAGATAGCGATTGATTTTCTAAAGAAAAGGAAGAACACCGACAGAGTGGAAGTCTCCGGAGTCGACCACAGCAACGACATCTGGGTAGTCAGGGGCACGTGTCCAATAGACCTGGAAGGACACCCATGGGCTGAGAGGTTCGAAGTCATCGTTGACACCAAGGGAAGAATAAAGTCAACAACCTTCGCCCTACTCTAGCAAAAAGGCCCAAACCTAAAGCCCGCCACACCGCGTAGTTTAAAAGAATTCAAAGGTTATATCTGAAACTGTACAGCAGTTTATGTACGGGCGCAAATGAAATGTTCGATAAGGTTTTGGTCGCATTAGACGGTTCAGAACATTCAGAGAGAGCCTTAGAAACTGCAATTCAAATCGCGAAGAAATTTCGCGCAAAGATGACGATACTTCATGTTTACTCTGTCACTGTGCCAGCTGTAATTGCTCCTGAACCGACTACTCTGACCCCGGCAGGAGTTCCCGTTGTAACCTCCGCAGAAGTCGCGAAGATGGTTGAGGCCGCACGCATGGTTGGCAACAGACTTCTAACAGGCGGTGAGCAGAAAGCCAAATCTGCAAACGTTAGGGTCGAAACTGTTCTCAGGGAAGGAAACACCGTGCAGGAAATCGTCGCACTGGCAAAAGAAGGAGAGTTCGACTTGATAGTCATGGGTGCAAGAGGCATAAGCAGGATAAGAGAGCTTCTGATGGGAAGCGTCAGCGAAGGTGTCATAAAAAACGCCCACTGCCCAGTCTTGGTTGTCAAATGAGCCAACTCTCATCTCAGACGCAGAATTTGTCCCTTGTAATCACAATCTTCACCAACGCAGCAGCACAGCAAAATATTTCTTCTTAGTCAACCAAAGAGTGAGATTCTGAGCGTGTATTTTGATGCAGAGGAAAGAGATCCTTCGTGAGCCAGTGAGACACATGAGAATCAGGGGAAGACTCACCGTAGACCAGCTTGTTCGACAGTTTCAAAACTCTGGATCCTTCGGGGCAGGAAGACTTTCAACGGCATGCGACATCTACGAGCGCATGGTTCGAGACGACGATTGCACGATTTTCTTGGCCCTAGCAGGAGCCATGGTTCCAGCAGGCATGCGCTCGCTGATCGCAGACATGATCCGTGAAAACCTCATCGACGTCCTCGTAACAACGGGAGCAAACATGGTTCACGACGCCTTAGAAGCCGTAGGAGGCCACCACTACAAAGGACACTGGTTCGTAGACGATTACATGCTCTACAAAAACCATACCTACCGCATATACGACGTCTTCGTCCCAGAGGAAGACTTCATAAAACTCGACTGTGAACTCGTGAAAATATACGACCAGATAGCCACAGAATACAAGGGGAAGACTTTGTCCTCGAGGGATTTTGCTTGGGAACTGGGCAAGAGACTCAAAGACCCCAATTCGATTCTGCGCGCGGCCTACGAAGCAAAGGCCCCGATTTTTATTCCTGCGGTGCGCGACTCAGAATTCGGTTACATCTATCATCTCCACGCCTCTCGCAGAGCTTTTAAAAACACGTTGGTCGTGGACAGCTTCAAGGACGTGTCGGAAATAATCAGCATTTGTCGAGGCGCTTCCAGAAACGGCATGATAGTCATAGGCGGTGGAGTGCCGAGAAACACCATACAGTCGGCAGCTCTGGCCACGAAGTCAGGCATGGACTACGCCATCGTGATAACCATGGACCGCGCAGAAACAGGTGGGCTTTCAGGATCAACACTGGAAGAAACCGTCAGCTGGGGGAAGCTGAAGGGTCAAGCAGACAAGGTAATGGTCATCAGCGACGCGACTATAGTCTTCCCAACGATCGTGGCCTCAGTCATAGAGAGACTCGGCAAAGACTTCAAGCGAGCCCGGAACGTAAAATTCGAAGACCCCATCGTTAAGGAGTGAAATCCGCATGAAGAAGAAACCTTCCAAACACAAATTCTGCGGAAACTGCACCAGCCACAACGCCTACGACTTTCCAAGCCGAGTTTTCTGCACCAGACGATACTTGAAGAATCAAGACGCAATCGTCTCCACGCTCTCGTGCTGCGAAGAATGGTACCCAAGCGCCCAAGAATGCCACTGCATCGAAGAGACACTGAAGAAGCAAAAATAGGAAGCCCACGTTGCTCTCGTCCTTCCCTGTTCCGCACTAAAGTATTTATCCCGAACTTCATCGTTTAATCCCTTTGTGACAAAGCCCGGTGGTGCAGTGGTCAAACATGGCGGCCTCTGGAGCCGCTGACGAGAGTTCGAATCTCTCCCGGGCTACCATCTCCGTGTTTCATGGGAGACCTTCAACGCGTGAAATGATTAACCATCAATGCGAGTCTGGATGATATGCCAATAGTGGGCTTGGACTTGGCAGGCGTCGAGACTAGACCTGCGGGTTTTTGTACCCTTGAAGACTGGAACGTCAAGACGTGCGTGCTCTACGACGATGAAGAAATAATAAAGAAAATACAGGCAACCAAACCCAAATTAGTCGCCGTCGATGCGCCCCTCAGCCTCCCAGCAGGAAGAAAATCCATAGACGAAAGAACTGGCACACACTTGAGAGAGTGTGACCGTGAACTTCTGAGAAGAAGAATAAGGTTCTTCCCGGTTACGCTCGGTCCGATGAGAAAGCTCACCTCCCGAGGAATAAAGCTAAGGAAAACTCTTGAAAGTATGCATTTCAAAGTCGTAGAAGTGTATCCTGGAGGTGCACAAGATGTCTTGGGAATACCCAGGAAACAGGAAGGTCTCGATAAGCTGCGAAGCGGTTAGAAGAAATTGCAGATCAAGGGCATAGCTAATGCAATGAGCGCCGACGAGCTGGATGCCATAACATGCGCCTATGTTGGCAAGCTCTATCTGGAAGGAAAAACGCTGACCTACGGTAGTGATGACCAGACGATTATAATGCCAAGATCCTGAAGGACGCGTCTAAAGGTATACGTTATCTTTATTACCGAGCTCTAAGAGAACGTTAACCGTTAAGGAGGGGCATAGACTTGACGGTTGCCTACGTGCTGGCGAAGGTTGAATCAGGAAAAGACGAAGAAGTGCTCAAGGAAGTCAGGAAAATACCGGGCGTCCAACATGCGGTTCCAACGTACGGTGTCTATGACTTGCACGTTGAAGCTTCATTCAACACGATGGATGATCTTGACAGATTCATCTTCGACAAGATTCGCAGGATAAACGGCGTAAAAGAAACCGTGACTTTGATAGCCTTCAAAAAGGGATATGAATGACTCGAATCGGCTGCAGAGAGATCTACTTCGTGAAAGCAATGCAGTCGCCTAGCATCTGAAAAACCAGATAACCCAGAGTTCAGTTCTCACGTGTTCGCGTTCGTTCCGCTAGTCCAGAAGTTTGGCCAGAGTGTCAAAAATATCTAAGAAGCTTCTACCTTTGTCGGTAGTCTTATACATAGCTCTCTTCGTGTATTTTGACACTTCCAGCAGTTCTGCCTTCACGAGCACAGGTACGTACTTGTCCAGTTGGGCGGAGCTCAACCCAACCTTGTACATTAATTCGGTTTTTCCCACTCCCTTAGCCGCATATGATAACATGACTGAGATTATTGCGAGCCTGTCCCTTCTGTTGCCTCTGACCTGGAGGATTGGAGAATGGGTTAGCATCACTATTTTTCAGATGATACGGGCAATTTATCCGTTGCTTCTTCGTTTGGGCATTTTATGCATCAATTGATTCACACGTCGGCAGCGAGTAATTTGTCTGATTTTACAGGAAACTAAAATTGAAGATATCTAACAGCGTAAAAACGTGAGTCCTCTAACCCTGTCCAAAATCGAATTTGATATCAACACTAGCGCGCACGTCATCATTCGTCAAGCAACCATGAGCCGTCACACACACCTGTGTTCAAATGGCTTAAACCCTCTCTGCACGCACCGAATTTAATACCGTTTTTCTCAGCCGAGACAGCAACCTTCTCCATCAAACTTTCCCTGAGATCACGCGGCAAATAGATGTAGCCTGCCATTCTCTCACCACTTTCAAAGTAAAGCGGTCTCAACTTGGCGGCGACTTCAGGCATGGCAGAACTAAACCTTCTCCAGTCGTCTTGCTTGACCTTGTAAGTTGAGCTGGTGATGTGCTTGACGCCTAACGTTGCAAGGGTTTCAACCAATTTTTCGAAGCGGTCATTCACAAACGGTATAATCGGATCTATCCGCACCGCAGTCGGCAAACCCTTCTGAACCAGTTTCTCGACTGCCTTCAGACGCTCTGACACAGGAGGCGCATGCGGTTCAAGTATCCTTGCAGTTTCATCATCGTCCGTTGTGATGGTCAGGGAAACCATTGAGGGAATCTTCACCAACAGATCAACGTCCCTGACTACAAGACTGGACTTTGTGATTATCTGAACCTTACAATTGTGTCCTGACAGGATTTCTAGGCAACTGCGCATCAAAGCCATTTTAGCTTCAAGCATCGGGTAAGGGTCAGAAGAATTGGATATGGATACGATTTCACCTGTGAGCTTCGCCGCTTCACTGTTCAGTCTTTGAATCAGATTCTTCTTCGGCCTGCACTGAGAGAATCTTGGAATATAGCTTGAAGCGTAGCAGTATGTGCATGCGTGATCGCAGCCGGTGTACGGATTGAAAGTCAGTTTTGGGGGGCACGTGCACAGGGCAGAGCGCCAAGGGTCAAACTTTGAGATGAGGGTCACACAGGTTCACTACTACATTTCTTGAGTGGAGCCCTAACAAAAACGATTCGTCAGGAATTTGACGAAAAGGTCTGTACACCATGCATAGGCTCTTTCTGGCACATTGAAGTTTCACCGATATATCGTCCAGGCACCGCTTATAGTTTGATACCTCAGGCGGTTGGAGACCGCGGGCTGAGCTGGTCGGTCGAAACCTTCCAGCGTACACCCCGGTTCCATCAAACCCATCTTTTATGGGAGCCTTCGTCCTCTTTGAGAGGAATGGCTGCCTATTTTCAGGAGAGACTTCGGGCTTAGATGCTTTCAGCCCTTATTCTCAATGGCGTGGCTGCCCGGCATTTGCCCTGTCGGACAACCGGTTAACTAGTGGCCACAGCGTCCCGTTCCTCTCGTACTGGGGACCCTTTCCCCTCAGGCAGCCAACACTCCCAGCAGATAAAGTCCGACCTGTCTCACGACGGTCTAAACCCAGCTCACGTTCCCTTTTAATAGGCGAGCAGCCTCACCCTTGGCCCCTTA
>JBEKOM010000013.1:0-43527 GCA_049521795.1 Bathyarchaeia archaeon
TACAAGCTTACGGGCTGGATTTTCTGTGGGTCACCTTATCAGACGGGCAAGCCAGTTAACCCATTACCTGTTTCAATATTCCAAGCGTCTGAAACTTTGCAGCCTGTTTTCACAGCAACGGCGCCTTAAACCTGTCAACCCCAGAATTCGCGGAAACAAACGCGCGCGGGACTCGCGAAGAACAACCTCCACCAAAGCAGGGTCCTTCCCAAACCGTTCCTCCGAAATGAATAAGACGCTCGCACCTTAGGGAAACAAACAATTGCACAGAAATCTCACGTGATGGCCCTTCATCCACGGACAACGCTTGCCTTTTTCACGGTTTAGACATAACGCGCGCCCAAATATCAATAGGTCTCACAATACGGCAAAACCCTTTAGCTACCGCCACAAATGATACATACCGACTACAACACAAGGGAAAAACCATGACCAGAACATGGAAGATCCTTCTGCTAACGCGCGCGCTGTTGCCGTCTTTCTCATGCGCATGGTATGCGAAAGTTTACTGTGAATTGTTAGTGAAAGAAGAGTTGATGGAACGTTGACTCAGCTAAGCTTATCTAGGGGGTGATCGACACTTCATCTCGTAGGGATCGAGAAAGACGACAGTGGAGAGGGCAGGTTTTGTTCTTCAATAGCTTCTCCTTTCTTGTCTGCCCCCGCCAGGGGGAGACTGTCTAGTGCTAGCTGGAACACTGTCGTACGGTTCTGATCACGCGCGCGCGCGCTCGTTTGGTCATTAGGTGATATGCTATGTTGGCTCCGGCTGTTTCGGTCGTCATTCCTGCGTTCAATGAAGGAAAGTCTATAGGCGACGTCATAAGCAAGGTGCGAACGGCGTTAGGATTGAGCTCGGTGCCTTATGAGATAGTTGTTGTTGATGATGGCTCTTCTGACGAGACAGGGATTATTGCCAGAAGCCAAAATGTGAGAGTTGTAAGCAATTGGAAGAATCGGGGTAAGGGAGTTGCTCTTAGGAGGGGTTTCGAGTGTGCTCTTGGCCACATAATAGTCACTATTGACGCTGATGGCTCTCATGATCCGAGAGACATAGGCAAATTGGTTCGTCCAATATTGGATGGTGCTGACGTGGTCTTGGGCTGCAGGTTCTTGGACGGACAAGGTCGAGAGACAACGACGAGGCTCAATGTTTTTGGGAATTCTATCATCAATTTCGCGATTTGGCTTGTCACAGGGAAAAAGGTTAGAGATAGTCAAACCGGTTTTCGAGCATTCAGAAGGAAAGTCCTTCAAGAGTTCGGAATTTCGGCAGAAGGGTTCCAGGTGGAGGCGGAGTTGACTGTGAAGATGCTCATGAACGGAAATGATGTTCGCGAAGTACCCATCACAATCAGAAAGCGCATGGATGGGGCTTCTCGACTGAATCCGCTACGTGACGGGTTAAAGGACCTCTTAGTTATTATGAAAGCTGCATTTGAGGCTTAACGCTGAGTCAGAAGGGATTTCACGAGACATTAGAACCCTAGAAACTATGATGTTATACGCTAGCGCGCGCTCAGAGGGCTTGACACGCGACATAAGAATCTAGAAACAGTTGAGTGCGCTAGAATCTAGAATCTTAAGGATCAATGACTCACTGAAACTCTGACTGCTGAACTCAAAAAAACTCACTGTTACATCTAGCGCGCGCTCGCACGTTAAGCTGTTACAGATGCAGGCGCCTTTGGACAGGCGCGCGCTAACCCCAGACGTAGAAGTATGAACAGGTCGCGCTAAGCAAGAATACGCACCCAGAAGCATACACGATAAAACTTGGTGCGCGCCAAAGACAAACTCAGACGAAGAGTTTGGTGTTCACAAAATGGCAAAAGCAAGCGTGATAATAGTCACGCACAATCACAGGGAATACATCGGAACCTGCATTGGGTCAATCCAGCGGCAGAAATATCCTCACGAAATAATAATTGTCGACGGTTGCTCAAGTGACGGAACTGCAGAGCTCGTGAAGAGAGAATTCCCTAATTTGAAAGTGATAGAGTGCAGTCGGAATATAGGCTATGGCGCAGGAAATAACTTAGGGGTTGAATACGCGAAGGGGAGCCTAGTAGTCATACTTAATCCTGATGTAGTTGTCGAAAGCGGATGGCTTAGAGAACTTGTAAGCCCGCTAGAAAACAAGGATAGACTAATAACAACACCGAAGATACTGACCTATGACGGCTCAAAGATAAACACTTGTGGAAACATAAACCACTTCACAGGGTTAACATTCACCATGGGATTTGGCGAGAGTCCAAAGAGTCGTTCAGAGCCAGCATGCGTGAGTGGTGTCTCAGGCTGTTGTTTCGCTATGAGAAGAGAGGATTACTTCGGTTTTGACAGCACTTTTTTCCTGTACAATGATGATTCTGATTTTTCATGGAAAGCGCACCTTAAGGGTTTCACGATTTTGTATGTTCCATCATCTATAATAAGGCACGACTATGCCCTGAGAGTTTCGCCAACAAAAATGTACTATCTAGAGAGAAATAGGTATCTTATGTTAAGAAAATATCTGCGTGAGGAGGATCTATTGCCCATACTGCCTTCCCTACTTATCGCAGAACTCTTAACTTTTGGCTATGCAATCAAGCGCGGACGCATGTGGCTCATCTGTAAAATAAACGCGGTGACAGACGGCCTACGGGCTCGAGTTGACAAAGTAAATGGAGACAAAAGGAAGCTAAACATGTCTCTGAGCGTTTCAATTCCTGTAGACCTTCTTACAGATAACAATTTCGAGAGACTACTCAAAATTCTTGCCAACAAGATGTTCAGATTGAATTTCAAAATAGTTAAACTGAAATATCTTTAGCGCGCGCATAGCATTCCGCATGCCAAAATCCTAGCATATACTGATTTGTTCCGAATGCCACAGTACTTTATTCGTCGTCGAAGATCTGTGCGCGCGCGAACATGGCGGCATGAGGTTCGTGATAAAATGAAAGTAACATTGATCCGTTCACGAGCGATAACTCCAAACATACGCAAAGTGGCTCGGGTCCTGTCAAAGAATGGGTATGATGTAAAACTCCTGTTGTGGGACAGGCAAGATACTCTAAAAAATGAAGAAGGCGCCAAATATAGAGTTTTCAGTTTCAATTTGAGAGCGCCTTATGATAAATTTAGCGTATTGTTCTACCTCCCACGCTGGTGGATGTTTGAGTTGCTTTTTCTCCTGAGAGACGATTCTGAAGTCATACATGCATGCGATCTAGACACACTCATGCCAGCAATTCTGGCAAAATGGGTTAGGCGAGCAAAAATCTCTTATACAATTTATGATCTCTACGCTGCCAACTTTCAGGGATGGATTGCTAGAAAGCTACTTGGATTCATTGAAAGACTTGCAATAAGATCCACGGACCTCCTAATCTTAGTGAATGAATTACAATACACAACGGTTCAGAGAGCCAAGATCAAGAATGCTGTTATCATCTACAATTCTCCACGAGATTGCTTTGATGGAACAAATGGACAACTACTCCGCCATAGATCGAAAGAGCTAGATGAATTCAAAATATTCTACGCAGGTGCGATTCACGAATCACGTGGCCTGCGCTACATGATAAAAGCCATAAGAGACCTAGATGATGTTAGACTGACAATAGCCGGCATGGGACCTGCAAAAAGCCTCCTTGACGACCTCTTGCCCAGTATGAGGAAGAAGATTCATTATATTGGATATATCCCATATAAAAAAGTCATTGAGAAAACAATGGAGGCGGATATGTTGTTCGCGTTCTATGATACTGCGTTCCCCTTCAGCAAATATGCTAGTCCCAACAAGTTGTTTGAGGCTATGATGTGCAGTAAACCGATAATTGTTAGCGATGGGGGCCTCATGGCTGACATTGTGAGAAAAGTGAACTGTGGGCTCGTTGTGCCTTATGGAGATACTCAAGCGATTAGCGAGGCTATAGTAAGCCTGAAGATGAATGAAAAACTCCGGCAAGAGCTCGGCGAAAATGGAAGAAAAGCCTATGAAACCCAATATAGTTGGGCCCTAATGGAAAAGAGGCTGATCGATAGTTATGGCAGACTTCGCTCGAAAGAACAAGTGCTGCAGCTGAACCGGGCGCGACAATAGGGAATTTGGTACCCCAAATTATGATGAAGAAGTGTTGGCTTCTGCAATGCTTTCGTTATGCGAGAATTAGGCTCTCAGGGATGAAATTTCCCTGATTGTTCTAGATTACGCACGATAACATAACTACTTCATGAAGAAGTGGAAACATGATCTGCTAGAAAGTGCTAGCAATAGCGGCTCTTTGTTCCATCGTGACAGCGCTCGTCTTCTTCTTAACGCAGCGCGCGCGCCTCTGGATACAAAGGCGTGTGCGCAAAAGTGTTGGAGCACGTGCGTGGTTTTTGCTTGAGAATATGCTACCTAATGCGTGCGCGTCTAGCACGCTTCATGAAAACGGCAAGAAAACATTTAGAACAAAATACACTTGGAAGTAATCGGAGATAGATTAAAGGCTTTTATGAATCAGTTTTGCAGAGGTCATGAAAAATGAAGATTGGCAGAGTGGTCTCGATTGTGGGAGTGCGTCCGAATTTTGTTAAATTGGCAGCTTTGCATGAGAGTTTGTCTGAGAAAATTCAACATGTAATTGTCCATACTGGGCAGCATTACGATTATGAGCTTTCCAAAGCCTTTTTTGAATGTTTTGAACTCCCCTCCCCTGATTACAATCTTGACGTAGGGTCGGGTAGTCACTGTTATCAATTGGGCGAGGTGATCGAGAGAGTTGAGCCGCTTTTGTTGAAAGAGAAACCCGATCTGGTCATAGTTTATGGCGACACCAATTCAACGTTCGCGGGAGCTTTGGCTGCAGCGCGACTACATTTCAAAGTCGCGCATGTTGAAGCTGGATACAGAATTTATGATAAACATATGCCTGAAGAAGCAAACAGGGTTCTTACGGACCATGTGTCCGATGTACTGTTTGCGCCAACGAAAACAACTCTGCGTAATCTTAAAAGAGAATGTACAAGGAAAAGTCCATTTAACTGGAGATGTTATGGTTGATGTTTTGCTAAATTACTTGCATATTGCAGAGGAAAAGTCAAATATTCTTGAGAAACTCGGGGTCTCTTCGAAAGATTACATCTTGCTGACGTTTCACAGGGAAAAAAATACAGAAGACATCCATACACTGAATAACATAGTCAGCGCTCTTCTGCGTCTTAGAGATTTCAAAATCGTTTTTCCGACACATCCAAGAACTGAAAAAGCTCTTAAAGAAACCGGCCTGTTCAAAAAAATAGAAAACTCGAAAAACATACTGGCCACACCTCCATTGAATTATTTGGATTTCGTGAAGCTTGAAAACAATGCGATCAAGATAATGACTGATTCCGGCGGGGTGCAGAAGGAAGCTTACGTTTTGGGAATACCTTGTATTACTCTAAGGGATGCAACAGAATGCACTGAAACAGTTCAAGAAGGATGGAACTTGCTTGTGGCAGTCTGCCCTGAAAAGATTGTAAATGCGGTACGCAATTTCGCTCCTGAGAAAAAATCGGCACGGAAAGCTTTGGGTGACGGAAAAGCTGCAATCAAAATAGCAAGTATACTCCTCGAAAATCTGGGGGGCATGCGGAAAATGACCACTTCGCGCGCACGAGCGTAGTCAAATGCAACAGAATTCTAAACGAAATCTGCAGGATAGTCCTATTGAGTTCACACAAAATAATTAGGGTGATAGTATGAGAATCTGCTACCTATCTGATGGCATCAGCGTCCACGATTGGAGATTTCTGCGCTCACTGGCTAAAAGGAATCATGAGGTGCACCTGGTGTCTTTTTTCCCAGAGGCTCTCCCGTCTTCGCTCAAAGAAAATGCGCCCGTGCGCGCGGCTGTGGAGATTAAAGAGGAATTCGGAATCCCTAGCGCGCGCTATGAAAGTTTTATAGAGGGGAATATGCATGACAGATCGTAGCGCGCGCGAACTTGATAAACTAGTTGCATATGTTGGCCTTGTCTTCTCGTCTGGCCTTACTGTTTGGTCGGCAATCAAGGCAAGTCACTTTACATATTTCATAGCGGGGTTCCTTGTGTTCGTTGCTTGTTCTATTTACCTCTTCATAAGAAGAACCTTGTCCAGCTCTCAATTGTCTTCCATGTTCTACGCGGAATCGTCTCGTCGCTTCTACTTGTTCTCAAACCTTCTCTTTTTTGCTCTGTTCTTGTCTTCGATTCTATTCTGCCTCTTAAGACCCGAAGAATACAGTAGGCCTTTAGCCTATTTCATGACTATCGGGTTGATGGCTTCTGTTCTGGCTGTGGAGATCTTGTTTCTTCCTGCGGGAAAATCGCAGGAGCGTTTAGCATTATTGAAGATAATACTACTCAGCGTGAATATTGAACTGTCACAAGTTTTTGTGTTTCCTTCTATCGTCGGGATAGATCCGTGGTTACATCAGTCGTTCACTTTAGACATTCTGAAAAGCGGAGTCATACCAGGAGGATTCTCATATTCTGGGATTCCCTTAATGCATCTTTTGGTAGGCTCATTTTCATTGATTACAGGATTGGACTACAAGATTTCCGCATTTTTGTCAATATCTATTGTTCAAGCAGTTTCTGCTTCAACTTTGGTCTACCTCATTGGAAGCCGTGTTTTTAACAGCAGAATAGGCCTACTCGGCGCTCTTTTGTTAGGCACAGCAAACTACGAGCTTTCAATGGGCTATTGGGCCATCCCTAATACAATGGCAACAGTCTTTGCACTGGCCATAGTATTTCTGCTATTCAGAACCACTCAAGAAAAACCAAGCACCAACCTATGTGTCACCTCTCTCATAATGCTCTTCAGTGGGGCTCTAATCCTGACTCATACTGTGACCTCAGTATTCATGCTTCTGCTTCTTGTTGTGTTTTGTGTAGGATTTGAAGTTCGCAATCGCGTGCATCACGAAGGAAAGAACCCCGTACAACCTAGCCTTCCAATCTTTTTTGCTGCAGGAATGCTTGCATGGTGGACCTACGTTTCCGGTCACTTGGGCCTACTAGCCACCTTTTTGGAAGAGGGATTCAGCTTGTCCTTCCGCTTAGGAAACGTGCCGAGTCAGGTAAGCCAATATTCAAACAGAGTTCCGATATTGGAGCAACTATTCAACTCCGGGGGAAGCTATCTTTTCTTGACTATATCATTTATCGGATGCTTGTACATGTTTTCAAAGTATGGAACTTCTCGAGCCTTCGTAATTGCAGCATCGGGAGTCATTACTACAGCCATGGCTTTTTTTGCTCCAATTGCAAATGTGTGGATTATAACCCAAAGATGGTTCTATTTTTCTCAAATCCTCATGTCATTGCCACTTGCCTTCGGATTGATGATGCTTTGCTGGAAAATGAAGAGCAGACTGGTCAAATCTATCCTGCTCGCATCCCTCGTCTTTCTACTAACGTTCCTTATGATTCTAAGTCCTACTGCCAACCTGGACAATCCAACTTTCTCACCAAACACGCAGATTCGATATGCTTTCACAACTTCTGAACAGCAAGCATTAGAAACCGTCGCAGGTATGGGAAGCAAGAAGATAGCCGTCGACGATTACTACAGTCTTCTAGACTATCCTCTCTATCCTACTGAGAGTATAGGAGAACGGATCTACAACGGAAGTTTTACCATGTACAATGGAGAACCAATCCTGATCAGACAGGAAATTGTAAACCATCCTTTTCAATCAATTGCCGGATCAACCGCGTACAAATTGGATTACGATCCTCGAGAAACACTGACGACTCAGATTTTCTCTAGAATATATGACAGCAATTCTGTCAGTGGCTTCATCCGCTTTTCGCACTAACGCCAACGCTTACGAAAATCAGGCGGTGCTTGGCAACGGTCGGGCAATAAAATACTTGAGGCGCGCGCTGAAAATAGTTGGGCAGATAGAAGAGAGAAAATACAATCGAAAAGACGACATGTCCAAGATGGGGACATTGTACAGACGGGGTCACTATCCGTTCATGAGTTGGAGTGCACTCTCGTGCCCCAGCTAATCATTCAGGGATGGCATGCGCGCGCTACTCCATCACGCGCACTAAAGGCAATTGAGCAAACGACAATAGTATCTCTTTCCAACGTGAGGAGTAACATATGAGAATCACAATTGTTCTGGGGGCGCGTCCTCAAATAGTCAAGTCTTCACTTTTCATTCATTTGGCAAGCAAGGACAAGAGGATAATCTTGCAAATAGTCCACACTGGCCAGCACTATGATTATGAGATGACCAAAGTCTTTTTTGAAGGGCTCGATTTGCCGGAACCCAATTCAAATCTGGGTGTAGGCAGTGGTACTCATGCACAACAAACAGCGAAAATGATGTTGATGTTGGAGGAAATGTGGAAAAAACAAAGACCAGACGTGGTTTTGGTGCCAGGCGATACTAATTCCACTCTTGCGGGGGCTCTAACGGCGGCAAAGCTTACGATACCTGTGGCCCATATGGAAGCTGGGGCCAGGAGCTATGACATGGAAATGCCTGAGGAGATAAACAGACGTCTAACGGACCATTGCTCTGCTCAACTCTTTACGCCGACCAACAACTGCACTAGAAATCTGCTCAGAGAAGGAATCCCCAAAAAGACCATCTGCGAAGCAGGAGATACTATGTACGATGTCCTTTTGCAGCAACTGCCGAAGGCTGAGAGAACAACAATCCTAGGCGATCTTGACCTGAAAGCGAAGAAATATGCACTTTTGACGACGCACAGACCCGAAAATGTGGATGCCCCTCTAAAGCTTCGAAACATTGTTGAGGCAATGGTGGAAATGGCGCCTTTGAAGATAGTCTTTCCGGTTCATCCAAGAACTCAGAAGATGCTGGAGACAATCAAGCTCTTCGACAGAATTGCAAAGCAGAAGCACATCAAAATCATCAAACCAACAGGTTACCATGAGACGCTTAAACTGATACAAAATGCCTCGGTTGTTGTAACAGACTCTGGTGGAATGCAGAAGGAGGCTTTCTGGCTAAAGACACCGTGCGTTACTATTCGCAAGAACACGGAATGGACAGAGACAATAGAATTAGGAGTAAATACTCTCGTTGGAAACGACGTCCAAGAAATTGTGAGAACCACAAAAAAAATGATCGAAGAGGGAGACCGGATTATAGAAAAAATCGCAAAGACTCGAAATCCGTTTGGAGATGGTAGGGCCTCACGTAGGATACTCGAAGCTCTCAAGAAGCTGCAAAAGTGATAGCTCCGAGTCCATCAAAAATCATTAGCAAATCGCGCGCGTTAGACCGAATAATCTCATAATAGACAAGTTCCTAAGAAATTCTTTGCATCAGGACATTCGCAGCGCGCGCGAAGTACGAACAAATTTATGAAGCTTTGACGTCGCAAAGCTGAAAACCCTATCTAGTAATTGACCTAAAATATTATCCCAAAAATGATGTGGATCAATCGCTTTAAGAAAGTGGCTATGAGAATTCTTCAAAACAGTGAGCAATAGAGGTTAGCTCGCGCGAAAAAGAGGTGTCCACATTGTTGGAAATAAGCAGAAAAAGCTACATGTTTAGGGTAAAGGACCATGCGAACGTCGATGGAACGAATTTCGGACGGTTTTCTGTGGACAAGTTCAAAAAGGAGCGCGCGCTTCACACTTGAAGTTCACACACGGCGGGCTCCGCGAACTGTCATGCGGGTTCGTTCTTAGACTAAGCAACGCTGCGATGGTCAGGGTGTGTAAGGCTGTCCGTTTACAAAGATGTTGGTTAAAACGTCTGAAGCCCCAGGCGCGACACGATATATTGGTTGATAAATAGCGTTGTAGCTGTAGAAGTGGTCAATCATGGCTGTGCCGCCAGCATATATTTCTGAAAGCAGAGAAATGTAGGACCCGTAGTCCGTGCAGTTACTTATTGTCAGTATATCGCCTACTTGCGTGTCTTTATAGTAGAATCCTGCTCCTGAACAGTTTTGGGAGATGCAGTTAACGGCGGTTGTTCCGCTGGAAAGCAAAAATCCAAAGTCATACCACACCACGTTTGGAGAACCAGTTCCACGTCCAACTTGCCCATCATCCTCTGCTAAACAGCCACTTAGAATGATGTTGCTCTTGATTGGAGCAAACTCAAAGTGGAATCCTTCCCGCCAACAGCCCGCAGCCAAGCAGTCAGTCAAGAAGACATTTTGTATAAGATGCAGGTTTTCAAAATCGAATCCGCCTACCCAATCGGTAGAGTTTCCGTAGCGTCCACAATTTATGGCTTGGCAACGTGTAAGCCAGACATCTTTGATAGTGCCTACATTAGGGGGGGCTGTCTCAAATATCCATCCATATCCAGTACCATTCACTGTTTTGCAGTCAATGAACTTCAAGTTTTGAACAGTAGTATTTCCAATATACACAAAGAATGATTTCGTTGTATTGAGAGAATCACAGTCCACATTCTGAACCGTAATATTCTCTCTACCTGTGTAATAGGCCGAAACATAAATAGCAGCATCCTGGGGGTTACCGACACATTTGAGATTGCGAATTACCGTGTTATTGCCAACAATTATGCTAGTGCTGTTTATGATTGTCGCGTCATTTTCGCCTTCCAAGACGATGTTACCAATTTGATGAGGATTTATTTGTTGATTACTTGAATCATTGCTGTACGTTCCAGCCTTCAGAAATACAGTTCCACCATTCGTCAAGTTGCCTATTGCGTAGTTTATGGCTGGAATTGCGTTTGTGCTTGAGAAAGCTACGTTGCCGTTTGCAATTTGAGCATAATACATTGAGCCTTCTTCATAAATAGTATATCCTGGTTTGTAGACAATCCTCCCGTTACTTTGCAAGGAGACAGAGGTTCGAGATGCGGCCAAGGCAAAGACTGTTGGCAGAACAATCGAAATCAGTATTACTGTAATTAACACGTGTAGTCTGCCTATGCGCTTCATGAAAGCCATATGGATCGTACGATTCAATATGAAACACACTGCCGCATTTAACGAGCGCGGTCTGTTAAAGCTTCCGACATAAGTGTCCAACGGCAGTACACTTACTGATTGAGTTATTAAGCACGAGCTTGAGCTGCCAAACATGGTTCAGAGGCTTCTACCGTAACAGTCAATGTCTTCGGCACAATATCGCGCGCGCTCATTACTCTGAAGCAGGAAAGGTGACTTGATGAAACTTCTATTCTTGGGTCCAATGTCTCTACACATGAAAACATGGTGTTCATTTTTCATCAACCGCCATGAGGTCTTGTATGCGACGATTCCAGATAACGCGCGCGCTACGAATCTAAAAATCTGTGATGACCTATTTGCTGAAACTCCTCCACGTTATTTAACAAAGAAAGGTATCGATAACCCGAGTAGTTTCCAAGGCAGAGTCAGAATTGCAGCGCGAATAGTAGACGGAACAAGAAATCTCGTTGGGGCAAACACAATACAAACTTCATACATGAAAACAGTACCAGACACTGCGAGTTCGCCTCTTCGTCTTGCGTTTCAATTTGCTTATCTTGACAGGGTAAGAAAGCTTGTCAGAGAAGAGAACCCAGATGTGATTGAAGGACATTATCTGTTCCCATATGGTGTACTAGCAGCCTTTTCACGCCACCAAAAAATCGTGGCTTGCACTTGGGGCTCGGATCTTATGGTAGATTGTGTTCACTACTCCTATTATAGAATGCTCGCCAAGAAGGTGTTTGAGAAAGTGTACTTCGTTCACGGACCATCTGCCGCGCTTAAAGCATACTCATTGAAACTAGGTTGTCCTGAGGATAAATTCTTTGTCGTACCCTGGGGCGCCGATCTCGATTTGTTCAAACCACAGAATAGCGGTAATGAAATTCGAACAGAATATGGCATCGCAGATGATGTTCCTGTAATTATTAGTTGCAGAGCCTTGGAGCCACTTTATAGAATCAACGAAATAGTAGAAGGATTCGCAATAGTCAAGAAAAAACTTCCAAAGGCAAGACTTATGATACTGAACGATGGAAGCGAGAAAACGAAGCTCTTGAGCTTATGCAAAAACCTTGGCATTTCTGGCTCGGTGCATTTTGCAGGCAGGATTCCTCACGAACGATTGCCCTTCTTCTTAGCCGCATCAGATTTATACGTACAGATGCCCACCTCAGACGGTCTACCCGTATCCCTGCAAGAAGCTATGGCATCTGGGCTTCCAGTTGTAACATCAAATGTCGGCGGAAATTCTGAGGCTGTTTGTGGCAACGGTTTTTTCGCCACTGATCATCTGGAGTTGGCCGAAAAGGTTTTACTCATACTCAGAAAGAACATGGCAAAAGACCTGGGAAAAATAAGTAGGCACATAGCAGAAGAGAAATACAATCGAAGAGATAACATGACCAAGATGGAGACATTATACGGACGCTCTGGCCTGTAAACATATTTGGGTTACTATTCACTCATGAGTTGGCGCGCGCGCACTGTACTAATCACGTAGGTTGCGGTTGAGTTGGAACTGTGAAAAGTTTGCCCTCTATACGAATGTTTGCTAAAATGTCTGAAGCCCCAGGGGCGACGAGGTATGGAGGCAAATAAGTAGCGTTATAGCTGCAAAAGCCATCAATCACGGCTGTTCCACCACTGTAGAGCTCTGAAAGTATACAAATATAGGCGCGCGCGGTAAGTACGAACAAATTTATGAAGCTTTGACGTCGCAAAGCTGAAAACCCTGTCTGGTAATTGACCTAAATATTCTCTCAAAAATGATGTGGATCAATCGCTTTAAGAAAGTGGCTATGAGAATTCTTCAAAACAGTGAGCACCAGAGGTTAGCGCGCGCGAAAAAGAGGTGTCCACATTGTTGGAAATAAGCAGAAAAAGTCACATGCTTAGGATAAAAGAAATCTGGTTCAGTGAGTGTCCCTTTGATGTGGATGACTGCGATGTAGTTATGTTCTCAGATTGCAGAAATAAAGTTGATCTAAGTGGTTTTACTTGCAAGCCAAAAACAACTTCTATCATAAATCTGACGCAGCCGTTAGAGCAAATTTGGAAAAACATGAGTAAGTCTTCATGCAGATATGCCATTAGAAGAGCAGAGAGAGACGGGGTTATAGTTAAAGTCAACCAAAACTACAGAGAATTCCAAGAAATTAATACGTCTTTCAGATTAGCAAAACGATTACCAGAATATGTATATTCAAAGAACTTAATTGACATAATCAAAAGATATGGGGTTTTATTTATTGCCAAATATAACTGGGGAATATTGGGTGGATTAGCCTTTTTGACAGATGGAGACACTTTCAGATGGTTAGTAGGAGCCTCTAAGCGTTTACAAGTTGATGGGGAGAGAGCAACACTAATAGGGAATGCGAATAAATTGATGATTTGGGAGGCGATAAAATACGCAAAAGCTTTGGGTGCGAAAGAATTCGATATGGGCGGTATATATACAGGAGAGAACAAAGACGATCAGAGATACACGATAAGTAAATTCAAACTGGGTTTCGGAGGAGAGGTTAAAACCCATTATGACTATCAAAAAGTCTACTTTAAACTTTACAGTTTCGCCTTAGCACTTTATCAATTGAAGCAAGCTTGCGTTGCCCGCGCGCGCGTCAGGAAGGTTGCAGCCGCGCGCTATCAGCTATAGCGATCAATCGAGTGATATTTCAGGAAGAGGATTGTATGCCTGGCCTTTGGGGGATAATTACCGAGAACAACACGAAGATGAACGAGGATTTTTCAGATGCTTTTCATGAGGAACGGAGCGTCAAATATCTAAGGGACAATGCGAACGTGGATGGAACGAATTTCGGACGGTTTTCTGTAGACAAGTTCAAAAAGGACAAGATTTTCAGAAAGGTTGGGCAAACGTCTGTTGTCTCAGAAGGTATAGTTCTTAACATGACGACTCTTCTGCGACAATATCATGCACGAGACTTTGCTGAACTTGTGACAAAAGTATATGAGCAATTTGGTTTGAGATTTATTAATTTGTTAAGGGGAAATTTTGCTGTTTTCCTCTGTTTCCACAGTGATAACAAGGCGCTCCTTTTCACTGACCACTTAGCTGCAAAACCAGTTTACTATTATTGGGATAAGAGGTCACGTACACTTGTCTTTGCATCGGAGTTGAAAGTCGTTTCAAGAATCATGAGACACATGGGTTTTGCTTGTCACCTCGATGTCAACGGGGCTTACTGCCTGCTAACATTTGGATATATGCTCGGCGACCTCACGTTGATTAGAGAAGTAAGCAAGATACCTCCTGGACATGCGCTAGTCTACGACAATGGAGAAATAGAGGTCGAAGAATACTATCGATTCTCGAACAAGCCATATGTAGAAGATGCTGAAGCCCAAATAGTGAGGGAGCTAGACCAAAGATTTCGAGAAGCTATCCGATTAGAGTACAACAAAGACTCTGAAAACGGATACTCACACCTGGTTACGCTAAGTGGGGGACTTGATTCACGAACAAATGTGGCGTATGCAGAGAAGATTGGCTACGACAATATTACTTGTTTTACTTTTAGTGAAAGCAACTATCTGGACCAAAAAATCGCAAGACAAATCTGTTCAGACCACCACTTCCGATGGGTTTTTTACGCCCTAGATAATGGTGATTATTTGGCAACCAATCTTGATGAAATAGTAGCTTCAAATGATGGTATGGTTCTCTACGGCGGTTCCGCACACTTGTACAGTTGTCTACGAAATCTGTCATTTGAAGACTACGGATTGGTCCATACGGGAATGCTGGGAGATGCAATGTACAAATTCCTCGAAGCACCTTACCACACACACATCACAGATGACTTGGGGGCATATTCGAACAGACTGTTAGCACGTATTCAATCGAAAGTCAAGGAAGAGCTTGCAAAATACCCAACCATTGAACTATTCAAGTATTACAACAGAGGCATAAACTGTGTCTTCAATGGATATCGTATGATCGAACAGTTCACAGAATTTTCCTCTCCGTTTTTGTACAAAGATTTTCTTGACTATGTTCTTAGAATTCATCCAAAGTACAGATACAAGGCATCTATTTACTTGAAATGGATAAATTCGTATTTGCCAGAATACTCGGGATACATATGGGAACATTGTGGCGTGCCCCCCAAATATCCGCGCCCAATTCGCACAGTTTCTTGGTCAATCAGAGCAGCTGCTGGAAGAATATTCAGAGAGCAACCACGAAACGTAGCAAGAACTCTGAGCATGAATCCGTTCGATTGCTGGTGGAGACACAACGATAGTTTGCGGAAAAGAATCCAGTCTATCTTTGAGCAAAGAATCCTGAATATCGATATGGATCAAAATCTGCGAGAGGACAGTGAATTCTTGTTCAGAACAGGCTCCCTGTTGGAGAAAACGCAAGTCCTGACTCTAATAACCGCAATCAAGACTCTGGGACTCACAAACGATGTGTGAGACCATAGGTGGCCAGCTTGCCTATTCCGTGGCTTGTGTTTAGCGCGCATGCGTGTTCCTAAAATGGTCAAAAATGGTTTTAATTCCGCTCTGCCCGTTTATCCTGTGCTCGAGAAAGACAAAATACCCAGAGAAATCAATAGCAGGCACGAAGCCCAAAGCCGTCCCTAGATCATGAAGGCGGATAAAAACCATTTTAGGCCAATTTCGGAACAAGCATGCACGCTACTCGAAACCTGCAGAAGTGCCAAAAACGAATTGAAACCATTTTTCACCATTTTCGGAACAGGCATGCACGCTACGTCGTGATTACCATTCCTCTGTCTAATGCGAGCGTAGTCGATTCACACTGAGGCGTGTGAATATGCGTGAGAATCTGATTATTGGGCTCTGGTTCCTATGGTTGAAAGACTTCTAGTCTTCACCACTTCCAATCTTCTTGGTTCGAGCGACAGGCTCAGAGGAAAGAATGTAGTCGATGCCCTCAACAAAGTTGGCTTTGAGGCAACTTGGTATCCTGGTATCGGTGAAGAGTCAAGTGACAAGCGTGTGTTGACATTTGTACATGTGGTGATGGATGTTCTTAGGAAAACGATTACGCTGGTCAAAAATTCAGAACAATCCACTGCAGTGCTGATCCAAAGACATATTACGCAGGATTGGTTTACTGGCAGTTCATTCTTGTTCGCCTTTTTGACGAAATTTGTGTTCAAGAAGAGACTCCTATACGACATTGATGATGCGCTCTTCCTGCAGAGTCCCTCTGAAGTCCCCCTGCTGATCAGTATTTCTGATGTGGTGCTGGTTGCGAGTCACGAGTTGTACCAATACGCCAAGAGATACAACAGGCATGTGATATTCATGCCGACATGTTCTGACAGAGAAGTAAGCCGCGAGACCAAGGAACACAAGAAGCGGCGACAGATCACTCTTGGTTACGTTGGGTCTCCTTCTACCACAGTTTTCCTCCGCGAAATTATTGACCCATTGGCGGCACTGGCAAGAACCCATGACATCGAGCTTGTAGTGTCCTCGGCCAAGAGCGCCGAGGAATATGAGCCATTCCTCGCAATCTTTGAGGAGTTCAGAAGAAAAGGGGTGAAGGTTCGTTCCTTGCTGTGGAGCCTTGAACGGGAGGGTACCATACTGGAGGAATTGGACATCGGCTTGGCCCCCCTTTCAAATAGTGAGTGGAACAAGTACAAAGGAGGATTCAAAATCATCAATTACATGACGGCGGGAATACCAACTGTCGCAAGTGCCGTCGGCGAAAACAATATCATAATCGAAAACGGAGTTAATGGTCTACTATGTAGAAATCAGAGCGAATGGGTTCAGAAGCTTCAGCATCTGATCGAGGACAAGAAGCTCAGACAACTAATCTCGAAAAATGCCAGAGAAACTGTCTTAGCTCGGTACTCTTTGCAGGCAAACGCCAAGCGACTTGCAGAACTTTTGATCAGGATCTGACAATGGAAGCGCGCGCGCCTTCTATGAAAATTTCATAGGGAGAAATATGCATGACAGATCGTCATTCACACGAACTTGATAAAATAGTTGCATATGTTGGCCTTGCCTTCTCGTCTGGCCTTACTGTTTGGTTGACAATCACTGCAAGTCACTTTACATATGTCCTAGTCGGGTTGCTTGTGTTCTTTGCTTGCTCTATTTACCTTTTCATAAGAAGAACCTTGTCTAGCTCTACATTGCGCGCGCGCTTGAGTCACGTCCAAGCTTAGGAGGTGAATCCTAACGGGACAAGATGAACACGAGACCCTTGAAACCCTCTTCAGAAACGTAGACTTAAGTTTTGCTAGAGCAGCGTTGCTCAGATGCTTCCACACGGTCGAACCCGGTAGGCCTCTCAGAAACCCATTGGGACTTTTCAGAACATTCATCGTCATGAGAATGAAAAGCGTCCGCAGCCTCAGAGAAATGACAAGACTACTCGACACGGACCTGCGGCTCAGAAAACTATGCCTCATCAAACCAGCCGAAGCAGGCTATCCCAGAAGCGTTCTCAGCAGGTTCATCCGCAAGGTCGGAGAAGACAAACTCACCAGAATAATCGAGGAGAAAGTAGTTAAACTGTTGAAACAAACGCCGCAAAAGAGGTTGATGCCGTACTAGGTACCTCGTTCATAAAGGCCTGGAGCACACGCCATCCCGCGCGCGGTACAGCCTAGTCGTCAACAAGGTCAGAGCTTTGAGAAATGTCGCTTCCTACGCGCTCTACAGCCTGCTGTGTTTAGTTCTGAACAGAGAAGCGGCAGAAAACCTCAGAAGACCCGACAAAGCCGTCTCACCGACCTACTTCAACACATAATAAAGCGCGCGCGCTACGATATTGTTGCTGGTTGACCTTTGATGAGAATATGTTACGTATCAGGAGGAACAAGTGTACATGATCAGAGGTTTCTCATTTCCTTGGCAGAAAGAGGACATGAAATGCATCTCGTTTCGTTTTCTCGAGCGAATATGCCTAGCATTTATGAAAAAAGCAAGGTATACGTGCACCACACAAAATGCCCTATTGAATGGTTAAACCCCTTGGTTCCCCCCATGCTTAACAGAATTATACATAAGGTTAAACCCGACGTAATTCACAGCGGTTTTCTTCAATCATACGGATTCTACGCTGCATTGGTGAACCATCATCCTTTGCTCTCAATGCCGTGGGGTTCTGACGTACTTGTCTATCCCAAGTCTCCTTTGTATGGATGGATTACACGGTTCACCTTATCAAGGGCAGACATGATCACATGCGATTGTCGCAGAATGAAGAGTGAAATCTTGAGACTTGTCGATTTTCCTGAAGTAAGAATCGTTGTTTTTCCTTGGGGAATTGACCTAGCAAAGTTCAATCCTCTCAAAATCGATCCAGAAATAAGAGAGCAATTGGGATGGGAAGACAATTTGGTCGTGATTCATGACCGAATGTTTGAGAAGATATACGGGCCAGAGTATCTTGTTGATGCAATACCCGGAATAGTGAAAGAGATTCCAGAAGCAAGATTTCTCTTCTGCGGGACAGGTCCCTTAGAGAGAAAAATGAAAAAAGAAATAGCCAGACTTGGGCTTTCTAGTTATGTCCATTTTGCGGAATTCGTGAAGAACGAGGACCTCTCAAAGTACCTAAACAGCGCTGATTTGTATGTTTCATGTTCTTTGTCCGATGGATCATCAATTAGTCTGTTGGAAGCGATGGGTTGCGGTTTGCCCGTGATCGTCACAGACCTCCCGGCCAACTCGGAATGGATCACAGATGGCAGAAACGGGTTGGTGGTCCCTCTTCGCAACTCTCAGGTGTTAGCTCAGAAAATAGTAGAGTTGCTGAAGGACACTGCGCGTAGGGAGCAATTCGGATTAAGAAACCTCGAAATTGCCAGGGAAAAAATAGACTGGGAAAGGAACCTTGGAATTCTGGAGAAGATCTATGAACACCTTGTAGGCTGAGGCAAGCCGTTTAGGCAAGAATCTATCAAATCAACGCCCGCCTCACAACTATTGCAGAGAAATCACTAGCAGAAGTTGCGGACTGAATGGCATACAGCTGCCTCGGAGGACTAATCCAAATCTTGTGGATCTTCGCACGTGTCTTCACCGAATGCCTCACAGTCGCCGTGGATAACGTTTCAAGGTGTCTCGCACTGCGTCAATGACATCCCACACGTCCTTTTCAGTCATCCTTGGGTATAAAGGCAATGAAACTTCTCTCTCAGAAACCCATTCAGTAACGGGAAAGTCTCCCTTTTTGAAGCCGAACTTCTCTTTGTAAAATGGTTGTAGATGTAAGGCCAAAAAGTGAACACTACATGAAATGCCGTTCTTTGCCATTTGTTCGATGAATTTGGTCCTGTTGTGTTTCTTCAGAAGAATAGGATATAGATGGTAGGGATGCTTGACGTTCGTTCCCTCATATGGTGTTACAATGCCCTCTAGCTTGCTCAACTCATTGTTGTAGATTTTGGCATATTCTCTTCTAATGTTTATGAATTTGTCCAATTTCTTGATCTGATGTATCCCCAAAGCTGCTGAGATATCAGTCATATTCTCTTTGAAGCCAGGCTCCTTGATCTCGTAGTACCAATTCCCTTTGGACGAATATCTCTTCCATGCATCCTTGCTCATGCCATGCAAACGTAGACTCCTGAGCCTCTCTTTCAGTTCTTCATTGTTGGTCGTAACAGCTCCACCTTCACCAGTAGTAATGTTCTTGGTAGCGTAGAAACTGAAGCACGTTGAATCACTGAAAGTTCCAATCTTTCGGTTCTCATATTCGGCGCCTATTGCATGGGCGGCATCCTCGACAACCTTGAGGCCGGTTTTTTTGGCTATCCTATTGATGGCTTTCATGTTGCAGGGTTGTCCTGCATAGTGCACTGGAATAATTGCCTTGGTCTTCTTGGTTATGGCTTCTTCTATTTTGTCAGGGTTGATGTTGTATGTATCTGGTTCAATATCGATAAAAACTGGCTTTGCTCCAGCATGAATAATAACGTTGGCCGTGGCTGCAAAGGTGAATGGAGATGTTATGACTTCATCGCCTACTCCGATTCCGAGAGCAACAAGAGATAGGTGGAGGGCAGCAGTGCATGAACTTAGAGCGACTGCATGCTTCGCTTCTGTGTATTCCGCAAGCAGATCTTCGAACCTTTCAACTTTAGGGCCAAGCGTAAGCCATCCAGATCTTAGAGTTGCCGCTACTTCCTCCAGTTCTCTCCGGTCAATCCATGGTTGATTGTACGGTAAGAGTTTTCGCTTCAACGTTCCCTCAACCTGCTGTGATAGACGCTATGTGTGTTTTGTCCACTCTTCAAACCTAAAGTTCGCGCGCGCTTGAAATTCCTGTGGTTCAATAAACCACGTATGTTGCCTAGATTGCCGGTCATGAAGTTGTCCAGACAGAGTACAACGTGTCCTTCAGTAGCATATTTCTCGCACAAATAACTCCCGATGAAACCAGCCCCGCCGGTTATCATGATCTTCATGTTACATCCTTCTTCGACAGAATACTTATATGACTTTCGCGAATGCGCGCGCGCAGCCTATTCTTCGCATACTTGATTAGAGCGCGCGCTACTTTCTAGTCTCTGGGTGATTATGGTTGACGAAGAATGCGTGTGTTTTATGCAGAGGTTGCCCAGAAAGTGCGATCGATTCTGCGCGAGTAGAGACCTTTCTGAAAATAAACGGGTGGAACATGGTCAGAGACATAAAAGACGCTGATCTCATACTATTCAGAGCGTGCGGACTGACACAAGGACAGACTGAACAGTCCATTCAGGTAGTCAAAACGATCTATAGCGAGAAGAAAAGAACTGCTCGCGTCATAGTTTGGGGTTGTTTACCAAAAATCGATCCTGACGCTCTCAGAACAGTTTACGGGGGTGTCACGTTCGGCGAAAAAGAAATTTCGACACTGAATGAAATTCTACAAGCGAAAACGCCCATAGAAGAAGTCACTGCAAACCGCGTTAATCAGATTTTCACACCCAACAGGCATGGTCTGCGTGGTGGTCTAGCACGTGCCTTCGATAAGCTGCAAATTCCAACCATGGACACATTGTCACATGCTCACAGCATATTCCGAAGCAAGTCCATTTTCCAGATAAAGGTGTCAACTGGGTGCCTTGGAAATTGCAGCTATTGTTCTACGCGCATTTCGAGAGGAACGTTGAAAAGCAAGAGCATTGACAACATCCTCGGCGAATTCAGAAATGGGCTGAACAAAGGCTTCCGCTACTTCGGCCTGCTAGGCACCGAAGTCGGCGCATACGGAAGAGACTTAGGATACACGCTTGTGGATTTGCTTGCGGAAATGACGAAAGAAGGAGGCAACTACAAGATTGGTCTCAGAAATATCAATCCGTTTTATCTCAACGAAATGTTTGGGGAGCTCAGACCATTCTTCTCAAGAAGGAAAATCTGGTTCTTACTCTCTCCAGCTGAGTCTGGAAGCGACAGGATTCTAGAACTAATGTGTAGAAAATACAGGATTGAAGAGTTCAAGAGATGTATCAAAACTATCAATGAGGAGTTTTCCGATATCTTTTTGAGAACCCAGCTGATGGTTGGTTTCCCAACGGAAACCGAGGAAGACTTTGAGAAGTCAGTGGATTTGCTGGACTATCTGAGATTCGACTGGGTCGAAGCGTACAAGTTTTCTCCTAGACCTGGAACTATCGCCGCCGAGATGGCTGATCAAATCCCTGAAAAAACGAAAGAAGATAGGTATCGTCGACTGCTTGTTAAGGCACTGATGCAACGCCCCCGCAAGAAAGTCAAGTATCTATTACAACATATATTGAACCTTGAAAAGCGAGTCTGAAGCACTAGCGCGAGCGGGCACTAACAAGAAACGGTGCTAAGGAGAACGCGGGGATCTTGGCGCGTGCGTCAATCCTGATATAACAATAGGCCAAAATGTCCTACCAGACAAATTAACCAAAATCTAATTTGGGTTCGCCAGGCAGCCCCTAGATGCGAGCGCATGTTTCTGCTGAAGTAGCATGCGGCGAGTGTTTCTATCTGTGCGTTATGTTCATCGAGATCATCTTCCAAATAGATTCCAATAGCTTTGCTGAGAAGTGCGGAAATTGACTATTTCGAATATGGGACGCGAGGCGCGCGTTCTTGTGGCTGCGGGAACCCTCACGGTGAACAGTTCGCCAATCACAGGTATTGCAATCACAGTCGATGGGACTTCGTACACAACTAACACTTCAGCAATCACGCTTTCAGTGGGAGCACATGCTGTCGTTGTTCCAGCGACCTTCACATCGGGCAGTGTGCTCTATGGATTCCTGCATTGGGAAGATAACTCGACAAGTCTTTCTAGAAGCGTCAGCGTAACGACAGGCGCAACGACGATTACCGCCACATATGGCGTTGTGATGCATAACCTTGTCGTGAGCAGTACGCCAGTCACTGGAATCCCGATAATAGTTGATGGCGCCGCATATACCACTAATACACCATCGATTTCGCTCCAAGAGGGAACACACACAGTCATCGTTCCAGCAAGGTTTACCTTAGGCACGACCATCTACGGCTTTGCGAGCTGGGAGGATGGCATCACTTCTACAACAAGGAGCGTCGTACTCAATGCGGACAAGAGCATAATCGCGACCTACGCTCTCGTTAACCATAATCTGACGGTAACGAGTACACCCATAACGGGAATACCCATCACAGTCGACGGAACGTCTCGTACGACCAACAGTGTCGCCATCTCTCTAACAGAAGGCACTCATTCCATAGTCGTTCCACAAAGGGTTACAACGGGAACAAGTGTCTACCAATTCCAGCAGTGGGAAGACGCCTCTACGAGCCTGACGAGGAGCGTGTTCCTCACAGCAGACAAAACGGTCACGACTACCTATTTCTTGGTCACACACACCATCACCGTAAGCAACACGCCCATAACGGGCATACCAATTACGGTTGCTGGAACAGCATACGTGACGAATACGGCGGCCATTGCTCTGCCTGAGGGCACCCACACGGTTATCGTTCCAGCCGCTTTCGTTTCGAAACCGACAACGTATGCGTTCCAGAAATGGGAAGACAACTCTACGAGCCTGAGGAGGAGCGTGTCGCTCACCGCAAATATGACCCTGACGGCTACATACGTAGCGGTTCACCCAACTCTGACACTCGCCTCCAGTCCCACTGGTCTAGGTACGCTGACCGCTTCGCGTTCGCCACCATACGATCTCAACGAGACCGTAGTCCTAAGCGCGACAGCCGTCGACCCAGTAAACTACACCTTCCTGAAATGGACGAAGGAAGACGGCTCTGCGCTCGCCACGACTGCATCGGCTTCCATAGTCATGGACACAAACCACACATTGACCGCCGTGTTCGGTAGCATAACCCACCCAAAGCTGACGCTACAGGTCAACCCCGCAGGAAGCGGAACAATCGCGACCGAGCAACCACCGTATGCCGTGGGTCAGGTCGTGCATGTAACAGCATCGCCAACAGGTGCCTATCAGTTGACAGGATGGTCCTTGGATGGGGGCACGTATGATGGCACGGCTGCATCAGTAACTGTCACGATGGATGTTAGCCATGTACTGACGGCACAGTTCACCCTGAAGACGCATAGCTTGAAGGTAAATTCCGTTCCTACAGGCGTCTCAATCACAATCGATAGGGCGTCTCACACTACCAACACCTCAGCGCTTACGCTACAGGAAGGTACCCACGCCATAATAGTGCCAACATCGTTTGTCGCCGCGTCTGGCACGTACAACTTCCAACATTGGGAAAACAACTCCACGAGTACGACAAGGAATGTCTCGCTCACAGCGGACACGACCGTCACCGCTACGTATCAGTTAGCAACGCATAATCTGACCATGAACTCGACACCCATAACTGGCGTAGCAATAACGGTCAACGGAACGCCATATGCAACGAATACTGCTGTTTCGCTACCTGTAGGTTCTTACACTGCCAGCGCACGGACCAGCGTAAGTAGCGGAGCATCTACCTACACCTTTCAGCATTGGGAGGACGACTCGACATCGGTATCAAGAACCATCAATCTGACGACTGATACGACGATAACGGCCACATATGTACCGACCATTCCGACGCATGGGTTGGCACGTGCGCGAGAGACAAGACACGTTGGAGTCTATGCTCAACACTTAGTCCCGTACATATTTCTCGTATTCGGACTCGCGTCTCTGTTTTCATCGGCTTTTTACTCCTCGTACGTTCTGGCTTTTGTCGGCTTAAGTCTGACTTTTTGGGGAGCACTGTTCCTTTACGTGAAATCCACAAAATATGTGAAGCTAGACCTGCTCAACGCCGCGTCTTCTTCAGGTCCTTACAACATTGAAAGAATCCTAGCGACCACTAAAACGGGCCTAAGGGGAATATACCTTCCACCAAAAAACCTCCAAGACCACACGTCGAGCCTCGTGTTCATACCTACAGAGCCAAACTGGCCTCTTCCAACATCAGCGGAAACAAACCCGCAAAAACTGGAATCCAAAAACGCAATGGGGATCCTCTTGACCCCTCCAGGGCTGGCACTTTCAAAACTCTTCGAGAAAGAACTCAAAAAACCATTCACAGAAACCAGCCTCGAAGACCTACAAACCCAACTTCCAGAACTCTTCGACGAACTCCAAATAACCAAACACCTGACCATCCAACCCCAAGACAACCTCATCACAGTAACGATCACGAACCACGTTTTCGAAGACCTATGCAAAGAAACAGCCAAACTTGAACTCACACACAGAACAGTAGGCTGCCCATTGTCAAGTGCTCTCGCGTGCGCCTTTGCCAAGGCAACCGGAAAACCAATAATAATAGCAAGAGAAGAAACAGGTCCAGACGAGACAACAACCATAAAATACAAAGTACTAGAGGACTGAGACAATACAAATTCCTTTTGACCTCAACAACGTAAGCCTCTGGCTCGCAGTCACAGCCATAATACTCCTCATCACCGCGCAACTAGCATCCTCATACGACGGCCCAGCAACCCTGCTTCTAAACATAAAAAGACTGAAACAAGCCGCCATCATCCTAGGCCTCCTCTTCCTAGTAACCGTCGCCGTACAAATCTATCAGATAATAACCACTTCATAGCTGCCCGCGCGGCTCATATTTTTTCTAGAATTTTCTTCACGACTAGCGCGCATGCGTGTTCCCAAATTCGTTTGTGAGGTGGCCTGTGCTTCCGGCTTGGCTGACGCCCGCGAAGTCTGCTATCCTATGTAGCGCGCGAAACTAAAAGTACCTTAAAACGATGGTAAAGCGCGCGCGCTAAAACTTAACAGCGTTAAACATATAAACATTGTTCTCTCACATTATATACAATGTCAAAGTTGAAGCCGCCATGCGTGGTCGTTGTCCAATATGTGCTGCCTGCGGTCAGAGTGTTGATAATGAGAGAACTCATGGAAAAATACGACATGCGGAAAACCGACGCGGCTGCAAAAATGAAGTTGACTCCCGCGGCGATAACACAGTACGTCAAAGGCGATAGGGGAGCGATGCTCGTGTCGGAAGTAACGAAATCTGAAGAAGCGATGGGAATTCTGTCAGAACTCTGCAAAGTCTTAGTGAAGGGCACTGCGCCTGAAGAGGCAGTTATAGAAAAGCTGTGCAAAGCCTGCATGACCTTGAGGTCGAAAGGAATTTGCTCATGCCCCAGTCTAAAGCGCACGCGCAGGTAAATAGAAATGGGTGAGCAATCTCGGTTCTGTCAGTATTATTATCTGGACATGGAAGAGAGCACCTTGCCTGACACTCGTTTGGCTCTGCGACTGCGGAGATATTGGTGGGCTCTGAAGAGGGAGATATGGCACTTTCAGGTTCTGGGTCCACGCGGGCTTGGGCCAAGAATACTCGCTTCAATAGGGCTGAGAAAATACGCGTCAAAAAGAAGGTTCGGGTGCATTGGTGGAAACGTTGAGGTCTTGGACTTGCAGCGTGACGAGTGGGTTGAAGTGCGATCGGCAAGGGAAATTTTCGCCACGCTGGACAGACGAGATAAATTGAAGGGTTTGCGTTTCACTCCTGAAATGGCAAAGTTCTGTGGAAAGCGGTTTAAGGTCTACAAGAGACTCGACAAGATAATTCTAGAGGCAACGGGGGAACTGAGGAGGATAAAGACCCCCACCGTCTTGCTGGAAGGCGTGTTTTGTGACGGTGCGGCCCATGGAGAATGCGACAGATCTTGCTTCTGTTTCTGGAGAGAGCACTGGCTCAAAAGAGTGACTTCTCAGGTTTCATCAAGCAAGAGTTTGAGATGAGAGCGTGATTGTAAAACATTCAAAGCCAATGATCGATCAGGATGATATCAGAGCTGTGTCTGAGGTCTTGGCCTCAGGAAATATTGCGCTTGGTGAGAAGGTTGAGGAATTTGAAAATAAGCTTGCGCAGCTAATTGGAGCTAAGCATGCTGTTGCATGTTCTTCAGGTACTTCAGCTCTTCATCTTGCGTTGTTGGGTTTGGGACTGGGCGTTGGGGATGAGGTTGTTGTCCCGAGTTACGTGTGTTCGTCGCCGTACCATGCAACCTTGCACGCTAGTGCCGTCCCTAAGGTTGTTGATGTCGACCTTTCAGATTTTAACGTGTGCGCTGAGACCGTAAAGCAGCAACTTTCCTCTAAGACAAAGGCGTTAATCGTACCTCACATTTTCGGTATGCCAGCCGAACTTGACAAACTGCTCGAGCTTGGTATTCCAATAATTGAAGATTGTGCTCAGTCGCTAGGAGCAGAGTATAAAGGTCGAAAAGTTGGATGCTGGGGGGAGCTGGCTATATTTTCGTTCTATGCCACGAAAATGATTACGACCGGCGAAGGTGGCATGGTGCTAACCAACAACAGCGAGTTTTACAGCAGGATGAATGATGCCAGAGACTGTGACAATAAACCACCGATTCCGACGAGATACAACTACAAGATGACTGATTTTCAGGCATCTTTGGGTCTCAGTCAGTTGAAGAAGCTACAATGGTTTGTTGAGCGCAGGAGGCAGATTGCTTCCCTTTACACTGACAAATTTTCGCAGTATGATATTACAGTGCCGCGTGAATTTTCAGATAGGAAATCTGTATTTTTCAGGTATGTTGTTCTAGTTGAAAAGTTGGGTCATGTTCAGAAAAATGCAAAAGAGAGAGGTGTAATGTGCGAAAGACCCATCTGGAAACCTCTTCACAAGAGTCTGCCCGGCATCGCTTGTCCAAATTCTGATTACGCTTACGACCATGCTCTGTCCCTTCCACTCTATCCAAGCCTTTCAGAAGAAGAGGTTCAATACTTGGTGGAGAATTTGGAAATAATCTTCAGAGAAATGAAATAGTAAGCAAGCGATATACTAGCCCCTTAAAATTGTGACTATGTGGCAGGAATTGAAGTTGAGCGTGCGCTAAGTCTTGAAATAGCTAAAACACAATTCAAGGATTATAGCGCGCGCGTTCTATATGTGATAGCAATTCTGGTAAGCCTGCTAGCTATGAGCGTCGCGGACGCGCGCAGCAAAGTCATTTTCACATATCTTGGAGTGACCCTAATGATTATCGGTGTCTTCATGACTTTACCCCCCATTCTGGCTCTGACAGACACCGAGGAATTGCCTTCAGATAGTGCGGATATGACGGACTAAACAAGCGTGCGCTTCGCGCCCTTCTTTTTTCGTTTGACTCATTTCACAGTTTTTGAAGTTGTAAGGCGTGAAGCTTTACAGCCCTCAGAAAAGCTTACTGCGAGTTTGTAAGCTTTCCCATAATAACCTTACTTTTTACTTTCGCGCGCTTTCTTGGGTTATTAAATGGCTTAACCTTGTTGAGATTTTGAGTTGCGTGAGCTTCGGGCTTAAGCACTCTTGCCTCAAGCAACTTTTTTCCTGAGCGGTCAAGTCCCTTGAGTTTCGCGGGCGCTCAGGAGCCTTGAGGCCTTGAGTTGTGAAGAGCGGCCAAAAGTCTCTACGAGATAGAGGCACTTCTACGCTGTTTTCCCATTCTTTTCGAGCCGAGCCAGCGCGCGTTACTAGTAAAAACTTATTTCACATTCGAACGATTCGAACAATTCGAACAACGCGAACAATTCGAACAACGCGAACAATTCGAACAATTCGACCGTGGGCGTACAAGAAGACCCAAAAGGCTTGGCAGACACCGCACACGCCCGTTCAGAAAGTGAACAGGATTGCAGTATTTTCCATTATTTCCGCTTTCTGCCGGTCTTGTTGATCTCCGTGTTTTCAGAGCATTCAAACTATTCGAACGATTCGAACAATTACATGCACGGTCAAACTGGAGAAAGCTGTATTAGGCGAGGTTCCTAGATGTTGTTGGTGAAGTGAATGCGCGAGTTTTCGAGGCGCGCGCGCTGACAATGGCCCTACTTTTCCTCGCAACAATAGCTATACGCATCTATGAAATAGTAATGTCAAAATAGGCAGGATGAGATGGCCAAGTAGCCAACGGGAGCCAACAGCCGCAAGAATGGCCACTAAAGAACTAAGCGCGCGCGTTTAGTGCTGTCTTATTTTAGCTCGCCTACATAGCGAAAGTTCATCTTTCCACCGAACATGCTGGCCATCATCTCAGCAAGCATAGTCCGGCAGCTTTGTTCAGCCTTCTCTTCCTCGCTTACCAGAACCACATCGTCGTGAACTGCCTCTGATGAGACGCGTTCCATCCATTCGTAAGCCTCTTGGCTCCTGAGCCTCATTTCATAATTCAACGCGAAACCCTTTGGCGTCATCACTCCATTTCGGTAAAGGTCAAGATCATGCTTGTCAGGAGCGACCGCGTCATTTCCATGGCCGCGCATAATAAGATAGTACTTCATCTTTTCTGACATCTTTTCCGCAGCCGAGGTTGAACACGTATAAAGCATCGATTCTCAGCCTCAATCTTTTTTACTCACCATACTAATAAAATCTACTAGACACGAGAGCATATGCCCAAGAGAAAAACAGCATAGCCTGATTAATCTTTGTGATAAGAATGCCCGTTGAAAACCTGTCTGACGAAATCAGGGCGCTGGCCCTGAAAACAGGAGCGGAACTAGTAGGCTTCACATCATCGGAAAAGATGGAAAAAGAATCTCCACCCGGTCATAGACCATCTGACCTTTTGAAAGATTCCAGAAGCATAATAACTCTCGCATGCGGAAGAAGCCTCAACGAGGACAGAGAATACATTTACAATTGGGGTCCAGATTTCAGTCTCACCTACATCCGGCTAAAGGACGAAGTGAAGTGGCGTCGAAAACAGGCAAGAGGATGTATGGACGCTGTGAAAAGCCTCCTTCAACAGAAAGGCTTCAACGCGGTCACTGAACCTCACGGATGGTCAGGAATACTATCATTCAAGACGGCTTCATACCTATCTGGGCTTGGCGTCTTCGGAAAGGGTAGCTTCATCATCAACTCGAAACTTGGGCCGCTGAATGTTTTGGCCTGCATTCTCACAGAAGCTCAGCTAGAATATGGTGAACCGCTGAACGCTGATCTATGCAAGGATTGCGTGGAATGCATAAAGGCCTGCAAATACGGGGCCTTCAAAAGAGTGGGCAGTAGCCATGAATGGATTGGAGAAAAATGCAGATGCTATGATCTAATAATGAACCCTGTAACTCTCAAATGGACCTACGGCCCGTGCAACTCAAAATGCGTCACCGCTTGCCCATATGGGAAATAGCGCACGCCAGATCAGCCGCAGATCTTCGTGTGACGGCGATTTGATGGTGAAAACCTTGGAGTTTCTCGACGTAGGATGCGGCGACGTGCCCAAGGGAGATGTTAACTTGGATCTTTTCTATTATGGGAGAGGCAGGAACTTCGTTTTTGGAGAAGCACACCATCTACCGTTCAAGGATGAAACGTTTACCAAAGTGTACTCCAAACACTGCCTAGAGCACCTTGAAAGCCCACTTACCTTCTTTGTAGAGGCCAAAAGAGTATTGGCGAAGCAAGGCGTATTGGAGTGTGTCTACCCGTCAGACACCATGCTGACAAAGAAAACCATGCACAACCTTCTCAATTTGCAGTGGTCCTCGGCTTTTAAATGGAAAAGGAAGCTAACAGGAGCCGACAAAATCAACTACGGCGGACACAAGTGGCAGCTGCCGGATGACAGAGTCCTCAAATTGCTACAGAAAGCAGGCTTCAAAAGAGTGGAATTTGAGAAGATACGCTTCCCAACGATAAGAACCGACAAGGATCAGAAAAGAAGAAGATGGAAAACCCTAATCAACAAGTATCTTCCAAAGTGGCAAATAGAAACTAGATTTGTAGCGAAATCTTGACAAAACGCGCGCACAAAGCTGGATCATTTCTTTCTTGCCATGGCGATGTACTGACCTCCTGCCGAACGCAGTATTGGATATCCACTGTCAGCGTATTGCTGCAGTTTCTGCTGGATCTTGACCCCACTCTGATAAGGAAACATGTCATGATTAAGGATCCTGAACGGCCCAAACCCAACATTCGTACTCTTTACGATCGTCAGACCAGCGTCGCAGAGATATTGGTCGATTTCCTTGGGCAAATACATGTGTGAGGGGGCAACACTTCGCGAGCTATGCGGAATAGCTCTTTCAAATTCCTGCTTCATCCTCTCTAACACGGACTCAACTGCGGGAATCGCCAAGGGATTAAGCAGCGCGTGAGCGCGTGCACTGTTTAAAACAGCATATCCTCCTAGTTTTAAGACCCTCGTAATCTCGCTCAGTGCCCTCCTCAAGTCATGAAGCCAATTAATTACCCCCAAGGAAACGACAAGATCAAATGACTCATCTTCGAAACTGAGTTCATGAACATCTTCGACGGCCGCATGAACCCGAGTGTCCATGCCAGCCTGTCTTGCATGTCTCTTTGTTAGCTCAATCATCGCGGGAGCATGGTCTACCGCCTCCACTGCAAATCCTCTTCGAGCCAGAGCTACTGCCAAGAAACCTGCTCCGCAGCCGACTTCGAGAACATGGGAATTCTTTGGAAGCGACAATTCGTCGACATACTTGAACGCTGCAGCCTGCCTTTGTCGATTGATGAATCCAAGGGCATTCCCTGTTGATAAGTGTCCCGCCAGAATGCTGATTGGGCATCGAAATACTCATCCACGAGCTTCTGCTCACGGTTGTGAGTTGTCTCGCCCAATCTGCTGTGCCCACCCTCGCTAACCCATTCTACTCATTATTCGAAAACCAATCGCACTCTAAAAACAGTTTCTCTGCGCATGGTTAATAACCTCTTGAAACTATTAGTTTTGAACGGGTCTTCACACGAAAAAAGGAGTTGGCCAAATGTCTGGAGAAGTAGTTTCCATAGAAAAAGCGTTGAACTCGAGATGCTCAAGCGGCTTTGGTCCTAGGAAAAGTCACTTCGGCACGTTCGTCAACAAGCGTCCGCCAGAAACAGTGATAGATCAGATCATCAACTGCCTTAATATCCCAAGGTTCTCAACGGGAAAGCTTCTACACTGGTTGGAAGATGAATATCTCTTTCTCGGCTTCGAGAACCCGAAAAATCCAAGTGCCGAACGTGTACTACACGTCGAAAGTGGCATGCAACACGAGGCGGTTTACCTCGCCTGTGCTGCCGAAGCGGTTGGAACATGTGCACACAATCTAGGAACAGACGGAACGTCAAAAGAAGGAAAAACCACGACCACGAAACACCGAATCTTGGAAATCATTGATCCCTACGGGGCAAGCAAGTTCACAACAAGAGCTCCCGGACCTGAGAAACCTTTCTTCCTTGGCAAGAACTTGACCACTCCTTCTAGAGATAGCGGAATCGAATGTGTGACACAACTGCCGAAACTCACAACGTCAAGTCGATCAGGTCCCCCAGCAACGGAAAGAGATATGTCCCAGCTATTATGGGCCGCAAGGGGAAGAACGCCTCACTTCATCACAATCGACAGATGGAAACACATGTGGGGCTTAACCGTCCCCACTTGGGGAGGTGTCCAAGATTACACGAGCGTGTACCTGGTGAAGAGCAGGAAGCTGTACCGCTACGTGAACTGGACCAAAGAATTTTCTTTAATGAACAGGACTTTGCGTGAGAAACTCGGATGGACTAGAGGAAATCCGACCCATGACATCCGATTTGTTGGAAACGTTGATGCTAGCCCTCACTTGAATGGGCATGAGAAAGCAATCGTACTATGTCAGAACGAGGGGACTGGGCGAGCACTCTGGGAAATAGGTTACATGCTCGAGAACATGCTTCTCCAAGCCACGAGCCTCGGTATATCCTATGAATCAAAGGTCTTCTCGGTAGACGAAGCGTCTGAGCTGAATGAGATAGGAGTGGCGAACGCCGTCGCAGCAGTCTTTATGTAGAACGAGAGGTAATTCCTCCATCAGAGTTGTCGGTGTCTCAGATGACGAACAGTGCTAAGTACCGGCGGATTCTTGTGACGGGCGGAGCAGGTTTCATAGGAAGCCACGTCGTGGACAAGTTGATGGAAGACGGTTATGTAGTGACCGTGATAGACAACCTTCACACTGGAAGCCTCACAAATATCGATCGACACACGGACAACCCAAACCTAAGCTTCATAAACGGCGACATTCGAGACATCGATCTGGTCAAAAAAGCCCTGAAAGACGTCGATGTCGTTTTTCATGAGGCCGCTCTAGCGAGCGTCTCTCTCTCTGTGAAGGATCCGATTTTCACCGACCAGATAAACGTTGAAGGAACACTGGATCTTCTGAAAGCCTCATGTGACCAAAACGTCAAGCGTTTCATATACGCCTCCTCAGCAGCGGTCTACGGGAAGACAAAATCCTCCTGCAAGAAAGAGGACGACCACCTGAGTCCAGCTTCGCCGTACGGAGTTTCAAAGCTGGCAGCTGAAAACTACGTTCAAGTCTTCCAAAGACTGTACGGTATCGAAACAGTCTGCCTGAGATACTTCAACGTCTACGGCCCAAGACAAAAAGTCGACGTACACGGTAGCTACGGAGGTGTCATATCGATATTCATAAACAGAATCCTGAAGAACATGCCTCCGATCATAAACGGAGACGGAGAACAAACCAGAGACTTCGTCTACATCCACGACGTAGTCAAAGCCAACATGCTGGCCATGAACACCGAAAAGGGCATAGGCGAAGCCTTTAACATAGCAACAGGCAAAGGCGCAAGCATAAACAAAGTTGCAGAAACCCTAAAGCAAATTATGAACAAAAAAGAGTTGAAAGACATCCACACCGAACCCAGACCCACCGACATAAAACACGGATACGCAGACATAAGCAAGGCAAGAGAAATCCTAGGTTATGAACCGCAATTCTCCATAGAAGAAGGGCTAGCTGATCTTGTCCACTGGTACACTAAGAAGAATTCGAAATACGAGCAAAAATGAATGAATCAACACAACCAAAATCAACGTTGTCAGGTTTTCCGCAAGAAATAGTATGCGCATGGAAACAAAGGCTAAAAGCGGCCGTTAGCTTTTTGGACAAGAAGGAAAAAAGCTACGAACACAAGAAAACAGGTCTTCTGAGCCTTTGGAAACCCTGAATCCCTAATCGGGTGAAGAAATGAGAGCCCAGCACTTACATCTCAATATGCGCACTAAGAGCAATCTAGTCTTAGGCTTCAAAATTGCAGTTGTCGCTGTCGCAACTCTAGCGATCTTCTATCAAGACCTGGTGATATTGGCAAACGACGCCTTGCAGAGCGACTTCATGAGCTACATCTTCGCTGTACCACTCCTATTCGTCTACCTGTTGTATCGCAAAAGAAAAATGCTGACGGCAGCAATCGCTGAGAGGCAAGATGAACAAGGAACAACGCGATACTTGCCGGCGATTGCTGGAATTCTTCTTTCGGCCACAGCGATATTGCTCTACTGGCATGGCTCGTACACGTTTACTCCGTTAGAATACCACATGATGACCTTGCCCCTTCTTGCAGCCGGCTTAATCCTCGTCTTTTTCAACGCAAATACACTTAGACAGTCTATCTTTGCAATAGCTTTCCTCTTCCTGTTGACACCGCCTCCTTTGGAAACCCTCTACAGTTGGGGCTCCACGCTGTCGGTAGTAAGCTCAGAAATCTCCTATAACCTTGTGAGGCTGTTTCAGATACCAGCTACTCTCACAAGCGATTCCGGCACTCCAGTGATACAGATCACTAGGGCCACCGGCGCAACAATCCCCTTTCCCGTTGACGTTGCATGTTCGGGAATCTACAGTCTGATCGGATTCCTAGTGTTCGCAGTGTTCACTGCCTACATGATAAGAGACAAACTCTGGAAGAAGCTCTTCCTTTTTGTTATCGGGTTCTCTCTGATTTACGTAATTAACATAGCAAGGATAACCACGATTCTCATGATAGGCTACGAACTCGGCGAACAAACAGCACTTCAAGTCTTTCACCTATTGGGAGGATGGATCCTGATATTCATAGGAACATTTGTTCTGCTAATATTCGCAGAGAGAATACTGCACGCTCAGATCTTCTCCAAATCAACCGAAAAATGCTCAGGATGCAACCCGAAACCTGAGAAAGATCAAGACTTTTGTCTTTCATGTGGAAGAATCCTGAAGCCAGTCCGCATCAATTTTCGCAGACTTGACACTGTAAGAATAGTTGCAGTAGCTGCTGTCGTGATTCTGCTCTTGTCAATTCAAGTGCCTGTATTCGCATTAACGAACGGGCCAGCACAAATAATGATTCAAACCCCAACGGGAGAGCAGGGAAACAAACAGCTACTGCCACAGATACCCGGTTACGAACCGACATTCTTGTATCGTGACACAGACTTCGAAAACTTATCAGGGCAGGAAGCTTCGCTCGTGTATGCTTACGAGTCGTTAGATAAGACAAAGAAACCCGTCTACGTGGCGATCGGAATAGCGTCCACAACAGGTCCCCTTCACCGTTGGGAATATTGCCTAAATGGACCCGATAGACCGGTCTACGGCACCAGTTTAGATTTGAAAGATACGCAGATTTTGGATAATCCACCTATCATCGCAAGGTACTTCGCTTTTCAATGGGTGAGCACAAATCAAACCGAAGTGGTCCTGTACTGGTACGAAAGCGCGATTTTCAAAGCAAATGACACAGCCCAACAGAAGCAGGTAGAAATAAGCCTGATCACGTACCCAGACAGCCCACAGAACCTGACACGAATAGAGGAGTTGCTGCCATTCGCCACGGCAATAGCCCAATACTGGGAACCCATCAAAACATGGTCACAGGTAGCTCTAATACTGTCCCAACAAAGCTTAACGCTCGCGGCAGCAACTGGCATACCAATTCCAGTTATCGCAGTTCTGTATTTACTGAGGAAGAGAAAAGAAAGAAAAGCAAACACAAAGGCCTATCTAAAACTCGCAAAGCCGACTAGAGACATCATCGACGCCGTCTCAGAGACCGAGAAAACAGAGTCGCCCACGCTAGCTGCAATTGCTGCCGCATTCAGAAACAGAATGGGCGAGTCCGTAGAAGACGAAAAATTGCTTGAAAGACTCACAGAAGCGGAGAAAGTGGGCGTAATAAAGAACGAGATTGCAAACGTACAGGACCAGCCAACACGAATATGGAAAACTCAAATGACATCAAGATTTCACTTGGCCAGCGTAACTCGTTTCATCAGACTTCGCTTCTCAAAACCCACACACTAATTGCGCCCTCATTTTCGAGGCTATCCCGCCAATGCGTAACTCCCCCTGGCTCTCGAAATCAAACCGCGACTACAAAACGTTTGAACAAGCATGTCGTAGCGTGACACGCTAGCGATGTGCGACCGCGCTCTCAGAGTATTTGTCAACCTAACGATTTCTCGCATTTTCTTGTATTATCATACATGATATATTGCTATTACTGAAATACGCCTTTTAGTCCATGCAGTTGTTACTACAGTTATCCACTAACTGGTGAGTGACAATGGCAAAACTTGCCCTGCTTAAACCTCTCCACGACAACAGCGCAATGCAAAAATGGCGAGTCAAGGCTGAGCATATGCTTTCAACTTGGTCGCGCGCGCTTATTTGCGGTTCAAAATAGAAAAGGGGAATCCGAAGTGCACGTAACAATCACCCTGGTAGGCTCAGCAGTCGCTACAATGCTTGTACTGGGCACGGTCTCACTAGTAGCCTCAATAGGCTATAATTCATCCATACTTGCGTTCATAGGCCTCGGCTTGGTCTTCTGGGGAGCAGTTCTTCTCTACGTCAAACCTGAAGAGTACACGAGAGAAACCCTCCTGGAAGCTGCATTGTCACCTCCTCTCAGAGCATTGAACCAGATGATACTAATAATGGGCTACAAAGGAGACGCCACGTACCTGCCTCCAAAATACTTCACAGATCCAGAAGCAACTCGAATATGCGTGTCAAAGTACAAGTATGCAAGCCTTCCAACGCCAGAACAAATCCAACCATACGAGGACCAACCCTTAACCCGAACCGCGCATGGCCTGTTGCTCACACCGCCCGGCTTTGAACTGTCAAAACTGCTGGAAAAGTCACTCGGAAAGAGCTTCATCAAAACAGACCTCGAAAGCCTTTTGCAGAACCTCCCAAAAATCTTCATCGAAGACTTGGAAATCGCCCAGAACCTAGAACTGCAAAAAGAAAACGGCACTTCCAACACGAAAAAGGATAACACTGTATCCCTCACGCCGGTGAAGAACACCACGGTCCACGCAAGAATAACCAAACCAATCATCAGAAACACAATCAAAGAAGCCGAAGGTTCGCAGATAACTAGCTCAATCCTCTTCCCGCTCTGCAGCGCCATCGCCATAGCTGTAACCAAAGCCACCGGCAAACCCGTAAGAATAACAGACACCAAGAGCTCTGAAGACGGCAATGTCTTAGAAGCCAACTTCGAAATCGTGGAGGAATAGCTCAATGGATTTTCCCCTGTCATTCTGGGACATAAGCCTATGGCTAGCCATCACAGCCGTAATACTACTCGTAACCTCAGAAGTCATCTCACCATACTATGGAAAAACAAACCTGCTCATCAACAAGAAAAGACTGCGAAACGTAGCACTAACCGTTTCAACACTCTTCCTCGTAACAGTGGCTGTAAGAATAGTCACCCTCATAATCAGCCCATGAAGCGCAAAGAAACACGCAGATCAACGCGCTTGCAACCCACATTCTATACAGCGACAAACATGAAGGCACGTTTGGATTCCAAGCAGGCTGGAAATTCTGCGGCCGCACGTGCCTCCAGTGGAAACGCTGCTTTTACGACAGCGAAACAACGTTAACATAGAAGCATAAACCCTAAAACCTACGACAAACCTAACAAATCAAGCGCGCGCGAAGGAGCCGACACATTTGCCTGAAAAACCCGACGAAGACGAACTGGACCAGCAGATAATCCGCACCGTTGAAACGGCAAAACCGGAAAACGTTCAACAACTAATCGACCAGGTACAGGCAGTGTCATCAAGACCCAAACGGGAAATTCTGGATCGAATACTGCAACTGCAGCAAACAGAAAAAATCCACCTCAAACCGCCCCAAACACCTATCCCAGAAAAGCTCACAAGCTACCTGCGCTCAAACCAAGCCGTCTGGTACTGGATCACCATGACACTCACGATAGCTACAGCCATAGTCGTGTTCACCGTCCCAGAAGACACCTTCCCACTAGTGTACCTAAGATACGTCCTAGGCACAATATTCATCCTGTGGCTGCCAGGCTACGCGTTCATAAAAGCCCTCTTCCCTCAAAACCTTCCATTCGCCAAAGCCCTTTCACACTCACTCGACACGTCTGAAAAAGGCTTGGACGCCATCGAACGCACAGCCCTGAGTGTCGGCATGAGCTTAGCACTCGTGCCCGTCGTCGGCTTGCTCCTAAACTACACGCCGTGGGGCATCCGTCTAACACCAATAGTCTTAAGCCTACTCGCGTTGACCACAGTCTTCGCCACGGCCGCAATCATAAGAGAACACCAAACCAGAGCCCCAGAAAAAAGCAAACCTCAATAGCCATCAGTGAAACGAGTCTATCTAACCTCTATAACACTCTTTCATAAGATTATTCGATAAGAATATTCCTTAACCGTTTATAAGATTCAATGAGAACACTTCTTTCGTCGAAGGGAGAAAGAAATGAAAAAGAAAATCTTACTCGCAACGTTGGGGTTGATGATTTCTGCAATTCTCATAGGCGTTGCAAGAGCCCAGATCAACGTTACAATCACGCTCACAGACGCTGGCAACAACAGCATCCCCAGCACGGTGCCCATCGGCACAACCGTCTACGTCCACGGCTTCTACCAAGATATAAGCGATGGCGCGTCAGCCAAAGCCCTGATGGAAGTGTACTACGACAACGGCTCAGGATTAACCAGCAAAACAACGTTATACTCGGGCAGCATCGACAGTGGCCAAACAATAACAAGATCAACAACGCTGACACAACCAGGATCCTACGAATTCAGGTGGACATGCACGCAAATAGTCATCGCAGACAGCCTCGGAAACACGGGCTTTGGAACACAGTGCGTGGTAAAAAGAGGATTTATCACCGTAACACTGGTGACACTACCCGTACCAGAACCCGGAACATTTGCAGGCTTGATCATGGCACTCTCAGCATTCGGCCTACTGGCAGTCAAAAAGGCGAAACGCTAACCTCAAAACACTTTTTCACGGCGCGCGCAAAGAAAACTCACGTTTTATTCATAAGTCTGACGCCCTCGCTCTCTCTTCTGCTCTGTGTGAATAAAGCACGCGATTCACGACACTAACCTTGCGCGTCAAGTCTTCCTGCGATGGACGACGACGAAAACCGTGGCAACTGAAGCCAGCAGCAAAGCGCCAACCGTGAACACGCTGACCGCGCTGGACGGAATCGAATCTACCACGCGTCCGCCGACGCAGATCTCCCCGTATATTTTCAAGTGAAGATGGCACTCGTTGTTTCCGGTATTGTGGTCCATCCAGTCCACGATTGCAAAGGTAATAGGGGCACCTGCTCCATTGTAATAGATGCTGTACGTATGATTCGTGTCCCCATTACTGAATGGCCCCCAATCTACGTCGGTCCCGTTGATCTGGAGAAAAGAGTGACTACCTGGACGATAGTCATTCAGCCACTCCCAAGTGTCTATGCTGCTGGTCGTGTAATACTGAGCGTCAGCCGCCAGCCAGCTCGAATTATCATAAAACCACATCTCTGACGCCACAATCCGATACGATATGCCCGACGCCAAAACCGGAGAAGCAACCGGCACCCCCGAAGAGTACACGTCGCCTTCCCACACGAGATTCTCACCTGGATTAAGAGCCACGCCCATGGCTGACGACAGGCCCACGACGAGCAGTATCGAACAAAACAGAAGAGACGCTACTACTAGGCATCCTCTCACGGAACTACACTCCAAAACGAGGCATATCTACTCTAGGCGTATAAAGATTTTTCGATAAATCGCCACACTGCACCGGCCCCCACTGAACGAAACCAAAACAATCAATGTCGAACAAACCCCGTCAAAGCTCGAGCGCGCGCTTCTGGAGTGAACCTGACTTGAGGCTACCATGCGTTTCCGCTTTCAAATTTATTAGTCGGATCCACATCTGTAATACTTGAGTGATTTTAATGGCGAGGGTTGCATATTTAGATGAGGAAGACCGAAAGCTCCTCTCCGAAACCAAGCAGAAGCTTGACGAAGCCACAAAGGTAATGGGCGAGCTCTTGGAGACCATTGAGATTTTAAGCGATCCAGACATGATGAAAGACATCCGCAAAGGCCTCGAAGACATCAAGACTGGAAGAGTCAAGGAACTGCGCAGTCTTCTAAAGGAAGAAGCCCATTGAAATACACGATTCTCTTATCAAGACAAGCCGAGAAATTCTATAAAAAGCTACAAGAAAAGGTCAAAACCCAAGTTCGAGAAAGTTTAATCGGTTTAGAGATTCAATCCTACGCAGGAAAACGACTTCACGGAGACTTGAAAGAAAACTATAGCCTACGAGTTGGGAAACTCAGAATAATCTACACCATTTCAGAGAAAGACAAGACCATCTACATTATAGCCATAGGCCCAAGAAAAACGATTTACCAATAATATCGCGCGCATAGCGCGCATGCTTGTTCCGAAATTAGTTTGCGAAGTATCTGATGCTTCTGGAGTGAACCTGACTTAGAGAAAAAAGAGAGGATTCCAAGAATCCCAAGAGCCGCAATTTAATGCGGCTACCCTCGCGGTGTAATTTAGGATTGAAGATAGGTTCATATAGATGTCGCGAACATTGCATTGCTGGCGGTTTTATGGTTACCCGTAGGTTCACCGTTGTTTTGGAGGCTGCTGAGGAGGGCGGATTCGTGGTTAAGTGTTTGGAGCTTCCAGTGGCCACTCAGGGCGAGACAAGGGAGGAAGCCTTAAAAAACATCAGTGAAGCTATATGGGGCTATTTGGAAGTTAAGGCAAAGCTTCTTCATGGCAAGATTCGAGGAGAAAGGGTTGAGGTGGTTGTCGAGGCTCCCTCTGCTCTCTTGGCGTGAAGTCGTTAAAGTCCTCGCAAAAGCGGGCTTAGCGCGCGCCGGTTGCGTCAGCCTTGGATATTATCTGTAGGAATAATGCTTCGCTGTGTATCCTTGCACTCTTATTGTGTTCCTGTTATGGTTATGTCGAAGCTGAAGCTTGTGACTCCGCTGGTGCTTGACGAAACCGAAAGTGTCAGCACGGCCTGAACAACTTGGCTGGCTGGCAGCACGTACTTCTCTTGGTTCCAAGTCAAAGAGATGTAGGTCGAAGCGGATGTGGGGTTCCAATTACCCACGGTCATGTTTAACGTTACCGGCACGTTGCCCGTGTTCTTCACGTACATCGTGTAAGTCTTCACATCGCCAGGGTTCAGGGTTCCCCAACTGATGCTCGAGACCGCAGTTGTGCAGGTGTTGTCCGTGTATAGGCCTACTCCTACGGCTGTAACGCTCCCGCTACTAGAAATCGTGCGAGTCGCAACAAGTGTACCTAGGGCGCTTGCCATCAGGCCCATAACCGCTATTGCTAAGACTGCTCCTAAGGTTGCTTTTTGCATGGCCATATTTTTTCACTAAGCCGAAGCATGAGTCTTGAGTCTTAATAAACATTATTGTCTACATTATCAACACAAATACACATCGCAAAATGTACACACAAGCAAAAACAACCTCAAAACCCTCAATAACGTTCAACACACGACAAGACACATCCCAACTAGTTATCCCAGCTTCATAAAGCTTTAACGACGCATAACACGACTCAAACGTTCGACCTCCAAAAAAGGCCGCTCGTGGTCAACCCTATGCACAACAAAGTAATCAGGCTACTTTTCCTACCAATCGCAATACTCATCTGGATAATCGGATGGACCATGCTCTGGGCAGGCACGCGTAAAGAACAAGAGACCCAACGAACCCAAGCCGAAACCGCCACAGAAGACGAGTCCATAACCATAATACCCATGATACCCGAAGAACAAGAACAATGTGAAGGCTAACCCGCACGCGTGCCCACTGCACCTACAGATAAACTTTTCAGCACAGGCAAACAACCAAACCATTAAACCGTTAAATAGGTTCCAGTTCCCTTCTTGAACAGATCCTGAAAGGATAGAGAAACCATGGAAAAAGCGCTTCAGATGGGCAAGACCTCGGCCGTTGGAAGCTTCCAGCTGCTCATAGGCGTGGCAGCATCCACTATAATCATGGCGGCAGGATCCATAATCCTGGGCAGGCTTCTCACGACCGACGAGTACGGGCTTTACGGCATCGTGCTCATCCCAGCGACCCTGATAAACCTGTTCAGAGACTGGGGCATAAACAGCGCCATGACCAAGTACATCGCAAGCCTCAGAGCTTCACAAAGAGACGAAGAAATACACGACTTCATCGCTGCCGGGCTCATCTTCGAAGTTGCATCCGGTCTCGCCCTCTCATTCCTCTCACTCGCCCTAGCAAGCTTCATCGCCACAACAGTCTTTAACAGGCCTGAATCCGCAGGCTTCATAGCGATAATGTCGGTTTCGATAATCTCCGGATCGCTGCTCGCAGCCTCCCAATCCGGCTTCGTAGGCTTCGAAAGAATGGAACTCAACAGCTTCACACTCGTCTGCCAAGCCGTCGTGAAAACCGCAGTGGGCCCAGTGCTAGTCTTCTTAGGATACAGCGTCCTGGGGGCAATCATCGGCTGCACCTTGGGCGTCGTAGCCGCCGGAACCATCGGCCTAGCAACCTTCTACCTCGTCCTATTCAGGCCTCTTAGAAAAAAGCGAACAATAAACTCTAACATAACCAAAACGCTCAGAACAATGCTAAACTACGGAGTGCCGCTCTCAATAGGCTCCATCCTAGGAGGCATCCTAGCGCAGATTTACGCTTTCATGATAATTCCTCTAACCAGCAACACGATGTACGGCAATTATGTCGTGGCAATCAACTTCTCCGTCCTTCTAACCTTCTTCACCACCCCAATATCGACAGTGCTGTTCCCAGCGTTTGCAAAACTCGACGGTCAAAACGAGCATGAACTCCTAAAAAACGTCTTCACATCCTCAGTCAAATACACGTCCATACTGCTGATACCAGCAACGATGGCAATGATGACTCTGTCAGGCCCAATGGTCGGCACACTGTACGGAGAAAAATACGTTTACGGACCCTTCTTCCTAACCATATACGTCATAGGCAACCTGTTCGCCGTCTTCGGAAGCCTAAGCTCAGGCGGCCTCCTATACGGCCTAGGAAAAACGAGAATACTCATGATACAGAGCATAATAACACTGGCCATCGGCCTTCCACTGGGCATCGTCCTTATCCCAATGTTCGGAATAACAGGCCTCATCATCGCAAGCGTCGTCGCAGGATTACCAAGCATGTTCTGGGTCCTCTACTGGATATGGAAACACTACAAAGCCAAAGCGGACTTCGCGTCATCAGCAAAGATCTTTGCAGCATCGGCGATTGCCGCCGTCCTTGCATACTTGCCCACGGCCTTCCTTAACACACCCAACTGGACAAAACTCATAATCGGCCTAATCATCTTCCTAGCCGCCTACATCTTCGGTGCACCCATGATCGGCGCAGTGAGCCTGACAGACATAAACAACCTCAGAACTATGTTCTCCAGCATGAGCATCATATCAAAGATAATCAACATCCCACTAAAAGCAGCAGAAAAAGCCGCCCAGACGAGAGCGCGCCACACGACGCCAGAAGAACCAGAACACCGCGAAGCCTAACTCATAGCGCGCGCTGACCAGTTCATTCTCTCGGCAGCCTTTCAGCCCGAACACTTGAAAAAAGGGCGGCCGCCCGACAGCTAAGGGACAGCATGGAACGATTTTTCCCGATTCTTCCAACAAGCCGCTCCTGGACAAATCCTAAATACTATCCTAGCTCACAAACCTTCTCAGAACATCGCCTGTATCGGCCAGGATGCGAGATGCACCAAAGTGATTGAACGCACAATACTTGTCACGGGCGGAGCCGGTTTCATAGGCAGTCATTTGACCGAAGAGTTGCTAAGCCAGGGACACAAAGTAACCATACTCGACAACTTCTCAAACGGAAAAATGAATAACATTCAACACTTGCTGGGCAACCCTTCCCTAACCATGGTAAAAGAAGACTTGAAAAGACCCAAGAAACTGGGGAAAATCATGAACGCCTCGGACACAA
>JBEKOM010000014.1:0-21449 GCA_049521795.1 Bathyarchaeia archaeon
CTGCTTTCCCAACGGCTTTCCAGTGCCTAAAAAATAGGTTGAAGCCATCAGACATTTTGAAATAATCTTTGACTTCCTCTACGCTCATAATAAAAGCCTTCTTTTATCAAATTGAGTTTCTTATCCCCGCGTGCGTCCATTGGGTGATAGTCTTCGTTCAGCTATAACTTTTCCGCAAAACCAAAACTGGATTAGAAAAATACGTCGAAAGCGTAGAACAGAAGAACGCTAAAATCAAATGGTCGGAAATGCTTTTATGCAAATCAGTTTCTCAGGAGTGATAAGGAATCAAAACAGTCAGGTTTTGAGCCCATTCATTATCTCGTTTGCGAAGGTTCTCGCTCGCTCCAATCGTGTCGCATCGGGTTGACCTTGACTATTATCAAGTCGCGCCCATTTACGTTCTTTCGACCTCGTACTAAGTCGCATGAAGGTTTTAATTAGTCGAGAGACTTGTCCTTGGCAGTCGAAAATGCCAATAATATTAGCCCCCACGGTAGCATCTCTAAATTTCTGAATCCATTCCTGCAAAAGCGGTGCCCCCTCGGGAGCCATGTGGGTGATAAAGAGCGCTATTGCTCTATCCTTGACCCGAGTTTCTAAGAAAGCCCTAGCCTTCTTATCTGGACCATATCCATGTATTGGAAACCCTAGAAATGAAAGGTCATAGCCATCAAGGGATGTGACGTCTTCGCATCGTCTAATCTCTTTTGGTTCTGGAATTGCACCATAAATGGCTTCAGCAACTTTCTTCGTATTTCCAGTCTGAGACATGTAAGCAACCAAAACTTTCATGAACAGCCACCGATGCACTACTTCACATTGGGTGGTTTTTAAAGATTATGAAGACTTCTGATTTCAGCTATAACTTTTTGTATTGCCATTCATGACCGCTAGATAGTCCTAAGATGGTCACAGTCCAGATTTTTCTTTCGAAGACCGAGCCTAGCCATTTTGCCCAGCTTGGTTTAATAGATGGTGGGGGGAATAGTTGAACTTGATGTTTGGAATTAATGGCTTTTCGGGATTGCCTCTGAAATCTCCCTAGTCTTGATGGTATTTCAGAAAGTGCTAGTAAAACGATATTGTTGTCCATCAAGTTGCATTTCGAGAATGCATGGAAAAGCGCGCGCGCTGAACAGAGAAAAAATCATACCATTATAGTTCATTAATGCAGTTACTCTGGTTGGCAATGCCCGGGGTGGAACTGTCAACAATAGAGAGTGCGTGTTGGCATTATATAATTGTTATGTATCAATCTTCTACGTCACATGATAGCGAAGCCGCCAACGGGATGGACATTCCACTGCTTCGGTATGGAAATAGCTACTTATTTGCTTTCAATCCCGTTTAGAAAACACGATGGCAAGTCCAAAGGTCAGGTTAATCCCAAAGAATCCTAGGATTGCTAGTGGGTAGGAATATGAAAAGAAGAACAAGAAAGGAGAACAAATAATCGCAAGCACGAGGGCGCAAGCATACAGGACAAACCTGAACCTTTCAATCGAGCTCATTCTGTTTCCAATCTCCATTTCTGGCGTTTTCTTCTGTGAACTGTGACTACAAGTAGCGGCGTAATCATGGATGGTGGCAGAATAAGCAACGATGGAAACTCTGGAACCGTCTGGATGACCTGGATATAATGGTATGTTTTGTAGAAGGGCAACAGAACGTATTCTCCGTCTGGACCGATGTTAGGTTCGATCTGTGACCTTTCATGGTACTCGTTCCAGCTGTAGATGGCAACGATGCTTAGGTTTCCTTGATTCTCGTATTCCTGAACGGTTCTCCACTGTTGATCGTACATACCGTCGGAATAGTTCCCGTCAAAAGTATGCGTGCCACCTATGTGGCTGTCATCATACCTCGGTTCGATACAAGTAAAACCGTCCATCGAGAGCTCTGGAAAAATGTTAGGATAACCTATGCTGTCTTGGCTTGTGCTGCAGGGTCTCCAGGCATACCAATCTACATAGGAAGGAGTCTGACCCACTATTCGAGCAGAGAAGCCTATGGCGTTGTGTATGGCATCTCGACTTGCTTGAGTTGCGGTCATGTTGATGTTGTCGTTCCAGAAGCAAACCAGAGGCATGCCATTCAGCTTCATGTAGATGCTCTCGTACGGTGCAACGTAAGTATCGTTGATGTAGTCGTATATCGCGTTGAAGTCGTACATGCCGCTCCAGTTGTAAGCCTCAACCATGATGGCGATCTGAATTGGATAATCATATTGCTTGACCATGGAGAAAATGGCTTTAGTTGCGTCGTCTTCGAAGGAGTGTGGTCCCCACCAAGAGATGATCAGGAAGTCGATGCCGAGTTCCTTGAACCATTCTAGGTGCTGCTTGATCACTTTGGGATCTGATGAATTGTAGAATCCCAGGAGAGGTGTGTCCATAACCGTCCAACCTGAACTGCCATTCCAGTGACCTTTTCCCAACTCTCCTGTGTACCAAACGTAATAGAACAGTCCAACTTTAACGTGCTTGCACACATTTGCAATGACTACCAACGCGGTGGTTTCTGTGTTTTCTGTGTGGCCTGCGGTTGATAGATTTTTGTCGTATCCTGTCGCTATGCCGCCGTCTGGCCCTTGACAAGCTGCTAGAATATCTTCCATCTTCGTCTCTTGAGGAGGCTTTGGAAGTTTCAAGCGCTGACGAAGGATGATCGCCAATGCGAGTTTAAACGGTTCATAGTAACCGTATTGTGGAGCCTTTGTATTGTTGTGCGCTGCATCTGCAAACCCGAATCCGTCCCACATACTCATCATGTTGTTATAGCAGGCCATCGCATCTGTTGCATCGCCGCCGTTTAGGAAGCTCATTCCCATCCATGCTAACTCATCCGAATAGTTCATCCAATCAGGCCAGACGCTTCCGTTGTCCACCTCAGTCGCAATCAAGTGTGAGTCTTTTTCAGTCAGATTAATCAGGTTGTAACCATGAGGCACTCCGGCTGGCAACTTGTCTCCAATGATTGGTTCGTGTTTGAAGGAGATGGGCAGTCCATTTGGGTCCGTTGGCAATGAATAGTTCTTGGCATAAGCCTCTATCTGGTTTTTGATTGCGTCGCTTATGGTCTTGTTGTATGGTTGAAGTGCGTAGTAGGCAAGGAGGTTGTCGGTGACTATCCAAAAGACCTGTCCTAGAAATCCCAGACTGTTGCCGCTGTCGCCATAGACTTCTGAGCACAGCCCTAAAGTGGAGTCGTAAGTACGGTCAATAAGGAAGCCTGCAGCCTTAGCAGAAACAGAAGAGTTGCCAACGTCCAAGCTTGCCAATTCCGTTGTTACGGAGTTTCCCACCATGGCTGGCACAAACGCTGAAATCACTGTGATCCCCACAAGCCACAAAGCGATAATGCGACCGGCAATTCTGCGGTTTCTCATCACATTTTCCGAAACCAATCTGAATGAAGGGGACAACACTCTTGTTCTAAGATAATGGCCGAGCATTTGAAATTCTCCAATATTTGAAACTTTCTCTTAACGCATAGGATAAGGAACTTCTTAACAGCAGAGAATGTGGAGTGGTGCAGCCTGTAAGGCAAGGGCCACAGTTCGCTCGTTTGCTTAGTACCGTGTGGAAACGTTCGGATCTGAGCATTTCTTTTATGTTGGATTGAAGGAGGGATCCGATTGTCCAGCTTGGATCAGGTAGGCCGATGGGGCAGATTCGCAGTTCGCCTTTCGGATTTACGCCAAGGTAGAGGTAGCCTGCATCGCATAGACGTGGCATCTCGTTGTTGAGGAATTTTCTTATCAGTTCGATCATGTTGACGGAAGGTTCGAGGAGTTTTGGGTTCTCACTTTTCAGGTTCAGAACACTTGCTAGAAAATCGTTGATTTCTCGTTTGGGAATGCTGAGGTCTTGATACGATAACCCATCTTCGGTTGTTACAGGGCAGAAGCTGACCACTACGCCCAGGTCTTGTAACCATCTGGCGAAAGCGACCAGTTCCTTGTAGTTTCTCTTTGTTAGAACGAAGTTTACTCCTACCAAACAGTTTCCCTTTACTCGGAGAAGGTTTTTGAGCCCGATGATCGCTGCATCAAAACTTCCCTGTTCTCCTCGAATCTCGTCATGAGTGGCAGAGAACCCGTCTAAGCTGACGAATACCCCGTCGAACGATCTGGCAATGGACATTGCGCGTTCAGGGGTTATCAATGTGGCGTTAGTGTTTAATCCCATGAAAACTCCGCGACTCTGGCCATACTGTGCGATGGCTTCAAGGTCTTTTCTGACGAGCGGTTCACCCCCTGTTATGCCAATTATAGGAACGCCGTAGCCTGCAAGTTGTTCAACAACGTGCTTAGCTTGCTCCGTTGATAATTCTTCGTGACTTCTTTCTTTCCAAATGTTGCAGAAAACGCATCTACGGTTGCATCGTAACGTGATCTGATAACTGACAAACAGGGGTCTTGGTCTTCCCATCTTGTATCTGGCAAAAGTTTTCACGATGCCTATGCCTTTCCAAATGCCTCTAATATCCATCCTTTAACCCCGCTACGTTCCTGCAGCTCTTCTTCCGTCATTCGACAGGAAGCCGAGACACGCAAACTCCTTACGATCAATAAACAACTAGATGCAGTTAATTCCTACTTTGTTGACCAGCAGGTCAACGATTGTTGACTTGCACCTTACATGTGCGCGCTCTACGACTGTTGATTGGACGGTTAGCTTTCGGTTGACGAGACAAGAATTATCTACATGTTAATTGCAGAAGAGTCTTAGGACTTGCAATGGTAGATGCTGCAGAGCTCTTCGAAGCGATCTCTCATCCTGCGCGGATCAGAATTCTGAAAGCTCTCGAGAAGCAACCCTCGAGCTTCGCTTCCTTGAAGAGACAACTGGGCATCGATAGCAGTGGAAACCTTGACTACCACCTCAAGAAACTCGGTCAACTCGTAACGGTTCGACAAGACGGATTGTATGCGCTCACAGACGTGGGAAAGGAGGCTCTTCTGTCCATTGACGCAGTAGAAATGTGGACAGATATGGAAAGGCACAAGGCTAAGATGTTCACGAAAATGCCGAAGGAAGCGCTTTCCCTAGGGCTTCTGGAAATCTGCACGACCGTTTCAATCTTGGTGTTCTTTCTGACGCTAGTGCAATTGCCCCAGTCTACGGACAATCCATGGGGGTTCTTGTTTTTTGGGGCTCTGTTGTTCACAGGTTTCTGTTCTGGCTTTGGCATATTTGTCCGTTGGAGATGGAGTTGGATCATGGTTTTGGCCAAGTCGGCTTTGATCATGTCGATGGGTCTCTTTCTGCTGAATTACTTGTGGAAACCAGAATTGGTTATTATTAGTCAATCAAGCTCCGTGGCGTTGTGCTACTTGGCATTTGTTGCTGCAGAAATAGCTACTGTGGTGGTGGCATTAAGGCATCCTCTGAAGGATTTCCTTGGAATAAGCAAGATCAAACTGTCCTATCTTGACGTCTTCAGTAGCCTATTGTGCATATCCAGCGGACTACTTTTGGTTCTACTTGAGAGTGCAGTTCGTTTTCCTATAGCAGCAGAACTATCGAGTGACCCGGTCAGGGTGGTCAGTAACTTCAGTTGGGTCAGTACAGTTTTCACTTCCGTATCTGACACGTCCATCCTGTGCGGTTTGCTCATAATGGTCGGAGGCGTTCTGATTCTGGTGGGAAGCAGCACTATTGGCGCTGTGATTAGCATCATCTTCGGGTTTTTTCCACCTCTTCCGTACACTCATCATGTGTACGACATCATTGCAGCGATGCCCACGTTACCTTATGCTCTAGTGATCGCCGTGCTGGTTGGCTCTCTGCCGATTGTCGGAGGACTACTCGCTCTTGCCGGTGCGCGAAGGTTATTGCGCTAGTGCGTAACCCTTGTTCCTTGATAATCAATGATGAAATCAGTATTTTCTGTAATATAGTATGAGGAAGAGCAGAAGCAACTTTACTTTTCGAACATTAACACTGGCGCACACTTCTGTCGTTTGCTTTCTTTGTTCTTGCGATCCCTGAAGTTGAGTCTCAACACATGCTTTCTTGGATTCCACTCGATCTTCAACAGGCCTGAAAAGAAGAGATCTGTTAGTATTAGGTTGGCCTCTTCCTCAATATGTTCTTGATTGTATTCATCTTCGTATTCGCTTCCTAGGTTCTCGGTAAAATCCAAGAAGAATTGTCTCGCAACTGCTTCTTTGCTCATCTCTACCCGCTCCGTTCCGTTCGCAAGATGCTATAAGACTCTTGTACTTATGCTCTTGTGAGGGGCTTCGTTTGGTTAAACTCAGGTTCTATGGCGGTGTGAACGAGATAGGCGGCAACAAGATTCTCGTGGAAGACGGGAAGACGAGGATTTTCTTCGATTTTGGGCAGTCTTTCACTTTTGGTACAGATTACTTTACAAGTTGGCTCGGACCAAGAGCGGTCAACGGTTTAGGAGATTATTTTGCGTTTAACCTGTTGCCTCGCATTAGCGGTTTGTATTCTCAGGAAATGTTGGCTTCAACCAGTCTTCGATACGCTGAGCCTCAGGTCGACGCTGTGTTCTTGTCGCATGCTCATTTTGATCATGTAGCTCATATTCAGTTTTTGGACCCGAAAATTCCCATCTACGTCGGCGTAGGCACTAAGCTGTTGATGGAGTCGATGGAGGAGACCAGTAGTTTCTGCAGGTATGGAGAACATGAATGTCGTAAGTTTCGCACTGGGCACAGTTTTAAGGTTGATGGTGTGACGGTTGAACCGGTGCATGTGGATCATTCTATTCCGGCCGCTTATGGTTTCATCATTCACACTTCTGAGGGGTCAGTGGTCTACACGGGAGACCTGAGAATTCACGGTCCGAGGAAGGATCTGACTGAAGATTTCTTGGAGAAGGCCCAGAGTTGTGAGCCGGTTGCCTTGATCTGTGAGGGAACGAGGATGGTTGAGAAGGAGAAGCGGAAGAACTATTCGGAGTCTCAGGTCAGGCAGTTGAGCAACGAAGTTGTTTCTTCAACCGATAAGTTGGTGTTTGCGATGCGCTACAGTCGAGATTTGGACAGGTTTAGAAGCTTCTACAAAGTCGCTAAGAAAAATGGAAGGAAAATCGTTGTTTCGCCGAAGACCGCTTATCTATTGAGCAAGCTTCTTGATGATGAGCATCTTGACCTTCCGGATCCGCTGAAGGATGAGGATATTCTGGTTTATTATAAGCGGAAGAAGTCAGGTGGGTTCGATGAGAAGGACTATTATGTTTGGGAGCGAAAGTTCATGGATAAAATGGTGACGCACGAGTTTATTCACGAGAACCAAGGCAAGCTTGTAATGGACTTGGACTTCTACCAGTTCGCAGAATTAATAGACATTAATCCGGAGCCCGGCAGTCAGTTCATTCACAGTATGAGTGAGCCGTTTAGCGAAGAAGACATTCAAGATGACGTAATGCACAACTGGATAGACCACTTCAGAATGCACTTTCATCAGCTTCACGCATCAGGCCACTTGAACAAGGACCAACTAGTGGACTTAATCAACCGCATTCAACCCAAACAGGTTTTTCCAGTGCATACTGAAAATCAGCAGCTGTTCCTGCACTACTTCAAGAACGCCCAGACGATACAATATGCAAAAGAATATTCTTTATGAAAGGAAGAATTCTAAGAACGCACTACTAACTCTCACACTCACTTCGTGTGCGTAACGCAACCGAAAGGTTTGAAAGATCTTAGGTGTAAGCACTAGGTGAATTTCAAAGGCATAAGAAACGGGTGATGAGCGAATGTCCCAATGGTCAAACCTGAAGGTCGACATACTTAAGGTCATTCAAAACTTCGTGGAAATGTACCCATACCCTGCTGCGGAATGTCTTGTGCTTGAAGCTATTGCTAACTGTCTTGATGCAAAGGCAACTAAGATAGATGTGAGCATTCACAGTGACGAGAAAGGCCGGAAGATCTTTAAAGTGGTTGACAATGGGACAGGAATGAGCCAGAGAGAATTTGAGGATAATTATCACGCGCTTTCCGTTTCTTCAAAAACAAAAGGTGAAGGCATAGGTTTTGCAGGCGTAGGGTCCAAGCTCTACCTTGTATTCCTTGCAAGCGGAGAGAGCATAATAACCGAAACAAAGTCTCAGAGCTTTCACGGGTCCAGCGAGATAACTGTGATCGGCAAGGAACCCAAGTGGACCTACATTGACAAAAGAACACTTTCTAACACGGGTACCTTATACGAAGTGAGACTCAATCAAGAAGACGCAGATTCTCTGACGCATGAAGATATTGTTCATATAATTCAATCATATTACAATGCGATACTCTTAGGAAGATATGGGGACATATCTATTTCTTTTCAAGGAAAGAAAGTCGATCCATGGAAGCCAGCATTGCTGGTCGAATCGAAGGATCCAATTCCGTTCAAGATAAAAGGTTCTGAATTCAAACTATGTCTCTGGCAGACAAAGGATGATCAAGAGGATAGAAATGGACTGGAAATAGTCGTCTTCGGCAAGAAAATCAAAGGCAGACAATGGTTCGAACTTGACTATTTAGTCAAGCCGAATTTCCGCAAGAAGGTTGTAGGTCAGGTTCTTGCAGACGGCCTTGCCCCGTTGTTAACCACCAATAAATGCGACTTTAGGCTGCAAACTAATCCTAGATTGTGGGGTTCATTCAAACAGAAAACATATGAGTCGCTGGGAGCATGGCTGGAAGAAATCGGCGCGATGACTGAGAAATCACCGACAGAAATTGATCCTGGGCTTGAGTCACTGTGCAAAAGGCTGGAAGCCGAGGTGAACAGACTTCTGAGAGATCCGCTTTTTTCGAACTACAACCCTTTCTTGAAAATTCAAAGTCGAGCAACGCTCATTCAGGATCCACAAGGCGATACTATGGGCTCAAAAGTAGAAGGAGCACAAGTGACTGAAGGAACCTTAGGTGGCCAAGACACAGACCAAGGTGTCGAGGTCTTAGGTCCTGATGAAGGAACCGGCATAATTCCATCGACAGACGGGCAGGAAAAAGGGGTCTTGGCTCCTCGTAGAGTGAGATATGGTATTGCTATTAACCTGAAGGATGATGCTGAGAATCCAAAAGAATCTTGGCTGACACCTGAGGCCATAGTAATAAATACTGCCCATCCCGTCTTCATGAAAAGCCAGATTCTTGGTTATGCTGCTGAGACCCAGCATATTTTGCGCTGTGTTTTCTTCGCTCTGCTTGAATCCAACCCGCCCCAAACTTTTAATGAAACCTTGGACAAACTTCGTAGCTTCTATGCGAAGTGGAGCACGATATGAAGTGAGAATGAATGGCTGCTCAAATTCCCGTTGAAATCAGAAAAATAACGGACCCAAACGGAAGTTCAAGGATAGGCGTAGTAACATACCTTGGTGAGGTTATGTCTACGCCCGACATAAGAGAACGTCTTTCCAGTGTGGAAGACAAGTACAGGTCACTGCTTGAACAATGTAATCAAATCCTTGCCGTCATCAAGACACCTAAGGGTCGCTCTGACGCTAGGTTGAGATGGAAATTGGCGGAGAAAATTCACACCTTCCTTGATTCCCAAATGAAAGAAATCGGAGTTGTTCTTGTCAACTACACTGAAGCAATTCATAGAGATCTTGGCGTATCTGAATCCGAACTCAGGTACATCTTCAGATTTCATAGCAGGTATAAGAGTCTAAAAGAAGTGGATCCTCAGATCAACTGGTCAAAATACCGTGAATTGATGGACTTCTCTAATCATGAAGCGAGGAAACGTTGCGAAGCGCTGATAAAAGAGGGACGGATTACCTCTGACGCCGAGATCAGAGAGTTCAAGCGAAAAGAAAAGACATGAAACTCTTCCCAGAAGCGCGCGCGCTTTGAAGTTTTTTCAATGATGCCTGGGTGGAGTCGCACAGTTGGTCCATGGCTCCCTCGACTGGCTCGTTCAACGTAGCCAGCGCGCGTTTATCTTTCTTGTAGAAGAGAAATAAACTGACAAACGATGAGAACCTAACTCGACCGCTCAACAATCGGGCAACAGTGTGCGCTCAGATCATTTTCTCAGAGAATAGTGGGACCTGCTACCAACTGATTTTATATTGCTGCCTGTATCAGTATTAATCGAGAGAAATGGTTCAAGCGACGGATTCAAAAAAATTAACTATGAACTACCTGAAAACATGCGATTGTCCACCGAATCACATCAGCTGCATCACTGCAAAAGAATGGGTTAAGAGCCAAGTCATTATCCAAGAATTTCCAATTACAGAGGATGAAATCAAAGAGTTCTACTACGAAAGCAGGGACATTCGAGACAAAGATGTCCATCCGGCCGTGTTTCCCATAGCTTTACCCGCACACTTCATTAAGACCCTGACTCACAAGGGAGAACTGGTCCTGGACCCTTTCGTCGGCATTGGCACAACTCTAATGGCAGCACAGGATTTGGGCAGAAATGCTGTAGGATTTGACCTAAAGAAAGAATATATTGAGTACAGCAAGAAGAGGCTAGCGCAAAAAAGGATAGTGGATGATGGCACACAACAGATTGCCATACTTGACGACGCGCACAACATTCCTCAATACTTAGAAAAGAATACGGTTTCTCTGTGTATCACCTCGCCTCCTTATGCAAACATGCTCGCCCACCAGCGCCTGAACAAGAGCATCAGGGGAGACCTGAGGAAGAACAGCCACTATCTGAAAGTTCAGCAGTATTCTAGCGACCAGCGAGACCTTGGCACGATGAACCACGAACAGTATGGTAAAGCTCTTGAAGAAATCTATTCAGGAATTTTTCATCTGATGAAGACAAAAGCTCACTGCGTCATAAACGTCAATGATGTATGGGAGAATAATAAGCGCATTCCAACCCATATCTACGTCATAGAAGCTTTACAAAAGGCAGGTTTTGAATTCAGGAACACCTTTGTCTGGGACAAACGTAACCTAGTGAACAAAGTTGGAATTTTTGGTTGGCCGAGCAACTTTATATCTTTAGGTGCCACGATGGAATTCATATTGGATTTCTGGCGGCCCTAGATTATCTTCGCGATGTTGTTAAAACATTCGGGTAAATATCTAGGCAAAATCCTGAACCCAGTTCCATGGTCATGAAGGCGCCCATCAGGATAGTGGCCGATTCTTATATCCACTTTCAACCTGCCTTTCGCTACAAGTTCTGAGAATCTTTCGAAGCTAAAACCGTCTAGAAGCAAGGCCTCATTGAACCAGAAATGTTCCTTGCCACTCTCTGTTTTGTGATCTGCCAACACATAGACGAGTTTGTGATACTTCCTCTCAAAGGACTCTCTTAAAGTGTCATTGTCCCAATATGCCTCAATGCCTCTGCCGTTTTCAATGAATAACTTGCTTTCTCTAACTCCCAGTTTCAACCCAACGCTGTTAGGCTTCAGCGCATCAACTGTCACATGGAGTTCCTTATCCCGAACAGGGACCTTTGATATGTCGAGTTCTTTGCCAAAGGAAAGTTGCTTGTAATCTAGTGGCACTTTTCTCTGGGGGTAACCGAACACTTCCAAGAGTCTTCTGTTTGCGCTTTCAGGCAAGGGAGCCTTCGTAAATAACGTTAGCATAGAAACAGATTCCTTCCTTCCTGCTTTCAACTCATAAGCGGCGAAGTCTGGCCCGGCAATATTGTTCTCTGTGATGTCCAATAGGTCCTCGAGAGTCTTGCCGATTCCTGTGTCGCCTTTGCGGTGAGTTTGAACGTAACCCATCTCTTTTATTTGCGCAATTTTGCGTTGAAACTCAGGGTATTCCATACGTTCTGTTTGTCAGGACGAGCTATAATTGCTTTGCCTAAGCCCCATGAGCACTCTTCGGGAGTTCTAGTACCACAAGAGACTTATCTGATGAAGATATCTGAAAGAATGACGCGCCTAGATATAGTTGAAGGCCCTGTGTTGTCGCCTCGAAACACTAGATATCAAGTTCCAGAATACATTGCTGATGCCATAAGAAGCAAACGCAAGAAAATGTTGTACGGGCCACATTCCTGTCCGAAGTGCGGGTTGGAAAAATTGCGGATCGAAGTGGATAGAAAAAACAAGCAAGTCATGGCAGTGTGCAGCTGTGGCCTTGAATGTCGGCTGAATTATGTCCCAGCTTTTGAAGGGGTAGACTATTACAACAGATTCGCAGACGAGTTTAAGAAACAAAAATAGTCCGTGCCAACCTCAATTCTCTAGCGCGCGCTAAGAGGATCTCCTAGCATATATGTATAACCAAACTGTCCCCGGCTAGAACTCTGACTCTCCTATATTTTGTCCTGTATGTTGAAAATGGGCCTCAAACAAAGCAGAGTTTGTCGACATTAAAAACTTCGAAGCTCCATTTTCACAAAACGCAAGTAGTGCGCGCACTGGTGTGTTGTTCATAACACGACCACTAGTGCAGATATCTCCCGAAGTAGCCCTCTCCAAAGAGTGACTTCTACGGGGTGACGATGGCGAGTCGAGTTTGAAAGCATTAACGAACTAACTTCAATGACACCATCCTGCCGTTCTCAGTTTTCTACGCTCGTGCTAAGTCACGAATGAGCCTCGAATCTTGGTGAATAGATTTAAATCAAGTTCTATCAGTTTACTATTGCGAGGTCAGATTTTGAAGATAGTGTCGTTTATCAATTACAAGGGTGGTGTCGGAAAATCCACGACAGCCTACCACATAGGATGCGCCTTGGCATTAGACCACGGAATGAAGGTGCTTATGGTAGACGTAGATCCACAAACAAATCTGTCATTCCTATGCGCTGTGCCTGAACGCTGGCAAGAGTTCAAGAACGCTCATGGCACGTTGGCTTCATTATATCAAGCATATTTGAACGATCAATCATTTAATGGCGAAAGTGTTTTGTGGAAGGAACCCATTGAAAAGGCAGGTGCTAAAGTTGTTCATGGCTTGGACCTAATCCCATCTGATGTCGAATTGCTGGGAATAGATCTAGATTTAATGCTCAAGACGGCGTCTTCTAACGACCTCTCCGTGGTAGCCAGCCATTATGTGAAGCAACGGACTATTTTGCGAAATAGCCTTGAACCTTTTCAGGAAAACTATGATTACATCTTGATCGATTGTCCGCCGAACTTGTATCTCGTAACACAAAACGCTTTGGCAGCGAGTGATTGCTACGTTGTTACTGCCGTACCTGACCATCTTTCCACCATAGGCCTCAGCATTCTGGAAGCAAGAGTCAATGACAACAACAGGAAATTGGGGTATGCGGGCGGAATCATCCGAGAAGAATTGACGAAATCAGAACTTGGAGGAATAATCTTCGTGAAAGTGAGACTTGGAGGCACTGCAATAACAAATGTTCACGCAAGAAAAATGGCTGAGGTCTCGGGCAGATATGTCAACAAGACCTTCGAACATTATACCACTGAAGGCATAGGATATAGTGAAGCGGCAGAAAGTGCTTTGCCCGTTTTCCTTATGGACGGGGCTAATGCCCGAAGAGTCGCCGATCAGTATCGAGAAATCACAGCAGAATTCCTCAAGAGGATACCAGCATGAAAAAGCCGACGGAGAAGATAGAACATTCAATTTTGGATTTCCTTGATCAGACAATCGATAGATTTCCCACTGACGCTGAACGCGAGAAAATGATTAAGAGTCTTGATGTTATTATCGCGTATTTTAGAGATCTTCAAGAACATGTAGAATCCTTGCCACCCGACCACAAGCAGAAGGAAGTCCTTTCCGCAGTTAACATCATTCGAGATTTCCTGCAATCAGCAGAAGAAAACCCATCACTGGCAGCTGCGCTCGGTCTTCACTTCGAAAAGTCAATGGCAAGCAGGAAGCCAAGAAGACAGATCTCTCAGGCTGAAGGCGAGAAAATCTTCAATGAACTTAAACAACTCACGACAGAGCAGATTCAGCAGAGGCTTCTTGATTTCAAAGGCACGTCAATGGGTGAACTGCAGGGGTTGGCAACGTATCTGGGCATCAAAGAAGCAGAGAAGATTAGTAGACAAACTCTAGTTGACAAGATCGTGAAAATCGGTTTCGCAAACGTAAGAGGTTATGAGATATTGCGATCAAAAGAATAGACCAATGGCGAATGAACATTTTAACGCGCGCCCTCTATCGTCCCCATCCACATGGATAGTTTAAGCTTTGCGCGCGCTATGACTCTTGCTTTAGGTCGTCAAGGGTTCTTGCTGAAAGAAATGATCTGAGACTGACATACCATCGACCTTGAATGCCTTTGATCCTTTGACCACTTTTGATGGGGTGTCCTAGCTTGGTCTTCCATTCGAAGTCAAAACTAAACTTACCGTCATTTCGGGTTTCTGTCCTCTTGTCGTCTATCTTAGCAAAACGGTCAATAGCCATCACAGGTTTCTTCACGTAGAGTGCCACGTATTCAGGGAACCTTGATTCGTCAACAGTAATCCATCTCCAACGATTATTCTTCCAAAAAGTCTCTTCGGCCCATTTTGGTTCGGAACTTGCCACAATGACAACTTCAGAGGGTCTGTAGTCGAGAGCTACTACCGGAATTCCGTGAATTCTATCAACGGACGATACTGCACAGATAATAAGATCAACTTTGGTTTCATCATGGGCGTGCTGCAGAAAACTCTGGGCATCGAGTTCTGCCTCAACATTTTTCACAGATCCATCTTTCATAATGCATACGTAGTCAGGCGTGACCTCTTGACTCAATTTGATCATTTGAACACCGAATTTGTCCAAGTTCTTCTCAAAGTATTTCCTAAATTGCGCCTCGCTCTTGAATTCAAGGATTTTCTTCTTCACCGGATTGCCCCCATTTACCTCTTGGATTGAACTATGAGTTCACATCTTCATATAATTATAACTTTCTAATTTCTAACTTTCCAAAAGAAAGAAAAAGAGAGATTTGTAGAGCGCGCGCTTTCAATTTTTTCTGCAAACAATGAGTATCTTTCTGCCTTCTTCTCTCAGATCGGCTTCAACGATCTCAAAATGCTCAGAAAGAGCGTTTTTCATCTTTGCAACCGGGTATATTGTTTCTTTAAACCTGTACTTGTGAAGCTGATAGCAGCGCGCTACACTGTGCCAATCTTTGAAATCTCGATTATTGTTGACTTTGAGAACCAATCGTTAATCGTGTCTTCGTCTGCCTTGCCATGATACTTAAAGTAGAGAGCATGTTTTCCCAATTCAAAAATCTCCCCACTTTCATCGATTCGAGCGTTGCCCCTAAACTGGATCTTTCCGATCTTGAACTGGACTCGATTGTCCTCAAGAATGTTTTTCATCCAGTCAGTGTACGCACCTTCATGGCTAAGATAAATTTCCTTTCCAGCTATTGCAAACCATAATTCAACTGTGTGTGGATTTCCAGTCTTCCTACCTCTAGTCGTTAAATAGATGTACTTCTCGTCGGCGACTTTGCTAGGATCCATGTGACTCAACACCCACTCCCGTAAAGTTGTTTAGATTGGTCACATTACCTTTACGCTCGATTCAGCCCTTTTTCAACAGTGAAGAAAACACTAAGGAGATATCTCGACTTTTCTCTTCTCTCGCCTTTCTTGAGAGAACCAAACATATAACACGAAACTTCCCTCAAATCCGCCCGGACTTTCTAATTTCTTATATGATAATCATAAATAAGAATTTTTCAAAAGATAGTGGAATTACGGAAACCAGATCGAGACATAAGCGCGCGCATTGTGCTACACCTGTCAATAGGGCTTAGTAATTCTGTATCGTTACTCATTGTTTCTTTTCCTCTTCTTTTTTGAGATAGTAAGTGAAGAGCTTAGCGCGCGCTTGCATTGGCTTAGAGGTCGTCACAGTCACGTTTTTAAATGTAGAAGAGAGGAAAGAGTTAAGCATGAAATGAAGAATCTGGAGGTGGAACAATCGAGAAAATACAAGACCCATTGAAGGTTGGCAAGAACGCCTACAAACTTGTAATGGAAAACGACCGTGTGCGCGTACTTGACCTCTTCCTTAAACCAGGCGACAAGGTGGCTATGCATTACCATCCCGACCATGTGATCTACGTTCTCAACGGTGGCAAGGCAAAACTGACGTCCTCAGGAAAAACAGAGGTTATGGACATGAAAAGTGGCCAAGCAATCTTCCTCAAAAGCCTGTCCCATGACGCTGAGAACACAGGAAAAACAGATTTACATCTTTTAGTTACCGAACTTAAGAAATAGGGTGCGTCGCGCAATATCCCTTTCGGACGCACTAACTTTCCTATTTTTAGCGTGCCCTTGCCGAATCCTGAATCTGTCTCGACCACAAATGACTTCGCGCGCGCTGTACGATCGCTCTCTTCTAAAATGCCCAAACTGCGTAGCGAAAAACAAGTAGGCCGTGCATTTGAGTGGAAGGAAGGAATAAAACTTTACCCCCAAAACCTGAAACTCTTTTTCATCGACTATGGCTGGTTCTGATAAAGTTTTCGACATTGAAACCTTTTGACTTTACAAATTCTATCAATTCGGAAAATAGATTGTCATCCATTTGCGGGGTTCTGCTAAGTATCCAAAGGTACTTTCGGTTTGGTGTGCCTACAACCGCATAGTCATAGTCCTTCCCCAGCTTTATGATCCAATAATCACCATAGAACGGGCGGAAGAATGTTACTTTGAGTTTCGCTCCAGAGCTCTTTTCAACCACTTTTGCCTTGCCCTTTGCCTTCTTAACCTTGCCATTTCTTATGCACTCGTTGAGGACAGATATACTGCCATCTTTGGACAAAGTGTAAGTTGCTGTCGTGTCAGAACAACCTTCTTGAAATCGAGCAGGAAGATGTGCAATCTCGTACCATTTGCCCAAGTATTTTTCTAGTTCAACATGCGGCACGACTTCAAGCATGCTGCATTCCCTCTTGCGTCAAATAGGTCACTTAGCATTGAAGCAGACCCTTAATGAATAATTTTCGGTAGCGCGCGCTTCAAGAAATTATATATTCAGGCACCTCAAACGGAATATTGGTCGATGGAAATGGAATTCACAGAAAGAGAATTCAATTTTCTAATCAAGGTTTTCTCGGAATTGCAAGCAGGGAATCCCGATGGCAATTTTGGAAACTATGTCAAAATAACTGAGTACGCGAAACTGAACAAGAAACCCGAGTTGCTTTACTACTACTTCTACCATTATTTTGAACCTTTGCTCACTAATGATATGCATTTTGAAAAATCCTTCTCGAATGAAGAAAAACCTCTGATGAAGAGTATATGGAGGAAATTTGAGGTTCTGAAGGAATCTTATGGAGAACTCACGGAAAATGACCTTCTGGCGAAGTTCGGCATTGATCTAAACAGTTTATTCCTGGATTTGGGGATACACTGGAAACACCAGAGTCACGCTCACTAAAGCGCGCGTTATGAGTGAGATACAGAAGGTTTTTGTTGTTTCGAGAACCCTTTGAGATAAACCGCTTTTAGTCCAGTTATCGTGTCAACGGTTTCAGATGAACCGGCCATTACCAGAATGTTCGCGCGCTCTTCTAATTTGGAAGTCCGTTTTCTGAACAAGGTGATTAGTTTCTATTGTATGATTTGCCTTCCTCACGAAGTTCCTCTGTCCATTTCTCCTTTGGCATTTGGCTGAAGATTTCTATCAAGTTTCCGTCTGGGTCTCTCAAGTGTATCACGCTTATGCCATAGTCTGGACGTTCAGTTGGTTCAGTAATCAGTTTCACTCCCTGCTTCTTCAGTTTCACAGCCTCAGCCTCAAGGTTTTTCACACAGAATATCAATGCAACCCTGTCTTGACATTTAGCTTCTAAGGGCAGGTTCGTTGTGCCGACATCTTTTGCCATGATGTCTCTCTTGAAAAGTGCAAGCGTGACGTTTCCAGCATCGAAACTGGCATAGCCTTCGCCTTCTTTGCCCCATGTCATCTTGAAACCCATGATGTTGCGATAGAATCGAAAACAGTCATCGAATTTGCTAACTAATAATCGCACATTATCCAATTTCAACTCTTAGCACCATAGCCCGAAACTGACAAGTCCGCAGATAAAGATTTCTTCTGTTGCAATGCAGTTTAGGATTTCTGTCCTTCAGGCTACGACTTTTCTGCAAAACCAAAAACTGATTCAAAAAGACTGGTAGAAGTGTCTTCTATTTTCGTTGTTCTCTTCTCTGCATTTCGTTGTATAAATATTCAAACCACTCTAGTATTTCTGGTTGATTTCTGGTTTTTCTCAATTCTAATGTTGTATCTTTCATTTTTTCCCATGTCCACTTGATAGGCGTAGTGAACATATCATCAACTAACTCTATGCCTATGAGTTTTCTCTTAAGAAGAATACCGATTCCCTCAAAGAACATGCCAACTGCTGTCACTTCGGCGTAGCTTCCATACTTCCTGCGGTAATCATCATAGTCTTTTGCTTCTCTCGTCAAAACCTGTTCCCACGTCTTCTGGAATTCAAGACTGTTAAACTGCGAGTAGAGTCTCATTACAAGGTCTGTTTGTCTTATTTTAGTCTGATTTCTCATGTCCAGAACATAGTAGACAACACCAACCAGCACACCTGCTGCAGCCACCATCGCAGAAATCTCTGTTATGCCAACCATTCTAACCCTTCTCCGATTGCAGCTTCTCTATTTCGTTGCCCAGATATTCTATCCCTCGACCCAATTTCGGTTGGCCGATTTCCTTTCTGCAAATCTCAAGGAAAGGCTTCATCTTCTTCCAATATCTGGGAACGACTCCACCAAAAAGACTGTTGACTAAGTTGACATCGATTAGTCCTTTCTCTAGAAGAATCCCTATTTCATTGAAGAACACAGCAGATGGAGGAAACTCTACTTCAAACTTTTCTTGGTATGTCTTGAGGTCTTCAAGTTGTTCTGTCATAAACGTGTGCCATTCACTTTGGAAGGTTTCTGAGCAATAGATTGAATACAAGTTAGTTATGAGGTCAGTCTTTCTCTGTTTGACTAGATGTCTAAGCTCCAAAACGGTGAGCACAACACCGACTAACACTCCTACTGCAGCAATAATCGCTGAGATAGAAGGTATATCTAGCATCTGCATTCCCTAGAAGACAAGATTCAGTGTAATTAGTATTAAAGACTACATCATGATCTTCGAAAAAAAATCAGGCAGAAATCTTCTCTTTGAACATGTATCAATAAGTGTCGGTTTCACAGCCCATCCTTGTACGTGGCTATCTTGCCGTGGAAGCGTTGCGGTTCTCCTTTAATGATCTGCACTAATGCTCGCGCAGCTGCTTCAGGAGTTATCAGTATTCCTTGCTTCTGCATGTCTCCAAAGACGCGATGCAATTTTTCAGCTCCGCTGCCCTTTGCTTCTCGAGCTTCTTTCTGTAGATCAGTCTCAACAGCTCCGGGTCGATAAATGAAACAGGTTATCTCTGGAACTTCTACAGCGAGTTGTCTCGCCAAATGCTCTTCAGCGGCTTTGGATAAGCAGTAAGCTCCAATCCCCTCTATGTTCCTCTCTGCAGCTCCAGATCCAAAGAAAACCGCCAAACCGCTCTTTCTTCGACGCAACTCAGGGTAGGAGAAGCGAGCAATCTGGTAAGCGGCCAACACGTTAGACCCCCAGACGCTCCCAAAGACAGCTTCAGGAAGTTCGTATAAAAAAGGACCAGGACAAGCAATCCCAGCATTGTGAATGAAACCAGCGAAACCGCCAATGTCAACCGCAGCTCTTACCATGTTTTTCGCTTTTGCAGCTGAAGCAGCGTCACCTATCACGGTTTTTGCTTCAACGCCTTTCTCTCGTACCAAAGATACTGATTCCTCGAGAGGTTCCTTGCTTCGGGCGTTTAGGACAAGGTTGACACCATTCTGAGCGAGTTCCAAGGCTATAGCGCGACCGATTCCTCTTGAAGCTCCTGTTATGATCAGCGTTTTTCCTTTAAGATCCAATTTGCCCGTCACCTGTAGGATGATTCAGGAGGTTGTAGTCAGTGTTTCTAGTTCTTTCCATTCTTCTCTGAGTATACCTTTGAGAGCTCTGCCTCTCCACTCTTCTTCTAGTGCGCGGTTCCATCCTTGACTCGTTTTCGAACGAATTCCACCATCTTGTCTGCCCACAGATTCAGATACTCGTCTCCCTTTCCAGCTTCTGCTTCACGAGGATCACCAACTACGCCGTTTTGGGCCACGGTTTTAATGCCTTTGCGCCATATGAGAGGTACTTTTTCTTCGTAGTTTCCTACGAAACCTTCTTCGGCACGGTCCATATTTACCAAATCCTTGCGCAACGCTAGGACCATTGAGGTTTCCGATTCACCTGCGTGAGCTCCTGACTTGGCAGCTGAAATTCCATGTTTTGATGAGAATTCAGCAAGCATCTTGAAAAGGGCCTGCAGATCCGTATAGGACACGATTTTGTTATCTTCAAGACTCTGATTCAGTTCATCTGTGACTTCTTTTACAGCATTGAAATTCCCGCCGTGAGATGGGAATATCACGATGTTCTTGAAACCGTGCTTTGCAAGGCTTACGCAATAGTCTCGAAGCAAACTTTTCAACGTTTCAGGTTTGATGCTGATGGTTCCTGGAAAAGCCATATGATGTTCAGAACATCCCACGTTTATGGTAGGCGCCTGAAGAGCATTACCAAGTTTCGCTGTCACTCTGGAAACCAGCGCATCGGCAATTAAAGAATCTGTACACGTAGGCAAATGAGGACCATGCTGCTCATTTGAACCGACACCGAACACAACAGTATGAAAACCTCCATCCAAAGCTTTCTTGATATCCACCCAACTCATTTCAGAAATCCGAACACTAGCCATTCCTTGTTTCTCCCAACATTAACTCGTGCGCTAACTTGTCATTTCCTACGTAAAAGAAAAAGGTTTTCTATAGGCGCGCCGTCAATATTTTTGGTTCTTTCCATTCTTCTCTGAGAATGCTGTAGAGGAACCAGTCAGTCCACACTCCTCTTGCAAAGTAGCCTTTACGAATTGTTCCTTCCTTCTTGAAGCCAACTTTTTCTAAAACTTTCTGAGAGGCTGCATTTCTCACATCAGTATGGGCTTGGATGCGGACTATGTCCCCCATTGAAAGAAACAAGTAGTCAACCATAATCTTCACCGCTTCAGAACAATAGCCTTTGCCCCTTTCGTCTGGAAGTAAAACATAGCCGATTTCCATTTGTCCACCCCACAGTTCTTTTAGACGGGCTACAAAACCGATTTTGCTTCCGTCTTTCTTCTCTATTATGAATGCCTTCAGCTCCACAGGAGTCTCAAACATCTTCTCCACCTCTGTTTTGGACAACTGTCGCAGAGGATTATAGTCGCCATAGAATTCAGGCATGTTCATCCATTCTGTGAAAAGTGGCAAGTCCTCTTTCTCCATAATCCTAAGATTGACATTCTTGCCTTCAAGCAACTCAACTCACCAGTCCACGCAGTTACTAGGGGTTCACCTATAACTCTCAATGTTTGAATAGGTATTCCATCAATATCTGATCGGTGTACGTTCCGTCTGAGAACTTGATGCCTCTTGTCAGTCTCCCA
>JBEKOM010000015.1:0-19693 GCA_049521795.1 Bathyarchaeia archaeon
CCACCATTAGCTGTGCAGCTTCAGTGGAATATCCTTTTCCTCTTTCGCTTGGAACGAGACCATAGGCTAGTTCTAGCATATTCATATAAGTATTAAGAAAGTTGAAATGCATAATCCAACCAATTTTGCTTCCGTCTTTCTTCTCAATGATAAAATGCTTCGTTTCGAAAACAGTACTCTCCAAGAACTTCTCCATCCCTGCCCTAGTCACCTGTGTCGGAGAGAAATATTCAGCAAAGTCTGGGTTACTCCACCAGTCCACAAGAAATGGCACATCCTCTTTCTCTGCAACCCTTAGATTCACATTCTTGCCTTCAAGCAATCAACGTCACCACTCAAAACGATAAAAACTGTTCAGCTATAACTCTTCCGCAAAACCAGAAGACTGGCTTTCTTCAAGTGGTTTTTGTCAGTATCTTTGGTTCTTTCCATTCTTCCCTAAGAATGCTGTAGATATAGGCATCTCTCCATTCTCCTCTCAAGAAGAAACTTTTGCGAAGGGTTCCTTCGTTCTTAAACCCAACTTTCTCCAAGACTTTGTGAGAGGCTACGTTTCTCGGGTCAGTTTGGGCTTGAATACGCATTGTGTCTTTTGAGAGAAACAAGTAATCCACCATTAGCTGTGTAGCTTCGGTGCAGTAACCTTTTCCTCTCTCACTTGGCACCAAACTATAACCGATTTCCAGTTGCCTGCCCGCAACGTGTAGGACGTAGAAATGGGCTATGAAGCCGATTTTGCTTCCGTCCTTTTTCTCTATGATGAATAACTTCTCTTCATGAGGATTCTCAAACATTTTTTCTGCTTCCGTTTTGGACATCTGGTGTAGAGGATTGTATTCACCAAAGACATCAGGCTTGTTAACCCATTCTACAAAAAGTGGCAAATCGTCTTTTTCCATAATCCTTAGATTCACATTTTTGCCTTCAAACACTCTGAACACCAATCAATGTAGTCTGTTTCGGTTTAGCTATAACTTTTCCGCAAAACCAAAACTGGCCTAAGAAGAGTGATAGGGGAATGTTGCAGCTGAAAATGCAAAGGCTTAAATTGACTGATTTTATTTTTCAAATCGAAATGGATTCTTCAAAGTTAATGTTGACTGCTTTGAGGTTCAATGAAGGAATTAACCAGCAGGATCTGGAAGGCTTAGCTGAGTTAATGACTGATGATCACACCCTCATAGTCATAGCTAATAATAAAGGAGAGGCGACTAAAGGCAAAAATCTTGTGAAAGAAGGTTGGAGAGAGTTCTTCAAGAAATACCCGGATTACAGAAACATCTTCACCTCTGTAACAGTCCAAGGCAATGTTGTCGTTATGGTTGGCTATTCCACGTGCTCTTTCAAACCTCTCGACGGTCCAAACATTTGGACAGCTAAAATACGCGGCGGACGCGTCTCCGAATGGAGAGTATGCTGGCTGGATGAAAGATAAGAAAAGTCCACATTGAACGTGCGTACTCATGAAAAAGCAAAGTTCGCCCTGATACGCTGCAGCCCAGTAGCACACGCTTCTTTTCTGCAGAAAGGTTATGGATAGACAACTATTAAATGCCGAATAATCTAATCAGAATCGACGTATTCAACAGAGACGTGAAGATCAGGATTTAAGGTGGGTTCAGAGGGTGGCTACGAACGAAGAGAAAAGAGACAAGCGTTTTCCACTCTTTGTGCATGATAACGTATTCAGAAGATTGTTTGATAACCCACACAGTTTCTGTTCCTATGTCGCAGAAGGTCAAACGGTTGCTGACCTTGGCTGTGGACCAGGTTTCTATTCACTCGGTTTAGCAGAATGCATTGGTCCTGAAGGAAGGGTCTATGCAGTTGACTCCGACGAAAGGGCTGTCAGAGCGCTAGAAAAGAAAGCGGATAAACATGGCTACCGCAACATCGAAGCACGTGTTTCATCCGCCTCTGACCTGAGCTTCATAAAAGACGGGTCGGTTGACTTCGTTCTTGCCAATGGACTACTGTGTTCGATGGCGCCCCAATATCACGAGCCAGCCGTTAACGAAATCAAGCGTATCCTCAAGCCAAAAGCACTAGCATACCTTAGCGCGGCCAGAGGCTTCTACAACTACATGAGCAAAGCAGAATGGGAGAGAATACTCGAAGGATTCAAAGTCGAGCGAAGGGGCGAAGGTTTCAGCTGGATCGCGGAAAGATGGGCAACAGTGTCCACAAAATCAACGTAGACATGTGCTCGCGCTGCCTTGTCCCTAATTCGGTTTCTTGGCTCATCAAAATGAGCGGAGCATGTCCCTTTTGAAGTGGTCTGCTGAGAGAAAGGTGCGGAAAACAAAGAAAAAAAGAAAGCCTCCCGCAGCGCATGCTTTCGAAAAGCTCAAGAGCTTCGAGACTCAATGAGAGCCGAGGGGAATGCTTGAAGATTCTGGTTGTATATGATACGAGTTCTACGGCTTGGGGGGCTGCCGTTGCACCCAGAAACACGGAGAAAGTTGCTAAGGCGATGAGTGAAGTTCTGAAAGAAAGAGGGTTTGATGTTGACTGCCTGTATGTTAAGGATGTTGACTCGGCAGGTGTGAAGAATTATGATTGCGTCTTAGCTGGGTCGCCTACGCAGTGGCACAAGGCAACTGGGCCTATTATGCAATTTCTGGACAAGTTTGCCAAAAATGAGTTTTCTGGAAAACTTGCCGCGGCATTTGACACACAGCTACAGATGCCGCTCAGTGGAAACGCGGCAAAGGGGATAGAGAAAAAGCTCCAAAGACTCGGTTTCAAAATAGTCATGCCATCTTTGATTACCTTCGTTCAAAGCAAGAAGAACGTCGAAGGCAAGAATGAAATGCAACTGAAAGAGGGAGAACTGGAGAAAGCGAAGAAATATGGGGAAGACGTGGCAGACAAACTCCACCTATAAGGATTGCTGCGCGCGCCACTTTCTTCCTCCTCTCGCTCTTGTTAAAAGCAAGATTCAGAACAGAAATCAATCATCGCATGATCGGCTGTTTCCGCATCTCTCCCGTTTTGTTTTCTGGGATCAACGTGTTGGTAGGGGTATCCCTACTAAGTTGGGGTAGGTCTACTGAACGCCATCATTCGTTGAAAGGTTCTCTGGGAACGCGCGCGCTCAACCAGTTGGAATTTCAGTTCGAGCAGGTCGTTTGATTGTGGTGTGTTTTCTCTTGAGCACTATGACTATTACCAGTGTTGTTATCATGAGCAGAGTTGGAACGAGGAGTGATGGAAATTCTGGGACTGTCTGGATGTTCTGGATGTAGTGGTATGTTTTGGAGAAGGGTGACAGGCGCGCGCTGGGGAGAGGTAGACAATACGTTGATAAAAGTTAAAGTAGGCGAAAAACTACGGAGAATCATGCCGGAATACGTTCCGAAGACTGCGCCAAAGGATGGGGAGAGATGAGCGTTCTGCAACAAGTTGCCAAGAAATCCAGAGAATACGTTCTGAGTCACTATGGCAACCTTCTCTCCATAGATGAACCTGTCTTTAGTGAAAGGGAAAGACTCTGGAAAGTCAAGTTGAAGACAGATTACCCGAGATTGATCAAGAATGACAATCCGGAAGAACGGTTTGTTCGCACGCTTCTCATCAAAGACATAGGAACTGTATGTGTCAATGAAGAAATGGCAATAGTCAAAGATTGTTCCACTTCAAGAAGCCAGTGTGTGGGCACTCTCAGAACACGTTTGAAAACATGGGAAGAGCGAGCCGAGAGTATCATAGTCAAGACTTCGGCGATCCAACTTGCAGGCACCGGCATGGCCCAAGTCTTTTTAAACCCTATCAGGACTATCTTGTCGAATTTCCTTGAAGAGGAGACGACTGTAATCTCGTTTGAAGAACTGGAAGCGCTAAGGGAAAATTATCTCAAGTGGGTCCGTTTGCTGGAGGAACTGCAACTGCTGCGAAAGGAGCAGGAAGGATACACGTACGGCAACATTTTCACCGAAATGAGGAGGAAAGCGAAGGATGATTCAGAGTTCCTCACTCAAGTTCTAGCATACGTCGTGAAAGAGCGCTATCCAATGCTCAAAGAAGTGTTCCATCTCAGACAATTTGAGACCCTTGTACATCTGGACAGTTGCTATTATATGCCCGCGTTAGAAGCTGAGAAAATTCTCTTGTTAAGAGCCGAATCACTGTTTAACCGCTACATTGCTCAGTACCGAGCGCGGTCAAAACTTGAACTGCGAGCTGGCCTGCTTGAACTGTGCAACTCGGATGCTTTGAAAAAGAAGAATGAATACTATTTTGGAAATGAACGTCTCTTCCAAGAAATGCTCGAAACGTCGAAGGAATTCCTCGACCTTTCTTCACCTAAGATTTGAGCGTGCACCGAGAACCCTGATTCGCAGCGCGCGCTGTGTGGGCATCGTTGAAATACTCTTTTAATGAGTTGAAAGCATACGTATATTGTTGTGTGATAAGCGCATGTCTGCGCGCGCTTCGCATAAGAGAAAAAGTGTGTGGAATCTTGTTCTGCTGTACACTATTTTCTTCTCAGTTCATAGTAGTCTATGAAAAGCAGTATGCCCTCTATTATGAAGTACAATCCGACGATCCACGGAAGCAAGTCGCGAAATACTATGACTAACAGACCGAATATTATGGTGATTGCAGCAAGCACTGGCTTAGACACTGTGAGACCGATCCTCTTTAGTCCTTTATCAACTTCTCCAGTCATAGGTTGACCCTGAACGTCTTGTATCTTCACATTTATTATTTATAATTAACTCCTTCGTCACAGCGCTGAGTGAGCGCGCGCTGGTCTCACGCACTTGCATCCGCCATACCATTATGAGCTTTGCTGGGAAACAGAAGCTGCGGGTTCTCTTGCTCTTCTTGTGCTGTTCGTTAGGCTAATGAAGAATTCGCAGACCATGAAGATTTCAACAAAAAGACCGAATGCTAACAAGGCATAGTACTGAATAGAAGTGCGGTCGAACCAACCTAAGAACCAATACCCAATGAAGGCAAGATAAAATCCCAGAGGGTCGACGTACACGAAAATGCCTCCGTTTAAAACCACACCATCCAAAGCCAAAGCGGTGATTAATGCGCTGGCTGCCAAGTAGACTAAGCCTCTGTAATTTCTCTGACTCAAGTAAAACTCTAGCGCGGACATTCTTGATTCAAGGGTCGAATGAGTTTGGCTCTCTTCTACGGTTCCCTTCTTCATCATTCGGAACCCGATAAATGAGAAAACAAGACTGGCCAAAATCTGTTCAATGCAATTAAGAGACAATACGCTCGACCATGCAAAGATTCCAGACCAAAGAACTCCGAACAGCGAGGATAAGGCTAGACCGAAGAATATCAGGCCCCACCAGAAGATCCCCGTCCTCCTGCCATGGAATAGTTCATCGACTTCAAAGCCAAGTAACGAGATTACACCTGCGAGGAGCGTGAACAAGCCTGTCCATAAACCAAGCATATCGCGCGCGGACTCTGGAAATGTGATTGAAACTCTAACTAGGCTCACGCCAAGGACAATAAGAGCTATCGTGAAAAGAATGACTGCACTTTTCGCAAGCTTGCCTAGTGCTCGACTGGTTTTCCTGTTTTTCCTTAAGTCAGAGACTATCATGTAGAGTCCGATGAAAGAAAATATTGCACAAACAAAAAAGAACGGACCAAGAAGCTGTGCAGCATCGACATCCATAAATCCGCCATACAAGAACCGCTGGAATAAAGCAAACCAACCGATTAATGCAAAAACAAGAATGATCACGCCGTCCCAAAGAACCTGAGGCTCCCTAGAATTTAGTTTCAATTGCCTTTCCGTGTTTGCTTCAGAAAACTCTTGCATCAGCCGGTAGGCAAGCATGCCCTTCTCTGAAAGAACATACTGGTCACCGTCCTTCTTGGACAGAAGATTGCCCAGCACCTTCAAATGGTAATTCATTTTTCCAGTGTTGGTAATCCCCAGCGTTTTCATCAAATCCACATAGCTTAAGCTTCCTTTCTCCTGCAAAAGAAGTATGATTCTCCTCCGGGTCTCATCTTTCAAGATCTTGTGAAGAGACCCAATATTCGAAGTCACAATAGATAAGACAGAATACACTTAATTTTAGACTTTTCTGACAAAAAATCTTATCAAACCGCACCTAGGGAAGCTCGCAGATCAAATCATACGGCATAGTTGGCGATTTAGAAGAAAGCTTAGGGGAGATCCCCCTTTAATCGATTCTTTGCCTCATCTCATTCTAGACGAAGCACTAGTGCGCTATGTTTCTCGCGCTGCGGTTTCTGAAGACTGCTCGTTCCTTGGTCTGTCTTGGAGTTCCTTGATCAGCGTTTCCACTCGGGCTGCAGTTTTGGTCGTGCCCATCTTCCTTACTCTATCAAGAGTTTCAGACAGGCATTCTATTACTCGTTCTGGGCGTTCAGAATAGAGTTTGTTTATTGTTGTTTCGGCCGTTCTCTGTACTTGTTTCGAGGAATAGGTCGCACCTACAAAATCATGAACGGCAGAATCTAGTTGCCTGTTGAACCTCACAAGCTCATCTTCCCTCCCAGTTGCTTGCATGAGTTTCTCACCCAACCAATTTGTCGCTTCACCAACCGCAGCTACGATTACGAACATGCCGACTGCTCCTGCAACCAACTGCACAAGTGGGTTATAGAGCCAATCCCCCTGAGGAGGAGCTGTTTCAGAACCACCGATAGCTCTACTCCAGAGAAAGTACGAAAAGATGTTTAGAGCAACCAGGAGTGCTGACAATCCTGGGCCAGACACGTTATTGGGATAGCCAGAGGAGAATAGTACGACAGTAGAGGTTCCTTCAATGATTGCAGTGATCAGAACATAAATTGCAAGTCTGTACAGAAATCTCATGTTTACAAGAGAATACGACAAGAGATTTATTTATGTCTTCTCAGCCGCTCGAAGGACACGAGGAAACATTGTCAACAATGATATTGACAACAAACCAATAATCAATTTCGGGAAAACCAGCGTGCTGATTCGAGCAGATCTATATGAGTCCAAGCTTTGTCTTCAGAACCGTCCAATCGTTTGGCTCGAGTATGCGTTCGGCAATCTTGAGGAACTCTTGGTATGCCTCGGGTGACGTTAAGACTTGAAGTGTTCCGAGAATCTCGACTCGTTCCTGCAGGTTCGCGTTCGGAAGTATCATCTCGAAGTCTTCGACGAGTTCTTCCTGTTTTTGGTTAGTGATCATCAGTTTGTGTGTTTCAGCAAGCTCCTTGACCGTGCAGAGTTTCCACAGGATGGGCATGATCTGTTCTTCTTCTCTATCGATGTGCATAAAGTAGAATGCAGTGAAGCGGCTCCACGCTCGGTAGAATTCGAGGGCGAGTTCTCCGCGTCTTTCGAAATCAACAGGTTTGGCTCTGATGCCGTCGAAATGTTTTATTAGGTCATCGAATTCTTGACGCACGACGCGGTGGTCCTCCTCAAGTTGCGTGGCACCGCCTGGAACTCTTTGAGACAGAACGGTGTGAATGAATTTTTCTTCCAAATGAGCGTGAAGGCGCATGTGTTCCCTGAAGGAACAGAGTTCATCGTACAGTGTATCAAGGGCTTTCTGGTCGGTGTAGTCGAGGATTCCCGCTTGAGTTGCAATGTTGAAGAACCTGCGGCGTTGGCCTTTGTGCATGTCCCGGTACAGGTCTATTTGAGAACTCATGATAACTTCCTCGATTTGCTTCTCGAATTAGCGCGAGCATAAGATCTCATAAACATACCTTTCTTGACTAGGGGTGAACTTGATTTATAAGAGTGCGTTAGTTCGATGTTAAAGTCACAAAAATTGCATGCGCACTTAATTCAGGGACAAGTCAGCGCGTTAAGTGAGAAGCAGTGAAGTAGAGCATTGTTTTGTTACAAAATGCTGTAACGATTGTGTGACAATGCAGTTTTTCTGATTCCATCAAGAGTCAAAGGACTTAACATCATTCACTCGTCCGCGAATTTGCATTGGTCGCAAGCATTTATAGTATTACAACGGTATTTGAATCTGGGGTAAATCATGGTTGACGATTTCTTCTTGGGTTTCGCCGGTCATGCGCATACGATGAATGAGTTGGAACTTGACCACCAAAGGGAGTTGGAGGTGAGGGGAAGAAACAGTCCAGAGGAGGCCCAGAAACTCACCGAGATGATTCTTGATAAACTTGAGAAAGACCTCTTAGGCAGTGGCTACAGTTTTGAGGATGTCAAGCTGTTGATCTTGTGTTCAAGTTACAGAGGTGAACCTGCTGAGAAGGACAGATTGGTCTGCGGGTCAATTCTGAGGGCTATAGAGAACAGGTTTAGGAAGCACGAGGCGAGCCAGCTCAGACTCATCGGTCATACGACCGGTGGAGAGTTAGAAAATGAAGACCTCGTGCTTAAGGAGATTTCAGGAGTAGGGTTTAACGGTTTGTCTCTTTTGGCTTTGGTTACAAATCTGCCGATTGGTGTGGGCAGAACTTGGGGGCTACGAACAGCGCAAGAAGCAGGAGAACAAGGAAGGGAAATGGCGCGTGACGCATGGGTCGACTTATCTCAGCAAGCCACGAGCAAAGAGCAACTTCACATAGGAAAGACCATGCTCGTGCTGACTCGAGGGTCGACTGCTGGCACTTCGGGCTACGAGCATTTCTTGGCAGAGGGAATCGGCAATTTCATGGGCAGCGCTCATGAGACACGAATCATGAACGTAATAGGCGGATGCAGCGGTGACGGGCTCATTGCCCAGCATTTTCATCAATTCTATGGAAGGCTGAAAGAGCACTCACTCCCAAAAGCCCTTGACGGAGAAGCCGTGTGCGCCCTGATTCCCAACCTCTGCGAAACCTCGCTCGGTTTGGACACAAACGCCCTAACCATAATTGGAAAGGAACACACTTTTCATTTCAACCCTGAGAAGGAACCCCACTTCAAATATATCAAACGTATTGACGAAGAAATTCCCTGGGTTAAGTATACCGAAGCAGCTTATGAAAACGAAGTCAAAATGGCAAAGGAAAAAGGGCTTCCCACACCTGATAAAAAAGCAATTCAAGGAGCAATTCAAGAAGCTATCGAACTTTCTCGAGCCCAGAAAACGCTACTGGTATTCAATCCAGTCTCGGCCAGATACGCCTTCGCTTTCCCCTTTGGCAACTATACTTGCGCTCCGGGCATGCGAGTAGTCGGAGAGGACATTGAACTCATGTTCCCAATCAGAAGTTTCGCACCCGAGATGACTGGCTATTTTGTGACATCAGACCATGAGAAAATGCAAAAAGGAGCGCGACGCGTGTTAGATATGCTGAGGGCAGACCAAGGCTTCAACAAGACTGACGCCACGTTCCTAGTTTCCTGCATCAACAGAAGACTCGCTGAGCTGATGGCAGGCTGCAAATCAGGAACCGAGGCTGAGATACTCAAAGAAGGGCTTTCATCATCACAGATGATAGGATTCCTGGCATACGGCGAAATGTCATTCACCAATCTCATCCAAGAACCATATACTTACGGACTCAGCCTCTGGGGAATAACGTTTCATTCCAAGAGCGGGAAGATTGAATCGAAAGAAAAGAAAACTGAACTTGGGATCAAAGGCTGGATCAAAGGAAAAACATAGTTGGAAAACTGCCTTCACACGATTCGAAAGCACATGACAGACTTCTCTTCAAACCCAGATGTGTAGTCTGTTGGCAGAAAGGCAGTCTTAGAAGATGTTGAGAAACTCATCAAAGGTGACAAATCGAAAAAGGCGTTTTGATCGAACTATGACTCATATCGTGCGCCCTGTTTTGTGCATTGTTGAAATACTCTTTTAACAAGCTGGGAGCATATGTTCACTGTTGTGTGACGAGCGTATGTCTGCAGATGTTTCGAAGAGAGTAGCAGAGTTTCTGGACACGGAGATTGAGGAGCGCGACCTGGGTCAACCGTATTTCGGCAGTTCAGACTTTGAGCCTTTTCCGTTTCCGCCCATCAGTTTCTTTCCTATCAGAGATGTCAAATCAAGCGTTCGCGCCGCCTACGTTGATGGGGGAAATCAGGAAATATTGGGTGCCCCCAACTTTTCGGTTCAGATAAACCGGGTGTACTTTAACATTTTTCGAGGAAGGGAAAGAATCCTTCCTAGGTCTTTGCCATCGAAGGTGGAGTTTTATTCTGTCACGACGTCAGATTTCAGAGATAACGAGATCTTTTATGACACTAGGGTTTTTCCTCTGAAGGACGAGTTCGCCGAGCTTGTGCCCGACGAGCGTCACTTGTCGTTCAATTCGCGTGACAGGACGGTCACGGTCGGAACTCGGAGGGCGGATATAAGAACTGTTGCTTCTATGGCGAGGAGGTTTGCCGAGTGGGAAATATCCAAACACATCATCGAGAAAGAGCTTGAACCGGGCGACCTGATCGTGCACGATGGCTCGCTTCAGACGAGTCACACGAATGAGCAGACGTACACTTCGAGAGCGTTCAAAGCTGCGGTGGATAAAGGCGTGATTTTCACTGGGATTTCGAAGACGAGTACGCTGTTCACGACTACTGGTCTTTCACTGTTAGGCGCTGTGCAGAAGTTGGCCGAAGAAAACGCGGTGAAGGGCCCCTGGTGTGTTCCGATGGCCAAAGTCATAACCGTGCACTATGATGCTTTCATCTACGTGGTCAAGCTGCATGAGAGTGCCAGGTACGTTTTCAGGTTTGACATTCACGGTGAGCAGGCTAGAAGGATGAGTGAAGAAGACCTGTGCAACGTCACTTCGGTATTAGCGGATAATTCAAAAGACATAAGTTTCCCTGGGTATCCTTACGGTCTCATGGACGCGGACACCTTTGCGCATGTGAGCGAGAACGAGGTCAGCAAGTACCAAGCACTCGTGCTTTCTGAAATAAGTAGACTTGGCAAGTGGAAGAAGATTTCACGGCATGTTAGCTCGGGCGACGCGCACGGCGTGTTGGACGCGCTTAAGGGTTGATTAGAAATGGCGTTGGAAGTTTCAGGTCAGATAATCGCTGGGAAAACGGGCCAGATTCTGGTGAGGGAGAAAGCCGGCGGGGAAATTGAGATAGGCGACCTGCTCGTGGCCGAAGAAGACGGGGCTTACGTGATCCTTCAGGCCTATGAGCTTCTGTACGGAAGCCAAGTGCCGCAGCTCGTGAGAGAACTGCTCGCAGGCATGAAGCTTGAAGGGATAGGTGCAGACCTGGATTTTCTTGAGCCACAGCTGCGAAACTACGTCATAGCCCAGATCAAGGCTGTTCTGCGCGTCAGCGGGAACAATGAGCTGAGGACGCCGAAGACGCTTCCCAGGTTCTTCTCCACGATAAGGCATGTTTCTGAGAAGGATTTGCAGTTTCTGACGAAGCCGAAAACGCCGGTTTATCTGGGAAAGGTGAGAAGCGGCTCAAAAGTGCTCGATGTCAACGTTTTCGTCGATGGAACAGACATGCTTACCCATCACGTGCTTATTCCAGCCACAACCGGCAGGGGAAAAAGCAACCTTGTCAAGGTCATGCTCTGGAGCGTATTGGAGCAAGAAGGTATCAGCATACTGGTTTTGGACCCTCATGATGAGTACTATGGGAGGCATGGGAAGGGGCTGAAGGACCATCCGTCTGCGAAGCAGAACCTGGTGTACTATTCCACAAACCCGGTTCCAGGAACCAACACGCTCGTCGTAAACCTGAGGTCTATCATGCCTCAACATTTCCAGGGTATAGTCGCGTTCACTGATGCGCAGCAGGATGCAATATACGCATACTTCCACAGGTTCGGAGGCGAGTGGATAGAGAACATTGTTCGGGGAACTGATATTGAAGCTGGCGTTGCCCCTAGAACGCTTGAGGTGCTGAAGAGGAGGTTTGACAATCTTCTCGGCGTCTACATTGATGACAGCGGCAACATCCGGTGCAGAAGCGGCGTGTTCAGCGACACTGCGGGGATGGCCACGACGAAAGAGATCACAAAAGCCTTGGAAGACGGTAAGAAAGTCATCGTTGACACGTCAAAGCTTCTTGACGAGGCCGAACTGCTCATAGGAAGCATCGTGTCAAGCGGGATCTTCTACAATTATCAGAGGTACAAGTCTGAGGGCACGTTGGAGCGGAAGCCTGTGGTGAGCGTCGTGATTGAAGAGGCGCCGAGGGTTCTCGGAGCCGACGTTATCGAAGAACGCGGGAACAGTATCTACAGTACCATAGCGAGGGAAGGCAGAAAGTTCCGAGTAGGCCTGATCGCGATAACGCAGCTTGTCAGCTTGATTCCGCGAACGATTCTTGCAAACATGAACACGAAGATAATTCTTGGAAACGAGTTGGTAGCTGAAAGACAGGCGGTGATTGACAGCGCCGCACAAGACTTGTCATCTGACGATAGAACCATCGCAAGCCTGGACAAGGGAGAAGCAATCGTGAGCAGCAACTTCACCCGGTTCGCTGTGCCCATCCAGATACCATTGTTTGAAGAGTACGTCGAAGACAAGGCGCAGATGAAGAGAAAAGAGAAAACAGTTTTTGTGGGGTAAGACCGTGTTCAAATTTGCACATCTCGCAGACTGTCACATAGGGGCAAACAGAGACCCAGTGTTGGAAAAACTGGAACTAGCCGCGTTCAGCAAAGCCATGGAAACCTGCGTGCAGGAGAAGGTTGACTTTGTTCTGATATCCGGAGACCTGTTTCACGCCAACCTGCCGGACATGCACGTTGCGAATGAAGCTGTTAAGAAGATGAAGGAGGTCAGGGATGCTGGCATTCCTATCTACGTTATCTATGGGAGCCACGATTACAGTCCGAATGCCACGTCGATAATCGATATTCTTGACAGCACGGGGTTGATCAAGAAGGTGGTGAAGGGCGAAGTCGTTGATGGTAAGCTCAGGCTGGAAGTTTTCACGGACCCGAAGACGAAGGCGAAGCTCGTCGGCATATCGGGAAGAAAGGCAGGGCTGGAAAAGAACTATTTTGAGATTCTCGACCGAGAACGCTTAGAAAAAGAAGAAGGTTTCAAAATATTTGCTTTTCACAGCGCTGTCTCAGAGCTGAAGCCAGAATTGCTGGCGCAGATGGAGTCGATACCGGTGTCTCTGCTGCCTAAAGGCTTTGACTATTACGCAAGCGGTCACGTTCACAAGAAGACGGAATCGGGGTTTCCGGGGTATGAAAGAGTGGTTTTTCCAGGGGCGCTGTTCGCTGGGTATCCGAGAGACTTGGAGGACTCTGCCAAAGGCGAGGAACGAGGCTTCTACATAGTTTACTTTGATGACATAGTGCAAGACGTGAAGTTTATCGAAGTATCCGTGTGCGGCTTCGAGTACTTCGAGTACGATGTGACTGATAAGAACTCGGTGCAGGCGAGAAAAGCCCTGCTTGAAAAACTAGGCAAGATTGAGGTTCAAGGCAAGATTGCCGTTGTCAAGATAAAGGGAACGCTGTCCGGAGGTAAGACTTCAGAGGTCAGTTCAAGCGAGATCAGAGACCTGCTGAAAGACAACGGCGCGTTAGAAGTAATCATAAATCGTTACGGGCTGACATCGAAGGATTTCTCGCCGGTCACGGTTAAGGGCGAAGACATCCCTGCCGTTGAGAGCAGACTTCTCAGAGAGAACATAGGAGCCGTCAAAGTTTCTGCAGAGGACCTGAAAGCCGAAAAGGGCGCGAAACTCGCGGAGGACTTACTCAAGATTTTGAGGCAGGAGCAGAGGGTTAACGAGACTAAGAAGGATTATGAGGAACGCGTTCAGAAGCACGCTTGGGCTTCGCTGGGCCTGGGAGATGAAGGTCATTGATACTTAAATCGCTCAGGCTTGAGAACATCAGAAGCTACAGGGAGCAGGCAATCACTTTTCCTATGGGTACGACGTTGTTTGAGGGTGACATAGGTTCTGGAAAGTCAACAATCCTGATGGCGATAGAGTTCGCGCTCTTCGGCTTAGGCTCAGAAAAGGGTGGGGCCCTGCTTAAGGCCGGCGCAAAAAAAGGCCTAGTGACACTGTGCTTCGAAGTTGATGGCAAAGAGTATGAAGCCTGTCGCAGCCTGGAAAGAAAAGCCAAGAGCATCCAGCAGGTCGACTGCAACCTCAAAACCGAGGGCGCGGTTCTGCATTTATCAGCTTCTGAAATGAAGCAGAGGATTCTTGACATACTCGCTTTTAACGAGCCGGCGGACCCGAAGGCGCAGAGCGTCATCTTCAGGTACGCGATTTTCACGCCGCAGGAAGAGATGAAAGCGATCATCTGGATGAGGGCAGACTCTAGGCTGCAGACTCTTCGGAAAGCGTTCAGAATCGAGGATTACCGAATAGCGCAGGACAACTCGAAGACTCTGGCGAATTCGATTAAGGAAAAGTCGATCAAGCTGGCTTCACACGCTGCGGACCTTGAGAGCTGCAGAGAAAAATGTAAGGCAAGAAAGGGCGAAATCGCAAAGTGCGAGGAAGAACTGACAACACTAGGCAGGAACAAGGCGGATCTTGATGGAAAAGTAACCTCCCTGCGAGAGAAGGTCGATGTGCTAAGGAGAAGCACGGAGTCGCTCGTAAAAGCAGCTGGTGAAGTTCCGCTTTTGGAAGCAGACATCAAAGACAAGAATAGTGAAGTTGTTAACCTCGAAAATGAGATTCAAGAACTTGAGTCTGAAACAGGGAAGCTGCAGCCCGAGATTGAAAAGCTGAGCAACATGCCGGAGCCAACGCAGAAGACTGGGGACCAGTTGAAAGAAGAATTAAGGATGGCGAGGCAGAGAGAGCGGGAGATGCGGTCGGCGCAGGATATCATAGGTGCAAAGATAGGGGATTACGAGTCTGTTGAAAGAAACAAGGTTTGTCCAACGTGCGATAGACCGGCGGAGCCTGAGGAGTTTGAAGAGAAGATCAGGCTCAAAAAAGAAGAGAAAAGCAAGGCATTAGCAGAAGTCGATTCCTGTGAAATAAGGATCAAAGAAATAGAAGCTCTTCAAGACTCGCTCAGAGAGTACAATAGAACTCAGGATAGGCTGCAGACTCTAGTCGAACGCGTCAAGAAAGACCAAGAGAGAATAGGAAAGAATCGTGAAAAGACCCAGAGGCTAAAAGAACAGGTTACGAGTGCAAAGGAAAGGCTTGAGAAGGCTAGGGAACACGTTGAGGAATTCAACAGGGTCTCAGCGGAGATTGACGGACTATCCAGGGAACTGAAGGAAGACGAGTTGCAGCTCACCAAGGTCGAAAAGGGCATCTCTGGAAGTCAGAGGACCCGTGAAATGCTTACAAGAGAAGTTGACGAACTGGAAGCAGAGATCCAGGCCAAGGAGAAGGAGAGAAAAACCGCGGAGAGACTGAAGGAATATCAGATGTGGCTTGAAGATTTCTTCATACCTACTTTGCAGTCGATCGAGACTCATGTGATGATGAACATAAATCAGGAGTTTAATCAGCACTTTCAGAAGTGGTGGACGATGCTCGTCGACGACCCGGGCAAAGAATCTCGTATCGATGAGGATTTTACGCCGATAGTTGAACAGGACGGCTATGAACAGGACTACAACTATCTGAGCGGCGGCGAAAAAACCAGCCTTGCTTTAGCTTATAGACTCTCACTCAACACCATCGTGCAGAAGGTCTCATCGGGAATCAAGTCTAACCTGCTGATACTCGATGAACCTACCGACGGCTTCAGTAAAGAACAGCTGTTCAAGATAAGAGAGATACTAGATGAACTGAAATGCCCCCAAGTCATCATGGTCTCACACGAGAAAGAATTGGAAAGCTTCGCTGATCAAGTCATGAGAATCGAAAAGAAAGACGGCATCTCCCAAATAAAGGCTGCATGAAGACCAGTGCTAGCCGCTTTTCGAATTATCAGGTATCATTATTTTTATTTCTCTAAACCTTAGTGATTCAGAAATAACTACTAAGAAAATGAGAAAAAAATATAATGAAGATTGACGTATTATTCCAATAGGTGGTGTCAGAAATGGAACGTGATCTAGAAGCGTATGTTTCAAGAGAGATTATGAGGCTTTATGGAAAACATAAGCTGATAGCAACGAATGAAACACTCCCGGGCAAAGTTAAAATTGACTTCCATCTGAAAGACGCGAATGATGCTGATGTGTTCGTAGAGATCTCAAACCGTAGAATAGAACGTTCCATGCTCAGCAAGATACTCAACCTGTATTCTTCGATTTCTAACATTGAGCCTTCTTTAAAGAAATTCGAGTTAGTGATCATCGGGCGTGAGGTTGCTTCATCAGTGAAAAGGGAGCTTGAGAAACTTCCTATCAGGCTTCTTACATTCAGAGAGCTAGGCATAACGAAGACAAAACTGCTGGAGATTGAAGAGGAGCGAAGACAGTTTAAAATTAGAAAACTGTCTCCCGAAGAAGCCAGCTTAGTGGCCAGGTGGGAGATTGAGAAGAAGACTACTATTCGACCGATAGATGTTCAAGAAATTCTGCGTTGCACGCTTGATCAGGCCTACTTTCTGCTTCATAAGCTGGAACGGAAGAAGTGGCTTGAAAGAATAAACAACGGTATCTACCAGTTTGTCCCCGCCGCCTATGGTATATATCCAGAGAAAATCCCCCCTGCCAACGCCTTCGTAGTTGGAGCAGCATTTGTAGAGCCATATTACTTCAGTTACTATACGGCGAATAGTCACTATGGTTTCACTACCCAGATGCCCTTTACTTTGTTCATTGCGACACCAAAGAAGAAGCCCAATGTCGAATGGCAGAGTGTCACCTTTAGATTTGTGACGTTGTCAAAAGAGAAATTCTTCGGTTTTCGTAGCGAAGGGGTTTTCGGTGTTGAAGTGTGTATGGCTGAACCGGAGAAGTCTTTAGTTGATTCTTTTGACAAGCCACATTATGCTGGAGGAATAGAGCAACTGGCAAGAATCACCTGGCTTGGTTTGGCAAGGACGGATCGAAGAAGGTTGGTTGATTATGCGGTTAGAATGAAATCGCACGCGTTGGTTCAACGATTGGGGTTCATCCTTGACTTCTTGGTCAAGGAAGGATTGACTACACCGCTGACTTCTAACCTTAGAACTGCGTTGTTGAACCATGTTGGGAAGACGCCGATCTATCTTGACAGGAAAAAGGCGAAGTCTGGTTCCTACGTCAGAGAATGGAAAGTTGTCAACAACATGTCTAGAGAACAACTTCTGAGCGAAATTGAAGTGCGGTGACAACGAGTGCTGGACCAGAAACACGTGACATTCTACGCTCGGTCGAGCGGAGTCCCGTTAGATGTAGCAGAAAGAGACGTGGTTCTGACCTACGTCCTACGGATCCTGGCAGAGAGCGTTCTGCCAGAGTTAGCTTTCAAAGGCGGAACATGCCTGAAGAAGACTTACTTTGGAAGAACTGGGCGGTTCTCGATGGACCTTGACTTCACGAGTTTAGGTGTGACCGTGGAACAACTCCGAAATGTGCTCGGAGATAAGCTGCGTAACCGTAGTCACTATGGCATCAACTTCAAGATTGCAGAGGAAAATGTCAGGGCAGAATTCGGTGCTGGTGCTGAGTCTTACCTCGCCGTCGTCGACTATGCTCACAGTTGGAATGCCAGTAGGCTCACGCTTGAGGTCAGTTACAGAGAGAATCCACTTCTTCCTCCCCAAGATGTGCTTATTTCGGATGAGTTGTATTTCAAGTTCCTTGAGTTTCAGAGATTTGCTCTAAGATGCCTGCAGAAAGAAGAGCTTTTGTCCGAGAAACTGCGCGCAGCATTTCAGAGAATTCAAGGACGTGACCTTTACGACCTGTACTTGTTCTCGGAAAGGCCGTTTGACAGAGACTTGGTTAGAAAACTCGTTGTAGTCAAATGTTGGAATGTCAGAGAACCGTTCGTTCCAGAGTCGCTCTTGGATCAGATAGCGACGGAAAGATACGATTGGACGGATCTGCAGCGGCTGGTTAGAAAGGGAGATCTGCCTTCTGAAGCAGCGCTAGTTAGAAAAGTCGTTAAAGAGTATGGGTTTCTGAAGGATTTGGACAGTGATCTAAACAAAATAGTGAAAGATTCCAAATCTCATAGGAACAGCAGGCTGGTGGCAGAAGTTCTGAAGGCTGCAGCAAAACAAAGCGAGCGGGCCACTCCATAGCGATTGAGTTTCACCAAATGAAATGACCAACACATACAGTCATTCTTCCCTTGTGACGTTCGCGCGCTCCAAAATAGGCTAACGTGTTGGTCGTAACATAGCTTGCAGTGGAGATGTCTCCTGCACATCCCCTTTTTTTGTTTATGATTCTTGGGCGGTTCTGTTAATATCTTGACATGTTGAGAGTTACGGGTACGGCGAAAAGTAAGCAATTGCAAAGTTTTGTTTTTTTGGTTTTCCTTACTTCAAACTATGAAATGGGAAGACATCGTTTTAGCGCGCGCTATTCACATGTTCAGTTTTACTGAACTTGTTCAATATTTCACGTATTGTTCAATATTTCTGAACGGCACAATCAAGCTATGATCCACCAAGAGCGCGCCCTAAATCCAGATATAATCGTTCGCCAGTAGTTTCCAAATTCACGTGTTCCCAAATCACCCTTGCTACGGTGTGTTTGACGATGGACAGGCTTTGGAATATTCCAAAACGTTAAGTATGACAGCGCGCGCTAGTTTACTAGAGAATAAAATGAAAGAACTCAAAGGTAACAGAAGAGGAAAGGAATCAGACAAGCTCATACTGGAAGTCATAAGGAACTATCCAGGTCTCTCCCAATATGAGCTAGCAAGAAAATTGAAATCCTCAAGTGGCCTTATCGATGGTTCAATAAGAAGACTCCTCAAACAGAATGAGGTTTTCATCCAGGTTTTAGAAAGAAATGGTAGGAGAGTGAATCTTGCTTATCCAAAAGAACAGAAACCCTCAGACGTCATAGAAGTACCTGCTGAGCTTCTGAAAACTGGAAATCCTCTTTGGGATCAAAATGCTTTTGCATACGCATTGGACAGTTCAACAATAGGGATTTCAGGTGAGGAGATGCCTGAGTGGAGCGAGATATCGTGTTTTCATGAAAGTCTAAAAATAGGGAAGGTTGATGGAAAGCTGGTCTTGCAGATTCCAGAAGCGTTTCTGAGATTCTACAATATGCACAGAAAGCACAGAGTCATCTCTGTCAATGGAAACAATCTTCTGGTCACTGTGTCTGGCGACATAGTTGAAGAGAAGAAATATCCGTCCTAGCGCGCTTTTTGGGCTAAACTACAGGTCCTCTTATATGTGTGTGTAGGCTGGACTCAAACCTCAGTGGTGATATCTCCCGAAATGTCGCTTTGGACTCGACATTTTTGACATCTCCGATATACCATGAGCAATAAGACGCTTAAAAATAATATGTCGTTACTGTCTGACGAAGATACAGAAAGAGTTCGTCATCTACTGTAGCACGCTCTTTCGGTGCTATTTGGATTTCGAAACAAACCTATTGTTCTTGATGCAGAATCTCAGCATTTTGCTCTTGCCTATTTCGTCTTTAACCAATCATTGACCATTGAGAACACTTGCTCTCTTTTTTCAGGGTCGTGTTTGGCAGTTACTTTGGGGAAAATGGCGTCGTAAAACCAATGGTCTGCATCTGGAAAGGTTCGGAGCGATTTGTCTTCAGCCGCAAGGTTTTCTAAAAGCCGTTTGGCTCCACTGGGAAAGTCAAGATTATCTGCTTCTCCTTGAATTATCAGTGTTGGCTTCTTTATCTGCGATGCATTCTGAAGTGCTTTATCCCTCAGAGTTTTCGTGCCAACTAGCCAGCGACAACTGAACTTTGTTGTGCTTAA
>JBEKOM010000016.1:0-14140 GCA_049521795.1 Bathyarchaeia archaeon
AGAACCTTCTCAATTATCGGTAGATCGCCGATCTCCGCTCTGAACCAAGCAGTATTCCCGATCCTCTTGCCTTCAGGAACTCTACCGATAACAGCCAAGGCACTTTCTGCATGATCAATTCGTAGCTGTGAGTTTATCAGTGTCGTTACGAAAAAGTCAATGTCTTCTTCTGGTACCTGCCACTTGTTCGCGTTGACGCTTGTGTCTATCGCTATGCCTTCAATGTTTACGAGCTTTTCTCGCAGCGCAAACTCGGCGCTTACGCCTTCTTGCGCCTTGAATGGAACGAAGTACTTTAGCTGCATCTATGGCACCACAACTTACTCACTTCAAACTCTTCCTTGAAAACTCATTTTGTTTACACCTCAAAACTAGCTGGGCCCTAACCAGAGCCCGTTATGTCGATATTGAAACTGAAAGACGTGAACCCTACCACAGAAGAACTAACGGTCAAGATCAGCGTGACCGGTAACGAAGCATTCGGCTGAATCACTGTCCCTGCAGCGTAACTCCAGGTAAGCGTTATGTAAGTTGCTGCGCCAGTTGGGTTCCAGGAATCTGTGCCTAAGCTCAGCGTAATCGGCACATTGCTCGTGCTCTTAATGTATGTTTGATTGTTCGTTATGCTCCCAGGCGAAAGAACACCCCAGCTTATGCTTGTCACATTCTGCGAGCAGGCAGCGTCGCTGAACACGTTGACACCGACAGCCGTGATGGTGCCAGTGCTCTGTATTCGCACCATCGCAGACTGCAAGGAGAATGCAATGACAACTGACATGGCGAGGATGGCAAGCAAGATCGCTATTCCACGAGCAAAGTTCATTTTTTGACCTCCAAAGTTTTTGATTGTCACTGCTTGAAGCCGCACTGAAACCGCTCAGGAGAAAGGGAAAGGCTTCGAGAACGGAAAAAGCGCAACCTCAAGCAGTAACTATGAAAAAGGCTTTTCAGCCTTCGACTCTGCTAATATTCATGTAAGCGTTAACGAAGCGGCGGCGCCACTCATCAAACGCTTTAAAGTCAAGCACGCTCTGAATCTCGCTTTTCAGGTGCGAGTCAAGCCACTTTCTGACTTGTTCACGAGTTTTGAACGTGTTCTTCTCAAACATGTAGTTCTCGATTTCCCAACGGGCTGAGCCCCTGATGCGACCGAGGGTAATCTTGACGCCTTTCCCGAGTTCCTTAACCCGCATCTTGTCAAACTTACTCGGGTCCTGTACTCGGTAGTGCCAAACAGTCTCTCCTTCTTCAAGTCCAGGCATATTAGTTCGCCAACCACTCAGCCAACTCAAGACAAGCCTTCAACAAGATTGACTTCACTTTTACGTTTCTGCGCCCATTATCAATGAAAAGGACATAGGTCGTCTGGTCAGCAGGCACTACAAGACGCATCAAACCGTTGTAGTGATATTTTTTCGGGTCCATCTTCCCGTAAAAGAATCGTCTCACCCGGCAGTACATGCAGCTCCAATGGTAACGCTGAAGAGGATGCCCGCAGAGCGTGCGACACGGCATCTTTGGCAATAGGTCACTTAACTTTCGCATTCAACCCGCTAACCTTTGTCAAATTGTGCAGATTTGCCATAGCGAGGATGACGAATTCTTTCGGGCCCCATCATTACTTTAACTCCACTCTCTCCACTCTTCTACAACGTCGCATAGACAAACGCCTTTTAACTCTGAAAATCCGAGCTTTCGACCGTGGCCAATAATCCCTTCACTAAGGCGAACCTGATGTCTAATGATTGTTTGACCAAACCATGCAGCATGTGCGGCAATCGTATTCAAGGCGGCAACTACTACTGCCCAACATGCAAGATCTGCATCTGCTTCGGCTGCGCACTGAGAATGATCAGCAAAGACAACTATCCCCTAAAATGCCCAATGTGCGGCACAAAACTTCAGTAACAGGAGCTGGGACATTTCTCCAGGCACTCTTGACGCGCTATTTTAAATAAGTTGTCCGCGTGCTTAGTTTATGAGGGAGACACCATGGACGAAAACATGGAGACGATGAAAAGACGTCTTGAATTTCTAATAAATGAAAGACAGCAAAAACAAGCAGAATTGGAGCAACTGGCTAAATCATCAAAAAAGACAGGCGTAAGCGGTGTTTTACACGCGATGCTAGGGGACGGTGTAGAAACACACATGCTCGAGATGCAACAGATGAAAGCGAGAGCTGCCGACCTCAACAGTCAAATTCGAAGTCTGGATTTTGAGATTAATACGTTAAGAAGTGCCCTATCTTCAAGTTCTTCTGCAGTGGTTCCTTCCAGAACGCGTAGATTTACGTGCCCAAACTGCGGAGTCTCCAGAGACATTCCCTATAACAGCGAAGGTTATGCGAATATCAGCAAGTCTAAAGCGGGTATATGCAAGACTTGTTATAAACCATTCAAGGTCAATGTTGACGAGAAAACGGATACGTGGTTATTTGAATCTTTACGGGAGAATCCCACGTTCTATATTCACTCTCCTTCACTTAATGCTGATTTGGCTTACACAGAACTTCTAATGCCCGATAATGCGCGAGAGAATCTACTCAATATAGCAAAGCAACTTGAAAAGGGCGATGAGGCTGGAGCGCGAGGAGAGCTGGAAAATATCTACACAACTTATCCAGTGCAAGTATGGACGATATTGTTTAACAAAGGGTTGCATAGATTCGTCATGCCCTTCACAGTTGGTTGTCAGAGATGTGGGGTCGGCATTCCCAGAGAGAGACTAGGCAATTGTCCGATTTGCAAAGATGCAGTGGTTCAAAAGAAGACAGCTGAAGACCCAATGCAGATACTAAAGCTAAGGTTGGCAAAGGGCGAAATCTCTAAAGAAGAATATGAGGACTTGAAGAAAAGTGTCGAGAGTTAGCGCGTCATTTTTATGCAGATTCTGTCTGCTGAAGAGGCAGCGAAATAGGCTTCGCTTGCTCAGGTTCCGTAGCAAGTGCTGTTCCGGCGCTTATCTGTTCTTCTCCTTCTTCAGGTTCAGCTGGAAGGCCTAGGGCTAGCCTTGCCTCAGATATTGTAGCAATTCCGTTCTGCACAAGAGCGACGTAGTAAGCGGCTTTCTCCTGTGTCGTCGGCTCCCAGATCGGACGCCATTTAACTGTCGGAATCTCGACGCCTTCACCAAACTTGCTTTCAATCAGCTGCCTAAACAAGTCTGTTTCCAGCGTGTCTCCCATAAGCTCCTGAAGCATCCGCAGCCTAGTGATATATTCCTGCATCACGATTTCGGCAGTCGCACGGTTCGTTCCTTCACTCTCTCCCAAGAAGATTTTCGGGACGCCTAGAACGGCTTCACGCTGCCTATGAAGGTAATCAAGCCACCATTGAACGTTGATCTCTCGCGTCATGCTCTGAATGACCTTGGCGTTCACGTCGCCTCGCACGAACACATCCGTCGCCGGCTGCCGGTCTTGAAAAGCCTGAACAAGCTGGGCTAACTGCGTATCGCCCCAAGGAATCTCCGGTGTTCCTGCTTGGACGACAAGCATCGGCTTAGTGTACACCTTCATTATGGTTGCCATGTCCGTCTGAAAATCATCGATCAACGCTTGAATCAACAGAAGCGGCCTCAACTGGCTCGTACCATAGCTGTACTCGAACCACCAGCTCTTAGCACCCCAGCGAAAGTGCACAATGTCCTGAGCCGTGAAGACAACTGGGGGAAAAGTGAGCAGCTGAACGTAGCCGAACACGTTGCCGTAAGCATCACCACGGACCCGCATGTGAACAGGATCCAGAGGCTTAAGCCATTCTATTGTGCCATCTTCGTGCCGACAGAGTTCTAAGTATGCGTTTCCTGAAACCAGCATGTCTGTTGCGATGATCCTCAGGGTTTGAAGGATGTTCTGCTCGTCAAGCCAGTTCGTGAGCCATTCTCGAACAGCGTCGTCTCCGCCTTCGAGTTCAAACCCGTTGCTCAAAGCAAGGTTAATGGTCACATCGATTGAAGCCTTGATGTACGGCGTGAACGTGTACATGTCCTTGTACTTTGGTAGGTCCTCGACGGGTGTGGCTCCCCAGATCCGTTCCCAGTAGGCCATGTATGGCGGAGTGACGAAGCCGACGCCTGAGGCTTTAAGCATGTACTTTGTGACGTAGCCCCACAAAGCCTGGTCCTGCTTCCAAGCAACGGGGATCTCCTCTTCGATCTGCCGCCTGCTCATGTCAGGGGGAACTTGCCGTTGAGCCTGAAACCTGCTCGTGAATTCTCGAATCGCCATAAGACCCTTCTTAACTCTCTTCGCAACGAAACTCATTTTCAACGCCTATCGATGTGGAAGCATGAACGCGCCTCTTCCAGGAAGTGGCGCTTTGACAGAAGCGTAGACAGCTAAGGCTGCGGACCAGAAAACGTCATCGTGACCGCCCTCCGGATGGCTGAACCTCAGATGTCCTGTCTTCATTAACTCGTACTTTTCAATGTTCAACTCAGCCGTCAAGTCGACGTCTTCCAACTTTCTGGCGGGCACGTACGGAATCTTGACCTCAGCGGTACGCATTTTTTCCCGCATAATCGTAGCCATCTCTTCCTTCGACTGCACTGTGAAGGTTATTCCCTGGACAGCCTGTATCCCGCTGCGGATCATATCCTCGACGATGTAGCCTCCGACGCCAGTGATGTCAGCGTATACAGCTCTCACTTCATGCCACCGGTCCTGCAGACTCTTCACGTAGCCGATAACGCTTGCATACTCAGTCTTCAGCCGAAACCTGTGTACATGCACTATCCGCAGTACAGGACCCGTTTTCTGAGCCACCAGGACAACGCTGAAGTCCTGCTCCTTGCCGAAGTCAACGCCAACGTAAAACTCGCCCACGGGCCCGTCTTGAAAGTCATATGGCTGCAGTTGACTATCGATGCAGCTAACGATCAAGCTTTGCGTAAGCCAAGCGTCGACGTCCTCAACAAACTCGGCCTGAAACTCCCGCTGAAAACGTTCAAAGGGCAGCTGAGCACGCATCTCATCAATGAAACTCTGCTTGATGAGGCCGGACTGCACGACGTCCTCGCACGTGACAACGTGCTTGCTGAACTCGCTGCTCTGGCACATCCGGTAGAAAACGCTGTCTTTGCTCCAAGGCGTGCTCGAGGCGATGAGTGTGCCATCAGTTGTCGCCAGCATAGGATACAGCACGTTGTAAAAAACAAGATCATCTTCGCGGAAGAAAGCAGCCTCGTCGCAGACAACCTGATGAGCTGTGTAACCGCGCAGGAGCTGTGGACTGTTGGGCAGTATGACGATTCTGCTTCCATTTTTGAACCGGATTACGGTTCGTTGTTGCCTGTCTATTAGGACCCTCTTCTGCTTTTCAGGGAGGCTTGCGAGGTAGTCTTGGACCCTGTCGCCCATGATCATGCTTTGTCTGAGCGATGGCGCCACGATAAGCGTCAAAGTCTTGCTGTTTGTCAGCGCATACCATAGGGCCCTAAGCGCGAGAGTAGTCGTTTTTCCAGCTTGTCTTGCCCAGCGGACGACGATCCGTTTTGCCTTGTCTTCGAGGAGACTTTTTTGATACTCTTTCGGTTGGAAGCTGAAGAGGGCAGCAACAAACTGGACCGGGTCTTCAGGCAGTGTAGGCTTTGGAATCGTCTCCTCGCTTCTGGTCTCCTTGAGCTTCTGCTTGACTCTCTTTAGCTTTGCTTTGTTTCTTGATCTCATCTACAAGCCGTTCCAACTCAGCAAGGTCCTCATCCATCTGCCTCTCATCATAGCCGTTTGCGAGGTTACCCATGATCTGCGCGATATAGGCAGCCACGTGGGCCCACATCTGCCGCTGCTTCAACGTTATCGGCTGCTTCTTACCGTCGACCCTTTGCCATTTCATTTGGCCACTCGCAATCTGCGTGGCGAAAGCAAAAAGCTGGTCGAGCCGCTCGATCGTCCTCGTCCTCAAACGTTGCGTGTCAAACTTCACGGTGCGTCGAAGCTGAAAAATACGGCGGCCTACCAGAACAATAAGGCCCGGATTACCCTTTATTGTTCTCTACCCTCCTCTATTTTTCACCGCTGAAAGCTTCCCTGGCCACGCGGGTCCACAAGAACTTCGCCCTTCAGGACATCTGGAACATCGCTCAGTTGGACTGCCTTATTTAAGAATGCGAGGACGTCTTCGCGCGTTGTCTTGCTCACCGTTTCACAGACTATCCTGTCAGTGTAACTTAGCGCGAAGATTATCCTGCGGACCTGTCTCTGCAATAATTTGTCTTTGCTTCTTTTGTGCAAAATACTTCACCGTGATGCCACTCAACGGCGGCCAGAATGCTAACGGGAACGAACAATCAACCTGATATGAGGCGTATCCTAGAAAAGAAGGTTATTGCACAGAGATAAACAGTCAGCATCAACAACGATAATATACACGCGCGTTCAACTGTTCCGTATGCGGCGAGGCACGAAAGAAATAGCTGCTGCTGTCTTGGAAGAAGTTATTAAGGGTCCTAATCTGGCTCCAGGCAGAATATTCGCTCGAGCAGGCACAAACTACGAGTTCAGAAAAATCGTTATGGACAACGGTTTAGTGCAGCGCGAGAAAACCGGGAAAGGAAGCACGAGATTGCATGTGACAGAGAAAGGCCGGATGTTCCTGACACATTACCGCGTTTGCAACGAGCTTTTGCCCTCTTAACGCGCGTGAGTTGAATATGATTAAGGCAGTTGAACACAGTTCGTTCTGAGACTAGGCAGATTCTGACAATACTTTCTTGATTGCTTCTACGAAGAGGTTACTCTTATAGATTAGAACGCCGTCTGCGGCTGGTTTTTCTAAGGTGAGATCAGCCCTAGAAACGACATCAACTTTTTTCGGAATTATTTCTATGGGTAATTCATAATATTCCTTCCCTTTGTAGCAATCTGAGAACCTGAAGTCCCTAAGTACCTCGACGTATTTCGAAAAAGTTCCTGGCACAAATAGTGCTTCCAAATCAATGAGAATTTTGAATTCACGGCCAGCAGTAGTTTCTCTCGCCAATCTGCGGAGCTCGGGAATGGCCATATGTTGTCGCCGTGGATCTTTCTCGGCCATTACAGTGAAAAATGTCTTTAGTCTTCTGATGAAGGCAGGAGGTATCGTGTTCTTGAGCTCATTGTGAACGCCAACGTCAACTGTTACATCAACTGATCTTAGATCAAATCTCCCAAACCTGTCACGCAGTACTTTAGGATGCTTCATTTGAGCAGACATCCAATATTCGTCTTTTTGAGGTCCTCCAGGTTCATGTCCTTGAGTCCTGTCGACCAGGTCATCGAGGAGTGAAGGATCATCAATCTGGTACGTGGTTGACATTGATATCAGATCAGATTCAGAAGGGAGCAGTTCTGGAAATAAAACATATGAAATGTGGCCATCTTCATACTCATATCGCTTGATAGCCTCTCTAACAGTTCTTGGGAAAGGGTGAAGAGAAGAGGCAGAGACTCTGACGATGGAAGGCGCACTGATCTCGATAGTATTTCTAACAGACCTAAAGTTTTGGGGTATGCTTACTGCCAATGTATATTCTACAACAGATTCAGGTACGTTTATTGTAGCTTCTTGGTTTAGAATTTTTGTTTTTGGTATCTTCTCCCAAATCTTGTATACATACTCTGCAATTTGGAAGAATGATTTAGCCATCCTTTCTTCCAAGTCCTTTACCTCCAATCAAATAGCTTGTGAATTGGCAGCTTAATTTCGCTTGAGCTCGTTATCTCAAACTTGGGCAATTTGATATCATCGTACGTGCCAAACACTTTGTCGGTTTGTGAGATAGCTAGGGCAATCTCGCCTCTTTTTCCGGTTAGAACAACTTCATCAAGTGGGTTAATTAGAAGAATATCTTTAGAAACTAGAGATTCATATACGTTTATGACCCTTCTGACCATCTCAATTAATTCGCTGTTCTTTGCCAATGCCTTTGAATACGCTTCAATGAACCCACGTAGGAGATTCTTATCACTTGCAAGAGCTCTTGCCATTTTGTTCAGAAACTCTGCAAGTCCATTTCGTTCCTCTGTGGATAGTTCCTGGAATTCTTTCTTGTCCCACTCGAGCATTTCCTTAAGAGATGATCTGAATTGAGGAAAATCTTTTGCGAGATTCTTCAGTTCCGTTATAAGGTCTGCTCTAAACTTCTCTGCGAAATCTCGATGTTCAGGTGGAGTCTCAATCTTGACAGAGCTTCCCTTTGTTGTAGAAACATGCAATATTAGCACGCCTCTTCCAATATTCTTGACTCCTATTCGACCTCTAATGAATCCTGTTGAAGGATCAACTATCATTTCTTCAGCTTTGATCTTGATTTCTAGTTCAGGTCTGAACAACTTGATCTTCCTTGTCTCTTTGACCACTTCTCCATTCGACGCATGAATTGTGTATTCAACGGGAACGATAACCTCCAAGGCAGCAACTCTTACCGATTCAAATGACAAACCAATATAGCCATCTAACTCCACATTTTTTACAACGATGTTATCGCCGTGAATCTCCCAAGATCCGGCATTGAAGATCTCTTTGAATTTCAATGGAGAATGGAAAGTGACTTGAACTGAATCGACTTTCATGTTTTCCCAAAGGATGTGAGAAGGTATGTTTTCACCTTGCAGGCCCTCATTTGGCAGATAAATAGACTGTCTTGGTAGTGTGCGCGCGACTTTGAGAGGTTGCTCAGCGAGGACTAGTTCTGATTTGGTTGGCATGAGCAAGTCTTCACTACATATTAGATATTAATGTTTGCCAACTCTAGGTTAAAGTATCCTGCTCACCTTTCATAACCTCCGTAGATTTCCCAGTTTCTCCCCAGACGAGATAAACCTCGTTAGAGCCTATTTGTGGGCACTGGCTCTGCATCCCGCCATTTAACCCTGACTTTTTTTCTGCTTTTCCGCCCTTCTTAGCGTTTGGGCTTTCTTTTTTTCATATCTTAGGATTCCATGCTTGTGTCTTTTCTTCATTCTCTTCCTCTTTGAGATAGCGAAATAGCGACAAGCCTCTTTGAGTGAGGCAACGTGCTTCTGCTCAAAAAGGCAAAACCTGTTCTCTGCCACAGGCGCATCAATAAAATGCAAGCATTGTGCACATATATGACCGCGTTCTCGGTAATCGCGCCCGGGTCGTAGCGCGTGCTCAGCAACCATCTTCTTCTCTTTTCCAACAGATCTACTGCCCACAGCTACCGCTGCCCCAATTTCCCTACTGTTTCTAACGCTTATGACATTTTTTGTTCACCTTGTAAGCGAAATGCACATATTTTCCCTGTTGGCGTGCCCAATGTAGAATCTGTTTCTCGGAACAATCTGCCCTTCTCTAAGGGACCAAATTCACCTAATTCTCGAAGTTACCCGCACATCCCCGATTCCGCTCAGACTCACCCCACGTATTAACCCCAAAACTAGTAAGAGCCCAGTGCCATCCTCGTTTTTCAGCGACATGCTCACCGAGTTCCCGCTCCAAACGCTTATTCATGTGCAGGATCCTTCGGCTAACCTGATGTCGCCTAACCCGAAACTGGCTGAGGCGAGTTGCAAGGTCTTTCGGTAACAAACCCGCACTGCCAGCTTCAAACAGCAGTTCGAGAATCTCCATATCAACTTCGTCGACGCAAGCAATCTTCTGGATCATAGGCTTCTCAAAATGAAACATACCCTTTAAACCCGCCAAGATCGTGCGCTGCGCAAGTTTAATCTCTTCAATGTCACGCTGAATCCCTTTGACCAACTGCAAAGTGTACTTGATGCGACCCACTTTCACCTCTTGCAAACGCTTTTTTCCCGATGTTGGAACAGGTTCAACGTTACTTTCCATTCAGAAACGCTCACAACAGTAAAGCGGCAATGTTAAAGACAGCGTAACAAGAGCTTCCACAGTCTACATCAACAGATGCAAGAAGAGCACATGCCAAAAAGCATGGACTTTTACCATGCCTTAAAGTACTCTCATAAAAGCCGTTTGAACATGCTCCAACTGACATTTGGCTAGCTCCTTTTATGTTAACTTCTCTCCCTCGGCTGAGAAAGTTTGATGATTAGTTCGGCTTGTGGGACCTTGCTTCTTGCCGCCAAGGCCCTTTTCAAATGTGCAGCGCGTTGCTGAGGATTCAGAGTTTCCCACTGTTCCGCAACGGCCTTGAAAAACCTTGCAAGCTGTATATTTTTCTCCATTTCCTGCGTTTCTGCTAGCGTCAGCTGCTTGTTGCCGACGAGTTTGTCACTGTACTTTAGAACGTGTTTTTCGTAGATTTCACGGTTGATGTAGCCCATATGGTAGAGACCTTCGACCAATGGGAGCAGCCCCGCGTAGCTTCGTCCGAGACCCTTGTCTGCCTGGAGCCTGATGAAAGCAACATACAGCTCCTTGTCCAAGAAAAGCATCACTTTGTGCTCTTGAAAGCGAGCTTTACTCATGAAAACCCCCGTCCGAAGGAAACAGTGATTGAGGAGAAAACGGCTACAGTAGATAGGTAGGTACAGTCTGTTTTTGAAGAGAAGTCTCTTTTTGGAAGGAACACCTTAAAATCGAGCTCCAAGCCTAGTCACGCTCAAGGGCCGCGCCGGGTGAGAAACGAAAAGAAAAAAAAGGGGATTGCGCTGGAGATAGAACCTGTCGACTCCGGGAGATAGTGTTTAAAGGCGTTGAGGAACACTTGTTTTTCAAGTCTGAAATGATGGTTTCAGCTTCAAGGGGCTGTCGGCTAGCTTGGTCTAGGCTATGAGCCTCGGGCGCTCGTGACCCCGGTTCAAATCCGGGCAGCCCCACCACTTTTGTTAGGCCCGCACCTCTTCGTTTGCAGGGTCCGGCCGTAATCTGTGATTTGTGCTCTGCGGTCGTGGTGTTTCGCGTTTGACCCCCCTGTTCAGAAGTAACGGTTTTGGTAATGTTGTTTGGTAATGTTGTGTGGTAACAAATCATGAAGCGCGCCGGCCGTTAAACATAAATTGGGCGCTCTGAGAATGCGGACTTGAACCCGTTTGGGTATGGGGACGGGTAGCCCTATTATGTTCCAGAGGAAGAATTGGACTCGAACCCTTTTGAGTATGGACGCGTGGAAGCCTCAACCCTTTAGGGCATGGGTCGCAGAAAAATGAGGGTTTCGAAAATATGTTTCAAGTGTTTCTATGCTTCGCTTCGCGTGCGCTCTGAGGTGTCATCTGTGCCATGCGATTTTGATTACTGCGTCATTTTGGCCCTTTTCAGGTGCATTTCTTCGAGTTTTCTGTATTTTTCGGCGCGCTCTTCGAAAAGATTCGATATGCTGGTTCTGTACGCCCTGAATTCTCGGCATATGTCAGATTCTGATTCGTCGTCCATTTCCCTGGCCATGGACCCGTGCCTTTTTGCCGTTTGAGCATCGACATCGCTGATCTTTCGTTCATTGAACGCTATTGCTGCGTAATGCTTTTGACGTTTAGCGACGGTTTCAACGTCTTTTGCAAGCCTAGCGTACAGCCTTGCTTTCTGTCTCTCAAGTTCCTTTCTTTCCTTCGGTGTCATCTTAAGGTTGTCATCCGTGAAGCCCATCCGGAACAAGGCCTCATGGATACCGTGTTTTGCACCGGCTGTGTCTCCTTTCTCTAAGCACATCAGTGCATAATGCAAGGCGCCTAGGACTGGTTGCGGGTCTAGGGTCAAATCTTTCGTCATTTTTTCACCGTGTCTTCAGATTTAAGCTGTGTCGTGTCTGATACATTTAAGTTTTTCAAGGAGCACTGAGATTTTTTCTGTGTTTCATTCAACGCTAGAAGTAGGGTTGGTTTCTCGCAAGGCTCTCTGCAAGTTCCTGGTAGGTGTCGATGATGGCTTCTCTCAAGTCCGTTCTCTGGCTTTTTTTCTCCACTCTTTCGCGCAGGATTTCAGAGAGGTTTCCACGTTCTATCCTTTTCTCGATTATAGGGAGATATTTTTCTTCGTCGGCTGTGGCGTTCCTCAGAGCGATGTTGTAATAATATTTGCAGACTCGACGCGCAGTCTCTCCGTGTGGGTGATGAACGCTGGCGCTGAGTCCATTCATCATGATTGCGTTGAGATCCTGTACCAGGACATTGTGAGGGAGAAGCTCTGGATCCTGATTCATTAGTCCCCTCAGGGCCGCTCTGATGAAACAGCTCAGTGCGACGTCTGATTTGATGCATTCTTGTTCGTCCATTATTCGAATTTCGATGGCTTTTCTGTCGAACCTGAAAATCACTCCTCGGCTGTTCACCCATTCCTTGTTCAGAACAAGCTTATCTGCGCCTGCCTTGGATAGATCGTCAGAGTACTTGCCTATGATGTTCGTTTTGTACTGGCTGAACGAGGATGTGTATTCTGGAATCACGTCGCCGGTTACTGATGGGATTTCTTTTTGGTTTTGCATGTAGAAGTACAGTCTGTTGTCGACTTCGTCTCCAAACCTGCCTTCGTAGATTGGCGAAGAAGCGCTGATTGCGGACAAGTATGGGCACAGGTTTGCAAGCGTGTTGTTAAGCAAAATTGCGCTTTCTTCGTTTGAGTATGGGAGGTTGAGGTGGAAGCTCTGAATGTTGAGCCATCCGTGCCGTCTGAGGTTGAAGATTTTGCTGTAAGCCTCGTAGATTTGTCTGTGCCGGTGGGGCCAAATTCCCGTTTCGTCAAGTTCCAGTAGTGGATGCATGCCCGTTCCAAGAAGATGTGCGTGAAACTTACGCCGCAGGAAATCCTGAATGGTCAAGATGGCTTCCTGCATTGTTTCCTCAAACTCCACCGGTGTCTTGAAGGGAGCGTTGGGCTTGAATTCCATGACGTGCAACTGAAGCTCTTTGCCAAAGGTAAAGCCTGGCTCTTCGACGAAGTTGACAACTCGGCCATGGAAATCCTTTATGATCTTGTCTACGATGGGCAACGCCTCAAGCTCGTCATTCACAATTGAAAACTCATGCTCTGGACCCAGGACTTCCAGGGTTTTGTACGTGAAGGCTCCACTCTTGATGAAGCTGTTCTCCACGATTGAATATAAGGCTACAATCAAACACATAGCGCGCGCTAACTGTCCATGAACAGTGAGAAAATGAAGGTCATGACTCTGGCATTACCAGCCAAATTGGTCGGACTGGAGAAGAAACATGAAGTCAAGAGGTTGGAGCATGGACCGTAGTTCCGGAGCATCTACTAGTATGGGCGCGCGCGTATGAAGCCCCAAGTTCAGATGCACTCCGGGAATTCTCTGTGGAAACAGAAATCGTAAGCTGGATGGCTTGGAACACGAGCGAAACCAAATTAGCAATGAGTCTCGAAGAGAGCCTGAAATTACTAAGATAAGCCAAACGGAAGCGCGCGCTCTAGGGTTAATGCCAAGTGCGACCTATGAAATACTTGTGGAAGCTTGCCCAGACGAAACTGGAAAGAGCAATGAGTTTTGCTTTCGAAACTTTTATCTTTGGTTTTGCTGATAGTGAAACAGGATCAGGCTATGGTGCTGTGTCCTAGGTGTGGAAACGAAGCATTAGATTCATCGACGGAGTGGGAATTTGCTGATTTCCACGTCAAGCTTTTTGTCTGCTCCAAATGCAAGAAGTCATTCAAGGCATATTATCGACAGGGAAAGTTTCACACCATACCCAAACATTCTGGACAAACGTTCCATTCAGGGTCAGCGCACTCGCGCTAGTCAAGAAACAGAAAGAGAAGGATCGGGTTAATTGACAAAAAATGGGTTCCGCTCTTTGTCGAGCCAAGCTGGCTCCTGCAAGAGACTAAAAAGTGAACGATAGAATTTGAAAGAGGTGAAAGAATGGAAAAAAAGAAGTTGGACTTGGTCTTCATCGATAAGCATGGAAAGGTGTATCCGATAGATGATGTTTCCAGAGCAGAATTAGCTGAGGGTCTTGAAAAGATCTCCAAAGAAATCGCAAAGAGACTGCTATTGGTGAAAGAACAAAGGTGAAACCCATAGTATTCTCGTTTTTCCAGTTCCCGGAAGCTACCCTGCGTTTCAGTCTTGAGGAGATTCTGAGATCGATCTACAAGTGAGTGAGTGAGACTTCAAGAGATGTACGCGGGTGAGGCTCAAGAGCTTATCTAGGCTGGATTTGCGTTCGTCTGCACCTATGAAGGTCTCATGATCTTCAGAAGGCGCAAGTGGCGCGCGGGATCGTCGCTACCTTCTTAAGTCACTAGGACCTTCGACGAGTGCTGTA
>JBEKOM010000017.1:0-6061 GCA_049521795.1 Bathyarchaeia archaeon
GTCGCGCCTTCTCGCTTTGGCAACCGTTAAAATCAAGGACGGACTGTATTTTTATCATGCCTTCCGTGAGGGTGCCGGTCTTGTCGGAACAGAGAACGTTCATGCTGCCGAAGTTCTCAATGGATGCGAGTCGCTTAACAATCACTTTCTGAGTTGCCATTTTCCTGGCTCCGTGAGCCAGATTAATGCTGATAATGGCGGGCAGCAGTTGCGGGGTCAGTCCAACAGCGAGTGCTAAAGAGAAAAGAAGGGAGTCCAGTACTAGGCGGGCAAAATACACGTTTATGGCGAAGGTGGCGACCACCAACACCAGCGTCACTTCCATAAGGAGATACCCGAAATGCCGTACTCCATGTTCAAACTCCGTTTCTGGCGGCCTGAGTTTCAGCCGCTCCGAGACTTTACCGAACTCCGTTTTTGAACCGGTTCCTGCAACCACAGCCTGTGCGCTGCCGCTGACCACGTTTGTTCCCATGAAAAGGCTATTTGTCCGCTGACTGAGCGATGTTCTTAGTGGCAGGATCCCAACAGTTTTCTCAGCCGGATAAGTTTCTCCAGTTAAAGATGCTTCGTTTACAAAGAGATCCTTTGATTCCAGAATTATGGAGTCTCCAGGGATCAGGTCTCCAGCGTTGAGGATGATGACATCGCCTGGCACGATTTTTTCGACCGGTATTTCCTTTTGATTTCCATCGCGAAGTACCGTTGCTTTGGTCTGGACGATCGCTAGTAGCTTTTCGAGGGCATTGGCTGCACCTCGTTCCTGCCAGAAGCCAAGGAGGCTACTTATGAGGATGATCGCTAGGATGATGAGACCGTTCACGGGATCGCTCTCAAGGGAGAATGATAATCCGGCTGCAAAGATGAGAATGAGGATAAGGGGACTCTTGAACTGAGTTAGCAGGAGCGTAAGCGCGTCTGATCTTCTCTTTGGCTTCAGAAGATTGGCGCCATATTGCATGAGTCGTTTTCCAGCTTCTTCGTCAGTCAAGCCCTTCGGTGTCGTCTTAAGTAGTTCGAGAAGTTCAGAAGCGGGGAGGCTCCAAAATGATCGTTGATTTAGGCTATCTTGATTACTCAGAGAAACCGCCTGACCATTGCTCTTCTAGTTTTGTCCCAAAGGATCAATAGAAGACGGGCTATAAAAAAATGTGATTGATACTTCAGTTAAGCTATCGAGTCACACGATTTGTGGGATTTGAACACGTTAATATTCAGCGGGTTATCACTCTAATTAGTTTTCTCTGTCATTCTTTTTCCACATTTTTGACGCGCGCGCGTCTTCAATTTCTTACTTAATATGTTTTCACATACTAGCTAGACGCTTTCTTTAGAGCCTGAGAACTGGCCCGTTCAGTGCAGACATGATGTTACTTTGACGTTATGTCTATAAGGTCAAACCTGCTTTTCATCGCACGTGTTATCTTGAAAGTATAGGCATGGGAAAGATTGTTGAGAAGGTTGACCGTTCAGCTGAACCGTTCACGCTCAGATACACAGCCACAACGAGAGCATAGACAAGCAAGGCTACTGTGCAGAGTGCAGACGCTTGAAAGGAATACATGAAACACATAAGGTAGACAAACTTATGTCTTAGAAGATTTTTCCGCAAGTTATATTTCTTGGTCCAACCGAATAGGAATTGGGGAAGGAGAATTGCGCACAAGGTTCGTTTCTGAAACAGTGGTTGCCTTGCTTTTTGCGACTCTGTTCACGGGAGCATTCAGGATTGCATCTACTAGAGCAGTGCTCTCGCCGTCGAGGGTTGACAACCTCATAATAACATCTTCTGACCTTGATGCCGCCGCTTTGAAATTGGCACAGTGGAAGAACTCATGTGGCATTCCAAGCATAGTTTTGAACGTTGAGTGGATAAATTCTACCTACAGTGGAGTGGATGAACCAGAGAAAATAAGAAACTGCATAAAGGACTATTATAGCAATTTTCAAATCAAATACGTAACAATTTTCGGCGACGCGGACAAGGTGCCAACAAGATATGTGTATATTCCCGACAGTAACGACGATAGCAATTTTACGGCAACAGATCTTTACTACGCCAGCTTAAACGGGACTTGGGATGACAACCATGACGGACTATACGGTGACCAGAGATATGACTACGTAAGCGTAATTCCAGATGTTTACATCGGGAGGATACCTGTGGAATCTCTTGATTCCGCTCAAGCAGTAGTAGACAAAATAGAAAATTATCAACAACAATTCAACGTTTCACAAGATTGGACTCGGCGAATTGTACTTGCAGCGGGAACAGGAGACAATGGCGGCTGGTTCAATCCCTCTAACTTAGGAAATGCGACGACTGTTCTCAATGACAATATATCACAGATAATAGTTAGAGCCAATGTGGTAGAGTTGTACGAGTCTGCTGGCAACTTATCCACAGACAGAATCACTTCTGAAATCAACAAGGGCGCTCTCTTTGTCAACTTTGCTGGTCATGGGAGTCCCGGAACAGAATCAATTTTTGACATAGGTTGGCTGTTCTACTGGACCATTCGAGGACCTCTGCTGTGGAATGGGTTCAAGGGGTCAGACGCGCAATCATTGACTAATGGATTTGATTTGCCAGTTGTCACTACAATGTCTTGTAGTACCGCAAGATTCGACGATACGGAATGTATGGGCGAAGACTTTGTACTTGATCCAACAGGAGGAGCCATTGCCTATTTTGGGTCAACGCGAGTTTCTTATTGTTACCTAAATGATTTCTCACCTAACGGCTTTATGGGGGAAATGGATCGGAACATCTATGAAAACTTCTACAAAGGCTTCACAAGGCTCGGCCAAATGTGGGGTGAAACTGTCAGAGAATATGCTCAGTCTCATGTTCAGAATTATCAAAACGCCTATTGGGAGGACGTGAAAACAGTTATGGAATTTGTTTTGCTTGGAGACCCTACTCTCAGAATATATAATGCACCAGAAACTATGAAAGTGCCAGAACAGTATGCGACGATCCAAGGAGCCATAAACGACGCGTATGATGGAGACACTATCGAGATCGCCCCAGGAGAATACCATGAAAACATAATCGTGAACAAGACTGTGTCCATTCTGGGAGCGGACAGGGAGAACACGATTCTGGACTCATGCGGAGTGTATGTGACAGCTCAGGAGGTTACGATTTCAAATCTCACGGTTAGAAATAGCAGCTCTAGTTGCATTTATCTCTTCAACGCCAACTTTTGCGATATTTCCAGAAATGTCTTTGACAGCAGCTATATGGGGGTGTTCCTCTCAAATTCAAGCTACGACCAAGTTTCGAGCAATACTGTGACGAACAGTACTTATGGCATCTGTTCATTCTTTTATTCCAACTTCAACGTTATCTCGGACAACACGATCTCCGAGAATCGTGACGGTGTCTGTTTTTCTCTACTCTGCTACGGCAGCTTCGTCTCTCACAACACCATAACAGACAACGTTGACGGAATCCTTCTCTATTCCTCCTCAAACAACAGAATTTTTGGTAACAACGTGACCGCGAACAGCTATGTTGGCATCTTGTTCAACTGGTCTTCAAACTACAACAGCGTTATCGGAAACAACATAACAGGAAACGCGTATCGCGGCATCGGGCTCTACTCGAATTCCTCGGGTAACATGATATGTCACAACAACTTCATAGACAACTATCAGCAAGCTTATAGTGATTCAATGAACATTTGGGATGACGGCTACCCTTCTGGTGGTAACTATTGGAGCGATTATGCTGGCGTGGATTTGTGTACTGGTCCATGGCAAAATCTGACAGGCAGCGATGGAATTGGGGATACCCCCTATGCCATAGATTCAAGCAACCTTGACAATTATCCGCTAATTGCGGCTTGGGCCCCTCCTGACATCGCGGTTACAAACTTGACATCTGCAAAGACAGTCATTGGACAGGGGTATACTTGCTCGGTGGATGTGACGTTTGAGAATCTGGGGAACAAGATTGAAGCTTTCAACGCTACGGTTTACGCCAACTCAACCTATATTCAATCAGAACAAACCATGTTGGGTATGACCAACTGCACTCTCGGCTTTAGATGGAACACAACTGGATTTGCCTTTGGCAACTACGCTGTAACAGCTTACGCAGATCCCGTTCCAAGCGAAACAAACACGGCAAATAACAACGTGACGGGTGGCACGATTTACGTGGGCATCCCAGGCGATGTCAACGGTGACGGCACAGTTGACATACTGGACGCCATAGTGCAGGGCAACTCGTTCCTCGCTACGCCTCGCAGTTCTAACTGGAACCCGAACGCGGACATAAACGGCGACAACATCGTAAACATTCTGGACGCCATAATCCTCTCAAACCACTTCCTACAACACTACCCATAACCGATTTGGCTGAAGTGACAAGTGGGTTCGTTCAGTGCGTTATGAAAAGGTGCGGGTGGTGGGATTTGAACTCAATGAAAATGCACGTGTTATTTGCACACGCGTGCTAAGTCGCAGCTAGAAAATCCTAGGTTTGTTCGTCGTGGAGTCGCTGGGATTTGAACGCGCACTTTCAGCATTGGCAACGTAACCGTAACCGTGGACGTAAGCATCTTGCAAGAGCGGTCTTTTATATCCTCCTTCAAATCGATCGGGAACAGCTTTGCTGCTTTCAAACTTTCTATTTCAGAGCTCCCGAAAACCTTTTTAATCCAATGTTACGGAGTTCTTTTACGGTAAATATGTCAGGTGCGTTGGATAAAACTAAGAAAAAGATCAAACCAGGCGCTGAGAAGACAGAAGCAGAAGCAAAGAAAGCCGGAGGAGAACTTAAGAAAGCTGGAATAAAAGCGGGAGAAGAAGTGAAACATGCGGGCAAGAAAAGCGCCTATGAAGTCAAGAGAGTCGGCCATAAAACAAAAGAAAAGCTTCGACCTAAGAAATCCTAACCCCTAATTCCTCCATAAGAAATTCTAACTGATAACTGAAATCGCGCGCGCTAAAGTGAAAAGAAGCATGCGTACAACCTGCCCTGTAAGCGAAAGAAGGCCGAAAAAGAGTCTTTCGCCGAAGCAGTCCTTCTCCCTAGAAAGTCGCTTGTTGGTGAGTTGAACACAAACTCGACGCGTGGAGCTTCTATGTAGGGGCTAGTCATGATGTATGACTTGTTCGTGCGTCTATTCTTCTTTGGCAACCCATTTTTTTACGGCTTCTTCGACAGCCCTGGATAGGTCGCCTTTCTTGCCGCCAAATCTCTCGATGGTCTTGAACCTGAGCTTCTTCTCCAGCTCATCTGGGAGCTCCACGCTGATTCGCCCCATCTCAATTACCTATTTTTTTATCTTTATTTTTGTGCACGATTCGCACGTGTTAGGTACTCTTGAAATAAGCAAATTGCCATATGCCAACTATCGCTTTCATTTCTGTTATCATTGTACATCAATCCTTTTTGCTTATCCTTATAGTATCTTATACACATACTCGCTTATAAGGATATCGACTTAACCGTTTAAGCGTGTAAGCGCGTGTTTTAACAACGCCCGCGGAAGACTCTTTCTCGGCGTTCCTTCGCTTCAAATACAGGTTGTACTGACATTCTTTGCGTCACTGTTGGAAAGCGCGCGCGGCAATACGATTACGGTCTGCCGGGATCATTATCTTCAAGGTTTTCCCGCACCTGCAGGATCTTCGGCCATGACACTTGTTAGCGCGCGCCATCCTTCATCTATGGTTAAACATATAACCAGTCAAGATAACATTCTGATTAGAGGAAGAAGTGAATGCAGGAAAGGGCTAAGCGAAAGTGTAAAGCTTGTGGAAACCTGTTCATGCCAGACAATGATTTTCAAGGCTTCTGCTCAGACAGGTGCTACCACGTTTTCAGAGGAGAAATAAAACCAAGTGCTTAGTATGATCTAGCCTTTCGCGCCCATATGGAGACGCGCGCGCTTTCTACGGCTGAGAAAAAAACATCAGTCCTGGGTTTTGCGCCTCCACAAGTGTTGTCGACTAGAACTGATGGCCACGTGCTTGTTCTCCAAGAGTCCTCGTTTCCTTGCTTGCACAAGATACTTTGTCATGGTCCCAACACCTAGGCAGGCGT
>JBEKOM010000018.1:0-2723 GCA_049521795.1 Bathyarchaeia archaeon
ATAACATAGAGTTCAGTAGCCGCGCCGAATCAGAGATACAGCCAATACTTCCTTTGTCTGAACTGTATCTTTGTAGCGACATCCTCGCGGACTACTGCAACGATTTGTTAGGCGGCGCGTATTCTTTCGTGGTTCAGATAAGTTCACCCTACCACCTAGGCGTCAGGGTACGGAAGGCCTTCGCCTAGTACAGCGTGGACTCTCGGCATCCAATCAGCAATTGGGATGCGTTGGGAGCATCTCTCCTCGCACTTGTGACACCCGATGCATTCGCTAGCACGGATCCTTTGCGGTAGTGTGTTATAATTCATTCGCATGAAACCGAGATCATCGTGCACTAAGCCGCGGTTGTAGGCTGAGAAAACCCATGGAATATCGACACCGTTCGGGCATGGCATGCAGTACCTGCACTGGGTGCAAGGCACGGCCCGGAACTTGCGGTACGCGGCGCGAACGCGATCGATGAGCGCTAAGCCCGACTCATCCATCTTATCTATGTCCGAACTGCAGGCGCTGACTATGTTCTGCTCTACTTGCTCGAGGGTACTCATGCCGCTCAGTACCACCGTAACTTCGGGCTGATTCCACAACCACCGTAATGCCCAGTCGACAGGGGTTCGCTTCTCCGGGGCACTGTCCCAGATCTTCCGAACCGTAGTAGGCGGGTCGGCCAGACGGCCACCGAGCAATGGCTCCATGATCACGACTGGCAAGCCACGGGAGGCGGCGTATTTCAGTCCCACGGTGCCCGCCTGTTCATCGATATCCATATAATTATACTGAATCTGGCAAAATGCCCAATGATCATAGGCATCAACGATGTCCTTGAAGACTCCTATAGAGTCGTGAAAAGAGAATCCGAGGCCGCCGATCCGCCCTTCGGCGATAGCCATCTCAGCCCAGTCGAATACACCCATATCCCGCATTGCAGGCCAACTCTGCTCCATAGTGTTTAGTCGATGAAGGAGGTAGAAATCAACATGGTCCGTTTGAAGCCTCTCCAGTTGTTCGTTGAGAAACGTGTCGAAGTCGCCGGCGTCCTTCACAAGCCAGCATGGAAGCTTTGTAGTGAGCATTACACGGTTCCGATACCCATCACGTAAAGCTTTGCCGACTAATCTTTCGCTGTTACCGCCGTGGTAGTCATATGCCGTATCAAGGTAATTCACTCCTGCTTCGATTGCGAATCGGAGCATTTTGATGGCTTGGGGCTCGTCGATGATAGTGTAGTCTCCGCCTAGAACCGGAAAGCGACAACACCCAAAACCAAGCACTGAAGGCGACCACTCGCAGGTTCCAAACTTGCGGTACTTCATACTTTGCCTCCGCCAAAGGGAGAAGACCAGTCAAATGCTGTACAATATATCAGGATGCTGTAATCCATAGGATTCGGACCTCGATCATTTCATCTTTGGCATTGCCGGTTGCTGTGAGGGAGGGCGACGCTTTTACTACTTCAGAGCCTGAGCATGCTAATTGCATTGTATTGGCTCAACGCCGGAGTCTCCGAAGCTTGCAGCAAGACTCCACTCATCGCCCGCCTAACATAGAGTTGACCAGCGCCGCCGCATCAGCCAGCACCATCCGACGAGAGGACAAGGTTGAATCTACCCAGACAAATCCTAAGGCGACTGGTCCAACGATTTGTTAGGCGGCGACTGGATTGGATGTCGGGTCTCAGCTTGCCCTGACTATGTCGACCGAGATCTCCACCGCCGGCGTCTTTCCTCTGTTCTCGAGCCAGTGCGTGGTGTTTCTACATACTCCTTGGCCACTCCATTTCGATGGTCAGTGATCGTTCCTTGCAGTATATAGACCATGCCCGGCCTTTCCTTATGGTCGTGGATCGGACCGAAGACGCCTCCAGGTTCGATGGTCACCATTCGCATTCGAAATTGGCGTCCCGCCATGCCCTCGATTTCAAGGCCAAGGTCAAGCACTGATAGCAACTTCACCGTAACACCCTTCGTCTCAGGTGCCGGCTGTTCATTACTCATCATAGTCTCCTTTCCATACCTTCTGCCCGCGCAAGATAGAGTTGAGTACGTGCCCCGCATTGGCTCGCACACTCCGTCTGCTGTACTCAACATATCGCTTCAGGTAGTGCCTCGAATAGGATTTCTCGTAGCCTTTGCCACTGAAGTCGACGCCGAGAATCCGAAAGGGTTTTGGCTGCCGGAATCCTTTCGGAGAGTCTGATAGATGCAAGTCCAGAAGGAACAGCGCGTGATACACGAGATACCAGTACGGTTCACCAGCGCCCGAGCGATTCCACAGGTCCGACGGACATCGGCAGATTGTCTTCTCAAGCCCCGTAACGGTTTCGCAAACTGTCCAGCGGGATCCTCGATCGGGACATAGTCACTCATCTTTCCGCCTACAGCCATTTGTTCTTCGGCATCAGCAATAGGTCGACTTTCACCGCTTGAGCTGTCGTTGGCCGCGTTCCTTGATACCGCAGCCGACCGGATGTCATCGCGTTGCTTTCACCTCGGTCCGATATCCGAACGTCACCTCCGGGTTCTTCTTGTCTGCCACACAGCGAGTCGGATCTGTCCGCCAAAGTTGCGGCGCAAAACGGCGCCGCACCAAACGAAGAGCCGCCTAACATGGAGTTGACCAGCGCCGCCGAATCAGCCAGCATCATCCGACGATTGGTAGGACAAAGTTGGCTCAATCCAGACAAAATCCAAGGCGACTGGTCCAACGATTTGTTATGTACA
>JBEKOM010000019.1:0-3577 GCA_049521795.1 Bathyarchaeia archaeon
GATGCTGTAGGTCTGCGGCCGCGGCCGTAGTCTAGAGCATGATATCGTCTAGATCGGACGGAGAACATGCGGATAACCTGGTCTAGGACATAGCGAAGCGTCCAATGGCCTTCCATCCGTTGGTGGGAAGAAAGCCAACGACCCGGGTCCGAATCCCGGCGGCCGCACCACTTCTTCAGTTTCAGTCGGACGAATAGTTCGGCAAGTTGCCTATTCAACGGACACAAACATAACAACCTTTCAGTACTCTCAAAGCTTCAGTTCAGCTCAGAATTACAATGTCACGCCAGCCCTGCGGGGTGTTCCAGTATTCCCTATCGACGAACACAATTTCAGGTTTCGGATTGTTACTAATTTCAATGCAAATATCGACTCACATCCGACGACTCCGAATTTGCCGAACGGAAACTATGAAGGCACCCTAAGGGAGATCGGGGCCTCAAGAGATAATGATTACACCTACTCCTTCCTTCTCACGCTATGGCATTCAGAATCATTCATTGTCTCTATGATCTTTCTGACTTGGGGTGTTGTAGCACTTCTGATCGTTGCGACATTAGGTTTGATTGTTGCTCTGCTTCGAAGGAATGCCTCCTATGAGAAGATAGTAACAGCGGCGTCGAGTCTTGTTGTTTTTGTCCCCGTCTATGAATTGGCGTTGCAGACTTACAAGTCACCACTCGCAATGACATTATCAGACTTTGTCGTTTTCATTTTGCTGGTTACTGATGTGATAGTTCTCGTTTTTGCAGTCCAAAGGGGAGGCTCTAGTGACTCTCAAAGGAGCGTCCTTCCAAGTTCTTCCACGAAGCAGCTTCGCTCACAGACACGGGATATGTTGCTGCTAGGAGCTTCGTTTGCAGCCGTTATTCTAATTGCGTGGCTTAGCCGGTGCCTCGATACAATGCCAAAACAGGAACTGCCCCCAAATGAAACCGTCCTCCCACCGCCGCCGCCTAATTCGACGATGTGACCCCAACTTGAAATAGGAAACGCCGAAGCAGTAATTGAAACAGCGAGTGAAGTACTGTTTTCGATCTCCTCTTGTTTCAGTTTGCAAGCACATTGTTCGGCGTCTCGAAATTGCGATTGGGACTGTGTCGGAATTTTGAAGTTGTGATTTATCAGAATTCGACGCTATGGTATCGGCACCCGAAGCTGGACCAAACCTAAGAACTGGAATGGCGTTGGCCTTTGAACTAGTTCTAAGTCTTTGCTGCAAGTGCAGCGGCAGCGAATGTAACATTGAATCTCATTCTAAGTCCGAGACAAAACGCCGATGACGATCAGACTTCGAATAACACTAACGCGGCATCTTCCATTTCAGTTTGGGAAATTTGGTTTTCCAATCTGGGATACAAGGACGAGTAAGGCGGCGGCGAGTAGGCGGTTTCGTGTTGAGATGGTTCGAGCGGGGCTAACAATCACTCAAGCAATGATGAGAACTTTCGTTGAATTCGTCTATTCCCCAATGTCTTGAAACAATCGACCACTTCGTCGGCTTGTCTTCGGTATGTCTTAATGATTCCGTCAATGTCAACCTTTGGTACGGCGATGCTAAAATCCGGATATCGGATAAGGAGCCTTGAGTCCCGCGAGGAAAGGCCGGATAGTCCTTGAAGACATCTGTAACGTAGAAGTCATCGTCCTTCGGTTGTACGTGCAAAGTGGCCAGAGAGATCCTTCGTAATATGCACGGAAAACAAGTTCCACAATGACGTCCTTTGAACTCGCCTCGTGCCATGCCTTTCTCCATAGCCCGGGCGCCAACCCTCGCTGTTTGCCAACATGAGGTGGCAATCTTGATTGAAGGTCTAAAATCATCAGAAAGCAGGTCTTCTACAACCTCAGACTTAGTCTTGTACAAATATGGATTCTGTACATCCAGATCTACTCCGAAAACGGCCCGTATCAAATCCACATAGAGTGCCAAGAACCTAGGATGTGCAGTCTTTGTGTTGATACGTGATTCGGAGATTGCTACGTTAACCGCTATTGGCCCGTTTTCGAACATAAACAGTTGCTTGACATCAAGCTCTACCGCAACTGCCGTCGCAAGGGACATGAAGAGAAATGATCTTGAGAATTGAACAGCAAGTCGTCCTGATGGCGACTTGAGTCGCATGACAGATCTTTCTGTGTTTCGCTTACCTACCAAGACCCTACAGTGCAATATCTGTTTCTTGAATTTGGACTGGAGATATTTGACAACCCTTTTCTGCGCCGCGTGCGATCCTCCCAGACTATAGTGACTAACAAAAATTGGGTTCTTATGCTCCTTGAGAAGTTCTTTCGCTCCGCATAGACTATCCAGTCCACCTGACAGCAACACTATGCAAGAACTGGAAACTGGGGCCTCTGGTTTTTCGCTTGTCTGATCCGCCAAATGCTCGGTCTTGCGCTTTACAAAATGAAACTCGTAACTGTCCTGAGTGAGGAAATCGATGGTCTCCTGAAGTTTCTTGGTTGCTTTCTTCCAAATGTCAGGCTCTCTGACAGGGATTAGAGCTTTGATCTCTCGAAACTGATTGCGATTGCCGGGGAAATATTGATCAGCGATGAAGACGACACCCGCTATTTCGAGCAGGTCCTTAACTAGTGGGTTAAGTTCTCGGCCTACCATCCGTTTGATGTTCTTGAACTCGAAGATGGCATTGGAGTGATTGTCTTGGACCGCGATTCTGACGCGGACTCCCGACAAATCATAAGCAGAACTTGCTCCCTTGGGTGCCTTGGCACCAAATAATAGGTTTATCTTTGGTTTCGTCATTCTTCTTCCCATTCTGTCTGGAAAACCGTTTCAAAAATCTCCCTTACTGAATGACTCAGCGTATCTGTCGCCTCGCGCGTAATCGATGAGAGATCTAAGCCAAACCTAGAGAGCAGGCCCCTCTCTTGGAGTTGCGCAACTATAGCCTTCGCTTTCTTAGAGCATGCGAGCTTGAGGTCTTCGCGAAATCTCTGCTCCTCATTGGGGGCGATTACCATGTCCTTTCCTTTGAAGTGATACTGATAGCCTCCGTCTAATTCCCGCATCTTACTGTGAGAGCGAAGATATGACATCAACAACTCGAAGAGATAATTTGTGAAGTAAAGTTCGAGGAATCCAGTTTCTCCGTACTTGTCGATGAAAGCCCTGATATTTGCCTCTGCCTTGTCCTTATCTGCTGTCATAGAAGATTCTCTCCCGCTTCCACGCCTTTCGTTATTATGTCATTCATTGTATCTTTGAAGGCTCTCTCAGCTATTTTCCCAACGGGCGAATTTGCCAAGGCAGGGTCCTTCTGAGCAACCTTGTTCCATAGCGCATCGGAGATTTGGGGTGCAATGAATTTCTGTGTCAGTCTAACTCCTTCATTCTTCAGCGCTTGTTCCAATCCATTATCATGCACATCAACGCAGAAACGGACGCCCTCGGACGCGGCCCAATAAAGAGGGGCTTTGGTATGGCCATCAGGCAAAAGCGGTAAGATCGTCTTCAGTCCGGAGTCAACTAGCGGAGCAGCCTTCCTGATATCTTTCCCAAGATCACTTACAACACTCCTCCATTGATTTGAACGAGGAGCTTGTCTCGCGG
>JBEKOM010000020.1:0-3238 GCA_049521795.1 Bathyarchaeia archaeon
CCCTTCCCCAGCATACAGAAGTCTTGCAATTGCTGCGAGAACATAGACGATCATGATGCTATTTGCTTTCAACACAATCACATCGAAAGCGACAGTATCACTTCATCCATATTCCACTTTGCCTTTACGTCCGCGAGCGTCCAGTAGCTCATTTCTTGCTGAATAACAAGGCCATGTTGCCACCGGCGCTTACGGACACAAGAAGAATCACAAGTGCATGATGGTTCAAATTCGGATGCCCGCACCAAACTACACGACGACGAAAAGAAGCCGGCAAATTCAACTGGCTCTAAGTGCATCGACCAATTCCTTCAATGCAATTCGATACTTGCTTCTGAAGTCAACGTATTTTATGTCCCTGAGCCACAATGGAATGGTGCATTGCTTTCGCAGTGCAGGGATTATTCTCACTTTCCGCTGCCCTTGCTTCCGTGAGGAGTTGTACCGATACAAAGTCGTGGATAGTTCCCGCGCTACCCATCTGGATTGCATTGCGCTCGGAGTCATAATCAGCACGAAATTGTTGTACCTTCTCAGACCGTCTTCGATTGAGTTCGTTATGGAGTCCCCAGGCCTAATCTCCCACTCGTCGAACCAGACATCAACTGAATTTCTGTTTAGATCAGCTGCTAGTCTTCGTACAAAGCGCTTATCTCTGCTATTGTGACTTAGGAAGCAGCGTATCCTCCTCGCTCTCACGACCGGGCGCGCGCGCCTCTTGTGTCTTTTGACACTGAGATAGAGTCTTGCGTGGCTGGGTACAAAATCGATAGCAAAGTTGCGGAGGGCATCCATCCCCAATATGCTAGTAGTTATGTCGTGTCCATACCATCGACGCGGGGGCAATACGTAGATCTGACGCAATAGGATTCTATGGAGAGACCCGTCCTCGGTCGGTAGATAGAGAGCGACGTTACGTGCCACGTGCATCGTGAGAGGGCCGCCGATTGTCAGGATCTCCTGTCTCGTTTCGGCCAACCTGCCGTAATCCAAGTTCAATGCTCTGGCGTCTGCATACGACAGAACCGTAGTGTCGGCACCACTATCTACTAGGAAGCGTACGAGTCCGTGAGTCTCTGAGTCAGGGACATTGAGGTATCCAGTTACGAAGAATCCTCCCCCAGAGGGCACTCTGAATCCCCTGATGATGACTGGCTCAGTCATGTTCTTCACAATGCGGAAGTGATTTGTCATACTACTTCTGACCAACGATCAGATTAGGCTACCGTACTGATGCAGCATTCCACAGGTGCAAAAGATCGAGATCGGTCGTCGAGTCCACATGTGTTGTCAGGCCCCTAACCCGTCGTCCGTCTTCGTTTTGTGTGTGGTCAGCTGGTGCGACACACACAACGGTTCTGCCGAGTCAGTTCCAAGTCAATGCTCACAAGTCCTTCCCTAGGAGGAACTCTTGAACATCCACTTCCGCCCTTATGGTGGGCCCCTCTCTGATCTTCTGTCGAGTGGTTTTTCCGAACGTCTTCCTCAGGAACCTCTGTACTCGCGTGTCGTACAAACCGAACTTTTCTGTCATGTCTCTAGCCCTGAGAACATTTGCCAGTTCTGACTCTATCATTTCACTTTCAATTCGCACTTCCTGCGCTACGAAGGAAATCGTCTCTTCTTCTTCAACGCCGAGGTTGCCCCACTGCCAGCGCCCGCGCTTGTAGTCAACATAGAAGCTCCTCTCACGCAAGGTGGTGCCTGCAGAATAGAATCGCCTCAACCGATTCCGCATTCTGCGTTCTTCTCTCGAATGAGCGCGTACGTAGCCTTTTGGAGAGAAGCGCAGCTTCCATTTGTGCAACCTAATCAGACTCCTGGTGATGATCGCCGACTTCTCTCCAAGAATTGTCGCATCTTCAACGCAATGTGCCATGTGCTGGGCTTTGCCAAGTTCCTCCACAGCCAGTTCCAGAAGGCCAACCGCATGTCTATTGTGCTTGTTTTCAGCTAGCAAAGTAGCCTCTGCTAAGAACTCGCGCGCGTTGAACACGCAGGATCGGATACCTTCCTCAATGGCATATACGGAGATCTCAACTGTCTGGCTTCGCGAAGGATCTCGATATGCAGGCGTCGTCGCGGAGGATTTTGTCAATAACTATCCCACATCTTCAGTAGACCTCTGGACATGGATTGAGTACCGTGTGTTCTGGCCGGAACGACAAATCTGTGAATTGGTCTTTGCCAAATAGCGTTTGAAGGCCTGTCGGTCTTGACCAAGTTCGCTTGAAGTTTGGCCATACATCCATCATTCCTACAGCGTTATAGGTTCCAAGATAGGCACACAATCCAGACCCACACCGTGATTACAACGAAGATGGGGAGGAGAATAACCAAGTCCAAAATCCTACCGAGTCGCCTGTAGTTTCCAGCTTGGATGCCTAGCCATTCTCTGTGAGACTTGTCCCAAGCCTTAGCGTACCAACTTCTCATTGGATAGATATCCCTGTGTATCTCCGTTATGTGGAGTCTGTTTTCCAAGATCACCAGATTCTGATACTTTGTGCTAATTGCCACGAAAAGATAGCATTCCAGAAAACCGAGCGCAAGAGCCAACATTAGGACTAGAATAGGGGGAAGACTAACCGGTCTGTTGATGGTCACAACAACGAATATCGCCAGCTGCGCCGCGAACGAGGAAATCTCAGACGCAACGTACCCCAGCATTTTCTTGACCTCTGCATCGTAGGTCAGTTTCAGCAAGTCCTTGTCTTCTGCAGGGTCAAATCGCTGCGCGTGGCGGGGTTGCTCCCGCTGCTTAGCGACCGCTGCAACTATGATCGAAAGGCCCCCGAAGAAGCCTAACAGAATGAGGAACTTCACTGTTCTCAAAGCGTCCTTGGAGAGGCGGCCAAAGAGGGCATTACGAAATCGCTTGTAGTTCTCAAGAGTCAATTGAGTCTGCTTCCTATTGGTGAGCTATGGCATAGAACTTTTGCCCGCTTGGCGAGGAGATGTGAACCCTCAGGAGGAGAGGAGGCGTTTTTCGTCGTCGTCGGGTAGGTTGGTGCGGGCACCCGGATTTGAACCCTCATGGGAGAGGAATTGGAGAGGCTTTTTCGTCGTCGTCGCGCACCAAACTACACGCACAGACGACGCCCGCTTCTACTTCTGACGTTGTTCCGAAACAACCTGAAGAATGGCTTCAGACAGCACGTCTGGCACTTCCTCTTGAAGGAAATGCCCCGCATCCGTCTCGACCACCTCGGCTTTGGGAAATAGTCTCCTCATGCTC
>JBEKOM010000021.1:0-3549 GCA_049521795.1 Bathyarchaeia archaeon
GCAAAGAACCGCAGCCGGATCAGCTCGGCGCCCAGCGCGTCGCGGGACGCCAGCTTGTCGAGCGCATCACTGACGGCGAGCACGGTCTCATCATCGCTGGCGGCGGCCACGTCCACCTGGCTGAGGTCAATCCGGCGCTGGCCGCCGCCGTGTTTGAGGCGCTGCTTGCGGCGGGCGTTCCCCACCAGGATGCGCCGCATCGCCTCGGCTGCCGCGGCGAAGAAGTGCGCGCGATTCTCAAATCCCCGGTCCTCCGCCCCGACCAGCCGCAGCCAGGCCTCATGCACCAGCGCGGTGGGTTGCAAGGTCTGGCCCGCAGCCTCATGGGCCACTTTGGCCGCGGTAAGCTTACGCAACTCCCCATAGACCAATGGAAGCAGTTCTTCCGCGGCCTTGGGATCGCCCTGCCGCACGGCCTCGAGAATTTGAGTAACGTCGCTTACAGACGAAATAATACCAAGCCGGGCACCGGTGACCCCAGAGAATCTACTCCAAGGCGCGCGCTGCCTATGGAAAGGGAGTCTGATTGCCAGGGTCCGGTTCTACCTCCAGCTTGACAGGAAGTGAGGCCTCTCTGAGAATGGGCGGATAGGGCGGCTGATCCCAATCGAGGTTCATTTGGGCCAATTCCTGGCGGATTAGCCGCAAGTCCCAAAGCCGCACCTGTTGGTCCCACTGCACTACCGCCAAACGGCTGCCGTCGGGGCTGAACCTGAATCTCCAAATCCCGATTACACCCGGCGCTTCCAGCGTGGCAATCGGCTTTTCCGTCGAGGTTTCCAGAAGCTGGATCTTGTTCCCACCCAGGGTCCTGGCCAGCAGACGGCTATCCGGGCTGAACGCCGTGAAGTTCCATTGGGGGGTGGGATGGCCCGGTACTGCTGGACCCTTGGGCCGCCAGGATCCCACCTCCCAGAGCTGATATTCGCTGGAACTGGTCGCCAGCCAACGGCCGTCGGGACTGAAGGTCGCCTGAGACCTGCCCGGCGTTTCCAGCGTTTGCGCCAAGTCGCCGGCACGGACATCCCAAACCTTGACCCACGAGTTGTGCCAGGAAGACGTTGCCACCCAGCGGCCATCCGGGCTGATGGCGATGTAATCCGCCAGCGGATGGGAGCGGAGCGTCCGGGCCTTCGGTGACGGATCCTGCAAATCAAAGACCAGGGCCGCCCCTTCCGATTCAAGCACGAGTGCCAGATATCGGCCATCTCGGCTGAGGGCCGCCCCATGCACATCGCGCATCAGGAACAGGGGATCCGGCTTCCCCAACCTGAAAGCGACGCCGTCGGGCGCGTCGTTCCGGGAGAGCGCACAGCGGCTGGCGCCGCGGAAAATGTCGGTGACGATCAGGCTCTGTCCGTCAGGGTGAAACACGTGGGCGTAACACTCCTTCAGCCGAAGCAAGCCGATTTCCTTGCCGGAACCAACATCCCAAAAGAGCACTCGGTTACCCGTGCCCGCAGCGAGAAGGTGTCCGTCGGGGCTGAACTCGGGACCCGAATAGAAATCTCCCGCTTGTTCAGAACGTTCGACCCCCAGCAACCGGCATTCCTGGCTGGAAACGACTTCCAGCGACCCGTAACGTTCCAAATCCAATTCCTCCCAGCCTGATAACTGCCGGTCATCCGCACTGAACTGGAGCTGCCAGGAACATCCGGGATGATTAGCAACCTCGTGACCCGTTGCGACATCCCACAGCCGGATCACACCATCAAAACTGGAGCTGGCCAGGAGATCCCCGGCGTGATCGAAGGCCACATTGACGATGGTCATGGAGTGTCCTTCCAGCGCTGCCTGTCGCTGCCCCGTTTCAGCGTCCCAGAGGTAAATCCGACGATCCAGGCAAGCGGTTGCCAGGCGCCGGCCATCGTTGCTCCACGCCGCGGAACTCACGCCCCGCGGGCATTCCACTGCACGTAGCATCTGCCCCGTGTCAAGTTCGCGGATATCTACTGCGGTCCCCTCTTCACTAAAACATGCGAGTTTGGGCTGCTTGGGATTCCGGATCACGCCACTGCAGCGCCGTCCTACGGAGACCCGTTTCACTTCCTCGCCGGTGCCGAGGTCGTACATGGAAATTGTCGCATCTGGATGACTGCTGAAGAAGAAGCGGCTGTCGGGACTGAAATTGCCCGCGAAATCAAAATTTGCCTCCCCACGGCCGACTTCTTGCTCGAACACCCGGATGACTGCCTTCTGCCGCTCCAGGTCCCAGACCCAATCGCTCCTGCCGGCCAGGCGCTCCCCGTCGCGATCGTGCCAGTAAGCCACACGCAAGTATCTGGAGTCCGGACTAAAGGGGCGAACTGCCTCCACCGTGTAACCGGGGGCCGGCAGGACCCCGAGCAATCGGTCATCCGACACCGCTCGGATCACGATGCTGCCATTAGTGCCCTCGGTCGCATATCGTGCCAGGTCAAAGTCATAGCACAACCGATCGTTGTCGACGCGCCCCTTGAGCGCGGTCCTTCGCGACACGCGCAGGTCGGACACTGCCAGGCAGGCGATGGCTTCGTTGCGAACCGCGAGGTCCCGGCGGATCGCCGCCGCTTTGCTGACCGCGTCCAGGCTGGCAAATCGCTGGCCTTGCCGGCGGCTGGCCCGGAGGGCCCGGGCCCGGGCTTCCATCAAGTAGGACCCCCAGAGTTTTTCTGTGGCATCGTTCTTGGCCTTGAGGATTTGCCGGTTGTCGCGCTGGATCCGAATGGCGGCCACCGTGGCGACGCCCAGAGCAAGGACAAGCCAGGCGGTCACCACCAGAACCACGGCAAAGACGAGTTTGTTTCGTCGGACCATTTTCTGGAACCGATAAAGACTGCTCGGCGGGCGGGCGACCACGGGTTCGTCGTTGAGGTGTCGCTTGAGGTCCGCCGCCAGTCCATTCGCCGTCTCGTAACGCCGACTCCGATCCTTCTCCAGGCACTTCATCACGATCCAGTCCAGATCGCCCCGGAGCAGATGGACCAGCCGGGACCCTTCGACCGAGCGCCGTTTGGCCGCCGTCGTCAATTTTTCGCCTGGCAGGGTCGCCAGCTTCGTGCTCGGGCGGACCGGCTCCTGCTCCCGGATCGTCTTGCGCATCGCCTCAAGGCCCGACGCCATCAACTCTTTGGCGTCAAACGGCGTGCTGCCCACCAGCAATTCGTACAGCAACACCCCCAGGCTGTAGATGTCGCTGCGCGTATCAATGTCCAACCCGCTCATCTCCGCCTGCTCCGGACTCATGTAGGCCGGCGTCCCAATGAACTGATGCAGTTGCGTGTAAACGGTGGCCTCGGTCAAACGACCCTCGGTCGCCTTGGCGATGCCGAAATCAATCACCTTAGGCACCGGCACTCCGTCGTGCAGGGTCACCAGGATATTCGACGGCTTGATGTCCCGATGGATGATCCCCTTCTGGTGGGCATGCTGGATCGCCTGGCAGACTTGGATGAACAGCTCCAGCCGCTGCCGGGTGCTGAGGTTCGCCTCGTCGCAGTAGTCGGTGATGCGAATGCCCCGGACCAACTCCATCACGAAGTAGGGTCGGCCGGTCTGGGTGGTGCCACC
>JBEKOM010000022.1:0-4710 GCA_049521795.1 Bathyarchaeia archaeon
TACCGCCGGAGGATTTTGACGGTTTGGTTGTGGCTGCGGCTGAAATCAGCCGTTCGCCGCTCCACTGCCGCCCTCAGCGTCTCGCGCCGCTTCCAAAATCAGGAGTTTCCGGCCAAATACTACCTAATAAGCTATGTTCACCGTTACCGCCGGGAAAACTCTTCCTTGTACGATTACTGGCTCTTGGCCGCGCCCACGCTGGTTCGACCTCAGCATGTGGGGCCGGCCCCTGGACACTTGTCTCATGGACGTGCGCTTCCGCGAGAAGTTCCAGGACGCCCTGGCCACCGTCCTCAGCGACCAGGAGCGCGCCGGCCTCGACATTCTCACCCACGGCGACCTGCACTGCGACGACGACATGGCCGGCCGCTCCTGGCACCACTACCCGTTGCAGCGCTGGGCCGGCTTCTCCGGCGATTATCTCCAATCCGACCAGACGCGCTCCCCCTGGCTGCGCTATCCTCCCGGCACCCTGCTGAATGAAATTTACACGGGCTGGCGCTGGCCGCGCGTCGTGGACAAAATCGAGCACCGGCCCCTCGACTACCCCAAGATCTGGCGCATGGCCCAAAGCAAGACCGCCCTGCCCGTTCGTTTCGGCACCTGCTGCTCGCAGGTCATGGGGCTGTTCCTCGATCTCTACACGCCCAAATACAAAGACCGTCACGAGGTCATCTGGGACATGGCGGTCGCGATGAACAAGGAGTTGCTCGCGCTGCGCGACGCCGGCTGCAAATGCATTCAAATCGAAGAACCCACCCTCCACTTCTGGGCCAACACCTTTGGCCGCGATCACGAAGAGGTCAAGCTCATGGTCAAGGCCTTCAACCGCGAAGTCCAGGGCCTCGATGATGTCGAACTCTGGATTCACACCTGCTGGGGCAATCCGAATATGCAGCGCGTCATTGAAAACGACAGCTACCGCGAATCCTTCGAACTCTACCTCAACGAATGCCGTGGCGACGTGTGGACCATTGAGACCAAGGACCGCAACCTGCGCGAGATCGAGCTGTTTGCCCCCTTCAAGGGCAAGCTCAAGAAGAAGATTTGCGTCGGGGTCGTCAGCCACCGCACCCTCCAGGCGGAACGGCCCGAGGATGTGGCCGCCACGATCCGCCAGGCCCTCAAACACATCGCCCCGGAGCAACTGATCGTGTCGAGCGACTGCGGCTTTGGCCGCCAGGGCTGCAACCGCGACATCGCCTTTTTCAAGAGCACCGCCATCGCGCAGGGTGCGAACATCGTGCGCCGCGAACTGGGCCTGCCAGAGACGCCCGTCCGCGCGGCGGACCCGGCGCTCCAGACCGACATTGTTCCCAAAACGCCGGACCGATAGGCCTTGGCTCCTCACGCGGCCCTGTCCCCCGCGCGCAGAAATCGTGTGAATAAACACGCACCGGTGCTGTCTAATTTCATCGGCAGCAGCCCGCCAGCCACGCCGTGTTGGCCCCAGGGAGACCACGCAGACGGGCGAAATACCCTCCGGATACCCTCCGGATACCCTCCGGATACCCGCCGGACACCCTCCGGGTGCCCTCCGGAGTGCATAGCTACTTCCTCCAGAGCCTCGCTAGAGCAATGCGCCAGCTCCACGCCCCCTGAACCGGTCCCTGCCAGGGAACCCGAACTCACGCCCGAGCCAGTCCACGCCCCCGGAGCGCCGGCATCGTGCCGGCTTACACAGCTCGAACGTCTTAGCCCGGCGCCATGCCTGCGCTCCGTCTCCCCGTCCTTACAATTCTTTTACAAAACCTTTGCCCGCCCCTGACAACTTTGGATGGCATCACAGCCAGATTAGGCGCATGATGCAGCCATGAAGAAGGTCGCGCTGGTGTTCGTGCTGGCGGTGTTCGTGCCCAGCCTCGTGCTCGCCTGGCTGGCGGTGCGTTCGCTGCGCGACCAGCAGTTCATCCTCGAACGGCAGCAATCCCTCCTCTACCAGGGCGTCGCCGACGCCAAGGCCAAGGAAGTCCAGGACGCCCTCGCCGAATGCCAGCACAGCTTCTCCGCCCAAGTGGCCAGGCTCGTCGGCAAGCGCGATCCCCAGGACCTCGCCCGCTCCTTTGACGATTCCTTGCGGAAGGATTGGCCGCTCGCGCAGGTCGGCTTCTGTGTCAGCCTCTCCGGCGAGATCAAGGCGCCCCCGCTCTACGGGCGGGTCGAAGCTCGCAAGTTCCTGGACGACAACGGCCGCTTCCTCGCCAACCGCGAAAGCGTGGATGTCTATGCCAACCCGAAGCAGTTGTTCGCCAACGCCAACGCGCCCGCTTCCCAGAATGCCCAGCCCCGACCCTCTTCCTCCGCGCAGGCCGATTCCCAGAACGACTCTGCCCGCCAGGCCGTCCTCAACAACCTCCAGCAGCGCAACGTATTCCCGCAGCAACAAAGCCCCTCCGTTCAGCGGCAGGACCAGGCCGAGCAGGCCCAGCAACCGTTGTCCAAAGCCGCCGCCGCCCCGGCCGAGTTCCGCCAGCTCATCGGCGACGATATCGAAGGCACCCTCGCCCGCTTCGTGGATAACAAGCTGAACGTCCTCGTCTGGTATTGCTCGCCCGGCGATCCGCAACTGGTCTTTGGCGCCCAACTCTCCCTGCCCCGCCTCATCGAAAAACTCAGCCCCCTCCTGCGGCAGGTCGAGCCGCCCCTGCGCGGCGAGATTTGCGTTGCCCTCCTGGATGACAACGCCAAGCCGGTGGCCCTCTCGCACCCCGGCTTCCACGCCACTTGGAAGCGGCCCTTCGTCGCCACCGAAATCGGCGAGGCCTTGCCGCACTGGGAACTCGCCCTCTATTTGTTGGACCCCGCCAAACTCACCCAGTCCGCGCACACGCTCAAGCTCACCCTCGGGCTCCTGATCGGCGTCCTGCTCGCCGCCATCGGGGTCGGCAGTTGGCTCATCGTCGCCGACCTCAACCGCCAGCTCACCCTCGCCCGCCAGAAAACCGACTTCGTCAGCAACGTCTCTCACGAGTTGAAGACGCCCCTCACCTCGATTCGCATGTTCTCAGAGTTGCTCGCCGAAGGCCGCGTCAGCGATCGCGCCAAGCAACGCACCTACCTCGGCATCATCACCGCCGAAACCGCCCGCCTCACCCGTCTCATCAACAACGTCCTCGATTTTGCCCGCATCGAGCGCGGCGAAAAGAAATACAACTTCCAGAAGTGCGACCTGGTCAGCGTCGTGCGCGAAACCGCCGACACCTATCGCCCGCACCTCGAAGCCAACGGCTTCCAGTTCGCCTGTGAACTCCCCGACGCGCCCGTATTCGTGAACGGCGACCGCGACGCCCTGGCCCAGGTGGCAGTCAACCTCCTCTCCAATGCCGAGAAATACTCCGACACCTGCAAAGAAATCTCCCTCCACCTCACCCCGGTAGGGACGCGTTCCACCGCGTCCCATTCTTCTCCTCCAGCCCCAGGACCTCCCTCACCCGCCTCCCCACCAACATCACCCCCCCCAGGCACCCCAGCCGCCCTGGACCTTCTCTCCTCGGTGGAGCTCAAAGTCCTGGATCGCGGCATAGGCGTCCCCAAAGGATGCGAAGAGAAGATCTTCGAGCAGTTCTATCGCGCGCACGATTCCCTGAGCAACGGCATCCAGGGCTCCGGCTTGGGCCTGACGCTCGCCCGCCAAATCGCCCGCGCCCACCGCGGCGAGGTGGTCTATGAACCCCGCCCCGGCGGCGGAAGCTGCTTCACCCTAAAGCTCCCCGTGATGCCCCCGCCAAAATCCGAATGAACCCCAACGAGGTAGGGCGCGCTGTCCCCAGCGCGCCGCGGAATCGCCTCCCCAACACACGAATGAAGACAAAAGTGCTTATTGTAGAAGACGACCCGCATATCCTCCTCGGCCTCGAGGAAGTGCTGAACAGTGACGGCTTTGAAGTGGCGGTCTGCAATCGCGGCGACCAGGCGCTCGAAGCCGTCCGCAAGCAGCGCCCCGCCCTGATCGTGCTGGATGTCATGCTGCCCGGCCTGAGCGGCTACGACATCTGCAAACAGCTCCGCGCGAAGAAAGTCGCCACCCCCATCCTCATGCTCACCGCCAAAGGCCAGGAAATAGACAAGGTCGTCGGCCTCGACCTCGGCGCGGATGATTACGTCACCAAGCCTTTTGGTGTCCGCGAATTGCTGGCCCGCATTCACGCCCTGCTCCGCCGCACCGCCGCCGTCCCCGCCTCGCAGCCTGACGCCCAGGCCCCGTTCCAAATCGGCCCCGCCACCATTGATCCCAAGACCTTCCAGTTGAAGCGCGGCAAGGAGGTCGAAGAACTGACCGCCAAAGAGCTCAAGCTGCTCCAACTCTTCGCCGCCCACCCAGGCGAGGTCTTCTCCCGCGACCGCCTCCTAAATGAAGTCTGGGGCTACAACTATTACGGCACCACCCGCACCCTGGACCAGGTCATCGTCCAACTGCGCAAGAAGCTCGGCGACAGCGGCGACGAGCCCCAACACCTCCTCACCGTCCACGGTGTCGGCTACAAGCTGGCGAATTTGCTCCCGGAGGATTGACCCCGCCAGTACACCGACACCAATACCAATCCTCGTTCCGCGGCCTTCCAGTGTCAACAGAAACACGCCGTCCAGAGTAATCCCTCAGTGACGGCGGGAAATTACCAGTTCAGGTGAGTTTTCATTTGCTGCTTGCGGTGTATGTATATTATGTGATATACATATAGCATGACCCGGCTTAAATCCTCCGATTCAAAC
>JBEKOM010000023.1:0-7285 GCA_049521795.1 Bathyarchaeia archaeon
GGCGACGGTGTCGCCCTTCTTTACTCCTAAATCGGCCAGGGCCGTAGCAAAACGGTCGATCAGATCTTTCAGCTTTGCATAGCTGATCTTATTTCCGTAAAAGATCAACGCAGTCTTATTGCCGTATTTCTTCACGACCCGGTCAAAGAGGTCAGGAACGGATATGGCGGGTATGTCCACAGTGTCAGAGACACCCTTGGGGTAGTGCTTCAACCAGGGTTTTGCAGCATAGGCTTCCTTTGCGTTCATTTCCTTATCCTCCTGCTTTGTTTTGTTCCCACATATGATGCCTGATATCCAACATGAAGTGACGTCTTTATCGAGTATCCAGGATCCAGAATCGAGAATCTCTCAAAATATCCCTAGTCCAACGGCGCCGTACACACGCGGCACGTATCACGCGTGGCGATATTTCTGATTTTACACCGGGGACATTCCTTTTCTATCTTGTCCCGTAGCCAACGAAAAAGCCCATCAGGCATATAGAGAAGAATCAACAGGACGACAACTGCGAACATCAATGTTCGATACTCTTGCCAGAAGCGCAGAAACTCCAGCAAAGGGAAAAGGATGAATACTGCCCCCACCGGGCCATAGATGGTTACGATCCCGCCGAAGATGGCCCAAATGACCACTGTGAAGGACATGGACACTTCGAGGGTTGAAGGGCCTGCAATCCTCATGAAATGGGCGTAGAGTCCTCCGGATATCCCGGCAAAAAAACCGCTGAGACAAAAGGCCAGAAGTTTATAGCGTGTTGTGTTGATACCGGCTGCCCTGACAGCCAGTTCATCCTCCCGGATGGCATGGAAAATAATGCCGGTATTGGAGTCGGTGATCTTCCACATGATCGTGCACAGGCCAAGCATCACCACGACTGTGATGTAGTAATCAGCGACACGAGACTGGGCCAGCCGAGCGATCCCAGAAATTCCAAGTTCTCCACCCGTCAGGTCAGGAAGGGCAAAAACGATGCCCATCAGAATAATGGGGAAAGCGAGGGTGGTCAGGGCCAGGTAAGTCCCTCTGAGTCTGAGGCATGGTATCCCTATGATTAGGCCTGCCAGAACTGCACCCAACGCACCAAGGGGGATGGTGCCCCATGGAGGGATACCCGCATATTTATTGAGCAGCGCTGCACCATAAGCTCCCACTCCAAAGAAGAGAGCATGTCCGAAATTCATCTGACCGGTGAAGCCTGAAAGCAGATCCCAACTCGCCGCCAATATGGCAAAGATACTGGTGAGAGTGAAGATGCGCAGGAGATAAGTATCTTTGGTAAACAGAGGTAAGAGTAGCAGAATGAGAAAAAAGAGCACGGCAACGACCCGGGAGGGGAGAACAAGCACTTCGTTTTTGAGTACGGTAAACAGCTTTCTCAGGTAAAACAGAATGAGATCCATGACTACCCCGTTAGAAAGCCCCGCTGCTCGGAGTGGGGATGAAGATAACATTCCTTTTGGAGCGAACCCCGTTAGAGATTTATCCCTAAACGGGGCGAACACTCAGTTTAAAGGCCCGTGTGAGCCCTCCCGTTAGGATGGCGAACGCCTTCTAACGGGGTCTATCTTTCTTCCTCGAAGGACACGCCAAAGAGGCCTTCCGGCCGTATGAGCAATACAAGAATCATAATGGAGAGGGCCACTGAACCCTTCAGAAAGGCGCCCATAGGAGCAAGAAAGACCACCAATGCTTCTGCAAAGCCCAGGATGTAAGCCCCCATGAAGCTGCCCTTGAGACTGCCAAGCCCACCTAATACGACAACTGCCATCATCATGATCAGCGGGCCCATCCACATGCCTGGTTCAAGGATGGTGAGGGGTACGACGATGGCACCTGTGAGAGCGGCTAACCCAACAGAGAGGCCCATGGTCATCATGGCTACCCGAGACTCGTTGATCCCCATGAGGTTGGCTACTTCCCTATCTTGAGCAGTGGATCGAATGGCCAAACCCAGTTTGGTCCTCATCAGAAGGACCCAGAGTGCTGCCATGATAAGTAAGGCCACGCAGAAGGTGAGGAGTTGTTGATAAAAGACCTTCACTCCCAAGATCAGAAAATACCCCTTGATCAGTGAGGGGACACTCAAATAGGTGCCCGTGAATTTGAGAATCATAATCTCCTGAAAGGCCATAGCCAGGGCAATGGTCGCTATCAGCACGGCACCCTCATGCTCCCTGATGGGATTGATGAAGAGCTTGTAAGAGATCATGCCCAAAAGGGTGACCAAAACAATAGCTGCGACCATGCCCCACATAGGATGGAAGCCCATTGTGTGTGTGACGAAATAGATACAGTAAGCAGCCAGCATATAGAAGGCGGTATGGGCGATGTTTACAATGCGGGCGACACCAAAGATAAGTGAAAACCCGATAGCGAGGAGGGCGAATACACTCCCACTAATGAGGCCACTGATGATGATGTTCAAAACGAGACCCATATTTTTTCATTACCTCAGTACATTGAAACTACTTGCCCCTTTGATAACCTTCGGGGATGTAAGGTACGCCTGCCGAAGGCAGTACAATAATTGTGATGCTGAAACGATACTGAGTCAAGCTCAGCACTGGGTTCAGCATGACAATGGGATGTGACTTTTGCTTTGTCATCCCGAACTTGATTCGGGATCTTGAATTTTGGTTTAAAAGCCACGCCCTTATAGGCGGGGTTCTTTATTTCTTATACTTCTCGATCATCCAGGGCGGTATCTTAACGGGGACAAGCCCCGTGTAGGTGATCTCAGGCGCTTCTGGGGTTGCCTTCCACTTATTGGGCCAAAAGCCCTTTATCTCACCATCCTGCCATTGAACACCCAAGCTCGTCAGAGCCCCCGGGCCCCATTTGAGTTCATGGAGGGGCCGTCCTTCGGCATCCTTCAGGTAGGCCACTGTGCCGGCAGGGACCTTGTACACACGGTTCTCAAGGACAGAGACCAGCTTGTCAGGATCGAGGGTCCCGGTTTGCTCAATGGATGGCACAAGCCCGTAAACAATAGCCGTGTAAGTATCCGCGGTGTAGGCTGGTGTCTCGCCAAATCTTTTCACATAGGTGTCAACAAATGGCTTTGTAAGCTCATTGTACTCGACCCCACGGCAATAGGTATCCATGGTGACAACATAGTTGCCCATCTTCTGGGTGGCTGGCCAGAAGCCATCCTTCTGAGCCTCCACATTGATGCCGACCTGCATAGCCGGGATCTTGAGTTCGCCTGCCTGTCTGGCAAACGTTATTCCGACCGATGAAGAAAAGATTGTGAAAATCAAATGGGCCTCTGAACTTTGAATGGCAGAAAGTTCGGCTGTGACATCCGTGGCCACCGGAGAGGGTCTCCAAACACCTACTATCTCCATACCCATTTTGGGTATTACACCTTCGGCCGCTTTGATCATGGGTTCAGTCCACACGGCTTTTTCTGCAACCACAGCGACTTTTATTTTGGGTATGTTTAAGGATTGTTTCAATATCGCACCAACTGTGGCGAGATGGATGAAGCTCGTTCTGCCAAGGTATGTGGAATTGAAAGGGGAGCCCCTAAACCAATATTTGTATGTGTTGTAATTCTTAGCCACCCGTAAACAGAGCTCGTCATGGGCAGCCCCAACGCCGATAAAGATCTTCTTGTTCTCCATAGCAATATCCTGCATGGGAAGAACAGCCTCTGTCCGGAATCCGCCTACAACGAAATGCACCTTGTCTTTCGTGACGAGTCGCTCCATGGCATTGGTGGCATCCGTGACGTTGAGGAATTCATTGGAATCTGCCTGAATAAGCTTGATTTTCATCTTTTTCTTGCCAACCTGAATACCCCCCTTGGCGTTGATCTCCTCGGCCGCCATGATCGCCCCATTCCAATGCCCTTTCCCCTGCACAAATTGCATCGGGCCAATCACGCCGATCTTAATCTCCTGAGCAAAAGCAACTGCCCAGGACGACACAACAAATAAAAAAACCATTGCGAATATGAAAATTCTTTTCTCCCACCTTTCCATTTTGAAACCCTCCTTTCTTTTTGATGGCTCAAAATACTAGCCAAAGATATTTGAAATTTTTTCAATATATTTTCCCTCCCCCTCCGACGGGGGAGGGTCAGGGTGGGGGTGGACAACACATTAGGTCCCCCCTCCCCATCATCCCCTCCCGCCAGGGGAGGGGAGGTTATTTTTGAGGCAATCAAGAGAGCGTAAACTGATTTTTCTATGCTCTCCCGTAAAAGGTGCGTCCCGACTCAGCCATCTCCTTAAGCAGAGAAGCGGATTTGAATCGGACTCCGTGCTCCTGCTCCAGTTTCAAAAGATGCTCGTAGACATTCCGTATCCCCCAGGCGTCTGCATAACGGAGAATGCCGCCGCGGTATGGAGGAAAACCTAATCCGTAAATAATGGCCAGGTCCATATCTTGAGGTCTATCGCAGATTTCCTCCTGAATCATGTAGGCAGCTTCGTTAATAGCGCGGGCAAGCATCCGATCTACGATCTCCTTGTGGGAAGACTTCTTGGGCTGCATTTTTTTCTCCTTTAAATATTTTTTGATCACCTCCTGAACCTTTGGATTCGGGACAGGTTTCTCGCTACTGTAATCGAGCCAACCCGACCCAGTCTTACGACCATAACAACCAGTTTGGTAAACAAGCTCGTAAATAGGTGACATCTTCCAGCGATCTCCAAAGGATTTCTCAAAATTGTTTCCCACGTGATAACCGATGTCGATGCCAGTGAGGTCGCTGAGAGTTGCCGGTCCCATGGGCATTCCGAAATTGAGGACCGCTTCCTCAATAAAGGCTCCATCCACTCCCTCACCAATCATGAACGTAGATTCGCCCATCAGGGCTCCAAGTTGTCTTGACACATAGAAGCCTGGACCATCGTTCACCACAATGGGCACCTTGCGTATCGCCCTCGCAAAGACCACACTCGTTGCCAACGTCACATCCGATGTCGCCTTTCCGCAGATGATCTCCAGCAATTGCATCCGTTCAGCAGGGTTGAAGAAGTGAAGCCCGATCATCCTGCCTGGATCTCTCAGGACGGAAGCCATTTCTGTGACGGGAAGGGCTGATGTATTGGTAGCAAATATGACATCCGGTCGACAGATCCCTTGAAGGTTTTTCCAGATCCCCTGCTTAATTCCCATATCCTCTAATACAGCTTCGATAATTAGATCTGCGCGCTTCAGGTCATCAAGGAAAGTAGTGGTGATCAAGCGATCCCGGATCATACGATCAAGGTCTTCCTGAGTCATCTTCCCTATCTTTATCGGGTAGGCAAAGGTCTTTCGGATGGCTGAGAGGCCTTTCTGAATCGCCTCATCATTGATATCCCAGAGGATGGTCTCGAACCCATTGCTGAGGAGAAGGTTTGTGATACCAGATCCCATCGCTCCTCCTCCAAGCATGGCCACGGTCTTGATCTTTTGTGGCTCCACTCCTTTTATTCTGGGAAGCTTTCCCGCAGCCCTGGTGTTGAGGAAAATCCCAATCAAGTTCTTGGCCACATCCGACACAGTGCAATCGCTGAAGAGTTCAGCCTCAATCTTCAGGTCGGCCTCGAAATCGTCAGAGAGTCCCTGCTCCATGGCCTCAATGGCCTTGAAAGGTGCAATATATCCTTTGCCTTTTTTCTCTGCCTCCCCCCTGGCGTAAGAGATAATCATTTTTTTCGTGACAAAGTTTGGAAGTCGATCCTTCTTCAGGCGCGTCATTCGATCTCGATGATTTAATTCACCGGATATGAAGCGCTGTGCGGCTCCCAAGGCTTTTTCCAGAAGGGACCCTGGAGGAACGACCTCATCAAGGCAACCTTTTTCCAATCCCTCTTCTGACGAAATGGGCTGACCTGTTGCAATCATCTTCAGAGCATCAGGGAGCCCTACAAGCCGAGGGAGCCTTTGTGTTCCACCAGCTCCTGGGATTAAACCGATCTGGACCTCTGGCTGTCCCACCTGTATTCCTTTTGCTGCAATTCGATAGTGGGAGGCCATGGCGATCTCCAATCCTCCCCCAAGGCAGTTTCCATTTAGGGCAGCAATGACAGGCTTGGGTCCTTGTTCTATTGAATTGAGGAATCGGTTGTTCTCCATGACCAGGGGCAATATGAAATCTCTGTCTTTCACTTGTTGAATCTCGGTGATGTCTGCGCCTGCAATGAAGTTCTTTTCAGTCCCGGTGAGAATCACGGCCTTGACCTCATTGTCTCCATAGGCTGACATCAGGGCCTCTTTCATTTCCTCCACAAATGGTTTGGAAAGTTGGTTAACAGGTGGATTGTTTAACCTTAGAATAGCGACTCCTTGTTTGATTTCAACTTTTATCGTCCTGTAATCTGTTTTCATGGGTTTCCACTCCGGTGATTAAGATTTAGGGAACTAAAGCAGGGAAATATAAAAGCATATCGTAGACTTGATTGGTCAAGATGACCCACCTATCGCCCCCTTTATACGTTCATCTGAAAAAAAAATCAATTAAAATAATATGTTTATATTCTTTCGTAATTTACCCCGTTAGAAACAATGCCCCGCTGATCTTCAGCGCGGTTAGGTTTTATAATCATTCTGGCGGGGTATAATGCCTCGCTCGGTTTCGAGTCGCAACGACTGGAATTTCTAACGGGGTTTACATCTCCCTCTCAATGATGGTGGCCACTCCCTGTCCACCCCCGACACAGGCATTGGCCAGACCATAGCGTCCATTCTTGATTTTCAAAATCCGGGCCAGTGTACCCACCAGACGAATCCCCGTAGCTCCCAGAGCATGCCCGATGGCCGTGCCCCCTCCCATCACATTAACTCGATCTGAATCGATACCCAGTTCCTTGATGCAGTTCAGTGCAACGATAGCGAAGGCCTCGTTGATTTCCCAGTAATCGATGTCCTTAACCTGCAAACCCGCCTTCTCCAGGGCCATGCGGCTGGCAGGGACAGGACCCACCCCCATGATAGTGGGGTCCACTCCGGCGAATCCGATGGAGCGGACGGTCGCCATGGGCTGGATTCCCTTTTTCTTGGCGGTCTCCTTGGACATCAGGATCATGGAAGCTGCAGCAGCATTCAAAGGGGAGGAATTTCCAGCAGTGACAACCCCATCCGGTTTAAATGCTGGTTTGAGGTCCTTCATCCCTTCAAACGTAGCATCATCTCGAACGGCCTGGTCTCGATCCACGACCAGAATCTTTCCGTCTGCCTGCTCGGCTTTGATGGGGAGGATTTCGACTTTGAAAAACCCTTCTTTATAAGCCTTGGAAGCGAGTTGATGAGCGCGAGCCCCCCAGCGATCCATATCTTCTCTGGTCAA
>JBEKOM010000024.1:0-3494 GCA_049521795.1 Bathyarchaeia archaeon
TATTTTGCTTCATCTCGAAAACAAAAAAGCGCGCGGAACCCAGGTTCCGCGCGCTTGTAGCCTGGATTCAGGCAGGCACAGCCACCGCCTAGGAGGCATTGCGGAGGATCATAGCGTTATATAAAAAGGCGGGAGGATGCTCTCCCGCCATGGAGCTCGCTACAGGACCCACGAGCCGATGACCGACTCGAATTCATGGAGCCGGCTCCTGTGGATGACGATCGAAGGCGTCGCGAAGGACACGGCCTTCATCGAGGGGCGGAGCTCCCTTGCAAGCCAGCGCCCGTCGCCACCATAATGCGTGAGCCAGATGAAGCCGAGCCTTGCCGACATCCCCCACACGGGCAGGAGATCCCAGGGCTGCTGCACGCCCGCCTTCATGACATAGGCCCCGACTTCGCCTTTCCAGAGCCTGGCCATGCCTGTGCCGAGGCCGCCGCCGGACACTTCGATCTGCTTGAAGATGCCGCCGTGCTTCGTAGCTTGTGCGATCCGGCAGTAGATCTCCGGCAGGTCCCGGGGGTCGTCGCGCAAGAGCACGTACTGGTCCGAGAGCGGCCGGCCGGGATCGGGCGCCAGGCGCTCGTACCGGTGGTCGCCGAAGTTCAAGCGGTGGACCTTCGGGGAGCCCGGGCGATAGTAGTAGAGCTCCTTGGTCATGGCGTCCCCGACGAAAGAGGAGACGACCTCGTCCGGCGTCGAGAGCGAGAGCATCGGCCCGAAACCGTGAGATTGCCGGCGCTCGAAAGCCTTGGTGCCGTCGAGCGGATCGACGGTGAAGAAGAGGCATGCGCCGGGAAGCGTGCACTCCCGTGCGAAGCCCTTCTCTTCGGCCACGATGCCGTATCCCGGGAAGCATTCGAGTATCTTGCGCAGAAGGATCTCCTGGGCGGCGAAATCGGCATCGGTCACCCGGTCCTTGGGGTCGGCCTTGTAGTCGACGATCTTCTCCTCGGCCGTGAAATCGACGCGCCGCTTCCAGATCTCCTCCATGGCCCGGCGCATCATGTCCTTCAATATCACGCCGACGGCGTGCTCGTTGAGCGGTCCGTAATCTATGGTCTTCACGATGTCCTTTCCTTTGTTTTTAGGTCTATTACGACAATACCACAGCGGAAGCCAAAAACAAGCACGGCACCTTTAGGGCCGATACCTACTTGACTTTATAATATATAATGTGTTATAGTTGTCGCGTACCGCTCTTTGATGTTTTGAAGAGCCCAATTTCGATCAACGATCAACTTACAGAAACGGAGGCTTGAATGCCCAACATCCTTATCGTCGGCTTCGATAAAAACGTAGTCGAGAACGTCTGGGTAAACGTCGCCGCCATCGTGTGCCAGCTCGGTCTGGGTGGCGATGCTATCGTCACGATCGTGCCGGCAGACACCAAATGGTGCGACAATCCTGTTCCGGCGCCTTATCTCGTCGTCAGAGACACCGACCTCGAGGGGGCGCGGAAGATCGCGAATGCTCTTCACCGGAGACTCAACCTAGACATCGAGTACGAGAAGATCGCCGGATTCCTGGCGGCCGTTCCGTCAGCGTCCTGATCCGCCGTCCCTTCCGCCCGCGACCCGCGCTACGTCCCAACCGTGCGCGGGTTTTTTATTCCCTATTTCCTTATGACCATAAGCTTCTCCGCGCGCGTCATGCGCTTCAGGGCCGCTTCCCTCTCGCGTGCCCGGGCGAGCGTCCGATGCGCCTCGCTCCAGACGAGAGAGACCGGCCGGCGGATCTTCGTATAATGAGCGCCCGACTTCGCATGGTTGTGCTCCCGCAGGCGCTTCTTGAGGTCGTTCGTACAGCCGACGTAGAGCGTGCCATCGGCGCATCGGAGGATGTAGGTGTGGTGCATATCACCCAAGCTTGTAGACATCCATCGCCACTTCTTCGTACGGATGAACTTTCTTTATAGCTGCGATCACGCTGCTTACCACAGCATCATCGCGCGTCACTTCAATCCGCTCTTCCTCGACTTCTTCCAATTTCCCCGCTATGCCGATATACGGCCGCGCCCCTTCCTCCGGCTTGAATCGTCCGACGCCTCGCACCGAGAAACTGCAGAGTGAATACTTCCCCAGCTTTCCCCCGCCCGCCGCGCCGATCGCTTGGCGCACCACTTCGGCGTAAGTTAGAGGGACATAGACAACGATTTTTGAGCAGGGGGTGGGCATGATCTATGTTAATGAATTGTTATTACCATTTATCTTTTTCCCCAAATATCCTCAACCTATCTTTAGGATGCTTCTGATTTAGCTTTCTTAAAATAGAGTTTGCGAGAGATCGAAAACCCTTCCAGCCGCCACCCTGTTGAGAAACGTAGGATCTACTGAACTTCATTCCTTTAAGAGGTTTCAAGTACTGTTCAAAATCAAGATCTGCTTTAGGATATTTTTCCATTATCCTTGATAAAACCAATAGTAAGGCATTTATACCAGCTGGTTTTAAAAGAGAATATTGTTTTATATTTTTCCATGGGTCTCTTCTTGGGCTTGTCTTTGTTGTATTTTTCTCAACCCCACCAAAATATCTACGTAAAAGATCCGACTGTTTTTTAAGAGAGCCCTGATTTTTTAAATTTTTCAACTGAGCCCTATCATTAAATGGAGCAAATTTAAATAGCACACCTTGATAATCATGTGCTTTCTTGTTAAATCCCAATAAGCCCTCCAAAAGACCATACCTAGCAAAGCTTGAAAGAGATATCGGTCTTCTCCCATCTAGTTCAGATATCTTTACCCTATCTTTGAACGATCCCTTCTTATTTAACTCTGATACAAGTAAACTTGGCCATGTGAGTTCATTAGTAAGGTCTGGCACTGATCTTGCTAAGTCGCACAAGAGGGTGGGGTCAATTTTCTTTTGGTTGTAGTTTATGCTAACAAATGTTCGGTTCTGCATAACATCATCGAGTTTCCTAAAAGCCACAACAGGCAATTTAAATTCTTCTGCCGGATCATCAGGATCAGTGTCTTCAAACTTTGTACCTAGGAATCCAAATATCCGATGCTGTCCATCAATAATCCATGCGGAAGAATATATCTTTGGAAATTTCAAGATACCATTTGTATAGGATATCTTACCCTGAATATCTTTATCATCATCAAATGCTAGAATGATCGCATTGGGCAAGATAGCTCCCTTCGACTTTATAAAATCAGAAACCTTTTTGATTCTATCTTTATTGAGAATACGCTGATAAGCCTCAGGTTTGCCCGAGGCTCTTCGAGAAACATAACCAATTTTTAATAAAACCGCAGGATAAACACCTAGTAGATACATTTCCCAGTCACCCTGTCTTATCTGTACAGCCCCTTCTTTACATATCTGGCGCTCCTCAAAACTTATATTGAACTCTTTGTATAGCTCGTACTTAATCCATTTTCCAAGCGTTCTACCAACCTTATTATAATAAATGACAGCATTATTATTCCAAGCGATAAAACCACGTCTTTGAAATGTCTTCGAAAGTGTGACGAATTTCTCAACAT
>JBEKOM010000025.1:0-3582 GCA_049521795.1 Bathyarchaeia archaeon
TTTGGATTATGGAATCAAAATTACCCTATCCAAACAAATAAGCAAAGAGCTACTCTATCCAATAAAATTAATTTTCATTCTTCTTTGTGCCGACTGGTCGGCATGGGAGTTTCAGGAAGAATTAAATGGAATTGTCTTCTGCCAATCCTGCAACATTAGCCAGTAGCGAATAGAGACCTCTTTACCTCCAGGGGTTTTTAACCTTAAATCCTGGTTCCTCCTAATTTTATTGATTGAATGGCTTTTTCAAAAATGATAGATTGAGAGTAATGAAGGGGGTTTTCATCCAAAATTGGTAAATCGGTTCTTGCTCGTACCATTCATTTCTCTCTTCGTACTTCCGATAGCGTGGCTGGGGGGTCGTTTTCTTCCCAAGGCTGCTTGGACCGGCTGGGCGGCAATTCTAACCTTGATCAACGCCCTGCTCCTTTATATCCCTTGGGCTATCGCCATTATTGCTACACGGCATTTAATGATTGGACCCGTGGCTGTTCTGGGATTCTTCATGGTCGCAGTCGGACTTTTTCTGTTGGCTATGGCCCTGTTTCCTATCATTCGGGTACCTGGGCAGATGCGGACTTTACCTGAAAGATTGGTGGTTGAAGGTCCGTATCGATGGGTCCGGCATCCCATTTATTTGAGCTACTTCTTGTTGACGGGTGGCACAGCTCTTGCCTGTGGAGCGCTCAAGGTTTTCCTTGAAACCCCGATTGTGCTAGGGATGGCGGCCATTGGCGGAAAGTACGAAGAATCCAGAAGGCTTCTACCTCTTTTTGGTAGGACATTTGAACAATACAGAGCTAAAACGCACTTTTTACTGCCGGCGTGGGGTTGGGTTGCACTTGGATTCATCTACAGTTTGATCGCCTTCCACGTATTTTTTCCTTGAACAGGAGAAGGTGCCGCTCCTCAACTGCCTTCTATCCATCCTGAGTGAGTAAAGAACGGGATGCAGTTGAAAAATAACACTTTTCCCCCTCTGCTTCATGAAGTTCATCGAGTACCTGTTCCGGGCATATTGAAAGATATAGTCAACAAAAACCCAGCCAAAAACCTATCAAAAGCCCATGAAAAGAGTAGGCAAAAGCAATGCACGAAGCGAAGGAAGGGCCGGTCTCTTTTTCATCGATACTTCTCAAAAGAAAATTATTTTGTTTAGTTCACTTACAAAGAGTGAGGGTCAAGCTACATCGAAGCATGTTGATTTCCGATTGAAAGAGAGGATGCCAACCTATACACGAGTCGGTAATATGGATTCAACCAATGTTAAAATATTCTCCGTGGTCGCCGAATCTTTTGAAAAGAAATAATCAGCGTATCGAGAGGAAGATTCCCGATATTCTGGTAAATCATAACCTGTAAGAATGATGACGATTATGCTCGGATATCGAGCTTTTACTTTTTGGGTCAGCTCAAGACCATTTTCTCCTGGCAATCTAATGTCCATAAAGATAAGAATGGGACGAAAAGTCTCAACTAGTAGTAATGCTTCTTCCCCATCAACTGCTTCATAAATTTCAATTGATGGGAATCGATCATGCAGCGTCTCTTTGAACAATTCCCGAAAAAGAGTACTATCTTCGACGATTAATACCTTCAAACCTCCAGTCATAACCAACAGTTTTTCCATTTCAGTCTTTATCTCTATTAGGGAGACTTGAAGGTGCTTTGGGCATAGGCCATGTGTTTTCCGCTTATCCGACAGCGGTTCTTTTTCACCATAAATAACCCCACAGCCCTTGTAATAACAAACCTGAATCATTTTCTATTCCTCAACAACCCTACTGTCCGCCTAAAATGGTGTTGAAATTGGTTTGCCTTTTCGATCAAAAGTTTTTCCTTCTTTCCTAATAAACCCAAATCCTCCACAGTTTTGGCAAACCTTAACATCATCAGGGTTCCGAATACGGCCATGTCCGGCACAAACTGGACAGACCATCATTCCATATTCTTCTGGGTTAAATTTCTTATTCATTTCTCACCTCCATGAAAATTATCAGCCTCTTGGGTTGTTTACTTTCAGTTACACCTCCTCAGGCAAAGACCAGAAGGATGCAGAATATAGCACCGCAATCTGAATCTGCTGAAAGAAAAGTCTGTTAAAAAGATTGATGGAGGTTAACAGCGCAGGATAGGAGTGAGAAGGTCGATTCTTTGGAAATCAAAGATCTTCAAAAAGTGGAGGCGATTAGGATGGGTGTCCAAATGGCGAGCAAAAACGGGTAAAATTGGATATTGCCACACCAAGGCAAGGTCTAAGAATTGGTCAGGATAAAAGCCCTTGCAATCAACATACTCAGATGCGGTGAGGGCCAAAACTCCAATTATGCTGATCAATAAAACAAAACTTATTAAGCAGTATTTCCCCTTCATCGCCTTTAGGCTAATCAAATCACTCTAATATGTAAATGGGGTGAACAATGTATTTTGATAGAAAATTTGCTGTATTCTTGCACAACTGCCCGGTTAAATATTATCCCGTTAAGCTCTTTGAACATCACAAATAATTAGTTAATCTTAATAGGATATGTGGAGAAATGACCCTTTTCGATTTCAAGTTGTTTTGCTCCGTAACGGAAAAGAAGAAAAGGTTGGAAAGTATTTGTGAAGATTACCATTTGAAATATTGTACGGTAGAGTAAAAAAGGAGAATCAACGTTTCAGGAAGTAACATCCAATATTTGGTTTAAAGTAGGTCTGGACTCAGGACAAGTTGACACCCCATAAATCAATAGCAGAGGACCAAAGCTTGTTTGTTTCTTCTCATAATCGATATCATAGTGAACCGTAATGCCCCTCAGAAGGCCGCTATCATAAAAGTTGAAATGATAATTTCAAAGGGAAAGTGTGGTTGTGAGGTTCCTATTCTGAATGACCTCACTTCATGGAAGTATCCCCCATTAAGGGCAAAGGATCATATCGATTACTACTGTTTTCCAAGAATAAAACCCCTTGACTTGCACTGCTTATGGAAGTAATTTGGTCAATAAGATTCTCATAGTAGGAGGTGTTGAATATGGCCAAGATGTCAAAAGAAGTCATGGATGTCTTTAATGATCCCGGTAGTGCTAAAGTTTTAGCTACTGCGGGCTCTACGGTCCTAGAAATCAATGCGGTACCCAAAGGAAGTCTGAGAGCTGTCAGTGAAGATGTTATAGCCTTTACCGACATCTTTGGAGATAAAACCAATAAGAATTTGCAACTTAACAAAAAAGTTTCAGCATTAGCCTTTAAGATGAGTCCAGTTGCGGGTTACCAGATAAAGGGCACTTTTCTGGGATTTCAGACCTCCGGAGAACTCTTTGATAGATTTGCCAAAGAGGTGAAAGAAAAGATAAAGCTGGATATCAGGGCAGTCGGAACTATAAGAGTAGATGAGGTTTATGCGGTAGCTCCGCCTGAACCTGGTAAAAAGATTGCCTAATAAAGACTTAAATTGACAAACACTGCTAGGCTAACTCTTCCACCTACTACTCTTCATCCAACGTTAGCTATGAAACCTGATGATTACGGGAAGAAATATGCATGATTAAATGAAGAGGGACTTTTTGTAAGTCACCTGTGCTCACTTCAACCCTGCCT
>JBEKOM010000026.1:0-4562 GCA_049521795.1 Bathyarchaeia archaeon
ATTGGTCGGGCTTTGGTGGGTAATGTCAAATTCATGATGTTAGACGAACCTTCCCAGGGGTTGGCCCCTATGGTTGTCAAGCATCTCGGAGAGATTATTCAAGAGATCAATAAAGAAGGAGTGACGATCTTGCTCGTTGAGCAGAATGCCCTGATGGCACTTGAGCTTGCAGACAGGGTTTATGTGATGGATAAGGGTGAGATCGTTTATGAGGGGAAGCCTGAAGATCTTTGGGCTGACAAAAAGTTACACCAAGAACTTTTGGGCGTTTAAAATTATTTGCCTCGGTCTTAGTAGGAGAGAACAACCAAATCCATTGTAGGAAACAATGAAGAGATAATGAAATATTTTGGGTTAGTTCCCCCATGTACGAATTCTTCTTAATTTATATCACTCCCCGTCTATAAATTGAAAAATTTAAAGATCTGAATAAATCCCTCGAATAAGAGGTATTTTGTATGGTTGAAAAAAAGAGAACTACTAAGGAAATTTTACAGGCAGAGTTAGCTGATAAGAAGCGTACGCCGCTCTATCATCCTGATGTTCTTGAAAAACTGCGCCAGGAGTTTGAACGCTGGAGGAATACAATCGTGCGCGAGGAGGATCGGAAGAATTGGCATACCACTCCTCGTACCATTTTAGGTTCTGATATTCCCAGAGAAATGCTCTATACGCCACTGAGTAACCCTGCCTTTGATTACATGCAAGATTTAGGTTATTCCGGCCAGGAGCCCTTTACGAGGGGAATCCATGCCAATATGTACCGCGGCAAGGAATTCACCATGCGTCAACTCACTGGCTATGGGGGGCCCGAAGAGACAAACCAAAGAATTAAATTTATGATAGCCCACGGTGCGACAGGGATCAATGCACTCTTTGACCTTCCAACAATTCAAATGTATGACTCCGATGATCCTCTTTCAAAAGGGCAGGTTGGCATGTCGGGAGTGGCGATTGATTCGGTGGAGGATATGGAGCTGCTATTTAAAGATATCCCTCTCGACAAGGTAACCATTTCATTGGTGACCCATTATCCATCAAATACTGCGATCTTATTTCCAATGTACTTAGCTATGGCTGAGCGAAGAGGAATCCCCTTCGATAAACTCCGCGGGAGTGTACAGAATGATATCACATTGGAAGAAGTGGTCCGAAGCGGCCCGGAGTATATTCCACCGAAAGACTGCTTCAGGATACAATGTGACAATATCGAGTTCATAAGGCAGAATGTACCTCTATGGAACTTTGTCACCTATAATGGCTACAATCTGCGAGAGTTCGGAACCTCTGGTGTCACGGAGATGGCCGTCGCATTAGCCAACGCGATTGGAACCGTTGAGGAAATGCTCAGCAGGGGGCATGATGTCGACTGGATTGGGGAGAGATTGGCATTTTTCTGGTCTCCTGCCAGCGATTTTTTCGAAGAAGTGGCCAGAATAAGGGCGGTGAGAAGATTATGGTATAAGATAATGAAATATAGGTTCAATACCAAGAGCCCCAGGTCTCTGTGGATGAGATGCCATGTGCAGACATCCGGGGTTTCTCTGATGAGGGAGGAGCCTCTAAATAACATCATCAGGGCAGCTTATCATGCTTTGGCCGCTGTACTGGGAGGTGTTCAATCTTTACATGTGGATTCTTATGATGAGGCTTATTCTGTGCCCACCGAGGAAGCGGCGTTACTATCGTTAAGAACGCAACAGATCATTCAGGCCGAGACAGGAATCATAGAGGTAGTTGACCCCTTGGGCGGTTCTTTCTATATAGAAGCCCTGACCAATGAGATTGAAACGAGAATTCTTGACGAGGTGGACGAGATTGAGAAGATGGGAGGTTATGTAACAGCCATCGACAAGGGTTGGTTACATAAAAAAATAGCAGAATATTTTTACAATGAAAGGAACAGCATTGAGAAAGGACTTATAAAAATTGTTGGCTATAATATCTATAAAGCTCCCGTTGATCTGCCTCCCATCAATGTCTTTCAATATCCAGAGGGTGTGGAGAAAAGGCAGCAGGCCAGATTAGCGAGATTAAAAGAGCAAAGGGATCATGAAGAGGTCAACGTTGCACTCACTGCCCTTGAAGATGCTTGCAAAAGAGGAGAAAACGTCATGCCTTACACCCTTCGGTGTGCCAGGGTATGCTGCACAGAAGGAGAAATGTTTAAGGTGTTCAAGCGGGCCTTTGGGCTATGGAAGCCTTCTGTATTATGGTAAGAAGGCTAATGAAGATATAAGGAGGTTATCAGACAGAATGGTACATAGAACAAAAGTCCTGTTATCGAAACTTGGTCTGGATGTTCATAATCGAGGATTGATCACTGTAGCTAAGGAATTGAGAGATGCGGGGATGGAGGTTATTTACATAGGGAATTCATTTCCCAAGGAAATCATTCACACTGCCATCCAAGAAGATGTGGATGTAGTAGGGGTCAGTTCTCTGGGAGGTGCGCATCTCACACTGGGTGTTGACCTGATTGAGGAGGCAAAAAGGGAAGGGCTAAAACAACGCATGGCATTTATTATGGGAGGTGTTTTTCCCCCAGCGGACGCTACAAAGCTCAAAGAAATCGGTTTTGATGAGACATTTATGCCCGGAGCGACCAGGGAAGAGATCGTGTCCTCCATACGCAGGATTGTATCTGATAAAGCTGACAGATCACTTTGAATAAATATAAAATGGCCATTTCTTTTAGGATTGCTCATGACGAAAGGGAAGGAGGTGCTTTATGCTAAAACAGTGGCCGCCTCAATATGATCGTTCTTATATTCCCTCCCCTGATTCCAAATTCTGGTTTCAGGATTTAGAAACCATGGATCCCGAAGAAAGGGAGCAGAAAGTTATTCTGCCAAAGCTTCAAGCACAATTGAAATATGCCTATGAAAGGTCTTCTCTTTACAGGAAAAAATGGGTTGGTGCTGGGGTAAAACCCGAAAACATTCGATCCTTGGCTGATTTTGAGCAAATTCCTTTTTTGACCAAGGAGGAAATTCGCCAGGATCAAAAGGAAAATCCACCATTCGGGAGCAACTTATGTGTTTCCCTGAACGATCTCGCAAGGGTGCAGGGAACATCAGGGACAACTGGCAAACCAACGGCTTTCGGCATCAGCAAGGGAGATATGGAACGTATTGCTGAAGCCCATGCCAGGACCATGTGGGGATTTGGGATGCGGCAGGAAGATATTGTCTTCATTGGTTCGTTTTTCAGCCTTTACTGGGGAAGCTGGGGAGTATTGGTCGGAGTTGAACGTCTGGGAGCCGTTGCCTTCCCTTTTGGTGCTGGCGTTCCAGGCCAAACCGATCGCGCAATCGAGTGGATGAAAGAAGTCAAACCTACAGCTTTTTATGGAACACCTTCTTATAGCCTCTATATAGCTGAAAAGGCTAAAGAGAGGGGAGTGGACCCGGCCAAGGATCTTAATTTTCGAATTCTTTTCTTTTCAGGCGAACCAGGAGCGGGTGTTCCTTCCACCAAAAAGCGAATTGAGGAAACGTATGGCGGAATTTGTGTTGATGCAGGCTCAACCGCTGAGATGACCCCTTGGATGTCTAATTGCGAATGTGAATACAGGAAGGGGATGCATCTGTGGCAAGACATTGTCTATGCAGAATTGGTAGATCCTATTATAAAGAAAAGGGTGCCCTATGGAAAAGAAGGGGTGACTGTTTATACTCATTTAGAGCGAACCTCGCAGCCCATGATCCGTTTTTGGGCGGGTGATCTTTCCATGTGGGTGAATGATCCATGCCCCTGCGAACGAACTTACCCTCGATTGCCCAAAGGCATCTATGGCAGGGCAGATGACATGTTTGTGGTGAGAGGGGAAAATGTATATCCCAGTGCAATCGAAGATGTGATCAGGGGAATCAAGGGATTCGGTGATGAATATCGAATCATTATTACGAGAGAAAAGACGATGGACGAGCTTATCGTCCAGGCGGAATATGTCAAAGGAGTCGATCCCGGAGTCGTTCTTCAGTTAAAGAAAAAACTCGAGGCGGAATTAAAAGCACGGGGACTTCGTTCAGTGGTTCAAATGGTAGAACCTGACCATTTGGAGAGAACCGAATTTAAGGGGAAAAGAGTGATCGATAAACGGAGTTTATACGATGAAATAACCCAGCAGAAATAGTAAAGGAATTCTTTGATTGTGATCAGTTAATATTAAACTGGCATGATCAAATGTATGCAATGACTTGATCCATAAACAATTTCAACTTATAATTTAAGAAATCCCCCGCCGATCACATTACTTTTATGTCTTCTTTTCGCTCGGCAGGGGAAATTTAAGGAGGAGCCATGAGCAAAACAACAGTTTGGTTTATGGATGCCCGGTCAAGAAGGTTTTTAGAATCCACTGCCATTAAAGGTCTCCAGATCCTTGAGCATTCGGGTTGGATGGACAACCTTAAGCCCGGTGACATCGTGGCTGTTAAAACTCACATGGGGGAGGCCTACAATGTCGGTTACCTAAGGCCAATCATTGTCCGGACATTTGTGGATGCACTGAAAGAACGAGGATGCAAGCCGTTTGTTACTGACACGACCACAATGCC
>JBEKOM010000027.1:0-9844 GCA_049521795.1 Bathyarchaeia archaeon
TCATTATCTATGAAAAGGTCGGTCGGACGGACAAGGTTAGTCCACTGCTTGAGGAACTTACCATTGGGTTCAAAGATTTGGATGCGGTGGTTTTCCCGGTCAACCACCCATACCCGCCCTCGTTTGTCTACCCGCACTGAGTGGGGAAGTCGAAATTGACCCGGCTCGCCGCCTGGTTCTCCCCACGATAGCAGCAACTTGCCATCAGCGGAGAACTTGTGGATTCTGGCATTGCCGTAACCATCAGCCACATAGATTTCACCTTTCGGCGAGACTGAAACCCCCGTCGGGCGGTTAAACGGTGGTGCGCCACGAACTATTCTCGTCAGGCTCTCCCAATAGTCAAAGGTTCGTACATAGCCTGTGTCCGTAGCCTGACCTGCATTACCCAGCGTCATCAGAAGTTGCCCATCATGCGTGAATTTGGCCACGATATGATTTCGATCACCAGTGCAGTAGATGGAGTTATCCGGACCAAGGCAGCTGCCGTGAGCGCGCTTGAAGAATCCTTTACCCCAAGAATGAACTAAGCTACCATCACGGTCAAGTACGATTACAGGATTATCACTACGATTCAGGACATAGACTCTATCTTCCTTGTCAATGGCAATGCCGCCAACGTCCAGGAAGCTCCAGCCTTTCGGCAGCTTTGCCCAGTCGTCAACCAGCTCATATTGGTATTTGCCAGCGCCGTATCGCATCCGTGGACTGCCTCGTTGTCGTTGTGGAGTTTTTCCCGGAGCTAATTAGATTTACTATGGATTTGTGTGTGTATGGTGTATACCTTGGTGCACGCGCACACAAATCAGCCGAAGTGACGACGCACGTGCGCGTGAACGCGACGAGTTGGGAGAAAGAATTCTTTCTTGACAACTAAGCGAGCAAAACAGAAGTGGACCTCCAGCTAACTGTCCAGGAAGCCCTTGAACAGGAAGAACCTCTGGTCTTTCTGTGTGTATGATTTGACCGTTCCACGGTGGACAGTCCATAATAGATCCGTGTAGTCAAAGCCAGGCCTTAGCTGCTTCGTCGCATTAGAAGGACAGATGCAAATATCAGGTGTTTGGATTCACGAGCTCGTTAGGAGAGTCCGTCCATCGTCGTTTGCGTCTCTACGTGTGCCCCTTGCGGACATAGGAATTTGAATCGTCGTCGTTCGGCTATTTTGGGGGTGGTGGCGCGCACCAAGACACCCACACAAATCAATCGAACGATGATCAAGTTCGAGCCAGGTAAATCACTCATGTTTCCGGGAACACGCTTTCCATGAATCCTAAGTAAGACAATGATGGCAGTCTCGTTCTACAGACTCATCGAAAGCTCTCATGCATCACTCGGAATCCTTAGCACCCAGGAAAAGCCCAGTTGGTTGATTATCGAGGCTTCGTCAGGCAGCCCGAAAGCCGGGAAGCCTTAAATTAGATTCTGGCGGGTTCTTCGGGAACCGCATTGATCAACCCTGGGAGAATCCTGTGCCTTGAGCTTCCCTGAACTTGAAGGAATGAAGCAGTGCTCGTTCGAGATGGGCCCGATTAGGCCGACGGCGGAGGGGGGAAGACACTCGCTTCTTATACGGGCAACACGCAACTGCCCGTGGCGAATGTGCGGGTTCTGTTATGGAATCCCGTACAACCGCGAGAAGTTCCAGCTCAGGACCCCTGCGGAGATCCTAAGGGACGTAGACGCGGCCAAGGCGATTAGCGAATCCCTCCAGAGCCTGGCGAGGAGGCTTGACGGAATGGAGTGGGTTGCTCGGTTGTTGGATCCATACACATTGTACGGGAAGGAGCTCCGAGAACTAGCCGAAGATGAGATGCGGAACTACCAGAGCATCGTCTCAGTCTTCAACTGGCTTGGCTCAGGTGGAGCAACCGTATTCCTGCAGGACGCCGACACCCCGATCATGCGGACCCCAGGACTGCTGCAGGTACTCAGGTATCTGAAACAGACCTTCCCCAGCGTCGAGCAGGTAACATCCTACGCGCGGTCAAAGACGCTGACACAGAAGACTTCCGAGGAGCTGAAACAGCTTCGTGAAGCCGGCCTGTCGAGGCTGTATGTGGGCTTGGAGTCTGGCGACGACGAAGTGCTCAAACGCGTCTGCAAAGGCGTCACAGCCCAGGAGCATATCCTAGCCGGTAACAAAGTGAAGCAAGCAGACTTCGAACTCTCAGAGTTCTGCATCATCGGCCTGGGCGGAAGAAGCCTCTCTGAACAGAACGCGAAGGGCACAGCCCAGGTCCTGAACGAGATCAACCCTGACTACGTGAGGATCAGGCGCTATGTGCCACGCGAGGGTTCACCGCTCTTCGACGAATGGAAGAACGGGAGCTTCCAACTGCTTTCGCCGCATGAGGAGCTGAGGGAGCTCTGGGCTCTAGTTCAGGACCTGAAGGTAACAAGCAAGGTTTGCTTCGACCACTACATCAACCCGTCCCTCTGGACAGACTCTGAGCATGTTTGGCTGTTCAGACAGGACCACGACGGATACAAGTTCCCGGAAGAGAAGGGCGACGTGCTCAGCCTGATAGAAAAAGGCCTCAGCATCGACCAAGCACACCACATCCGCGCTGAGCAGCTGACAGAGGGCTTCGTGTAGGCTAGACATCTGCGTCCTTCTTGCAGGAGAATAAGATCGGGCGCTCCCTGTTCAGCACCCTAGGGTATTTCAACCTGATTTGGGCGGATAGCCTGCACGGGAACTACCGGTGACTGGTATTATTGTCTGTATGTTACGTTGGTGTCAGGCACCCGAATTTGAACGTTCGTCCTGAGGATTTGTGTGTGCGCACCATGATACCTACGCACACAAAATGCCTGCTCCTCGTTGCGCCCGTCATGGTCTGTGAATGTGCATCCTGGTCGATGTGTATACGTCCGCCTGCTTGGTCGTTAGGGGAGGAATCCATTAACGATCGGAGTCAGGAGTAGGAGAGGCCGTTCGTCGTCGTTTAGAGTAGTTCTTTGTGTGCGCACCAGCTGACCCACTCATGAAAGATGTTGTGATCCTGGTTGGTGATCCCAAGTTTATCCAAGGCCAGCCGTTCTTCGCATGGTCAGCGATCGAGTTAAGTTTCGCAGTTCCGCTCTCCTGCATCTAGCTCTACCGAGCTCATCTTTCCCTCTCGCTTACGGGCTGGCATCAGGCTGCGCTCACTCATCCGGACGCGGAGCCCAGTTCTTTAGCAGCTCAGGATTCAGCCCAGTCACATACTCGGTCTCATGGACCAGGGTCTCGACGCACTAAACAAGCCAACACACACTACACAACGTCTTTCACAAAATCACACACAATCAGTCATCTCCCGTGAGGGTTCAAATTACGACGCCTGAGCCGACGAGCCGGAGGACACCCTGAACAAGCGGATTAGGGCCTGGTGAAACAGACCAATTCATATGCTGACTCATCAAGATAATGCCTTGCGGAGTTTGGGGTCTTCGCAGCAGTGTCGACAAGCATCCGGTGAATGTAAATGACTGCAATTACTATAGGGGCAATCAAAGCGAAAGCGAGCGACACCTGGTATTACTGATTCTCCGAAGAAGCGGACGATAGAATGAATTCAAGAGAGAGGATATTTGCAGCTCTAGAGCACAGAGAGCCTGACGTTGTGCCAATAGCTCCCTACATCGGATGGTACTCGAGCGTAGTCCTTGGACTAGACCTCGACGATCTGTCACGTATGTCAATGCTAGAGCAAAAGATTCCAGCCAAGGGATATATCCCCAGGTGGAGATCTGACCTGGAAGCCTATAGGAGACTCGGCATGGATGCGATCCTCTTCGCTCCGTGTAGCGCCGCGAAAAACACTACCAGAGAATCGTTCAAGGTGAATAGGCACCCGAGGGGGATTCTAATTCATAAGACCTATGACACTCCAAAAGGCCCTTTGACCGAAGAGCTCGTGTGCCTTGCCGGTAAGGTCGGCGTAGACAACAGGAAGTACATGATTGACGACCCTGAGGACGATCTGGAGAAGGTTGAGTATGTTCTCGGGGACCCGACAAGGATCGATTTCATGGAGTACGAGCAAGCTAGGTACCAGGTCGGAGATGAAGGTATAGTTGCAGTCCGGTGTAATTCTCCAATGGCTTTCTGGCTCACGATGAGGGGTATGCAAGACGGTCTACTGGACTTCTGGAGGCGCAGGGCGACGGTGGACAAATACATGAAGATGTATGGTAAGTGGATTATAGACTATATAAGCGCGTGCGGAGACTACCAAGTAGATCTCATCTTTTTCAGAGGCACCTACGACGGTTATACAATAATAAGTCCAGAGGACTGGAAGAGATACATTGGCGAGCCTCTAACCAGAGCGTCCAGAGAGGCAGGGGTCAAGATACAGTATTTCCTCGAGGGAAAATGCGCGAAACTCCTAGGACTCGTAAGGGATACTGGAGTGAATTGTCTTGGACCCATTGAACCCCCTCCTCAAGGAGATTGCGACCTTGCGAAGGTGAAGAGTGAGATAGGCCGCGATGTTTGTCTTAGAGGTAACATTACGCCTTTTGAGCTTGAGTTGGCATCCACTGACAAAGTGGAGAAGATAGTTGTGGACAACATAAGGGCAGGCGCACATTCTGGAGGTTTCATCCTATCCACGACCGACCAAATTACCCTGCAGACGCCCGTGGACAACGTGATCGCTCTAGTAAGAGCGGCGAAAAAATACGGGAAATATCCAATAATGACCCAGTGAGAGTGTCGGAAATGGACAGAACAGTATTGGAGGAGATAGCGAATTCCATAGTTGGATCCGATATCGAAAGGGTCAAGAAGCTAGTCGAGGAGGCCGTAACGAAAGGCGTACCGCCGATTGACGTCATTAATGCCATGTCTACGGCAATGGCTGAGGTAGGAAGGAAGTATAGCGAAGGTGATTACTTCTTGACGGACCTGTTGGTCGCTGGTGAGATGATGAAAGCGGCGATGGCCATCGTGAAACCCTACGTAAAGGATGAACCCAACATTGTCTCCGGCAAGGTTGTAATTGGATCCGCCGAAGGTGACATTCACGATATCGGCAAAGATCTGGTTGCAACTTTCCTCAGCTCTGGCGGTTTTGCGGTGACCGATCTAGGCGCCGACGTGCCTGCCAAGGATTTTGTCGAAAAAGTGGCGAGTATTCGCGCCTACATTGTGGCGATTTCTGCTCTTCTGACAACGACCGCAGCAGGGACACGGGCTGTTCTAGAGAGCCTAGAGAGAGCGGGTGTTAGGAAGGATGTTAAGGCGATTATCGGTGGCGCTGCCACAACTCCCGCACTCGCCGCAGCGGTGGGCGCAGACGCATTCGGAAAAGACGCGCTGGACGGTCTGGGAATCTGCAAGGATTGGATGGCGAAGCGGCCCCGCGCAATCTAGACACACGACTGCCTCACGTGTTGCTAAGTCTGTGTTTAGATAGTGACCGTAAGGTCTATTCCTCATCGGCCCCGCTTTTCGCTCGCCATTGATTTCATCCATAATCTTCCGATACCTGTCAAGCAGTTTCTTGAGGCGCACTCCTACCTCATAGCTCGTCTAAGGGTCTCTTGAGACGAGTCCGCGCGATCGAAGATGTTCACTATTGCAGGACATCCATCGCGGTCAATGCAGCAATCTTAGTTCCGTCGATCAGGTCTTTGATTTTGAGAAATTCATCCTTCTGATGAAGGTTGCATTCTTCCCAGGGGCCCGGATTCCAACTGACACCGGTAACTCCGATCTTCTGAAAGTGCCCCAATGGTAAGAATCCGTTGATTCCTCCGACTGGAACGCGTTTCCCAGCGACTCTGGCTATGGCTGACTGAAGCTTCTGTATGAGGGGGAGATTCTCGGGGACGCTGTATCCAGGCACTCTCCACAGTTCCCTCACATCAGCAGTTAGGTCGGGATCCTGATCTTGCAATTGCCTTATCACATCTTTTATCTCGGCGACCACGTCGTCGGGGCTATATTCTGGAACGATTCGGAATTCGATCTGCACAGAACACTTGTCTGGGAAAACGTTCCATATACCAGGAATGCCGCCGTTGACGAGAGCGAGGTTCATGTAGCATCTTTCTAAACCTGGAATCCGAGAGGTCTTTGCCTCATACTCTTGATTGTATCGGTCCAGGGCGTTTAGGACTTTGTTCATTTTCCATATTGCGTTAATGCCCCGTGATCGTGTGTGTGCAGTCTGGGCGTGAGTCATTCTCCCGTACACGATAATCTCGAGTACCATGACACTGCTTGATGTTCTCGTAATTATCGCTTGTCCTCCACCCTCGCTGACAATGTAGTCGCCCTTCACGAGTTGATTTTCTATTATGTAGTGCCAGGTATCCTCTCCTCCAATTTCATCATCGGTAAACGTCAGAACTTCCAAATTGCCTCTCATTTGGATCCCGCAGTCCTTCAAGGCCTTAGCTGCCATCGTAAAAGCCGCTACTGCGCCCTTAGAGTCCATAGCTCCTCTGCCGAAAATCTTGCCATCCCTTATTGTCGCGCTGAAGGGTTCCCACCCATCTCCGCCGGGTACGGTATCGAGATGACATGAGAATATGAGAGTCCGCTTGCCGTCCATTCCTGGGAGAGTCGCAAGCACGTTCGGTTTGCGTCTAGCGAGTCCGGGTTTCTCTAAGACCCGTTGTTCTATTCCCCACTGCTTCAGCTTGTTAGTATAGTAGTTTATGATTGGTTCGTAGTTTCCCGGAGGTACCTCGCTCGGGATCTGAATTAGTTCCCGAGCAAATCTCACAATCTCATCTTCCATGCCATCAATTGCGTCTAGGATTTTTTCCTCATCCACTCAAGTACCCTCAGCCAGACGAACCTGAAGCTGGACCTTATTAACCTCTAAGCGATTGCGGTTCGATCGGGGTTTCCAAACTCCAGCGGAGTTCTGCGTTGTATATGCGAATCTGTTCCAAACATCTTGAATCTTCCTCACAGATGCTGGGCAAAAAAGGGGCGCTGAACCCCCTTTTTGACAGAGCGCTAGCGCTTGCGTCTCCTGGCTCCTGTAGCGGGTCGTGCTCTCGGATCGTCAGAGAAGTCGGCGACAAATCGTCGTTTCATGGGAGTGCCACGGAAGGGTAACGATAACTTCTCCGGAAAACTATGCAGTGGACGGGTACGGGCCAGAATACTCCAAGCTAGCCAAAGTAGCCTACCCTCCTGGTAAGGCAGAGGTCGTAGAACTATCGAGGACCCTCCAGCTCCCTCAAAGGATAGTTAAGCATGGAATTGTGTCGCGCGACACAACAGGTACAATCATAGGAACCTACCCTCCTGGTAAGATAGGTAGCACTAGAACCCTGTTTGCCTCTTTTGCGTAATTCATGGAAAAAGAATAACGCTTTTCTCTTCTCTCCCGAGTCCCCAGTACCGTTTCCATAGGAGCCGCAGTGAGGCCGAGGCGGGCTTCGGCTTCTATCCGAAAACGTCAAACGTCATGAAAATACATCCAGTCCGGCTCCGGCAATGTTCTTCCTTCTCAGAGCCCCAATGAGTGCTTTCTCTTCCACCACGGAATCTCTTGCTGTATTGATGAGATAGGCGGTGGGTTTAATCAGAGAAATCTCCTTGTCACCGATCATGTGTTCTGTTTCAGCCGACGTCTGCACCGGTACCAAAAGGCCCGAGCACGAGAGAGAGCGGGCATCACCAATCCGCAAGCAATACGGGGCTTGGCATTCAGAAAAGGTCATATGAATTGAGCCAATATTGTGATGTCATTCGGCGTGATGTCATTGAGCAAGTCGGAACAGATGTTTGAAAGGGCAGGCAAGGTGATTCCAGGAGGAGTGCATAGCAACGCCAGGTATCTGAAGCCATATCCACTCTTCTTCTCGAAGGCCAAGGGCAACAAGGTTTGGGATCTGGATGGAAATGAGTACGTGGACTATTTCGTCAACCATGGTGCAATAGTGCTCGGCCACGCTTACCCACGAGTAGACGAAGCAGTCAGGAGGCAAATGGAGTCAGGCCTTGCATCCGGATACGAGTCTGAACTCACTGTGAGCACAACTGAGGAACTAGTAAGGATGATCCCGCATGCAGAGATGGCTAGATTCGCAGGTTCAGGCTCTGACGCCGTAATGTCCGCAATACACATGGCCAGAGCCTACACTCGAAGGAGGAAGATACTCAAGTTGGAGGGAGCTTGGCACGGGACCTACGACTATGTCTGCGCCAGTTACAGACCACCATTGGACAAAGCAGGACCTAAGAAGACGCCCCGCACGATTCCAGAGTCAGCTGGGTTTGTACAGCGCGACGTAATCAAGAACACTTTGGTGACCCCGTTCAATGACAGTGACGCAATGGAGAAGATCGTCAAGAAGAACAAGAAGAACATTGCCGCCGTAATAATGGAACCAATCATGCACAATTGCGGAGCGATCATGCCAAAGGAAGGCTATCTTCAGTCAGTCCGGGAGATCACGCAAGATAACGACGTACTTCTGATCTTTGACGAAGTGATAACTGGTTTTCGCGGCGCACCAGGAGGTGCACAGGAATATTACGGTATCGAAGCGGACATCGCGACATTCGCAAAAGCAATCGCGAACGGTTATCCAATCGCTGCAGTAGTGGGAAAGAAGGAGATACTCGAAATCTCAGGTCCTGACACGAAACGAGGCTCCATTGGAGGATTCGGAGGCGTCATATTCGGAGGCACGTTTCATGCGCACCATCTGGCAGTAGCAGCATGCAAAGCGACCATGGCTGAACTAAGAGATGGCAAAGTGACAAAACATCTGAATCATCTAACGGACAAGCTCAGAACGAGCGTTGAGCAGATATCCACCGAACTACATTCGCACATAAGAGTTGAAGGACTCGGGGGAGAATTCACATTCTTCTTCAGCGACCATGAGGTCACCAACTACAGAGAAGCGATCTCTTCAGACAGCGGAACGGGGGAGGAATTCCTGAGACTTCAAAAGCGTTTACAGGATAAAGGCATTCGCTTTCTGCCTAGACACATCTATCATCATGGATTCTCATATTCACACACAGAGGAAGACATAGAAAAACTAGCGCTGGCCGTCAGACAGTCACTACCGCATCCGGACAGTTGACAGTCGTCTCAGACAAGAAGTCAAAGACGAAGTCGCCGAGCTCATTGGAAACACCAAGAAATGGCACGAAGAATTACTTGAGGTAATCGACACAAGAAAGGAACGCGAGTCAGTCAAAGAGGGCCTCTACAACAAAGTACGTCAATTGAGCGAGTTGAGAAACGAGGTATCACAAATCGCGGACACAATCCAAACTCTCGAGAGAGTCTACAGGATTGCGGCCGACCCCAGAGCCAAATCCTTCTACGGAAAATACGGGGAACTGTTTCAGGTAGAACTTGAAGCATTGAACCCCAGCGTTCTCAACGACATATCAGAGTACATAGATGAGGAACAGCAGCAAGTGTAGCGTCTAGCAAGTACTGATGATGGTACTCGATCACCGAAAGCGTCAACGAATCTGTCAGGCACGCCTAGTTCTCATGTGCAATGTTAGGCCAAGTTCTCGTACGGCTGACTAGTCGTTTCCGTATACAGTCCTGCTGAACTCCTCCACGGCCTCATTCGCAGCCGATATGTTCTGAGGAGGCACGTCGCCCTGTATGGCATTGGTTGGATGCGACGACGTGTCCTGGTGCCAACCCATAAATGACCCTCCTCACCCAATCCCTGATCTGATCCGGCGTATATCTCACCAACACCACTTGCGTGTCTACGCCCCCCCAGAACGTCATCACGTCACCATAGTCTCTATGAAGCCTCTCAGGCTCCATCCGGAACGTGTAAGGCGTAATCTGTTGGCCTATCATATCCAACCCTGCCTCAGCCAGATCCTTAACGTACAAGT
>JBEKOM010000028.1:0-3780 GCA_049521795.1 Bathyarchaeia archaeon
CCCCGTCCTCATACACAAAGGTGCCCACAGAGCCCAACGATACGCCCTATACGGCCTCCCAGCAGAGGCTGTAATAACGAAGAAATGGAGACTCGTCAAATAGCCTTCAACGACGCATCGAAGTGAATCTTCTGGACGATCGAATAGAGCTGATTCCTCTGGGTAGCGTGAAGGCGTTGAAAGGGAAACACAAGGGACTCCTGAAGGAATCGTGGTGGAAACTCGAGGAGAAAGCAGACCGCTATGTCCTAGAACGAAAGCGCTGAAACCATACCCAAAAGAGTGCTCGTAGACGCTGAGCTACTGGTTCGCCGGGTTGCCCCAACGATAACCGTGCAGCTTAGATGGGTCATTGAACCGAACCGTTATCTCACGTCAATATCTCCCCTTTTAATTGGCGGCTTGACGAGGTGGGGATGATGGCTTTTGCAGTTGCCGCTGTGGCTTCTTGGTATGGCATTGGCCTTAGTTGCTTTGAGTTTGGGGGACCCTAAGTGATAATAAGTAGATTTTCCAGTTCTTTCAGGGAATCACAGTGAACCCACGCCGATTCGTAATCACACTCCTCCTACTTCTACCGGTACTCATGGTTGGGAGTCAGTTGGTTAACGGGCAACAGTACGTTACCATAACCACTTCCCTGACAAGCGTCCAAACCAGCACGGTGGCCATCGGGACGCAGACGGTCACAACGACGACGGCGCAGCCACGGCCAATCTTCTCAGCACCGATCACACTACCCCCCACCCACGGGGTCTGCGGAATCTACTTCGTCCAAGCGTTCAACGCGACCAGTGGAGACATCCTATCTGGAACCCTTACGGTGGACAATAAGGCCGACCTCTACCTTATGGCCGCCAAATCCTTCCAAGCCTGGAGCCACCAAGTGGTTGCGGGCGGAAAATGCGCCCCACCGAACCCACTAATCCTCCAGCAAAATGAAACGTCATACAACTTCAGCGCGACCATTCCCTCCAATGGAGCTTACGACCTGGTCGTGAACAACCTGTCCCATTCAACGGTGACCGCGCAACTAAACGCCGCCCTCACCACACCAACCGCCGCAACGGCCGCAATCACCGTCTATTCGACGATGACTCAGCAGGTGATTCAAATGCTGACGCAGACCTCAACTCAAACTGTGCAGTCGGGTGGTGGCCCCGACCTTACAACCCTGGCGGTTGGAATCATCGCCGTCATAGTAATCGTAGCCATAGGATATATGGCATTGACGAAGCGACGTAGAACCAGGAAAAAGTAACAACTTAGCCACCCTAAAGCCAGGTTGCTAAGTCATCCCGCAACAAAAGCCAATTCCAGCCCAATGACTTAGGGAGAGAATGTTTCGGCTACTCCGCGACAAGAATGGCGCCCAAAACTTTCGAAACAAACCCCAACCTAGACCCCAAGTATTTTCCTATGAGTTCAATATCGTGCCCTTGTACGGCTTTCAATATGCGAAGGACCGCCAAGTATACGATTCCGCCAAGGACTACGTATGCAGGCAGCAGAATTCTACTGTATAGAATCATCTGTGCGATGACGAGGACGCCCGCCATGACTCCGCCTGCAACCAAGCTCTTCCACATCGTCTTGATATCAATTTGAATCGCATTCTTCCGCCTCAATACAGCGAGAGTTAGACCGAGGGAAACAACCATCGCGACACCACGGGCAATAGACGCGCCCGTAATTCCAACTAAGGGTAGTAGCACGTAGGCGGAAGCAATGCCGAGCAGCACGGTCGCAATCGTAATCCACATGGCCGCTCGAGTCTGAGACAATGCTACCAACATCGGACCTGAAGGCAAGCCGAACAAAGTGAAAGCGAAGACCAATGACAATATCATCAGTGACTCAGTACCACTGACGTAAGCTTGGCCGACAAAAATAGTGAGCGCAAGCCTAGCCGTGGCGAATAACCCAAACGCTAAGGGAACCAGCGTTAGACTTGCATACCGCGAACCTAGCCAGGTAGCTCTCCTGCAGCTCTCAAGGCCACTTCGCCCGGTAATACCAGAGTAGGCTGGAAGAAGAGCGTTGTTTACGGAACCTGTCATGCCGTTGAGAACACCGAATGCATACAACACGGCATTGTAGACGCCGAGGGAGGCAAGTGGTACGAACGCTATCAAAACCGCACGATCGAACCAGCTGGACGCGAAGCCGATTACGCTGCCGAAGCTTAAAGGCCATGAAAAGCTGATCAGCTTCCTAAGTGAAAAAGGGTTCTTTGGCAAACCGAGATTATGAATTATGAACAGCCCATAGGCGGCTAGCATAGCTAGGTCTGAAACAATCCAGCCGAGCACAAGACCAACGAAGTTTCTCGTCAAAATGATGAGTATGATAATCAAACCCTGCCTGATTATGGTACCCGCGGATCCGATTATGGCAGCCGCCTTGAATCGGTTCATTCCGAGGACGGTTCCAATAGCGACTGGAAGGACACCGGAGTAAACTAGAACGTCCACGGCCAAGAACCTGAATAAACCAGCTTCTGCGGCTGAGGAGAGCAGCGCCGAGGCTAACACCGGTGCACCCACAAAAACACAGACCGCTATGGGAACCGAAAGCGTGAGGGTTACTCGAATAGATTGGTAGAAGACCGCTGACGCAGCTTCTTTCGAACCCTGCCCTAATTCTCCAATGAACTTCGTCGCCGCCTGTTGAAATGCTGCCCCGTTAAGTGCTTGAGAAAGCGCTACGATGAGGGATAGGACGGCCAATATTCCCACCTCGCTTGGCGTAATTATGCGCGCCAAGACCGCGAACGCTAATGCCTGGGCAATACTGGTGATTAGGGTTTGAATCGTCAAGTATGAAGCGCCGCGAGACACTGCCACAGCTGAAGCTAGGTTTACAGGGGCTGTACCCCCCAAGTTTTGTTGTGTGTCGACGCTTCGGTTGAGTGCAGAATGCATCTTTGGTTCCCGCGTGAACATGCAATAGAATAGGTTGTCCCAATCCATCATGGTAGATAAAACGTTACATGCAGTGCGACGAGTTAGTGCTGAAGATTGCGTTTCGTGGGATTGGAATTACAACCTGAGCGAGAGACAGTGTCGCTTTCTAACACGCGAAAACAAAAAGAACTATCAACGAGCTGGAAATATTGGCCCGTAACATGAAGCTTAGACTGGAAACTGGCCGTGCCTTACTGTCCACGATATTTCTCTTTGGGTTACTTATTTGGCTGTACGTGATTGCAGTTCAGTTGACACATCCAGATTGGATGAGCGAGGAGCTTACTCACATCAACATCTTTCCCTTCAACCTGCGCGTCGACATAACCGGCATAGTGGCATTCTTAGCTTCGGCTTTGGCCTTCTTCTTGCTACAATTGAAACCTGCGAGAGGAAGAAGCAAGTGAAAGCGTTCTCTTAGAGTAGCAAGAACAGGCTTATTGTGGAATTCCCAGCCTAATTCTCTAGGGGGTTGAGATACGTCCGGAATTTACCATCCAGCTTATATACTCTCGAACTCGAAGAAGTCAATTTGACTCCGAATGATGCGAACTCGGAGTATCTGGATGGAAACTGGGATTGCTTAGGCGCTATGTTGGACTCTTTTGCATTGGCATCTTCATTCTTAGCGTTTTTGCGGTTTCGAGCCCAGTAGAGGCCCACTTTACTCTGGGCGATCTCACAGCAACTTTTCCTTATCGTTCACATGATTTCGACCCGCACGTGCCCGGTGTGATTGGATACGTTTGGCCTGGTAGCGGCCAGAACGCGTATTCCGGCTTTCCGAACGTGGCAACGAATCAATTCTCGCCTG
>JBEKOM010000029.1:0-3612 GCA_049521795.1 Bathyarchaeia archaeon
GACAGTAACATCTACTTCGCCGCCGCCTGCTCTGCATCGTTGATCTTGACGAGCCTAATCTCAGCTATTGCATACCGCGCATGCGTATCGTCAACCAAGAAACTCTTAGCGGGCCTGCCCGTATAGTTTTCATGCGATTGAAGAATTGAACTCTTGATTTGGGTGCGCAGTCGTTCATCGCCTTTTTTGTGTGTGGGTAGGCCTCGTACCTGAAACAGATTGCGGAAACGATCGTTCTTACTGTGGCTCGACAGCAAGGGTGAGGCTGCGTGAAGGAAACATGGAGCCGCTGATGTAGACACTGCCGAAGCACTTCATAGCTACTATTGAAGAACTACGGTTCAAATTACGATGCTCGCACCAGCTGACCCACACACACACAAAAATCACTCCTCCAACGCGGGTTCAAATTTGGGTGCCCGCACCAGCCTACCATTAGAGTGTGGACCTATTTTGGCTGAGCGACTCCCACATGTTCCTGTCGAAAGCAAGATCAAGTCCTGTCGCTTGCTTTTCTCTCTCAAGTCGAGAGCGCACCCATGAGTACGCATTCACTAACATGACTATGCCAGAGCCTCCGTCTCCCGCTACGAACGTTAGCTCCTTTGCAGACATGGGCATACCAGTCCAAGCATAGATGAATACGGAAGCCGAGGACATTATGAGAAAAGTCGTGATTAGTTCCCAATGGTCTAATGCAGAGTTCTTCCAACGCCGCTCGTACTTGCCTCTCCGCTCTGATCGCCACGTTTCAGATGGGCTTGAGACAGCCATTAGAAGAACACCTGAGAGAAGCACAATCGGAAAGGCCTGAACGAAGACATTGGTCGACAATAGTCCGCCGGTGGGATATATCGCCTGACTTAGCTCAGCTGATGAAGCTAGTATTATGGCGTTGAGAAAGAGGTCGAACCTCTTGTCCGGAAAATATTTTGCGATTATGGGAAGGAGTCCCAGGATGGCGAAAGCCGTCAGCATCAGAACTAGAGGAGGATACAACGCGGAAACGCGCCGGCTAATCGTCGTCTCTACGAAGAGCTGTGTTTGATTAGCCGTGGTATTTGATTTGAGGTAAGGCCAAGGGATATCCCAAGACTCATAAATCGTTGGGCCGGCCGCGAATATCGGAATTGGATAACGACTCACGTAAGTAAGGTTCTCGATACGATAGGGGATCGTCAAGTTCAAGAAGAGCGTGTACTCGTCATACGGCAAGTTCTGAAAGTTGCCCTCAAGATCTACTATGGCCGAGTACCGACCCTGATAAGTAAATCTTGGACCCTGACCCTCGGAAAATGGAAATGACGAATAATAGTAGCGGTGAGACCAGAGTTGCACAGACATCCAATACTTCTCAGGGAAATTGGGCATATAGGCACCGAGTGAGACAGTAACGTTGGCGAATTGTTGCCGTTCGCTCAGTGTCAGATAGTTGAGGTCCACTACAAGGGAGTATAGATATGATTGACTTGGATAGGCAATAGATATCACGTGCGGAAGCTTGTATTCGGGCCACCCATCAGCCCAAGTGGAGTTCACGGCATTTGAATCGACTGCTACGACAAAGAAGTAGATCGCTGTGCCGTCATTCTGTCTATCGAAAGTATGGTCCCAGACTCCGTTCTCCTTGTTTGGTCCGTAAGTGAAATCTAAGAGTGTGTGATTGTATTCCGAGATCGAGTTGAAGTGTCCGAATAGAGTTGGAGGGCCAATCCTGTAGTAGAGAGTGACACTCTGTATTGGCACCGAACCCGTTACGTTCGCTTGGATCGTTACATTATCGAATGGTGTAGGTGCCTCAGGGAATGTTCGCACGTTTATTGACGGAGCCATTGCCGCAACATTTCTAACCTGGACGCCGCTAAGGATCGCCATCGCGAAAAGCAAGAGAAGTATGGTGACCTTTCGTAAAACCATCAGGAACCGACTAATAATCGTCGCAGGGTCTGATATCAAGGCTTCCAATGCTGCAATCGCCACACTGGTCATTCATCATCTTTCATTCAAGACTCGTTCGGGAATGCTAAGGGTGAACGTTCATTCAGAGTTTGTGGCAAGGTCTTGAGCAAGTTGCTTCCTGAACAAGGGTCATAGACGGTGAGCACGCCTAGTAGTGAATCGCAGAGATTTCAAAATGAGGTCTTCTCCGTGGTCCTATCGTTATGCTGATGAGATTCTCAATAGTAAGCTTGCCTTGAAGAAGGAGATCGAGGACACAATAAGATCGATCCAGGTTCCGCGGACACATACTCTAAGTCTGGGATGACATAAGGGAAAGCATGAGACTGTACCTGAACCTGAAAGACGCTGGGCAGAGTACCAACTGTTGATTGAGAGCGCTGTATTCTTGACACTACACAACGGTTCGAATCACGAGAGCAGCCATCTCACCCTCAGTGTCAAGCGAACAAGTGAACACTTCGCACTTGCTATTTCAGCGCTGGGAAATATCTGTAGGCCTATTTCTGATTAACTAAGTCGGTACAGAATCTCGGCGAGTGGAATCTTAGCTGCCATTGCCTATATCTGTTTCCTGAAACCTAGACCGCCGCTTGGAGGTGTGTGCGCGCACCGCGAGATCCACACACATCAAATGAACGACGGTCCAAATCTTGATCTCATGAGCAGCGAGCAGAACCTTAGTCACATGGAAAGCGCTTTACGCTGGCGGGGCGGACTTGGAAGGCGGCTGGCTACGAGCGCGGTAGTAGAGTTGGCGCAGATCGATCAGACCGATGGAACAAGATGAGTAGGATTGCACATTTCCATTATTTCCAATGCGTTGAGCGTTGAAATCCTGACGATGATCGTTGGCATTATTACCCTTGTCGTCTTGATAATCCAGACAATGATTTTTCTTCGTCAGAGTAGTATCATGGCGAAACAGGCTGCGATTTCCGAGACTCAGATAAGGGTTAGCGAAGCAGTTGCTATCTCATTAGAACCAACTTGGGCTGCTCCTGGAGCTCTTCGCATAGGTGTGAAGAACGAAGGAAAGGGCACCGCACATGATCTCAATGTCGGAATCTCTATTATTGATACAAATGGTCAGTCTGTTTTCCAAGGAGGCACTTCTTTTCAGAGCGTTGGACCCAACAGTACGCAAGAACGAATGATTGAGGGGCAGGTGCCGGGCAGTATGAAAGGGGAAGGCAAATTTCAGTTTCATATTTCGTGGACAGCGACTGCGAGCGACGGTACCGCGTATAAGGGTAGTTACCAAATCTCTAACGAGAGCATAAGGATAGAGGAAAGACGAAGAGAATGGCCTAGCGAAACCTAGCAACAGAGATCAGGTGTATGTCTTGGCAATTGGGTACATCTCCAGTTAGTGCGAGTCGACATGACTTGAGCCTTCATTCGTCGTGTGTGTGGTCGGTAGCTTGGAGCGAGCACCCAAATTTGAACCCGGTCGTTCGTGGATTTGTGTGTGTGTGCGCACCACTAGACCCACCACCACCAAAATTACGATGAACGAACAAATTCTCCGTCCGAAAACCATTTTAGTGACGTATATCCTTTCGGATATACAATTTAATCGGGAATCTGATGTCCTATGCCAACAAAATTCAAGGTCAAACTAACCAAGATTGGAAACTCGCTGCGCATGAC
>JBEKOM010000030.1:0-2649 GCA_049521795.1 Bathyarchaeia archaeon
AAGCTGACGGTTCCTCCCATTAGCGTCAACGTATACGAATTCGAGGTGAGATAACCCCCACCGGAAGCGAAAGAGATTCTCCGCAGCCGCTCGACGACGCATGTAAGTGCCTATCCGTCGTCGTGGAATCAACGGTTTGCGGTTTTGGGGTACAATAGCGGCTTCCATGGCGATTTTGGATATCAACGAAATTCGTGCCATTTTGCCCCACCGCTATCCCTTTCTCCTGGTGGACCGCATCGTGGAGATGGAACCGGAGCGCATCGTCGGCATCAAGAACGTGACCCACAACGAGCCGTTTTTCACGGGGCATTTTCCCGATTTCCCGGTGATGCCGGGCGTGCTCATCGTGGAAGCCATGGCGCAGACCGCCGGCGTGCTGGTGCTGAAGACCGTCGAGGACCGCGACAAGAAGCTGGTCCTGCTGGTGGCGATTGAAAACGCGCGGTTCCGCAGGCCGGTGGTGCCGGGCGACACGCTGCGCATGGAAATGAAGGTGCTCAAGCGCAAGGCCAGCGTGGCCAAAATGGCGGGGGTCGCCACTGTCGATGGCCAGGTGGTGGCCGAGGCGGAAGTCATGTGCAAACTCGCCGATAAGGAAGAGAAGCAGCCGGCGGAAGCGACCTCCTAGCAATGCCGATACACCCGACCGCCATCGTGGACCCCCGGGCGCGGATCGCGGAGAGCGCCGAAATCGGCCCCTACTCGATTGTGGGCGCAGAAGTCGAGATCGGCCCGCGCACGCGCCTGATGGCTCATATCTATCTGGAAGGTCCCACCTTGATCGGCGAGGACAACATCTTCTTCCCGTACAGCACCGTCGGCGTGGCGTCGCAGGACCTGAAATACAAGGGTGAGCGCGCCGAAACCCGCATCGGCGACCGCAACCGCATCCGCGAGTTCGTCACCATTCACCGCGGCACCCAGGGCGGCGGCCTGGTCACCTCGATCGGCAGCGATAACCTGCTGATGGCTTACACCCACGTGGCCCACGACGTCCACATCGGCGACCACACCGTGCTGGCCAACGCCGTGACGCTAGGCGGCCACGTGACGGTGGGCGATTGGGCCATCATCGGCGCCTCCACCGGTGTGCATCAATTCTGCCGTGTGGGGCGGCACGCCATCATTGGCGGCTACAGCGTGGTGACGCAGGACGTGCTGCCGTTCTCCAACACCGTAAGCCAGCGCGAAATCAAGGTGTACGGCGCCAACCGCGTGGGTTTGGAGCGGCGGGGATTCGAGAGCGCCGTGGTGGAGGCGCTGCAAACCGCGTTCCGGCTCCTGACGCGATCGCAGCTCAATACCTCGCAGGCCATCGAGCGCATTCGCGCGGAAGTCCCCGCCACGGCCGAGGTGGACGAGCTCATCGAATTCATCCGCGCCTCCGAGCGCGGCGTCATCAAGTGATGCGCTACGGCCTCATTGCCGGGAACGGGCGGTTCCCGCTGCTGGCGCTCGAAAGCGCGCAGCGGCTGGGACACGACGTGACCGTCATCGCCATCGAAGAGGAAGCTTCCCGGGAAGTGGAATCGCTGGCGCCGCGCTGCCACTGGATTTCGCTGGGGCAGTTCGGCAAGCTCATCGAAATCCTGAAGCAGGAAGGCATCACCGAAGTGGTGATGGCCGGCCAGGTGAAGCACGCCAAAATCTTCTCCGCGATCCGCCCGGATTGGCGCCTGGCCAAGCTGCTGCTCTCACTGCCATCGAAGAACACCGACGGCCTGATCGGCGGCATCATCCGGATCCTCGAAGACGAAGGCATCCACCTGCGCGATTCCACGGCCTTGTTGAAACCTCTGCTGGCGAGCGAGGGCGCCATGACGCGGCGCAAGCCGGACAAGGACGAGATGGCCGACGTGGAATACGGCCAGCGCGTGGCCGATGCCCTGGCGGGTTTCGACATCGGCCAGAGCGTGGCTGTCTGCGAGCGCGCCTGCGTGGCGGTGGAAGCCATGGAGGGCACCGACGCCATGTTGCGGCGGGCAGCCGCGCTGGTGAACGGCCGCCGGCTGGCGCTCATCAAAGTGGCGCGCCGCCGCGAGCATCTGCTCTTCGACGTTCCCGTGGTGGGGTTCGGCACGATCCCCGTCATGCGCGAAACCGGGACTACCGTGCTGGCGGTGGAGGCCGGACGCACGCTGATGCTCGACCGCGGCCAGATGATCGAAGCGGCGAATGAGGCTGGGATTGCAATTGCAGGTTTGGACAAGTAGCGGCCCTCCGCCTGCTTAGGTGGATAATATCGGATTACGCTCCTGTTTGGTTCCGGCTTCGCCGGGTTAGGGAGCGGAGGCAACCCATGAACGGCCTTCTCACCGACCTTTATGAGCTCACCATGGCCGCCGGCTACTTCGAGTCCGGCAAGGCCGAGGAGAAAGCCACGTTCGAATTCACGATCCGCCGCCTGCCTCCGCACCGCAATTTCGTCCTCGCCGCCGGGCTTTCCCAGGTGGCCGAATACCTGCTCAACCTGAGTTTCACCGCCGAAGAGATCGATTACCTCCGCGGCCTGTCGCAGTTCCGCCGCGTATCGCCGGCTTTCTTCGATTATCTCCGCGACTTCCGCTTTACCGGCGATCTCTTCGCCGTCCCTGAAGGCGTCCCGATGTTCGCCGGCGAGCCAGTCCTCACTATCCGCGCGCCCAT
>JBEKOM010000031.1:0-3991 GCA_049521795.1 Bathyarchaeia archaeon
CCCTTCTGAAAATACCTATACACCTCGATACGAGCACCCCTATACCTCGACACAAGCACCCGTATACCTCGGCACAAGCACCCGTCCACCTCGACACAAGCACCCGTCCACCTCGGCACGAGCACCCGTACACCTCGGCACGAGCACCCGTACACCTCGGCACAAGCACCCATACACCTCGGCACGAGCACCCATACACCTCGGCACGAGCACCCGTACACCTCGACACAAGCACTCATACACCTCGGCATAAGCACCCGTACACCTCGGCACAAGCACCCGTATACCTCGGCACAAGCACCCGTCCACCTCGACACAAGCACTCGTACACCTCGACACAAGCACCCGTACACCTCGGCACAAGCACCCCTACACCTCGATATGGAATGGGAGATACCTCTATACGAATCCCTCCACACCTCTACACAGAATCCTACCCCTTTTGTAAACTAACAGGCGCTAACCCCGACGAGGATGGCGGGATAAGAGCCACTATGTCGCTTGCGTTCCGAGTGGCTCTAAATAAATAATTAAGATTTATTGATAGCTCTACCGATATTATAGTGTGGCAGTTCCGCTTTAGCGGAATACTGCCAACTATAGTGGGCAGATAACTCGCTCCGCCCCGAATGTTTTCGGGGCAGGCTCTAACAGCCCACTATATAAGACTAATCCGTTTGAAGAGTAGCTATGATACTGAAAATATTTGATTTCTTTCTCTGTTTTGTGGCAGTGATTTCATTGCTGGTGGCATCTTATCTTTTTGCCACTGATAGTCCCTCGCTTGTTTCAAAAGACGGTTCATCATTACAGGTCCAGCAGAATAATCCGAAATCATCAAATTCGTCACCGGTCACCACCACTGCCACCACTTCAAAGTGGAAATATATCGTAATTCATCATAGCTCTACTAAAGGCGGTAACGCCCGGATATTCGGCCGTTATCATCGTGAGGAAATGCATGTACCGGATGGCCTTATTTATCATTTTGTAATCGGGAACGGTGTTAAATCAGTTAATGGAGAAGTGGAAATAAGCAATCGCTGGCAAAAGAAACTGCCCGGACCGCATTGTTTTGATGCCAAAATGAATGAACAATCAATCAGCATCTGCTTGGTAGGCGATTTTGAGAAGGATAAACCCACTCATGCCCAGATACTTGCTTTAGTAGAATTACTCAGGAAGCTTCAAAAAGATTATGGCATCCCGAGCGTCAACATTATCGGACACAATGATGTAGATAAGGACAAGACCGATTGCCCCGGCAAGAATTTCCACTGGCAGGAAGTTAAATCACGCCTTAGATAAATAGTATTGTAGGGGCAGACCTACGTGTCTGCCCTATCTATAAGGGCGAACACACGGGTTCGCCCCTACAATATACCTTTTTCTTTCCTTGCTTCTTTCAAATGATGAACGACGCGCGCACGTGCCTGAGGAGTTAATTTCATTTTTATCCGCACCTTACTGTCCGTATAAGATTCCTTTAGAATCTGGCCGTGTTCTGCCAGATAAGCCCGAAGTTTCACGTTTCCTACCGGAATACTAAAGGTTGACTCTATTTCATTCTCTTCTATTATCTTAATAACCCGCCCGGCTAATTCATCTAATCCGGTCTTTTCTCTGGCAGAAATCAATACTGCATCGGGAAATTCCTCGGTAATAATGCGAGTATCCAGCGGGTCTGACTGGTCTATTTTGTTAAATACTAATAGCCGGCGTTTTTCACCACAGCCCAACTCATTTAATACCTTATTCACAGCCTCGATATGTTCTGAAACATTGTGCTGTGAAATATCGATGACATGCAAAAGCAAATCAGCAGAAATGGTTTCCTGCAACGTAGCGTGGAAAGAAGCAATTAGGTTGTGAGGAAGGTTCTTGATAAAGCCGACTGTATCACTCAGCAGGGCTTTATATTTTCCTAAATGCCAGAGATTAGTTTTAGTGTCCAGCGTTGAGAATAGTTTATCTTCCACAAAACAGTCAGTGCCTGTCAGGGTATTCATCAGGGTGGATTTGCCGGCGTTAGTATATCCAATGAGAGAAATATTGAAATATTCGGAACGTTGTTCTATATCGCGCTGGCGGCGCTTGTTAATTTCCACGATTTCCCTTTTGATTTTAGTAATGCGGTCGCGGGCTAAACGGCGGTCCATTTCTATTTTCTTTTCACCCGGTCCGCGCTGGCCGATGCCGATACCGCCTTCAATACGCGAAAGATGCGTCCACATCCGTTTTAGCCTGGGCAATGTGTATTCCAATTGCGCCAGTTCTACCTGCAGGTTTGCCTGCTGGGAACGCGCATGAGTCGCAAAGATATCAAGGATGAGTTCGGTGCGGTCTATTACCTTGGTCTGGAGTTCCTTTTCCAGATTGCGTACCTGGGCAGGCGAAAGCTCGTTATCAAAAATCACCACATCAATTTCGTGTTCGAGAACCAACTCTCTAATCTCTGCAGCTTTTCCCCGCCCGATATAAAAAGTTACTTCAGGCTTATCTTTTTTCTGGGTAATTCTATCAACGATAATTGCGCCGGCAGTATTTACCAGTTGCTCTAATTCAACAAGCGAATCATTGTCTTTAGGGCTTTTTGCGGAACGAAGTGAAGTCCCGATGGATTTCGGGAATGTGGGAATAACACTAACCAGCAGGGCGTGTTCGCGATAAACGGTTTTTCTGGCAGATTTCACTGTATTAAATTATTACCCTCTCTTACTGCCAGTGCGAATTCTCTGATGTACTCACTCCCGTAGGGATACGCTCTCTTATGAGCTACTGGCAGTTAGATCCCGATGTATTCCATCGGGAGCATTGATTCACCCTCGCACCATTCACTTCATTCAGGTGCAGGGTTCATTATACAAAATGCATTGATTCAGTCAATACTTGACAGAATTTAAAGCGAGTTCTAATATTAGAACATGGTAACTATTATTCCGGTCAAAGACAAAAAGGCAATAGAGCAATTTATCAAATTACCCTGGTCAATATATAAAAATGACCCTTATTGGGTTCCACCTTTAATCAGCGATGAGAAAAAGATGTTCAATAAGGACTATCATCCATTTTATAAACATGCTGATGTGGAATTATTCTTGGCGCTTGATGAGAACGACAAACCGGTCGGCAGGATTGCCGCAATTGTTAATCATAACCATATCAAAACGCATAAAGAACCGGTCGGGTTCTTCGGATTCTTTGAATCCATCAATTCACCTAAAGTTAGCAATGCGCTTTTATCTCATGCTGGAGAGTTCCTGAAAAAGCACAAGATGGAAAAGATGCGCGGACCAGCGTCATTCTCTTCCAATGAACAATGGGGCTTATTAACAGAAGGGTTTGATTCTTCTCCGGTGATTATGATGCCTTATAATTATCCATATTATATAGAACTTTTAACAAAGCAAGGACTGATTAAATCTAAAGACTTATATGCCTATTATTTAGCCACTTCTGCCGTAACTATATCAGACAAAATGCTTCGTGTTGCAGAACGAATTCGTTCTAGAGAAAATGTCCGTATCCGTAATTTAGACATAAGCAAATTTGATGCCGAACTCAAAATAATTAAGGAGGTATACAATAAAGCCTGGCAATATAATTGGGGTGCAATTCCGATGACTGATGAAGAGATGGAACATATGGCAAAGGATTTGAAGCCTATTGTTGACTCGGAACTTCTTTTTATCGCTACAGTTGACGGCAAACCAGCCGGCTTTTCTCTGGCATTACCGGATTATTTTCAGGCATTAAAGAAAATAAACGGTAGGCTTTTCCCATTTGGTCTTTTAAAACTTTTATGGTATACCAAAGTGAGGAAAGTAGATATGGTTCGATTGATTACCATGGGTGTTATCCCGGAATATCAGAAACGCGGAATAGATATTGTCTTCTACATCGAAACAGTTAAGCAATGTTTGGCTAAAGGATTTAAAGGAGGAGAATTATCCTGGATTCTCGAAGATAATGACCTGATGAATCGAGCCAT
>JBEKOM010000032.1:0-6372 GCA_049521795.1 Bathyarchaeia archaeon
GCCATCCCGGCCTACGTGGAAGCGGCTGTCTGTTCTCCTTTCTACGCAATATAGTTCCCCCCCAGAGGAAACTATCATTAAATGTCCAAAAAGTCTAGAATTATTTAGGGACGCACTCTTAATGAAACCGTGATCCGCCGCGTGATTCAACATGATCTGCGGCTGGGGGAACGCGGACGAAAACGCGATCCTCAACTTCTGGAAGAATCCTTTCGACTATGCTGCCGCTACGCAGGCCAAACGCCTTCGCAAGCAACGCTGATCGCTGGCGTCAAACAGGTGCTCAGCGCAAATATAGGCTGGCAGCGAGTTCTCAGTTACCTGCGCTTCCTCGAATCATCCCTGCTGGTCAGACTGATCCGACCCCTTGAACTGCGCCTGAAGAAGATACACGGCCCGGCGAAAATCTGCATCGTCGATCACGGTCTACGACAGAGTTGGCTGGAAGAGACTATCCCTTTGGATCCGGAGGTTCTGGAACGAAGCTCCTATGTCGCTGATCTTGCAGGCCATATCGCGGAGAGCGTGGTTGGCGCCTACTTGACGGGCGTGCCCCACCTCGACGTGGCCCACTTTCCTGAGAGACCCACAGAGCCTGAGGTTGACTTCGTGCTGACGATCGGCGAGAAGCGGATCCCAGTCGAGGTCAAGTATCGCCAGCGGATCAACCCATACCGTGACACGCTTGGGCTACGGTCCTTCCTGGAGAAGACCCACTATAATGCGCCGTTCGCGCTTCTAGTGACGATGCTCGAGGATGTCGAGATGCCCGATCGGAGAATCGTGCCGGTGTCGCTCCGATCGTTGTTGCTCGCACGATAAGAGGGTGCAGCCTGTGATCCCCAAGGACTGCAAGCGCCTGGCCGAGGTGGACTTCCCGATCGCTGAGGTGTCGCGGCATGCGGCGAGGGAAAAGTCAATCCGGCACGGGCATCCGAGCACGCTGCACCTTTGGTGGGCGCGGCGGCCTCTGGCATCGAGCCGGGCGGTGCTGCTCGCGCTGCTATGGCCGGACCCGTGCGATACGCTCTGCCCGGTGGAATTCAAGGCAAAGGCGCGGGAGCTTCTGCCGAAGCTCCAGGGGAAGGTCGGGTCCACGGACGAGGATCTCCGCAAGGCACTGCTCAAGTTCATCGCGGACTTCGCGAACTGGGACAACGCGGCGGAACGTATCTATCTCGACGTGAGTCATGCGCTGGTCAAGGCGGCACACGGCGATGAACCACCGCTGGTGGTGGACCCGTTCGCAGGGGGCGGCTCCATCCCGCTCGAGGCACTACGGCTAGGGTGCGACGCCTTCGCGAGCGACCTGAACCCCGTGGCCTGCCTGATCCTCAAGGTGATGCTCGAGGACATCCCGCGCCAAGGGCCAAAGCTTGCCAAGGAGCTGCGCCGCGTTGGAGCGGACATCAAGCGGCAGGCGGAGAAGGAGCTGGCCGACCTGTATCCGAAGGACCCTGACGGCGCGACGCCCATTGCCTACCTCTGGGCGCGGACCGTGCGCTGCGAGTCGCCGAACTGCGGCGCGGAGATTCCGCTCGCGCGCTCTTTCTGGCTCTGCAAGAAGGCAAATCGCAAACGGGCGCTCAAGTACCATGTCGTGCAACCTGAGGATGAGCCACCGTGCGTCGAGTTCGAAATCTTTGAGCCCAAGAGCGAGAAGGAAGTGCCAAGCGGCACGGTGACGCGCGCGAAGGCGACATGTGTCGCTTGCGATGCGGTGCTCCCGCCCGAGCGTGTACGCGCGCAGCTTTCGGCACAGTACGGCGGCGCCGATGTGATCTTCGACTCGACGGGCCACCGCACGGGCGGGGCGCGGATCCTCGCTGTGGTAACGCTCATGCCCGGCGAGCAGGGGCGGCACTACCGGCTGCCAACCGCGCGCGATTACGAGGCGGTCCACCAGTCGCATGAGCGGCTCGTGAAGCTGCTTGGCGAGTGGGAGCGAGAAGGAAAGCAAGGCCTCTGCCCAGTGCCGGATGAACTCATGTCTACAGCCCGGATGAAGGGGAACTCTGGCTTACGCGTGCTGCTATACGGCATGCTCCATTGGGGTGACCTCTTCACAACGCGGCAGAAGGTCGCGATGGTAGAGTTGGCTCGATTAGTATCTCACGAATCAGTGGCAACAGATGTTTCGCGTACACTGTCGCTGGCGGTTGGGCGGTGCTGCGAGCAGTCCTCCTCGCTTGTCCGGTGGCGTACAACGGTCGAGGCGGTCGCTGGAACATTCGGACGCCAGGCCCTGCCGATGATGTGGGACTTCGCCGAGATCATCACAACAGGGGACTTCGCGTCCAACTTCGCAGCAGCAATCGAATGGGTCGCCGAAGTTGTCGATGCATGGCTCGGATCGATAACAGCTCAGGCCCAGATTGCCGACGCGGCCGAGTATCCTCTTTCCGACCAGACAGCGCCGATCTGGTTCACAGACCCACCTTACTACGACGCCATCTCCTACGCCGACCTTTCGGACTTCTTTCTCGTCTGGTTGAAACGAGCGCTGCCGGGAAACACGTTACTGCGCGATCCCTTCGACGCGACAAACCCGCTCTCGCCAAAGACACGTGAGGCGGTACAGGACGAGCGCTCGCTGACCGAGGACGGCCGACCCAAGGATCGCGATTTCTACGAACGCACTATGGCACGCGCATTTGCTGAGGGACGGCGGGTGCTCCGCGAGGACGGTGTCGGCGCAGTGGTTTTCGCCCACAAGACTACCGAAGGTTGGGAGGCGCTGCTCACAGGAATGATCCGCGGTGGATGGACGATCACCGGCTCTTGGCCGATTGCAACTGAAAGGCCCGGGCGACTGATCTCACTCGAATCTGCGTCTCTTGCCACCAGCGTTCACCTTATCTGTCGCCCGCGAGCCGACGATGCCGGTGTGGGCGATTGGGCCGACGTCCTGCGCGAGCTGCCGCCTCGCGTCGGTGACTGGATGGAGCGCCTGCAAGGAGAAGGGGTCCGCGGCGCAGACCTCGTCTTCGCATGTATTGGGCCGGCGCTCGAGATTTTCAGCCGCTACACGAAAGTCGAGAAAGCCGACGGGCGCGAGGTCGCGCTCGCTGAATACTTGGAAAAGGTATGGGAGGTCGTGGGACGGAGCGCCTTGGCGCAGGTGCTCGGCACGGCCGAGGCCAAGGCTCGCAATGGCGCCGCCGGCGCAGTCGAGGAGGACGCGCGACTTACGGCGCTCTTCCTCTGGACGCTTCAGTGCACGAACAGCAAGCCGGCTGACAACGTGGGCGAGGAAGAGCCGCCCGATGAGGAAGAGGACGAAGAGGGCTCATCCCGCGGCAAGGCCAAGGGCTTCACGCTCGTCTACGATGTCGTACGCCGCTTCGCGCAGCCGCTCGGCATCGAGCTTCCAAAGTGGGAAGGCCGCGTGATCGAGACTAAGAAAGGCGTCGTACGCCTGCTGCCCATCGCCGAGCGCGCGAAGCAACTCTTCGGCCAGGACGGTGCGCAGGCCATAGCAGCGCGGCTCGAGCAAAAGGCGACAACGACCAACCCTCTCCAAGGGTTGCTCTTCCCCGACTTGGAGCCGGCCCCGAAAGTACGCGGGCGGGGCCGCGGCACACTCGGAGGCGTTGAGGTATCCGATGAAAGCCTCTCCGCTGCCCGCGAGGCCACGACCCTCGACCGCGTCCATGCGGCTATGCTTCTACAAGCGGGCGGCCGCACCAACGCGCTGCGCGCACTGCTCAAGGCCGAGCAGGAGCGCAGCCCCGACTTCCTGCGCCTCGCCAACGCCTTCTCCGCGCTTTACCCGAGGGGGAGCGAAGAAAAGCGATTGATTGACGCGATGCTCTTAGCTGGCCCGAGGTGACGACGATGATGGCAAACGACTCATCTCACGCAGTGTGGCAAATCTCGGGAGGCCCGGCATCGCGCGCGTATGCCGAGGTCTTCCTGCGGCACGGGATCGCGCTGATCGGCCCGGGGGACGCCGGACCTTGGAATCCCGAGCGCGACGATGACGAGTTTGACGGCGGCTTCGTTCGACGCTTCGCGAGTGAGGTCAAAGCAGGGAATGTGTTCCTACTGCGCACGGGGATCGCAACAATAGCCGCCGTTGGCGTAGTGGTCGGCGAATATATGTACTTGAACGCCTTCGACGACGTGAACGGATGGGACCTGCAGCATGCCCGGCGTGTTCGTTGGTGTCGTTTGCCCGCAGAGCATGCGTTTGGGGGCGCGGTCTTCGGTGCCAACCCGCCGCGCTGTTCGCGGGCATGGAACGAAGAGGTCGTGGACTTTGCTGAGCGGTTCCTCAAGTCTCCGCCGACGCACTGGCAGACTGCTCCTCTCCCGAAGCTTCCCGCCGAAGAGCCGCCGCTCGATCAGGTGCCCGGCGCCTTGCAGGGAATTGTCGCCGAGGTCGCCGATCTTGTACCGCTCCTCCAAGACGGCATAACCTTCAGTGAGCAACCGAGCGAGGACGAGCTGATCGCGCATTTCGTGGTGCCGTTCCTACGGGCGCTCGGCTGGCCACCGGAACGGATCGCCATCAAATGGCGCTACATCGACATAGCAGTGTTCCGAGCGCTGCCGCGGACGCCAGAGAATTGCCACTTCGTGATCGAGGCCAAGCGCCTGGGTGCGGGCGTTGAAGGCGCACTCTACCAAGCCAAGGGATACGTGAATGCCTTGGGCGTTACGTGCGATGCGATTGTCACTGACGGCATCCGCTATCGGATGTATGCTGGACAGCGCAACTTCGCGCCAGTGGCCTATGCCAATCTCGCACGTTTAAAACAACCAGCGGCTGACCTGTTCGCTCGTATGCAGAGACCGTAGGAGGATCGCCATGGAACCTTGGTACAAGGTCGCAATACCGCGTAAGGAAGTTCGCGAAGGCCGCTCGTTCAACCCGGACGAGTTCGCTATTGCTCTGGAGCAGGTTGTGGCCGGGACGGCTCCGGAGGACTATCGCGACCCTGCGCAGTTCTTCGCCCGTACTTGCTTCACGCGGGCCCTGCGCGAGCATGCAGGCATGGTGCTGCGCAGGCTCTCCGGCAGAACCGACAACACCTCGCCGGTTCTCACGCTCATCACCCAATTCGGCGGCGGCAAGACGCATGCGCTCACCACGCTGTACCACCTGGCGAAAAACGGAAACGCTGTGGCCGGCCTAAGCGGGATAGATGAGTTGGTGCGCGAAGCGGGCGTCAGTTCCGTGCCCAAAGCGCAGGTCGCTGTATTCGTGGGCAACGCCTGGGACCCACAGCCGGGACGTGAGACGCCATGGATCGACATTGCCCGACAGCTCGCTGGCGACAAGGGTGTAGAGGCGCTTGGTCCCGCCGCAAAGACCACGCCCCCCGGCACCGATGCCATCGCGCGAGTCTTCCAGGCGGCCGGGGCGCCGGTGCTCCTGCTCTTCGATGAGGTACTGAACTACCTGAACCGCCACCGGGGCAGCGCCGAATCGTTCTACGCCTTCATCCAGAACCTGACGGTCGCCACCACCGGCACCACGCATGGTGCGGCTGTGATCAGCTTGCCGCGCAGCCAGGTGGAGATGACGACGTCGGATCAGGATTGGCAGGACAAGATCTCGAAGGTGGTGAGGCGCGTTGCGAAGGACCTGATTGCAAACGACGAGACCGAGATCAGCGAGGTCGTCAGGCGGCGGCTTTTCCAGGACCTTGGGAGCGAGAAGATCCGGAAGAACGTCGCCAAGGCCTACGGCGACTGGTGCTTCGAGCGGCGCGCGCAACTTCCGCCCGAATGGACAGCGGTTGACTCGGCCGCGACCGAGGCCAAAGCGCGCGAGATTCTGCAGCGCCGATTCGAGGCCTGTTACCCGTTCCATCCAGCGACGCTGTCGGTCTTCCAGCGCAAGTGGCAGGCACTGCCGCAGTACCAGCAGACGCGCGGCACGTTGGCGATGCTGGCCCAGTGGATTTCCATCGCAGCCCAGGATGGCTACCGCAAGGCTCGCACCGAGCCGCTCATTACACTCGGCTCAGCGCCGCTCGCCGAACCCGGGTTCCGCAGCGTGGTGCTGGGTCAACTGGGCGAGTCACGGCTCATCGCGGCGATCGACACCGACATCGCCGGCGAGCAGGCGCACAGCAAGGCGCTCGACGCCGACACCAAGGGGCCGCTGAGGGACATCCACCGGCGCGTCGGCACCGCGATCCTTTTCGAATCGTCGGGCGGGCAGACCGACAAGGTTGCGCATCTTCCCGAGTTGCGGTTCGCGCTCGGCGAGCCCGATATGGACACGACATCGATCGACAACGCCGCGTTGGTTCTCGAAGGCAGGTCGTACTTCATCCGCAAGACGGGCGCGGACGGATTCCGCATCGGCTACCAGCCGACCATGAAGAAGGTGGTGAGCGACCGGCGTGCGTCGCTCGA
>JBEKOM010000033.1:0-4000 GCA_049521795.1 Bathyarchaeia archaeon
GATCACGAGTTCGAAGGGGATGTAGAGGACGTAGAGGAAGATGGGAGCTTTGACGCCGAAGAGACCTATCAATACTCCCGCGAAGACGCCCTGGACGCTCACCAGACCCCACAGCGACAAGGGCCGCGCCACTGTGCGGGCTCTGAAAAGCAGGGCGTAGAAGATCGTTGCGCCCAGGCAGAAGGCAAGATTGAACATCTTGGATGAGTACGACATGACTTCGTATACCATCCTGGCCGTCGGTTCCAGCGAGACGGGGCTGCCCGCGGCGATGAACTGCTGGCTGAGGACCAGGAGGGCGAAGAGCCCGAGTTTTGTGACCGCGACCAAGACGCCTTCCAGAACGTAGAGACCGAAGGCGGTCAAAGCCAGTCCTTCGTTCTGTTTTCTCACCGTCGAGTACAGGATCCCACCGAGGAAAATCACACCTGCTGCGGTGATCAGTTCCAGGAGGATGTCGAGATGGATGAGTCCCGCGTTCTTCGCGATGTTGGCCATGGTTTGGCCGATGTTCTCGAGCAGACCGAAGCCCCGAACCCCGGTGGCCATGGGGAGCACGACGAGACCATTCGTGAACGATGTGACGAACTGGATCAGAAAGGCCAGCCCAAGGATCCGCGATTTCTTCTCTATTGTTCCCATGATTTTCTCCCTCTGTATTTGATGGTGCAAGCATGTCCATCCCGCCCCGCGGCGCGTAGACACGAAAGTGTCATTCGGAGTGTTGTTTTTGGGGTTGCGGGAGACGGGAGCGGGCGAGGGAGCTCTTACACCAGGCCCAGCTCGCGGCCGCGGGCGATGGCTTCTGTGCGCCGCTTGACCTCGAGCTTGTCAAAGATCCTGCGGTTGTGACCCTTGATCGTGTCCAGGGCGAGGAACAGGCGCTCGCCTATCTCCTGATTGGAGAGCCCATCCGCGATGAGCTTGAGAACCTCCAGCTCGCGCTGGCTCAAGGGCTCGACAAGGGGCTGGGCAGAGGGCGGACTGGGTTTCCTTTCAAATGCAGCAAGCAGCCTGGCCGCGTAGTCCGGCATGATTTTCCGAGCAGCCGCTTTTGACAGTAGCTCTCGCAAAGGAATTCCCTCGTCGACAAACACGCGGATAAAACCGCCCGGCTCCGCCAGCATCAATGCGTCACCCAACAACTGCACAGCTTTGTCCTCTTGGCCGTGGACGTAGTGAGCGACCGCCTGGAGAACCATCACCTTGAGCCGGTCATCCTGCCAGCCCTTTGCTTCCATCTGCTGGCGCAATGGCAGCAGCACCCGCAGTGCCGCGGACGCATCTCCCTGGGCCAGGAGCACCCTGGCATGGCTGAAGGGAAGTTCATACTGGTGGGCCAGTTGGGAGGCTGCAGGCAGATTACCCTGTCGAATCAGGACAAGCACTTGTGCAGCGGCTATCTCAGGTCTCCGATGCAAAAAGCTATTCTGTCGCGCGGACCGCTCGGTCTCCGCCAACATGGCGGCTGCGCCGGCCACGTCACCCCGTGCCAGTTTCAGTCGGGCGAGAAACACTTCACAGATAACGTATCTGTCAATAACGCAGTCAAACTGCCGCGCCAGGCGGAGGCCCTGCTGCGCGTGCCGCTCAGCGGCCCCCAGGTCGTTCCATTCGTACAATATGCGGGCCAGACCAAGATGTGCTTCGTTTTCAAACGGCTGGGGATAGTCACCTGATAGCTGCAGGCCACTCCGAAAGGTCTCAGCCGCCTGATAGAGGTTGTTTTCAAGTTCCTGTATTGCGCCCAGGCTGATTGTCGCCACTACAGTGAAACGGGTATTCCCGGACGACTGGCTGATCGCGATGGCCTCGGTAAATGCCTGACGGGCCCCGGCACGGTCCCCCTGGACCTGGTAAGCAAACCCCATCGTCCAGATCGCTCTGGCGCGGGAGGGCAGGTTGTCTGAACGCAGATGCTCCAGGGCGCGCCGCGCTTGCATGATCATGGCTTCTGGCTCGTAGCGGGTGAAAGCCAAAGTGGCTCTTGCAGCGGCGATTTGTCCAATCAGGTCGCGGGTCTTGTCGTCTGGCTCGGCGCCGTGCAGGGCTGCTTCAGCGGCTTGTAGTTTCTCTTCTACGCCGGTCGTTTGGCCAGTAACCAGCGACAACGTGGCATACCTCACGCACAACGAGGGCCTGGCGTCCAGTACTGGCTTCGGCAGCGACGCCATCCAGTTCAGTACGGCAGTTGTCGCGCCGCGGTGCTGGGGCATCCCCTTCCCTTCCAGCAGGTGCTCGGCGCGCACGATATCATTGGCGGCGGCGGCATGGTGAAAAGCTTCAAAGTCCAGACCATTGTTTTCATACCACCGGCTGGCACGACCGTGGAGCTCGGCCATCCATGTCCCCGCATCCCCCGCGGACGATGCGGCGCTCTCCTGAAGCCGCTGCCGCAGCAAGTCTGCAAAGAGATGGTGATAGCGATACCAACGCCGCTCGTTGTCCAGGGGGACGATGAAAAGGTTGGCGCGCTCGAGGTTTTCCAGGATTGCCTGCCCGCAAGCCGAAGGGTCGAGAAGGACGGAATCACAAAGGGGGCCGCACAGGCGGGCGAGGATGGAAGTGCGCAGCAAGAACGTCTGAACGCTTTCGGACTGACGTTGCAGGACTTCTTCAACAAGATAATCCATCACGAAGCGGTGGCTGCCGGTGAACGATCGGATGAAAACGTCGATGTCCTTCTGCCCCCGCATTGAGAGCGCGGCCAGTTGCAGTCCGGCGATCCAGCCTTCGGTGCGGTTCTCCAGGGCGGCGATGTCCTCCTCCGTGAGTTTCAGGCACATCACGCGGCCGAGGAAGTCGGCCGCCTCGTCGAGCGAAAAGCGCAGGTCCGCGGCGCGCAGTTCGACAAGCTCGCTCCTGGCGCGCAGGCGGGCGAGGGGAAGATTCGGGTCCTCCCGGGTCGTGATGACGAGCCGCATGTGCTCGGGCAGGTACTCGAGGAGGAAGGCGAGCGCCTTATCGACCTCGGGGGAGTGGACCGCATGGTAGTCGTCCAGCACGAGAAGGATATCCCCAGTGATGCCGTCGATCTCATTGATCAGGTCGGTAAGGACAGACTCGGCCGAGGGCGGCTGGGGCGACTGGAGGGCGGCCATCGCGTCGGCCCCGCAACTCGGCTCGGCGCCGTGCAGCGCGGCCGCAAGGTAGAGAAGGAACCGGGAGGGTTCGTTGTCTCCCTCGTCGAGGGAGAGCCAGGCGACGCGAAGCTTCGAATCCAGCCGGGCGCACTGGTCGATCCATACGCTGAGGAGCGTGGACTTCCCGAAGCCGGCCGGGGCGGAGATCAGGATGAGGGCATGTCCGCGCGCGTGGGACTCGTTCAAGCGCTCGATCAGGCGGGGGCGGAGGACTGCGTGCGGCCGGGGCGGCGGCATGAACAGCTTCGTGGCCAGGACGGGCGCGGGCATAGCTCGACTATACTACACCTCGGTGCACTGGCAACTGCAGGAGCACTCCTGAAGGCTCTCCTCGCGTACCGATCGCAAGGACAACCCGGCCGCGCGATGCAGGCGGTTCAAGCGACCGTTGTGGATTTCACGATTCCGCTCCCTCCGACAGTTACCGCAGGCGCGCTTCTACGTCGAGCCTTTGACAACGAAGCCGCTTGGCGCGAGCCGTCAGCCGAGCCGTGTCATCCTTCATTGGGCGAGAGCGACAAGCTCAATGTCGCAGATCTGGGATCTTGGCCAACCCCGCCTCTCGCTTCCCCGGGCAAGGCAAGTGATAGGCCGGAGCCGGATGGCATCCTCGATGAGCGAGGTAATGAGGGGCGTTTGCCTCCTGGCCGCTGGTCCGAGTCCGGCCGGGGGAGCGAAGACGGAGTCGAACGGCGCCCTCAAACGGCCAAAAGAGCCGGGACCTCCTCGATCTTGTGCTCGTAGCAGTAAGTTCGAAGCTCGTCCAATAGGGGGAGCGGCGGCGAGCGCTACACGAACTGGCTCTTTCAGGCCGACCCCTGAGAGAGCCAGTCACATTTCCGGTTGCCACATGCTGG
>JBEKOM010000034.1:0-4083 GCA_049521795.1 Bathyarchaeia archaeon
TTACAGGGTCGGGACAGGCCAGTTGCTGCGAAGGACCGCCATGGCAGCCGGCTTGTCGGCGGCAAGCGTGAAAACCCCGTCAAGCCCCGTAACCTCAAATGCGCCTTTTGTGAAGGGGTGGATGTTGCAAAGAACCATCTGGCACCCCAAAGCGAGCAGTGTCTGCCGGAGGTTGAGCAACCTTGTCAAACTTGAGCTTGTGATAATATCGATGTTCTTGAAATTGAGAATGACGTTACAATCCGAATGCTCGGCTGTCATATCGATTACGGCCTGAAGCTCGCCGTTCATTTGCGGCTCACGCTCGAGTGTAAAGGCGATTATATCGCTGGCAAGATTTTCAACTTTCACGGTCTTCTCCAACAAACCAATTCCGCGGTTCTGCGGCAAATTATACCTATATGCTGTATCGGCACAGATTTGGGGGATTTTAACTTAAAAACGTTTTTTCAGGGCGAAAAAGCCACTTTCCTGATATTGATATGAATTAAGGCAGCGACCCAAAATGGTCAATTTTGTCCTTTTCTTATTTGCCGGGGCAGACGGGGCTGTTATAATTACAGTTATGAGCCGCCGGCTGGTTACCGCCGCGGGTCAATGGAGTAGTTTTCGCAAGGGAGGCGGGTCAGATAGAAATAAATCGAGACCGACGATTGGTCAATGATGAAAAGCTGAGTCCTTGCCTCCCTTTTTATTATTCCGGCATTGTATTCAGCTAAAAAAAAATGGGAGAGCAACGTCCGCTCTCCCATCGTTTATGTGGCTCTCGCCTTTTAGCTTTTAGCCGTTGCTTGCTGAACCCAGAATCACCATCTAACTTGCGAGTTTTTGCGTGTCGGGTCAATAAGGCCTGGCTAATTATGGCCGGTTTGGTCATTTTTCAGAGCCACTATTTTTCACTTTTCAACACTGCTCTCACAGTCGGCCATCTCTTTAACATCACTGCACTTTTTTACCCACTTTTTGAACTGGGCAACAAATGCCCGTATCGGTTAACTTGACCGCGAAAAACAGGCAATCTGGGCAACCCATTTGCGTCCAATAACCTCTCTGATAGTCCGATACAATGCATACGTTTCGTCAGCACAGTTGCTCATTTTATCTCTCAAATTTTGAACAGAGTAAATTACCGTCGTTACGGACCAACATCTTCGAGCCAGTGCTGGGCAAAAGCTGAGTAAGCAAGCATGGGCTGTGCCCCTAGGTAAAAGAACAAAGAGCAAAGGATTATGGAAAATCCAGAAAGAGAAACACTCAACGACACGCCCGAAAGCCGCTGCCATAATAGGCGAACCACGGGGGGCTGTAGCTGTATCTGAACGAGACACTACAGTCGACACCGGCATAGATCCAATTGCCGCCGCGGAAGACTTTGCGGCTGCTATCATAATCACTGCTAGTCCATTCCCAGACATTCCCTGCCATGTCGCACATCCCATACCCATACGTCCCGAAAGAACCTACAGCGGTTGTGCCATAAGGATGAGTTGCATCATAGTTGGCCATACTATTAGTTATAGTCGTGCCGCAACCATAGACAAAGGTGCCATCATAGTCAGCTACGGCCTGCCATTCCCATTCGGTCGGCAGTCTATAGCCGTAATAGTTACAGAAAGCTGTTGCGCCATACCAACTTACATAGGTAACGGGATGGTTTTCAAAACCCGGGTCAACACGAAATGCACCACTGCTGTAATGTATCCTTGCTGCCCCGCCGTTGATAGCGTTATTGTAAGTCGATCCCAATCCATCACCATCATAATACGGTTGACCAACAAAATCTGTTCCACTATTAGAACCACTCGCACCTATGGCATCGTTACCGCTACGGGTTATATCGCCGGAAGCATTGGCGTCGTTGAGGAACTGGCAATACTGGGCATTGGTCGTTTCGTATTTGCTCATATAGCCGCTAAAGCCCTCATGGCCGGATACACCCGGATCGTTGATATAGACCCATACCATATCTAAATCTAATGGTATGTGATTCAGCCAATTTTTAGCAATAACCCGTAAATCGGCAAAATCGACTGTCGTCGAGTAGTCCACATCACACTTTCCACACCAATAATTATTTGCACTACAGTCGGTCGCCAGCCAATTTCTAGCAAGCTGAGCAAAATCCTTAAAGTCAACTATTCCGTCACCATTAATATCAGGATTAAAGAATGCTGCTATCATCTGTAGAGAAAGAGTGTGTTTTAATGTATATATAAAACTGTCAGTTCTTGCAACCGGTGATTGTGTTTGACTGAAATTATATGCGATCAGTGGAGCAAATGACCGCATCATTACTTCAGCCATCAAATCGCCCTTTTGACCGGAAGCAGGGGCACCACTGCCTCTTGTTGCGTAAACACTATATAAATTGCTTAGGCCACTAAGGTCTCCATTATAGACAGTTGTGTTGAGTTCTCCTTCAAGGGCAGTGACCTCCGCTTGCAAATCAGAAATTGTAGTTGCTATTGCTGCACCATCAAGTGTATCAAAACCTTGTTTCCATAAAAGGGCCAGCGACATGCAACTTGTGGAGACTTGAACACATTTGTTATTAATATTCTGTTTACATGTTTCTTTATAATATCTACCAAAATAACCACCATCAAATAACACCCAATCTTCAGATATCTGAGCCATGCTGACTGCGCTAAACCATGGTATTTTACCAACTCCCCAGCTTACTAGTCCTCCTACTGTCGGGCTAAACGCGCTCATGGACATAGTCCCCAAGGCTTTTGTCCAACCAAGCCAGAACATTAGTTCGCTGGTTTGAAACGCATTTTGATCCCATCTCTGGTAAATCATTTCCGAACTATATTTAATATTCAAGTATGCGGTGTAAGCTTCCAAAAAGTGCGTAACTGTATCCTCAGAACATCCGGAATAACTGAATCCGACCGATATACTCTGTAATGTGTACGTTCTTGTTGTGTCAATCTGAATATCGAGATACTTGCCGGAAACACTGTCCAGAATATTTCCAAAAAGGTCGCTTGGATTGTTTATCGTAAATGTTAGCGTGTTTACAATTTCCGACGTAATGATTGAGCCTATGGAAAGATAATCTATATTTCCGGTACCTGTAACCGTAACCGTTAAATTACTAATCGCATGAGATCCGAATTCTGGCGGTAAATAAAACCTGTAAATTGCTTTCGAATGGCCGTTACTGCCCAGTGTAATTAAATTGCTATCGTTCGGAATTTCGTAATTTTCAAATCCTGAAACGAACTGGTAAACAGCAATACCTTTTTGAGTCTGAGTTATGTTCGCCCAGGAGTTGGTCGCAAATACGATACAAATGATTGCGGCAGGTAAACTTTTTAGACTTGAATTCATTTTTCACCCTCTCAAAAATTGCGCTTTATTTGTAAAATTTTGAAGGGGAAACCCCGAAACAAATAGGTTCTCCTCTCCATCCCGCCCTCAAGTTGAGGAACTCAAGGATTGCCAGTATTATACATTATCTCCTCATTTTTGACAACAGCAAAATACCACAAGTTTCACCCATAATATCGCGGTAGAACAATAAAATAAAGCGTGGTAAAATAGCTGTATGAACAAATTGGCACAAAACACGAACTGTTTTTTTCCTACGACTGCTGAGGAGATTCGTCAGCGCGGGTGGCATCAGGCGGACATCATCCTGATTACCGGCGATGCGTATGTTGACCATCCGTCGTTTGGCGTCGCCCTGATTGCTCGGCTTTTGGAAAGCAAAAATTATCGCGTGGCAATTCTGGCGCAACCGGATTGGAAGAGTGTTGAACCATTCAGGGCATTAGGCAAACCCCGGCTATTCTGGGGCATAACCAGCGGCTGCATCGATTCACGTCTGAATGCTTATGCCTCGCTGGGGCATAAGCGTAAAGAAGATGCTTACAGCCCCGCCGGACAATTGGGCTTGCGGCCCGACCGGCCCCTGCTCGTTTATTCGGCAAGGGCACGCGAAGCATATCCTGATGTGCCAATCGTTCTGGGCGGACTTGAGGCATCGCTTCGCCGGCTTGTGCATTACGATTACATCGAAGACAAACTAAAACGCTCGGTGCTTATCGACGCAAAAGCCGACCTGCTTGTTCA
>JBEKOM010000035.1:0-6718 GCA_049521795.1 Bathyarchaeia archaeon
GACCTCTCCGAGGCTGACTACATCACCTCCGGCATGGTCTACAGGCACGTCATCGAGAAGGAGCGCGCTCTAGGCTACGGCGGCCGGTGCGTCGAAGCCATCCCGCACATCCGCGACGAGATCATCGGCCGCTTCGAGCGCGCCGGGAGAGCGAGCAAGTCGGACATCTCCATCATCGAGATCGGCGGCACGGTCGGCGACTACCAGAACGTCATGTTCATCGAGGCCGCCCGGACCTTGAAGATCCGCCATCCGGACGACGTCGTCTTCATCATGGTCTCCTATCTGCCGGTGCCTTCGAAGCTGGGCGAGATGAAGACACGGCCGACCCAGAACGCCGTCCACCAGCTGGCTTCTTACGGCGTGACGACGGACATCGTGATCGGCCGGGCCGAGATCCCTCTCGACCGGAAACGCAAGGAGAAGATCGCCGCGGCCTGCAACATCCCGGCCGAACGCGTCATCTCGGCTCCGGACATCGAGAGCATTTACGATGTGCCGGTCAATTTCGAGCATGACCGCTTGGCCGAGATCATCCTCGAAGCCCTATCCCTTCCGCCCCGCCGGACCGGCGAGGCCTTCACGGCCTGGAAGCGAGTGGCCCGCGGCATCAAGGACCGCGGCAAACGCGAGGTCCGGATTGGCGTAGTCGGCAAATATTTCAATACCGGCGATTTCATCTTGTCTGACTCGTACATTTCTGTGCTGGAAGCCGTGAAATTCTCGGCTTACGAAAGCGGCGCAAGGGTAGCCATCCATACGATCAACGCCCGCGATTTCGAACCGGAGACGAAAGCTCCCTTCGCCTCCCTCGACGATCTTGATGGCATCATCGTGCCTGGCGGCTTCGGCGAGACGGGTGTGGAAGGGAAGCTTGCCGTCATCCATTACGCCCGGGAGAACAAAATCCCGTGTCTTGGCCTCTGCTACGGCATGCAGCTCATGACCGTCGAATTCGCCCGGGACGTCCTGGGCCTCGCAGGAGCTCATACCGCGGAGATCGACCCCCGGTCTCCGCATCCAGTCATCGACGTCATGCCCGACCAGAAGAAGAAGATCGCCGAAGGCCGCTATGGCGGGACCATGCGCCTCGGCCTCTATCCGGCCAAGCTCGCGAAGGGCACGATCGCCCAGGAGGCCTATTCATATTTCGCCGGCAAGAAGCTTCCCAAGCTGACGACTCTCATCAAGGAGCGCCACCGCCATCGCTACGAAGTCAACCCGAAATATATCGAGAAGCTCGAGAAAGGCGGCCTGGTCTTCTCCGGCCGCTCGCCGGACGGCATCCTCATGGAGATCGCCGAACTGCCGCGCCGCGAGCACCCCTTCTTCCTCGGCACCCAGTTCCACCCGGAATTCCTGGCCCGGCCCCTGATGCCACATCCCCTGTTCACCGAGTTCATAAAGGCGGCCAAAGAGCGGGCAAAAGGTCATCCGCCGAAAGTCCTTGAAGGATGACGGTTTCTGCGCTATTCTCTAAGGGCCGCGAGGCTTTTTCTTTTACATTGCGGGGTCGTCTAATGGTAGGACAACGGACTCTGAATCCGTTTATCTTGGTTCGAGTCCAAGCCCCGCAGCAAACAGTTTTCGTAAAATGTTATGAATTATAAAATCATTTTCGGTCTCTTAGCCATGATCTTGGCAGTAATATCATTCCTGCCGTATCTGAAGGATATTTTTGCGCAAAAAACCAAGCCTCATATTTATTCCTGGCTTATTTGGAGTATTTTGCAGACCACCGGAGTGCTTGCCATGATTGTGGGACACGCAGGTTGGGGAGCGCTTGGTTTGGGAATCGGGTCTTTGTTTTGCATATTCATATTTTTTCTTTCTTTCAAATACGGAACGAAAAATATTACGACTTTCGATACCTTTTGCCTCTTAGGGGCGATTTGTGCGATTCTCGTCTGGGTTTTTCTGAAAGATCCATTGTATTCAGTGATCTTGGTCACAGCTATCGATTTTGTTGGATTTATCCCGACATACAGAAAAGGCTACTTTGACCCACAAAGCGAGACAGTCTCGTTGTATGTACTAAGTGCCGTTTCAAATTTACTGAACCTTCTTGCTATTGGGAGCTATACTGTTACTACAACCTTATATGTTGCGAGCCTTGTTATCACAAATGTCGTGTGTGTATCTATATTGCTCATCCGGAGAAGGATAGTAGCAAAACCTAGTATCACGATATAGGGCTATTATTCGTCAAAAAGGTTCCAACATCCATACCACGCAGCCAGCAAATCAAATTTATGATGGACAAGAATATTGTTTCTCGAGCTCAAGAATTTGCTCGCAATGCACACGAGCCGATATTTGCCATTACAGTCGCGGGGGTAAAAAGACCTCAAATCGTCCACATACAAGAGGTGGCAGATTTGGTATGGGCATCCGGAGGTAGCGACGAAGAAATCACCGCGGCCTGGCTTCACGACAGCATAGAAGATACTCACACTAGTTTAAAAGATGTTGAAACAAATTTCGGTAAAAAAGTCGCGGACATCGTCCACGGTCTTACCGATTTGGACGAGTTCAAAGGCTTGCCTCTTGCAGAGAGGAAGCGTAAACAGGCAGAACGAGTGCGCAGTGAAAGCGAGAGTGTCCGTAGAATAAAAATCGCAGACCAGACTTCCAACGTCAGATTTCTTGCAACTGATCCGACAAGCGATATGACTTTTGAGGAATGTGCTCAGTACATTAAAGGAGCAAAACTCATCGCAGATGGATGTAAAGGCATTAGCCCTTTATTGGACAGACTTTTCAATGAAGCGTATCAGAAAGGGTTAAAACGTTACTTCGCTAGTTAAAAAGGTTCCAACATCGTACCACGCAGCCAGCCAACCCTATTAACCTTGACAATAAGAGCTTATCCCTCTAATGTTCGAATTGAATATGCACACGCTGATTGATAGTCTAATCAGCAAAACAAAATATATTGAAGAAAGAGACAGTCAATGAACACCTCGCAAGGTGATCGAACCTTTAGCATCGGCGAAAGTTTCAAGTTCGCAGCGCAGATCCCGGATGACTCAGTCGGTTGCAGCGGCTCTCGTTGTACAAACTGCGGCAGTGAAGTGGCTTATTGCCACGAGATCTGTCGTAAATGTGGCCTGCCTTTTATCGGACCCTGCGGCTTCCCACAACTACGGGAGTGGCAGCTGATGTCCTCAGACCAGAAACAGGCCCTGGTTGAAGACGTTTACTGTAACAGATCGAACCATGGACGGCTCGGCTATGCAAACGTCCTATCCATTCCGCTGACTCCTGACGAAGTCGGGAAGATTGAAACCTTAACAGGTCACGATGCCGAACTTTTCCTCTCAGCCCACGGAGTAGCACCAATGGAACTCCGCAAACATCTCGCGGCCCATTGAGAAGGGAAATGATTACAACGGCAGTCGCAGGACATGATTGGCTGTTTACAGGGAATCTGATTCTTTCCGGGCTTAGGCGCTACCGTAAGGCGGCGCCCTTTTATTTAGTGGCCTAAACTCATCAAAAAGGTTCCAACACCGTACCACGCAGCCAGCTTTGGAGAGGTAAAAACAAGACCCCCCGTGCCGCAGCACCGGAGGGTCAGAGGGGGACATATCCCCTGTAGGCTATTAGATCGAGAATCGAGTTTATCGGACTAGCCGATGGAGAAGTCAGAAAGCCGAGTACCTTGCTGCGGTTTCCACTGACACCATGTTGTAATCACTGGCCGCTTAGCCTCTGATAGCATGCGGTGCGAAAAACATGTAGGTAGGCGCCATTCGGCCCTTCTCCAAAATTTACCAGTCGCCAGTCTTGGAGCTCGCTCAACCCCGAAAAGAACAGCAGGAAGAGTCTATAATAGCAGCCGAGAATCTGTCAAGCACAATATGACTCTGTAGACATTCTTCCAGTTCTCGTTTCATAATGGTTCCAACATCGTACCACGCAGCCAGCAAATAGATTTACAAAATGGATACTTGGCGAGAAGCCATACTTACAGAGAGGAAAAGCAATAAGATTCATGAACCCATGAAGAAGGCTTTATCGTATACAAATGGTCACAGAAACAACGCACTTATTTTGGGAGACGCATCTTTAGTTCAATCAAAATACTTGATTGAGGTCGAGAAATTCTCTCGAGTGGTGGACGTAGACATCAGTCCCGCTCTGCTTGACGATGGACCGGTCGGCAGAAACGACCAGCGACTAGAACGAGTAGTGAAACCGTTCGATGAGTTTCTTCCTCCTACTGACACGTTTGATTTCATATACGGAAAATCGATTGCCTTCAACCCCAAAAAGACTGTCCGCACGCTTCTCGATGGTTTAAACCACTCACTCAAGTCGGACGGGATATTTTGTGCCGTGTGGGCAGCTGAGGGAGATTCTTTTAGAAATGTTCAATATACTGAAGAAGAGCTTCGTAGGCTCTATTCCAACAGCGGCCTAGAGATAATCGACTTAGACTGTCAGCCCGCAGTACCCAACAGAGGACTGTTACGGCCGGGAATTAGCCATACAATCAATGTAATAGCTAAGAAGACTGAATAATTTTGTTCCAACATCGTACCACGCAGCCAGCAAGTAATATGAACCCACCAGCAGTAATCAAATTCGCGCCAGAATTGATACCGCTTATTAAAAACGGAAGCAAGACACTGACCTATCGTCTCGGAAATAAATATGATTTTATTTCAGTAGGCGATACAGTGATTCTGGCTGAGAACGATGGAAAGAATGTTGCCACCGCAACGATTATCGAGAAGTCTAGGATGACTTTTGGAAAATTACCACTGAATAGGGTCGGACATGAGGTTTATAGATCAGAAGAGGAAAAGACGAAAACGTTCGAGAAATATTATTCCAGACAAATTCATTCACAGGACGAATTTATCGTCTTAGGCTTTAAAATCCTTTAATAAAGGTTCCAACTTCGTCCCACGCAGCCAGCCAACAAAAGATCATCGGCGCCATCACTGTCTGAAGACCACCTGTCTCGCGACCTGTTGCAGGATCTTCGCTTGTGCCGGGTCGATGCCTAAAGATGCCGCGCCGGCGACGTCCTTCTTGAACAAGACCATGTAGAACACAGCGGCCGCGAGGTAGGTGCCTTCCGCCGACGGATGCCTGCCGTCGCTCTGATAGAGCTCGATCTCAGGATAGGCATCCCGCGCCGATCGCCACGCTTCGCCGACCGGGGCCAGCAACCCGCCGGACCTTTGCGCCAAGAGGCCGTACGATCTCGACAGCTGGTCTTGCATGGATTCGAAATCGCACAAGGTCGGAGTCGAAGCACAATACTGTGGATCGCCGCCCTTGTAAGCCCATGTCTCGAAGAATACGACCTTGGTGTCAGGCCCAGCCTGACGGACATCGCTCGCGAGCTCCAATGCATAAGGCGTCACCTCGTCGTCCACCTGGGAGTCTTGAAGAGCGGGCAGCTCGCTCTGCTCTTGCAAGACTACGAAATCCCAAGGCCTGGACGCTATCTTGTCCAGAGCCGTCGGGTCTTGTGCGTCCTGCTTGAGCGTATAACCACCCGGAGCGTACATATCGGTCTCGGCCGTGTCGCCGAGCGATCGGGCGATATCGGAGAGAGTCTGCGGCAGATCGTTGACATAAGTCAGGCTGTTGCCGATGAACAGGACGCTCGTGGTGAGGCCCTTCGGTCCGGGCGCGCCGCGTCCGACATATGAGAAGATCCAGCCGACTGCCAATGCCGAGCCGACGGCGACGATCGCGTATAGGACGATGATCTTTTTAGTTCCCATAAGGCCTCGCTGATCTTTGTCTCTCAAGGTGATTTTAGCAGGAAATCCATCATCGATAAATAGAAGCCGCTCGCCCGGCTATACTAGTCCGGATAGGACAAAAAGGACTGAGCGAAAGACACATCCACTTCTTGCCGCGCAGCCGGCTAATTCGGGCGGCTTTTTGTTTATTCCAATTTTTGCGTTATTATGGTTCCAACATCGTACCACGCAGCCAGCACTACTTCCCGAACCCGCGTTTATGTAGTAGAGTTTTTGTATGAAAAAGAAGACTATAGGGCTACTAGGGGGAATAGGGCCTGAGTCTACTGGTTTTTTCTACTTAGAATTGATAAGAAAATTTATTGAGAAAAATAAGCCTAAGGATAATAGTGAATACCCCCATGTGATAATAAACAGCATTTCTGCTCCTGAACTTATTTTTAATAATGGTACACACGAGATTCTCTCTCCTTATGTTGATGGTTTAAAGCAATTGGAGAAAAGTGGTTCAGATATCATTGCAATTATTTGCAACACTGCTTATGTATACCTCGATACCCTGCAGCGGGCAACAAAAGTACCTATAATTAATCTTCGGGCAGAAGTTGAAAAATGTTTACATAATCTTCAGGTTAAATCTGTCACAGTCTTTGGCACTCCTTATACATTGGCAAGCGGCTTATATAAGTTTAGCGGTATTAAATGCAATGAATTATTAGAATCGGAAGTAAAAGATTTGTCTCGAGCAATATCGAATTACAACCTCGGAATTGATAAGAAGAAGCAGGAGACATTCACACAGAACCTTGCTCGAAAATACTCAAAAGTATCGGAGTCCATCATTCTTGGGTGTTCCGAAGTAGCTTTAATGTCAAAAGAGTTGCCAATCAATAAGATAGATCCAATGAATGTTCTTGTCGATGCTGTGCTAAGAGAATATGCCGAATAATCACCCATTTCTCAAAAAAAGAAAAAGTCCCATAGATAAT
>JBEKOM010000036.1:0-5814 GCA_049521795.1 Bathyarchaeia archaeon
ATCTCTCTCCAATCACGCTAACACGTAGTTGATTAGATGTCACCTGCTAACATCTCCACGGGCAAGGTCACCGAAATGCAGTTTGGGACAAATAAAACCAAAATCGTTTGCACTATCGGCCCCTCGACTTCTTCCAAACAGATGTTGCTGCGACTTGCAAGGGCTGGAATGAATGTAGCCCGCCTGAATCTCTCACACGGCTCCCTGAAGGAGCAAATGGCTCGATTGAACCAGATTCGAGAGACTTCGACTAGCAGTGGAGTTCCACTAGGTGTCTTGGTTGACCTGCCTGGTCCAAAAATCAGAGTAGGGAAGGTTTCGCCCGAACCCGTGGTCTTGAGCAAGGGCTCGGAGCTTACGCTGACAGCCCGCCGTCTTGTAGGAAATCCGGGGCAAGTTTCCATTACCGACTCATCGGTTCTGAGAGAACTCAGCAGGGGAGACTCAGTTTTCCTCGCAGACGGGACAATCAGGCTGACCGTGGAGCACGCAAGGACCAGCGAAGCGGTCTGTCGTGTGACAAGAGGCGGAGCCTTGTTCTCTGGGAAAGGAGTGAACCTGCCTGGCAAACGGTTGGGGCTCAGAGCACTTGCACCGAAGGATGTCAGCCTGCTGCGGCTTGCCTTGAAGAATCATGTGGATTTCATCGGCCTATCCTTCACAACAAGTGGTGACGACATACTTCGAGCAAAGCGCATTGTCAGGCAAGCACATCGTGCACAACCTTGATGCGATCGTCCAGGAAGCTGACGGCGTAATGGTCGCTCGAGGAGACTTGGGCGTCGAGATGGGTATCGATGACATTCCTTTCTTGCAGAAGAAGATCATCCAGAAAGCAAACCGGGCTGGGAAACCGGTAATCACTGCAACTCAAATGCTGGAGTCCATGGTGGACAACGCTGTGCCCACGCGCGCCGAAGTAGCGGACGTTGCAAACAAACGCCATAACCGACGGAACCGATGCGATTATGCTTTCCGAAGAAACAGCCATCGGAAAATACCCTGTAGAAACAGTCAAGGTAATGAAGAGAGTAGCCGCCGCAACGGAGAAGACGCTTCCTTACCGGGCGCTACTGGACTCCAGACGAGCCTTTGAAAACCGTCACTCAGGAAGCAATTACCTTCTCCGCGTGTGATGTTGCCTATGAGCTGGGTGCCAGCTGTATCGTGGCGCATACCAGAACTGGCGTGACGGCTCATAGAGTCTCCAAGTTCAGATCCTCTGTGCCGATCATCGCATTAACGTACCGAACTCCGGTTATGAACCGGCTTTCGTTGCTCTGGGGTGTCTATCCATATCGAGTGAGAAAGCTGCGGACGACTGCAGAGATATTTGCGGCTGCGAAGATCGCGGCGCGTGCAAGCGGTGTCGCCCGCGGAAGTAGCAGGTTCGTCGTGGTCTGCGGGGATCCATCAACTCCAAGCGGAACAACCGATCTTCTGAGAGTACAAACTATCTGATCTGCTGGCACAGCGTGGCCTTCTCTGTTGAATATCCGCGGGCTGTTGGCGATGGTAGGCGATCGATAACGAAATGGAGTCAAAGAGATCTGCGCCGCAACTCATCCTAGACCTGTAGCTACTGCCTTCTCTGGGTCGTTCCAACAGATCTACAGACGTTTCATGAGTGTGCGCACAGAGGGTGGACGCGGACAATACCCGGCGCTCTAGCCAATCATGCAGACGGCCAATTCACCTGGGCGGTCTGTTCGGTCATCGCGAATGTTGTCGTGTGTCGGGCAAGGAGGTGGCTCGGTCGATCTGGATTATTCTTCGTATCAATTTCTTGGTTTGCTTCGGGCCCGAGACTGATAGGCACCTAACACCGGTGCTCCTCATGATGTAGTCGTTTCCACCTTTGAACAGGGCGTCCCCAACAAATAGCATATTCTCGCGCTCTGCACCGAGGCGTTCTTCTAACTCCTTGACGCACAATGTCTTGTTCACGCCCTTCTTGGTAACGTCGATCGAAGTGGTTCCGCCAATAGTAATCTCGAAGTCGGGCAATTTCATTTTCAGGAGCCTTCTAATCTTCAGACGCTTTTTCCGGTTAGGATCCCATTTCTGCTTGAGACGCAACGGAGCTTTCTGACCCAAGGCGGAGAAGGTGAGCTGGTTCCCCCTATTCTCAAAAACCGGTCCGTATGTCTTTCTTGGATGGACGTAGCCGATTTCCGTGAAAACCATTTCGAATGACCTGACTATTCTCCCGACGGTGCGTTCCGACAGAAGATTGCTGTACGCTCTAGAGAAGCGACCGCGTCTTCTATCATAATAGTAGCCGCTGGCCGAACTTGTGGGAAACAATAACAACTTGCACAGATTAGTGCTTGTTGGCAGCCTGCTCAGAAACTGATCCTCAAACTGCCGAATAGAACAGCCTGAGGTCACTGCGACATATCTCAGCTGCAGCAGTTCGGAAACCAGTGAAGCCATTTCCTTGTCGAGGTCGGACTTGCTCTCGGTCAGAGTACCATCAAGATCAAAGATGGTAATCTTCTTCTGTGATATGGAATCAGTGCCGATCATAATCCAACGTCTTGGCGCTATCTAGCATAGCACTTCACATTTAATTGGATCGTCGCGGTCAGGTTAGCCGAACCTAACTGATGGCGCGGAGTGGCCACGGTCAGAACGTTAGAGAGTGGTTTTCGAAGAACGTACGTGGAAAGATGCTTTGACTCAGCAGTTGATTGAGCGTTTACGTGACAGTTTTGCGGTAGCGCGGCCGTAGTCGTCTTCATACCTTACGATGTCGTTTTCAGAGAATTCTCCAAATGATATCTCCAAGATCCGAGCTGCTAACCTTCCTTCACATTGGAGTCGATGTTTTGTTCCTTTCTTCACTAGAATGTTCGATCCTTTCCGTAACAGTATTCTTTCTTTTCCGATCTGGACACGAACGCCTTTGTCAAGAGTCACCCAGAATTCCTTCCTATGTCTATGTGATTGTAAGCTTGTGCTTGCGCCAGGGTTGATTGTGAGTATCTTTACTGTCGAGCGTTCATTCAATGTATACTGGTCAAATGACCCCCACGGCTTCTTGATATGCTTCAACTCAATTCCACGCGGAATCATCTTCCACACTTTAGAGACCGAGGGCGCGGTAGAATGTGTTGACATACCTCATTGCTACGTTTGGCCATATCATGGGTCTGCTATATTCATAGGCCATTCTAGCGTATCTCTGGCGAATCTGATCGTCATCGAGCAGTCTATTCACGCATTCAGCGACAGACCCGGGATCCTTGAACTCACATCGCAGGGCTGCACCACTAGAAATCGGCTCTTCTGCGTGAAGAAAAGGGGTTGTAACGATGGGTTTACCTGTGCTCAGAGCATACGAAAGTGTTCCACTGCTGACCTGTTCTCGATTCGGGTAGGGAATAACGTAGATGTCGGTCGCTTGAAGGTAGCTGATCAACTCGTTTTCCGTCAGAAATCGATTCACGAACCTGACGTTTTTCTCCAACCCAAGTGATTCAACAAGATCAAGCAGGGATTGTCGGTACTCTTCACCTTCGCGTTTCCTGACCTCTGGATGCGTCTCACCAATAATCAGATACAGGATTTCCGGACGGTCTTTCAGTACCTGCGGGAGTGCCTCTATTGCATATTCTATTCCCTTTCCACGACTCAGCAATCCAAAAGTCGATACCACGATTCGATCTTTCAACCCTAAGCGTTGTTTCATCGTCGCAGTGCCTATGAATGGGACATTCGGGCATCCGTGAGGTATGTGCCGGATCTTTTCCGCGTATCTTCCATAGATTTGCTCGAGTATTCTCGAGCCAACCTTTGCCATCACAATTACAAGGTCGCTGTGTTCAAGAACTCGTCCGAGTACCCTTCTCGCGTCGGGAGCCGGGTTCTCAAGAACCGTGTGCAGAGTCGTCACAACGGGTTTCTCAATTCTCTGCAGAAGCTGAATGACGTACTCGCCCATTTCTCCACCGAATATGCCATACTCATGCTGCAGATTCACAACATCTACGTCGGAAGCATTGATGTACTGAGCGGCCTTCTCGTAGGATTGAATGTCTTGAACATCAATCTGAGATTTCACCCGAAATCCATAGTCATAGTGTCCGCCTCTATCGTTCATCGCAACAACGATGGGAGAAGTCACAGCTCGTGCACAAAACCAAGAGACGGCATCGATAAGATGTCTGGTGTAGGTTGCTATGCCGCACTCGCGGGGGGGATATGTGCTCACATACGCGACTCTTATCCTGTGGAATCGAAAATCACCTATGGTTTCAGGCAGACCACGACCTTTCATCATGTATTGACCGTAGACGATCTCCAACAGTCTCTTTGCTGTGGTGAGGCCAACCACGGCACCATCTCGTGTTATGATCAGTCTTCTGATGTTGCACCTATGCAGCATTTCCAAGGCATCTCTTATTGTTCGCTCAGCTTCAATCGTCACAGGAGGTTTTGACATCATATCCTTGACAAGCATCAGCTCGAGGTTCTTTCCAGGCTTGAGGGCTCTCTGGAGCATATCCTTCTCAGTGACTACTCCCACAGGTCGATTGTTCTCCACAACCACGACAAGCCCAACATCTCGCCTTGTCATCAGATCCATTACTATTGAGGCGGGTTCTTGAGAAGAAATGGCGGGCGGCGCAGGCCTCATGTTTGTTTCTACAGGTAGGCTGAGAATCTCTTCCGAGTATGAGCCTGCTTCAGCCATATTCCTCATGTAGATTATGAAGGATCTTGCTATTATCCTAATAGCCAAGGGGATGACAGTGGATGAGTCAGAGTCGACCCTTGAGTGACAATGATAACAAACATGCTCCCGAAACACGGCATCGAGTGGATCCTCATCCGGTCCATTAGCCTAGCGGCCTTGGTTACGGTGTCTTCTGCGTCAATAGAGACCAGGCGTCTGGTCATCAGATCTCTAACTCTGACCGCCACTTCTTTGCGTTCCAATGTTCGCATGCCCCTCGTCATCTACTTTCCCGGTGGTTTCGCCAACAATCCCACGTAGCGCTTCTTTTCTGTCGATGCGTACTTGCCATCCATCTCCCAAGACCTTCTTGCAATCTTTGCGACTGTGTCAAGATTAGCCAAGATGGTGGTTAGGCGGCGATTCCTTGCTGAACCTATCTTAGCCAATCGAGTGGCTTCCTCTAGATATCCCTTCGTGCGCTCTATTTTCGCTTCATACAACATGACGTTGGCGGCCACGATGTAACGTTTCCTCTTCAAGAAATACTCCAAATTCCTGTCCAGCCACCTAATGTTGAGGTTCAGAACCCAGCTCAAATATTGTAGAGATCCTGTCTTCCAAATTCCTCACACGCCTGTTTGAGTGAACTCGCGCTCAGCCGGCACTTTTTCTTCGAGAAAACCCTTCGCCTTCCAGAATCTAACCCTCATCGAGCATCTCGCGGCAACAAGCATCTAGACGTAAGAGTTGTGACGCTTCGAGTTAAACGCGTCCTGCATAACCTAGGATCCTCACACGACTACAGAGTGCTTCGGAGCTTCACACCGTTCGAGTAGTCAAAGCCGAAGAGAAACGATCGCACAAGGAAGAAGAGAGGGTGGCTCTGCTTCGGGATACTACCTTACTTGCTTCCGGGATGAGTAGACGCCATCCATAGCTGACGCCACAGCATCGGCTAACCTGATCCAAGAAACCGTATTGAGAGGGTTCTCTCTTGCAGAACCACATGGACATATACCAATGTTAAGCACAATGTGTCTCGCACGAGGTTGCCCGTCACGACAATGCATGAAGTATCCGAGAGTGCCGTCAAGGATTGGATCAACGCTTGGAACAGCCACGATACGAAT
>JBEKOM010000037.1:0-3613 GCA_049521795.1 Bathyarchaeia archaeon
AAGCTGATGAAAAACGCAGAGCCGCCAAATCTGGTCTAGCTGATGCTAGTAGTGCGTTGATGAAATATCATCTTGAACATAGGAGAAAGAGTGAAAAATAAAATGGATAGAGTAATAAAAAAGGGTAAAGTTGTAGCTTCTGCACAAAACCTAGAGGTTGTAATGCGATATCACAGGCAGAAATCATCAATCAAGAACATCACAGCAAAAGGTTACTATTTGTATGTTCTCTACTCAGACGGTGCAAGGCTAAAAACAAAGTTTGCCGATCCAAAAGTTCTAAATGATTGGGTACATAAGAAGAGAAGGTATCTTGGGCTTCCGTATGACAAGGAGAAGATAATGAAATGGTAAAAATGAATTGGGTTTTGGTATCCAGAAAAAAGGGTACAAAGAGATGGAAAAAAGCAGGTCCGTATGTTTTTCCGAATAAATCTGATTTTGGAAGTTTAGCCTCTTTAAAACGAGCAAATCCAGAATTTGAACTAAAGTTTAAACACACTAACAAAAAGGCAACGGTGATGAAATAATGGTAAGAAAATCGAACATATGTCCAAAGTGCCACAGCACAAAGATAGAACCCTCTTGGGGTTCTGAAGGTTACATGCAGTGTAACGTCTGTGGTCACGAATGGAGGCAGGGAAAAAATAAAAAGTTAAACTGGAAAAAGATAGGAAAATTACCAAAACCAAAGAAGGGGAAAAAGTAAATGCCAAGTATTATTGGATCAATAAAAAATGGGCACAGAGTTTATGAACCCACATCTCCTAAAGAGGGTATGACTATCATTGTTCAAGCTAGTACAATCAAAGAAGCCAAAGAATATATTAGGAAACGTGAATTTACTGTGAAAGAGGCTGTGTCTGCTGGAAATCAAGTGTATTCACGTGGAAAATATTTGATTTATCTTGGGAGGAAAAAGTAAAATGGGTTGGCACTCACATTTAGAACGTATGCACGAAGAACTTAGGAGAGAATTCCCAAATCGTGAAGATGAGATCGGAAATTTAATGGCTGATATTGAGCATAAAGTAAATAGTAGAGTTTATTATTGGGAAAATCACAAAAAGAGGAATAGAAAATGGTAACAAATAAAATTGTTCGGAATGGGTATGTTTATCACGATACCCTTATGAAGTATGACACCAAGGTTAAGGCACAAAAAGCAGTTAAGTTCAGAAAAACAATTGGCTATGCTAGTATAGTTGTCAAGAAGAAAGACTATTATGCTGTTTATACCAGAATAAAGCTGTTCCCAGACTTTAAGACCGCTTAACCTATTTTCTCTAGTCCATCTACACGTGTTTTTATAAACACATTTTTCAGTCCAGTACTCAATGCTTCCTGAGCAAGACTAAACATTTTATCTCTGGTTGGTGGTGATTTTTTCTTCATTTCTGGATCAAGCACATCTCCCAAATTGTCATATTGTTGTAGGTAATAAACATCACAGCGATCCTTTATGAAGTTGGCAATCTTCCTGATATAGTCTGGTGAATCTGAAACGTCTGGTGCTACAGTGGTTCTAACTTCCATTTCTATTCCAAGTTTCTTGCAGACCTTGAGGCATGTATCGACAGACCATATAGCCCCAACAGGATTATCTGAAAAGATTCTGTATTCTTCTATTTCTGGTGGTGCTTTGACATCTAATGCAACCCTATCAATATATCCACTATAAAGAATTTTTCTTAGATTCTCCCAATTGGTTCCGTTTGTGTTAAGCATAACCTTTAACCCAATGTCCTTGGCAAGTTTGGCACACTCAATAACACCATCTGATTGAAGTGTTGGTTCACCCCCAGTAAATACAATTGCATTTAGCACAAGTCTGTTTCTCTTAATGCGATCCATGATGTAGAAAAGATTGACTTCCTCACCAGAATCCATAGGAATTAGTGCTGAATTCTGACAGTAGGGGCAATGAAATTTGCAACCTGCACAGAAAACCACAAGACTAACCATACCATAATAATCAATTGTGGACATATTCTCGATGCCACAAATACGGAGTTTGGTTTCTGGGTTCATACCAGCAATTCTACAACCCAATATATAAACCTTTCCTACAAACCGAAACCTTTTTATATTATATGGTATATCAACATAATATTGTAGGTGAATGAGATGACTTGGGAACGGAAAAAAGGACAATACACCACGAAAACAGGAAAATACATGCTCTATGATCCAAAGCATAAAGTCTGGATTGATGTGACACCAAATCCGAAACTCGATAAATATGTTGAATTAAGGTGATTGAAATACACCAAAACAAAACATTTTTATACTCCTGCAACAATAACATTTGAAATGTGGACATACTTAGCGTACATTCTCGACAGGTATTGGGAATCAACAGGTAAAACTAAAATATCAATTTCTGAACTTTATAACTTTCACAATAAATTCCTGTGGATGGGTGAGCATCTGACATTCTGGGAAGGTTTGGACGATCTAAAAGCAGATGTTTCTTATCTTGAGAAGACAAATCTAATCACAGTCAAAGACGATATAATTTACATTGTAAACTTAGGTGGTTTGTCCTCTGTGTCTAGGATAGTAAATGATTCTGGTCAGGTTGAGAAACTTTATGGCATATATAAAGAACGAATCGACAGAGCTATGGATGAGTGGTTGAAGGTATGAAGGTAACAGTACCAAAAGTTGATTTAATTGCATATACACCCGATCCAAATAAGGTTATTGAAACAGCCCTCTTGCAGTGCCAAGAGAGTTATGACAATATAGAGAAAAAGAGGAAGAATTTAAAATTCTCAAAACGGATTGAAAATATATTCAAGTTTGGGCACTTAGGTGTCTTGGAACACGCATCAGCAACTTTCCAGATCACAGGTATTAGCAGGGTATTTAGCCACCAACTGGTTAGACATCGTGTGGCATCATACGCACAGATGAGCCAAAGGGTTGTTCCTGTTGAAAAAATGGGATATATTGTCCCACCTTCAATAAATTCAGATGCACTTAAACTTTATGTAGCCACTATAGATGCCTGTGAAAGTTCCTATAAAATACTTATAGAAAAGTATGGGATTCCGTCAGAAGACGCTAGATTCCTGCTACCAAACGCAACCGAAACACAGCTTGTTGTAACTATGGATTTCAGAAGCTGGTTACATTTCCTTAAATTAAGGCTGGATAAAACAGCCCAATGGGAAATAAGACAGGTTGCCCAAATGATATATCAACAACTGAAAGTCATATCACCAGAAGTGTTTGATGAGAAGTATAAAGAGTATTGGGAGTAAACCAAAACCTTTTTATACTCTAACGAAACTATACTTTAATGCTGTTCTCAAATGGAAGGAAAAACCCAAATTCAAAGAGACTTTGGCTTGATTGGCTGTTTCCACAACAACTACAGGATATACACACCTTCTCAATATGATCAAGCCGCAGTTATGGGCTGGAAACGGACAGCAGAGTGTTCAATCTGTCACAAACGTGTGCAGGTTACTGAGAGTGATTCTGCTAAAGAAGTATATATCTATGAATGGTGATTGATGATGTGTAATGCTGAAGTTTATAGGTACGAACCGACCTATAGGGATTTGTTCGACCATCTTGAAAGAGAGTGCAACTTCCATGATAT
>JBEKOM010000038.1:0-2721 GCA_049521795.1 Bathyarchaeia archaeon
CGGCCCTGTTTTTCCTTTGCGGCCTTGTACTCGTAGTTCTCGCTCAGGTCGCCGTGGGCTCGCGCCCGTGCAATCTCGTCCGCGACCTTCGGTATGTCCTTCTCGGAAATCTGGCGCAACTCGCTCTTTGCTTTCTCCAACCCCTGCACACTCGTGTACACGACGTTGTCGTCTGTGCTCTTGCTCAGATTCGGGAATTTGGACCCGACCAGTTGCCCAATCTCGTCCGCGATGTAGCCGTCGAGAATCCGCGCGCGGCCGACGCGTCCGAGCAAACGTCCGGCCTCGGCCTCGTCCATCTGCCCCAGCGCCAACCGCACCAGCCGGTAGTCACCGTCAATGAGTGCTCCGCGAAACTTGCTCCAATGAGGCTTGTATCCGGCCGATTCGAGCAGGTCCAGAATACGCGTGACTATGCCCTTCGGCTCGCTCACTCCCAGGCGGTCGGAATGCTCGACCAGCCAGAGGAATGCCTCAGGGTTCTGGCGGTAGCCGGTCAGCGTGCTCTCGAGCGTTGCCCGCCACTGCTGCGGGTGCTTCGCGGCCAGTTCCTTCTCGATGACAGTCCGGCCGCGGCCATCCTTACTGACAGTGAAGATAGCCCCGTACAACTCGTGCCAGTCAGCGGACCGCGCGCTGAGCAGCGCCTCGAGGAAACGTCTTCTTTCAGGGAATGTCGTGAGATTCGAGTATGCTTCCAGCACAACGGCACGGTCCATCCGGGTCAATTCGCTGGCATCAACCTCCTGCCGTAACCGTTTCGCGGTCTTGACCGGCGCACTCTCCGGAGGAGCTGCCGGGGTTTCCTCCCATTGAAAGGTCCGGGCCGGTACGGTCCTGGTCACTATGTGGGGGTCCTTGGCCAACTCTCGGCGCGCCCGAGTCCAGAAGCCCTCCCAGGCCTCTTCGCTGACGGCTTGAGCCAGCCCGTCCTGTAGCTCCCTGACCGACATCGCCCTGCCTGTATCCCTCAGCAGGAGCGCGACGACTCGCCCGGGATGAGAATCGGCCATCTCGAGCAGCGTCTGCCGGTCCCGGTCGAGCATGGCGAAGTAGCCGTCCGGGCGACAGACTCTCAAGATGCGTTGGGCAGCGCCGAGGTCCCACACCAACTGGGCCCCACGGTCGAAGTCGACCGTAACCTTGTCGAGCAGTAAGTCCAGTTTCTTAACCCGGCCTGGGCCGCGGTCGCTGTCTAGCACTCGAGTCCCGGGCAGGAAGCCCAGGTACCGGTCGAGCCTGGGCAACGACTCCTTCAGGGACTGCCCGTAGCCCAGTCCGGACTTGTGGAGCAATTGCTCAATGTCAGGCACGTTCGCGTACAGGCGCTGGACGCACGCGGCGATGGTACGGGCCAGGGTCGCGTCATCGGTAGCCACCGCCGCCTGCCGCCGCAGAACCGCGAACTCATCCACGAGCTTCTTCTGCTCGCGCAGCGAATCGGCCAGCAACTGCAGCATCAGCGCCATCGTCTCGCGTGGGACCTGCCGGTCGGTCAGGTTGACGAGTTCCAGCAGTTGCTCCTGAGGTACGTCGGCCTCAATCATCTCCAGCCAGGTCGTCTCCATCTCATCATACTGCTTCTGCCAGAACTGGGTGCGGAACTTCCTGATCAACTCTTCCATGTAGCTAGTAGCATAGGACGTGACTCCACTAAGTCAAGGAACGGGGGTCGACCTGACGTCAGTTGAGAGGTGGCGGCCGCTTCTCGGGTATGGCTTGCGGAACGGTATCGAGCCCAGTCGGGCTGGCGCGGGAACCCATTCTGCGGGTCGTGCCGGTTCACTCAGAACCGGCGCGCCTGAAGCCACTTCGAGCTATTATACGTCAGCCAGCGCTGTCGGCCTGTCAGTGGCCGAGGTGGTAGAATATGCCGACACCGACCGAGAGCGGGCTGAAGCTGTGGTACCCCGTGCGGCCGGTGAAACCAAAGGAGGAAGTTTCGAGCTCTGCCCGGACCGAAAGCTGGGCGGAAAGCGGCTGGAACAATCCGCCGAATATCTCGCCGCCGACACTGTTATAAGCGGCGTTTTCACGGTAGACACCCCAAGAAATGAACCCAAGACCCGCTCCTACCTAGGGCCGGGCCGGCATCGAGAAGATGTGGATTTGGTTATCGAACAGGTAGGTCCCGCGCACCCCGATAATCGACCACCACCAGTACCAGCTGTAGCTAGCGGAAAGGCCGAAGTTCTCACTCGTCCGATACTCGACCGTCGGCGCATAGCCGAAGAAGGGACTTGCGTTCAGACCTACCGCCCAACGCTTTGCAACCTTCATTTCATCAGCATTCGCAGCGGACGGCACTCCGAGCATCACGACGCAGGCGGCGGCCACGAGCAGCAACGACACTGGCTTTCTCACAGGCTCTCCTCCCTGTCCGGATCTTGGGGCTGAACCGAATCGGCCGAAACCCGTCGCCTCCTACTTCTGCGATTCCTCAGGCCAGCGAAGGGTTCGGTCATGACGGTAGGGATTCTATCTTTGCGTGCAGGGCATGTCAAATGAGCTGGAAATGTGAGCCGCCAGGACCGACCGGTCTGGCTCCCATTGCCCGGTTTGACACTTGGGCTGACAGTCCTTGACTTCTGAAATTGGACAGTTAGATTTCTGCGGTGCTTCTAGTCCCGTGATGCATCGCGGGACTCGAAGTCGGCAGTTAAGCAAAGACCGATGCACAGGAGGTACGTACCATGAAGCGTCTGGTTCTAACGACGGTTC
>JBEKOM010000039.1:0-4520 GCA_049521795.1 Bathyarchaeia archaeon
GCTGTTCTTAACGAAGTGTCTCAGGACACAACTACCCCTAGAAACATAAGGCGCGCCGCCAAGACCGCTATGGACTCGCTTACGACGCCGGGTGTCAGCTTAGGCGTGAGGGCAGCGAACTCTATATCAACCCTCGACGACATCAGCCAAGATCCAAACATGCCACAATACACTAGAGTGAAGATTTGGAACGCTGTAAGCCTGCTCGAGGCAATCAAGGACTAACACATCACCACGACGACCACGCTGTCTCGGCAGTTCGTGCTTCGCCAATATGGTCAGATCGTGCCCCGGTTTGAGCCTTCTGGGCCACAATGAGGGAAAACCAGACCGGACGCTCTCCGACTTTTCCTGACAAATGCAGGCATCGTCCTTGAAATTCGCGAATGAAAGTTTCTTGCCATGAAAACTTCACGCTTGGACTGGTTCCAGGTTTAAGTTGAAACACCCACTCTCCCTACCGACGTTGTTTGGAGGACGAAGAAGTGAGTAAACAAGTGGTATTGGCCTTAGTAGTGCTCTTTGCGGTGCTCGGATTGGCGGTCTACCCAAAGGCTTACGCATGGGACTCATCTCCTCAGATCACCAGTTCTCTTGACGGCTCCGGAAACACAATTCTCACGATTCAATTCAATTTCTCTGAAATGTCAGATCCGCCTACGGGAAGTCATCACCCAATTGGCTTCCAAGTTCGCACGTCAACAGATGGGTCTTCATGGACTGAGCTTTCCCCTATCCAGATATCACTGATACCGGCAACAACGATTTTCACCGAAACAGAGAATATTGGACATGTGAGCGGTACAATTCAAGTCCAAGCAAGACTCGATTGCAACATACATGGCTGGAGCAGTTGGGGACCAGATCCTGCAATTCCGGTTCCGGAGTTTCCCTTCGGAATGGTCACGGTGACCTCAATGCTGTTCCTAGCGGGAGGCCTCTTAGTATTCCGCAGGAAACACCTAGCATATCCGGCCTGAATGTCGAAATCGGAAAGATGCGCGTAAATCCCATCTTTTTTTATCCACCTCGGACCCTCTTGTCTTAATGGTGGGATGATTCTCGGCTCGCACTACGTGCTGAGCTGCCGCGTCTCTAGGGTGTTAACTCGCGGCTCATGGACATGGGTTTTTGCATGGTTATTGTACGAATTGTTAAATCCACGCAGCGGAGAACACTAGGACGAGAACATTGCCTGCTAAGAAGAAATGGAATCCTTACTCAGCGGCAAATGTAGGGGCAAACAGAGTACTAAAGAAACTTGAAGAGATAGAGCCAAAGATCAAGGCTCTCGACGACCAATTGACAGGCATTTCAACGAGAGTTGCTGGAATCAGCAAACAATTGGATGAGATTGAGAACTCCGTGAAGGATAAAGCCGGGAAAGTGGGTGGAACAGGTCAAGCATCTCAATAGAGTCGAGATACGGCAGACCACAGACGAGACAGACTACGCAACGAGCGAATCAGCCTTCGCCTTTCTGCGCACAGTGGCAGCTAGAGACGCATTGCCGATATTCGAGTTCTTGAGGCAGCTTTCTAATCGAAAGGTTGACAGCGTGTCTTTGAGCAGAGAAGCGCCCTACCGGTACTTGTTCGCGTCGGTGTCAGGGAGCACAGTTACGGTCATATTCAAAGAGGAAAAGAAAACGGTGGAGATGTGCTTTCCGTTTCATACCATGAAGAACCTCTTTGTTCAGACTATCGCCTAGTCGTTAGTGCGTTGCTGGCGTTCTGGATGAGCGTCAGCCACTTGTTCTCTCCTTGAACCTCAATGCCGCAAGCGTCAGCCGGAGTCTTACCCTCTAGTGCCTCATGCGGTCGCACGTAGTTGTGGTAGATTTGGTAGCCCAACTCTCGCAAGTGTACCGTTGAATGTCTCCGCTTCCGTTGTGCCTTAGACCATGTTTGATAACTCACTTTCAGCCGAGTGTTCTTTCTTATCACTCCAAAGGTGTATAACCATATATAGCGAAATAGGCAAGGGGAAGCCGAGCGAGCATGGGCCTAATCAAGAAGAAAGTCAAGGGCAACCTCTACGATTACTTTAGGGACGAGGAGCGACATGAAATCTACCTCGGCCCGTCTGGGAGCGAGCAGGCCGTGACGAAGCTCCGCGATATTCAGAGGCAGAGGCTTTGCGGTCAGATTAAGGCCCTAAGGACTAAGCTCGAAACCCTCAACGGGTATCACCCGAAACCCGTCAAGATAGATCCGTCGAGCCTTCCGCTTAACAAATTCATCTGTGGGGATGCGCTCCAAGTGATGAAGCAACTCCCAGAAGGCTCAATCCACTTCGCGGCCACTTCGCCCCCCTACAATCTGGGCCTACCTTACGACGTCTACACCGACGACAAGGAATACGATTCCTACCGCGAGGGCCTCAAGAAGATATGGGAGCAGACCTTCCGGGTTCTCGTTGACGGGGGAAGGTTCGCCCTTAACATCGCCCCGACGGGCATCGCCAATTTCCGCGAAGTGCATCACGACTTGGCTAGGGACGCGAAGGATGTGGGGTTCACCCTTCGGACGGAGATTCTATGGTATAAGCAAAACATGGGAAGGCACACGGCTTGGGGAAGCTGGAAGAGTCCTTCGAACCCTCACATCATTCCTTCGTGGGAATACGTTTACGTCTTTCACAAAAAGACTCCATACCTTGAAGGGAGAAAAGAGGATATGGACATCTCGGCAGAGGAGTTCAAGCGGTTCTCGGACGGTTTTTGGAGCATCATACCTGAGACTCGAAACCGCAACGGTCACCCTTCACCCTTCCCAGAGGAGCTAATCTACCGACTTGTCAAATACTACACTTACAGGGGGAACGTCTGCCTCGATATGTTCGCAGGAACCGGGACGGTCGGACTTGTCGCTTCAAAGACGGGCCGACAATTCATTTGCATAGACATCTCTAAGCAATACTGCGAGATAGCAGAGAAGAGATTAGCCGACTGCCTGAGCCAAAAGAAGATAGAGGTTCCAATTCATGGCTTGGAGGGATACTAATAGTTGGCAGAGGCCAAGCCTTCAAAGTCAAATGTAGAGGCCCAATCGCTCCGCGCCGTCGCGGGCAAGCAGTTTGAAGGAATAGTAACCAAAGCGGTCAACGACATACTCAACCGAGAGGACATCTACGCGGTAAGTCTCAAGGGCCTCAACGACCTAATCATACACGACCCTGAGTTCAAGGAAGTTCTAGAATTTGCGAAAGCCCCGGTTCCGCATCCATGCCAACAGGGGTACGAAATGATGCTCCCCGATACGGATGTGGTGGTCTATTACGGACAGAAAGACCATACGGGCAGAGTAACCAAGCGATACCACCTTGCAACGATTAGCTGTAAAGTATCCTTCCATGCGAGGCAGACAGAATCAACCTTCTGGGCGAAGGTTCTCAAGAACCACGGCTCGAAGTTCTACCTCGTAACAGAGGATAAGTCAAAAGAGCTTGGGACTTGCGACGCGGGAAACAAGACACGAAGGCTCCTTGAAGCCTACATGGACTCTACTTACCTAATGAGTCAATACGCCAAGAACATGAACGGTTTCGAAGAGGACATCGGAGAGTTTTACGACATCTTCGAGGACTCCAAGCGTTCCGGTTACCAGAGGCAGAATACTCGCATCTTCGATTCCAAGAGATCCACAGATGCTTACTGCAAGAGGGTGAGACCCTTTGACGACCTTTTCTTTGACCTTATGCGGGTCAAGTTCGACTTTCGAAGATAATGCGCCGCCAGTTAACAGCCTAAGCCATGCGCCGACAACTTAACAGAACCTATCTTCGAAAGCCATTTCTGACTGAAATCGAGGTACTGATCGTACGGGAGATTGTCGTCATAGTTCTGATACTTGATGTCGATGTCGTACGGAGGCGAAGTCACAATGAGGTCTATGCTTTCGTCTTCTATCGCATCGGTCTCCAAGATGTCCGTATTGTAGATGCGTAGTGAATTCATCTTGAAGAACGGTTTGGCGGCTTTCACAGGTGCCATTTGCTTCAAGCCTCTTTGAGCGATGCATCTGTTTGCTGACGACTTTACCCGTGGCAACGTCAAGGTATAAGAGTTTGACAAGGGCTCTGGGGCGTTCATAAACTTCAGGCAAGGTCCCTGATGTCCATGCACTCTCACGCGACTTTACCCGTGGCAACGTCAAGGTATAAGAGTTTGACAAGGGCTCTGGGGCGTTCATAAACTTCAGGCAAGGTCCCCGATGCCCATGCACTCTCACGCTTCCGCAACCAAAGCGTTGGTAGTAGCCGTGGGAGTCACCGCGGCCTTCTTTGTCATTGAATTGGTCGGGGGGATTCTAACAAATAGCTTGGCTCTCCAAACGGACGCAATCCACATGCTGACCGATGTTGTCGCCCTTGCTTACGCGTTGGTTGCTGCATGGTTTGCGCAAAGACCAGTCAGCTTGAGAAGAACCTACGGATACTATCGTGTTGAGATTCTGTCTGCCTTCTTGAACGGCATCTTGTTGTGGGCTGTTGTCATATTCGTGTTTTACGAAGCCATT
>JBEKOM010000040.1:0-6316 GCA_049521795.1 Bathyarchaeia archaeon
GAATGCAGCAGTACATTGCAAGACCGTTCCAGATGTAATATTTGCAACATTTGCAGAAACACCGGTCAACTCATACCAATACAAACCGTTCTGATAGTTCGGATTCGGAACAGATGGAGGAGTTATTAACGTTCCATCAGAGTTAGGAAGATATGGGTTGTTTGGAAGCATCCCAACACCTTGGTTAGGCTGAACTACAGGAGGAACCGTGTTATATCCGTCATTCTTCAACCATGTTACCTGATCACCTGCGGAACTAAAATACATCTCCACATTGCCTGCCTTGCTCTGGTAATAGCCAGCACCATAGAAGTTGCTACCCCAATATGTTCCATAATTCACTGCCCAATTACCCCATGAAACGGGATTTGTGTTAGAACCATATGCTCCAGATCCAGTCCAATAAGTATATGATAAGGTATATCCAGGCTGAGTAGTAGAGGTAGTTCCATCAGGAGTTCCGCCGCTCTGAGCCGTAACATATACTATATTTGATGATGTATTCGTGGTATCATCTACACAGTGGAAAGGCGCAGATATTGCAGCTGGAAATGCTTCTGTATCCTCTGGTTTAGATATCAAACCAAAGTAGCCTATAGGATCTGACATAAACGAATTTACCTTTCTGTCGCTCTGATAAAGTGAAATGGATGCGCTAGGAGTAAAACCACTTCCTGAGAAGTAGAACGTGGTGTTCTGACCAGCAACATAAGTCGTTGGAGTCACCTGTATCTGAGGATGTAAAGTTACGACACTAGAAGGAGCTACCGTAAATGGAGTACTCTCCACTATTGTTCCTGTAGTAACATCCTTTGCAAGAGCATACATCGTGTAAGTAGAAGAAGGATTCAGAGCCCCTGAATTCCATGTGAAACTTCCTTTGCTGTCAGTAGCGATGCCTCCCTGACCTCCACCCCATGTCTGAGAAGTCTGGATTGAAACAGCCACGGTAGAATTAGGAGTAAAGTTAGCACCATTAACAGTGACAGAAGTGTCACTTTTGTAAGCTGCAGATATGCTGGCATTAACCGGCGTTATTGTTTGCACACATTGTCCTGCGCTGTTACGAGTATAGCCGTTAGGGCATGTGGGCTGCACAACTGGCAGGAAATACCATACTGCAATTATCGCAAGAACTGCCAAACCCCCGACAATTAACAAAATCTGTAAATTATCCATGCTTCTCACTTTTTACCAGTACCAGTAATCCTTGAAAGGGTTCCTGGTCTATATACAAACAGCAACATAGCTGCCACTACAACGAAGAATATAAGAACATCCCATGTCTGATCTCCGGTTATATAGACTGCCATGATTTCACCTAATACTTTGCACCCATCTGCTTTGTTTCTTTCTCTGCCTTTGCAGTCTTTGCTTTCTGCTCCCTAAGCTGTGCCTCCGAACGCTCCACATCACGTCTCCTCTCTGCATGCTTTCTTGGAGTCGGAACTGCCGAGGCAACCGCACCTGCTCCATGAAGAGCCGGAGCCGCAAAACCGATAATTATTATAAGAAGTGCAGCAAGTATTGCACCATAAACATACCAGGGAAGATCAGGAACGCTAACCATTACCGCTCCAGGATCATAAAGAACATAACAGTTTGGCTCCTGGTTCGCAAGACCGTTTCCAGAACCCATAACATCTACAGCAGTGAACTGACTTGCATCAAAATATGATGTCTTTACCCAATCAGTTGCTTTCATCCAATTAAGTCCAGCCGCAGCTACCAGATTTGCAGCATTGGTTTCTGCATTTGATGAAGTGAGCTGATTATAAAGACCCGATAAAATCGGATAATTGCTGAAAGTAGAACTTGTTTTATACCATGTAGTGAATGCCTGAGGTGTCATGTTTATTATTATATTCTGACCGCCTCCTATCAGAGCACCCAAGAGGTTCTCTATTCCAGTGAAGAAAGAAGCCAACGAAGTGACGCGATCATTGCCGGCTGTCAATGCATCTATCTTAAAGCCAAGATTCACCATCCCATACTGGTCAATGTTTGTAGAAATGACACTGCCTGGATATTGCGTCATTATGTTTGGCGGATACCACCAAACAGTCTCTATGAATTTAATCTGAGTAGCCATTTAAATCACCTTTGCTATAAGACCCAATACCATTCCAATTATCCCGACAAACGAAGCACCAGCCACATAACTTATTATATTAAGTTTCGACTTTATTACTGCAATATCTGCTTGATAATTCATGGCACATGCCTCCAGCTTCTGAAGACGGATCTCTGTCTGCTGGGCTATCACCTGAAGTTCTGTTATAGTTCTACCTTTACTCATAAATATCACGTATTTTATGCACATAACCTGGAATCGGAGTCGATGGAATCGCCGGTGCTGCACCATTCGCAGGAATTGTCAATGTTATGCTGGCAATATTCGCGTCAACACTCTGCCTCGCCTGAAGCCAGGCAATGGCACAATCATATGAACATAAATTTGGAGTAATCGTAGGAGGCGGAGAAAGTATGGATAAGCTTATTACCGGATTCGCCCTGCTAGAAGTATCTATTTCCTGCCCACACTGGTCGCAATAAACTTTCTGAACCATTAAGATCACGCACTTGTAGCAGCCCAATGATTTCCTGTTGAAGTATTAAAATAAATGCATGTTCCTGCAACCGATCCATCTGTCCTTAGATAAATGTCTCCTGTAGCAGCCGCAAAACTCGGAACCCCAGAACCTGAATATATGTGAGCTGCGCTCTGGACCTGAACATAGCTTGATGCAACAACCGTTGTCGCACTAACTCCTGCAGAGAATGTCTGAAGAGCAGACCATGTGTTCGCATTATTCAGCTTGATATCGTATGTGATGCTGTTACCGGAAGAGCTTATCTGCAGAGTGTTGTTAGGAGTGGTAACTCCGACGATGCCTACGAGTCCGCCCACACTGGTGACTCCTGAAGTGCCGCCTCCGCCGCTAATAGAATCTATGTCATACGTTACCATGAAAATCACGCTGTAGTTATCCTGATCTCTTCGGGGTTGTCGAAACCAACCCAAAGACAGTATATTGCACCAGAACTCAGGTTTGTAGTCTCTACCATGATCTGATTAAGCTTTATTCCTCTGATCTTGTATCCTGATATTGTGTTATTCAAAGGAATCCTCCAAGGCTGGAGATCCTGTTTAGTGTGAACCCACAACTGCATGTTTACATCGTTGCTTACTGTTCCTGCCAGCCTGAATACAACCGCATAATAGAAATTAGGGTTAAGAGTAACAGTAGTGTTAGTGGAGTTAAGAACTGCAGCACCATACACCTGAGGATACCTTGGTGCTCCTTTAGCATACATATACTGATTCAGCATTGATTTAATCTGCGTTACATCTTCTTCCATTGTCATTCAAAACACCTAATTTGTCACCTTAAAGCTCGTGTTAGCAACATTCTTTCCATCGCTTGCCTTCACCAAAACCGTATCTCCGTTGTCTGCGGTAGCTATGTAATAATCAGTAACTCCGCCTCCAGGATATTGTATTGTCAGCGTGAAATCTCCTTTGCTATCAGATGCAGGCTGAATGCTCAACATTTGCGTGTTAGGCGTTGCAGGCAACTGAACAGAATTTGTGCTTGCTGTCGGACTGTCAACTGCCATAGCTCCACCGGTCAGCCAAATGCTTATTGCACTGTCAGGATTGAATCCGCTTCCCTTATATGTAAGCTCCCGATTGTTGCTCTTCGAAAAAGTCGTAGGAACTATCGCTATGTTTGGCACCAATGCACTGGGAGTGATGCCAATGACCGTAAGAAGGCTAGATCCGCCAAAATACAGGAGTAATGTAATTACCACTACGAACGCAAGAAGCCATACATAAACTGTTGTTGCCACTATATCAACCCTGCTTCCTTAAATTCAAGGTAACAGATAAATGTCATAAATAATACTTCTATAACAGAAAGAATCATAACCCATTCGTTTGTAGTCATAAAGGCATCACCGTGTGCGTAAACTGATATTCGCTTCCAACATAAACCACGCTGGTACAAGGAGGTGGAGGATATATCATGATTATAGGTCCTGCCCTCATACAGTAATATCCAGGTCCTTGCCATATTGTCCATTCATAAGGCTGAGACTGGGAGCCTAGCCCTGTCTTAGGAGCCTGACCCTGACAACATCCACCCATGAGTATGACAATCACTGCTAGAACTAACGCAAGTCCGCCAACAGTAAGATATTCTTTCTTGATTGCCATTATAACAACTTTTCAATCGCAGGCAGAATGCCGTTCTGGGTGAGAACACCAACAGCCACCGCCCCTAGGATAGCACCAATTATGCAGAATATCAGGAATTCCCACTGCACTTTCATGCTACCACGCCGTTATGTCGAAAGGAATGTTGCCTCTCCACAGATATATTTCATAAAGCAGAACGGAGAACCCTACTCCAAACAGAGCAATAAGCCAGTCTCCCTTTATGAAATATGCTACCAATGCGGTGGCTAGAACACTCAGGGCGAACGCATAGTTCAGGTCCTTCTGGACCTCAGAAACCTGCCCCTTCTCCTGAACGATGGTTCTGGCGGTAAATGCACTTGAAAGCATGAAAGGATAAATTTGGGAATCGATGATCAAAGTCATCGCTACTCCCAAACCTCTCGCTACCTTCATTGCACTGCTACCGTTGACCTCTGCATCAGCCATCTATTCCATCTATTATAATATATACGTCATTATAACGATTGCGACGACGGAAGCTAGGAACCCAGTAACCGCTATTGCCATCCAATTTGTACCTATTGTATAAGTCGGAAGGTATGTTGCCGTTATCCAAGCCGCTATTATCAAGAACACTGCTGTTCCGATACCGCCTACAATCATTTGATGTAGTAAACTTGCCATTTATATCAACCTTTTTAAGTATTAATTTCAAACTCCTGTACCAACTATCCCTATTCCTTCAGTGAGATGGACCTCACAACATCCTGCAACCAAGCTACTCAGACTTATTGGGAAGTAGGGAAGATATACTGGAAGATAATAAAGTATCCTTGCCGGATCTAATATCCATGTTGGAGGAATCAGATCGCTGGCAGGAGTAACATACATGCTTCCATATGTGGGAGCATTCAAGTTCTGCCCTAATATCACAGCCGCAGGATCCATCGAATATTGAGGATAAACTGTACGCTGGAACTCTTCTTCAAAAACCTGCGAATAATCGGAATGAATGCCTATCGATCCGCTCGTGATGTTACTCAGAGAAAGTTCAGACCCGGTAGTATCGATTCCTGCAGATGCCAGGTAAGCCATAAAGCTGGTCTGATTTGACGAAATCCCTAAAGATACAAACAGGCTCTCAGAAGACACTGTCAATGAACGAGCAACTGCAATGCCTATAGCTCCCGTTGAATAGGCTGTTGCCAGCTCAGCTGCAGTAATAGTTAATCCAACTGCTCCATCAGCTAATGGCATAAAATATCACTTTTTAAATATAATCTTAATGATTCTCTTCGTTAATGTTTATCGGGAAATACGGAGGCAATATCACCTGCAAAGCGAGTATCACTGCTGAAGGATCTGAAGTATATGCCGGACCTTTTGCAGTTCCAGTCCCGTTAGTATCCCAAGTAAATGCAACAGTGTTATATCCTCCAAATGTCAGTCCCGCAGGATCTGCAATGTAATTCACACTAGGCATTCAATCACCAACCTTCATTATCTTCCTTTGCATCCTGTTCCGCTAAATTAGAATCGTATTCTCTTCGTCTAGTTTCTTCAACATGCTCTTCTGATTCATCTGTCTTTGATCTCCTTTTCTTGTCTTCCTTTTCAACATCAGACGCAGTTTCAGCCATTTCCTTATCATTGTCATACATTTCCTGAAGAGCGTCTTCTATGTCACTTGCCCAGTTCTGCAGCTTGCTTCCCAAATCAGAATCTGTAGATTCCCATGATGCGCTTTCTACATTTCCTTTAAGCTCTTCCAAATCACTTACAGCATCCTCTATTCTGGCTATGGCTTTATCTTTTCCTTTCTCCCATCTACCTTTGTAATCAGAATAATCTTCATTGCCGCCATTGCCATTCATGTTATCTAATGTGAGCTCGCCCATGGAATCACGCATGCGTTCCTATATTCAATATTCCTGACTTCAAGCTGTTTGCCTTATCAACAAAGACAAAATATATCGGAGAACCTATTCCGTTCGGAGGAGTCCCGAAGAAAGTAGTATTCAGATTAAGCATGCTCTGTATTGCTGTTGGTTGCAACGCAGTATTCCAATTCTCAGAATTGGGGTTCTGGAAACTGCATGAAAGACCGGTATCTACCCAATTCACCTGATC
>JBEKOM010000041.1:0-2749 GCA_049521795.1 Bathyarchaeia archaeon
GGCGCTGGTTCACGGCGCGCTCGTCCGGTCGGAGATAACCCGCCGCGTGAATCGCCGAGTTTGTCGCGTCATCCGCCATCAGCATCAACCCCCGCTCCAGGTACGGAAGTAGCTTCTTGATGGCAACGCGGGAGAAACTCATGTAGCCGTCGGCAAGGTGTACCCGGCTGGCCCGCTCGGCCTCGTCCATCCGCAGCCCGCACTCCTCGGTGAGCCGCCGCAGTACCACTTCCTCGCGCTCCTCGTGGATGAGGATTTCCACGATGGCATCCTTGGTTTCGTCGGAAAGCGTGGACCACCGTTTCCCGACGCCCTTCTTGCCGGCTAGGGCGTAATCGGTCTGGTCTCCTTGGAGGTTCTTCCGTCCGCCGCGCTGGAGATTGAATTGCACGGTCTCGGGGAGACCGAACTTCTTTCGGAGCTCCTTTCGGATGTCGTCAAAGCTCCGTTTTTCCGCATTCGACAGGTAGTCAATGAGCGTGGCCCGTTCTTCGTCCGTCAGCCGGCGCTCCTCTCGCTTCACGTAATCGAGCACGCGGAGGTTATTGACCTCCTGGACGATGCGGAAGCGTTGTGCGATCTGGGCGGCGCGCGGGCAACGCTTCTCCCGCCGCTCCAATTCGCATCGCCCCACTACGGACTTCGGCCAGTACATCTTGCGTTGAAAGAAGATCAGGCCGTACAGACCATACTCAATTACCGGGTCGCTGCCCTTGGGCAACGGCTCGGGCTCCTTCGGAAACGGGTCTCTTGTCCCTCGCTTGCCATACTTGAGTTCGTGCGTGAGCAAGTTCGGATAATGGGGCCGTTGTGCCTCGCATATCGCCTCGAACTCCCGCTCGTACATATCGCGGCGCGTGTGCCGGTTGCGGATTCGACCGCACTCAAAGCTCTTGCGATACTCGGGGTCGTCGCTCAGATCTGCGAGGTACGCGCCCAGCGTCTTGCCCCTCTTCTCCAATGCCTGAGCCAGACCCTCGATTTCGGCGAGCATTCCTTTCTGGTCACTATCCTTCGGCTTGTCCGTCTTGCGGTTCGACAGGTACCCGCGGCGCTGAGCCAGATGGAACAGGGCACGGCCAATCTCGTAAGGTTCGAGCTTTTCGGTCAGCGCCCTGCGCCGCAATGTATACGGGTTCCATTCCACGACGCGCTGCGTCTCATTCGGATCTGCCGGTAGCAAACCGGCTTTGCGCAGCGCATCGCGCAACTGCCGGCGGCGGCGTGCCCGGCGAGCGAGTTGGCGTCTCATGCTGCGGGCATCGCGGCGGCTTTGGCTCTTGGACTTCTCGCCGCCCTGTTGATCGCGGTCAACTCCCTCGGGGAAGACCCGAACCCCCACTGCGACGATCCGCTCGGCTTCTTCGTCGATCAGGGCCCAGCCGATCGAAGTGCAGCCCACGTCGAGGCCCAAGGTGAGACTTGCCATAGTTCGCCCTTTCGCGTTTTTTGGCGCGCCGGCCTATTGACAACAAGCCAACCCCAGAGATAATCATTGTAGTGTAACCGATTCCGGCCCGCGAGTCTTTCCGCAGACAAGAGGAAACATTCGCAGGCTATTGCCCTACGGGGCAACCGGCCGCCTTGTGAGAGCAGGGCGGCTCTTTTTCTGGGGGCGTTGGGCCGAGAAAGCCCGCAACCTCGACGGAGGAATGCCCGGCATTTCGTTGAGCACAACCACGTTTCCCCTCTCGCACCCGTCCCGAAAGCTCGGCGTCTTACTCGGCAAGGTGGGACGCTGCGCCCCACTGGCCACCGAAAACGAATTCGGCAAGAGGCTTCCGTTGCCTGGGTGCGAGGTCGCGTTGCCGGTAGGCCTCCGGCAGGAGGTTCGGGTCGGCGGCGTAGCCAATCGCCAGGCCGGTCAACGGCTGCACTCCCTCGGGGATGCCGTACAGTTCACGGGCCCGCTCGGGCAGAATGCCGATCATCTGGTGGACAAACAAGCCGCGGGCCGTCGCTTCCAGGGTCAGAGTGGCGCTGGCAAGACCGAGATCGTGGACAGCGGCGGCGTTGGGCTTGTTGTTACGGGCGAAACGCAAGCTGGTGCAGCCGAGCGCCAATGCGGGGGCAGCCTTGGCCCACGGCTGGTTTCCCTCGACGAGGCAGGAGAGTAGCCGCTCGAACTCGGCGGTGTCCGCCTTGGTCGCCACGACGTAGCTCCACGGCTGTTCGTTGTAGGAAGACGCCGCCCAGCGGGCAGCCTCGAACAGCGAGCGGAGGTCGTCGTCCGACACGGCGCGTTCGGCAAATGCGTAGGGACTCCAGCGCCTTGCGATCAGTTCATGGATGGGGTGGTCGGGAGTGGCTTGTTTGTGCATTGTCATTTTTCAGTCCTTCTTTCCTGTTGAATGGCGGTCGGCAATCACCCCGTCATCATGCGGACCCGTGCGGCTTTTTCCCGAGGGGCCTACCGAACAGAAGAGCGTCCAGCGAGATTCGTCCCGGTCCCAAGAGCAGGAACAGGACGGCGCAGGCAAGGTACACGGCGGCCGGTTCAAAGGACGGCCCCCCCGGCTTGCCCACGAAGGGGTCTCCGTGCGGTAAGTGGACTGTGGCGAGTGCCACAACCATGACGGAGGCAATCCCTAAGGACGCAAGCCGGGTAAGGAGCCCGACGATCAAGGCGATGCCTCCGCCAAACTCGGCCAGCGCCGCCAAAGCCTGGAAAATCCCTGGCACAGGCGATCCCGGCGGCATCCAGCCAAACGGGTTCTGGATCTTCGGCCAGCCGTGGAACAAGAACGCC
>JBEKOM010000042.1:0-2535 GCA_049521795.1 Bathyarchaeia archaeon
CAGGGTATGACTTTGTCAATATTTTATTATCACTTCCTATTTCAATTTATAATGCTATTTATTTGGAGGGGGGACAGGAAGCTAACCTATATTTTTCAGCAAATGATGTTGAGTTCGAGAGGATTGGTCACCCCACAAGCCCCAATGGAAATGATAACATACCCATTGCTCGGTCTATTCCGAACGTAATAGGGATAGTAAAGAAATCAAAATAATCCATTTATTAGAAACCTCCACATAGGATTAGAACTCCTCATGTCCTAGGTAATCCAAGTGAAAGCCCTTACCAGGTTGCTTGTGGAGAAAAGGGACACTTTTGATGGTTTTGGAGTAGGGAGGGTTGTAGGAGATGAAAACTTTTTATGATATTCAACAAAGGGCGTTTCCAATAATTTAATATATAAAATGCGTAAAGAAGATAGAAAAATTAAATGGTATTTGAGACCAATCAGTGTGGTTCTACTCTTATTTTTTGTATTGGGACCTTTTGCTCTACCACTGCTTTATAAAAGTCCTAAATTTAGCAAACCATTAAAAATAATACTAACCATTGTTGTAATTATTTACACATCATATCTTATCTTCGCATCGTTAGAAATTGGGAGAGAACTTTATAGAAGAATGGGAGAATTACAGGATATGTTAAAGTAAAAATGATATACCCTTTGGCTGACATTGATATTAGGTGGTCGTAAATCGGGAGATGAACAAAAAGCAAAATGAAAAAACAAAAAGAGTATTTCGGGCTTACCCTGGTGATTTCAGTTTTGGTTTGAATAATAAATAAGATTGAGGGTCAAACTTTCAAAAATCAATTAAAGGATTAGAACCTGAGAAAAAAATTAGTGTAAAAAAGGGGTTTATCTAATCGGATCAGCCCCTTAATTTCTTTTGGAGCCCACGGACGGATTTGAACCGCCAACCCGCTGATTACAAATTAACCCCTTCGAGCTTCCTAACCTCCTCAAAGTTAAGGAAGTATCTGAAATCACTTAGTTTTGGTTTTTCTAACTTTGTGCAATTTTAGCAAGTTTTAGCAGATTTTGGAAAGTTTTTCTCACACAAATTCTCACACAGAATTAGCCTATCAAATAGCACTAAAAGGACTTAGGTATTCCCTTTCCTTTCATACCCTACCTGTTCTTCTTGAGCCTTTATTTTCGATTTCAACTCAGCCAGGGCCTTTTCGTGTTCGAGGAGTATGGAGATCAGGATTGTTTCAAAAGGCCATGGTCTTGAAGCGTCGCCTACGGCTTGTAACACTTTTCTTGGCTGTTTTCCACACTTTTCTATAGCAGTCTTTTTGAGTTTCTTCTGGTAGAATTTAGAATACATGGGAGCCGCTAAAAACGAAGTCCACGATTGCATCCTTCACCTTCCGACTCGGATTCCACTTAAACTCGTGTTCGTAACGTCGCTTGGCGAAACGATGCTGAGCATCTATGACCTGTTGGGGATATTGGTCATCATGTAAAGAGGGTAGGAGTTCCATACCAAGACGCACCCCTTTTTCCCATTCTTTCCTGTTGATCCGCCCTTTAGCATCAAACGGAAGCAAAAAGTAATCGATATTCCTGATGACCAACACCTGTCTCCCTTCCACCTCCACAACTACCATCGCACAACGCACACGTTTTCCGGCGTATAGGTGGAGACTTTCTCTCCGGTCGAAATGGAGCAACCGGTCTAACCGGGCCATAGAAATCCGTTGAAGAGAATCGTTATGATTCACAAGGAAAGCTCGGCACCCTATTCCCATTATAAACTCCTCAAGTATCTACCACTCTCAGGGCTTCTTGAAAAAGCCGTCCTAATTTCTGGCTCTCCCGATAAATTGCCTCAAGAGCTTCTGATAATTCCTTCTTACCCAAAGAGGACATTTTCTCCGCCCAGTCTTTATAAGTCTTGGCATGCTCATCATGGTGTTCCATCCAGTGTGGGAGTAATATTTTCAATTTTTCAAGTTCATCCATAATCACCCTCATTCTTCCAATGGGAACTGCCGAAATTTGATTCTTCGTACCATAAATATGCGGGGAGGGGAACTGAGCGTCAAGGGGAAGTTGGGGAGATGATTTTGCCCTTTATGAGGTTGCTTATAGAGAAAGGATATTCACCCAAGAGGAGTTTTTAGACATGGTGAAGTCGGTAGATCCGGGGAGAAAGGAAGGCAGACTAGGAAAAAGGCAAACAAGGGACATCCTAAAAGAAGGAGCACCTCGGATTAAGTGTCATGAGTGATACTTAATCTGACAGGCAATGTCAGATTACTTCTTGATTGACGTATAGCACCTACAAGTCATCGCTCAACGATAACATCTTGGGCTGAGGATTACTGGTAGAAATCACGTATCCCAGGTGAATATATGAAAATCAGATCGTGTTTTTTTGGGGGGTCTGAAAACAGGAGATAGATAGCAGAAATCGAAACCCCTGCAATATCGTAATTCTGAGTCTATAAAAAAGGCAATTGTGCCTCGTCCCCCTTTGTTATCGTTTCTACCTCCTACTACCCTTCATTCCAAGTTAATCCTG
>JBEKOM010000043.1:0-5418 GCA_049521795.1 Bathyarchaeia archaeon
GAGGCACAACCAGGAGGAAGAAGGAGGGCACCATGCCGAGAAAAGGATCGAAGCACCCATACAAACCAAGAAAGGAATATACGTATACATTAAAGGACATTGTCGAACTTGCTGGAACGACGAGAAATGCTTTGAACGTGGCAAAGGTCCGCGGGAAGATAGATCCGGGAGATTTCAGGAGTGTCGTAAGCTTCCTAACCAGGATAATCATCGAGAAACGTCTCAGAGGGGACCTCTTTACCCCTTCATCGCGGACAGGAAGTAGAGTGAAAGAGGGAAAGAGCAGAGCTAATATCTCGAGGAAGAGAATCAAAAAGACAGTTCGTCGCAAATAGAGACTCCTTCCTTGTAATCCACGAGAAGTCATTTTGTCCTAATAGTGCAGATTTCAACCAGTAATGGTTAGATTTGATAGGATCACGAAATTGGAAACGGTGTAAACAGCCAAGGAGATACCTGAGGTAACTCGCCATTCCTTGACCCTACGATGAGATTAAAATGGAACCGTCGTTTACGCCCAAAGATAATAAGAACAAGAGAGAGAAGAGGATCAAATGATCCTCTTCTCGGTGATAATGTAATCATCGTTCCAGTGTCAGGCATCACAAAGGAAAATATGATTATGATTGGAAACGACTATTTGAAAAGTGCCAAGGTCACCATCACCACCAAATATTTATCAACCTATTCCCTTCTTTTTTATCGGCCCATATTCGTTCCTATTTCTTCAACACCAATGGGAAGTCAGGGATCGTCTGGGGTTTGGCAGTGGCAGGTGTCTGTTTCCCCTTGGTCAATTCCTTCACCCTCTCCGAAACATAAAGATCAAGCATGTTGATGGTGATTCTCCCTTTGCCCGTATAATCCGCCTTGCCATTAATCCCCTCCACCACGGCCTTTGTGAAAGCTCCATTCCCCCAGTTCGGGTCCTCGAATGAATATTGCTTCCCTGTGGATGAGGCATAGACCACTGCCCCGTTCTCTGCACTGGCCAACTCGTTGACAACGCCTGTGATATCGGTGGCCACTGCTCTGGCACCCATAACATTTCCAGCATGGCAGGTATCGATGAAGAGAATGGTCTTCCCTGCCAGAGAAGCCACTGTGTTCTTCATCTCTGTAAATGGCACAGCAGTCCTCCTGAGTCTGTCCAAATTCGCGTTAACAGGCAAGTAGTAATACACCCCTCCACTATCATTAACCCCATGGCCTGCCAGAAATACTAATGCTACATCCTTACTCGTGGTCTCTTTTGAAATCCAGTCAAATCCATCGATGATCTCGTCTTTGGTCGCTTTTTCATCGGCGAGGACCTTCACCACCACATCCCGGTATAGCCCCCCTTTCTGTTTGAGGAAGCACTCTGCAAAGTCTCTTGCATCCTTGGCAGCAAACCCGAGTGTCAGGTTTTTGTCTTCATACTCACTCACACCAATAGCAAGGATATAGAGTTTAGGCTTGATGGTAAACTCATCCTCTTTCACTTTACCTGACCACTTCAACGCCACTGTGACTGGCTCACTCACTGCATACTTATTCTCTGCAATAATTGAGACCTCAGTATCCTTCTCTGGAATAGTGACTTTCACCGTTCGAATGTCTTGTTCTATCTGAGCTGATTTGGTTCCAAGATCTTTCTCGATCGGCCTTCCATCAACTAAAACCTTCACCCTCGTCACAGGTTCTCCCGGAGGGGAACGGATAGCGAACCTTACTTCGATCTCTTTGTTGGATACCCCAGAACCATCCTTAGGAAAAAGAATACTCACTACAGGCGGGAGTATTTTTGCTAAAGGGACTTCCTGTGCTTTTTTCCCTGATTCTTTATTGGCGAGCTTTATTGCTTCAGCCTCATCTAATGTCTCCAAAGCCTTTGCAACCACATCAGGTCTGTAGTAATCACGTCTGAACCTTGAAACAGGAAAGAAGTCCGCCGCCTCTTCACTTCCGTTATTTACGTGCCACCCAATAAATTCTTCTGCCCCTGGCGAGGCGTCATAATAACCCGATGGGGTCCAAAGAACCCATCGCTTCTTATCTGAATGAGGGAAGAAAGCTAAGAGTTCCTTTCCGTCTTTCATCCGGTACCATCTCACCGTACCGTCACCCAATGCTGCTAGGGCAAATCTACCATCAGGCGAGATGTCGACAGCAAAAGCCTCTCCAACAACCCGGACGACCCACTTCTGATTCCCTTGCCTGTCAAAGAGATAGAGATACCATTTGGATCCAATAAGAAAACTATCTTTTTCAGAGGAAATGGCAAGGCTTCGGGAAAAATCGTCCCGCCAAAGTTTTAGGGGGTTGCCATTCAACTTTGGGCTTGGTGTATCTTTCCAGTCTGTGATGTCCAAGCCAGATGCTTGGGTCACGGGAGGGGAAAGGCCTCTATCAGTTAATGGATCAGTTTCCAAGGATCTCCCTATGACAGAGAATTGGGAAGGAGACTTGCCAAATCTTTCGTAACAAAACTGAATCGTAGCCCCATCATGAGAAACAAGGAATCTTTTCTGGCCAAACCTGAAATCGGCAATAGGTGGGGTCTTATTCACAATCATTTTGTCTTTTGAATCAAATACCCCGAAAGAGGGAGCGGACGAAGCAAAAACGATGCCTCCGTCTCCCAGAGGGAGGACCCTCGTAAGGAAGGCTTCTGCTGCAAGAAGATCTTTATATACCCCCTTGCCCCCGTCTGACCATTTACGGATGACATGCGGAGCCCAACTCCCTTTGCCCGCGTAGAGGAACTTCCCATCCAATGACCAGGAGACCGGACCGAAAGTTCCTTCCTTAATACCGCTTAGATCGGGAGAGTATTGATGAGAGAGATCATTCCCTGAGAGAACAGCTAATTTTCCGCTGAAATGCGCGGAATCTAAAAAGCTAACGGCGATGTTGGACCCGTCAGGGGAAAACCTGACAGAACTTGGCCTGAAGCCTTCCGGGGCCTTCTTCTTGTTAATTAACTTGAAGTCATTCCCATAAAGGCGGATAAATCCGTCATAAGAAACTGTTACAAGCCTCCCTTTCGGATCAAAATCGACTCCCAAAATGGATTCTCCGTAGTCACTATCCTCTCCGGCAATGAAATAATCTGAAGTACGGTAAATACGAATTCCACCGCCTTTACCCGTCCCCACCACAAGAAGTTTATGGTCCTTTGAATAGGAAAAGTGGTTAATATATGCTCTAAGACCTGCTATTCTGTGGGCCAGCTTTCCACTCTCGCGATCGAAGAAGTAGACGGAATAAGATTCTTCTTTCTGGCTTTTTGTCAGCCCCCCACAGACAATCGTTTTTCCGTCAGGCGAGAATGCCACCTCCAATATCATACCTACAGAGCCTTCACCTATCGGAGGCCGGAAAATCTTGACGAGTCTTCCTGTAGAGAGTTCCCACAGCCGTACGGTTTTGTCCTGTGAACCTGTGACGATGAATTGGTTTTGGGGATCAATTCCAATGCTCGTGATCCATGCCGAATGCATCCCCATCTCCATGCGGAGCATAGGTTCTTCGGGCACTCCAGATGAATAAACCCTCCCAGCCAAAACCAGCGTAAATAGCATTGAAATGGATACAACAGCTTTCTTCATATTAGTAGAAATTTACAAAATAGAGACGAGTAAGTCAATTAAATATTGGTTGATTTTTTTGGGCTATTTAGTGGGGGAGGGATGTAATGAAGAATACCGCAAAAGCATCTTTCTCGCTTGAGAAAGGCAGGGTTCCAAATATCCCAGCTTTTTTTGTTTTGCAGGTTTCTACTAGTAGCCATCAACCATTAAATCAACCTGCCAGTGAATATAAGCAGGTGAAAGTTTCAAGCTTAACTTAGGATCGGCCAGATTTTCGGGAAAATGAAGATAACTTCCTGAAGATAATTTCCTGTAACATTCACTTTTCTTATTTTAGAAAAAGATGTATATTACAACTGAAAATCAGTAATGGGTTATATTTCGGACTATTCGGATAATTCATTCGTAAATTAACTCGACTCTATATAATATCGTTTAGGACCTTATTTTCTGGAAAAATGGCATGAAATTCGAATCTTTTTGAGCAGAAGAGACCCTTTGTGGTTCAAAACTTACAAAAATGTGGAAGCAGCTTAAAAAATAATGTTGGACGGCTCAGATTATGAGATAGAACTTGTAGCCGAATGGCCGGGTCGATCGTGAGGATAATGGTTTGGTCTGGATAAATGAATTGTATCAAAATTTGTGTGTCACGTTCGGCGGTTGCGTCAAGAATCCAATAAATCAAAGGAGAATTCATTATGAGAAGAAATTGTCGTGTCTTCGCAATAATGCTTTTTGTCTTCCTGGGTCAGGCTTGCGCGGGTGCGCTGCTGCCTTTCCAGAAGGAATATGAACTGCCGAAGGGGAAAGGGCGAGTGGTCGTTGTCCTCTCCGGACACTCGGGTCCCGACAACTACGCATACGTCGCAGAAGACTTTGCCGAGCAAGGCTATTATGCAGTTCTTGTCGACGGTAACGACTTCTGGGTAAAGAGTGGCGGTAGCGAGGCTCGCTTAAAGGGTGTCATTACTCGCTCACAACAGTCGCCGCACGCTTTGCCCGGCAAGGTGGCGGTGGTAGGCTTTTCGCGCGGCGGGGGCTCTACCCTAACCTATGCAACACGAATGCCGGAATTGGTTTCCGCGGTCGTCGTTTACTATCCAGCGACCCAACACATTACGAATCCAGACAACTTTGTCTCAAAAATAAGGGTGCCAACGCTGATGTTTGCCGGGGGGCGTGATACCTACAAGAATTGCTGCCGGATTGAAACGGCCCGGAAGTTGGCTGATGCGGCTAAGAAGAGCGAAGGCAAAGTCATGCTGGAAGTCTTCGAGTATCCCAATGCCCAGCATGGCTTTACCGTAAAATCCTCAAAGGCGTGGTCACCAAATGATACGGCCGACGCGTTCCGCCGGACCCTCAGCCATTTACGCCAGTATTCTGGTGAATAGCTCCCAGCAAACGCTTATTTCATTTTTCGAGGCAACTCTCGGCAATGAGAATGAAGCATGATCCGCCCAACCCGACAATCCAGCGGAAGCCTACCAGCGCCGCTGATTTTGACCGTTATACTCGCTTTCAAACCGTAATCCTCGCCCTCAAGGATCACGCTCGGTCAAACATTTGTAGGTGGAAGAAACAATCTGCTTTTTGAATATTCCCTTCTGTGAGTTTTACTCAGTTTCTTTTGTGCCGTCTGCCATAGATATGATTTTGACAAAATTGAACAAGAGATATATTTTAGATCAGGCTCCTTTGAAATATTCTTTTATGAATTTAGGAATTTCAATGAGTTGTGAGTTTTGGAAGAGGGCATCGTATTTGCATATAATTCAACAGGAGGATTGGCCCATGAATGCCCGTCTGCCTATTTTGATAGGATTAATTTTTTTCCTTT
>JBEKOM010000044.1:0-4638 GCA_049521795.1 Bathyarchaeia archaeon
CCTGGGACCACAACGGGCCGGCGGGCTACACGACTCCCGGAATCGTGTGGGGCCACGTCTCGGCCGAAGTGCCCGCGCGGTGGCGGTGCTTGGTCGAGGAATGGCAACTGCCCTTCGTAAGCGGCCGGGCGTGGGCCGCCATATCAGGCGCGACGCTGAAGGTTCCCCCATTGTGGCCCGGTCTCGACGGGGTGAGCTTGGGCACGCCGGTAGAGTTGACCGACTCGGCCATCCTGACCGGCGCCATGGATGGCGTGTTGGTCGACGTGACGGCCGACAAGCCCGGCGCCGGGCATTTCGGCACGGACGGATTGCGGTATACTTGGCGTGGGGGCTGGCTGGCGTTCACGGATTCGGCGGGCCGGGCCGAGGAATACCAGTACATGGGGTGGAACAGCGCCGTGTACCTCCCCAAGCACATGGCCCACGCCGGCGGGGTTTGCCTTATCCTACGCGATACTCTGGCGTGCACGGTTACACCGTTCACCATACTGGACTGACCCCGGGCCCGGGGTCCTGGCTCTCCGCTGGGTGGCCATCGCGGCCGGCGGCCGGAGCACTCACCTATGTACGCGGAGGCGACAGCCAATGGCATCGACAAAGGCGGATAACAACCGGGTGGCGTGGACCTACACCACAGACCGGGGCACGGCCTACCGGGTCTCGGCGAAGGCGGTGTACGTCTTGGACGGGACCGACGGCACGAAGTACGGCGGAAGCGCAGCCGCTTCGACGGTTCCGAAGCTGCCGAAGGGGTTTCGGATGCGCGCCATCGCTTGCACGTCGTCCGGCCATCCCGATAAGTACATTCCGTGCTACAGCACAGCCGCGACGCTGTACACGACCCCGGGCACGTCCGTGACGCGAGATGTGAACGGTATCGACGCGGCGTACCTCGCGGCCGACCGGGCACGGGCCGAACACGAACCCCGCGATACGACGAGGCAGGCAGCCTAGCGTATTCCTCGCTCCCGTCCGCACGTGGCGAGAGTGGGCCGAACGCGGTCGGCTGACGACGGCGGCCGACCGTCCAATCTCCGAACGTCGGTTCTAGAGCCGAGGAACAGCTATGCCCACTACCAAAGCTCCGGGCCATCGTAAGGCCTGGACGTACACCGATGACCTGGGCCACGTTTGGCGGTTCGGGGTCAAGGCGGTGTACGTTCCTCCGGCGGCCTCGCGCGGTCTGCTGGGTGGCGCGACCGCCAGCCCGACTATCCCGCGTCTCCCGCAAGGCTTCCGTATGCGTGCCCAGCTTGGCCGCGAGCGTGGCGGCACGCGCACGTTCTGGATTCCGGCCTACTCGCCCACGGCTACATGGTGGGTGAACCCCACGACGATGACGTGGTGTGCGAACGGCCAAGATGTCACGGTTGACGGCGTCCCCGGTCGCCGGCGCCCGGAGAAGCGGCCGCGAGACGCGAGTAGGGAGCAATCCTAGACCGTCCCAAAACGTGGGACGGGCCGTGTTGGGTCAAGTCTCGCCGCGCGGGTAGCGGCGACGGGAAGGGCCCCTACGGGTAGGGTCCCGTAGGGTAGGTTCCCGCTTGGACTTGACCTAGACGAAACGCATAATCCCTGCCGTCCCCGGGCTGCACACAGCCCGGGGACTTGGCAAGCGCCGAGCGTGGTACTCTTCGTCGGAAGCCTCGCCAGCCAACGGGCCCCGTCTTTCACCCTACCCTTATAACATAGGGTGAAAGATTCGGGCCCTCGACAGGACTAGCCCCGGTATCCTACCTCCGGGGCTAGTATGCAACCAGGGGGGTGGTTGCGTATGGATTCTATCATATCCGTGATTGAATCGCGGGCAGACGCGCTTACGTGCGCGTTCCACTCGCCAGAGTCTGCCGACCGGGCCCGGCGCCGGGCTGATGTGTGGGCCGACGCGGAGCGTTCGGACGGCAACAAAGTATCCAACTTCCGTACCCACGGTTACGATTGTTGGCAAGTCGGGCGCCTTGCGTTCGGGTCTCGGCCGGATGGCGTTCTCGTAAAGTTGACTGACGACTTGGCCGAGACGCACCTCGAAGAGCTTGTTACCACAGCTTCGAACGTCTCTCGGGTCGATTTCTGCGTGACGGCCCGGTGTTCCCCACGGTTGAAAGAGGTAGCCCTGCTGCACTACGCGGAAGCGGTGAACCACTACGAGGCCTATCCGAATTCGGCTGAACCTAGCCACCAAGAGCGCGCGACCGGCGGTGAGACGTGCTACCTGGGCCGTCGCACCAGCGACTGGTACTTCCGTTGCTACGACAAAGAGCGCGAGAGTATCGACCTGGACGACGAGGCGAAGGCTCTTCACTACGCCGGATGCTGGCGGTATGAGTTGGAGGTAAAGGGCCCGAACGCGCTGATTCAGGCCAGGCACTACGCGACGGTCGCTGATACGCGCACCTGGGTTCGGTCCATGGTGTGGGACTACGCCACGCGGCACGGTCTCGCACCGCTGTTCGGACCGGCCGGAGAGGTCGAGGTACCCAAAAGCTGGCGGCGCCGGTCTGACCGTGACTCGAAACTGGCCTGGCTGGGCCATTCGGTGCGGCCGACCGTGCGATGGCTGCTCACAAACACGGACCGGGACTCCATCATGGCTATTCTCGGCCTAGACCGGCCGGCTGATGGCGAGCCGTCCGTGTAGCCCGAAGGGGCTATGTCCACGCGGCCGCGATGGTGCGATACTAAGGGGACGGCCGGGCGAAGGGGCGGCGCCGGGTGGCGCCAAGTATGCCGGCCCACAGGGGGAACGGGTGCAGCCGATTACATTCGACGTGGTGCAGTGGCTGGTGAATCAGGGGGTGGCCATCGCGGTTCTGGCGTTCGTTCTGGTTCGCTTGGAAGCCCGCTTGACGGCGATAGAGGTAGCCCTGCGGGACCTTGCGGACATCCTGACCCCAAAGCGCGCGGCCTAGCCGAAAGTGCCAGGCACGAGGTCTTACTAGCATCGGCTTTAAGCTGGGGCTGACTACCGAGATAGCAAGGAGGGCACAATGGTAGCGTGGGCGACAGGGAAAGAGACGTTTCAACAGCGGCGCGTGAGCGTGAGGCTCCCGGTGGCGGACTGGGAGTGGTTTGACCACTACGTCAAGTTCGGCAGCGAAGCGGACGACAGGGCCATATCCTGGGCCCTCCGCCAGTACATCGAACGCGAGCGAAAGCAGCAGGACGGCCAGGCGCGCAAGGTGCGTGAGCAGCTTCAAGGGACATTCAATGCCGACGTGTAAACAGCGGATGGGCGGAATGGCCCGGCGGCGCGTGACTCTGACGCTTCCGGGTGGCGAGTGGGAATGGATAGACACCTACGCGGCCGCGCTTCGCCTGACTCCGGCCGAGTTTGTCGAATTCATGCTGGTACTCGCGCGCCAGGCGCACCAGTGGGGGTCTGACGTGGTCATGGAGGCGAATCAGGCATACGTGGGTGCCGAAGTCGCTTCCGGGCTGGCCGACCATTCGATGCTGCGCGATGCGATGGCAGAAATGGCCGAGGGGCCAAAGGGGTGAGAGTACTATGGGTCTCGGTATCTTCGATGAGCACTACCCAATCAACCCGGCGGTCAATCTGACGGTCGCGGATACGACCGTGCAGACGTATCTAACGCAAGCGGCCCAGCAAGGGAGCCGAATCGACGACATACTCATTACCTCCGACGCGGCCGGCCCCCACGACGTGGCAATCATCCTCGACAACGGCGTGGCGCGTGTTCTCGGGGTCGTGGCGGTTCCTGCCGGCGCCGGGCGCGGTAGCGCGGAGCCTCGCGTTTCGGCCGCTTCCGTGTTCCCTGTTCCTGCGGTCGCGCTGATTCTCGCCGGCGGTACCACTCTCAAAGTGGCCATGCTCGTGACGCTGGGCGCGGGCGAGACGGTCAGCGTTCTGGCGTTCGGTGGCGACTACTAGCCATGGTCGAGATACTCGCGGCCATCGGGGAGCTGATTGGCTACATTCTGAACGTTCTCGGCATCGTCCAGACGATTCAAGGGCAGCAACAACAGCAAGCCTCGGAAGCGTTGCTGACCGTGACGGAAGGCGAGATAATCACGGCCAAGAACGCTGTGACCTCCCCAACCAGTGGGAATCAGGCGCTGTATCTGCTGCTGGGCGCGATTCAAACGGGCACTACGCCAAGCCTCGCAACCATAACCGACCTGATAAATGCCCTTAGCCCAGTGACCCTACCTCCGGCGCAGCCTCCCGGGTGGTCAGGCGACAACACGACAAACCTACTCGGGGCGGCCGTTCCGGTTCCCTGGTGGGGCCCGGGGACGAATGACGCGGAATTCCAAAGCGCGTTGTTCGATATCGAATCGAACCTGCTCGGCCTGACGGGTGCAACCGGATGGCCCGACAGAAACGGGCCGTGGTTTGCACTCGTCGAATACTGGACGCCTTTACAGTGGGGGATGGTTCACCCCACAGAGCCTGCCGTACCCTACCTACCACCCACGGACGTGGATTGGACTACGTGGAACGGCACGGATACTTTGGTCGAATTCCTGATGGCAAGCTGGCCGGAGTACGCCTGGGACCACAACGGGCCGGCGGGCTACACGACTCCCGGAATCGTGTGGGGCCACGTCTCGGCCGAAGTGCCCGCGCGGTGGCGGTGCTTGGTCGAGGAATGGCAACTGCCCTTCGTAAGC
>JBEKOM010000045.1:0-3439 GCA_049521795.1 Bathyarchaeia archaeon
GTCATCGACCTTGCCAAACCATATATCGACGAGTCGTTTGAAGGCGAAGCGATACTGAGTATCGGCAAAATTGTCGAATACCACCAAGACGGCTTGGGCGGCGTGGTCAACGTGATGCCATTCACCTGTATGCCCTCAACGATAGTCAACACACAGACAAGACGATTGAGCGCCGACTGCAATGAAATGCCAATTCTCAATCTCAGCTTCGACGGCCAAGAGGACGCGACGCTGACTACACGGCTGGAGGCGTTCGTGGAACAAGTGGGAGCGAGAAGCAAGGTAGGTGTCGCCGAACTGGTGGTACACTGACGGATTGACACAGATTCCGCCAGAAGACAGAAGACGGATGACGGTTTTAAGTTTTGAGTTTCCGAAGCGGGCTCGTCGCTTCGCTCCGTGTTAAGTGTTTAGTTTTGAGTGGCGGAAACGTCCCGCCTACGGCGGGCAAGCTGCGACGGATTATTAATAATTAAACGGTTGTTTGCCTTCGGCGATTCGGGTTTGGGACTGCATATCTCTCATCGTTTTGGTCAACATAGCGGCGAAATCATCATCTTCCATACCAGTGATTTTTTCAACCGATATTGGTTTTCCGTAAGTAACTGTAATCTTCGAGCCGATTTTGAATGACTTTCGATGTCTGGGCCAGCATTCGAATGCGCCGTCAATGAGGACGGGGACAACGGGGGCATTGCCACGGCGGCAGAGAAGGCCGAAGCCGCCTTTGAAGGGAGCGATTCTGCCATCGGTTGTGCGTGTCGCCTCGGGAAAAAGGCAGACGCCTTCGCCCTGCTTTAGTTTGGCAATAATCATTTTAATTGATGAGATGTCGGCCTGGCCTCGCCTGACGGGGATGGCCTTGACCGATTTAAGCAGCGGGCCGAAGATTCTGCTTTTGAACAGTGTGTCGCGAGCCATAAAGCAAAGCTGACTTTTCAACGCAATGCCGGCAAAAAGCGGGTCAAGAAAACTCTGGTGATTGACGGCGAGAATATAGGGGCCATCTGAGGGGACATTTTCCAGGCCGACGAAACGCATACGTAAAAACGTAACGCAGAATAACCTGCACCACCAGCGGGCAAACAGGCACCAACGAGATTTTATAGATTCGCCTAACATTTTTGCCACAGAGCAAAATAATAATTATATTTAGCCACAGAGGACACAGAGCACACAGAGAATTTTAATTTATTTTTTTCTGTAGTTAAAAGCTCATTCGCTTAGACGAGCATTCACGCAATCAACCAGCTTTTTGACAACCTCATCGATAGTCAAGCCAGTTGTATCAACGATAACGGCATCATCGGCGGGCTTCAAAGGTCCGACAGACCTGTTTTCATCGCTCTGGTCTCTTTTGAGAATGGCCCGACGGATTTCATCATCGGTTTGTTGTATTCCTTTGGCTTTCAGCTCCGCCTGTCTTCGGCGTGCCCTTTCATCGAGGTCGGCGGTCAGGTAAAACTTCACATCCGCATCAGGAAACGCGACTGTCCCCTGGTCTCTGCCCTCGGTAACAACCTTGCCATACGCCTCGGCAAATCGTCGCTGCATATCGACCAGACGTTGGCGGGCGGGCGCAAGACAAGCGACGTAACGGGCATTGGCGGTAACTTTTGGGTCGCGTATTTGCGCGGTGGTATCGACACCATCGATTCGCACGAGCATACCCTCGGGGGTCGCTTTAAATTCAAATACCGTTTCGTCCAGCACATCGAGTATTCGCTGCTGGTCAGTCAAATCCGCCCCATCGAGCATCGCGGCGAGAGTAGCCGCCCGATACATCGCGCCGGTATCGAGAAAGGTAGCGTCAAGTTTCGCTGCCACTAAGCGGGCAACCGTGCTCTTGCCGCTGGCGGCGGGGCCATCGATAGTAATTATAAGTCGAATCATAAATTTAACCGCGGAGTTCGCAGAGACCGCAGAAAATCTTAACCAACTGTTTTTGCGACCCTTACAACGACCATACTCGTGTCATCGACCTGTCGAGCAAGACCTACAAAGCGTCTCCTGTAGGCGAGTATATTATTAATCACCTGGGAGGCAGAGCCCATATGGCATTTATCGAATGTTTTGAGAAGGCGGTCTCTGCCCCATATATCGCCGTCGAAATTCGCCGCGTCAATCAGCCCGTCGGTATAAAACAGGAGGTAATCGTTTTCGTTCAACTGGACAGTCTCCGACTGATATTCAGCATTCGGCAAAACGCCAAGAACAAGGCCGCCCTTGTTCAGGTCAGCAACGTGTTTATCCCTATACAAAGCGGGTGGTTCGTGGCCGCAGTTGCAATAGGTGATGGTCCTTTTCTCCACGTCGATAACGCCGTAGAACAGCGAGATGAATTCTCCCGCGGCGCATTCCGCGCACGCCATTTTGTTAAGCCGGCGGACGGTTTCAAGAAGGTCATCCGTCCCGCAGTGACACTCCGAATAGGCGCGCAGCGCACCGCGAAAGGAGCTTGTCATAATCGCGGCGGGAATGCCCTTGCCGATAACGTCAGCGATGGCGATGCCGATTCTGTTATTGTCCAGCCGGAGGAAATCGTAAAAGTCGCCGCCCACGTCGAAACAGGGAATATACGTCGCGGCAATATCAAGCCCGGACACCTGAGGCGCCTTTTCGGGAATCATTCGCCGCTGAATATGCCCCGCCAGCCGCATCTGCTCGGTGATTCGAGCCCCCTCAATCGCCTCGGCGTAGAGCTTGGCGTTGGTGATAGCCACGGCGCACTGGGAGCCGATGGCCCTGGCAAGGTCGATATCGTCATCTCCAAAGTGGACGGGTTTGCCGCTGTAAAGTCGCAGGACGCCGATGGGCTTGTCTCTGAATTTCATTGCGACTGTAAGCTGGCCGACCAGCCCTTCTTTTATCGTGGATTCCCTGAATAAAACCCTGCCGTCATCCTGCATATCATCGAGAACAACAGCTTCGCCGGCAAAGGCCGCTTTGATTACCGGGTCGTCTTTGTTAACCACGCCTTTGTTGCGGTATTCTTCGCTCAGCCCGTAGGTACTTCGCATCTTCAGGTCGCCGGCGTCTTCGTCGAGCAGACGAATCGAGCAGGCCTTGAGGCCGGTAATTTTAACCGCGGCCTCTGCCAGTTTGTCGAGGGCTTCCTGGAGCGTAAAGCGACCAGCCACCAGCGTCGTTATCTGGTATATCTGCTCGTCTCGTTCAATTTGTTCTCTCGTTCTTACAGGCATAGCCACTCAATACAGATACAACCACACAGTTGTGCGGGAAAAATCGTTATTTTTCGTATTAAACAATTCGGGGATTATACCCGACGTCAGGCCATCCGTGAACATCAAATTAGACATTAAGCCGCACTTGCATAAAATACGTTTTTTGGTTAGCATAGAATTTTCGGAAAGTTAATTTTTCGCAATAAGGTGCAAGCAATGGAACTGACTGCAAGAAAAATCGTATTCTCAGGGCG
>JBEKOM010000046.1:0-3459 GCA_049521795.1 Bathyarchaeia archaeon
AAATCCTAAATTCCGCTTTTCAGAATCCCGCCAACGTAAGCGGAATCCAGAAGCGGGACAAATCCCAAACTCGAAGCGTTAAATCCTAAACTCGTTTGCAAGGCCCCAAGGACTTCTTCCGGGGGCTTGTGGCCTTCGAGCCACGGGGAGAACTTCCCATGGCATCGTTGGTAAAACGGTTTAGGGTTTTGAAATTAGTATTTTGAGTTTGTTTAAGATTTCGGATTTAGTGTTTAGGATTTGTCATGATTTCGGACATCGAGAATAGTCTTGTGCATCGTCAGTTAATCAATCTATTTCCGAGACAGGACACTAGGGAAACATTTGGTCAATTGTTGTTCCTGCTTCAAATTTTCATCAGTGTTCATCAGCGGTCTAAACTTGATTTTCATTTTTTGATGTCGTAACTTACAGACGATTTTACACCCGGAAGGCACCAGGATGTTCTCAATAACCACATAATTTCCCTTTCAAGGGAACCACCAATCACAACTCAGCGGAGGCCGTATGAGACTCTCAATCTCAGTTATTTCATTTGCTATTTCCATAGCATTCACCATCACCACAGCCTGCGGGCAGAAGAAATGGGACGACGGCGGAGGCGACCATTTATGGACAACCGCAGCAAACTGGAAACCCGACGGTGTTCCAGCCACTTCCGACACTGTCGTTCTTGATAACACCTATCTTGCAGGCTCTTATACAATCTATGATACTGCCGGCGCACAAACAGTTTACTCATGTCAAATAGGCTATGCCGGCAACATGAACACCATTACGGTCATCGTCGGCGGATCGACGGCCAACGCCCTTACGGTAAATGGCGGCGGTTCCACAGCGCTGTACATTACCGATGGCGGGGCGTTGAAGAATCTGAGCCGGAGTGGAACCCGGGGGATCAAACTCGGCAGCGCGTCCGACGTTTTCAAGATGTCCGGATCCGGACGTTACATCCATGGGACCTCGTCGGGTTCATCCAAGATTCCCCAGCCGACCTCCGGTGCAACGGCATCAAACTATGATTTCTCCCCGACGTCGGTTTTCGAGCTCCAAACAGCCATCTTCGATTCAATTCCAGTGTACGGGACCCTTGAGTACAACGACAGCACAACAAAGAGCGCCGGCAGAAATCTGACGATCAGCGGAGATCTCCTGGTCGACCAGGGAACGCTCGGCATCTGTGCCAGCACAAGCAATACGTTCACCATCGGAGGGAACGTCGCGATCGCGAATGGCGCCACGTTCCGCGGAAGCAGCAGTACGGGGACATCGACGATCACTGTCGCTGGAAGTGTAACCGGCGCGGGCACGTTTCAGGGAAGTTCATCGGGCAGCGGAACGACGATCATCACGGTTGGCGGAGACCTCACGTCCCTCATATCCTTTGGCTCCGGCACAACGAATGTCACATTTTCCGGAGGAGCACCGTCCGTGAACTTCAGCCCCGCGAACGGAACCACCCCAATCGTAAAAAACATCACGGTCGCTGCCGGCAAGACAGTAGCCTTCAGTCCCGCTGGCAGCGTTAACCTCTCGATTGCATCGGGTGAAACGTTGACCGTGCGCGGAGTCTTCGTTCTGGGAACACACGCAGTTTCAGGTTCAGGAAACATAATCGTCACCGGTGCACTCGGCATCGGCGATTCATCGGGCCTAAACGGAAACGTGAAGTTGACGGGAACGAAGACATACAACGGAGCGACATTCATCTACAACGGCACTTCGCCGCAGGTGACCGGGACGGCTGTGCCCGCCGGCATCACCAATCTGACTATCGATAACATCAGCGGCGTAACTTTGAGCCAGAACGTCCTGATCTCAGGCATACTGACGTTGACCGCCGGCCATGTCATCACCGGGACAAACATCCTATCAATCGGTTCGTCGGGAGGCATCGCCGGCGGCTCGTCGTCAAGCTATGTCGTCACGGACAGCTCCGGTTCTCTTGTTCTCGACAGCGTGGGCGCGGCTCCGGTACTATTCCCGGTCGGCACACCCTCATCCTACGCGCCCGTTACGATGAACAACTCCGGCTCGCCAGACACTTTCTCGATGGCGGTCCGGAAATCATTCACTCATCCGCCCAATACATCGGCCTGCGTAAATTTGCAGTGGACGATCAACGAGGCCACCCCCGGCGGGAGCAACGTCGCTTTGTCGTTTCAATGGAGCGCCATCGATGAGTCAACGTCAACGTTCAAACGCAGCAAACCCGTGTACATCGGCAGGTGGAATGGCGCACAATGGGTGCAGACCCCGGCGACGCTGGCAGGCTCGAATCCCTACACCGCGTCCAGCACTGGATTCACGCAGTTTTCCGATTTCGGCGTTGGCAACGATGGCGCGCTTCCCATCCAGCTCGCTTCATTCTCTGGCACCACCATGAACGGAAACCATGTGAAACTCGATTGGACAACGATGAGCGAGACCAACTGTCTCGGCTTTTATGTCGAGCGTCGGGCAGACAGCTCACAGCCGTATGCGACAATCAGCGGGTTGATTCCCGGCGCCCGAACATCTGCCAGCCCACACGATTATTCTTGGGTCGATTCAACCGCAGCGTCCGGCACGTATTATTACCGGCTTCGACAGGTAGATCTGGACAGCGACGTTTCTTACTCAAGCGAGGTCATGATTGCCCTGGGCCCGCTCGCCATGCAGGAGAAACCGGATGCAAGAGCTTTTTCTCTGTTACAGAATTATCCGAACCCATTCAATCCGACAACTGATTTTGGATTTCGGATTGCGGATTTGGGATTTGTATCGCTGAAAGTGTACGACGAAATCGGCAAAGAGGTGGCCACCCTGGTGAACGAAGTGAAGCAGCCTGGTGAGTACACAGTACAGTGGAAGGCGCAAGGGATGGCAAGCGGAATCTACTTCTACCGCCTCGATGCCATGAGCACCAGTGACCCGACGAAGAGCTTCACACAAGTGAAGAAAATGCTGATGCTCAAGTGATGAAATCACTTGAGCAGAAGTCCCGCGTTCTTTCGCGGGACTGATAGGAACATGGAGAAGTCACTTTATCCGAAGTCCCGCCCGCCCAAAGAGAGGCGGGCAGGCGTTCTTTCGCGGGATTGATAGTAACTTGGCGAAGTCATTTGATCAGAAATCCCGCCGTTGTTTGGCGGGAATGTTGCTGAAGTAAGTTCCCAAGTATTTGAGTAGTTAAGATACGAAACCCGTTCTTCCGATAACTCGGGACGACGGGTTTTTTATCGGTGACCGGGGATGTCTGAACCACGATTTTCAGGATTAAGGGATTACCGGGATGAAAGATGAAGACGATGAGATGGTGAGAGAATGGAAAATTGGAGTGATAGAGAAACGGAATAATTAGAGATTTTGAGATAATGAGATGTTGAGAGATGGAAGTGGCTGGGTTTGGAGAGAAAGATTCAAGGATGACCGGGATGAAAGATAATCATGGCAATCCTTAAATCATGCGAATCCCGG
>JBEKOM010000047.1:0-2665 GCA_049521795.1 Bathyarchaeia archaeon
ACCAGTGCCTCAGCGTTGGCTTCCAAAATGTTTCCGTTTGTGATCTCGATCATCGGTCGTCTCCTCAATAGTAATACCAATCTGACTTCACGACTACCCGTGGGTGATGTGCGCCAGGGAACTGATCCAAGATGCCCTCGACCCTGGCCTTGACCTCTTTGTTCAGAACCGCAATCCTGTCGATTAGAGCCCAGTCGAGCGACTGCCAGACCAGAAACTCCGCCTGCTTGCGCCGCTGACGGTCGTTGTCATCCGGTTTGTCTGCCCAGTAGCGCTCTCCGACGAGGCTCCAGTCTACCTTGTCCAGGTCCTCCAAATCATCGTACCAGTCAGTATATGCGGCCAGCCCATGACCGTCTGAAAACACAAACTGGCAGCCCGATTGCTTTACACGCTGCACATCAGTTACAAGATAAATGAGCGGGGCCTGTCCTTCATTATAGCCTTGCACTCGTCCTGTCTTAAGGTTTAGGAGCATTACGGACAGAGGTCCGAAGTAAAAGGGCACATAATCATGGCAGGTGCCGCCAGGGCCGCAGGCAATTGGCTTGTCGTGGCGGCCCGCCTGTACATTCAGGTTGTGGATTGTACGATAGGGGAGGCCGTCATTCGGCGTTGAATTCGGTGCATGCAACGCTCCACGCGCGAGCAGCGTGGGAAGATTATCCACGTGCAGTAAGCGATAGAGCAGGGTGGGTTTCGGCGGCCCTGCCGTTGCCATCACCGATCCTCCGTGGATTCAAGCAATCGGAAGCAATCTCGTGAAAGCTGCAGAAATCAAGCGAGTAGATACAAGATACAGGCGCAGCCTTCTACCCGCTCGAGCCTTTCAAAACAGAGGTCACCGTGACTGGGGGATCTGGGAAAAAAACCACAGTCCCACCGGCACTGAAGATTGCTTCGCGACATTCCGAAGCGTATGCCTTATCGTCGGGATGTTCCTTCAGGTATTTCGCACAGGGGAATAGATCCGGCGTACGCACCAAGGCTACCTTCAGCCGTGCGGCCGCTGAGGCGTACTTGTCAGTAAAAAAGTCTCCGCGTTCGTTGGGCGGCAACAATCGATGCGCGTTGCCGAAGAGAACCCCTTTTGCATATTCCGTGACCTGATCGCGGGCGAAATCCTCGTGCAGGTTCCGCTCAAGCTGACTGATTTTGTCGACATTGATCGCTTTGTTATCCTTGCCTTCCACCTCCCCAAGACATCTTCCCTCAGGACTTGTGAATACGGCATCGAACTCAGACTCTCCCTCGACAAACCGTCCTGCTTTGAAGCCAAGCAGGTCTAATGCCTCCAGTACGGCACTTTCGAGCTGTTTGCCTTGTTCGTACAAGAGCCGCCGTAAAGAGCCAGCGCGGCTCAGTTCGTCCCGCAGCGAGGCCTTTTCCTTGTTCAGCTGTGTTATCTGGTCAGTCAGCATGGTAACACGATGTTCGATATCTGCTTCCGCGGCGAGCCGATACTTACTCTCTGCAGTCCAAGCCGGCGGTGGAGTAGAGGATCGCTCCCTCCGAATCCCCTCCGCAAGGCCTGACAAGGAACTTGCTAGCCTCGCGCCGAACTGGCCTGCCTCTTCGGTCCAGTAGCGTTCCTTCTTGAAAGCGTCGTGCCGGACGAAATTCACTTCGCCGAAATGAAGCGGGGGAAGAAAAAGGAGAGATCCCAACTTGGTGTGGACGGCAGCCCCCACAATTCTTTCACCCGATCGGGCTCTGAGCAATACCTTGCTGAATTCCCCCTCGATCTCTACTTCATAAGCGGAGTAGCTGGAGAACTGATTCCAGTATTCTGCAAAATACCCAGGGTCTTTTTCGAGTCTAGTCTCCTTCCCGGTCTTGGGCGTGACTGTCTTCAGGTTCGGAACCGCCTGATAGCTGGAAACTGGCTCCACAATATTCGTCTGTAGGCGGTTGCGTCCAGTACCGGAGAAATTCGTGATGCCAGTGTACCTGTGACATTGTACGGGCTTGGTTAGATAGACCACCACGAGCTTCCCAGCATTCACGGCCGCCGTGATTTCCGACCGCCAGTGCTTCAGTCTCTCACCAACAGAAAACGACGAGTGTTCAGAAAGGAGCGGCTTCCCTTGAAAGGCTTCAGAGCTATGATAGTCGCCCAGCGTTGGCTTAAAGAGCACTATGTCGGCGTCGAGAAGCGTCTGGTCAGATTCAAAGGAAACGTATTCAAAATCTCCCCCGGGAAGGTCAAACCCGACTGTGAAGATCCTGTGCCTGCCCTTGTTCATCTCTTGTCCTACCGACAGGTCCCAATCAGCTCCCCCTCGCGCTCTGAAGCACTGGGGGACGAAAGTTACCCAATTGTAGCAACAGGTCCAGCCCACCGCAATTCATGAAGCGTAAACCTTTCAACCAAGGTCGCGGCGCGGTCGAAAAGCCGCCCCGACGCATCGGGGCGCTACATCATTGGCCGCGCCAGGGTGCGGGAGATGGAACTTTGGGGGGCCGGATGACGTAAATAGAACCAAGTAGAGAAAAAGGAGAAGTGTGCCATGGCCACCAGTCCTCAACCCCCACGTCCCCCTATGCCGCCGCAGCCACCTCGAAGCGGCAGCACTATCGTCCTCATTGTCCTGCTGTTTCTGGCGCTGATCGTCGTGGTCGCCGGCGTCGCCATCTGGACCGCGGCGCACATCGTTTCCAGGAA
>JBEKOM010000048.1:0-2542 GCA_049521795.1 Bathyarchaeia archaeon
GGGTATGATAATAAATTTATACTAGATTCACTTATCAAGCACAAGCAGAAAATAAAACTTGAAGCAGGTCTAGGTAGGATAACCTGGACAGATAAAGAGATTTCCTTTGAGGACAGTATGCTGGTAGTAGGTACTGGTCTTTCAAATCTATGTAAGGCATTTGATATACCTAGGAAGTTAGATTGGGACCACCGTACTACAAAAAATATATGGGAGCTTGAACACAGACTAGATGCCTTCCGTGCATATTTACAAAGGGATGTTATGTCCCTAAGCAGGGCAATGGAGGAGTACTGTAAGGTACTTATAAGGTCATTTGCAGTTACCCCTTCAGCAACTTTGTCTCTTACTGCTGTAAAAGCCTTCAACAAAAACTTCTTCAAGGTAACAGATATAAAGGCAAATGAGAAATTTGAACCTTTTATCAGGAGGGCTATGTATGCAGGTAGGAATGAAGTCTACAAAAGGTACGGAGAAAATCTAAACCTCTATGACATTAGAAGTATGTACATATCCTGCTATGATACTCCTATACCAGTAGGAGAGATGTTTTGGAGGAAACCCAAAATAGAGTATGGCTCAATAGGATATGCCTGGGTAGAAATTCCTAAAGATTGGAAGATAGGACCTTTACCTTACAGGTTTGGTAATCACCTAATATTTCCTGTAGGAACCTTTCCTGAATGGTGGGATATGGTAGAACTTCGAAAAGCAGAAGAGGTAGGAGTAAATGTCAAACTCATAAAGCAACTCGAGTGTGATGAATATCCTATACTAAAGGAATTCGGAGAGTATATATCACTTCTAAGGTACTCCTCAAACCTTGAATTAGGCAAATTATATAAGCTCTTAGGAATTAGATTAAGTGGTAAATTCGGGCAGCATAGATGGAGAGAAGAAATTGTCCATGCAGATGATATAGATGACTTTGAAGGTTATACTCCTATAGATTCAAGTGAAGTATACCACAAGAAGTCTGTGTACTTACCAGGTAATAAAGCACCTTATTGCAAGCCGGCGGTAGCGATGAGGATAAGGGCAATAGCAAGAGTAAGGCATCTAGACTACCTACTTAAATCAGATCCTTACTATTGTGATACTGACTCCATATATACTTCCCTTGAATTACCCTTGGGTCCAAAAGCAGGTCAGTTACAACTTGTAGGACAGGCTCAGAGGGCTTATTTTATCAGGGGTAAACTATATGGATATGTAGAGCATAATGGTACTCTAAGACAGAGGGCAGCAGGTTTCAGGGACTTTAGATTAACTGAATATGACTTCAAGGAAATGTTAAAAGGCAAAGATGTTGCTTACAATACCAAACCAATAGGTAACTGGGCAGACATACTTAATGAACAGGGTCTAAACCAGGAAAATATCCCTAGAAGGGTTAGAGGAGACCATCAGTTAGAAAACCGAATTCTAGATGGAATAACCACAAGACCCCTTGTCGTTACAGTTAGAGGACAGAAAATTGGAATAGAGGAGAAATAAATGGCAGAACCTAAAGATACAGAATTAGTAACCTGGGAATACTTAGCAAACTTAGCAGTGATTAGTGAACTACCAAAACTACTACCTTTAGTTCCTGGAGACTATATCTGTATTGTGGGGAAGACGGGTACAGGTAAAAGCCTTACTGCGGAAGCGCTAAAAAGAGTACTAAGTATGTGTTTTCCCTATAAAGTAGAGGTTTATGAAGAGTGCTATAAGCCTTCCTTGGATATACTATCAGTAAAAGATGTTCCTTGTGATTCTATTGGATATAAGAGATTCCTTTTACAGTTAGAATCAGACAGAATAGGAAGAAAAGAAATCTCTATCTATGTCTACCAAAGAGTTTCTCAAAATCAAGATATACTAGAGAAATTAGCTCATACTGTTATAAATACTAATATAGATAGAAAATGTATTAATAGGAATTTACATCTTAACTTTAGGTGTAACTTCACCTATAGAACTTGGACAGAAACTTATCAATATCCTATAAAGGAGAATGGATGCTAACAACTTCTTCAACTGGGTAGTACCTGCCCTGTTCGCAAAAACCCAGGGACCTCAACCTATTACTATCACAATAAAAAGAGAAGGCTATGATTCTGAGAAGAAAGTTGAATACCTATATGAACACGCAGCATGTTACTTTGTTAAAAACTATTCTACTATAGAGGGATAGATGAAGAAAGAAACTTACAAGAGAATAGAAGCAGGTTTATTAGCTGGACTTTTATACACTACGATAATAGTTATGACATTTAGTGTGGATATATCTAGAGAACTCCAAATAGGTATAGCAGTAGTAATGCTACCTGTGGTAATAATTTCTGGTTTCTTATGGGAAAGGAATTAAAGAGGGTAGAAAATACCCCTCCATCATACGTTCCAGTTCCATATGAGGTTGACTCTATTTGTGTCCATTCTAAAACTTGCCCAAATACTAATTGTCAGGCTTGCTATTGCCGTCACCGTGCCTCTTTAGATTGGATTGACTGGCACACTGCGAGGTGTACACTTTGCAATTCAACTTTGACATTAGAGG
>JBEKOM010000049.1:0-2963 GCA_049521795.1 Bathyarchaeia archaeon
CCTCCTCAAAAAGCTTTGTTTGCCACGGCCCATAAGTTGATCCGAGTTATTTTTGCCATGCTTACTCAACGAACCTATTTCAAACCAAAGGAGGTAATTTAACAATAGTTGACTGAAGTCATCAAGTCGAGGATTCATATTTCTATACCAGATTTCAAGTGATAATCTTCAAAAGATAATTTTCACAATCTCATTTCCACTATTGACAAAAGTTAGAAAGTATGATTGCATTTTTTATACGAACAATCTTTGACTAATCTTTAAGGGGGGTGATCGATGGAAAAAGACCTTTAAAAATCTACCTCATGTAACATTGAACCTCGATCCGAATATTCAGTTCTGGACCTGATTTTCAATCTATCCTCGATCCAAATGTATTTTTAAAGGCCTGCCCAAGAAAGAAAAAACCAAACCGATCAAAAAAAGATCTGCTGCCATAGAAAAAGGGGACATACCATACTGTGATTCAGACATTAGACCGAAGGGGAGAAAAGCCGACAAACCAAACTGCTAACGGAGAAAATAATCTTCAATCTACAGTATCGGAAGAAGTCGGTCTGCTCCATTCAAATATTAAATGGTCTGTCAATTAATTTCACTCTTGGGGAGGTTTCTATGAATCGCTCATATTTTTATCAATTTATCTGTAACCCTTTAAGAAATAGGGTTATATCAAAGGTAATCCCTCTTCTCCCTGTAATTATGATTTGCTTCCAATTATCTCCTGCCTTGTGTGCAGATTTCACGGGAAACTGGTCAGGAACCTGGATTGATTATAAAGGAAAACTTGCACCACTTTATTGCCGTAACACGCAAGATTGCGGGAATTTAAGTGGTAACCTGACGCAAGATGTACATGGAAACTTAAGTGGAACAATTACGGTAGAAAATACTAGTTGCGGTACCATAACCTTTCCGTTGGCCCCGGGCTCATACGTCTCAGGTGATGTAGCGTATTTCCAAGGTTACTATTCATGCAATTGTTCTAACTGTGACTCACTTGCATTTACTAGTGGAACGCTCATCAATGGGAATACCATGAACGGTTCTTGGATCCTAAATGTAAATTATGTATGGAATAATACAGGTGATTTTTCCCTGACCAGGCCAGACACCACTTCCCCTCCTGCACCTGTTAATCTTACCGCAACGCCGAGCACGTGGACGAATAACAACTTATTCACTATAAATTGGACAAACCCGTCGGATCCTTCAGGAATTGCAGGGGCTTATCATAAACTGGGTTCTGCACCGACCTCGAATACGGATGGGACTTATACCACAAGTAAGCCATTTACCGTTGCTGCAACAGCCCAAGGCGGACAAGCCATTTATGTATGGCTAAAAGACGGTGCTGGCAACACGGACCATAATAATTGGAGTTCCACCACCCTTTACTATGTATCCGTGGTATTTTACATCTCTAAAGATGGAGTATGTAGTGGAAAGACTCCTTGCTACACTACGATCCAAAATGGCATCATCGCTGCAACTGCCCCGACAGCCATTAAAATTACCCGGGACATTTATGATGAAAATATCATTCTAAATTCTAACCAAGTAATTTTCCTTCAAGGTGGATGGGATACGAATTTTACATCGAATTCATCTTTTACCACCATTAATGGGTCACTCACGATCACCAATGGAACGATGACCCTTGAAAATATCATTTTGAAATAAGTCAAAATAGATCCAAACAGATCTTACTAAGGAGGGAAGAAAGATGAAAAAAAAATTAAGCAAACGGCCATTTAACACTGTTGGGACCTTCATATTGGGTAACTTTTTGGTGGTCATTTTGACCATTCTTGTTCCCCCTCTGGTTTACAGTGCAGACCGATTACTGGTACTGGACACCGGAGGTGAACCAGCATTTGTAGTAACCCAGGAGGGTAGGGTAGGGGTTGGGACATCTATCCCTGCACAGGACCTTGACATTGTAGCCCCCGACAATGGATTGATAAGACTATCAAACACTGGCACAGACAACACGACAAAGGGCTCCCGGATGGTTTTACGCCACTATTCAAATGCTCAATTGCCGGTCTACCTCTTTGGGGCAGCCTCCACAGCCACCAACAATTTTGTTGCCTTTGGTGGTGGGAATCCCATTGGAAATGCAGCGACCCAGATTGACCTCTTTACCGCCCCGAATACCACGACACCCGCGGGGATACCGAGGCTTACGATCATCGGCAATGGCTATGTGGGCCTCGGCATACAGAACCCTTTATACCCGTTAGAGATGGCCAGTGGTGCGTATGTGACAACGGGAGGTGTCTGGGCAGATGCTTCCAGCAGAGAATACAAGGACAATATCGAAGCCCTTACCACGGAGGAGGCGTTTGGGACGTTGAAGGAACTCAGCCCTGTGAAGTTTGCCTATAAGACGGATAGGACGGAGAAGCACGTAGGTTTTATTGCGGAAGAGGTTCCTGACCTGATCGCAACGAAGGACAGGAAAGGGCTGAGCTCGATGGACATTACAGCTGTTCTGACCAAGGTCGTCCAAGAACAGCAAGAGATGATAAAGAAACAGCAGGAGACTATCAACAAACTTTCCGGTAGGCTCTCAGAGCTTGAGAAAGAGTCAAGGCTCAGGAGTGCAGTGGCAAATGCCGATTTAGCCAAGTAGGTCTTTGTAACATAATTGAATCCTATGTGAGTTTTGAGGGGTGTTAAGGAACTACGTAGCACCCCTTTTTATTATCCAACATTACCAACCTATAATCATCGAGTCTTACTGGTATCTCGGACTCAAGATAAGTAGGTGTAATCGATATTTAAGATTTATTTTGGCATTGTCAGTTAGGTCAAATCTCATCCAGGATTTATAACTCCTCACTCTCCCTTCCCTCATCGGGGAGAAGGGAAGAGTGAGGGAATTAAGGCTACTTCAGTCCGTCTTCTTTTTTAGCTTCTTCCTTCTTCAAACCACCAATCCGAGGATGAGGTCTGCC
>JBEKOM010000050.1:0-2789 GCA_049521795.1 Bathyarchaeia archaeon
TGGTCAAGGCTCAAAAATGGTTTGACTGGGTTTGACTGGGTTTGACCGGCGGCTTCGCCTTCGCTCCATACGCGGACCTTCCGCCGCCGCCAAGGCTTCCGCCTTCGCCTGGCTTCGGCGCGATAAGTTGGGGGGACAACCCGGCGCGACACGGGGATGCAGAAGATTAACGGGATGTTGGATGGTGGAACCTCCGCCGGGGCAGTCCGTTCGACATGGGACCGCAGACGATTTGCAGTGCGGCGGGTTGCCGCCGCTTTGCGCTCCGCAAATCGTTCCCAATCCAAAAGCGGGACCCGGCTTCCCGCGCTCCATCGTGACCGCCCTCATAACTCAGGAAAGAATAGCATTTAAGTACGGGTTGTCAACGGAAAAATGCGGAAATGTCACTTTTCTAGGACTGACCCCTCGGCTGTGGCCTGCGGAATGGTAAAAGTTTAGCTCCTTCGGTCACTTTTTTTCATTATTTTTGATATTTCCCTCTTGACGGCCGGGTTTCCATGCCTAAAAGTATGCGTAGTAATACGCATATCCTGTGAATAAACAACGCCATATCATTCAATTCCGCCAGGAACAACTTAAACGCCAAATCCAGGACGCCTTGACCCTCCTGCAAGGCTCCTTGCATAAAAATCCTTCCCAACGCGGCTATCACCTGACCACCAAGGTCAACCAGAAAACCGTCACCCAGTATGTCCGCAAGGACCTGGTGCCGCTGGTCCGCGCCATGACCGCCAATCACCTCAAAGTCCGCAAACTTTTGGGGCGCTTGTCCCAATGCAACTGGCGCCTGCTTCAACTTCCCCCCGACGACTAACCATGCCCCGCTTCACCGATCTGGATGGGGAATTTGTCTGCCCTTACCGGCAGGGGTGCCCTTATCTGGAAGGCTTGTCCACTCAGTGGGTCTGGCACTGTTATCAAGAGGCGGCAGGAGTGGAAGATCAATATGAGTATCAACTCAGGGAACTCCACCAGCAACACGATCAAGCTCGGCGTCGCATCCGGGAACTGGAACGGCAAATTCAGCAGCTCCGGGCGCAGAACCAGGCGCTCCATCGCCGCCAGTTCCAAGGCCGCAAAACCCCGGCCGGGGCCGTGCCGGACGGCTCTGGCGCCTCACCCAAGAAGCGGGGCGCTCCGGTCGGCCATCCGCCCTGGCAGCGGCCCGCCCCCAAGGTCATCGATCAAGTCGTGCCCGTGCCCGCCCCGGTCGTCTGTCCCCATTGCCAGAACATCCGCTTGCACCCGGTGCAGGAACGGCAGGAGCACGTCCAAGAGGACATCGTGCTGGAACCTCGCACGGTGGCGACCTGCTATGTTCACCAGCAGTCTTACTGTCCTCGATGCGGGCGCAACCTTCTCTTGCCGGGTCCGGGCGAACTGCCCGGTGGCTATATCGGGCCGGCGGCCAAGGCCACGGCCATCTATTTGCGCTACGAATTGAATGTGCCCGACCGCAAGATCAGCCGCTTCTTCGCTGATTTTTTCGGCCTCAAATTCGTGCCGGCCAGCGCCTATGGGTTCGAGCGCCAGGCGGCCTGCCGCGGCGCCCCGCTCTATGAAGACCTGCGCCAAAAAATCCAGGCCCTGTCCGTGGCCCATGCCGATGAGACCTCCTGGCGTCACGACGGCCAGAACTACTGGGTGTGGTATGCCGGCGACGACGATCTGGCCTTTTTCCATCTGGACCAACATCGTTCCGCCCAGGCCGCCCAAAGGGTGTGGGGCCAAAAATTCGCCGGCACGATCGTGGCCGACGCCTACGCCTCCTACAAAGGGGTGCATGCCCAAGACTGGCAATCCTGCCTAGCTCACATCAAAACCAAGGCCAAAGAGCTGGACCAGGAATTGGCCCTGCTCCAGGGCCGGGCCGCCGACCCGCCCGCCCGCCAGTTCTGTCAAAATATCCAGGGCTTGGTTCACGACGCCTGCCTGGCTCACCGTCGCCTCTGCCAAGGACCTTGGCGGGTCAAGCGCGCCCAGAACCAGGAGCGGGCCTTGCGCCGCCGCCTGCGCGCCTTGTGCTCGACCGCCTTGCGCCACCCCAAGGCCGAAAGCTTTCGTCAACGCCTGCTCGGCCCGGAGCAGAAACACCTCTTCACCTGCTTCCGCCGGCCCAAAGTGCCTCCGACCAACAACCAAGCCGAACGGAGCTTGCGCCCCGTGGTCATCATGCGCAAAGTCATTCACGGCACCCGTGGGCCGGGCGGCCTGGAAAATCAGAGCGTCTTGCGCAGTCTCTTTGAAACCGCCAGGCGCCAGGGAAAAAAGCCCCACCAGTTCTTTCTGGACCTCTTCACCAAAGACACCGCCAAAGCTCAGGCCGCTCTTTATCGAAACTCTCCCGCTGGAAGGTTGCCGACACCCTTGCGCTGTTGATCTCCTTGGTCGCCGCACTCACTCGGGTGCGATGCAAGCTAAACTATTACTGGACCCCTATGTGGGTGACTGAGGTTCAGTCCTCTGCCAATGGCCGACGGCGGGGAGGGGACTGCCCGCCCCACCAGCCAAAAGTGACGCATTATCAGTGTTTGACTTTCCCGGCAGGAACGCGAATATATCCCGATGAAAATTATTTTAGCCTTGCTCTGCATTCTGCTGGCCGCCCAGGTGGCGGGCGCGGCGGACATTCAGGACATCAAACTCAACGACATTAAGGGCAAGCCCACCTCGCTGAAGGCCTACGCCGGCAAAGTGGTGCTGCTGGTCAATGTCGCCTCCCGATGCGGCAACACCCCGCAGTACAAGGGCCTGGAAGCCATGTATAAAAAATATAAGGACAAGGG
>JBEKOM010000051.1:0-3340 GCA_049521795.1 Bathyarchaeia archaeon
TCCGCTCGCTGCAGAAATTGCCTTGGACGGTTCGCATGTTCTTCCTGACGCCGGACACCCAGTACGCCGCTCTGTGAATCCGACCAAGTCAAAAGTCTACCTACTTATGGCCTGATTAATAATTGAGGACGCCCACGCTTTGACCGGCTCGCAGCCAAGTCAACGCCGCCAAGACTTCACGCCCGATGAGATGAAGGAAGGCAAGGTACTCTACTTCGAACAGGTCGATAACCTTTCCGGCAAGGCCATCTACCGAATGCACATTGCAGAGGCCTCGGCGAACCGGCTGGTCTTCGATGTCGAGAATGTCAGCACGATGCGGTATCTCTTTCTGACGCTCTTCCATCCGGGCGAGATGCAGTCGATGTATTTTCTGGATCGCGAATCGGACAACGTCTGGCGGTACTACAGCATGGTGCGCACCGGAACGAAGGCGAGCCGGCTGACCGCGGGACATGAGTCTTCCTCGATCAACCGGGCCGTTGCGTACTATCGCCGCCTGGTCGGAATTCCCACCGACCAGGAGCCCCCGGCGGCCCGATGAAGGCAAACTTCGTGCGCGGCCGGAGCGCGGGTTAGCCGCCGGGCGTTGCCGCCTTGGCCTCTTTGCGCAGGGTGGCAATGCGGTTCTGCAGCGTCCGCAGGCTGATCCCCAGCAGTTCAGCGGCACGCTTACGGTTGCCGTGCACGTGATCGAGGGTGAGTTTGATATAGGCCTCGTCGATTCGCGTGAGCGGCTGGCCAGGCTGAAGCGTTATCGCACCCTCGTGGCCGGGCGGTTGCGGCGCTTTCCGGCCGAGTCTAGGGCCGAAGGCAGGCGAAGGAAGGTGATCCAGGCGAATCACGCCCCCGCCGGCCACGATGATAGCCCGCTCAATCACGTTGCGCAGCTCCCTCGCATTGCCGGGCCAATCATAACCCTGAAAAAGGTCCAGCACTTCAGACTCGAGACCGGCGACTTGGGTGCCGTGCTTCTTGTTCAAGATCCCGATCATCGCCTCCGCGATAGGCGGAATATCCTCTCTTCGCTCCCGCAGTGGAGGAAGCATGATTTGAAACACGCTCAAGCGATAGTAGAGTTCCTCCCGTAAGTGCGCTGCCAGGGGGTGGCTGCTGGCGGCCACGACGCGAACATCGACCGGAATTTCGCTCTTGCCGCCAAGTCTCCGCACCCGGAGGTCCTCGAGAACGCGCAGGAGCTTCGGCTGCGTGGACGGTGGCATCTCGCCGATCTCATCGAGAAACAACGTACCACCGTGGGCCTGCTCAAAGCAGCCCGTATAACGCTCCACCGCTCCCGTAAACGCCCCCTTCTCGTGACCGAACAACTCGCTCTCTATCAGAGTCTCTGGCAAGGCGGCTGCATTGATCGCGACGAACGGGCCATCCGCGCGGGGGCTGCACTTGTGGATCTCCCGCGCGACCAACTCCTTGCCAGTGCCACTCTCTCCGCAGATCAATACCGGCGCTGAAGTGGGCCCCACCTGCCTGATGACCGAGAAGACTTCCTGCATTGCCGGGGACGTTCCGACCAGGTCCCCGAGTACGCCACGAAGCCTCAACTCGCGCTTGAGTTCTTCCGCTTTCTGCAAAGCTCGCTTGTGATGAATCGCGCGTTCGAGAAGAATCTTGAAGGCGCGTGGTTCGACCGGCTTTTCCAAGAACCAGAATGCGTTGAGGTCGTGAACGGCCGACAGCGCCTTGTCGATGCTTCCGAAGCCGGTGAGCACGATCGCCGGAGTCTGGTCGCCGTGGTCCTTCAAGTGCCGGAGCAGCTCGAAGCCGTCCATGCGCGGCATGATCAAGTCGGCGATAATGACATCCGGGTTGAAGGTAGCGAGCCGTTCCAGCGCTTCCTGCCCGTCTGAGGCTACCTGGGTCTCAAAACCCCGATCGGAAAGCATGGCAGTCAAGGCGACGCGCTGGGACTCGTCATCATCGACGATGAGGATACGACCCGACGTGGATGGCGATCGGGGCATCGCCTCCTATTCTATAGCAAGCCGCGGAAGAGGGAAAACCGTGGTTCCCCGGTGATGCCGCTCAGCGGCCGGTAGACCCTGAGACTCCGCCAGAGACAGGAGACCGCCTCATGGTTTTCGACGCGAAATCGCTCTTTTGATGCCCTGCCGGAACTCGGAAAACAGATTGGCGGCCAGGTCGAAGCCAAGTTGGAGGGAGCCCTGGAGAACTCCCAGGCGCACGGTATTGAGCCGGCCCGGATACCACTGGTTCGAAAGGAACGCTGCGCCGTATGCACTACCCAGACGCCAGGTCGACAGCGTCTCGCCGCCCTGGTCCGTGCGCGTCAGGAACGTTCCGCGGAGCGCATGGCCTGTTCTGCGCCAAAACCCCGTGCTGTGAGATGGATAATATCGCGGATCCTGGTGCAGGGCCGAATCCAGACCAAAGGCGAGAGCACCGTGGATCCCGGAGCAGGCGAGCGTAGAGGCGAGGCGCTTGCTGTAACCGGCGGCGCCAGGCCCCCATTCCTCGGGTGTGCCGATTTCCTGGAGGATTCCGGCGTATGCAGCAGAGCCCGCGATGGCCCACGGACCATAGGTGCGTTCGGCATGAAAGCGCAGTTTGCCGTTTAGGTCCAAAGCATCCGGACTCTGGGCGATGCCTGCCACGGGAAACGCACACAGCAGCACCACGAGAAGCCCGAGCCGCTTCCAGACTCGATACGTGTTCAGACGGTTCCAGTGGACCTGGTTCAGGCTGACGACTGGATTGTCCGGATTCACAAGATAGAGCCGCATCTGTTTCCTCCTCGATTTACCTGGCTTTCATCAGCGAGATGATCGGCGAATTGGCCTGGAACTCGCGGCACTTGCTGTAGCTGATTTCCTGTTCGATGCGCAGCACTTTCAGCAGTCCCAGACGGGCCGAGACGAATGCCCGCACGTGACGCGGTAGCCAGACTTCGTCATTCACGAGGGTCTGTTCAAAGGCCGCGCGCGAGCCCTTGGCCACGCGGACCAGGAACAGCCCCACCGTGATGGTGTCGACAACTTCCACCTCCGCTTTCAACAAGTGGTAGTCCTGCCTGTCCACCCAAAGCTTGCCCTGGAGGTGGGCCAGCACCTTCGCCGTGCGCGACCGGGGCTGGTATCCCTGGCGCGGTGTGGCGTCGATCACGTACAGGCTGTGGCCGTCCCACACCTCTTCCCGGGCCAGCCGGAAGTCGAAAGCTTCCGGCAGTTCGCGCCAGGCTTCGCGCTGCCACTCCGGACGCCTGTCATACTCGGCCAGGCGTTGCGCCCGCTGCGCTGCGGTCTCTTCCCGGCGCTCGGCGATGCTCCGGGCGAGCTTCTCCTGCTCCTTCTTCTCTTCACCA
>JBEKOM010000052.1:0-2658 GCA_049521795.1 Bathyarchaeia archaeon
GATCTCTTACATGAATGGGCACGCGATGTAGATGAGGATGAGGATGAGATTGTCCCCGGTTCTGAGTTTCCTCGTCTCAAGGACTTTGTTATAACAGCAACATTTGACGAACTCCCTACACAAGGCATATCAGAAATGGATCTTGAAGCGATTAGGCAAGGAATGGAGGGGAAAGAGTGTGTATTCGCGAGTATTCAAATCGACTCATATGTTGCTGAAAAACTGGAAGAAGCCCGCCACAAATTCGATAAGTTGAAAAGTGAAAGTGTGTGCTTCGTCGTAAAAATTAACAATAGGACATTCTTTACAACGAATTATCTTAAATAAAAAGTGACCAAAGAGTTGATAAATAAGTGATTATTGTCTCATAATTATGTATTATCGAACCCTGAAATAGGAAATTGGTAAATGTTAGATAATTAGCTCCTATCAACTCAGGACCAGTAAGTTTTACAAGTTAATCTACTTCATAATGGCTACTGCACTGGCAATAGAATACGATTCCAAACGGACAGTCTGCGGTGATAACAAGTCGTTGTTACAAAATGATTTTAGAATATTTTTTGATCTATAGGGTTATAATGGGAATACCCCCCCCATAACATACTGTTTGCTGTACCTTCAAAAACGGAGAGTGGTTATAATAATGGTTACGCTTGGGGAGCCAGTAAAATAAATGGTTTAGCCAAATCATGCTTAACCCCTTTTTCTTTATGTGATCATTTTGTCCCGCTATAGTCCTACTTTTTTATTTTCGGTCTATATTTTATTGACACACAAGATCGTTGTTCGTATACTCCCGCCGAAAAATTGAAAGGTTATTATCAAAAAGATTAGTTATCGTGTTGCATGATAATTTGTTATAATAATTGAGCGTGTTCGGAAGGGGTGTATTGGATGCTGATTTGGGGAGCCACAATAAGCCCGCCGTTCATTAAGGGTTATTGGCGTGGCGCGAAGAGTAAAAAATCTCCATCGGGGGGCAGGTCAGGGTCGACTGCCAATTCCCTGTTTTTCCCTGTTCGGAATTCAATCAATTTCTCTTGACCGTATGGTATTGCAGAGGAAAACGGGAGATTTGACCAAATTTGAGGTGATGTTAAGGTCAAATACCCTGTAAATTTCGCTGTTAGCAGGGAAATGGTGAGACAAACTACCCCAAGACTTCCTGCACCGCCACTGTTGTCAACCTGAACTTGATTCAGGATCTATTTTTTACTGAATAGCTGTTGAAACAAGTCATTACGCGCGCCCATAGCTCAGCTGGATAGAGTGTCAGACTACGAATCTGAAAGTCGCAGGTTCGAATCCTGCTGGGCGCGCCAATAAAATCAATGGGTTACAGATTAATTTCTGTAACCCATTTTCTTTTTTGCTAACCTATAGCTAACATCAAAATACATAAAGAATGATTCTAGATGAACTCTCGTGAAATTTTTCACTCAAAGTAAAATATGTGCGGGTAGAGCTTATCTCTTGGATGTTTTTAAATCTGAGTGCAAGGGGAGGGGGAAAGTTAAATCAGGATAGAGTTATCTCTTTCTCCTACAAACAAACGAAATCTTCAGTAATAGAATCAATTGATTACCATTTGTAATCTTCACCGTGTGATCCATAATTTAGATTGACTTTAGATTGTTAACCCATTAGGAATACAGCATACATTTCCCTGCATTAGTTCTGCACACCTGTATCTGTTTCATTTAGAAGGAGAAATGACATGAAGTATTTTGATTTAACCTTTAAAGCACTTATTGTGTTGCTTCTCATCATTCTTGCGTGGCACCCCTCTTTATATGCTGGGACACTTGGAAACAGCGATAACTTGGAGAAGGTCTACTCGGACGAAAGCCATTGCCTCATAGATCCCGAGATTCGGGGAGAATCAGACAAGCCGAACTCGTGTTATTGCCGTGACGCCATCGTGAATGCTCGATATGTGTATCAAAATTATGTGATCACGGAAAAAGATCAAAACCTCAATGGAGTACATCTTGCGCTCTTGGATTACGCCGACGGGATGTGCGGTGAGCATCACGATGTTTTGAAAGCAAGCGAATCCACGGACTGGCAATGGAACGGCCCGCAAGTTACACGGGAATACCCTCCCGACAATGAAATTGACAAACTGCAACCTGACAGTAAAGGATTCCGCACCGTCAAATACAAGGTGCATCTGACCTATCGTGACCAGCAGGGACGCGTAACAACAGTTGAAAACTTCACCGCGCTGGAGAAGCTACCTACCAATCCCAAGAAGTGAATGAGTTGCAGAAACTCTGAATACTTATTGCTCACTTGTATACAGAAAATGGATACATTCTATACATTTATCTCTCATAAAAATTAACCTCTGCTGCGGTTACTCAAAATATAGTTTACCATATCAGGCACTTATTGTGTCGACAATTTTTGGTATACTTCTTGCTACTAATTATAAAAACATAATGTAGAGATTTTTCCTAGGCATAATGGAGCGGTCATATGACGAATAGTCGCAATATAATTAAGTACGTTGCATTCGTGATTATGTTGGCATCTTTACTTGTATGTCCAGTAAGTGCAGAACAAGGTGGGGGGCACTCCGGTGGGTATCACGGTGGGCGATACTCCGGTGGGTATCACGGTGGGCGGTACTACGGTGGATATCACGGTGGG
>JBEKOM010000053.1:0-2667 GCA_049521795.1 Bathyarchaeia archaeon
AGCAATTACAATAGCTATGAAAGGGGGACGCAATTCGAATGAAAAAGCTATCGGCAAAAATGAAAAAGGAAGCGATGGCAGATCTCGAAATGTACTTTGGTAAACCACCTGTGCCAAAAAGTTATATTGAAAATAGACTCTCTTCTGGTCTTCTTGAAATGCAGATACTGGCAAAGTCTCTTATGACCGTAGACGAATTAATGAGAGAAGTTGGCTTTGAGATTTCAGAGTAAAATCATTTTAGAAGATCGGGTGTGAACAGGAGGTAAATACATGTTTCGTAAAATCTTATTTCCTACTGATTTTTCCGATACATCTAATAAGGTAATACCCTATCTTAAATATTTGCAGAGCATCGGAAAAATCCATGAAACTGAAGAGGTAGTCATTCTCCATGTTTTAGACACATATTTGCGAACTCCATTTCTATACGCTGCAAATGCATTTCTGACCGTGGTAGATAAAATGATGATTGAAGCGAAAGAGGCAGCGAGTGAAGTGGCCAAAACTTTAAATGATGTCGGAATCAAAACAAATGTTCGAATTGAACAAGGGTTGCCTTTGCATGAAATCTTGAGGGTTGAAATTGAAGAGGATGCCGATCTTATCGTCATTGGTTCTCACGGTAGAAGCAATATAGAAGAAATGCTTTTGGGGTCTGTCTCGGAAAATGTGATAAGAAAGTCTAAGGCGCCTGTACTTGTTGTAAAGCGATAAAGGACCAACGTCTTCTATGCTGTGGATTATTTTAATGGTAATTGTCACTGTCTGAAGTTGCTGATTCTGAACAGTTGTAAGAGAAACCGTTTAGTTGACTTCTGGTGAGGGCATATTTTTGCACAGTTGAGTGTTACTTCCTGTAATGTTGCTTTTCTAATTCAGCACACATGTAGCAGATTTGATCCCGTTATCATCATTTCATAAAATAAAAAAGGCAGGATCATTGCTGACCCTGCCTTTCTGCAATTAAACTGATTATGTGTTTCGTTACTTCTTAAACTTCCTCCTGATTCCTGCCACACCCACCAAGCCAAGCCCAAGAAGCAGCAGGGTAGCAGGTTCAGGAGTCGTCCGAATAACTCCTAATTGGTCTTGTGCGATACTACCATCCCGATTGAAAAACTGGATGTCGACAACCTCATACCCAGCGGGAACTGCTGCCAGGGTAAAATTCTTCACATAAGGTGAATTCTTATCGCCCTGAGCGTCATTAACATGGGGGCCGCCATTTTTGAAGTTGAACCACCAGATGGCTTCCTCGAAATCTCGCGCATTAGCTGCATTTTTAACTATGCCGCTTGTCGTGGTGTTAAGCCAAAATGCGTAATACAATTCGGCAACTGGATTTAAATTTGAAAAAGCCACATAATCATTAACTTTATAAGTTGTGTTATAGTAAAAATCATAATCATCCGTCAGGCAGTAAGTCGTGTAGGAGTAATGGTTGGAGCCGATGTTGTAAGAAAGGAGAAATGGGCCAGCGTTCCAAGTAGTTCCATTTGGGTATGTGGAAGGATATGGAGAACCCTGCCCAAGATAAAATTGCGTTCCTACCGCCGGTGCATAAGGCGTTGCCCAGACACTCTGTAAGCATACAAATATACTAACGATTATAACCACGGTCACCATTATTCGCTTCATCTCTTGATTCTCCTTAATATAATTTATTGCTCTTGTTATGAAATTAAGCAATTATCATGCTAAATAATAAATTATTTTTTAAAATATCGATAATAATTCAATATTACATGACAATTTTTATTTATAAGTATCCATAGCCTATCTTGTCATGCCTTATACTTAGTCTTACATTGTAAAGTATTCTGACAGTGTAGAAAGATGAATTATGCATGAAACATAGATAAATGAAGCAATTACAACATGATAAATTATTCTATAACATTGTAATACATTTGATACAAGAGCTTATGACAAAATAGCCATTAAATACAATTCTTAACAAACATCCTTACTTTCGTATTGTAATCTTCAAATATTTTAATGCACTCGGATGAATATTTTGTAGGAGAAGTCGATTATCCTGACACTGTCTTTAAGATCAATGGTGGCTAATCTAATCTTCCTGCTCATTCAATCTCAGCCTCGACTATTACAGGGTCTTGGAGTAGGTGCTTCTCAAACGCTTTCAAAGCCTCTGGAGACAAATCAACGTTATTCTGCTGAAGGATCATGGTTACATTCGAGGCCTGCCCTTGGACCGGAGTAATGCCTGCTGTCTCTGAAACCTTGAGACTTGCCCGATAACCAAGTTCACGGGCCTTATGATCGTTTTGGGGAAGGTCCTTCATGCCCCGTACAAGACCCTTTATATTCTCAATGGTATCCGGCAGACATTCCATTAAACTAAATGTTTCTTCCTCGATCAGCCCCTTAATATCATCATGGTTGACAAACCTGGAAACTTGGCTCTCGGAAACATGGAGTTGTCTTGACACTTCTGCCTGACTTCTTCCTTGGGCAATCATCTGGATGGCCGCTTTCTTGTTTCTTGGTGCATCTAATTTTGATTTCTTCTGCATGACTCAACCTCAACTTTTTACCCTTTGTGTGTTTCGGGGTAGGGTCCCATATTGGAGAAAAAGAGGGTGGGGTTTCCGGTGTAGATCCCCTCCCGGCCTAACATTTTTTGACCAAATTGTTACCATA
>JBEKOM010000054.1:0-4405 GCA_049521795.1 Bathyarchaeia archaeon
ACTTTTGGTATCAAGCGGGGGACCAGTGAATTTTTACTTGCCACCTATGCGGCCCCCGCTGCTAACGTGGTAGTGGCCACGGTAACCCGTATCTTTGCCCCCGCTGAGGCCCGCCCATTTATGCGGGTTAGCGGAGGGTCCGCTGGGGATACGTTAGAGCTCTTTGTATTCGGGTACCTCAATACCGATATGACCCCATAGGAGGCAATATGGACTATTTTATTAGTCTACCCTTGCCCCCGCTGACATTAATCACGGCCCCGGTTACCTATCGTATTCCCATTCATGCCGGGACCCTGGTATTACTCGAGATAGAATTCCCCTCGAGATGTGCGGGGTTAGCCCATGTTTGGGTTACCCGGGGCACCCTCCAAATAGCACCCTTTAACCCCGGGGGCACTTACTCCGGGGATGGCAGGGTTATATCCATCAACTTAAACTTAGCTATCGATGACGAACCTTTTAGCCTTGACGTATGGGGCTATAATGACGATGACACTTTCAGCCATACCCCCACGGTTCGGGTTAACGTCAAAGAGAACGGACCGGGCAGCATGGCGGCCGCTTTATTGGCCCTACCGTCTTAAATAGGAGTATCCCTTATGCCCCGTGGTGGTCCAGATTACGGACTTGAAACGCTCAATGTTGGCCAATACTCAACGGATACGGCCGAGCTCGCCGCCCGCTTGGGCAGCCCTTATACCGTCCTACGCTCCGGGCACGTGCTTTATATTACGGATTTTCAGAACGGGGCTAGTGATTGGGCAATAACCTGGTACGGTACGTTAGGGGCAATTGCCCGGGGTATCAATGGATGGAAGGGCCCCGCTTGCCTTGGATTGTTACCGGATAGCGTAGATGGTACCCTGATCGAAGCATATAAAATATTCCCCCTGGTCACTACCTCAAAGATTGGGGTAGAAGTTTTAGCAAATTGGGAGTGTGCTGGGGCCTTAAATAATACCGTCTTGGAGATATTACAATTCCAATACATCAAGCCCAATAGCTATCTAGCTGAGATAAAGATAGACCCGGTAGCTAAAACAATCTACGTTCTAAGTGATACCCCGGCCCTAAACACTTTTTATCCGATTGCAACAGGCTTAGACGAATGGCGGTCCGCTTTTGTGTCCAACTTTTACCAGTGGGCTAAACTGGTCATTGATTGGCCAACTGGTCATTATAGTAAGTTTTATTGGAATAACAACGTTTATAACCTATCCCAATATACCCCGCATAATCAAACTACGTTCGGTAGGGGGTACACAGGGATAGATTTAGCGGTAACGGCAGCCCCGGTAAGTACCTGGTTAGATATTGGGGCCGTAATTGTCACCGTGGACGAACCTTAGGAATTATAGGCATGAGCTTAACACATGGTACAGACGCAAATAATAACCTGGTCCCTCTTTTACTGGATACAAGCGGTAAAATTCTAATCTATGGGACGCTACAAGCTCAATTGGTAGCCGGTTCTGCCGATATTGGCGGGGTGGACGTTTTGACCCTCCCAGCTTTACCTAATGGCACTAATGCGATTGGGACCGTCAAACCCCTTAGCTTTAACAATGACCCGCTATTTTCGTACGATGTAGCGGTTTTAGAGCAAGACCTGGTTGCATCATTGGTAGCCGGGACCAACAATATCTATACCAGCGCAGTACCCGTTAATAAATTATGGGTCCTTACCGCTGTGTCCGTTGTATACACGGGCACCATAACAAATGTGTCTATGCAAGTGGCAATTTACGATGGGGTAAACACCTTATTTTTCTTTTATGTAAAGCCGGTAGTTAGTGCCCAAGTTTACCCCTTACAAACCACCTGGTATCTAAAAGCGGGTTGGAAGCTGAGATTTTATGTCACCGCTGCGACCGCTGGGGATTCGGCATCGATAAGCATAAACGGTTACCAGATGGCACTAACCTAACCTGGTAAGATTTATGATACAATAGAACTACACCGGTTTGGAGGCCGGTAAAAATGTCAAACTTTTGGGATTTACTCAAATCAAGCGCAGTAACACAGGGGATTATTACCATCATGGTTTTAGCCTTGGATATGGTGCTCATTATCCAGGGTAGACCGGTCCCCGACTTCTTCACCGCTATAACCAGCCTGGTTGTAGGGTTTTACTTTGGCTCTAAGATTGGGCTTTATCAAGCCAATGCAGCCAATGCAGCGGGTAATAACACTAACGACCCAAAATAGAAAGGATAAGTGACCCATGGCCATCTATCAAGTAACCAATACAACCCCCTCGATTTACCTGGATAAGGGGGGTAAGGCCGTTACCGGATATACCGTATCCGTTTTATTCCTTGAATTCGATGAAGTACATACAATCCAGGTACCATCCTTAGCTATGGACCAGGTAAAGGCAGCCATTGATAGCCTGTACGCACAACGGGCAGCCTTGGCCAGGCTGGGGCAGCCATCTAAATAACACCCCCTGGTCAATGGAGGTAATACTATGGATATATGGACCTTCCTAAACTGGTTGTGGTCCCTCATTGTCCAGGTTACCGCATGGTTTGGCGCCCAATTTTGGGGCCTGTATAACGGGGCCGCCAATGCCTGGACTTGGGCATGGGGTCAAGCTAATACTGCTTACGTCAATGCTAGAAATTGGGTGATAGCCCAAGGTTATGTGCTAACCACGGATTGGAATAACCTGATCTCATGGGCAAACACCCAATTTACTAACATTGTCAATGCTCTAAATACCGGGTTTACCAATGCGTCCAATTGGGCTGCTACCCAAATAAACGGGGTGTATGCATGGGTAGTTACTCAAATAAATAGCGTGGTTAGTGGGATAGAAGCATGGGCAGCTGGGTTAGTCAAAGATGCTAAGGCTGACTTGACCGGTCTTATACAAGCGGGCAAGACGGATCTCACTAACCTTTTTGGGCCTCTTTTACCCCTGGTCAAGAGTGTGTCAAACCTGGTAGCGCTATCCGACCCAACCCTCTTTAATAACATTGTTACTTTCTTCAAGGGTGGGTTATCCTCATTGGTGACCTTTATAAACGACCCGGTAGGATTTATGCTATCGCTGATATGGACCCAATTTATCCAATTTTTATCTTATGCCTTGGGTTATGCCATGGGGTCTACTCAAACCCCCTTGCCCCCGGTCCCCCCATGGGGTAAGAATAATCCTGGGTCTGGAGGCTAACATTATGGCTGGTCAAGGCAAGGGACCGTTACGGGTAGCGATAGAGGACTTTTTTACCACAACCAAGATAGGGGAGTGGATTGCAGGATGGTTTAAGGATTGGGAAGAAGCACAAGAGGAAGCGATTGCTTCAACTTATGATAGTCTTATGGCCCGATTGGATGCTATGGCTAAAGACCCAACACAAGCAATCCCTAAACACCCCTCTCCCAAAGGGCCCGGGGGCCAAGGGGAGGCCCTTAGCGTGTTGGGCTTTGCCTCTGAAATTGGAGCGTCGGCAGCCTCTGCTTTTGTGGCGCCGATTATGCGCTTGATAAACTATTTCATCGATAAGCAGTATCGTACTGAAAGGATGGACCCTTCAAGCGCAATCCATCTAATGTTTAGGACCGGGCTTGCTAACTTCCAATACCTCAATGACTTAAAAGAGCTTGGGTGGTCCGACGACCGTATCAATGGATTTATTACCGCCATGCGACCGATTATGGGAGAGGCAGCTATTACCGAGCTTGCACACCGGGGTATCATATCCAATGATACCGCTATTAATTACCTTAGCTTATTAGGATATGAACAAGCCCATATCACGGAGATATTAGCCCTTAGCGAAGAGCTCCCCGGGATTGGGACACAGGTAGATATGGCCTCTAAACATGCCTGGTCTGATGCTCTCGCTAACCTGTATGGGTTAGACCAGGATATACCCGGGGAATTGGTAGAAGGGGCTAAAAAGGTGGGGGTATCCGCTGATTGGGTTAAGGCATATTGGAGGGCCCATTGGAATATGCCCGGGTTAGGTAACATTTACGATATGCTACACCGCTTGCGCCCGGGTACTACCCCAACCCCTTTTACCGCCGAGGACGCTAATATTTTTATGGGGATAAGCGGGGTACCAGTTTATTGGCGGGATAAGCTCATCAAGATGAGCTATAACCCCTACAGCCGCATAGACGTAAGACGCATGTATAAGCTGGGGATACTTTCAATAGACGACGTAAAGCAAAACTACCTTGACCAGGGGTACGATGACAAACACGCTCAAACCCTGGCAGACTTTACCGTCAAGCTTGAAGACCCCAACGGTAACCTTAAACCGGTGGCAGCCCGGGACCTCTCAATTACCACGTTAAAGGACGTCTACCTTAAACATATATGGACGGAGGCCCAGGTAAGAGATTACCTCAAAGGATTGGCTTATGAACCGGATGAGGTTGATACCAT
>JBEKOM010000055.1:0-2538 GCA_049521795.1 Bathyarchaeia archaeon
GACCGGCGCCAATTTGCGCCATCTTCCGCCGCAGGTTGCCAACGTGCACCCGGACAACCGGCGCCGACCCGGTGCCGGGATGAAACCCCCACACTCGCTCAAGCAGTTCGTCACGAGTCACAACCGCTCCTGGCCGCTCCATCAGGTATGAGGTGAGGCGGTCCTCCGTCGGCGTGAGATGGACGGTCCCGCCATCGGCGGAAAGGTCACGCGTGTCGCGGTCGAGAGTCAGCGGCGGGAGGCGAAGGATATGCGGATAGACCGCCAGACCTCTTGGCGACCGGGCGAGCAATTCGGCCATCGTCCTTCTGAGCTGATCGTCGTCCAGGGGTTTCACCAGATAGCCGTCCAACCCCGGGCGCAACTGCGGCGGTGCGGCCGCTGGCGTCCACTGGCTTCCCAATGGCAAGAGGAACAGGATGGGTATCGCAGCGCGTTGCTCGTCCGCCTGAAACCAGCGAAGGAAGTCGTCGATGCTGCTCTGGTCTAAAGCCGTGTCGAGGCAAACGGCGTCGAAGACCAGTGTTGCGAACAGGCGCGGCGCGGCAGATGGCGTGTCGCAGGTGGCAACGACGTGTCCGTCCGTAGTCAGGCAATTCACCACCAGGCTGCAGGTTGTCGGGTCATTGCTGATGACGAGCACGCTTGCCATTATCGCGTCCCAGCCTTGCCGATCAGCGCATGGCTGGGCCTGAGCTTACTCTCTTGTGAAATCCGTTGCAAGAATCGGCGGTCTTTGGTTGCTTATTGAAAGAACCCTTTGCTAGACTTCGCATGGCCGGAGGGAAGCCTCCAAACCGCTGAGCGACTCCCTACCGGGCGACAATTCGAGAGCGAAGGAGCAGACTCATGGCAATGGCTTGGATGATCCCCATTGTGGCGGTGGCCACCGTCCTGTTCGCGGCGTTCCTGGCCTGGGACGTCCTCAAACGCGACGCCGGCCCGCCCGCTATGCAAGAGATCGCCGGCATGATCTTCGAAGGGGCGATGGCGTTCCTGAGGCGGCAGTACCGGACCATCGCCATGCTTTCGATATTCGTGGCGGTCGCAATCGGGCTGATCGTGGGCTACTTCGATTCAAGTACGAATCACGGCGTTCTCACGGGCGTCGCCTTCATGATCGGCGCCATGTGCTCAGGCCTTGCCGGCTTCATCGGCATGTACGTGTCGGTGCGCGCCAACGGACGGTGCGCAGCGGCAGCAACCCGCAGTTTGCGTGACGCGGTCGCCGTGTCATTGCGCGGCGGCGCCGTCTCCGGCTTCCTGGTCGTCGGCCTGAGCCTGATCGGTGTTGCGTCGCTGTTCGGCTTCTACAGCCGAATCCTTGGCAACAACATGGCTGACACGCCGTTCCTGATCGTCGGCTTCGGTTTCGGCGCCAGCTTTGTGGCGCTGTTCGCGCAGCTCGGCGGTGGAATCTACACTAAGGCCGCCGATGTGGGCGCCGACCTGGTAGGCAAGGTGGAGGCCGGCATTCCGGAGGACGACCCGCGCAACGCTGCTGTCGTCGCCGACCTGGTGGGGGACAACGTGGGCGACTGCGCCGGCCGTGGCGCCGACCTGTTCGAGTCGACAGCCGCTGAGAACATCGGCGCGATGATTCTGGGGGTGGCGATCTTCCAGATAACGGGCAAGCCGGAGTGGATCCTCTTCCCGCTCGTAATCCGTGCCTTCGGTATCATCGCCACCGGCATCGGCATCATGACGGTCCCCTTCTTTACGAAGGAGAAGCAGGACCCGATGACGCCTCTCAACTACGGATATTATGTCGTTACGGCCATATCCATCTGCTTTATGGCCCTCGTCACGAAGATCATGATGGCCGACCACTGGTACTGGTTCTTCTTCTGCGGCCTGACCGGAATCGCAACCAGCGTGCTCTTCGTCTACATTACGCAGTACTACACCGCGGGACGCTGGCGGCCGGTGAAAGAGATCGTTAACGCGTCGCTAACGGGGCCGGCGACCAACATCATCGTCGGCACGGCCGTCGGATTCGAGACGACACTCGTTACCGCCGTCGCCATCAGCGTCGCACTGATCGTCTCCTTCGTGCTCGGTTCGCACTCCAACTTGCCAAACGGCGGCGTATTCGGGACGGCGGTAGCGACGATGGGCATGCTCATGTCCGCCGCTTACATCCTCGCTATGGACACCTTCGGCCCAATCACGGACAACGCGAACGGCATCATCGAGATGTCCGGCGCGCCGGCGGAAGCGCGTGACATCACCGATGCGCTGGATGCCGTCGGCAACACGACAAAGGCACTCACCAAGGGCTACGCGATGGCCTCAGCCGGTCTGGCGGCGTTCCTGCTCTTCAGCGCCTACCTGGACAAGGTCAAGGAGCACTTCTTCAACGACCCGGCCTATCTACAAGCGCATCCTGCCGTCCACAGTCTTACAGACATCCCATTCACGGTCGATATCTCCAACGTCTCCTCCTTCGTATCGGCCCTGCTGGCCGTGATGATCGTCTTCCTGTTCGCGTCGCTGGCCATCCGCGCCGTGGGGCAGGCAAGTTCGAAGATCATGATG
>JBEKOM010000056.1:0-3145 GCA_049521795.1 Bathyarchaeia archaeon
TGACAGGCGACGGAATATCTGCTTCCCGCGCGCCATCTCCCGGAGTTCCGCCATAAACAGGCTATCATCGGGCACCTGCGCAACCACCGTCGGTGAATGGGTGTTGATGATGACTTGGCGGAGTGGATTGTCGGCATCCGTTGGATGCCTCGGGTCGGTAACGATGTCCTGGAGCAAGCGCAGCATGGCCGGGATGCGCTCAGGATGTATACCGTTCTCGGGTTCTTCAAGGCACAGCAGCCCCCGTGCCTCTGGGGCCAGCTCGAGCATCGCGAGCGCCAGGAAACGCAGTGTGCCGTCGGAGAGCGATCGAGCCGGATGGCAGGTACCATCTCGGCCTGTCACAGTGAGTGTAAGTAACTCTCGCTTCTCGTCGCGGTCAACCTTAACCTCGCGAACATCGTCAATCAGTTCCGACAACCGATTGGCAATCTGACTGTACACGCGGAGTGCCCCCTCATCGCTGGTCTTCTCGGAGCCGGGCCGAGCCAAGTGGTACAAGGCGGCAGGCAAATGCGCCCCGTCTGTGCCCAGGATTGCGGGTGCACTGAAAGAATCCGGTTCGCGCAACGCGGATGGCTCCAACCGGAGCAGGCGCCAGGACTGCATTTCTCGCCTGGCGACCGTTGCAGTGGGGCTCTCGGCTGCATTTGTTGCCGAGAGAGCCGTCCGTGGCAGGCTGGAAGCCGGGAGGGGCCGAGGCTTGCCGCTGCTGCCGCCGTCTTGATGCACCCTGATCACTCGGTTGGGGCTCTCCCCCTTGGTCGAGATGAAATAGGGTGTCCAGCGGCCACCCATGATGGTGGACCCCCGCCAGGCCGCATTGTGTGGAAACGGCAGGTGCTTCCGTGCGTCTCCCACCTTGATGTGCGAGAGTTCTTCCTTCATCAATTCCAATGCGCCGAATGGTCGTGGCCCTTCGTCTTTCCTATATCCCAGCCTGAGTTCGTACCTCAAGAAGGTAATGCTGGCCTTAGCCTCCTGACCCAGATCATCCACCGCGGAGGGGGGCACGATCATCTCAACTTCAAAGGACATCTCGTCATCGTACCGATCACCCACCCGGTGGAACAGGCTGTGCACATCTCCAGTACGCGCTCCGACGTCTCGCACGGACAAAGCCGCGTCGATCAGGGGTTGGTCTGCCAAGGCGCTTAAGAACATGACGGCGTCGAGGAGATTCGATTTGCCAACTCCGTTGGCGCCGGCAATGCACGTGAACGGACCGAACCGAACGTCAACGTCGACCAAGTTCTTGAATCCGGACACCTTCAAGCGTGTAAGCATCTTGCACCCGCGTAGAGACAGCCTCCGGCCGCGCGAAAGCGGTGGCCGAGGCGACGCTCTGTGGATCTCCCCTCTTATAGCACAGCGGGAACCAGTTCCGGTGAGCCGCAACTGCCAGGCAGTGCGGCGACGACGGGCAGGAGCCGCAGGCAGGCGACCGCAATCCGCACGACATCCTGGACGTGCTGGGCGAGACCGAATTGCAGAAATACCTGGTGAACGAAGTCCAGGAAGTCTACCGCTTGCAGGGCGTCAACATCAACGACAAGCACCTGGAGACCATCGTGCGGCAGATGATGCGCTGGGTGAAGGTCGAGGACATCGGCGACACCGAATTCCTGCCCGAAGAGGTGGTGGACAAGTTCAAGTTCCGGGAAGAGAACGAGCGGGTGGTGGCGGCGGGCGGGCGGCCGGCCCAGGGCAAGGCGGTGCTGCTGGGCATCACCAAGGCGTCGCTGTCGACCGATTCGTTCATTTCCGCGGCGTCCTTCCAGGAGACTACTCGCGTGCTCACCGAGGCCGCCATCAACGGCAAGGTGGACTACCTGCGGGGCCTGAAGGAGAACGTGATCATGGGCCGGCTGATCCCGGCGGGCACCGGCATGGAATACTACCGCCGGGTGAAGATCGCGGGCGAAGACATGGAAGAGGAACTGATGGCGGAAGCCGAGGCGCCGCTGCCCGAGGGGATCGAGGGCTACGCGGAAGAGACCCGGCTGCACTACTCCGGCGGCCTCACCGAGGCCGGCGACATCGAGAGCTTCGAGGCGGAATAAGCGGGACGCGGGCGCCGGGCCGTTCAGCCTGGCGCCTCGCCTCCCTCTACGGCGTCGCCCATCCCATCTCTGCTATCACCCGTCTGACATCCTCCTCAAGCACCATGAAAGCCGGGAGGTCCCGGAGAGGTTCATAGGTGTCTATCAGCTCGGCGATCCGATGCACTGCGGTCGTCGCCTTGAAGGAGTGTAGCCTTCGTCCACGGTATTCGCTCGCCTCTCTCAGCAGGTCGTGAAGGGTGCGCTTCGGATCTGCGATTTGCTCGATTTGATGTCGCGCCGGCATCGCCAGCGGCTGTCGCCCGCCGGGGTTGCCTGCGGCGCGTCGAATTGCGCCTTCATCCAAGAGAAACCAGGCTTCCTGCATCCGCACTGGCACAACGCAAACTGCTGGCGGCTGCGTGCCAAGCGTTCCGGCTGCTTGGGCCGCTGCGTCCAGAATCTCGCGGCGCCTCGCGTCTAAGGGGCTGCGCTCGGCGTCCCGGTGGATGAACAACAGCTCGCACGGGTAGAGTTCGAGACTCTTCGATATGCGTTCGGGCAGAGAGCGGGGGGGGCGCATCAATGCGCGGAGATCGGCCCACTCCGGATGAATCGTGCGGATCCCGTGTTCCCGCAGCACCCAAGTGAGCACATGAATGAGGGCACGATCCGAACTCCCGTCCGACAGGAGCGTGTAGCGCAGTTCAGGCAATCTTCGCCCCCGGGGCGAGATCCAAGTCGCCTTGAAGATCCGGACGATCCACTACTCTCATGCGCTGGCGCTCAGGCCGCTTCGGCGAAGAGAATCCGTCGTCTGCATCGGTTGCATCCTCAAGTGCCGGTGAGACCGGATTCAAGTACGCGATCAATCTGCCGCGCGAAACGATATTGCAGTCACCGGCTTCCTGCCGCCAAGTCTTCGGCAGGCAACTGAATGACAGGCGACGGAATATCTGCTTCCCGCGCGCCATCTCCCGGAGTTCCGCCATCAACAGGCTATCATCGGGCACCTGCGCAACCACCGTCGGTGAATGGGTGTTGATGATGACTTGGCGGAGTGGATTGTCGGCATCCGTTGGATGCCTCGGGTCGGTAACGAT
>JBEKOM010000057.1:0-3079 GCA_049521795.1 Bathyarchaeia archaeon
CACGGCTGACCATGAAATAGTAGCCACCTTTCTGCTTGTCCCACATCTTGTCGCGCAGAAACTTAAGGCAGGTTGTGGCGACTTCTTTATAAGCAGGATGGGGGTAACGGCGATAGGCCTGCGCGAATGACCACATGGTTCGCGAGATGATGACCAGCGACTTGTCGCCGGGTGGGATCGGCTTGCCTTCACGATCGAGCCGGCCGATCACGCCGCCGTACTGGGGGTCGATAGCGTGGTCGATCCAAAACTGCAAGACACCTTGCTGGAGGTTTTCCCGGAAGACCGCCATCCAGTCGCGGGGCGCATCTGCCGGCGCTCCTCCCGCGAATGCGGAGGGTGATCCCAAGGTTGCGACCGCAAGCAAAGCCCATCGAGCTAAACCGAGCGTGCTGTGCGCTAGTCTATAGGAGGGATGAATATTCATGCGTCACTTTAGAGGATGTGGATTTGCCGCACCGCTGCGGCGGAGCTTCCCGGACCCCTTTTGCCAGGGTCGACAGGCTGTTTCCGCGGGGAATACCCAGGGGGAGTCCCGATCTGGTGGTGACGGGGCAACGTGGCTTAGCGTTGCCCAGCCCCAGCCCCCTCAAGATGTCCAGTCGAGCAGAATCTCCCGAATCAGAAATCAAATTTTAGAGCCATCTGGCCGATACGCCCATCCCGGGCGCCGGTCACGAGCCCAAAGCTGCTGGAGTTCACGTCGCCGGAAGGATTCGTGAACTGAGCATGGTTGAACAGGTTGAAGAACTCCGCCCGGAACTCGATCGAAGTCCGTTCCGTGAGGCGCGTGATCTTATGCAGGGCGAAGTCCCAGTTATTCAGGCCCGGCCCGTGGAAAAACCGGCGATTGGCATTGCCCGCCACTCCGAAGGCCTCCGTTGAGAACTGATCAGTGGAGAAGAACTGGTGGTCAGTGGAACTTCGCGGCGCGAAGAAACGTATCGGCTGGTTGTTGTAGTTCGGTCGATCCACTCCTCCGCAGCCGCAGAGCGATTGATCGTCACTTTCGCTCATGGTGATGGGCAGCCCCGTCGTAAATCGAGTGATGCCCGACATGGTCCAGCCATTCAGCAAGCCGTGCACAACTCCTGCGGAGGACTTCACCAGATGCTGGAACGGCAGCTCATAACTGTAGCTGATCACAAAATTGTGCGTCATGTCGAAACCCGAAAGCGATTTGCTGACTCGCGGGTTAAAGGGATTGATTTGATCGTAGAAGCCGGAAGAGTTATCCAGCGATTTTGACCAGGTGTACGCGCCCAGCAGGCGCAGTGCGCCGACTCTCTTTTCCAGGCTGGCCTGCAAGGCGTTGTAATTGGAATTGGCCATGGTCGCTTCCCAAGTATTGCTGCTGAAATCAAGCAATCCTTGGTCGAGATAGCGTCCTGACGTTACCGAGTAAGGGCGTGTGCCATAAGCGATTTGGTCGTCGGGGAGAGTGTAGATCGTATCCTCACCGTTCGGGCCGCAACCTTGCCCCGGGGGCATCACGGTGGCGATTTGCAGACACTTTGTCGGGTCGCCGGGAGTTGACTCGACAGTTGAGACGAGGTGGTGCCCACGCGTCCCTACATAGCTCACGGTGAGGACCATCGAATTACGGATCTCGCGCTGGAGGGTGAGGTTGAAGTGCTCGGCATAAGGCAGCCTGTTATCGCGCTTGAAAGTCGGGGCGCCCGAGAGCGGCAGATATTGCGGCCAGATGCCCGTGGCGCCGGGGGGCGGAATCTTGAAGGGGAAGCGTTGCCCCGGATCATTTGCCGACGTACGGGCTTTGTAGGGTTCCTCGAGATAAACCAGAGAAGGACTAACGTAGAAAAGGCCAAAGGGGGCGTCACCGACTTCGTTGAAGAGAGTCAGGTCTTCGATGGCCGTATAGTACATGCCCGCAGCGCCCCGGATGCTGGACCTGCCGGGCCCGCCAAAGATCTTTCCCAGCAGGCCACTGCTCGATCCAGGTGAGTAAGCAAACCCTAACCTCGGAGCGAAGTTGTCGTGCTTGGTGGGAGCCAGGGTCTTGGGAACGCCTTGGTCACCGGGGAAAACGAAACCAGTCGGAGCGTCGGGGTAAACGGTGGATTGCTGGCCGGGCGAAAACGCCTGGATGCGTCCCTGGGTGTCGTAGAACGGCTGGCTCAAGTCCCAGCGCAAGCCGTAGTTGAGCGTAAAGCTCGGTGTGATTTTGTAAGCGTCCTGCGCATAAAGCCCGATGTACTTGGTGCGTGAATCCAGGTATTGCCGGCTCGTCTGGTTGAAGAAGTCCGGCGCACCGATCAGGTAATCCGCGAAGTCGCTGCCCGTTTCGTTTCCGTAGAACTCGAACCAACCGTTCGAGGTGTAAGTATTGCGTTCATTGATCTGCACATAGCGCAGGTCCGCGCCAAATTTGGCGGTGTGTTTGCCGACGATCTTTGAAAAGTTATCGGCGATCTGAAAAGTGTTGTTGTACTGGCCCGTGGTTCCATCCGGAAGGCCGAATTGCACCCCTGTATTGCTCAGGTTAATGGGCGCCACGCCCTCGACATTTGGATCGGAGGGAATTACGCCCAGGCCGCCACTCACGTAACCGAAGTCCGTAATCTTACCCAGCCCGCCGACCGGCTTGTTCTTCATCAAGCTCATGCGCGTATAGTTCAGGTGGATCTCATTCACCGCCGTCGGACCGAATATGTGAGTATTGCTGGCATTCATCTGCTGCGCCCGAGAAGGCGTCACCGCCGAAAAGCCGGGAACGTTGGCGGTGAAGGCCGGAAAGGGGTTCAGGTAGTTGGCGTCGTCGAAATGATAATAAAAAGACCAGTTGCCCGTCCGCGCCGAGTTGAAGTCCAGACGCTGCGCGAACTTGTCATCGCGCAGCGCCAGCTTGGCGGCTGCGCTGGTAAAGTACGGCTGCCCGCTGCCCGAAACGCCGGTGGGAGTCGGTACGAACTTCAGCGTTTTCAGGGCGACGGGCGACCAGGCGGACTGCGGAACGACCTGGCCCGGGAAAATGCACATCCCTGCCTCCGCATCCGCGCCGGTGCTGCAACCGGGAATCCAGTAGGGCTCGCCGGGATTGACTGTGTACCCCAACCTC
>JBEKOM010000058.1:0-2979 GCA_049521795.1 Bathyarchaeia archaeon
AAATCGATCCCTCCGTGTATGGCGGATGGAGCGCATACGTGAAAGACCCAGATGGCAACTGGATTGAAATATATCAGCAAGGGCCATCGACTGACAGTCCGATCCCGGAGGGCTACTAGAGAACGCCTCGATCTACAAAGTCCTGTAGCCATTGCGTGCGTCGTGATTTGAACCCTCATGGGAGAGATGTTTTTCGTCGTCGTCCGTCGCGCACTAAGGGACCGGGGACACAACATAACGCTGCGTTTTGGGGTTGGATTGGGTTTTGGGGCGTGGAAGTCCACGTGTAAGTCGGTAATTGCCGCACCGAACTCTCTACTGCAAGTCTTTTCCCTAGAGCGTTGTGTACAGTAGGGACACGTGGATTGAGTAACTTTGCAGTGAAAGGGTTTAGGATGGTTCGCCTTTCAGTAGTCTGTTGCACGAGACGGGTCGAGCCCGGGTTTGATTGGATTAAGGAATCGCTGATCCAGCAAGAGTACGAGGACTTCGAGTATATTCTCGTTGATGGGCTTGCGGACCAGAGGGGTAAGAAGGTTCGAGAGTTCTTCAAGGATGTGCCGTTCCGGTTCACGTACTTGCCTGACAAACCAAGCCGATGGTCGGGCATCAGAACAGCGATCGCTAACGCTCATAACACCGCATTCATCTTCGCCGAAGGAGAACAGCTGGTCTTCCATGATGATCGCTGTAGGTTGGATCAATATTCTCTGCAGAGGCATAACAAATGGGCTGAACAGGGGTTATGCGTGGCAGGAGCTTGGTGTTTGTACGAGAAGCCCTGGGAGATCGGTCGGTACGGGTTCGAGGACACAAGGAAACTTGTGAAGGCAGCTCAACCAGTAATGCCGGAATGGCTGTATGGAGGTAACTGCTCAGTGCCCCTAAAAGCTGCCATCGAGGTCAACGGCAACGACGAACTCTATGACGGCGGATTCGGAGTCGAAGATTGTGATTTCGGTATCAGAATTGGACGGCTAAAGTATTCTGTTATCTACGATCCCGAATGCCTAGTACACTACGTAGTCAGCCGCGAGGAGTTGAAGAAAGACAAGGAACCTTGCTTTTCTCTCCAGAAGAAGATTGCTGATTTGATAGGAATCGACGCATTGACACCCAACAAACCACACAAGGCAGTCTATTCTTGGGAGGAAGAGAAGGAGATGAGCCAGAAGCGACTCATGTTAAAAGACGGAAAAATACACAACGCGAACGAATGGCTGATTCAACTTCTGAATGAACAACCGAGCCGGTTCTCGCCCTTGGGTAATGCCTTCAGTCTAGCAGACCTCAGGGAACAATGGCAGAATTACAGAGGGCAACGCGACGGTTTCAAAAAGTTCTGGAAAATACTGGAAAACTGGCGTTCACCCCTGCTATACGACTGGCGTGACGGACAAAAGATAGAGGATATGAAATGATTGCATCTTCCCTTAGAATTTTCAAAAAGCCCAGCGAATCTATTGTTCTGAAATAATAAGTGATTAGGAGAACAAACGGGTTTCCGAATCCGATCAAGTTTGAGGTTTGAGTTTGAGGACGAGTCGGCTGAATACAGAGCTATCGCCAAGCTGCGACGTCTCAACTATATTCGCATTAGAAGCGCAGGCAGCCACGGACGAGCCGATCTCATCGCTGCGTATCAGCCCATATTCAGGCAAGCTGAGGCGCCCAATCTGACAATAGGGGTCCGTGGTTTAAGAATTACGAGTCACGGACTCGTCCGACGAAGACTTGAAGAACTCAAGTAAAGCGGCACTCTTTTATTTACTACGTGTCCCTCACCGATACAGAGGCGACGGAAACTGAGAACTGGCCAGCCAGGTCGAGGCTCTTTCGTATCCGTCAGCATCCCTGAAGAACTCATCAACGAAATCGACAAGCTCCTAGAGAAGAAGAAGCTAGGCTACGAGAGCCGCCCCGAATTCATCAAAGAAGCTGTACGCAAACGCCTCGAAGAGATCAAGACCCTCTCCAAGTGAGAGATGCTGCTGTTGGAGAAAGCATCTATCTGCCTCATCACCCGTGGTAAGTATGCGGCTCTTTTCTGAACAGGCGGAACTAATACAATATGCCAGAAGAATTATCTCCCAAAGAATAGATTCGCTTGAGAACGACGTACGACGCTGTGTCCATCAGGGCGGACCATATGCTGCTGCTGAGCCTCCGAACCTTCGAAGTTATGACCTCCTTAAGTTTGTCCCCTCTTTTCTCAGTACTGAACTGAGAAAGATGTTCAGTACTAACCCAGCTTCTCCCTTAGGAACCACTCTTGAAGGGACTCTTTCGAGTCCAATTTCCATCTTCGAGAATTCTTGAGGAAAGCCACTATGACTCCCTGTGTGAGAAAGGTAAGTTGCTGTAGTTCGTCTTCTGTGATTCCCTTGCGGCCATGATGGATAATCCCGCTGTGCTTTCGATACATGTCTTTGACGAATTGCACGAGCCCCTTTCTTGTCTGATAATCATGCGCGACTAGCATTGCAGTTCTTTCAGAAAGATTTGCCGCTATGGGCTCGTTCTCATCGACGAGCAAGAGCGTTTCGAGAGAGACCATGAGTTTTACAAGCCGGTCGTAAGGGCCCATCATTTCTGCTTGGGGCCTCTGCCGCGCACGCCTACCTAGGTCAGAGATCGATTCCATTTTCACTGTATCTTTGAAAACAACGTCGACTGCCTTGGCAAACCATAGTATTGCAGATATGATTCTGTCTCGCATATCGGTTCTGCTTTCTTTTGCCAAGATTCGATTCAATTCCCGAAATCCGTGCGCCTGCATGAATTTCACTCTTCTTGCGTCGATCTTAAACTCGTACCGTGTCCCAACCCGAGCAGATTCGCTTCCTACAAGGCCCGATCAGAAAACCCACTTGTGTCGGCCTTTAACCGGCTGAGATTTTCCTCGTAGGGTAGCATCTTTATTGTGTCGGGGTCGAATGAGAGTCTCTTCCGACATTTCGGGCAGCTCCCGTTGTATCG
>JBEKOM010000059.1:0-2893 GCA_049521795.1 Bathyarchaeia archaeon
GCTCAATTCATTGAGCCCTATTAGCGGGCTTGACCCGCCTGCCAAAGAACTTGCTTACCTGCGCGTAGCCTGCTTGCGCTAAAGCTTCAGCCAAGTCAAGCCGCTTTGGCGAAGACAGGTTCTGAGGGCAGGTAAATCAAGCCCTATAATTACGAACAGTCAAGGAGGAGGATAAAGGAAGGTCGAAGGGGAAGTTTTAAATAAAAAATAAGGGGCCGGCAGGTGTTTACCTGACCGGCCCCGATCATTTAAAGTGAATTAAATCAATTACTAACCTTTGGGTTTTCTCAGCCGTCTGTAAAGCCCGGCACCCGCCAATCCAGAACCAAGAAGGATCAATGAAATGGGCTCGGGGACTTTGCCGCCTCCCGTAACTGCAAGCGCGTTGTCAAGCAGGACGTCCGTGTTGGTAGCAGTGACCCATATAAAATTGTCCGGGATGGCGCCTGGAAATGAAACGGTCTGAATCACAGGACCGCCGGTCCCTGATGCCAGCAAATCCCCCGACGCACCAATCGCGTCGGCCGCAGTATCACTGCCAAAAACCGCGAAGCCCTCACCCTCCTGGACACTGCCGATTTTGAATGTCAAGTCCGTCAGGCCAGCATTAATTAGTTTAGTAAGGTCGAGTTGGACCAAGGTTTTTAATTCGATCTCATTGGCGCCAAGAGAGGTTGCATTTAACCCCAAACCAGTTTCGCCGGGATCACCAGTGGTGAACTTTTCAAACAAGGCGTGTGGGGCGACACCCGCGAGTACCCAAGGGTCGACGGTCCCTGCATTTGAAGTAAAAAAACCAGAGACAACGATTGAGTAGGTATTAGTTGTGTCAAAATAAGTTTTAGAAACCGGTGCGACTTGACCCGGATCCGGACCCAGGGCAAAGTTCCATATAAAGGTATCAGCCTGGGCTGCACCGACGGTGAGGGCCATCACGACCACCGTGCACAATGTCAAAACCAATCCTTTTCCTTTAATCATTCTTTTCCTTTTCATAATTTCCTCCTTTTATAATAAACTTTGGTGCAAAATAATAAGACAAAGGTTTCATGTACCTCCTTTCCTTTTTCATGTTTTGCTATTTATTATTCAATATACGTGCCAACCTGAGTTCATACTTTTAGATATTCATAACCTATTAATATTAGAACGTTTTTTACACACTCTTTGCCACCGAAGCTACCTTGTCAATCTGTTATCTAACCCTTAAAAATGTAAAGAATTCCGACGGTCCAAACGAGTTTTAGAGTGTTAAGTGTTGAGTGGTACAGAAATAAGTAATAAAAACGGTATCTTATAAACTGAATTATTCAAAAAACTGAATTTGTTAAAATCGTAAAGTTTTCCGACGGTTTTCGAGGAAATGGAATATTGGAACCTTGGAATATTGGAAAATTAGTTTTGATACAATATACGGTCTTGGCGTTGGGTATAGGGTGAATAGGTGAGAATGATGCAATTTCATCTTTCCTCTAAAAATGTATAATATAAATAAAAGGGCCGTTTTGAAGACGGCCCTCGAAGCGTTATGAAGATCGATAAACCAATTTACTTTTTGCGGCGGCGAAGGCCTCCTGCCAAACCAACGAGTCCAGCCCCAAGGAGAATGATAGTGGCGGGTTCGGGTGCATGTTGGTAAATAAGCTGATCTTGCACAAAACCGGTTGGAACTCCTTGTGCATTGTATCCGGCATACATATTAAGTACTTTAACACCCCACAAGCTGTCTCCTGCATTTGCAAGGGCATCATTATAAAAGTCCTTTGCTTTATCAGACAAATTATTATAGTTCCAGCCCGGAAGTTCGCCCTCAATGAACCATATAACCTCCTGCAAGGCGTTAGCGCTCAAGTTGTCGTTTATTACCAACGAGTTAGTTTCAAATTTATAATAGAGATAAGCTGTCATTGGGTCTAACGGATCATTTGAATGGGTATTTAGGCCCCCCTGCACTGCGTAGGTTGTGATTGATCCAATCAGATACTTTGTCCCCAAATTTATAAATTCATCCCTTTCAAGACAAAAGGTCTCAAACAATTTTCCGTTGGTATCCCCATCATGAACACTGAATTCTCCTCCGCCCAAAGCACCACCAAATGTTCCAACACGGCGAAATATTATCCAATCGCCTTCTTGAACAGGGTCCGCATACACACCAGTGGCTAAAACTGTTAACCAGCATAAGCCAACAATCAAAAGTGAAGTAATTTTGCTTTTATTCATTTCGATCTTTACCCCCCTTCACATACTGTCATGCTTGTTATTGAGCAAGAGCCATGCCATAACCCAAAAATATTTGCAAGGCAATCAGATTTCTAAGATAACTATCTGAATTTTGAAGTGAATTTACTTTTTAGATATTGTGCCTAAAATTTTTTTCCAATCGTGTCACAATACAATGATTGTAAAGAAAACCGACGGTATTATAGAATAAACAGTGTTGAGTGTCGGGTGAAAATAAAAAATGTTTAAAAACAACAAGTTGTGATAAGTATACATAATGAGTTGAAACTGTAAACTTTTCCGACAACTGATGTGGTTTTAGGTATTAAGTGGTGAGTGTTAAGCGCTGTTAACTGTTTAAATTTAAAAATAAAATACCACTCTTTCGTGTCAAGTGATGAAGGACTTTTTGAAGACCTTGGTTTCATAAAAGAAAAAGCCGCTTTAAAGTGCGGGCTTTTGTACTGAAGCTCACTCAAGTGTTAAGTCGACAGTGTGAAGTATTGAGGCTTTCAAACATTTAACACTTCAACACTCAACACTATTTATCTTTTCCAATTCCTAATTTTTCCATCATCTCGTAGAGAGTTGGGCGGCTCAATCCCAATTCTTCTGCCGCTTTTGTCAGATTGCCTTTATTCCTGGATATCGCTCGCTTAACAAGATCTCT
>JBEKOM010000060.1:0-2807 GCA_049521795.1 Bathyarchaeia archaeon
GCCGGCGTCCGAGACTCTCTGAGCGTCCCTGGCCTTGCCCCGGGAACTGGAAAAATTGGCGTATATGATGCCGGACAGGAGGGTGATGACCACTACCACCACCATGAGCTCGATCAAGGTGAAGCCGCGCGAGGTAAGGATACGGTTCTTCATGCCATCAGTATAACACAGACCCCTTTAAACGGAACTCCTGAAGATACGGCGGTATATGAAATAGCTCTCTATGGCGACGAGGACGCTCGATAAGACCTGGGCAACGAGATAATTCATGCTCGCTTTCTCGACAAATAGATATACAAGGAGCGAATTCAGGCCGATATTGGCCACAGTCACCAGGAAATACCAGGCGGCCTGGGCGGGAACGCGGTCGAGAGAGCGGTCGCGGAACGTCCAGGATTTCTGGAGGACAAAGCTCGCGCCGTAGGCAACGATGCAGGCGGCCGTGACTGAGGCCACGTACCAGAAGCCGAAGATATGCACAAGGACGAACAAGAGGCCGAGGTCGATCGCCGCGCCGGTCGCGCCGGCGACGAGGAAGCGCGCCACCTTGGCGCAGGCGGCGTAACGCGATTCGAAGCCGGTATACGTCAGTTTCAAGCGTTCGAACATGGGGGCGGTGCGAGTTCAGAGCGCCTCGGCGATGACGAAGAGATTCTTGCCGATGGGAGGACGGGAGAGGCGGCTTTCGATCCAGTCCGCCCACGGAAAGACGAGGCGGTCGAAGGCGCGGACGGCGGCGGGGTCGAAGGAACGTTTTTTTATGAGGCGAAAATTGAGCCACCAAGCGAAATACCCGACGAAATCATAATGGCACGCCAGGCGCACCTTGAAACCGGCCCGGTCGAGCTTCGTTTCGAGCTCTCTCTTGTCGTATCGGCGATAATGCCCGAAGTCCCGGTCGATCGGCGCGTACAGTTCTTTCCTGGCCGGGACGAACAAGGCCAGGACGCCGTGTTTCTCGCCCAGGAGACCGCGGTAAGCGGAGAGTTCCCCCTCGTCGTCTTCGATGTGCTCGAGGACGTTTATGCTGACGACGCCATCCCAGTCCTTCGTTGCGATGTCCTTTACGGTGCCTTCGACGAGGAACGCTTGCGGGAACGCTTTCTTGAATTCACGGCAGAAAGCGGGATCGGGTTCGACGCACTCGAGGCGGGTCACTCCGGGAAGGAGGAGGAGCTCACCGGTCATCTGACCGATACCGGCGCCTATCTCCGCCACCTTGCCCCGAAGATGGGGGCTCATGCGCCGGACGAGCGCCCGCCGATAATTCTTCGCCTCGGCGAGAGCGCCGAATTCGAAGTTCCCGGAAGAGGCGCCTCTGTTCTTTGGGGGGGTCATAGCATTCACGGCTTGACGCTGTACACCGAATACCCGTATCTGCCATCGTACAGTTCTTTTACGAAGCGGTCCTGGTCATGGTCGAGGATGTAGTTGAGGACGAAGTAATCTTTCGAAGTGACCATGTACCGGGAATGAAGGACGTTAAGCAGGGCGTCGGCGATGTTGTTCCCTTCCGTCTTCGCCCATTTGGCCGTGGTGGTCGCCCCCGAAAAAGCCTTGGATTCCTCATCGGCCTTGTCCGGGCAGGTCTCGCGGGAACATACGTAGCCGTTTATGGCGATGTGCTCCCAAGTCCAGTATTTGGCCGGATCTAGGGTATAGGCGAAACGCGGCTCGAGCCCGGTCAGATAATCGTCTTTCGGGCTGTAATAGTATAGCTGCGGGAACCAGCTCCAGTTGGCATCGAAGACGACGCTGCCGGGTTTGGTGTTGTTCCGGAGCCATGTGCCGACCTGATACATCTCCATGGCGTTGGGGCCCGTGGCAAGCCTGGTCTCCAGGAACAGCATGTTGCCGGCGAAGAGATACAGGATGACGATGACCGAGCCGATCGCTATGCTGCGGCGGATGGTCTTCGAGCCGTCGAGCTTGGACAGGCGGCGCACGTAATCGAAGCTCAGGGCGACGTAGAGGGCGGTGAAGAAGGTGAGATAGTCCCCGAAGCGGGCGCTCGCCACTATCGTGCCGAGGAAGAAGCCTACGGTCATGATGAGGACGCTCGTCTGGAGGTGCCTCCTCTTCTCGGGCACGGCGGCGAAATAATCTCCGGCCGGAGCCCGGCCGGATCTGTACGATATGTAGCTCGATATGTCGATGGACAAGGCGGCGACGAAGGCGGCGAAAACCGTGGAATTGCCCTGCATCAAGCTGAAGAAGTCGACCGGGTAAAGCTCCCCGCCTTCGTTGATCGGGACCTTCTGGCCGAGGATGGTGTCCCAGTACGTGCCGAAGATGATGTCTCTCATGTACAAGAGGAACCCGGATGAGACGAGATAAGTCGACAGGACCGCGAGGGCGCTGCCGCCGAAGGCGCATAAGACGTTCTTCCAGTCCCCTTTGGAACCGTAGAAGCGCTCCGAGACATAATATGCCGCCGCCACTCCGGCCGGCATGAAGAAGGTGGCGCTGTGCCAGAACATGTAGAGGGCGCTCAGGACGAAGACGCCGGCGTAGTTCTTCCTGTAGAGGAAGACGAGGAGCAGGAGAAGGAGACACGGCGCCAGGGCATAAGGCCTGGAAAGGAAGAAGCGCCAGATAAGATTGAAATTGGTGATGGCCACGACGGCGAACGTCCAGATAAAAGGGTTCTTGACATCGAACTTCTTCAGGCAGAAATAAAGGACGGTGAAGGCGAAGGCCGCGGCGAAGACGGCGTAGAGCTTGATGCCGAGGAAAAGCGGCGTGATCAAGGAGAATGGGATGATGACCAGATAGAAGAGGAAGTTATAGTAGACGAAATAGGCGTT
>JBEKOM010000061.1:0-5460 GCA_049521795.1 Bathyarchaeia archaeon
CCCGCCAGGTGCGGACCTTTCGCTCGAAGGTCCGCCGCTGGCTGTCGGGGAACTTTGCTTGCTGTTCGGGCTGGCCCTGGAGCCAGCGAAACAAGGTGACGGCCCGCAGGCGGGGCTCCCCTTGGAGCCGCTGCTCGACCAGGGGCCAAACCTTCTCGAACGGATCGGCTCGGGTCCGCCACTGCCGGGGAGCCACGCGTTGGGAGGGCAACTGGTTTGCCTGTCGGTACTTGCGTGCGGTCTTGTCGTCCATGCCCGTCTTCCTTGCCGCGAAGGCCAAACCTCTTCCGATGTCCATTAAGCGGAACAGTTCTCGCACCTGACCGTCCTTGATCATCGCAATCTCCTTTTCTTCAAGGGGTTGCGATTATGACCAAGACCGGCGAAACCGGGAATTCTAATTGTCGCTGGGTGTGGGCCGCTCCTGCGGCACCTCCCCCACTTCTCCGCTCAAAACCGGGATTTCTAATTGTCGGTCGCCGGGAGAAGTAGTTGTCGCTTTACACTGGGCTGAACGGCGACTTCCCTTCCTGACATCCCCCACCGCCGCCAACCATCTGGTCTTCGTCGCCGCGCGGGAAGCCAATCAGGTGCGAGCATTCCATGCGGATACCGGCAAATCCGCCTGGACCTTTACTGCTGGTGTCGGTCGCGGCCAGGAAGGGGGCCAGTTTCGCGGCGGGGAGGGGGCCAGCTCAGTGGTTGCGTGATGGGGCGCGAGATGGAACTCGGCGGGTTTGACGCAGTGTCGGCGTGAGGGAGGAGCCAAGCTGGGGCAAAGGCAGGTGGGCACGACGGCAGAGATCGACGGCAGCTTGATGCAAGGGCAAGCAGCCAACGGCTGCCCAGAGGTCCAAAGGATTGCCGTGGGAGTGGCAGGCGAAGCAGTGGTAACACTGCCGCGCGAGATGCACTGAGAAGGGGTGGTTGGAGTTGGATTGGCAGCCGGGGATGGGGCAAGGGCCGCGGCGCTGGGAACCACGTCGCCACGTCGCGCGAAAGCCGATCAGGTCGAGCACCTCGCGCATCGTGATCTGTTGCCGCAGCCGGTGATAGTCAATGCCGGGCATGGTGGCTTGAGGTACGACGTGCGGTTCAGTCGTCGCGGGGCTGAGGTTTCTTGGCGCGGTGGGCGCGGTACGACTTGCCGCGAATCTTCAGCGGGATCGCCCCGTCCACGACCCGGTCCAGGAAGGCCATCGCCAGCGGCGGGTCGCCCAGGTAATCGCTCCACGCCTCGAAGTCGATGTTCGTGCCCAGGGCGGTCGAACGCTTGCCGCTGCGGGCGTCGATCAGCTTGTAGAAGAGGTTGGCGGCCTGGGGGCACTCGCCGCGCTCGATGCGGTCGAAGCCGAACTCGTCGATGAGCACCAGGTCGAAGCGAGACCAGTAGCGGATGCGGCCGGCCAAGGTCTGGTCAGCCAGCGACGCCCGCAGGTCCTCCAATAAACCAGCGCTGGTGGTGTACCGCACGCGATACCCCAGTTCACAGAAACGCTTCCCCATCGCCTGCAAGAGATGACTCTTGCCGACTCCGCTTTGGCCGACCATGACGAGGTTTTCGCCGCGGCGGACGAATTCACCGGTGGCCAACTGCTCGATCTGGGCGCGGTCGATGGCCTGGGCGTTGAACTTCCAATCGAAGTCGGCCAGGTTCTTGTCTTCGCGGAATTTGGCCTCCCGAATTCGCCGCTCGATGGCTCGCTGGCGGTTGCGGGCGGCCGGTTCGCCCAGGAGCAGTTCCAGGAAGTTCAGGTGCGAGAGTCCCTCTTGTTCGGCGCGGGCCAACGCGGCATCGAGGGCCTCGGCGGAGATCGGAACCTTGAGGGTCGCCAGGTCGGCCAGAACCCGCTCACGAAGGTTCGCTTGAAGGTTCGTCATCTCCTTCTTGGCCGGGTTCGTCTTCTTCTTCGGTGTCGTCATGGTGGTCGGACTCCTCGAACAAGAGGTGTTGGTATTCAGTCGCCGGCCGCGGGGGCGTGGGGTCGTCGGAGAGCAGGTCCCCCAGGTGAGAGGTTTCTTCTTCCGCCATGCGGTCCCAGCACGTCTTGGGTCGGGCCTGGACCGCCAGGATGCGTTCCACGGATTTAGCCGAGAACGCCCCGTAACGCACGGCACGCTCCAAGGCGGCCAGGAGATCGTCGCGGCGATAGGTGCCCAGCAAGGCGAGCACCTTCTGCGCCTGGTCCCAGCCATAGCGTTGGGCGGCGAGCAGGCCCTCCAGGAATCGCACCGCCACGGCACCCAACTGCCCGAACCGCTCGCGCAGGGCCTCGCGCCGCTGCTGGAGATCCCGGGGCGGAAGGTGGGCGGGCTGCCGACTCTGCCGGTGCCTCTCGGTCGGCGGGAAACGCACGTGCCGGGCCAGCGGCTCCAACCGCGGACCGTAGATGGTCACTTCCTCATCGGTGATCCGCACCGCCAGCACCTGGCCGATGTATTGCCAGGGCACCGAGTAGCGATTCTGCCCGTAGGACACCAGACCCTCGGCATCCACGGTGCGATACACCACTTCCGCCACCTCGTAGGGGCGCTCGGGCAAGGGGATGAGGTGCGGCAGTTCCTCGGCGTGCATGTCGATCGGCCTCCGCTTCGTCTGCCGATGCACGCGTACGTCGGCCACTTCCTTCAGCCACCACTCGGTCACTTCGTTAAGGTGTTCCAACGAGCGGAACTCACGGCCGCTGAGCAAGTTGGTCTCTGCAAAGTAAAATTGCTTCTCCACTTTACCTTTCGTCTGTGGCCGCCTCGGCCGACAAGCAACGGGTCGAAAACCGTAGTGCGTGGCGAAAGCCAAGAAGCGGGTGTTGTAGATCGGCTCCTCGCCCTCGTGGCGCGACACCACGACTTTCATGTTGTCATAGAGACAGGTGGCGGCCACGCCGCCCAGATACGTGAAGGCCCGCACGTGTTCCCGCAGCGTGGTCTCCATGTCTTGGGAATCGGTGAATCGCAGGTACTGTCGTCGGCTGTAGCCCAAGAGGTAACTGAACAGATTCACCTTGCGGCGGCCTTCCTGGGTGAAATCCAGGGTGTAGATGCCGTAGTCCATCTGGGCTTGAACGCCCGGCCCCGTTTCAAAACGCTCCACCGGCGGGCGGCAGAACTGCGGCCGCAGTTGCCTCACCCGTTGCCGAAGAATCGTGTAGCCGCCCGTGTAACCCGCACGCCGCAACTCCTCCAACAGGCGGACCGCGCTCATGTTGGGATATCGCCCGAGATATTCGCGGAGCGTGGCCTCGTAGGAATCCACGAGGCTGCCTCGCTCCTCCGATGGCGCAGGCAGGCCGGTCACCCCGTTGGCACGCTGCTGCTGGTGGTCGGCAACGATCCCGGCCACGGTCTTCCGCGACAAATGAAGGCTGTGGGCGATCCCCCGCATCGACTGGCCCCCGTACCAACGACGCAGAACCTCATTACGCATGTCCTCGTTCATGGAAGATGGATCTCCTTCACGAAATCCTCGGTCAGTTCGGCCACCGTGTGGGCCTCGCCCGCCAGACGCACGAACGATGGCTCCAAGACGCCCCGATCACACAACGCCAGGTCCCCTCGGCCGTGATGCCGAAGCCAGTTCGTCATGCGGGCCAACTGGTCCAACAGCGCCGCCAACTGGCGGCCGACGCGATTCCCGGTCACACTCAGACGCGGGTCCCAGCCGCGGACCTCCCCGGCCCGGGATTCCCGCAGCGCCTCGCGCGGATGCTCCAGCACGAACGCCATCTTCTCCCGTGTCCCTGAGGCCAACAGCAACTCCACCACGCTGCACAATTCGGCCGCCGTGAGGGAGTGGTTCCTGGCCGCCGCCAAGGCTTCTTCCTGGTTGCCCATGGGCAACCGCGTCAACTGCCGGGCCATCGTCGGCGAGAGCAGCCCGAGTTGCAGGTCCTCCTGGGCTGCCGTAGCCAGCTTCTCCATCATCGCCAACCGCCGGCAGACCCAGCTCTTGTGCCGCCCCAAGAGCACCGCCACCTCGACTTGCGACAGCCCATCCTCCCGCACCAACGCCTGCACCAGCCACGCCTCCTCCAGATCGCCGAAGTGCCGCCCCGTGCGGTTCAGCCCGTACATCGCCGCCTTCGCACCCCGTTCGTCCACCTCGATCCGCCGCGCCAAGAGGCGCGAAAAGCCCTTCAGGCCCCGCGCCGATCGCAAGCGCTTGAAGCCGTCGATCAGCACGGGCACTTCTTCCCGCAGGCACACCACCAGCGGGGCGATCTGCCCGTAGCGACGCAGGCTGCGGGCCATCGCCTCGTCGGCCTCCAGCACCGAGAGCCGATAACGGCCGTACCGCACGTCGATCTCCTCCAGCAGGAGCGATCGCACCTCGTCCGTTGCCCAGTTCGACATGATCCACCTCCACAAAATCAAAATGCCTCTTCTCGTCCCTCTTCTGGAACCCGTACTTCCTTCGCCAACCGTGCCAGCGGTCGTCCACTTTACGGCCTTCTCAAATCCGGCCGCAATATTCGACCGCTAACTCGCTCGCCCGGCGGACCTCGAAACCGGTCCCAGCGATGCTCGTCGGGAATCCCCAGCAACCGCCGTTGCCAACGGGCTTCACGCCGATGCACACGCTGTAAAGCCTGACGGCACAAGGCGCAACAGAACTTCTTCAGCGGCGAGCGGCGGCTGCGTGGGAACCGCTCGTAGCAACCGGGCCGCAAACAGGGAATTTTTTCAGAATCCTCTGCCTCCTGATGGCCCTCGCAGGCCGCCGGTGGAGGCTGGGCCTCTTCCCGGCGCTGGCGCACACGCTCTCGGTAACGGCACGATTGTTGGCGGCGGCGCTCCTTGCCCTTGTCGCTTGCCCGATACCGTTCGGCCGCCAAACGCCGTGACCAGAGCCGCGCCGCCTCGGCGCAGGCTTCGCTACAGTAGCGTGAGAGAGGATGAGGAGGAGAAAACCATTTCTCGCACCCCTTCAAGAGACAAATCCGCGTACGACAATGGGCCGGGGCTTGCCGCCGCGGCCAAGAGCAATCATGCTGAAGAAGGACCAAGGGAGTGCCAACTCCCGACAGTCAAGTCCCGGCAGCGGAGCTTCCACTCCGCTCCGGGACGCCTTTGAGCCATTACCTCTTGTCGATCGTCCCTCCGTCCAGCTTAATCAGCCCCCTCGGGCTCTTCCAATCGCCTCCGCACTTGGCCCCCATCCGCGGCGATCCTGCCAGAGTCAGCGTGGCCCCTGGCTCCGCGAAACTGGTCCCCAGTTTCGCCGCGACCAACAAAGAAAGAGCGGAGTGCAGCCCGGCGCTGAATTCTCACTCGCTCCACAATGGCAGAATACGAGTGGCACTCGAAGCGTAGGAGATTTCTCCGTATCCACGCATGGCGCCGCAGTCACCGATTCGCAACTGGCGGAAATCAGCCTGGCCACGCTCGACAAATTGCTCAGTGGCATTGGCGAAAAGCCGGGCCTCCTCGTAGATCAGACGCGAGTAGTCTCTTCCTCTTCCC
>JBEKOM010000062.1:0-2762 GCA_049521795.1 Bathyarchaeia archaeon
CCCGGGACGAGCTACCCGCCGTCTGGGGCGATGCGACATTAATAACGGAGCTCTACCAGAATCTCATCGGCAATGCCGTGAAGTTCAGAGCCGATCAGCGCCCGATCATCCGGTTGACCTTCGAGGAAAGGAATGGAGACCAGATCTTCGGGGTGAAAGACAACGGCATCGGCATCGAGCCCAAGTATGCTCAGGAGGTCTTCAAGCCTTTCAGGAAGCTGCATGGTCGATCGAGTTACGAGGGCTCGGGCATCGGACTGGCCATCTGCCGTAAGATTGTCAATCGGCATAGGGGCAAGATCTGGGTGGATTCTGAACCCGGAAAAGGGGCTCACTTCCAGTTCACGATTTCCCATAGAAGGATGAATCGATGAGGACAGCCAATAAAAGGCCCGCGGCTATCATAAGCACAACAGCACTTACCGGTACGGTAACTGGTCTTCCCAGATCGAAAGCGGGCCCCACGACATCCTTTGGAAAAACCGGTATCCGGCTGCTACCACCTCGTGAGGTTCATCCGGAGCGATCTCTGACTCAACATCTTTGGAGAACTTTTTTCTGTTGCTCAACAAGTGCAGTATGAATATTATGTCGCCCCGAAATCGTCCTTATAGTTATGGCTACTATCGATGTCAAAGAGCAAAAACTGAAACTCTTCTTGGACAAGGTCCAGGTTGAAGAATAATAGATACCGAATGCGCTGCATTTCAGGAAATTAACCAAAAAAGTTAAACGGTTAGTGCTACAGCTAGCGATGTTATGGCAGTTGTCACCTAACCGTTCCAGTCGAGGTGCCAGCGGTGGTATTCATGGGCAGACCAAACTTCCACAGGCAGGAGAACCACGACCATTCCCAACCAGTGGTCGCAAAAGAGTGCCGACTTGAAAGTGGGCTAGAAAATGCTGGAAGAGCCAATGCGGTTTGAAGATTTGGCTTCAGCCCTCTGCGCTAAGTTCGTCAAGACCCCCCTGGAACAGGTGGAGCAGGAGATTGCTCGGGCTCTGGAGCTGATCCGTCATTTTTTCGGGGCCGACTGTTGCAGTCTCATGGAGGTGCTCTCTGACGTCAGGCAGATCCATGCCGTCAGCAAGACCTACGGGGAAGAGGCAAAACAATTGGCCCTCAAGACGGATATCGTCAGCAACTCCTGGTGGTTTTATCAGCGCCTGGTTGAACAAGCCGAGCCAGTTGTCTTTTCATCCGGGGAGCAAGTTCCGCCTGAGGCGAATGGGGAAAGTGCTTTCTGGAAGAAGTCAGGAATCGGGGCCATGCTCATTCTACCGCTGGGCATTGGGGGTCAGGTGACGCATGTGATTGGCCTGTGGAGTACCGGCAGCAAACACGAGTGGCCTGCCGCCTACTTGCGCCGTTTACGGCTTCTGGGTGAGATTTTCGCTCATGTGCTGATTCACCGGCGTGACCAGGAGGCGCTCCTCAGGAGCAAGAGGGAGCTGACCGAGGCCTTCGGCGAGAGCAAGATGTTAAAAGAGCAGTTGGTGCCTAAAAACAAACATCTTCAGGAGGAGGTTATATCCCCAAATCAGTTTAGGGAAATCGTCGGCGTGAGCGACCCGTTAAAATATCTGCTTTACAGGATCCAGCAGGTTGCGGATATGAAGACCACTGTGCTCTTGACGGGAGAAACCGGCACTGGAAAGGGGCTCTTTGCACGCGTTCTCCATGAATTGAGTGGCCGAAGAAATAAACCCCTCGTAAAGGTAAACTGCGCTGGACTGCCGCCGAACCTGATTGAAAGTGAGCTTTTCGGCAGGGAAAAGGGCGCCTTCACCGGTTCGACGGCCAAACAGATCGGCCGTTTTGAACTGGCCAACGGCGGGGTTATTTTTCTGGACGAGATCGGCGACCTCCCACTCGAACTTCAGGCCAAGTTACTCAAATTCATTGAAGATGAGGAGTTTGAACGTCTCGGCAGTCCCCTCACGATTAAAGTGGATGTCCGGATCATTGCCGCCACAAATAAAAATCTTGAAGAGGAGATTGAAAGGGGGAGATTTCGGAAAGATCTTTTCTACCGACTCAATGTATTCTCGATCACCATCCCTCCTCTCAGGGAGAGGAAGCAGGATATTCCTCTCATCGTGAAATTTTATGTAGAAAAATTTGGCAAGATCCATGGAAAGGGCACAAAAGAGGTTCCGGAGAACACCATGAGAGCCCTCGAAAATTACTCCTGGCCGGGGAATATCCGGGAGCTGACCAATGTAATCGAGAGGGCCGTTATCATGAGCGATGGTTCCGAGCTTAGGCTCGGAGAAAAACTCGGAGAAAAAGAAGAAATAGATGCTACGCCCTTAGACCATGGACAAAAGGAAGTGCCAAAGGGCCTTGTCGAAACAGAACGGGAGTGCATCCTGGAAACGGTCCGTAAAATAGGGTGGAGAATAGAAGGCCGCGGTGGAGCTGCCCAACTCCTGGGGATAAATCCGAGCACCCTGAGATCTCGCATGAAAAAGCTGGGCATCAATAGACCACATAATGAACCACCCCGGGCTTGAAGCCCTGGGTATCCCCGGTTGAAGACCTGAAATGCCTCCGCTTCGCTCCGGGCGGCCATTCATCCCCGAGCTTAAAAGCCCGGGGTGCTCTGGCCGATTTTATAAAATAGAGACCCTTCCCTTCAATTTCCCCAGTCTTTTTTGATCAAATCCTGAAACAGTTTTGGAATCCGGCAATGCAGGTTCCTAAACTTTTGCCCGCGAGATATCGCGGAACTCGCGAAATAATATCGCGGAACTCGCGA
>JBEKOM010000063.1:0-2763 GCA_049521795.1 Bathyarchaeia archaeon
CGGACTACGACTTCAAGGCCGGGGAGTAGCGGATGGGAATGAGACCCATGGGACCGATCGGACTTATGGCGGCGGGGTTGGTGCTTTGCGTCGGGTTGAGCGTCGGGTCCCAACTTAGCGCGAAGCACATGTCCATCGAGCGTACTCCTGAAGGCGACGCAACCGTGTTCCGCGACAGCGTGGTGGTTACAGACGAAGATACCAGGATAACCGCGAACCTGGCGCGGATGTACGAAGGCAAGGGGATAGCTCTCATCAGCGACCCGGTTCATATCACTGATCCCGACGCCCAGATCTGGGCCGATTCGGCCAGGTATCACCTTTCCGACAAGCTGGCCGAGCTGTTCGGCAACGTGCGCGTTCGTCAGGAGTCGCTCGACATCCGGGCTCCGAAGCTGCTCTACCAGTCCAGGGACAAGTCAGTGCTGGCCGATTCGGGAGTCGAGCTGGAGAACGTCAACCGCAGCTTCCGAGTGACCGGCAGGAGAGGTACGTATGACCTCGATAGTGACGTCGGAGTGGTTGACTCAAGCCCGGTCCTGACCTGGCGGCGTGACAAGGACTCGGCCGTAGTCACGAGCCGGCAGATGTTCTGGTATGAGAAGACATCACGGGCTCACGCCCAGGGCGACGTGCGGTTGAACTCAGGCGCGACCGAGCTTGAGTGCGATACCATGGACTTTATCTCCGGGCCGGATTCAGGTCTGGCGTTGGGCAGGCCGCGGGTGCGTGATACCGTCAGCCGGGCAAGCGGTGATACCATGTCCTTCCAGGTCAGGAACGGAGCTTTGGAGCGAGTTACCATCCGCAATCGGGCGACCGGTGAGTACCGGACCGAGGGCGGCGACTCTATCGTAGTTGCGGGGACGGCCATCGAGCTTCAGGTCGCGGGAGGCGCGATTGACCGGGTCGAGGTGAGTGAGATGAGCTCGGGCCAGCTAGTAAGAACCGGCGAGCAGAGGAAACAGGCCCAAGGGCCTATCATCAACGACCAGTTAAAGAGGAAACGACCAAGCACCAGATCTCAGACAAACCCCAATGACCAAGTGCCATACAAATCCCAATGACCAAACCACAATTCCCACGTCACTGGGCACTGGCAATTGGGACTTGGTCATTCTGAATGAAGCTTGAGACCCGGGAGCTTGTGAAGCGGTACGGCGAGCGCAAGGTCGTCGACGGGGTGAGTCTCGATCTTGAATGCGGCGAGATTGTGGGGCTTCTGGGCCCGAACGGTGCCGGTAAGACTACTACCTTCCACATGATAACCGGGTTCATCCGGCCCGAGCAGGGCACGATCACCCTTGATGGTCACGATATCACGCGGATGCCGGTTTACAAGCGAGCGCGGCTCGGCCTGGGGTATCTATCCCAAGAGCCCTCGATATTCAGAAAGCTGTCGGTCGAGGATAATGTCAGGGCAATTCTCGAGATGCTGGGCGTGCCGAAGGCCGAGCAGGCTGCCCGGGTCGAGGAGTTGCTGGCCAAGTTCGATGTCGGGCAACTTAAGAAGCAGCGAGGCGGTACGCTGTCCGGAGGCGAGCGACGGCGGGTCGAACTGGCCCGCGCACTCGCCTCGCGGCCTTCTTTCCTCCTGCTGGACGAGCCCTTCACCGGCATTGACCCCATTGTCCGGGCTGAAATCCAGGACATCGTGCGGCAGCTACGGGATGAGGGGCTGGGGATTCTCATCACCGACCACAACGTCCGCGAAACGCTTGAGATTACCGACCGGGCGTACATCATGTACGACGCGCGCGTGCTGCTTTCCGGGACCTCGGATGACCTGGTCAAGGACGAGAAGGCGCGACAGGTTTACTTGGGCGAGAGATTCCGGATATGAGACTGGGGATCGGACTCGACCTGAAGCAGCAGCTCGAGATGCGGCTGACACCGCAGCTCATCCTCCAGATGCAGCTGCTCCAGGTTTCAGCACTTGACCTCGAGCAGATGGTACGCGAGGAGATGGAGAAGAACCCGGCGCTGGAGGAATCAGACGGCAGCCCGGGTACGCCCGAAGCCGACGTAGTCGCATCGATTTCAGAGCCTGCGCCCGAGGCCTCTGCTTCGGTGCCGGCCGAGAGCGCTCCGGCCCCGGAGGCCAATGAGACACAGATTGAGACCAGCCCCGGAGAGGAATACACCATCAACGAGCTGATGCCCGATGACGGGTGGTCTCCGGCAGCGTATGCGGGCACCGGGACGGATGACGACCAGTCGTCGGCCGCCGAGCTTGCGGTCGGGCCGGCACAGAGCCTGGTCGAGTGTCTGATGCCGCATCTGCGCAGCGTGCTGAGCGAGGAGGACGCGCGGGTCGCCGAGTTCATCATTGAATCGTTGGACGACGACGGATTCCTGACCATGTCGGATGAGGAGGTGGCGCAGCAGCAGGGAGTGGACGTGGACCATCTCCGGTCGATTCTCTACGCGATCCAGCGGCTGGAACCCGGCGGCATCGCCTGCCACGACCCGCGCGAATCGCTTCTCGTCCAGCTCGAACTGGCTGACGCAGACCCGGCTTCACTCGAACGTAAGCTGCTCACCGACCACTGGGACCTGCTCGTGAAGAAACAGACCGCCCGGATTGCCAAGCTCTGCGGGGTCAACGAGGACGACGTCAGGCGAGCGGTGCAGCGGCTGCTGACCCTCGAAACCCGGCCGGCCCGTTGCTTTGCACCCGGAACACCGGACTACGTCTCGCCCGACTTCTCTGTAGAGTGGCAGGGCGACACGCTCGTGGCCAGCGCCAATGACGAGCGGTTC
>JBEKOM010000064.1:0-2638 GCA_049521795.1 Bathyarchaeia archaeon
GTACCGGAATCGACAGCTTGCCGCCGGCGACCGCTGAGCGCGTGCCTGCTGCAAGACGACCGCCGTAGATCAGTTTCTCCTTCGAGAATCCAGGCATGCGGGCCATCAGAAGGCCGTTGTACGAACCGAACAATTCGACGCCGACATACTTGGTGGCTACCGGCGCGATGCTCAGCGCGCCGATGTAGTCAGTGAGGTTGCCCGTCAGGGTATCGTCCGGGAAGGTGCAAGCTCGCATGCGGTTCACAGCCTGCACTGATATCACAAGCCCGGCGTCGTCTGGGACCAGCGCGTTCTGAACCCGGGACAGGCCGCGCCCGCCCCCGAATCCCGGGTACGCGAATATGAGCGCTGGCAGCGCTGCCATTAGCAGCGCCAGTAGTGACACTCTTGCTTTCACCTTTCCTCCTCTGGTTCTCGGGGGCCCGGTACGTAGCTAGTGTACCGTGGCAAGCGCTTCTTGACACCTTTGCAACTGGGGTCCCAGTCGCGCAAGACCTTCGGGAGCAACGGCTTCGGGCACTCTCAGCTAAGTGACGGTTGCAGTGCTATTTCGCTTACGCCACACTAGCGGATTGTCGCTGCTGTTCGTCTTCCGTGTCCGATGCTGCCTTCCGCTGCACCTTCAAGTCGGACCAGGCAGTTCGGCCCGCGACCGCATCCCTGGTCGACGATGCAGGCAGGCCGGCCAGCGTCGCCGGCGGCCTGCGGGGCTTTTCTGGTCGTAGTGCTGGTGTGACTGCCTTCCTTCGAACCGGCGCATGTGCGTCGGCGAGCGAAGAAGGCGTTCTGTCTCACTGTAGCCTGACGCTCGTCAGTATATTGACTCCGTATCGGTTGTCAATGCTCGCGAAACCAATCCCGCAACTGCCTTCCGACCGGCGCGTGGCCGGCGACAAGTAAAGGGGAGGCATGAGCCTCCCCTTTCGATAGCGCGGTCCTACTGCTATTGCTTCTCGCCGATGATCTTGAACTCAACCCGGCGGTTCAAGGCACGGCCGGCGTCGGTGCTGTTCGTGGCAATCGGCATGGTCTTGCCGTAACCGCGGGAGGTCAGGCGCGACTGGTCGATGCCGAGGTTCGTCACGAGGTACGCGACCACTGCAGCGGCCCGCCGGTCGGACAGCGACAGGTTGTAATCAGCCGAGCCCACGCTGTCGGTGTGGCCCTGGATCTCGACGTTGATAGTCGGGTTGTCCTTAAGCATCTTGGCAGCATCTTCGAGGGCCGGCCGCGACTCGGGCTTGATGGTCGACTTGTCGAAGTCGAAGTAGATACCCCGGAGCGTGATCGACATGCCTACCTTGAGGAGTTGGAAGTCCTTGACCAGCGGCTTGTCTTTCTCGATGATGAGCGCAGCGGTCTGTTTCACGTAGCCTTTCGACTCGACCACGACCGTGTAGGAACCGGCCATCATCTGGGCCTTGTACACGCCGGTCGCTGGGTCGGTATTGAACCCGGCGGTATTGAACGTGACCGTGGCGGCCAACGACGAGTCGGTCTTCTTGTCGGAGACCCTCCCGGTAACGGCGATGGCGGTCGCGGTCGGTGTGAGCTTGAATGTCGCGGTGGCCAGCTTGTCTTCCTCGACCGACAGGGTGATGGTCGCCGGGATGTGCTTGTCGGCGCTCGCGGTCAGGGTGTAAACGCCGGTCTTAACCTTGTCGACCTTGAACGCGCCGGCAGCGGCGTCGGCATTGACCGGCCCAATCGTGGAGCCGGGGAACTCGATGCGGGCGGCCATCGGCGCGCTGGTTACGTCGTCAACCACCGTGCCGGCAATCGTGCCATAGGCTACCAGCGGCCGCAGCTTGAACTCGTAGATGGCGATCTTGTTGTTCTCGACCGGCAGCGACACTACCTGTTTAACGTAGCCTTCAGCGCTGACTTCAACCGTCACCGCGCCGGTCGGCACTTTCTTCACCTGGAAGATGCCTGTGCCCGCATCGGCGGTGAGCGTAGCCATCTTCGGATTATCCGGGAAGGTCACCGTGGCTGCAAGAGGCGCGCAGGTGCTCACGTCGGTCACACTCCCCGCAATGGAGCCAGCTCCGATGGCGCCAGGCGCAATTCCGCCCGTCGCAGTTCCGCCGGTCGCGATGCCGCCAGTTGCAGTGCCATCAGTGGCAATGCCACCAGTTTGTTTAGGCAGACGGCGGGTGAACGGCGCGGCTGAGCAGAGTGCCACAACAAGCTCGGGCACTGCATCCTTGCCTGCTGCAAACGTGTATCCAGCCTTCATAGTCACGCCGGTCGGACTGCCCAGAGCGACGCCCGGCGTCAGCATGAGGCGTCCGTTCGTGCTGTCGAGAGGACCGGAGGAACCTGAACCTTGTTGGGACACAGCCTCGACGTAGAAGGCGAGGTTGCGTGCGGCCCACTCGAATCCCGCGCCGTATACGGACACCGAACCGGTCTTGCCGAAGTTGAACATCAGATTGGGCGCTGAAGAAGCGAGGTCTTGAAACTGGAACGTGGCGAGTCCGCGCCACTCCAGTTTGGGACCGGTGGCGACAGGCAAGGCGCCGGGGTCAGGCCAGTCGGCGTTGGGTTCAGCAAGAGTGTACCCGGCGGTGAAACCCGGTTTGAATATCGGCAGTACCGGAATCGACAGCTTGCCGCCGGCGACCGCTGAGCG
>JBEKOM010000065.1:0-2636 GCA_049521795.1 Bathyarchaeia archaeon
AAGCCGCGAATGCCGGCGCGCTTCATGGCCTCGAGGTCTAGCGTGATCCCCTCGGCAGTGATGTTGCCGTTCATCCAATGCCACCACGTTTTGGAGTGGGCGCCTGGGGGCGGTTGGCGGAATGCTGTCTCGAGCGTGCCTGCCGTCTCTGCGTCCAAATTCATCTGCGGCTTGAAGCCAATCAGAGTCACCGCTCCCGCCGCGAAGCTCTGGATGAACGTGCGTCGTTTCATGTGAATCCTCTCTTCCTGAGATCGCTCCCGGCGGCTTGTACCCAAACCGCCAGTAAAGAAAAGGCTGAATCGTGTGGGAGAAAAACTACCTCCCTTGCAGAGGAAAGTAAAGTGATTTTGCCGGAGCTGACCTCAGGCACGGGAGGAAAATCGCCATTTAGTTCGTGGCCATGGCCTTTAGGCCAGCACGTGCGGACCTAAAGGTCGGCGTTACGCTAAAAATAGAACGCCATCAAAATTTCAAATGCCGCACTGCCGCTATGGAATATAATCATGCGTCATCTTTTCAAGTGAGAGACATGAAGCGAAACGGAGCTGAATTAAAACATAGAATCTCCTCCACGTTGGCTTTCTTCGTGGCAACGCTTGCCCTAGTGGGTTCCTGTCAAGGGTTGTCATTCGGTCAGGAAGGGTCGAGGGCGGAAACGAAGCCTGCCGCAGGGCCATCGGACAAGAGCCCTGCCGCGAAGGATCAGAACCCTGGGGAAGAGGAAGCCGCCCCCGAACCGAAGTCGAGCGGTGGCGAACGCTTGTCGAAACAAGAAGTGTCGACGTTGCCGCTCAACAAGCGCGACTTCAGCCAGTTACTTTTGCTGGCCGCCGGCACCATGACGGACACCAATGGCGCCGCGAATTTCTCCCAGCAGTTTGCGGTCAACGGCCAACGTGGCGTGACCACGGTTTTCGCCATGGACGGGATCGACACCAGCGACCCGGAAATGGGCGGGTCGACTTTTTCCAACTTCAACGTCGACGCCATTCAGGAAGTCCGCGCCAATTCCGGCGTCATGCCGGCAGAAATCGGCCATGGCGCCGCGGGTTTTACCGAGATCATCACCCGCACGGGGACCGCCGATCTTCACGGCTCCCTGTTCGAGTTCCTGCGCAACTCGGTGTTCGACTCGCGCAACTTCTTTGACCACCGCACCCCGCTCAGTCCCGGCCGACTTCCGCACTTTGTGCGCAACGAATTTGGCTTCACCCTGGGCGGCCCCTTCGTGATCCCCGGAGTTTACAACGGCGGCAAGCGGACTTATTTCTTCGGGCAGTACCAGGGATTCCGCCAGGTGCTGGGGACCACGCAGGTGCTTCCGGTTCCTTCCCTGCTGGAACGCCACGGTATGGACACCACCGCCTTCCCGGGCGACACCTTGCTGATCCCCGTCAACCCTCAGATCAGCGCCGCACTGGCTCGTTATCCGCTGCCCGATGATCCCCAGGGACCGTTTGGTGACCGCACCTACGCGGCCTCCGCCGCCGTCTCCACGGTGACCGATCAATTCTCTATCCGGATCGACCATCGCATTTCCGAGGTGTCGCAATTCTTTGCCCGCTTCAGTTTGAACCAAGTCGATGGTCCTTTGACCAATCCGGATCAGACGGCGATTGACCCCAGTTTCACCGTCCGCTTTTTCGATCACCAACGCAACGGCGGTTTTCATTACTCGCGCGCCCTGCGACCGCAGTTGATCGCTGAGACCACCGTCGGAACAGTACGCAGCACACCGTTTTTCCCCACTATCAACACCACGCAGCCTGGCCTGGCGTTTGGCGATGGGCTCTACGAAGCGTTCAACAATGCGGCCGGGACCAACATGGGCGCATATACATCATTGATCCAAGCAAGGCAATCGTTCTCCTTCGTCCACGGACCCCATTCCATGAAGTGGGGGTTTGAAGCCCGTTTCAATCGCGACACCACGGTCTATGACGTTAACCCGAACGGTCTTTACACCTTCGGCGGAGGAACGGCCTATGCGCAAGCCGCTATTCCTTCCGTGAGCGGACAACACAATATCCAAGTAGGTGATCCGCTCCCGGATACCCTCAGCGCCTTTCTCACCGGAACGCCTTTCAGTTATACCGTTGCCGGCGCGCCCAAGTATTTTCCGCAAGGGACCAAGGTGGGTGAGGCGGCGGCACGGCGTGCTGCTTATAATTTCTGGTTTCAGGACGCGTGGAAGGTCTCGCCGCGATTGAGCCTTAATTATGGTTTACGCTACGAAGTCAACACGCGCATAAGCGAAGCTCATCACCTCACCGCGGAAGGTCGTGTGGTAAATCCCCAGGGCGCGCCGGCGGTTGTTTGGGAGACGGGGGCAACGATAAAGTACTTGGTCAATCCCCAGCCGCCGTACGGAATGGATTGGCGAGGCTGGGGGCCGCGGCTGAGTCTCGATTGGCAGGTTACGGACCACACGGTCTGGCATGCGGGCGGCGCCATTGCCACGATCCTGCCTAATTTGTGGCAGGACGACTTCCTGACCGGACTCAACCCCTATACTGTGGACCCGTTAGTGACTGCCCAGCCGAACGTCAACGTGCCCTTTGCTAATTCTGTCACCGGCCTCGCGCTGCCTCCAATTTACACCGTAGGGGGCCAGCAAATCTACGAGCAGGGCC
>JBEKOM010000066.1:0-2777 GCA_049521795.1 Bathyarchaeia archaeon
AGACGGGCACGAAATTATGGGTGAACATGCGGATAATCTGGTCTAGGACATAGCAAAGCGTCCAATGGCCTTCCATCCATTGCAGGGAAGAAAGCCAACGACCCGGGTCCGAATCCCGGCGGCCGCACCATCTAGACATTACTGTGTAGACATTGAACTAGAACTACTGGTTCAAATTTGGGTGCTCGCACGACTAGACCCATACACAAGAAGAACGAATCCCAATCCAACTGACGCTAAACAGAAACCAAGTATCAGTAAGCGAAGCGAGCAGCGCGAAAATGTGTGCGCATCTCCCAGTGTGCGACGGCTTCTATTCTGTTAGGCCACACTGCTTCCTGAGTCTCTCCACCAATTCCAAGTATCGGGGGTCCGCCCTTGCCCTGGCGAAGAGGGGCGAGTACATCATCGTTGAGGGGATTATCTGATGGGCTTCTCGGGCTTTGTTCATGTACTCGAAGTATGAGTCGAGGTCTCCGAGGGCATGGTAAATGTATCCGATGTAGTTGAAGCCGAGCGGGCCTATCTTAGCGTCCTCAATCTTCTTGATTGCGAGGAGCGCCTTCTCCTTGTCGCCTTCCATGGCCGCAATGATCCCTCCCATCGAAATGATCCGAGGATTGGTGGGCTCGAGCTTCTCCGCCTTCGCATGGAACTCCTTAGCCTTCTCGAGATCCCCCTTGATTATGTAGTACTCTGTCATGCCCCTGTAGGTGTACGCCGGGGCCAGCTGCTCGGTCTTCTTCCAGAGCTCCAGCGCCTCCTCCTCCCTCCCGGTCCAGAGGTATGCCGTCCCGACAGAATAGATGAACCGGGGCCTGATGGGGTCAAGGCGGTAGGCTGTCTCAGTCTGTCTGACCATCTCCCCCGGGTCTCCGTTCATTGCCGCCAGTTCGGATAGCATAGAGTAAGGTTGTGGGAGGCTCGGATTGAGTTCCAGCGCCCTTCTCGCCTCCGCATCCAGACCCGGCATGTCGTCCACGTTGAAGAACATCTCCGCGAGCACCGCGTGGGCCTCCGGGAGGTTCGGGTCAAGGTCGATGGCACGCTCTAGCAATGACTTCACGGTTGAGAGAGAGACGTCAAATTGTTCGAATCCCAACCCAGCAAGCGATTGGTGGCACTCTGCTACGCCAACGTGCGCTCTCGCGAACCTGGGATCCAACTCAATGGCCTTCTCGAAGAGGCCTAATGCCTGCTTGAGTGAAGCTTCGGTCTCCTCTCTGAACAGCTCCCTACCCCTAAGGAAGCAGGTGTACGCCTCAGTGTTCTCGGTAGGCTTTTTCTCCAAGGTTCTCTTTTCGGAGTCCACGAGACGAATCCTCAGTTCCCCGGCTACCTTCTCGGCGATCTCTGACTGGATCGCGAAGACGTCCTCCAGCTGCCTGTCGTAGTTCTGAGCCCAAAGGTGACCCTCCGTCGTCGCGTCAATGAGCTGCGCCGTTATCCTCACCTTGCTTCCTGCCTTTCTGACACTGCCCTCAAGAACTGACCCGACCTCAAGCTCTCTTCCAATCTCCCTCACCTTCTTCGTCGTCCCCTTGTAGCCCATGACAGAAGTTCTTGCGATGACTGTCAGCTGCCTCACACCCGACAGCGATGTGATCAGCTCCTCCGTCATGCCGTCCGCGAAGTATCCCTCTTCGGGATTGGAACTCATGTTGGTGAATGGCAAGACCGCGATTCGAGTCTTCTCAAGCTCGGACTCGCTCTCGCTTTTCTTCTCCCAAGGAAGAATCACCCTATACACCTCGACGGGCTCGCTGACATTCTTCAGAGTCTTTTCGCCTAGAGTTGACAGCGGAAATTCGAACTTGTTCTTGATCTGATCGTACACCTGCTGGCTAACACAGATCCCACCGGGCGAGGCTAGAGGCTCTATCCTAGAGGCTATGTTGACCGCGTCACCGTAAACGTCATTCTGATCATGAATCACGGAGTTGAGCTCACTCAATGACTGCTGAATATCGAAGGCGCACCTTGTAGCTTCAAGAGCACTGGCGAATTCAACCAGGAAGGCGTCCCCGATAGTTTTGACTTCTCGACCGCTATGCTTTGGAAAGAATGGCCTAACGAGTCTCCGATGTTCCTCGAGGAGTTGCATTGCGAGCGCTTCATTCCTTTGCGTGAGAGCGGTGTAGCCGACCAGGTCAGTGAACATTATCGCAGCGAGCCTGCGCTGGCCTTCTGACAACCCGAATCCCTTACGCGGTTGAGCCGGGCCGATGATAAAATAGTTTGCGACGCTCTGAAACGGGCGTGAGGAGTCGGCTGAGCAGAGATCGAGAATGCTTCCGGCTCATTCTTGATGATTAGGACCCATTCACATACATGCTCGGGAGAACGCTTCGCGCGTAGGTAGTGGTGCGGCCGTCGTAATTTGAACCCTCGTCGTTAGGGGTAGTGGTGGTGGGTAGGCCGGTGCGGGCGTCCGGATTTGAATCCTCACAGGAGGGTTTTTCGTCGTCGAGCAAACGGTCGCCAATTCGAGTTGTATGTCTAGCGTTTCACTTCTTCTGGACTGGCATCATCACTTTCGCGTACAGTATGGTGACGCCGCCGACGACTTCCGGCTTCTTTGAGTAGACCTCAATCGGAGGACCTGATACTTTGTATCCTTTCTTTTCGATCCATTCGGAAAGCTTGGCGTATGTGTTCTTGAATTCGCTTCCGGGACCTTTGTGCGAGATCGTAGCCACTTTCATCACGGGTAGCTTGCGCGTCTTCACGCCAGCCTGTTCCTTGGCTTTGCCCTTGAAGGTGATCCCGATGTCGCT
>JBEKOM010000067.1:0-2603 GCA_049521795.1 Bathyarchaeia archaeon
GGCCATGTACTCTTCGTCAAAGTACTGGTCAGCGATCTTGAGCGCGGCGCGTTCAACTCCGAAGGTTTCGAAGCCAAGCAAGCGATAGAGCGCTTTTGCTGCGACTTGGTGGGAGGACACAGTTAGATTCACCTGCTCAAAACCAGGCAAGGTCTTGATCTGCTCCAACAACGCCCCCAGCAACGCTCGACCGATGCCCTGCCCCCTGCTATTCGCCCTCACATAAACGCCCCAGATTCGGCCTTTGTGCCGGACCTTGAGAAGTTTTTCGCGGAAGAAACCCGCCATGCCCACGAGCTCTCCGTCGAGGAACGCGCCTAAGACAAGGCTGGCATTGTCATCCTGACGCAGGCGCGCGGCGGCAAGATCGATCGGGGTGGCTCGGTGCTCCTCGGCGGACTCGGCGAAGGACTCGGGTTCCCGCTCGAGGGCTTCGAGCCGCAGACTCCAATAGGCCGCTGCATCACCTTCCGTCAGGACGCGGATTTCTACATCAATCATTAAGTTATTCTATATTACTTCACCTGAAATCCCTCGAGGGTTCCCCGAGGGCCGAACTTCACCGCCGTTACCTGTTTCACCGTTTTCTCGCCCGCGGCTTGCACATACAGGGCATTCAATTGATCGAGAGAAGGCAATGGCCCGCCAAAAACATCGACGGAATAGGAAATGGTCTCTTTTGACGAGAAATCGCTCCGGTCTGTCACGGCGTTATGGACATCCACCCAGGCATTGCAGATCGATAGGACTGAGCGAGCTCCCGCGGAGGGCTGCCATTCGCCGCGACGGTAGAGGATGTTTCCCCGACCGTGGATGTCGCCGAGCAGCCAGACAGTGCCGTCATCCTGCTCCGGGGTCCTGCCAATCCCTTTTTCACGAGCCCCCCCGGCCTGGGAGTAATACCCGAGATGGTCCGTTTCCTGAACCGTCTTGAATCTGTCGGACCAGCATCCGGTCCCCACCCGGTCGAACACGCCGCTTTTGTTGAGGAACACGATGTCACGGTAGTGGAAGTTTCTGCGGTAGGTGTTATCAAAGGGGTAGAGGTCGCAATACTCGACGGATGTCCATCGCTTGCCGTCGTCGAGCGGTGTGAATTCCGCCCGAAAATTGAAGCCGACTCTTCCCGGAACATATTGGGCGGCCACATTGTATACGGAAAGCCCCGTCCCCTGGAGGTTCGTGCTGGTGTAAGAGAATTTCACCTCGCCGGGGTTGCTCTCCAGCACACGGAATCCGCGGGTTTGATTCATATAGGTATTTTGGTTCACCCCGTTCAGCATCAAGTAGAGGGAGAGTCTGGACATCGCGAAGTCATGCCTGCCTGGAAGCGTGACTGAGTAGAGGTCGCCCGTCACCACATGGAAACGGAAGAGGGGGCGATCGGTGCAGTCGTTGGTCCAGGCCTCGTAGGTTTCCATGTCCGAGTACATTTGGTAGGAGAACTGCACCCCCCGCACCCGCGTGAGAGAAACAGTCGTCGAAGATGTCCTGTGGGCAGGAACCGCAACCCCCGCAAACCGCGCCGGGCCGGTCGCCAGCTTGAGCATGGAGATGGTCTCGTAGGGGTCCTCGACCAGGTCGCCGTCATTATAAAGACCAAACGGGACCTTTTCCCGATTGGCCCTCACGGCGTATCCCCCCTTGCCGGCAAGGTTCCAGAAGCGGACGAAGACCTGCTGGTCGTACTCACGCGAGGTGTTGTCGAAGGTTGCTTCCACATCGCCGCCCTTTGAATCAATTTCGTAAACACCCTCGATCTCGTTGAAGTACCGAAATTCGCCTCCCTTCACCACCGGTTTCACGGGATTGCGGTAGGCGTTCCAGAGCTCCTCCGCGCGGGCTGATGTCGGCCCGAGGAATACTCCCATCATTCCCTTCAGCCCGGCGTGGTCGCCATCGGGGACTTTCAGGCTGTCGCCGTTCACCCAAAGGAAATCGAGCCTCTGCGCCGAACCGTCGCCGGGTCCCACCTGGAGCCCGGAATGCTCGCCCCGTTTCCACGAAAGCGGACCGTCCCGCTGCGTGATCCACAGAGGCCATTTTTCATATATTTCATCGGTCTCGGGATTTTTATCGATTTCATTCAGATATAGAAAGGAAGGAAACGTATTCCTCGGCCAGCCGATCTTCATGGAGGCACGGCCCGGGTTGTTCACCAGAACTCCGAACTCGGCGCGGTCCTCCCCAAACGGAACAAATCCGCTGTCGCCCCGCGCTGTGATCTTCGATCCACCCACATTAATCTCAGCGCCTTTCCCCGGAACAGTTCCCCATAATCCAGCCGCCGAGATGGTCAGCCCACCGTTTTCATAATCGATGTACAGGCTGGGAACGAAGAATACCCGGTCGCTGTAAACATAGACATCGAGGGTGCCGCTCCCGTGCGGGCGGCCGTCCTTCGAGCTCAACATGAAAAAAGCACGTGCGGCGATTCGCCCCGGCCCCTGGTCGATGATCATGAGCCGCGGGGCGGGATCGAAAATCTGATCGAGCTCCTCATCGCCACCCGCGCCGCTCGCGGTTGCCCGGAGACTCGCATCCACGAGCACTGCATCGGAAGCATCGAGCGGCTTCGCCTTATCATCGGAATACCTGATCAT
>JBEKOM010000068.1:0-4407 GCA_049521795.1 Bathyarchaeia archaeon
ATGAAAATATAAATATACTTGATGCTGTCAATGATCCGTTTCCAATCTCCACTAATATGGGTCACAGAATCGTGGTAAAATAAGAGCATGAAGAGAGTTCAAAAGAATCTTTTGTTATCATTTGGGTCACTGGTAGAGCTATCATTGTCTTATCTATTGCTACATAGTTTCCAAGGAAATGCCAAATACATTTATGGAAGCCATTGACGACGGGACAAAGCAACTGATTCAACTGTACTGGTCTGTTTTAACGTCATTTTTAACTGAGTATCGGATTGCCGTAACAGTAGTCATTTTTCTCACGGTCGTTTTCGCCACTCTGAAAGATATGACGGAGCGATGGGGAATGTGGGGCTGTGTGTTATACAACACTATATATTTCGGGGCATTGCTTAAAATCGGATTGATGTGGGGTCCGGATATATTCGTCAGCAATTTTTTTAATGCAGTCTGTACCGTAGTTCCTTACCTAGTCTGTTATTTGGTGATAGGGATTATTTTGCATTGGATCACAATGCTTAGACGATAGAATCGAGAAAAAGCGAAAAAGCCTTATTTACTTGATTCCAATGTCTGCTAACGGTGGTCGTTAGTCAGTAGCGGTGGAAAAAATAGGGCCCTGCTTTCCGTGAGGAAAGCAGGGCCGGGGGAACGCTTCGTTCGGATCGATTTAGGCTTATCTGGCAAGAGCGTACACGCTTGGTCTCTTCTGATAGGCGCGCATTCGACGGAAGAGCTGCGTCTCGCAACGACGCTTGCGTTTGGTGCTTATTTTCATCTAGCCCGGATGGCTAGCCATTGCCAGACGGATTCGCCTTGAGCTATCTCGTTCGCGATCTCTAATAGCTCGGCTACTCAGGACACCCGTTCTAGCCCCTCTGCCGAGGTAGCATACTGCCGGCCACGCTGTCGCGTTTCGACCGGGTGGCGGGTTCCTTCAACCTCTCCAAGTGAACATCGTTGCTCAATCGGACTTGCGCCGTGACCGGCGTAGTTTCCTCTTAAGTTATCCCATTTCCGGGGACTTAGAGATTTGGCCTGTTCCCTGGCCGTTACTGCCGGGAATCGAGTTTCTTTCTTCGAAAGGAGCGGCGTTCGATAGAGGATGATACTCCTATGTATTTTTATGTCAAGCCTCAGGCCTTGAATAACGGCAGCTTGCCGCTGTCGGCCCTGATGCGGATGACAGGATGCCCATGGACGTCGCGCGAGATGACCTCCGGATCGAAGTTCCTTTTCAAGAGGTCGATGTCCCCGTAGCATATCTTGTCTATCTCGCACAGCTTGTGTATCAGCCCTTTCTGGTCCGGCAAGTCGTCCCCGGATACGATGGAGATGTCTTCATCCATGACCGGCCCATGATATCAGAAACCGGTCCCAAAGGCACAGGCAGCCCTATCTATTCCCGCCCAACTGTGCTACTATCCACAGTTCAAGAAAGCCGCGTCGAATTTCTTTGAAGTTAAATAGCCAATAATCAACAACATGACGGGAACGATCAAGACTCTGACGGACAAGGGATTCGGGTTCATCGCTCGCGAAGGCGAGCCGAAGGACCTGTTCTTCCACTCCAACGATCTCTCCGGCGTCGCCTTTGACGAGCTCAAGGTCGGCGACAAGGTGAGCTTCGAAGTCGTCGAAAGCCAGAAGGGCCCGAACGCCAAGAATGTGACCCGCGTCTAACGCCGGTCTCGCAAAACGCCCCGCTAAGAGCGGGGCGTTTTGCATATCCACAATCCGCGATCCGCAATGTCCAGCTGTCGGCCTTAGATGCTAAAATTGTGGCCATCAGGACCTACTCGTAGAGAACATGGCGCCCGTAACCAATAAGCTGAAAAGGCAAGTCGATTCCCCGGTATGGGAATGGTGCAGGATGGCCCAGATCACTCCGACGACCGTCGGCTGTTCCTGCGCTTCGGATAGCGGCAGCTTTAACGTGACGAGCGGCAGATACGTATATTTCATGAAGACCGAGACGAACTTCTGGCGATACGACACATGGTCGGATACGTACGAACAGTTGACGACGCCGCCCAACGCCCCGGCCACCGTCGCCTCGATGAGGTTCGCCGGTACTCTGGGATATTTCGGCAGGGTAATCGTCTCCGGAGCCACCACCATAACGACCGGTCTGACCTTCGCCGGAAGCGCCAAGGGCTTCAAGATATCGATCATAAGCGGCAAGGGCGCCGGACAGGAACGGTACATTACCTCTGTCGCCGATCCGGTGGTCGCCGATTACGGTGTCGCCACAGGCGGTAGCGCAACGACCTTGGCTGACACGACAAAGACTTGGACTACCGGATATGTGGGAACGACGTTAGGTCTCAACAAATGGGTCGGCTATGCCCTGAGGACGACATTCGGCACCGGTCTCTTGCAGGTCCACAAGATCATGTACAGCACCGACACAGTCCTCACCATAGGCGACGCCAACAAGCACGCGGAGGATCCTTGGTGCAATACCGTCTGGTCGACGAATCCCTCGACTGACACTATGTACCAGATAGAATCTTCGGTCGTGACCGTCGATACAGCCTGGGACACTCAGCCCGATAACACATCGAGGTACGTCATCCAGTCGGGAGGCGTCTGGCTCCTGTCCACTCAAGCCAATCCGTACGGTTTTACCTTGCAGTACTATGACGTCCTAGCTGATGTCTGGTACGCCAAACCGGTCTTAAGCGGCATGCTTCCTGATATCGCTACCGACCTCTGTCTTGAAAGGGTGACGGAGGAATCAACCATCTACGTTCACAGCATCTCAACTGCCACCGGTACCAACATGGTATTGATCGACAAAACAAAATATTGGGTGGCCAACCAATGGGCCAACTATTACCTATACATATACTCAGGCACCGGCCGTGGCCAGATCTCGAAGATAGCCTCGAACACGGCCAACACCCTGACCTTCGCCTCGATAACCACCCCGCCCGATGCCACCTCCCGCTACGAGATCATCGGCTTCGAAGCCGGCACCTCGACATCTTCCCTCTATAACACCCTGACCCAGACAGGCAAGACCTGGACCACCAACCAATGGGCCAATTTCGGCGTGAGGATCCTGGCCGGCACCGGCATGGGCCAGCTCCGGTCCATCCTCTCGAACACTGCCGATACCCTCACCCTGTACAACAACTGGAACGTCCAGCCGTCGACCGACTCCGTCTACGTCATCCAGGGCGACTCGAGCAACATGTACTTCACCTGGGCCACGGCCGCCCCCGGCTGCGCCGAGCTCTTCCTGTACAAGAACGGCGACTTCGACCAGGTCTCCCACGGCCGTATCCTCGACACCGGCGTGGCCTGCACCATGGCCGCCATGCTCTGCGACGCCAACCACGTCATATACGAGCAGCCGCCCATAGCCATCTCCACGATCGCCAGGACAGGCACGGTGGCCACCGTCACGACCGTGAACTCCCACAACCTCCTGGTCGGCCAGTGGGTCTCCATAAGGGGAGCCACGACCTCAGGCGACGTCCAGTACTACAACGGCCTGCAGCAGATAACGACCATAACGACGACCGGCTCTCCGGCCGTGAACCAATTCACGTACAACATCTCCGCTTCGGCCGGGGCCAACGCCGTCGGCGTCGGCGCCCAGGGCGTCGCTGTCATCTATGACGGCTCCAAGGACCACCGCCAGGTGGCGAACGGCGGTGCCTATCCCGGCTCGACCGTCACCTTCGCGGGGAACACCCCCTCGAACATCAACGGCTGGTACGTGACCGGGACAGGCATCAGCACCGTGGGCTCCACCTACTGCCAGGTCGTCTCCGGGGCCGGCACCACGACACTCACCCTCTCCGTCCCCAACACCGGCTCACCTTCGGGGAACGTCATCACCTTCAACGCCTGGGCGCCGGCGGCATCTGGCACTGCTTCATCCGGCTCGCTCGGCTCGTTGCTGGTCACGATGTCCGCTCCGACCCCCACTTACATCAACGGCTGGTACGCGGTTGGCACAGGCATCGGCATCGGAGCGACTGTCGTCTCCGGCGCCGGCACCGCCAACCTGGTCATGTCGGTCGTCAACACCGCCACCACCAACGCCGCCGTCACTTTCAGCTCGCCTTGGGGCAACTGCATGGTCTACGGCAATTATGGCGCTGTGGCCCTGACCACAGGTCAATCCAGCGGCCAAGGCATGCAGATAACTACGAACACGGGCAACTCTCTGACTCCGCTTGCCAATTTCGCCCAGGCGATGGTGGAGGGGACTACCAGATACATGATAGCCAAGCGCGATTGCATCGGAGCGGCTAGCGAAGGCTCCACGACGACCTATTACAGCGGCGTGGCGACCGATGGCTCGACATCCACGCTTATCGACGCTAACGCCTTCTGGACATCCGGCGGAAGCTGCAGCGGCTCGGCGCAATCGAACGCCATCACCCTGCC
>JBEKOM010000069.1:0-2989 GCA_049521795.1 Bathyarchaeia archaeon
CATCCGCTGTCCTTAACTATCCCGGCCATTACCCCTCTCTGCATGGGAACCTCTCCCAAAATCGAGGAACTTGTCAAAGAACTGTCGGAACTAGGCAAGATGAAGCCTTTGTCCGGGGAGAAGCTGACCAAGGCCAAAAAGCTCATGCGACAGCTTAGGGAAGCCGGCTTCACAAACGAAGAAGTCAGTCAGCTCACAAACCAAATTTGGAGCAAGGACACGACGAAGCGGTACACTAGAGGAACCGAGGTGAACGATCCCGCTCCAAAAAAGAGAGCGATGGAGCTGCTAGGAGAGCTTATCGCTCGAGGCATTACCCTCGAAGAAGTTGAACGCGCACTTTCTGTGAGAAAAGGCCTCGAGACCCGTGAGGTGAGTGTAGACGATGTTTCGGGCTTCCTTGATGATATCAAGAAGTCAAAGATTGACATGAAAGACATGCTCCGCGTATATTGGGAAAATAAGGACGCAGGGCTGACCTTAGAGCAACTAACGGCGTTACGGGATTATCGATCGCAACTTGAGGCAGCCGGGATAAAGGCGGACGGTCTGAGGACGATCTATGAGACCTCGAAGGGCTATGGTGGCTATGATAAGGTCATGGAGGCCCTCAAAACTTACGGCGGCGTACTATCTCTCACACGAGAGGCAAATGACCTCGAGAACCGTAAGGTTCAGCTCCAGAAAAGTATCGAGAAATCAAGCGCCGACGTTGCAAACCTAGAAGAGCGCAAGCAACAGATACAGGACGCGCTATCCACCTACGAGAAACTCAAAAAACAAGGCTTCGACGAGAATTCCCTGGACTCGCTAAAGGCGTCATCTGAGAAGTACGGAGGAGCCAGAGGCGTCCTCGATGCGGTCAATGCGTACGCCACGCTCAGGGCACTACAAGAGACCGTTTCAGAGACGCGACGGAACCTGACCAATTTGGAATCCGAAATGAAGAATGCCAACGCGGAGCACTCCCTCTTGACGACCGCCATTGGAATGTCCAAGGATCTTCTGTACAAACACAACTTCAGCGTGTCCGCGATAGTTGACATTTACAACCTAGCGAAGAAATACGGTAAACCCCCTGAGGTCCTAGGGGCCGTAACTGAGTACGGAGAAATGAAAGCCATAGAAACAGAGAACAAGAGACTATCGGCCACGAGAGATGAACTTGAAGAAAGGAACGCTGGGATTCGGAGAGAAATTCAGAACCAACACGCGATCATCGAAAGCGTCCGGGAGTTGAGTGAGAAATACGGAATAGGAGCAGAAGAGATAGCCAAGATAAGAAGCCTGGCCCAGAAGCACGGTCCGCTAGGCAGCATCCTGCAAGCGCTTGACACATACGTATCATTGAAACAAATCGAAGTGCAGAAAGCAGAACTCGAAGCATCGATTCAAGAGCTCACCCGGAGCGAAGCCTCCCTGAGAGGAAGGATCAAGACTCTCGAGGATAGGTTGACAGCTCTGCCAGCCAAGGCTGATGAGAGCATACAAGGCGTCAAACTATCACTCGAGAAATTCTCGAAGCAGGTTCAAGGTCTAGGAGACACCATAGGAAATGCTTCAACACGCGTAGACGAACTGAAAACGGCGGCGCTGGGAGCTGGGAGAGACATAGCAGCCATGGAGTCGCAGGTAGCGGTCTACAAGCATGTTTCTAAGCTCATAGATTTCCTAGGAGAAGGAAAAGGCGAGGAGGATGAGGTCGTGCCAGTAGCTGTCGCCACTCTCGGTCGTCTCTCCAAATGGGTTGAGGATCAGCCCAAGTATTCACAAATAAAGAAGCAAGTCGAATCGCTAAAAGATAAGATCGAGATGCAACGGATCAATGAATAGGACCGGAGCATACGTCAATGAGCTTAACCGCCTGAAGCAAGACGCCGCGAAGTTAGTGGATGCGATCAAAGAAAAAAACTCGGAGATTCTGGTGGAAAACGCGGTGAAGTTGGCCTTCGAAGAAATCAGGACAATGTACATCCGGGAAGCCGAGAGTCTAATAGACGCAATCGCGCAGCGCAAAGTGCATGAGATAGAGAGCGAGGAGTCAAGACTAGGCCCTATGGCTGTGAAAGGATTCTTCGGGATATTGGCTAGAGAACTGGGCCGCAGAGCGGAGCAGGACGATTCACTCCGGGAACCAGCTGAAGCTGCGTCAGAAGGCTACAGGTTAGATGATACAGAGAAGACAAAGATCAGGCAGACACGGGAAATAGTGAAGGAGAGAGTCCGAGGTCAGGCATTAAGCGTAAAGCCGGAGGACTTCATGAAATCCGTGAGAGGTCGCAAAGCTCTACTCGAATCCCTCAATGCCATGTTCAAGGAGGAACGTGATAGTCCCAGGTCGGGGCGGAAAGTGAGGCTGTAATTTCTCCCATCCATCTCATGTTCAAATAACCGCCACTCAAACAAAAGTGTGCGAACCAAGAGGCCCGCACATTTCTAACGAGGAACGACCTGGCCTTGCGTGTAATATCCGCAGGCCTGTCTCTTTTCGTTTTGATTGATCGATACTCGCGAGTGCCCTCCATCGGGCATTTGCGATGCGGGCGAAGATTGGTTCTCTGCTTACATTTGCTTTTGTTGTTCTGTTGATTGGCCCAGCCGGTTCTCCGTTTCTTGGTTCGTACCCCTCCGCCGCGGGGCAGTCAAAGATTGATCACATCATATTCATCGTTCCCGGTTCTCCGTTTCTTGGTTCGTACCCCTCCGCCGCGGGGCAGTCAAAGATTGAGCACATCATATTCATTGTTCAAGAGAATCATTCGTTCGACAATTACTTCGGCACCTATCCAGGGGCCAATGGTTTTCCTCTGGGAATTTCTGTTCCTCTAGATCTTGCTGATCCTTCTGCTGCTCACGCTTCGCCGTTCCATCTTAACGTGGCGGAGCCGATCTTTATTGTTGGAGATGAGTTGCCGCCTGGAATCAGTGACCCTTCACAGTTGAACCAGACGATAGGAATGGCTGTAGATCCTGAGGACGTTCCTGTGAG